>JAEWSH010000120.1 GCA_023398375.1 Bacillota bacterium | reverse complement strand
ACATAGAAATGCCCTATTCCAAAAATAATAGCACTAAACACCAGTAAGTAGTGCCTTAATGTAATACCGCTTAATAAAAAGATTACCACTGGTATAATGGCGAGTGCCATACTCCTCCAAAAAACCTTCTTCTTAAAATATAGAATCCATATAATCCAATAAGCAAGTATCAGTATGGTATTACCTATAAAATATATAACAAATGCTTCCGGTAATGTAAATTCAAACTCAACCAAGCCTATACTAAAAACCATTAAGAACATTGAAGTATATCTACCAATTTGCTCTATGATGTTCATTACTTTATTTCTACATTTGTTTTCCACGTCACGAAATTTTGTGAAATAAATCATGTTAGGTACTAAAAGTAATATTACAATGATTAACCCATATATATTGATCCAGCTTGGTCCAATTTGATCTACAAGAAATATCGATGTTTTAGCATCTGCTTGACCAATCACGCTTAAACTCATTTAATTCTTTCCTCCCTATTGCTATATTTTAAGCTAGACAACGAACACCAGCATTTTCACACAAATGCAAAAACTCAACTGCCCAAAAGGTCAGATCGCACATTAATGAGGTTTTGGATTTGTAATCAGGTTCTAACCTAACATCCACATATGCTGATGGGTATTCTATCTTCTTTGGAGAGTAACGCTTATTATGTGGCACGCTAAAATTCATCTTTAATATACCATCGCCACTTAACACTTGTTCTATGTTCTTAATAGACTCTCTTACAATATTGACATTTTCTCCAACACCTAGCATTGCGATTTCAGTCAACGGTCGACGGTACAGTATCGAATCGATTAGATTAGGGTTAAATGCTCGAAATGGCCTGATGAAAGCAAAACATGGAGCATAATATTTTCCATTGATGCGTATATGTAGATTGTTCTCCGGCTTCATAATCGAGTTAATGTGATTTATAGCATCCGCAAGCATTTTTACATTTTCATCAGTACGCCAGTTCTTTGTATATGCGAGCATGGTAAGGGTATATACATCAGGAAAATATTCGTCCGCCTCGATGTATGGATAATTATAACGACGTTTCGAATTTGTGTTTCGCTTTGTGATCTCTTCAAGCGAAGACATCTCAAGAATACGACGGAACCCTTGTAGAGATATCTGTTGAAACTCCCGCACATCGTCGAAGTCATCCCCATACCCAAGCATAGCCTGCATTGCATAGATCATAGACATAAGGCTATTACCATTATTCAGTCCTTCATATCTATGCTCGAAGCGTGAAATCTCTGGCGGGATATAAGAAAACTCCTTGCGTAACGTATCTTCATTTCTCATAGCCGCAACGAAATTAACTACGATTGGATGCGTTTTCGGAATGGCATAATAAGATAGCAATCGTGCTGCCGCTTCACCGTCTTGTAACGGCGTTTCATGGAGCTTCACTCCGCGCCAATTTTCATAGCTATGCATACCACTTCCTATATACCCGTTTGGCTTAACATAGCTTTGTAATAACTTAAAATGGGGTGTTTGATAAATCTGCTCAAGCAGATCACCTTCATCTTTTGGAGAAAGATTATTTAGAATATCTTTTCTGAGTCGATACTGAATTACCGGTCCTGCATTTTCAAGAAGGAAATCTATTGACATATTCAGATCCATCACAAAACCTCCATTAACTTAAAATTAGTTCCTATATAATAGTTAACAGTTACCAAGCCTCAAATCATCAATCTATGCTATATGATATATATTCAATTACTCTCTTAAGATTTTCTGCATTGCTTTGCCTTTCGCTAACTCATCGATTAATTTATCCAGAAAGCGAATTTGGCGCATTATGTCATCTTCTATTTCTTCCACCCGATAACCACAGATCACTCCTTTGATAAGAACTGTATTGGGATTTATCTGAGGAGCTTCTATAAAAAATGTCTCCACATCCGTTTCATTCATTAATTGTTGTTGTAACGATTGTTCATCATAACCGGTAAGCCAGAAAATGATCTCATCTACTTCTTGTTTTGTTCTCCCTTTTTTCTCTGCTTTTTGAATATAAAGCGGATATATCTTTGAAAATGGCATTGTAAAAATACGTGGTTTTTCCATTCTGAAATTCTCCTTTATTTCTATAGATTTTCATATTTATAAGGCGGTATATTAATAACATTCCCTCTCACATTACTATCTGGTGTTATCTTTCCTACTACGATATAGTCTGATTATTACGGATTTTAGAATTTATTATAGAAAACGATATCATCAATACTCTTTTTAATGTTCTGTTTATTTCCATCTGTAGGATAACCAAATGCAATCATTTCTGATGCGACACAGCGATCAGGAAGATGTAATAGTTCTGTAACTTTATCAACATCAAAATAAGAAATCCAGGTTGATCCTATTCCGTGTTCAAGAGCAGCAAGCATCATATGAGTACCTGGAATTTTTGTCTGGTGCTCTTCCGCATTTAATCGTATATAAATATCCTCATCCATTGTTTCAATAATATCAGCATATTTAGGAAATCTTACTTTCTGTATATGTCTTGCCCCGCGAGATTTCTCAACATTGCATG
>JAEWSH010000101.1 GCA_023398375.1 Bacillota bacterium | reverse complement strand
TCCTCGTCCTCATACGCTTCGTCTTCTTCGTACGCTTCCTCGTCCTCATACGCTTCGTCTTCTTCGTACGCTTCCTCGTCCTCATACGCTTCGTCGTCCTCGTATGCTTCTTCGTCTTCGTACTCTCTATCGTCTTCGTACTCGGTGTCTATGTTTTTGTTATATTTTTCTTTTTTAGCAATACTTATGTATTTTTTTCTCTTTTGTTTTAGTTTTATAATATTATTTTTCTTCATTCACCCTCATTCCTTCCAACTTACTACGGTTACCACGTGCCATTTTATCTTACCATTTACGGCATCCTCTTTCAACAGATATCACTTGTTTCCATATATTCCTAGATACGATGCCGGGGTCAAAAGGTAATTTGCCCCTCCTGATATCTACGCCTTTTTTCGCCTTTTTCTCCCTCTGCATGCAGTATTTGTCGATGAAAAGTACAAGCTCCGCCATTGACTTTGTCCGCGGGAAATGACACAATTATCTGCAATAAAACAGCAAACAAGTTTCACAATTTTGAAGAAAAAGGGGGAATCTTCATGATGTACATTCACTACTGTCAGCATTGTAATCGTATCCATATGCTAAACGGGCATAAAATCAATTGCCCCAAATGTAATACTACCTTAACCGAACTCCGTATTCCTTATTTAGATTATGTCTATATGGACTGCAAGGATAGAATCGCTTTTACCAAAAAATGTGCTGACCCAAGGCAGCTATCTAAACTCAGCACTACATATCGCATGTTTAAATATAGTAAATGGTATAAAGAACAGCATTCCATTACAAAATAACAGACAATTCTTCTGATAACATATTCGTTCTATAAATTAAAAGTAATCACACCTGCAAGAATCAAGATTGTACCAATTGCCTTCTTCATGGTAATTTTCTCTTGAAAGAACAGCAATGATAAAATCATTACAAATATATATCCCATGGATTCCAATACCGGTACAATCTTAAATTCCAAGCCTGAATAAGCGATAATGGCCAATATCATTGAAGAAAATAGCATCCCATATCCGATAACGACATAAGGATTCCAATATTCCTTTATGATAGAATCATATTTTTTTAATGCACTCTTCTTTAGTAAAATTTGTGAGAACGATGCTATTGACACCGCCAGAAGCGCAAGTAAGTAATAACAAAATAAATTCATTTCATTTCTCCCTCCTCACTTACTTCTCCATTTTCAGAACTATTTATTACAATTGTTCCTGCGATTACCAATATTACTCCAATCACATTCTGCACCGTAATCTCATTATGAAAGATGACAACTGCCCATACCATAGCCCATAACACGCACATTGCTTTATTCGCATATGCAATCGACAGTTCGATTTTCTTAATAGCCTGTTGCCATAGAATTGCATAGACTCCCAAAGCACAAATTTCCAATCCATAAAATAAGAAAAACTGTTTACTCAAAAATACCTGTCCTGATGCGAACTTGGCTACTATATTAGAAATAGAATATATCACGATAACCGCCTGCAAAAATATAATATCCCTTATTGAAATCTTCTTTTTCACGTCTTATTTCTCCGTTTCATTTCTATCTCCTGCTTACCGCCTGCAAAAAGCCTATACACTTTTTTTATTATATCCTTTGTTCTTGATACAAGGCAAGTATTTGACCTATATTTGCTATGCTGTTCATAAATTTTTAAGATTTAATAAAAGACTTTTCTTGCGATTTTATAGACACCCTATATTGAAACGTGTAGAATGAAAACATCCGCATATGGATAAAATCATAACAAGTATGATAACTACCAGGAGGTATTACAATGAAAGAAAGAAAAGATATTATAGCGCATATAGCCATCATTGCTGTTATTCTTATTATATTAATTGTATCTGTGTACAAGTTAGTAAAATGGAATCAGGGCAGTCCCGAAGCCGGTGCTGTAGAAACAGATGAGAATTTTGATGTGGAAACAGAGGACTATATTACAGCCATGAACAAAGATTTGCTAAAGAATCATCCCGATGATGGTAAAACATCCATCGTATTCCTCGGTGATGATGTGCTGGCAGATTATACCGGCAATGATGGTATCCCGGCACAAGTTGTATCCCTGATGGGCAGCAGCAATCCTGCCCAAGTATACAACTGCGCTTTCAGTACTATGACAGCATCTGCATCCAATTCATTTTGGGATGACACACATCCGGAGGATGCATTTTCCCTTTACTGGGTAGCCAAATCGATGACTCTGAACGATTATACACTTCTCAATAACGTAGTTGAAAACGTAGATCCCAATTACAAAAACACCATTAAGACAATGGAAGGAATTGATTTCAATACCGTTGATGTAATTGCTATTATGTATGGTATGAATGATTATTTAAATGGAAAAATGATCACTGACCCGGCCGATCCTGTCAATACAGCAGCCTTTACGGGAGCATTAAATTCCTCCATTTCACTTATAAAAGAGGCTTATCCACATATCCGTATCATTGTTCTATCCCCAACCTACTGTGAAGTAGAACAAGACGGTAAGCTGGTGGGCGGTGATACCGCTAATACAGGTTATGGAATTCTCGCTGATTATATGGTAGCTGCAAAAGCAATTGCTGTAGAGAGCAATATTACTTTCCTGGATAATTATTATGGTGTGGATATCAATTCAGATACAGCAGACCAGTATCTGGAAAAAAACCATATACATCCCAATGCTGCCGGGCGTAAAATGATAGCACAGCGTATCGCTGATCTGTTGACCAAAGAGACTCCTGTTGATGCTAAATAGAAAAGATGAATCGGTCAGCCGATTCGCTTGTCATGAACTATGCGAAAAACACTTGCCAGATCAAATTTGGCAAGTGTTTTTATCAGTTTTTGATATCTTTTATAAATGGTATCAGCAGATAAATCGGGATACAATAAATGTATGCATATGCATAGCGGAATTCTTTTGCTACCGGTGTAGCAATTACTAACGTCAGAAAAATAGCAATACAGGGTACATATAATAAGAGCATTTTATTATTACCACGTATCAGAGTAATGCCCATCGACAATAGAATCAGCCAAAGCAAAGCGCCCATACTCCACAGAATACCATATCCCGGTATCATATCCTTCAATTTCAGGCCGATCTCATTTATCTTAATTACCATAGGGCCTCGTAAGACCGGCAGATTGACTACTCCGAATTCATTTTGTATCACGCCTTCATCCCCTGCAATGATCCCTTCCTGTGCCGGGAACCAATACCCGATTGATTGATCTCTGAATGCAATCAGGTAATCTACGGGATACCGCAGCCCGATCTGCACATAAACCTTAAGAAACTCCATAAAATGTGCTTCCAGATAGGCTTCATTTCCTGCCCTCACCAGACGCTTAAATCCATCTGATACATACGGATTATACAAATCCTGAATCTTAGAAGTATCCAGTATATTGTTCAAAAAAGTATTCTGTTCTTCCGAAATTGGCTTTTCCAGTACGATCACACGGGATAGCTGTTGTACGGGTATCGATAATGACTCTACAATATCCGGCTGTATTACATGATTTGCATTCATGACAGGTCCTTTAATGATTACAACGATCACCAAAATAAGCAATTGTAAGGATCCAATGAATTTCCAATACTTACGAAATATAAACAGCACAAAGGGAACCGTTACAAGAAATGCATACCAGCCATTTGTACGGAATAGACACATCATAATACCAGATAGCACCAGCATAATGAAGCTGAATACTTCCGTTTTTTTCGTATGTTCTTTTAAAGCGCTGCTATCTTTCTGCTTCAGCCATTGTAATAGCCGTAGCAGTGTTGCCACATATAAAAGAACACCACCAGCGAACATAGAATCTTTCCATATTGTTACTGCATAGATCGCATTGTATGGTATACATGCATAAAATGCTACTATAACTGCAAGAATCCATTTTTTCAACCGATATCTGCTTAAGGTTCCGATCAGATATGCTACGCAGAAAGACAGAAATATCATCTGGAATATCGTATAAAAAGAAATTGCGACCGACTTATTATCAGTAAACAGCAATCCCACCCGATACCAAAATTTCATAACCTGAGTATGTATCCACGGATGATGATTGCTGTCTGCATAAACTCCTATTACCTGCGCGAACTGATTCATACTGTCTATTGTCATCACGCCCGGGTAATTCTTTCCAAGATAAGGAAGCCAGCATATAAAGCAAATAAATCCGGATGCAATTGGTACAAACCATTGGTTCCAAGTTGTCCCTGCCACTTTCCATTTGCTCGTCTCTATGATTATAATGCTGATTGCCATCTCAAATATGATATATAATCCAAGTGCAGTCACAAGTGTAATAATAAAACGGAATAAAAGATTGTCGAGCCCGCTCCATATCTGTTCAAAATCACCGCCGATATAAAGAAGTGTAAAAATAATACTTAAAATTTTTTCCACACTCTTCTGCAACGGCTTCTCAACCTCAATTCTTTTTCTCTCAACGATTCTTGCAAAAATATATAAAAAAAAGGTAAACATAAATACTGTAATCAGATTCGTCGCAGCTATACCTGTTACACGGCTGGCTCCCCACGTAGCAAGAAATGCCCTTATTGCATTTTTAACTCTATCACTCGTCGACTTCATATTGATCAGACCTCCATTTACACGAAGCAGATATCTTCTTCGCAGCTGCTAGTTCTTCTTCCCATAAGCAACAGTTTATCATCTTCTTACTGCTCTTACAAGTCTGGCATGGAGGCGCCCTATAAAATACGATCTGATTTTTTGTCTATTGCATATTCGTTTTTTTGATCTCAGGAATAATATTTAAAAATATAGTTACTATTTCCGGATCAAATTGTGTTCCAGCATTATGTTCTAATTCAACAATTGCCTCTTCCTGAGGAATCGCTTTTCGATATACCCGGTCATTCGTCATGGCATCATACGAATCTGCTACTGCCAGAATACGGCATAGTATAGGTATCTGCGTTCCTTTTAATTTACGCGGATATCCCATTCCATCCCACCGTTCATGATGCGATAGGATGTATTCGGCAACTACTGACAGTTCCGGCGTAGTCTGTGCAATACGGTATCCTATTTCGGAGTGTCTTTTCATCTCATCCCACTCCAACTCAGTCAGTACTCCCGGTTTCTGTAAGATGTGCTGCGGAATACCTACTTTACCAATATCATGGAGAACTGCCAGCAGTTCCAACTCATTTAGTTCATCGGCTTTTAATTTCAGTCTTCTTCCCACCGCCTGGCAATATCCTTTTATGCGCTCCGCATGTTCCTCTGTTTCCATGCTCTTTTCATGAAGTGTCGCAAGCAATGTGTTGATAATCGTGTTCCGGTAACTGGAACCTTCCAGCAATTTCTGATGATACATCAGTTCCTCCGCCTGTCTCAATATAACTTCCAGATTTTCTTCCTCTGCCTTTTTTACAGCGCAGCCAAGAGAAACACTTACCTGCAGGGATTCTTCCGCGCTCTTTCGAAACATATGTCTGATCTGTTCCATTATTTTTTCTGTAGTTTCCAGCGTAGTGTACGGCAGTAAAATAAGGAATTCATCCCCGCCCCATCTGGCAATGATATCTTCTTTACGGCAAATGCTTCTGAATATATCTGCGACCTTTTGAAGCAGTCGGTCTCCTGCCCTATGTCCGAATACATCATTGGTAATTTTCAGTCCATTGACATCACCCATGATAACCGCCAGTGGAAGCTTATTCTCTACATTTATCTTCTTCATCCTGTCTTCAATAAAACGACGGTTATAAAGGCCCGTTAATGGATCATGGTAACTCAGATACAGAATCTGCCTTTGTTGTTCTTTATCATGACTGACATCCCAGAATACCATGACTACTCCAAAGATTTTTCCTTCATCATCTTTAATTGGAGCCGCACTATCCGCAATTGGCACAGAACGACCATCTTTACGGATCAGTAAAGTATGGTTTGCAAGTCCGACTACACGTCCGGATTTTAAGACAATATGAATGGGATTGTCAACTTCATGTCCCGTCTCTTCGTTTCTGAGACGGATAATGTCTGTAAACGATCTGCCTATCGCATCTGATTCCTGCCACCCTGTAATCTCAGCTGCCACCTGATTCATAGCTGTTACGACTCCATCATTATCTGTTGTGATCACACCGTCACCTATTGAATACAGCGTAATTCTGAGTCTTTCTTTTTCACGCTGCAGCTCTTGACGATAATGTTCCCGGTCTGTTACATCAAATATAATAGATACTAATTCTGTCTGCCTGCCATAAGTTACCGGACAGGAATAAACATCTACCAGACGGATCTCACCGCTGCGAAGTTTATGCGGAAACAAAAAATATTTCTGATGCGATCTGTATGCCATCATGCGCCTTTTGTAGACCTCTTCTTCCGGAAGCTGGTTAATATCCTGAATTCTCATTGTTAAGAGCTCATTTCTGCTATATCCGTAAAAAGAACAGGCAGAAGGATTCGCATCCAGAATATGCCCCGTTTCAGGATGAATGACCAGCATAACAGCATCATGCTCACTGAACATCGACTGAAGGCGCTGTAACAGTTCTTCCTTATCTTTCTTTAACCGTTTTAATTCGGTTATATCAGTGCGGGATCCAATCATATAGCGCAGTTTGCCGTTTTTCAATACCGGAGTCAGTTTAGTCAGCCAGTCACGGATCCCTTTTCCAAAATCATAAGTAAATTCAAATGTAACAGTTTCTGCTGTTTCAAGACACCTCTGGTAACTTTCCTTAAAAATCAGGCCAATTTCTTTTCCAAAGATTTCTTCCGGCGTTTTTCCCCCGATACCACGCAAACCGGTCATCTGCTCATGAAGCTTATTATTTCTGAGATAACGGATCTCACCGTCATTATACTCGGCCAGAAACATAGCATCATGTGTACTGTTGAAAATAATATCCAAATTTTCAATGTCCATATTGTTATCATTATCATTTTCGTTCATAATTTATCCCCCTTTTTCTTTAAATATGACCAAAAACAATTAACTGTATATTCTATCTTTAACTATATATTGCATGCCAAAATAAGATATTGTGATTTATTTTCATATATTATCATATTGTTTGCTTGTTTTCAATCACTATGCCGTAACTATTCGTACAATTCTTTGCTGTAAATTATATTTGCTTTACATGCTATAAAATGATATATTAAAAACATCGATTATTAATTAATAAAACAGGAGTTATCAATGGATAAAATAGCCGTATTAATACCATGTTACAATGAAGAAAAAACGATCGCAAAGGTAGTAACAGATGCAAAAGCAGCACTTCCGGAAGCAGTTATCTATGTATACGATAATAATTCTACTGATAAGACCGTCGAATTAGCCGCAGAAGCCGGTGCTGTTATTCGTCATGAGTACATGCAGGGTAAGGGAAATGTAATCCGGAGAATGTTCCGTGAGATCGATGCAGAATGCTATATTATGGTAGATGGTGATGACACCTATCCGCTGGATTGTGCTGGTGAAATGGTGGACAAAGTATTGATGCACAATGCCGATATGGTCGTTGGAGACAGATTATCCTCCACATACTTTACTGAAAACAAACGACCTTTCCATAATCTTGGAAATTCAGTCGTCCGTGGAAGCATTAATCAGTTATTCAAATGTAATATAAAAGATATCATGACAGGTTACCGCGCATTCAGCTATCAATTTGTAAAGACTTTTCCTGTTATGTCAAAGGGATTCGAGATCGAAACCGAGATGACCATACATGCGGTATTCAACAATATGCAGGTAGAGAATGTGATTATTGAATATCGTGACAGACCAGAGGGAAGTGTTTCAAAATTAAATACGTATTCCGATGGTTTCCGGGTCCTTACAGTAATCGGTAAATTATTCCGTGTATATAAGCCACTTCGTTTTTTTTGTTTGCTGTCAGTGATTCTTTTTTTAATATCACTCGGTGTTTTTATCCCCGTTCTGATCGATTACCTGCAAACCGGTCTGGTACTTCGTTTTCCCACCCTGTTTGTCTGTGGATTTGTAGCTTTAGCAGCGATACAGTCCTTTTTCTCTGGGCTTATCTTGGAAAATATCGCACAAAAGGATCGTAAGGACTTTGAAATGCATCTGTATCGTATTCATACTGACACTAAAAAACAAAGCTGATAAACCTATACACATGAAAAATGGCGCCGTTAATTAAATGGCGCCGCTCCTCTTGTTACAGTCTAATATTTTGTAACGCTTCTTACCAGTTCAAATGGTTCTACATAATTCTTTCCCACTACGCTGCCCCACTTCTGTGCCGTCACTTCTAAGCATTTAAGAGATCTCGGATGTGGGAATTCGCACAGCTCAGTTCTATATTCCTGCATTGCCGCTATTTTCCGTTCAAATGTGTCCTCCACATCCACAAATACATTTGGCTTAAACTGATCATCTCCATAAGCGAAATTCCACTCCGTAGAAGAAACTGTTTCAAACGTATAGATTTCCTTTACAATACAATCCTGCATCGGTCTCGTTCCGGTAATCACTGCCTGATACGTAATTCTGTGGTCAATATTCAAATCTCCCTTATGATGGGTATATATGACATCCGGCTGTACCTTTTTTACGACTCTTTCAATCATCTTTACAATATCCAATAAATCTACCTGATCAAAGCGATTGTCAGGCACATTCTCAAAAAAAACTTCTCTGAATCCGATATGCCTTGCGGCTGCAAGTGTATCCTTATGCAATTCCTCAACCACTGACTGTTCCATCTCTTCTCTGTGAGCGGCCCTCGAAGTCTGTCCTTCTCCCAATATCACTGCATAGGCTGTGTCACCTGCCAGCACACGGCTTGCTATCGTTGCTCCCACGCCCAATATCTCATCATCCGGATGTGCTGCTATTACTAATATTGTACTCATTTCCTATCCTCCCTGGACATTCCTCTATCTAGTTATTCTTAGCATCAATTTTTTGCTGCCTAGAATTTCTTAGTAACAGTATTTTTGTTACTTAGATTTTCTTCTCACACTATTTCCACCTGTGCGATTACTTTGCCATCTTCACATTCTGCTTTCGTAAAAGACAACTTCTTATCTCCCAGCATCAAATAAGCATTCGGATAACCTTCTGCGTCCAGCATACGAATATAGTCGTAAATCGTCTTTATATCCATGTCCGGTAACAGCTGACTCTGTTCCGGTCTCCTTCTGGTAAATGTGGTTATCTCTCCTGTCTGCGGTATTGGTTCAGGTCTATCCGCCAGAATGCCTGGAATCATCTCATTGAATATGATTCCGGAAGCTCTTCGAAAGATTTCTTCTGCCGAACCCGCCAAAGATAGCTCCTCTTTTTTATAGATCGGGCCCGCATCTAATTCTTTTGTAACCTGGATCGCAGAAATCTTTGTTGTTCCATGCCCTCTAACAATTAAGTTCTGTAACGGACTTCCGCCTCTGCCATAGGGCAGATCCGTCATATGAAATACCACACAGGTAAAATGACTAAAGATCTCTTCCTTTATTATATAAGACCAATGTGGGAAAAAGATATAATCAGGATCAAAGGTCTTAATGAAATCTAATTGTAGATCTTCCTTCTTATCAATTATTTGAACTGTATGTTCTGCTGATAGATTTTGTTGAAGTTTTCTTGCGTATTCTATATTCCAGCTCTTAATTGTTGCAATTATGATCTTCATATATCCGTTGTCCTTTCTATCATGTTCCAGTGGCTTATTTTCTTGTCCACAAATCCCTGGCATTCGCTTTATTTTAATTTCTTGCGGTAAACAACATATTCTTCTTCATATCCGGCTGCCACAAAAACAGTCTTTGAAGCTTTGTTTCCACACTTTACCTGTGCAAAGAAGCTTTTTATCAGGGGAAGCTGCTCCTGCACTATCTGTTCCAATTGCTTCAACATTTGCTTTCCATGTCCCTGCCCGCGGTAACGTTCATCAATACTGTAATCGATCGTTGCTTCCTCACCCTCTATGTGAATCCGTATCTGCCCGACCGGTATTTCTCCATACATATAAATATAAATCCTGGTATCTTCATCCTGTAGTCTAGAAGCAAACCATCGCGCATGATCGGCATAAGGTATATGCTCCGTTGAGAATGCATTTGCACGAACTGTCGCATCATTCGCCCATTCATATAACAAATCTATATCTTTTTCCGTAACTGGTCTCAAATAAGCAGATGTATCCTGCATTCTATTTCTCCTTTCTCCGAAAGCATATCTGATATATAACTACAATTATATATAAAAATTAGAATGTCAAAGCTTATCATAGAACTTGGCTTCGTCAATTTACACAAAACATAAATTGTGCAAATTGACGAATTCAAATATACAGCACGCTTTTGGCACCCTATTTATAGATTACCGATCATGTCGAACTGCAGGGGAGTACCCCGTTTAATATCCTTCAGCGCGATCTGTCCCAACACGCTGTCATAATATTTTGGCGCCAGTCCATATGCCGGTCTGATCACTCTTACATTTTGGGGTGTTATCTTCTCACCTTTCCTGATATCTTCCACTACAAAGATGGAACGACGGAAGATAATATTATTCTTTTCATCGTCTGTTACCGTATAATTCACACGGCCTATTGCTCTCTCTGCCTGTCTGATATCCTGTACCATTGCCTTGAATTCTGCCGGTTCCATAGAAAACGTCGCATCCGGATTCTCGATCTCCCGGCTGATACAGAAATGTTTTTCTATTATACTGGCTCCCAAAGCAACTGCTGTAACAGCACCCACTGAGCCCATTGAATGATCAGACAGTCCAATCGGCAAACCAAATACTTCCTTCATATTGGCAATCGTCTTCAGGTTCATCTGATCAGAGACTGCCGGATATGCACTGGAACATTTGAGCAAGGCCAGCTGGTTCTTATACTTTGCAACTGTTGCCGCTGCTTCCTGTATTTCTCCAATATTAGCCATTCCAGTAGACATAATGATCGGCTTTCCTTTGGAAGAAACGTAATCAATCAGTGGGATATCCACTAATTCAAAGGATGCAATCTTATAAAAATCCATTCCTATCTCTTCCAGAAAATCTACCGAGGTCTTGTCAAATGGCGTTGAGAAAAAATCGATTCCTATTTTTTTGGCTTCTGCCAATAATTCTGCCTGCCACTCCCATGGAGTGTATGCCTTACAGTAAAGGGAATACAGATTCTCTCCTTCCCAGGTACCTTCCGTTATATGAAAATACCGATTATGACAATCAATTGTCATGGTATCCGCTGTATATGTCTGGATCTTAATACAATCCGCACCGCTTTCTTTTGCAGCGTGAATGATTTCTTTTGCCCTGTCTATACTACCGGCATGATTTGCAGACATTTCCGCTATAATATACGTTCCCTTTTCCAGTTTTTTATATAAATCCATTCTGAGTCACTCCTTATCTAGATACTGATCTTCTTACATATTAGTCCGGCTTCTTATTGCTCCTGATTCCAAATCTAGTTTTATAGATTTCATAAAGCATCAGCAGGCCGCTCATGTAAAATAATGGCATATTATAAATCGTATATCTCGTCTGACAGAAAATAACTGCAGACACCAGTCCTACATTCAATATGATGGATACCACTGTGAGAAGGGCAAATATATTGACCTTACTCAGCTTATTTACTTTTATGTTATAGATGAGCAGAACAGCATACCCAAGATATGCCAGAACCGTATACCAGACTAAGATTGGTGTTCTCTGTGCTACCGTTGTTACCAGTCCTGAGAGAAAATTATTCCATAATACTTCTGCAATACGGATCAATTTATGTGGCAGCAGATCAGCGATCAGGACATTCATAATACGATCTGTTTCTATTTCAAGTTCCATGCTCTGCTGCTCATTTGGTTCCAGACCTTTCTGCTTTTCCACATAGTCATGTATCATCGGCCACATTGTGTCTATCTGGATATGGTCATAGTGATCACCGAAATGAGTCACTTCCTGATACCATCCAGCACCGGCACTGCTTCCTAAGAATCCGCTGTCATCGCACACATGATAGATATCCAGAAATAATTTCCTGATCTCCGGATCTTCTACATAGACTGCATCCTTTTCCTCCGCTGTATAGAAGATCATCGTCATAATAAAACGGTTATCGCTGGAATGACCTGCTATCTCACCGCGTACCATATAGTTATATCCTCTGTCATATACCAATACTGCTGCCATGACCAAAATACTTATGACTACTGCTTTCATAATGCCCCTGCCAATGTTTTTCTTCCACCAGGCAGCTGCCATTATGGCAAGTGCTAGAAGTGCCAGCGTTACCAGCATCTGCTTTCTCGTCGATATTAATAATGCTGATAACAAACTGCCGATTATCAGGCTTTTTTTCGTCTGATAAAAAAGATATTCCAATAGTTCCCGAATTACGACCAGATATAATGACACGGCAATTCCCTCCGTCATAATACTGTTCGAATACATAGAAGAACGCAAGGCAGCAAATCTACATAGAAATGAAACCATAAGCGGGAGTGCCAGTATACACAGACTGATCCATTTTGGCATCTGAATTTCTTTTCTTAGGAATTCCTCTAAGCTCCATGCAGCAAATGCCGCTATCACACTTTGTACAACTATGACCGCAAATAAATACGTATCGTTATTACCAAAAACACTTCTTGACAATGCAAGCAGGCTAGGGTAAAAAGCCTCTCTTGTCACTGACATCGATATATAAGAAGGTGAATCCGCACAAATCACCGTTCCGTCATAAAATGCAAAAAAAAGATAAAAGAGCAGACCAATCCCTAATAACAGATAGGAATACACCCGCTCCTTCATATTCTGTGTCATATCATCCTTGCTCATGTATTACCTCCTGCGCCAGGTTGTCAACCGCATGACGCTCTATCTTCCTGCCCTCTGATAAATGGAATTCAACGAAGCCTTTCTTTACATATTCCTCATTAATTTCCTCAGCCAGTACACATCCCGGATGGAATAATAGTTCCATTTTCTTTTTCTTACGTTTGCAGACCCCAAGCATGGAAGGATAAAGCTTCTTTACCCTGTCAACATCCATATGTCCGGTCATTACAAGTCCCCACAATAACGCCGGCTCTATCTTCATAGCGCGCAGCTGTCTTTCTACATTGCCTGCGTATAAATTCAAAATGACATTCTTTACAATATTCGTAACAGAATAGCTGGAATACAAATCTATATGCTTTAAAAACG
Organism: Bacillota bacterium; assembly: GCA_023398375.1. Classification (GTDB taxonomy): domain Bacteria; phylum Bacillota; class Clostridia; order Lachnospirales; family Lachnospiraceae; genus SZUA-378. The sequence goes on along the minus strand of JAEWSH010000101.1, from coordinate 69,565 downwards.
GCATGATCGGTTCTCTCGCGACACGAATAAAAGTTACCGGATACTGTTGTTTCCGGACTGCTGTCATCATCGCGTCAAATACGATCGGTATCATATGCGTATGCTGATGGCTGTCCAGTCTCAATTCGCATTCTGCCGGTTCTGCATCACTGATGCGCTCTATCTGTACCTGTATCTCAGCCTCTAATTGACTCTTGATTCTCTTATAGCTCATCGGATTGTAGCTTGCCAGCAGCAGACTGCCCCAGGAAACCTTAAAGTACCCCTCCGGGTCTACAAGATCCGGTACTGTTTCAGCCGGACTTAAGCAATGTCCCTCCATCAGATTTATATGTACTGAAATCAAGGGTTTTTTTGGAAATTCATCCCATTCTTCCAGTAACCGTTCCATACATATTTTGAAACAGGACATATTGGGAAGGATACTGATACTATCTAATTTTCCAGCCTTTACACGTTCTATTAAATTCTCGGACGCATGCAGGGATATCGCATAATCATCCGCATGAATATCTATATAATCCATACTATTATTCCTTTTTATCCCCAATGATATACTGGGGTCTGTTCTTGATCTGTTCATATATCTTTGCAATATAAATGCCCACAATACCAAGGCTCAGCATAATGCCACCTGTTGATATGATCAGCATAAATATCAGTGTCGGATATCCGCTTTGTGCATTTCCATGAATATAGCTGATAAGAGCATCCACTCCAAATATAATTCCAATCAATATTGTAACGATGCCTAATCCCATGATGAACCGAAGCGGTGCATAAGAAAATGATATCATATTCTGAAAAGCATATCTGATCAGCGAGAAGAAGGACCATTTGGTGGTTCCCGCAACACGTTCCTGCACCTCATAATAAACGGAAGTGCTTTTAAATCCTACCCAGTAGGAAAGTGCCCGAAAAAAAGTATCTCTCTCCTGTAATCCTGCCAGTACATCTACTACCTTACGGTCCAGAAGTTTAAAGTCAGAAGTATTATTCATGTCAATTCCAATCAGTTTACTGAACATACCATAAAAACTATTCGCAAGTAATCTATGAAGAGGTGATTCCTTACCTCTGTTGATCTTGACACCCTCTACCACTTCAAATCCGGCTTTCCACTGTTCGTACATGTCAATGACCGTCTCCGGAGGATGCTGTAAATCCGCATCCATAACCACTACACAGTCTCCTGCAGCTGCACGCAGCCCGGAAAAAATAGCGGCTTCCTTTCCAAAATTTCTGGAAAAAGAAATGCACTTTACCCGGTTATCCTTTTCATGCAGTTCAGACAGCCGCGCATAAGTCCTATCCTTTGATCCATCATCTATGAAAACATATTCCATATCTATCTCATTCAGCGATTTCTCCAATTTTTTCATCGCCTCATAGAAAAATCCAATCGATTCTTCTTCGTTATAACATGGAATTACAATTGACATTATTGCCATACTCTTTCCTCCGTTGTACTTTGTAAAAAACCATACATATTAAAGTATAATGCTAACTCTCTATTTAAGCAATGAAAATTATATTAATTTCTTGCATTAAGAATCGCATTTTCCCTTAATAATCCCTCTCCCATGCCCAATATGACAAAGACGATCGGCGTTACTACTACTTGTTGAAAACTCACTGTGTTATGAACCATATAGCCCACCAGACAGATAGAAAGTCCGATCAGTACCTCTGCCCGTCCGCGGTTACGGACCCATCGGTATATTGCTGTCATAAATATGCCCGCATAGGTAAGCATCCCAGACATACCACTGTTTATCAGTACATTGAGCCATTCATTATGTGCGTTAGCAACCACCGCATTGCCCCACCATTCAGCTAGAAATCCATCCAGCAACTGGGCATACTGTGTATACAGATAAGGCGCAAAACAGTCTGCCCCAGCTCCGAATATTTTTTTTATCCATGGCATTTCGATATAGGCCTTCCATACAACACTCCAAAGAAGTCCTCTCCCGCTTCCCCAGTCTTTATTCATATTCAGAACAGAAATCTTATTATAAACTGGAAAAATCTGTTGATTTCTATTATGTAAGAAGACTGTGATTCCGATCAGTATTAACATCCCTGTCACACAGTATACCCATATGCGCTGGTACTTTCCGCTCTGAAGTATTCTGTCAGCGTCAGAAATAACTGCCTCTGTCTCACCGCTTTTACAAGCCGGTTTTACTCTATGATTCTTAAGATAATATCCCATCAGCAGAACCATCACGACTCCGGTATATACCCACCAGACCGGCTGTAAAATTATCTTATCAATCGCAAGGTCTGCGGCAAAATAAATCTGTTCTTTATCACAGAGCCGGTAAATAATGCCAAGCATGCATGCCGTGACTCCAAGTATTACATTCATCAGAAGAAATCGGTATCTCTTATCCTTTGATTCCAATGAAAAATATGAAAATGCCGTAAATACCACAAATAATGTAAAAAGACCGCTCTCACTTCCCTGTGTCATGAGCGTCGCAAATGCAATACTACAATAGACAACCTTCAATAGTTGTCTATTCCACCGCCCTTCTTTCACAGGCTGGGACCAGAAGAAATAGATTCCCAGTGGAAATATAACACAAGCATAAGCAGAATACCAATTGATATTTCCTATGGTCGCCAACAAGTGTGTTTTGTTCCAATACTCCAAGCCCTCAAACATTTGAAGCGGATCGATTGCAAATCGATTCATAACACCCAGCAGGAATATAGCGCCCGATACCGCACAAACAGCCTTTACAATTCCCGTATGCCACTTCCATCCTCTGGATACAGCAAAGTATATTCCTACAAACAGCAATTGTGTAATTGTTCCCATATGCCAGTCTTCATATCCCCATATCGCAATCTCACGGTAGGTACTCATCATACATGATGCAGTTACAACACATGCATACCCAATTGCGCAGATATCAGTCACAGATAGCACTGTTTTTTCCTTAAGAGCCAGATGTTTTACGAACAGAAGCAGTAGAATCACCGGTATGAGAAATATTGAACTTATGAAAAAAAGGCGATATTTCCTATCGCCAATGAAACAAAATCCGTCTCTATGATATAACGGTACTATGACCGTTATCAGTAACATATAAATTGTCGTCATCACATATATAATTTTCGTTAACGGTATTGTAATTGTTTGTTCTTTTTTCATCTTTTGTATCCTAACTGTCAGGCATAACTTTTTTTGCACTTCAAGAAACCAGTTATTTATCCAAGTGATAATATTCTTTATACCAGTTCGCAAATTGTGTTAACCCTTCTTTTATGGAAGTGTCCGGTTTGAATCCAAAATCATTCATTAATTCTGTTACATCTGCATAGGTTCTATATACATCACCCGGCTGCATTGGATAATATTCTTTCTCTGCCTCTATACCAATACACTCTTCTAAGGTCTTTATAAAATCCATTAATTTTTCAGGATTGTGATTCCCTATGTTATAGACTTTATATCTTACCCCTTTATCATCCTTTGCTGGTGGATTACATAAAATATTCATAATTCCAGTTACTATATCGTCTACATAAGTAAAGTCACGATACATATCCCCGTTATTATAAATCTGAATTGGTTCTCCCTTTACCATTTTATTCGCAAATTTATAGCACGCCATGTCAGGACGCCCAAATGGTCCATATACTGTAAAGAAACGAAGACCCGTTGATGGAATGTCATATAATTTACTGTAAGAATATGCCATCAATTCATTTGACTTCTTTGTTGCTGCGTACAGACTTAATGGCGAATCCACTTTATCTTCCGTAGAAAAGGGAACTTTCTCATTCCCACCATACACAGAACTGGAGGAGGCATACAGAAGATGCTCTACCGGATAGTGCCTGCAAGCTTCTAATATGTTGAAAAATCCCACAAGATTCGACTGTATATAAGCCTCCGGATGATCAATACTATATCTGACACCCGCCTGTGCAGCCAGATTTACTACCACCTCCGGACTGTATGCTTGAAACAATGCATTTACTTCTTCTTTATTCGCTAAATCACCTTTGACAAATGTATACTTCTCATATTTTCTTAGTATATCTAGTCTGTCTTCTTTTAGTGAAACCTCATAATAATCATTCAGATTATCATAGCCAATTACGGTCGCTCCCTGTTCCAATAATCGCTTTGACAGATGGAAGCCAATAAAGCCGGCACCTCCCGTTACCACATATTTCTTATCTGCATTAAATTCTTTCATTTCTATTTACTGCCTCCTGGTAAAATTTTTTTTACTTTTCAGTCTTCTTTGTATATACCACGCCCATGGAATTATCCGTATCCAGATAAATATGATATCCATCAATGGTATCCACTAATTTGAAATGATATTGTTCTATATCCTCATCAAATACTTTTTTCTCATTCAGGATAATATATTGACAATTATCTTCCCTGGCCTGTTTGGCAAGTGTCTTGGCGTAGATAATGTCGGCTTCCATGGTCTGATACATTGGATGCCACTGGTTCCAGCGTGGAATCAGTACTTCCCTTCCATATGGTAAGTGAATATTCGTATCATATTGCCTGACATAGGATAAAAATTCCTGCGGTACTACCGCACACACCCATCCATCCTGGTTTGTTGGTCTGATGGCATCACAGACATCAATGACCGACTGCGGAATATGGTACGCATTTTCTGCTTTTTCAAAAGTAGGATTATCATAGGTATAATCGCCGCCATTGATGAGAATCACACAGGCAAGAATTGTCAGGACTATCTTACGTCCCACCTTTTTCTGCCTGGAGATCAAATGAATCGTTCCATATGCGATACCTATGCAGACTGGTAAGAACCAGAGGATCCGGTAATAAGTCTCACCATCAAAGGCAGTATTGATCAACAGATACGCACTTACCGGAAAGAAAAACATTCCAAGCACACAGGCTGATGCATAAATAAGCACTATCCGCTTCCCTTTCTCCTCTTCTGTCATCCATAAATAGAATAATGCACACAAGAACAGAGTCATATAAATACTATTTTCACTATACGATTTAAATATATCGGTTATCTGTCCGAATACCTCAAGCATTCGCCTTCCTCCTGTCTTACCCAATTAACAGTTTTGCATATAGTGCACCGATTACCGCTATGGGAATCATGGAGAACACACATGGCAATAATATCTTAGGTCTTCGATATAGCAGGGCAAACAAAACTGTTGCACATACGATCAGCAGTGGTGTCAGCACCAGACCCAGCAGAGAAGTATATCCGGCGGTAATCATTACACAGGACAGCAATACCCACGGTGCAGCTTTCTGCTTCACTGATTTCTCTCTCAGCAGCTCTTTCCACACCAACAGCAAGCCCAAAGTAGCAGCGGCCGGTATGATATTTCCCATAAAAGCTTTTCCTTGTGACGTTCTCGTCAGCAAAAAAGTACTGCTGGTGTATATCGTATTATTTCCAAATACATTCATAATACTGACAAGGATCAGAAAGAACGGTACATATCTTATATCCACCAAAATATCTGCAATCAATTTTATTAACATATAGTACAAAACCAATACGGCGCTTGCGAATATCACATGTGTCACAATTGTCGGATGAATGCCGCTGGCTCCTGCAAGAAATGAGATAAAAATCGGCGCGGAAGAAAAGGCATGTCTGATATCCAAGTTCGATGCTTCCCCGGTGTATGGCAGTTTCACATACATATTATTATTCTGATTTGTAATCACAGATGTTACGGCAAAAAATGCATCATCACTGTCATGGAACTGATAGAAAACTGTCATATACAGCTGGAATCCAATCAGTGCAAGTGCTATCATCCATAAAGCATACGTACTCCAATGCATCTGTTCCACATGTTTATGATGTGATATCCAGTATTTTCCATTGAGTACTAAGGAAAATACTGCATATACTGCAATTCCAGCTCCGTACACAATCACCAAAGGTTCAAATTTATTATAGAATACAATAAAGGGTATATAGATAATCTGAAACAAAGCCAGCATTAAAAAATATCCCGTTACCATAATCATTGTCAGATTCTGTGATTCATTCCGCATATGACGGGTTACGGATAATCCGCAGCAAAACGGAGTTACTACCAGCCACATTAAGATACTCAATATTCGTACTAACATTCTGCCATGCTCCTTTCTGATCTTCGTTATTGTCTATTATTGTATTGCCCACTCTTCATCTAAATATGCAATTCTGTCTATTATAAATTCCTGTAAAAAGCTAACATTATCCTCAAAAATAAATTTTTCGTTCTCAATATCCTCATAGGTACCTCCGAACCATCTGATACGATCCATTACAGCAGATGATTCCATTAATTCTGACTGTTCTTCCATACGTTCTGTAGCACCTTCCAGCGCATTCTCCCTAAATGTATTCCAGTATTCGTCCTTAAAAGCCTGTTGGAACTCCGCGCGATAATACAGCGCATACCAGATACTAAATTGCTCCCCTGATTGCATTGCATACAAGCCTTCAGGATCAGACAGGCTTTGGGGAGAATCATAATTGCCTAATGCAAAATCATAATCCCAAACCGGCCCGGCAAAGAATTTATTACTATAACGATCCGGATATTTATAGAAATACCTGCTGGAAATTACAGCGTCTACATTCTTCGTTATTTCTTCGATCAGATATGCCTTAGCAAAGGAATCCAAATCAATATAATCATAATAGTATTTTCCGGTAACTGTATTAACTCCTTCATATACATCTACTGCATCTTCGAACTGCTGATACAGATCGGATATGTAATCCACCTGAGCCCGTGATGCATACTGAGGGCTTTTAATTACCACCGGCTGATTTAGTCTCGTCGCAAATCCGGAGTTCTCATGAATATATCTATCGCCAATGTCGAACTCCAGAAGATATCCGCCTGTAATATCTGCCGGATCATTCGGTATTTCATACCCCATCGATGTATCAGGAATAGAATTCACTTGTTCCAAAGTCTCCATTCCGAACCTGTCATATTCCGATAGATCCCTGTCCGGATTCCTCTTTTCCGTCGCTTTCTGCAAGTCTGGTATATTCACCCGTTCTTCATCAACTTCTATTTTTTCCGATATTTGATAATTTCCCCAATAGCGCCCATTTAAGTATAAGTCAACGAAGACCGTCTCCGGAGAATATGGCATACCCGAGACCGCTGCAAGATGATATGTGAAATCATTCCGTAATAATGATTCGTCAAAATAATTGGCTAACAATACCCACTTTTTAGCAGCCCCCATTCCATAGATATCTATTTTGGAAGGAAATCTTATCTGATATCCACGTTTATTACTAAAATCCCATGTCGTGTTGCCTCTGCCGGCAATTGACTCCATATTTCCATTGTAGGTACAGGTGCCATCCTCATCTATAACAATAGCCGTTCCTGCTTCTTCATGTTCCTTATCCGTATTAATAAAACCAAGATTGCCGGACTTCGTTGTCAGGAATAGTGCTCCAAGATTCTCCGATTGCATGACGACAATCGGATGCTGCTCAGTTCCTTCTCCTTCATCTATCAAATGCTCCCCCTGCGTAATGGCATAACTAGTCCCATTTACAACCGGAATGCCATCCATACGCATTACATCCGAACCGTCATATTCCCATCTTACGCTTGCGAGATCTGCCGAAGAAGGAAATAAGAAATAATGTTTTCCATCTTCTTTATTGAACCACCACTGAATCCGTACATCTGCATCTGTCTTTTCTGTAATATGCGTATGATCTACCTTCAAAACAGCAGTTACCTCACTTAGCTGTTCCGTTTCCTCAGCCTGTTCCTGATTCTTCACCGGATTCTCATTGTGTATTCCAATGCGATCGTAACATAGTAAAATACCTGCAAAGAGTATTCCTGCAATCAATATAATAACAATCTGTTTTGCTCTTGTTACATACATCCTATCATCCTTCCACTTACCCTTTGTAATCACAGTTATTTCTAATGCATTAATTGCTGTGTATCTATCGTATTATATAATTCCTCTGCAATCAGCGCATGTCCTGTCTTATTCAGATGCCCTGAACCCGGACTCGTATTAGCAAACCCTCTGTACAATACATGATTCTGATTATAGTAATCTATATACGTACGAGCCATGTTGATAAAAGCAATGTTATTCCCGTTACATGCTTCCTGTAACCATTCCATTTTCTCATGATCCATCGTATCTATAAGTGTTCCATCTGATTCCAGCTTAGTTGCTGTACTGAATAACAGAATCACATCCTTTTTTCCAGCTTCCCTTCTTATCTTTGCCGCAGCATCCATCAGTAATTGCTGGTATCCCGCATCTGTTACCTGTGTCTCCTCCGGTTCATCCGTGCTCACAGTCTCATTTCTCCGATCCATGAATGCCACGAAAGGAATTCTCCGCTTATTCTGGCTTAATTTTGTAAGCTGATTGTTGAGGACACGAGGCAAAGGAAATGCTGATATTGCATTCTTCATTTTTCCGGCTATTCCCAAAGACTCCTGATATGAAGCATAATCAAAGGGCCGGTATTCCGATTCATCCCCGATCGCTGCCTGCAGGTCAGCTTCTTCCGGAAACCATGACATCTCTATGATGACCATATCTGCCGTATTGAATTTCTGCATGGAAGCATGAAAATGTCCGAGCACTTCATCCAATCCTGCCCCATCCATTCCTGCATTATAAACGTCAGTCTGAATTCCATCCTCAGATAACTTCTGTTCCAGCATCTGGCAATAATTCTTATTGTTCGGTATACTTTTTGCCTGAGTATCCGAAGATCCAAGACACAAAATATAGCTTCCATCCGTATTTAATTCCTGCTCGTTAAAATACCCATTTTCATCCGTATGCAGGATCGCAAAACCTTCTCTGCCTTCCACGCATATACTATGGGGCCTGTGCAGGGCATTCGAAGAATAATTACTTACAAAATATTTTTCCGGATGCCAATAATTCGTATATAACAAGCCATTTACGATAAATGCTGCAAGTAGTAAGGAAAAGAAATAAGCTATGATCTGTTTTACTACGTTTCTCTTTTTTGCCATCAAAACAGCAGCCTCCTGTCACACATCGCTTAAAACTGGAAATAGATAAATGCAGTATCTCCAAAATAAGCAAATGAAAGTAATATCAATAATACAATATTTAAAATCAGTTTGGAAGAAAATTTACTCATATCCATGCAGATATAGAATCCATTTCCACTATTCTTAACATAGGCAAAGATCTGTGCCGCAAATACCAACACGATATAAATAACAGAATATACAAAAACATAATTCATACCTCCTGCCCAGGTAAAGATTCTTTTCAATATCGTAAATGCTGTAGAAAATGAATCCGAACGGAAGAACACATAGCCAACTAATACCAGAATATTCGTACGTACGATACGAATGACATCAAATATTCCACCGTTTCCGAAGTGAATCTTCTTAGAAACCGCACGTAACGGCTTGTCAAATATCATGGATAGAATCAGTAACACTCCATAGTACATGCCCCATGCTACAAAAGTCCATGCAGCACCATGCCACAATCCGGTTGCGAACCACACGACCAGGGCCCCAATAATAGATGGTACTAATTTGGAGGCTTTCTTATGTCCCGAAGCCTTCAGTTTACCTGCTATCATCCTGCACCACTCATTCTTCTGCAGCGGATACATCAAATAATCCCTGAACCAGGTACCACATGAAATATGCCACCTTCTCCAAAATTCAGGTATCCCTTTCGATAAGTACGGCAGATTAAAGTTCTGGCACAATTCAAATCCAAAGGCCTTTGCTGTGCCGATCGCCATATCGCTGTAGCCTGAAAAATCACAGTATATCTGTATCATATAAGCCAATACTGCCAATATCAAAGAAGATGCATTGTATGCAGCCGGCGCTGCAAAAACAGTATCGACTGCAACAGCCAGTCTGTCTGCTATTACTACTTTTTTAATCAGTCCGAACAGAAATATCTGTATCGCTTCCATAGTCTGCGGTACACTTAGCTCATGGTTCTCATCGAGTTGATATAGAAAGTCAGTAGAACGCACGATCGGCCCTGCCACCAGCTGTGGAAAGAAAGATATATATAAGGATATCTGCAGAAAGCTCTTTCTTGCTGCTGTTTCTCCCCGATAAACATCCATCAGATAACTGATTGCCTGAAAGGTATAAAAAGAAATTCCGATCGGAAGTATGATATTTAATAATGTTCTCTCTTCTAAACCAAATGCCTGATTAAAAGACGATATAAAAAAATTAAAATACTTAAAAAAGCCCAATAAGGATAATAGGATCATAATACCCAGCGTGAGATACCTCTTCTGCTGCTTCTCTCTTTCCCGCGGTCCCTGATCGATCTTCCATGCAATGATGTAACTTACAAAAGTCTGAAAGATCATCAATGCCAGAAACCTTACATCCCAATAAGCATAAAAAGTATAGCTTGCTATGAGTAATATCACATGGCGTGTCCGAATATTCTTACAGATACCATATAGTATAAACGTAATGGTAACTAATATAAAAAATGGTATCGATGCGAAAGACATCTGGTATTTCCTCCTATGGTAAAACTAGCATTCCTTTTTCCTTAAACGATTAAAACTCCACTTATAGTATCACAAACACTTTGTTTTAACAAGTAACCTCCCACGTATCCCCTATTTCCTATTTCCTATTTCCTATTTCCTATTTCCTCTTTACCTCTTCCACCAATTCTATCAATCCCATATCTGTTGCTAAAAATGCCACTCGTCTGCACCCGAACAAGACTGCTTCCTTAGGTTCTGACACTACCATCGCACCATTCTGAATCAGACACTCTATCTTTCCATCCATGTCCGCCACTTCATAACAGGTATGGTATAAGAAATTACGTTTCTTTACCAGCTTTTCTACCATTGGTCCCGCTATTAACTCAATCTGCGTTCCATCTGATAAAGTCACCATGCATAAATATGCCTTCTGTTGCTCGTCAAACACAATATCTGTCATATCTATAATCCTTGCAATCTGTTTCAGATATTCCTGCATCTTCGGAATATCTGCTGTTGCAATTCCTATATGATGGAATCTTATCTCGTCTTTTTCCAGCTTATTTTTTCCCATAAATTTATCTCCTCGTCAGTTGTCATGGTATTACAAATAGAGAATCATAATCATAGTTGGCTGCGACCCTCCTCATCCTATCTATACTATCATTCAGATTCTCCTTGGTAAGTTCGCAGGTACCATCCGCAAAACATTCTAACATATAGTGATTGATCGTTTCATGATAGTGGTCATAATCCGCATAATTATTTAGATCCGTTATGATCTCTTCCTGATCCTGAAAGTTAAATATTCTTACATTATCATACTGCAGCAGACGCTCTGACACATATTGATATTCTGCAAGCGTTGCAACAAGCTTATTTTCGCGATTCACACCATACCAGTAAAGAATGCTGTAAGGTGGATAAAATATCACAAATTCCGTATCCGGATTGGCTTCTATATAAGGGCATATATTGACATCCAGATTTGCCCTGACCTGATCGATGTATGCATCTTCCGGAGCTTCTTCGGCAACAATCTCCGGTGCCTCATAATATTGCAGGACATACTGCTTATTAAAGTACTCATCTGTCCACCATAAGGCATACATCGTTGGTATCACTGTCTTGTCTTTCGGATCTGCCACCGCACGTAAAATATAATTCAACAACACATCTTTATTTAATACATAGGAGATATCATTCAGATAATTGGTGTCATATAAATACTCAGGAATCGGATATTTTGTCGCCTCTACCTCACTGGAGTATGCTGGAATATCAATTCCAAGAAATACCGTCTTCACCTGATTATGACTGGTAAATATAATATTCATTATATTAGACTGGTCCTTTGGATACGCCCCATTATAACTTAGCTTTGCTGTATTCAGACCGAGAATCTCTGAAAACCAGTCCGTATTAAAATTCACCGTCATGGAAGACCCCAGAAGCACACTGTCATAATCCCAGTTTTTCGCCATTCCCGGATTCTGACTCAGTTGATTATCGATTAAATAGGGAAATCCCTCAATCGGCTTGTGATACTGGAAGAACGGATCTACATAGATCACTAATCCGATCAGCGCCAGAAAAGCTGTCATTACAATAATAACAACACTGATCATCCACTTCTTCCATTTCTTATCCGAACCTTCCGCGTTATACACATTCTTCTCATCATTCATATTCATTATCCACATTTATCTATATTTATTCTAAAACAAGTCCTTTATTATGCATGTATAATTTCAAGCGTTCAAAACTATCATAGCACTTGGCTTCGTCAATTTGCACATATACATGCACTAACATAATTGATGCAATTTGACGAATTCAACAAACCCGCTTTTGATAATTGATTCTATATTAAAAATTAAAGTATAGGAAGGTGCTGACTCCTGAAAGTGAAATGACGCACCATACAAAGATTCCGGCAATTGCAATCGTGTTCCAGATCTTGGGTTCGAATCGTTCTGCCAGTTCATTTACATTCTTACCCAAAAATACGATGAGTAACGACGCTGTCAATAGGATGATGCACACATATGCTTTGCTGTAGGTTCCCTGATCCAAATGCAAAACCTTCAGAATATACCAGAATTCGTCCAGATTCAATAACTCTGCCAGTTTCAGATTGATGGCTCCAAATCCACCCTTAAAAAGGCGCAGCATCATCTGATTGGCCTGCGTTACAGATTCTGACCTAAAATACACGATTGAAATATTAAAAAACAGAAAGGTAACAAATCGACTTATGACACTTGGAACCTTACGTATCCATTTAAGGCAGATCCGATTCATCACATAGACAATACCGTGCATGGTTCCCCACACAATATATGTCCATCCGGCTCCATGCCAGATACCGCTCACTATAAATATTGCAAATAAGTTGATATAGGTACGAAACTCACCTTTGCGGTTCCCTCCTAATGGAATATACACATACTGTGTCATAAAGCGGTTCAAGGTAATGTGCCATCTTTTCCAGAAATCCAGCAGATCGACTGCTTTATAGGGAGAATTGAAATTTACCGGTATGTCAATATGAAAGAAATACCCGATTCCCCTCGCCATATCACAATATCCGCTGAAATCAAAATATAACTGCATCGCATAGAAAAGCATGACCAGAATCGTATTCGTGGAATCCAAAAGCGGGATATTGGCATATCCCCAGTCAACTCCTTTGCCGAACGCATCTGCCAAGATCACTTTCTTACACATGCCCAGGGAAAATATGAGAAGACCCTTTGCGCATAACTCCCAATTCACTGCTTTTCTGCCTGTATCCTGAAATTGAGGAATCATCTCCTTATGTGTCACGATCGGTCCTGCAATCAATTGGGGAAAGAAAGTGACGAACAATGAATAATCCAGAAAAGAATATTTACCCGTCTGACCTCTGTAGGTATCTACAAGAAAGGATATCTGTTGAAATGTAAAAAAGCTGATACCAAGCGGCAGCAGAATATGTGTCAATGTATAGTCAGCTCCAAATATTTCATTGATATTTTCTATAAAAAAGTCATAATATTTATAATAAAAAATTAATCCTGCGTTAAATAATACACCAGACAGCATAATTGCTTTCCTGTAACTATGTTTCTCCTTTACGCGCAGCATTCCCTGGTACACTGTATAATTAATAATGATACTTGCAAGCATGATCAATAGATAGCTTGGATTAAAATATCCGTAGAACCATAACGACATAAGGGCAAGCCATAGCTTACCCATCTCATACCTCATATGATAATTAAATCCGTAATAACCAGCTAGTGTAATCGGTAAAAATAAAAATATAAAAATATAAGAATTAAATAACATCTTACAGGTTCCTTTGTCACGAGTAATTTTGCATTGTTCCTATTATCATACTTAAGCTAAAACTACTATAACAAATACAAGAGGAATCGGCAAGCTGCTTTACTTGTATTGGCTCGCTGCCCTCGTATGTTATCGATATGGTCTGTCCAGATCATCCACCAGTATACTCCTTGCAGTCCCTATACTTTTTTCTTTCCATGTTCCGGTCTGGTAATCCTTACAGTACACGCCTCCGTCGATCCCGAGCTTCGGTATCTTAACAGCATCCAGATCACCACCTCTTTCATTTCCAAGTGTCAGTGTCTCACCCTCTGACAGGGAGAATCCCACCTGCATAAAATATGCGATCTGATCCTCAAGACAGTTCTGGCAATTGATCCTTATACTCGCACCCGGTTCCACCAAAGCTTGCGGCAAATAATATACATGCGATGGCTTGTCTTTATCTTTTACATAATATCCCTTGGTATCAATTATATGAAATGTATTATTTTTTAAAACAAAATAATCACTTTCGCCCTTCGCGCAGACAGAATGGATATCCATCCCTGCCGCTTCATCATCTGTCATATACAGACTCACATAAATCTTGCCATTATGGACCATTTCACTATTTATTTCCATAATCGGATACCAATACTTTTTCCCATTTATCCGCCAATAAGCGAATTTCTTGCCCTGAGGCACGACCGCCGATATCCTGACTTTACTGTCTGTAAAATAAGCCCCGCTGAAGCCTTCCGCATCCACCTTCACTGAATTTACTTTCGCATAGGCATCCGGCGGCAGGAATACATTCAGTTCATACTGGTCTCCAAGATTCCACAGCTCTTGTAAATGCGAACGCATGTCAGGCGGTGTCACCTTTGCCCATGCCTTGATACAATCCATCTGCATATTCGTGTAATAACCGGATATGTCTGTCAGCGCGTCATTTTCTTCGCTTTCCCTGATATATGCGACCATCTCATTCTCACGTTCCTGATGCATACCCTCCAATGTCTTACTTACATTCTCATAGGATAAAGCGCCATTCATCAGATCACATAAATCCAGGATAAATTGCTGCCTGCACGCTTCCCGCTTCATTAATGCTGCAAACAATGGCGCATAATTACGTTCCGGATCCAGACAGTGTTCCAATATCTCAAAACTTTCATCTGTGCCGATATTATCTGCGATATAGCCATGCCCCATCGAAGTATCCACATCGTATAAAAGATATCGGTATCTTCCGTCAAATACAGTTCCCTTCTTATAATCTTTCCCGTTATCATCCACATAACGATATGCTTTTTCATTGTTAAATGGCCAGTCCTGATTTACCATAAGAATCTCTATAGCAAAATACCTCAGATAATTTTCGATATCAATATACTGATTCAATGCTTCAAAATTAACATCCTGTGTCAGATCCATTGTGCTATACCTATTATAAATATCCGTATATTCAGCCGCATATTGATTTGCCAGATCATCTTTTGTATCCGTCTCCATCTCCATCTCGCCATTACCGATCACGACCATATTTCCCTCATAGGCGCCATATTTATTTTTAAAATATGCATCGTCATAATTACTATGAAGCCAGTAGCAGCCATTATAAGTACCATTAATGAAAACACTGACCGGCCGTACATATTGCACGTCCTGCAGACCAGCCTGTTCTCCCAGCCGCATAGCCAATTCATCCCTGATAAATGCTTCGAGGCGGTCATTTCCTGTATTTCTCACTTTTACGCAATGATAACTAGTTGCAACTGCACCATTATTCTGTACATCTGCATCCGTAAAGAATGGATAGATGAATTTGTTATGCTCATCATACTTGCTTCGCGCATATAGCTTAAATGACTTCTGCTCCGATGTCCTGGTAAAATTGCCTGATGTCCGGATTCCACCATCCTGAGATATCACACGCGTCCCATCCGATTCGAATACTTCAATATGTACAGGTCTTTCGCTTTCTATCCCACGCAGATTATAATTTGCAGGGGCACTGTATTTTAATTCCTCGTCCGGATGTTCTGCGACATAATCATCGCGCATTTTGCCCTCTACAAAAATACCGTTCTCATATCCATATAAATGATCTGAATCAGTGGACAAACTGATCACCAATGAATCAAACCTGTTCTGTACGTATTTCCCTATAAAATATGTATTCGTGTATAAATCTGATGTATTTCCTTTTTCATCACGCCCCACAAATTTCAGTACCTTTGCTTCTATCTTTCCGTCCTCGCTTTTCAGCTGAATGGGATCCTTATAAACAAATGTATGCCCATTATTCTCAATATCCGGAAACGATCCATCCTCCGTATAAAAAATGGTAATATTTTTTAATGGGGTCGTTGCAGTAATTTTGATATCATCCGAATAAAAGCCGCTATCCTCAGAAATCTCCAATGCAATTTTCTGATATTTAAATCCATCCAAATCTAATTTAAAAAGTATCAAAAACTGTAGCGTCAGATTCAGGCAGGAAAGTAATAAAATAAGTAAATGTATATCCTTCCTTTTAATAACAAAAACCTCTTTCCTTTTATTTCTCATCTTAAAGCTGCTCTGTTATCGTTACTTATAAACAGCCAGCTTATCAAGTGTCCTATCAAAATTTAATTCTTGTGATTTTTCTATTTTTTTCTCGAACCATTCTCCCGATGCAGCATCTTTTACGTACACACTGTCTGCATTTCCGAAATGTGGTATCTCCACCTGACTTCTATCGCCGTCTGCCTTATTTTCCAATACTAGTTTTTCTCCGCTGCTTAGTGAAAATCCCACCTGCAGTAATATATTTTTCTCATCTTCCAGACAATTTGCACAGTTGATCCTCACTTCTTCGCCAGGTTCCATGATCTTTTCCGGTAAATGGTATACATGCGAGGGGTTTTCTTTATCCTTTACATAATAGTCTTTTGTTAAAATCTGGTGCAAGGTCGGATTATAGATACAAAAATAATCAGAATCCCCTTCTGACTTAACCTTTGTGAGCGTAAGTCCAGCGCTACTGTCATCTCTTACATACATAGAAACATAAACATTTCCATTCCTTATCATTTCTTTTTTAATGGAAACTGAAGACCCGTAATATTTTGTTCCATTGATCCTCCAATATGCAATCTTCTTTCCTTTTAGGATGTCAGCGGTAATTGCTACATCAAGATCCGAAAAATATACTGCCTTGATTCCGGGTGCTTCCACCTGTGCCGAATTGATATGGGCATAAGCGCCTTCCGGTATATTTAACATCAGGTTATATTTATCTCCGACATTCCACTCTGACTCTATCCCATTCAGCATATCCGCTGGTGTCTTTTCTGCCCACTTCTCTATCACTTGCAGTTGTTCCTTCATGTAAGCTTCATCAATATCCGTATACGAATCATCCGCATTACTGATTGTTATAAAATACTGCATTTCCTGCTCCCGTTCCTTTTCCAGCTCTGTCAATGCAGCAGTAAAACTGGCATCAGAAAAGGAATCATTCATCAAATCACAAATATACGCTGCAACCACAGCTTTCACGTCTTCCCGCTGTATTAATGCCTTCATCAGGGGCGCGTCATTCGCGATCACATTGCACATTCTTTCATATGCATTATAGTCCTTCATATCTTCCATTTCTCTGCCGAACCCCATGGAACTATCCACATCATAAATAAGATAGCGGTATCTGCCGTCAAACACAGTATCTTTCTGATACTTTTCACCGTTTCCGGCTGCATATCTGTATACGCGCTCATTATTTGAAGGCCAATCCAGATTTCCCATATAACACTCTACTGCAAAATACTGTATGTAATTATCAATATCGATCGTGTCGCATAGCTCTTTATAAGTATCGTCATCTGTCAGATCCATCTGGCTGTACTTTGCATATACTTTATTATATTCACTGGCATATTTATTCTCGCCAGCATTATCTGTATCTGTTGCCATGTCCATTTCTGCATTTCCGATTACCACCATCTCACCATCATACGAACCATACTTCTGTTTGAAATAAGAATCATCATAGGTCTCATGCATCCAATACAGCCCCGCATATAGACCATTGATATAAACAGCTGTGGGGGTTACCGATTGCACATCCTGCAATCCTGCCTGCTTTGCCAGACGCATTCCAAGTTCATCTCTGATGAAAGCAGCTAAACGGTCATTTCCGGTATTTCTTATCTTCAGGCATTCATACTTTGCATTGACTGTTCCATCTGCTTCAGAACTGGCATCCTGAAAAAAAGCATACGGAAAATAATCCATGGCATCATATTCATCTCTGGCATACAATTTGAACGATTTCTGACTCGCTTCTCTTGTAACACCACCAGAGGTTCTGATGCCTGCCTCCTGTGATATCACATTGGTACCATCCGATTCAAAAATATCTACATATACCGGACGCTCACTAATCTTACCTCGTACATTATAATTTGCCGGCATATCTCCATTCTCTTCTTCATCAGGATTCGCTGTTACATACTCATCCCGCAATTTTCCTTCATTGAAAATACCATTTTCATAACCATACAGATTATCTATGTCTGTTACGATATTCATGACCAGGGTGTGGTAGCGCTTATCGACATTGGTGCCCATGATATAGGTAACGGTATAGGTTTCACTCTGTGAATCACCGGTAAAATATTCCTTAAACCTTAAATTCCATACACGTTCTGTCTCCCCTGCCGGTATATCGATCGGTCTTGTATACAAAAACGTATTCTCGCCATCCCTGTCAGGTTCAGAGCCATCAAACGTATAATAGATACTTCCGGCTTTGTATGGTTTCACCTCCAAAGAGAACGCTTGTGTGTAAAATCCACTTTCTTTTGAAAAATCCAACATGCATAATTCACCATTCAAATGAGCAGTATATGCCTCTTTTCCAACCACAATGGCGAGCGCACCCGAAAGCAATACCAGCAAGTTAATGGTGATCAGTATACCTGCCAGTATTTTTTTTCTATCTTCTTTTACAATATTCATTATCTATGTTCCTTTGCTCGGTATGAACTCCCCCTCGATAATAAATATCCTCACATTTTCTGACTAGCCGTGGTATTCCCCTGTATATTGCACCAATGTTACATCTTTTACTTTTTCAAGCGCACGCACTTCCTCCACAAATTCTGTATCTCCTTCTTTACAGGATAACTGCCATGTGATCTCTGTCTCCCCGCTTCTCAACACTTTGGATTTTAAAGAATAACGAATATTATTAAGACATTTCTTTATCTCTTTATCACACTCTCCTGTGCTATGTATGATCATTACATATGACTTTATATTCATCACTCTTGCATGGAATAACGCAATTAAGCAGATCATGATGATCGCCGTACAGATTGCCAGAATATACATGCTGGCACCTACTGTAATGCCGGTCGTGATCGCCCAGAACAGATACAGCAGATCCAATGGTTCTTTGACTGCAGTCCTATATCTTACAATTGATAATGCACCGACCATACCTAACGAAATAACAACATTAGTGCTGATTGCCAGCGTTACCATACATGTCAATACGCACATACCGACCAAGGTCATTGCAAAAGTCCTGCTGTAAATAACTCCCTGATAGAACTTCTTGTATATATAATAGATAAGAAGTCCCATTAATAATGCCACCGTAAGATCCACCATAATTGTAAGAATTGTGCTGGTCGATATTGCCTGATTATACATGTCCGATTCCAATACTGATTTTTTTATCATGTCTCTAACACTCATTTTTTTGCCTCCATCTTAATTTACATTCAATGATTCTTATATTTTTTATTCTATTTATTCATGCGCTTTCACGACCCATACCTGATTGATCTTCTGAATAGAAGCACTGTCCGGATAAGTCGGCATTGCCTGATATTCTTTCCCTTCTTTTATCGCATCAATCTGTTCATCTGATACTTCCGGCAAGTTAATTCCAAGGTAAGTACGTAAAAAATTTCTCCTGGATCCGCTCGTCAGTAATCCATTCTCCAATGCAATTCCTGAAAATTCCGTAAATCTGTTATCATCTATGTTATAAGATGACAACGGATTGGGATCCGGATAAAATTCTCCAATGATCGCGACCGCGTCACCATAACGATATCCGTGCTGTGCTTCCACATTCATCATAATACGGTCATAATACGCATATGCCCTGTTAAAGGCAATCTCTGTCCTGAAGTAAGCTTCATTGGTCACCAGGTAGTTCTGATATCCAATAAGCGCAATTAATATTACCGATATTCCAACTACATATTTCGATCCCTGTATCTTCCAGTCATATCTGCTGAATTCTTGGTTATTTCCTCCGGTATCCTTTATTTGCAATCCCAGCGTTTCAGCAAGTGCGATCAGAATTACATACAAAAAGAAATAGGGATGCAGCATCATGAGGGTAGCATCCTGTGTCTCCGGGGCCAGAATATAGATAGCTGCCATCGCCGCAGGGAGCAGCAACATCAGCAGAACTGCCAGTAACGAATCCAGCTTATCCTTATATCTCTTACTTTGCATCATAATCCATACAAATGTAACTGCAATCATAATGCAGATCGCAATATTTACCAGCTGCGTAAAAGTTGTTGTAAAGCTATAGGGCTTCCAAAGAAAATATTCTGATATCCTCTTATAGGAACGCATTATCAGCCGCGGCATCGCTGTCACGTCTATCTGCCCCATCGTATCCAATCCCCTATCCGTTGTGATATCCTGATTGAACCACTTGGATATTGCCAGATACGATAGCAACGTAACGATCAGAACAGCTCCTGCTTTGCACCCGCCTAAAAGAACATCTTTAAATCGTTTCCCATCGCGTATGATATCCAGCACGAACCCCATCATCAAAATACTGACTGCCAGACAGATATAGGACTGATAGATACCAAGACTTAACACATACAGCAGCATAGCAGGCAGGAACCCATATCGGTATCTCCGATATAACATGCTTCCTGCGCATACTAATAAGAATCCAATCGCATAGCAGGTCACGGTAAACATATATGTCATTGTTGAAGCGATCGCCGGAAATGAGATCACCATAATTCCTAAAAGGACTGCCGACGTCTGTGTCGTAAGCTCCAATGCTCTGTAAATCATAGCCGCGCCGATCGCCCATAGCAGAATAGCGAGCGTCCCATTAAATGCAGGAATGCTCCACTCACCATACAGGGGTCTGATATATTCCAGCAGCCACCTGCCATACTCCGCGCCACTGCCAAACCCCTGGAGGTTATTGATGTCATCCCAGTTCGGTAACTTATGCGTCAATACATATAGATGTATGATAAATCCGGATACAACGCTTGAAAGAAAGCAGAGCAACATATTTTGTGGCACTTTTTTATATAATTCTTTTACAATATCCATACTTTTCCTTTTACTCCCAGCTTCCTATATCACAAGACGTTCTTTTTCTTCAAAACACATACAATATTTTGAGGCAGACGTATATTCTCCGGTATCCTGCGGCAATATATTCTGTACCACCTGCGGCAGACATTCTGTATACTTTACTTCCATAATCAGTCTGCCCGCGCTCATTGTTTCTATCGTAGGTATCTTTCTGTCAAATATATCAAAGCTTCCTATACCGGCACGTACATGTGCATCAAAGGTAATTCTCACCGTTCCGGCATCGTAGATATAGGGAATCCGGTCATAATCCACGATCACCTTAGGTCTTAACAATTCGCTTACACAGGCAATATAAAAGCGTTGACACAGCGGCTCTTCATGCCCTAATAAAAAATCATAATATCCATCTAAAATCAGATATACTTCTTCTTTGGTAAGCGATGCCGATTCTTTATAGATATAATTTCCCTGTTTATGTTTGCACTCCAGATTAATTTTCTTATCACTGTAATCATAAATGCGGATCCTGTACTTTTTACGGCTTGCAATCCCGGTCAGTTTTTCTTCATATGCACTATTATAAAAATCATCAAAATAAAGGCTGCGGATCATATATCCATTATTGCCTGCATTCGGATCCATTTTCAAAATATCCTGCATTCTTGCTATCTGTATCTTTTCTTGTTCACTACTGATCATATATTTCAATTCATGACGAAATATCGCTTTTTCTTCCTTCACCCAATGTCACCTCCATTCCTGATCCAAGAACTCAATTCTATCTTTTAAAAATTGCTTTACTTCTGCAACCGATTCAAAGTAGGACTTCCTGATACTTTCTTTGTCTTCTGCTGTCCGGTTGCTCCATCTTATCGAATTCATACTAATAGAATCCACGATTCTGTCCGCATTCTGGTCAATCTTATATTCTGCTTCCTCTAACACATTTTGTCTGAAGGCTTCTTTATAATTTCTCTTTAGTGCGTCTTGAAATTCCGGTCTATAATATAAAGCATACCAGATCGGGGCTTCTGCTCTGTTCTGCATTGCATACAGACCAATCGGACTTGTCGTATCCTTTCCATAATCTGTCTCACCATTACTGTCCACAATACTTTCGGAAGCCATTCCATTCCCGATCGCGCTGTCGTAATCCCATGCAGGACCCGCATATAACTTATCACTGATCTTATCCGGATATTTGTAGATATACTGACTCGATATCATTGCATCCATATTCTTAGTGATTTCTTCCACCAGATACTTCTTTGCAAAAGAATCCACGTCAATATACTCATAATACGCTTTTCCTGTATAGGGATTGATACCATCGAACTCAAATACCGCATCTTCAAATTCCTGATACAGATTCGCTATATAGCTTGTCTGCTCCCGCGATGCATATTTGGGACTTTGAATCACAACCGCCCGGTTTCTGTTCGTTACGAATCCAGCAGTTTCATGCACATATCTTCCCCCGATTTCAAGCTCCAGCAGATAACCTCCTGTAATATCAGGCGGATTTTCAGGTATCTCATATCCCATCAACGTGCCGGGCACCGAGGCGCTGCCCTGTACGGTCTCTGTTCCAAACCTGTTGCATTCCGACAACTCAATGCCCGGATTCACCTTCTTCGTCTCTTTTGAAAGGTCTGGAATATTTACCCTTGCACTGCTTACTTCCACTTTCTCACACAACTGATAAGTTCCCCAGTATTGACCATTCATATACAGATCCATAAATGTCGATTCAGGTGTAAATGCTACTCCTGACTTGGCCGCAAAATCATATGTGATCGTATTTCGCAGCATGCTTGCATCAAAATCATTTGCCAGGAGGACCCAGTCCTTTGCTTCTCCCATACCAAAAAGATCTTCTTTTTTGGGAAGTTTAATATGATATCCCTTCTTATCAGAATTCTCCCATGTGACATTTCCTCTTCCCTTTATATATTCCAGGGGTCCCACACACACAGCATCTCCGTTCTCATCCATAACCAGAATGGTACCGCTCTCCCGATTTTCCTTTGAGGCATTCATATTTTCCATACTTCCTGATTCTGTCGTGATGAACATGGCAGGCAGGTTTGCCGATTGCATAAAAATCAATTGATAAGATTTATCATCTGTGTCCGTGGTAACCGTATGTTCTCCTAACGTCACCTGAAATTTTTTGGTATTCTTTATTTTCTTTCCGTCCATGTAAATGTAATCTAGTCCGTCAAGACCTAATTTCAGCGCCTTCAGATTCGCTGAAGCCGGTAAGAACATATAATACTTGCCATCGGCCTCATTATGCCACCACTGAATCATTTCTTCAGGCGTATGACTGGCGCTCCCGCTGCTGATATGGGTAACATAGAGATTTTTAAGCCCTGTATGTATCTCCTTCGTCTCAGTCTCATTATTCAATAAAACAGAAAATATCCATATAAGACAGAACATACAGATTCCTGCAAGTATAATTACTGCACGTTTTATAAAGAGATGCCATTTTACAAGATCTTCTCTTTCTTCCTGTTCTTCCTCTAAGTTTTCCATATAACATTCCTTCACCATACACTACACATAAGAATAAGTTTTCTTCCATATTGTGTCAAATTAAATAATTCTAAAATCAAGTAATTATACTATTAAATAATTCTAAAATATATCCTGATCCGCATATTTTCCAAAATTTATTTTGATGATCTGATGATAATCACCACGTTGGTCCTCCGGCGGTAATTGCATATAATCCCCATATGTTATTCTCAGCCATGTGTCATACTCTGCCGGAATCAGAAAATTCTCATTTTCAAACACATGCTCTGTAAAATGTTCCAAAAGACCAGCTGGATAATTCCACCTCATATAATTTTGTCCATCCTGTATCCATACCCTTTGACTCTTCTTTTTATTCTCTGCCGTAATGATCTGCTTCCTTTTATTTTTTATGTATCGCTTACTAAAAACAAGTGCCAATAAGCGGAACGGTATGAATTTTATCATGTTCGCAGTACTTTCTCCGCTCCATACCTCATAGCCATGCTTAATCAGATCCAGATGAGACAATACCTTCAATCGAAAAGCAATTATCTTCTGCTCAAAATGCCCCGCCGGCATTGTATCATACGGAAAAATATCAATAAAAATCTCATCATGTGCTTTTGATCTTTTTGATTTATTTTCTAAAAATTGTGTCCCGGTTAATCTGACTTTTGCAAAAGGAAGCCCATAATGTTCATCCGTCTCCTGGGTCTGTAAAAAATATTCTGTACCCAATTCCCTCTGTGCGACCTGAATAAAGCGTTCATATTCTGAACGTTCCATTGCAATATCAAGATCATCATCCCAGGGTATAAATCCGTCGTGTCTGATTGCCCCAAGGAGTGTTCCTGCATCCAGAAAATACCGTATCTTATATTTTTCACATACTCTCTTTACTTCTTTCAGTATTCCAAGCTGCAGTTCCTGAACTTTCCTTAATTCATCTTTTGTCATATTAATTCCACACTTCCCGTTATAGTCCTATTTGCCTTCTAATGACTGGTATAATTCTTCCAATTGTCTGATCGTATTTTCGATGGTAAAAAAATGAGCAGTCTTTTTTGCCTGTAACGACATCTCCTGCTCCTGTCTTTCTTCTATTGATGAAATTGCCAGCAACAATTTGTTTTCCAAATCCACACTATCTTCACTTTTAAATAAAAAACCATTTTGTCTGTCTTTTATAATCTCAGGAACGCCTCCGGCATTTGATGCAATACAAAGCAATCCATATGCCATAGCCTCAACAATAGAGATTCCAAAGGCTTCCTCACATCTGGACGGATATACAAAAATATCTGCCTCTTGGAAATACCGTTCCTTTTCCATTTGAAATCCTTCAAATATGACACTTTGCCCGATTCTCATCGAACGTACCTGCTCCTGATAGCTATTCCTTGCATCTCCATCTCCTATCAGGCGCAATCTTGCTTCCGGCTTCTTCTCCAGCAATCTGCCAAAAGCCTCCAATAGGATATCAATACCCTTTACGTCAACAAGTCTCCCAACATATATGATTTCAATTTTATTATTTTCCTTTTTCCTTTTTTCCTCACTATTCGTAAAAAGTGCTTCGCTGATCCCATTATAGATCACATGCATTTTTCGCCGGTCTACTTCAAAATTGTCAACAAAGCTACGTTCTACACATTTAGAGACTGCCACTATGCAGTCGGATTTCTTCAGCGACTGGCAAATCAGATATTTCTTTAATCTGTTCGTTAGTATATTGCCGTCATAATAATACTTTTCTTCAAAAACAGAATGAAAATATCTGATAAAATATATATTTCGTTTCCGCCCTGCCAATAGCAGATAGTAGATCAGTATTGAGATTCCGTCATTGTGGACCAGTACTGCTTTAATCTGATTCTCCTCACAGATAGTATCCAGAATGCGCATCCGCTTCCAGACATTCCGCCTCTTCTCTTTATAAACGGAATATACCGGTGCTCCTATCTCCCTGATTTTATCTTCTATGGCTCCGCCGTCAAATAAAAAAGCAAAGATATTATTCTCTTTATCCTTCTGTGCGATATCCTTACACAGTACTTCTATACCGCCAATATTTCCCGCGCTTAATAAATGTAATACTTTCATTGCACTATCTCCTGACAAATTCATGATATTTCATAAATTGTTCCAGATTATCCCGCGCTGTCTCAACAGGCCTTCCAAGGTCTTCCCGCGAAGCATTCTGCACTAAGATCTCCACAAAGACCGGACCCTTCAGTTCCTTCAGCTTTCTTCCCATCTCTTCCAGTTCTGATTCCGTCCGGATACAATAGCTTTTTTGATAACCACATGCATCTGCGATCTTATGATACCGTAATCCGCAGGCGCCTGTTGGCATCCCTCCCACCGATTCATGCACATCGTTATTTAAAAGGACATGGATATAATTATCGGGTGCCTTTTTGGCAATCAATGCAAGACTTCCCATATGCATCAGCACTGCTCCGTCGCCATCAAAACAGATGACTTTTTTCTCTTTCTGTGACTCTGCTATTTCCAATGCGATCATTGATGCATGTCCCATTCCTCCTACCGTGAGAAATGCCTGGTCATGGCTTCTTCCCATGTTATCACATTGTTCATATACTTCTCTGGATATCTTACCCGTAGTGGACACGATGATATCCCCTTGTGATATATGATTCAAAAGGGTAGCAATCGTTTTCTCACGAGACAATTCATATCCATTGTCATATTTCGTAAATTTTTCTTTTGCAAAAGTATCTTTTTTTACTATCAGAGCATACTGCTTATTTTCTTTCAGACATTTGTCTGCTTCTTTCCATAATAGCTCTGCCTGTTCTTCAGTCGTGTGCTTATCCACGACACCATGTGCTATCTCCAGGCAATCCAACAGGCTTTCCGTTATTCTTCCCATAAATTTGTGCTGTGGTTCATCGTGTTCTCCCGGCTCGCCTCTCCAACCGATTATAAAGAGCATCGGTATTCCATAGACTTCTTTATTCACCAGCGACGTCAGTGGATTTACGACATTTCCCAATCCGCTGTTCTGCATGTATACACAGGCCGGTCTTCCCGTTGAGAGATAAGTTCCGATCGCGAGTCCCACTGCTGCACCTTCATTCGCCGGCACATAATGCTGAAACCGTTCTTCATTTCCAAAATTCAGATACTCACAAAATGTCTTCAGAGTCGAATCCGGTACCCCTGCAATTGTCTCTATTCCCAGTTTTCTGATACAACCTGTAAAAAATCTTACCTGCATATAACACCTCTTTATTATTTATATTCGACCGGCACCGCTATCTGATTCACAATCAATGCCTCTTTCAAGGTCTGGAAAAAATTCACGATATCCTGCTCATCGATCGCACCTAATGCACAGAGACGGAAGGTATCCATTCTGTCTACTTTTCCCGGATATATCGTATATCCTTTCTCATAACAGTAATCGTGTACTTTCTCAAAATTCCAATTCGGATCCGTTGGATATAACACAGACACCACCAGTCCTGCCTGCCATTCTCGCTTTATCAGGTCTTTGAATCCGAGTTCTTTGATTCCCTTGTGGATCGCTGCAAAGACTCTGGTGTGACGTGCCCATTTTGCTGCCTCACCTTCGGCAAAATATTCCCTGATCGCCTGTCTTGCTGCATAGATCGTCTGTACCGGCGGCGTGAAATGCATCTCACCCTTCTCTTCAAAAAATCTATATTGCAAATATAAGTTACAATAATAGGAGCGCTTCGGATAGTTCTGAGATCTTTCGATCACTTCTTTTTTCCCTACCACAAAAGAAAGGCCTGTCATAGCCATTAAGCCTTTCTGCGCACTTGACATACAGAAGTCAATATGATCCTTCCCGATATCGATCGGACGCATCGCATACGTGGATGTCGTATCTACCACTGAAACCGCATTGTATTTATGCGCCAGGGCACCAATCTCGCGGATAGGATTCAGGATACCGGTTCCAGTCTCGTTATGTGTCGAATAAACAAGTGCTATCGTATCATCTTTTTCCAATATCTCTTCTATCTTATCCAGGTCCGGTAATTCATCATAGGCAAAAGCTGCATTGACAAAAGGAATTCCATAATATTCACATATTTCTGCCGCTCTCTGGCTATAAGCTCCGTTGTTGATAATGAGTACTTTTCCATTTTCCGGCACCAGTGAATTCAGACAGACATCCATATTGATCGTGCCTGAACCACAGAACATGACTGTCGTATATTGCTCAGGATCACCATGTACGATCTTAGTGAGATCCTGCCTCATCTCCTTCATGAGATCCGCGAACTCTTTTTCTCTTGGACAGATGTCCGGAACGATCTGTGCTATTTTAACGCTATCCGTTGTCGTTGCCGGACCCGGATTCAACAAAATATTTCTCTTACTATTTATGGCTTTATAAGAAGAATCAACTACCTGTAATTCTTCCAGATTATCAATTTCTATGATCTGTCCCTCCTGTACCGGATGAACGGTCAATTGTAACGTATCTAATTCCCGGTCAACGATCTCATCCCAGAACAGATTCTCGAAACCTGGCTGCGTATATCCATAGGCGACCGCATTTGCGATATGCTGCGCATCCTTTTTGTGAAAATAGGAGATGCCTGCCATATTGTAACAATCTGTCCCACCTTTTCCTACCCGGGTGATCCTGCCGTCCTCCTGCTCAAAAACCCAGTCAGCAGAATGGCCTTTTACCATTTTCCCAAAATAGCAGGAACTTTCCAGTTCCACATCAAAAACATTCTTTTCGGGAATATACAGATCCGCTTCACAAATAAAGCAATCCGAGTTCCCCAGCAGATCCTTCACAGCATAGATCGATGATATATTATTAATATGCTCATATTCCGTATTTTCAATCAGCTCCACATTCTCATATTTATCCTGTAAATATAAAAACTGTTCTTTGAGATATCCTGTGATGATATAGATCCTGTCCACTTTTCTTACTAATAAAGCTTCTATCACAGTCTCTATCATTGGCACTCCATGTACCTTTACAAGTGGCTTCGGTATTGATTCGGTAATCGGTCGTAATCTCGTTCCCATTCCCGCTGCCATTAAAAATGCATTTTCCATTAGCTTTCCCTACAATTCTTCAATTAATGTAATAATATCCTGAAATGGCATAAGATTTTCGTCTGCCTCCAGTGCACGATGATGCGTCAATATCTCTTTTGCTGTGTTCGTCATTGCCGGAAATGCACTTCTGGTCAGCTGATTTGCATAAATCACTATATTAACTCCATGCGATGCAAGCTCTGCCTCCGTAACACTGTTAAATGAAGTAGGAACCACCACGATCGGTGTCTCTTTGTCTTCCTCTCTGAACTTATCGCAGAATTCAAATATCTCATCCGAAGATTTCTTTCTGCTATGTATCATGATGCCATCCGCGCCTGCTGCCGCATAAGCTCTTGCGCGCGTCAGGGCATCCTCCATCCCTTTTTCCAGAATCAGACTTTCAATACGTGCGATGATCATAAAATCATCTGTTCTCTGTACATTTTTACCGGCGCTTATTTTATGACAGAAATTCTGGATGCTGTCCTGACTCTGCGCTACTTCCGTGCCAAATAAAGAATTCTTCTTCAGTCCTGTCTTATCCTCAATAATAACTGCAGATACACCCATTCGCTCCAACGTTCTGACATTGTATACAAAATGCTCGATCAATCCGCCGGTATCCCCATCCAGTATAATTGGTTTTGTCGTTACTTCCATGACATCATCGATCGTTCTGAGCCTTGAAGACATATCTACCAGTTCAATATCCGGTTTGCCTTTGGCTGTAGAATCACACAGACTGGATATCCACATCGCATCGAACTGATCCAGATTCTCCCCATCTTCCACGACTGTCTTCTCTGCAATCAATCCTGTAAGTCCACTGTGTACTTCCAATGCTTTTACGATATCACGCATTGCCAGCAATTGGCGCAGTCTCTTTCTGCGGAATTCCGGCATGGCCAGCTTTTCCTTGATCCTGTCATCGATCTTACGTACATTTTCGTTACAAGTGTAAGGAACTTCGATCAGTTCGCCGCCATACTCACTTAACAATTGCAATACATTTTTCCTGATTGCCTGTTCAGGTCCGCTGGTCCAATTATCTCCATGAATGACATAATCCGGTCTGATACGCGCAATGATCCCATCATACATGATCGTATCCTGAATCACGACCTCCTCTACCCCCTCTATTGCCCTCACCAGATTCATTCTCTGTTCAAAGGGGATCGTGGGAAAACGGTTATATCTGATCATAGCTTCATCACTCAATACCCCAAGGATGACCTTGCCATATTTTCTGGCCTGCACTATGATATTTTTATGTCCCTCATGAATGACATCCGTACAAAAACAAGTATATATTTTCTTTATCATCCGTTCTATCTCCTACCCTTTTTACGACTTATTGTCTCACAAACTGTATTGATGAAATTCTGATTTTTGTATTCTGTGCCGTCATAATCCGGTATACCATCTGCGAAACTGTATCTTCTTTACCAAATTGTACACTATTTATCACTTTTGTCTTACCGTCAGCATCAAGCACTTCCGATAGTCGTGTCATATCATCTACCGCGATCTCAAATCTTGCCGGTTCCTCTTCGCTGCTTTCCACGATTTCATAATGAATGGTAATGTCATAGGTGCCTTCTATAACGTCCGAAGGATCACTCTGCATTACGCACCCTTCCGTCCCATCCGACAGGAAGGTTCCATCCTCCCAGAGCGCACCGTTCTGTGTCTTTATCTCTGGTGTATAAGGATAATCTATACTGACCGGAAATCTTGTGATTCCTGCCATATTATCGATGATGTTCACATCTGATGTGTATATTTTATATTTCCCCACTTTATCATAATACGTATATTTGTCAATGATATAACCCGGTATCTTTGGATAGCTTTCCTCCGTGGTCACCATGATCGTCCTGCCTTTATACTCTCCATTTTCATCATAATAGGTGTAATCTCCATAATGATGCACGGAACCTGTCTCGTTAAAAGACTTATAGATTTTTGTGGTATCGATCGGACGGAGATTACGCTGCTCACACATGATATCATCACCGATCAGATATACCACCGGCGAATCGATCTTTGCCACCTTTTCCGTAATTTCCTTCAGTTCCTTATAATTATTCAGGGTAGTCATATACGTGTGATCCGACTTTATATCTATCATCGCAATACTTCCTGTTAATCCGATTACAATCAGCCACTTAAAGATCAATGCATCATTTAAGCTGCTCAGGAATATTCCCACCATCAGTATGATCATCAGAAAGAGCTCTATCAGATATCTTTCCTCAAATATTCTTCCGCCATAGGTCGTGTATACAATCGAAAAGAGAAATATATTAAACAAAACAACATAAATAAGCAGAACCGGCTGTCCCGGTTCTTTATAGTTCCTGCAAGTCTGTACAAGCACTGTGATAAATGCGAGAATGCATACCAGAACGATGAAATACGGAAACAGATATAGGATTCCGCGGCGATTCAATATCTCTATGCCGTCTTCTGCCGGAAGAGCCTGCGTTAACTGCAGGAATCCCACAAAGATAGAAGCCAGATTTTTTGAGAACTGTGTCAGACCGACCCACATCATTTCACTGTCAGTTGACACGAAATGTATTATTTTTTCTGATATTATCTTACCCAGAAATAATAATGCACCATTTCCAATCACATACGCCGTCTGTTTATTCCAGATCGCTTTTCTATTGTTCTTTATCAATAATTTAGTCATGATGTATAATCCGCATGGTACCATGACCGTTACAGCGACATAAAAGCCACTGGAAAGACCCGCAATAAAACTCAGAAAAGAAGCTGCTGCCAAAAGCCATTTATTCGCCCTCTCCCGCTCCAGATTCAGAGTAGTCTTCACAATTAACAGCACAGTTAAAGATTTCACTCCATAAGAAGCCATAGAAGTAAACATCATAGAAAAATAACCAAGATCGTTCCAATTATTCAAGTCTTCGATCAGAAAAGGACACAAAAACAAATTCATACAAATCAATGCTGCTGTCTTCTGCAAGTTCAATTCCTTACAGATACTATAGTAAACCAGCAGAAGTAATAGAGCGACAATGATATTGGCAATTCCATAAGAGGTGAAAATATCCCCTGATATTCCATATAATAATGCTGCAACCGGCATCGCATTATCAATATATAATGTCGTTTGGTGCTGCCAGAAATCCACAAACAGTGTCTTCTGTTTCCACACCTCAATCGCTTTGATCATATAGGAAGATACATCATATCCCATATGGCGGTGCATCTGAAAGAGGTTCACATATACCACTGCCATAAATTGTAACAGCATCATTACAAGCAAAAGTATATTAAGATATCTGTACCACTCGATCTTACCTATCTTTTTTATTTTATTGTTGATTGTATCTGTTATTTTCATTCTTTCTCATTCCTTTGATAATTGCCTTCTGTATCCCCTGTCCCTACATACAATCTATTGCTTCTGCCTTGTGCACAAGTGCACGTATCTCTTCCCGCTTACCTGCAAAATGCCGCATCAGAATTCCCAATAATTCATAATCTTCCTCACTATCAATATCCAATACTGCTGTATCTGACATTCGCCATATCACAGCATTCCGCTCATTTGCCTGTCCTTCTATTAAATATCTTCTGCGGTACGCATAGATAGATGCATTCATATCAAAGCACACTGGTACCTGCTGTCTTGATACAAATTCACTCTTTAATACTGTATTGTAATATCCATTTTCTTTGATACAGACCATGTTAAAATAAGGAGAACGTCTTGATTCCGTTACGCTATAGGAAATATCTGCATTCTCATCTGAAAGCAATGTCTCTATCGTTCCCTTAATATCTTCTGCTGTCCTGATCGGGGAGGTCAGATCCAAATCTACCGTGATATCATAACACTTCTTTGTCTGTTCCTCAACTTTTAATAATGTATCCCTGATAACGCTCATTTTTGATACATAATCGCCGGCCAGTTCTTCCTCTCTGGCAATAGATACATACGGTATCCCGGACCTCTCCATCTGTTCCACTAACTCCCTGCTGTCCGTATTGACTGCCAACGTAATATCATGAAATTCTGCTGCATACTTCTCGATAAACAACTGATATGATGCCAATGTATAATATAAAATCGGTCTTCCACAGAATTCTCTGATATTTTTACTTTTGACACCTTTTGAACCTGCCCTTGCACAGATCGTAACTAATAGCTTCATTTATTATCCCTTTCTTCATATATTTTTAGCACGTTTATCTTATCTCTATTCTAAAAACATCATTTGCCGATACTAATTTGCACCATGGGCAATATAATATAGATAGACCGGATATCTTCCCAAATATGTTTCTTTGAGTAAAACAATCTCGTTAAATCCATTTTGATGAAGTATGTTTACATATTCATCACTCATTTCAGAATCACCAAAAAAATACACCGTCTGAAAGTTTGCTATATCTGTCCAGTTTGCAGAATCCCAATCTTCCCCTAACTTATCAGGTAAATAATAGTCAAAAATTCTATCTGTGAATTGTCCCCAGTTCGAGATCATGATCGTGCTGTCATCATAATTTTCCTCAATATAATTCACTGTTTCAATTGTTTCCTTATCGATCTTGTTCTGAAAAACAAGTTTGCTGGCAATATTCGATATATTAAAGCCCAAGATCACTGCTGCCACTACTATAAAAACTATTTTTCTTTTTGTGATCTTTGATAATCCGATAGAAAATCCCAACCACACTACTCCTGCAAAGGTATATAAATATCTCGATAAGAACATCGGTCTGATCAAAATGGAATATCCTATTCCGAACAGGAATACTATAACATTCACAAAAAATGCCGTTAATACTCCAATTGATTCCTTATCAGAGATTGAAATATGTAGTTTTTTTAATCCGATTCCAAAAACGCTCAGGACGATAAGTAACAGAGTAATGATATATATTCCAAATAAAGCCACGCCACAAAGACCATCTCCAAATAAAAAGGATATACATTCCCATAAGCCCGGTACTTCACTCACCCAGAACCCTTTGTTGACCCGGATGATGCTTTTAATAAAATAAGATAACCAAGGCGCATAACTTACTAATGACAGGAAAGAACAAATAGCAAAATTCTTCAGCTGCTTTTTGTTCGTAAACAATAAAGTTAAAAATAGGCAGCCATATATTGCACATACCGCTGCGAAAGCAAAATAATGGGAGTATGCTGCCGCTATTCCAAAGAATGTCATTAATATCCAATTTGATTTTTTGGGTTCATTCACAATCTCATATTCATAATAAAAGCACATGGTAACAAGAAAAATTGCTAATGAATACATCCTGATCTGCGTTGAATTAGTTACCGAACATGGTATACATGTTACTAACAGCAAAAATATAAAAGAAGCTTCAAATCCAAATTTCTTATAAAATAGCGTAACTGTTACTAATAGTAACAAAAAAAATGGTATCCAGGCTGCTAAATGAATTACAAAACCATGAAAACCAAACAGCCTCCCAAGTATCTTTAATTCAATATAATGTAAGGGCGGATGTACATCTATTGCTGTTTGATAGATCGTGTCCCGAAAACTAGCCCGGGCCAGATCGACTGAATATGCTTCGTCACACCATATCGCATTATTGTTGCAACAGATCAATTGATAAATTGCCATGATCGCTCCAAATAAGTATAATGTGATTTTCTCAAATACTATTGTTTTATTCCTCTTTTGTACTTCTGTCATAATTTCCTCCTGAAATAATCGTATTTATAATAAAACTAACTCAAACTGTCTTCTGTTAGACTGAATCAGTATAAGCAAGCTTCAAAATCTCACTTGCATGCTCTATGGTATTCATATTCTCCTGTTTCCCCATCACTACATCATAAAAATACTGCATTTCATTTACGTATAAATCCTCTTCCGGGAATTCAATCGATTTCTCCCTTGCCGGATCATCCGATTCATACCGGATACAGTTCTTTAATAAATCTACTATGATCATATCGTTCTCACAATATAATTCCAGCTTCCGTGTAGACTTTCTTCCGAAATAGTCCAGATGAACTTCGATGGTCCTGTCTTCATAGCCGGCAATATAACAGGCGACGTCTTCACAATTTGTCTCCAGATTCGAAACGTGCCCCTGTATGCACTTTACCTCTTCCGGCATTCCGAATAAATAAGTGAGATAGTCCCATTCGTGAATCAGATCAAGTGACACACCTCCGCCCAGTTCTTTTCTGGCACTATATACCTGCCTGTAATCGACACCTGGTCTCCATGCCGGAAGATAAGAAGAGGAAATCACTCTTGCCGCATATATCTTTTCTTCCTTACATATCCTGTTTTTGACATATTGCAAAATGGACTTGTGCCTTAACGGGCACGCCACATAATAGATACCCTCTTTACGCAGAGGAAGCGCTTTCCAGTCATATCTGTTATGTTCGAACAGTGGCTTTTCCACAAAAAGCGCTCCCGCTTTTTGTGCCGTCTTTTCAATTGCCTCATAATGTCCGGCGGTAGGATTCGTAATAAATATGATGTCATAGTCTGACGGAAGTTCTTCATAATCATAAAACTCTTCCGCGATCAGTTCCCTTACTTCTTCCGGCAATTGCCTCCTGCTGCTCCGTAACGCATCGATAGCATAATTTTTCCCGTGAGCTTTCATCACTTTGACCAGATTTTTAATATGCCTCTTTCCAATGGAACCAAGCCCTATCATGCAGATCCTGACCGTCTCCTGTCCTCTGTCCTGCTCATTTTTTCCCATATGACCCCCATCTGACTGTAACAATCTATTTTCCCTCAATCCTGTCAATCCACTTCAGCATTTCTGCATCTTCTTCAAACGTATATGCCATCTGTTTTCCATTTTCCATGACTTCGAAAAATTCTTTCAGCTCATTCACGTAGGCATATTCATTTACAAATGCACTATAACCTGCTTCCCGCGCGTAGGCATCATCCGATGAGAGCTTTTCCATCTCATTCTTCTCTATATTCTTCCATAACAGACTGTCAGGCGTCCCATTCCATTCCAGGTAGATATCTTCATTAAATATCTCCAGATGTCTTACTGCCTGGCGGCACACCACATCCACGATGAATACTCCATGTGTACCATTTTCATGCTGGATCTGAATCAGATAATGGTCATTATAGTCTATCTCCAGCTTTGTATGCTTGCCCGTAATTGTCTGCACTGAGACTATGGGCCCAAATGCCTTTCCCATCCATGGCAGCTCGAT
This sequence comes from Bacillota bacterium, assembly GCA_023398375.1. Lineage (GTDB taxonomy): Bacteria > Bacillota > Clostridia > Lachnospirales > Lachnospiraceae > SZUA-378. The sequence continues at coordinate 33,541 of JAEWSH010000101.1, read as the reverse complement.
TGCCAGAATTTCCCTGCATCCATTGGTCCGTTTGTTCCCTACGAAAAACTGTTGAAAACTTTCCCATGGATGCCAGTCCGGCAGATACTGTCCCACATGATAACTATAGGATACCGGCCGTCCGTTCTGTTGTAACTTTTCACGGATTTTTCTCATCTCTGCACGGTAAACCGGTGTGGAGGATAAAAATAACGTAAGTCCCTTTTTCTCTGCAAGCTGCTGGTTCCTCTCATATGCATCTGCCACCAGGTTGATCTCCGTAAATACATGCCATCCCTTTTTCAGGCATTCTGTAATGATATCTGCATGTGACAGCGGCGATGTGCACACAAGTGCACAGGTAATCTCTTCTGCTGTTACACTCTCCAGACTTGAAACACAGGTGATCTGATATTCTTCCGACACTTTTCCTGTCCTGTCAGTGTTACTGTCTACTCCTATGATTTGATATTCCGGATTCATGGCTTTTATCAGGCGAATCCTTCGCTTCCCCATAGAACCCAGACCAATTACCAGTATATGCATGCCTGTTCCGCTCCTTTGTTTCTCAAATAGTAAACTCTATATCAAAAAAAGATTTCTTTAACTGAATGCCATCTTCCAATAACGTTTTCTTAATGATCGCTGTGATCTGTTCTGAAGTATTGCCCTCTCCATAAGGATTCACAGTTCTGGCCGCGATTTCCATCATTTCATTCCCCATTGCCCTCAGCATGGCTTTTTCTATGTCTGCGGCATCAGGTTCGCAATTAATAACACTCTCTGCCTGAAGTCTTCCCTTCTGGCGGTCTCCTATATTCACAGTCGGAATATGAAAGGAAGGTGCTTCCACAATCCCGCTGGAAGAATTACCAATTACCATTTTACACCATTTTACCGCACTTAGGTAGCGCTTCATGCCCAAAGATTCAATTACAAATATTCTTTCCTTATTTTCTTCCGCGTACTGATCCAATAATCTGTTGATCTGCCTGCCGCCGGCATCCGCATTTGCTTTTGTGATAATATACTTCATATTTTTCATACGGAGCAACGCCGTGAACAATTCCTGTACCTGCCCTGCTGCCGCTTCCTTTTCCAGTGTCACGGGATGATAAGTTACGACCGCAAAGGATTCTCCCAGTTCAAATCCTATGCTTGTTTCCAGCTCCTGCTTTGTCATTAATGGCTGATTCAGGACATTTTCAACACCCATTGCGCCCACACAGAACACTCTGTCCGGCTGTTCTCCCAGCTGAATCACTCTTTTTTTATATTCTTCCGTACTCGTAAAATGCAGATAGCTTAACTTTGTTATTGCATGCCTTATGGCATCATCGATCGCACCTTCTGTTTTCTCGCCACCGTTCAAATGTGCGATCGGAATTCTCTGGTTCATCGCGGCCAGACAGACTGCAAGGGTCTCATACCTGTCCCCAAGCACCACCAGCATGTCCGGCTGTTTTTCCTCAAAGTAGTCACCAAACGCAATTAAAGCCAGCCCCATAGTCTTAGACACAGAAGCTGGCATATCTGAACTCAATAATATAGGTATTTTTTTGTCAATACGGATTCCATCCTGCTCTATCTCCCTGAAGGTCAATCCATATTCCGGTGCCAGATGTGCACCGGTAACTACTACATCTACTTCAAATTCCGTCTCTCCGGATAATTTCTGAATTAGATTTTTCAATAATCCGTATTCCGCTCTTGCTGCGGTCAAAATACATATTCTCTTCATACGATATCCCCTGAATACATTTAGATTTAGACTTCGATTTCGATTTCAATCAGTTCATCTACCTGAAAATCTCTGTTGGCGCGCATTCCAAGTATCTCATTCCATCGCATTGGCGAGATCCCGCTGCCCGGACGTTTCGTTGTAATATTCTGCTCCGTAAAGATCTCTCCGGCGCATATTGCCTTTGAAGCTACAATACTTTTTCTGGCAACAGGCATGTTTTTTTTCTCTGAAACACTTGGTTCCTTGACAGCCTTTCCAATCGCTTTCTCAATATTGCGGATGGACGATACCATAGTCCGCAGCTCTTCCTGTTCCAGACTCGCCTTATGATCCGGTCCTTCCATCGTCCTGTCCAGCGTAAAATGCTTTTCTATTATCGTCGCGCCCATTGCAACTGCAGCAATCGGCACTTCAATTCCACAAGTATGGTCCGAATAACCCACCTCCACATGAAATCTTTCTGCTAAAGTGTGCATCGCTTTCAGATTCACATCCGTAAACGGCGTAGGGTATTCCGTATTGCAATGCATTAACTTAATATCTGTACTGCCATTCTCCCGCAGTACCTGGAAAGCCGCTGCTATCTCCTCCAGATCACACATACCGGTAGACATGATAACCGGCTTTTGTGTCTTTGCTATCTTTACCAGATACGGATAATCTGTAACTGCTCCGGAAGGAATCTTCCAGAACGGCATGTCAAATGTATCTAAAAATTCTATGCTCTCTAAATCAAAAGGTGTTGATAAGAACGGAATCCCCTGCTTTCTGCAATAAGCAGCCAACTCTTTAAATTCTGAAAAAGGGAGTACCAGCTTCCTGATCATATCCAGCTGTGATTCCCTGTTTCCTGTATTTCGTACCTGATATTCTGCTTTTGCAGCTATGCGTGACACAAGTGCTTCCGGATTCGATGTCTGGAACTTTACAATATCCACTTCACATTGCTTTGCTACATCCACCAGCTGTTTGGCCAGCTCCAGATTTCCATTATGATTTACACCCGCTTCTGCGATAATCAACGTTCGCTCTCTCACTCTGATAGACCTCGATTTTCTTTCTTTATCATCCGCGCAGGATTTCCCACCAAAGTTCCGCTCTCATTCACGTCTTTGATGACCACAGCACCTGCTCCGAATATCACATGATCTGTAACTGTTATTCCCTGTATGATATGCGCTCCGGTGCCTACCTCCGACATGGTGCCGATCGTAACATTTCCCGATATATTAGCACTCGGATACAATGTTGTATAATCGCCGATCCTTACATCATGACCTACCGTACTATCCAGATTGAGCGTAACAAAATCACCGAATCTGATATCTGTCGTAAGAATACAACCGGCGCAAATAATACATCCCTGCCCGAAGCTTACATAGGAAGACATAATTACAGACGGATCAATTACTGTAGGAAAATAAATGTTCGCATTATCCCTGAATTTCCGGATAATCTTTTTCTTCAGTGATGGACTGCCTACCGCACATACCGCTGCCAAAGGCTTCGCCTGCCCTGCAAGCCATGTATCATCTCCAATGACCGGGCATCCAAGTATCTGAGTGCCTCTCTCCAGATCATTATCTACAAAGCCCAGAATATTCCAGATTTTCTGCTGTTCATTTATTCTATCCACTAAAAAAAGAATCTCTTTCGCAAACCCGCTTGCGCCTATAATCACAATATCCTTGATTTCATTTTCCATGTACACCTGCCTGCCACCTTCTCATGTCAGCTGTTCGTTGCTCTGTCATTATATCCCATTCTGTTCTGTTGGGCAATAGGCGCTTGCTTTCCTGTCAGCGCATTCGGGCGATCCTGGTCTCCATCGCCTTTCAGCATACGCACCTTCCTATTTGGGGGAATAAATATATGAATCGTAACGTTTTCCCGGACAAAGGGCTCAAAATAATTCGGAATTATATTTTCATCGTTTTCCCTGACAACTTCGAAACCTGCCTGGTGCATGATCTCATTGTCGATACCATATGCATAACAATCTATATATTCATACTGCTTTTTATAAATCAGATCCTTCAGGAACAGCCCTATTCCCGATATTGCCTGATCCGATCCCCATATGTCAACAATTCTGAATATAACGCTTCCAGCCTGCTCCTGCTCACGTCCTACTACATAAGCAGTTCCAAGCTTTGTCTTAATCTCATAAATATCATATTGATATACAATATGCTCAAAAAAACGCCTTTTCACATACTCCCTGCTTTTCATTGCCCGAATCTGCATTTCTGCATTTTCACCGAAGATCTGCAGCTGGTCCGGCTCTTCGATCCTCCTTACTTCATAAGGTATCTCTGCCACATTTACAATTATTTTATTTACGATTCTGGCGATCTTATATTCTTCCCTATCATTGAGCATATAGAAATGCTCCATTTTTGTAACTTCTTTTCTCATATATTTATAAATAGAGAATGTTTTTGGATTGATTCCTGCGCAAAATAAGTCCCTGCATCTTGCATTCTGTTCCAGATAATAAAGCAGATCGATTCCCTGAAAAAGATTCTTACCCTTTCTCACTTTCCAGAGTGCAGTAAAAATATCCCTTTCGCCTTCTGTTCCATAGGGAATATACCCGAGTATTCCTTCCAGCTCAGATGTTGACTTATTCTGTGATATTACAAAACAGACCTCTTCCCCATATACATATTGGAATTCGAACATCTCTCTGCTGTTTGCCAATATGTGTCCTTCATCCCAATACTCTTTTATGAAGTGCATGATCTGAGGAATATCCTCTTTTTTTGCACATCGGATCGTAAACTCACTTTCCGTATGATCAAAATTTATCTTCTGCATCCTATCAATCTACTTTCTATTTATTCTTCTGAACCAATTGCACCAGTGTTTCGACGGATTTGAAATATTCGGCGGCAATGTCCCTTGGATCGATCTCTATCTCAAATTCTTCTTCCAGCTTTACCACAATATCCATGATCTCCATTGATTCGATCAGACCAGCTTCTATAAAGTCATCTCCCGTATATTCTGCCAATTCAGGCTTTACTTCCTTTACTATTTTTATGATCCTGTCTTTCATCTCAGGCCCCCCTTATTTATCCAGTGTTTGTTTTAATTTATTTCTGTCTATCTTACCGTTTGCATTATGAGGCAGTTCTTCCAGATAATACACTCTGTCCGGAATCATATATTCCGGCAGTACCTTTGCTGCCTGGCTAAGCAGCTCCGACTGATCTATCTTATCTGCAAGAAATACCGTTATTTTATTCTTCTTATCATCATATACACAGCAGCACGTGGTAACACCCTTTATGGAATTGATGGCTGTCTCGATCTCTCCCAATTCAATTCTGTGTCCCATATGCTTGATCTGAAAATCTTTTCTTGAAATATAGATCAGTTCATCATACTCATTATAGGTCACCAGATCTCCTGTCATATAGATGTAATCAATTGATTTATTGTTCAATGGATTCTGTAGCAATACTTCTTTTGTCCTCACAGTATCTCCATAATATCCATTGGTTACCGAAGTACCTCTTATACAGAGTTCTCCGAATTCGCCCCGCTTCACCTGCTGCATCTGCTCATTCAACACCAGGATATCAGTATTGCAGAACGGGAAGCCGATCGGCAAAGAGTCACAATCTTCAAATGTCCTATCCACAATATAATACGAACTGGCACAGGTGGTCTCGGTCGGCCCATACATATTCACGAACATGGCATCCGGCAAATATTTTCTCCAGACATTCAGCTGCTTATTCGGCATTACTTCCCCGCAGAACATCACCTTGCGCAGGCAGGATACATCCACTACTTGAAGTGCCCTCAGATTGGCGACCAGCACCAACGCGGACGGTACCCAATAAATCGCATTTATTTTCTTATCACAAATATATTCCAACAACTTTACCGGGAATTTAAATAATTCCGGGGGTATAATATACATTGTCGCCCCGGCAAGTACCGTGCAATACACATCCAATACCGACAGATCAAAATAGAACGGTCCCTGATTCCCCAGAATTTCTGTATCCGCGATATTGAACTTTTCATTTACTGCTTCCGCAAAATCAATTACCGCCCTATGGGATATTGTCACCCCTTTTGGATTCCCTGTGGAACCTGACGTGAATAGCACATACAACAGGTCTGTATCGATCACGGAATTTTTCGCTCTGTCTATCAGTTTATAGTCTATCTGCGTATCCATTATCTGCTCATATAATAGTACTTCTGCAGTCACATTACAAGTTTCTATCCTCCGGGCATACTCTGATGTCGTAATCATTACCTTAGGCTGTAAAGTCTTGAGAATCTTCTCTATTCTCACAACCGGCATATCAATATCTATCGGGGTATAAAAATTGCCGCTGTAGGCAATTCCCCAAAAACATGCCAGACAGCGGACACTCTTTTCCAAAAATACGACGATCGGCTCCCTCATGATATTCTTCTTTGCTATTGCAGTAGCCGTGCAGCCTGCATGATGAAGCAGTTCTGAATAGGTAAAGGAACCATCCTGTCCGCAATAAACATTTTTATCCGGATACTCTTTCTCTTTTCTTATCAAATAATCAACAATATTATGATTCATGTTTCTTCCTGCATCCTTCTATGTTCTTCCGGCCTACTGTATTTTTTCAAAATTATGACTCTTTGGCGGAAAATCATTTGTATCAAGTCTTGGTATCGTGTATCTGCTCCCACCCGGAATAGATGCTTTCCTTACTTCTGTCGTAAATCCTGCTGCACAGCCGGCTGTTTGCATACATTCTAATACGGCTTCATTATAGGAGCCATACGGATATGCTATCGTCCATTTGCGAGCATCCAGAAAATCTCCCAGCACCTCTTTAGACCTTCTGACATCCTGCTCCATTTTTTTCTGATCCAGATTGCCCAGCCAATAGTGATCATAGCCATGCAGACCGATATGCATGCCGTCCAGCTTCATACATTTGATCTGGTCATAATTCATATATAGTTCCTTTGCAAACTTCGACTCTTCTATACCTACTGCCTGCTCGAACAGATTACTTGCTATCACACTTCTCAGTTCCTCTGGCAGCACTGTCTGCAGAATACGTTTCACAAAAATAGTATCTGCCGAATCAAACCGGCTGGCAACCGCATATTTTTCATACAATACTTCATTTGCCTCATAAGGATACTCCTGCCCTCTGTAAAAATCCAACTGCATCATCAGACGTGTTACCAGCTCCCGAATCGACATACTTGCCAGAATAAAATGAATTTTATTCACATCCAGTAATACGCTTTCATAAAAAGTCTTTCCCGGAATAAAAAAAGAGCCTTGAATCCCATACTCTTTTAAAATCGGATATACATTCAGATAATGATCCTTGTAACCATCATCAAACGTCAATAATACTGCCTTTTCCGGCAATTCATACGCTTCCTCGTACGAGGCTATCAACTCCTCCATTGTAATAATAGAAAAATTTTCTTTTAAAAATTGAACCTGCTGTCTGAAAAACGAAAAATCCAAGCCCTTGATCCTTGGATATCGACTGTTTTCCAGATCTCTCACATAGTGGTACATGACCACACTTAATTCCCTCATTTTTATCGATTCTCTCTTTTCTTCTGTATTGAGTGCTGTCGAGGGATAAATCATCTGTAATTGTGGTTATTTCCTCAAAACACTTATTTTTTTATTTTTAACTAATTAATGATATAACTAAATTTATAATTATAAGTATATAAATTATTAATATTTAATTAATATTGATAAAAATAAAATAATAATGTGATTTACCTGCACTTTTCATTTAGTGTCTTCTGAATCATATAAAAATCTTTGACTGCCTGCCTGCCAATTTTAAATATTTTGGGTAAATTAATAGAATTAACTCCCCCCTGTCTTGGTCTAAAAGTAATTGGTATATATTTTACAGATAACTTTTTTTCAGCGTAAATGACAGAAATAATTACATTCGATAAATTAAAATCTTTGGGTATGAATTGCAAGTTTTCTTTTAATACTCCTGCTTTCATAAGTCTGAATGGAGTATTGGCATCCATTACACTAACACCAAAGCTCATTCTTATCACTGCTTTCAATGTCTTCGTTACAAATACACGAAAAATACCATCTCCTCTTTTATTACGATTACCTATTACCATATCATAATTATCTCTCTGTTCCCAGAACTGATGAAATTCTTCCGGTAATGTCTGCCCGTCAGCATCCGTTTGAAAGACATAATCTGCATGATTCTCCAGCGCATAGTTATATCCATACAGGACGGTTGCTCCGTGACCCGCATTTGGTTTCGTAATGGCTTGCAACAGAGGTTTTTCTTTTGCTTTTTCTTTTAGAATCTTATAAGTATTATCCTTACTCCCATCATCTATAATGACCAGTCTGGACTCTCCGTCTCCATTGTACTCCTCTATGATTGGATACCAATCATCTATAACATTTCCAACATTCGCTTCTTCATTATAAGCAGGTATGACGATAAATAATTTATCCATTCTTTTTCCTCTTTGCAAAACAATATTCGTGAATCTGTCGGTTCATACACATATTGATATCTTCTGCCCCTTCATAGGCATCAGACCATTCTATGATTTTCTCTATTGCCGCTTCCACGTTCCATCTTGGATACCATCCAAATGTGGTCTTTATCTTGGAGCAATCCAGCTTTAGAAAATTCGCCTCATGAGGACCTTCCTCATAGGTATTCTTCCACGTAATGTTGCTTTTCCTCTCTTTATTCCACTTCTCGCAGAATAAGGTGACTAATTCACCTGTTGTTCTGCAATCCCTGTCATCAGGTCCCACATTATAGTTCCCTGCATATGATATCTCTTCATACTGCGCCTTGGCTATCATCAGGTATGCAACGACCGGTTCCAACACATGCTGATAAGGTCTGGTGGAATACGGATTCCTGACTATAATATCTCTTCCTTCGCTCGCTGCTCTGATGCAGTCCGGAATGATCCTATCTGCCGCAAAGTCACCGCCGCCTATCACATTACCGGCCCGTGCCGTCGAAATTGCTACAACACGTTCTGTATTTTTATTAAAGAAAGAGTTCTGATAGCTGCTTGTCACCAATTCCGAACAAGACTTGGAATTTGAATAAGGATCGTAACCATTCAGTTCCTCGTTCTCACGATACCCCCAGCTCCACTCACGGTTCCGGTATACTTTATCTGTGGTAACGTTCAGGAAGGACTTCACCGAAGGTGTCAGGCGCACGCATTCCAATACGTTTACCGTTCCCATCACATTCACCTCATAGGTGTATACCGGTTTCTGATAGGATTCTCTTACCAAAGGCTGTGCCGCCATATGAATCACGATCTCCGGCTGTACTTTCTCAAAAACCTTACGCAAATGTTCTAAATCTCTTATATCACCTATAATTGAATTTATTTTTGATTCCAGATCGCATAGGGTGAATAAATTAGGATTCGTTGGTGCTTCGAGGGCATACCCTGTCACATAAGCACCTGCCTGCAATAGTACCTGACACATCCAGCTTCCTTTGAATCCGGTGTGTCCTGTTACCAATATTTTTTTGTCCTTATAAAATGTTAGATCCATTTTCGTCACCCTTAATTCCATATTGTCCACGGAGCCTGTCCCTGGTCAAGCAGACCATCCAGATACTCCCTGTCATGCATCGTATCCATCGGAGACCAAAAACCGGTATGTTTATATGCCTTCATCTGTCCATCAGCAGCAAGCCTTTCAAAAGGAGCTGCTTCCAACATTTCACTGCCATCTCCCAGATATTCAAAAATGCCTTTCTTCAATACCATAAATCCTGTATTGACCCAGGACTGATCCTTTCGTGCTTTTTCCTTAAAGCTCTCTACTGTGCCATCTTCCCGCAGCTTGATCGCGCCGAATCTACCAGCAGGCTGTGTCGTCGTAATCGTAGCCAGTTTTCCATGGCATCTATGAAAGTCTATCAGCGCCCGAATATTCACATCCGATACCCCATCCCCATAGGTCAACAGAAAATCTTCATCCTTGTCCAGATAATCCTGGATCTTCAGTATCCGCCCGGCTGTCAGGGTCTCAAGACCGGTGTCAGCCAAAGTGATTTTCCAAGGTTCCACTGCACACTTGTGTGCGACACTTGTGTCATTTTTTAGATTAAACGTGGTATCCGTCTGATACATATAATAATGGGTAAAATAGTCTTTTATCATGTATCCTTTATATCCACAGCATATGATGAACTCCTTTAATCCGTATGCCGCATATATTTTCATAATATGCCACAGGATCGGCCTTCCGCCAATCTCGATCATTGGCTTTGGACGCGCCTTAGATTCTTCACTGATGCGGCTTCCCTTGCCACCCGCTAATATGACTACTTTCATACAGCTGTTCCTCCTACCAGGTCTTCCACGGCGCCATTCCCGCATTCCATAAGTTCCGCATCTGTTCCTTATCACGCTGTGTCTCTACCGGACTCCAAAAGCCATTGTGCTTATATGTCGTAATCTGCTGCTTCTGCGCCAGTCGATCCAATAATTGTTCTTCTAGACTGTAATTTCCCATCAGATAATGAAATACCTGTTTTCTAAAGATATAGGTGCCCGTGTTCGTCCATGCATTGCTATCCGATTCTGTGCCTTTTCCAAGATAGTTCCCTATATCATCCAATGCAAGCAACGTATGCCTTCCTGTCGGTCTCGCTGCTACCATCGTTGCGAGCTTCTGTTGTTTCCTATGATAGGATACCATATCTGTAATATCAATATCATCAAGACAGTCACCATAGGTCACGATAAAATCATCTTCCTGTATGTAAGGTTCTATTCTGCTTATTCTCTGCCCAGTCGAAGAATAGAGACCCGTATTTACGACCGTAACCTTCCAGTCTTCTGTAATATTCTTATGTATCTGAATCGTATTTGTCTGCAGATCCACGGTAATATCCGACTGATAGATATAGAAATCATTAAAATAATCTTTGATCATATCAACCTTATAACCGCCGCATATAATAAATTCATGAAAGCCATGTGCGGCATACTTTTTCATAATATGCCAAAGAATCGGACTTTCTCCTATCTCAACCATGGGCTTTGGAATTCCTGCTTTGTCTTCTGCAATTGTACTAGGCAGACCGCCTGCTAAAATAATGACTTTCATTTTTTCTCCCATTTATATACCATCTTTTGTATTTTGAATTTCTAAGTTCGTTTACTGAAAACTCATTTTAATTAGTGAGGCAGCCCCTTTAATTAAAATCTAAAATACAGAAATGGGCTATATCCACTTCCAATCAAATAACATATTGCAACAATGAAAACTGCTATAATAATAAAATCGCTTACCATACTAAATTGTTTTTTTTCTTCAATCATCTTAGAAATATTCTTGTAAGGAATTACTAAGATGATTCCAACAATAATGCAAAACCAGTATTGTCCGTTCATATCATAGTTGAAGTATGCTACATCTTGACCTGATATTGTAAACATCCCCTTAATATATATAAGAGCATCCATAAGTGTATCAGCTCTAAAAAATACCCACCCGATTAAAATAACAAATAGTGCATATATATGTCTTATTACTCTCGGTAGTTTTATTAATATATTCTTAAATCCTAACCTCTCTATTATTAAAAACAAAACATAAAACAATCCCCAAACAATAAAATTCCAACTTGCTCCATGCCATAATCCCGTCAAGAAAAAAACAATTATTAGGTTTAAGTACGTCCTTATCTTCCCTTTTCTACTACCACCTAACGGAATATACACATAATCTCTAAACCACGAACTAAGTGATATATGCCATCTCCTCCAAAACTCCTGTATTGACTGAGAAATGTATGGATAATTAAAGTTTTCAAGGAAGTCAAATCCAAAAATTTTTCCCAATCCTATTGCCATATCTGAATAACCACTAAAATCATAATATATTTGCAATGCATACGCTATTATGCCTATCCAATTAGAAAATATAGACGCATTGTTCTCTGCAAACACTATATCAACTAGCAAAGAAAGTTGATCTGCAAGTAATATCTTTTTTGAAAAGCCAATTATAAATCGCGTCATGCCTATATAAATGCTATCGAAATTAACACTTCTCGTTTTTATTTGTTTTTCAATATCAACATATCTCACAATAGGTCCCGCAATAAGTTGTGGAAATAATGATATATATAGTGCTAAGTCCAATATGCTTTTTTGTGCCTTGACATCCTTCTTATACACGTCTATTACATAAGACATTATTTGAAAAGTGTAAAACGATATTCCAATTGGAAGGGCAATCTCATCAACGACAATTCCCTTTTTCGTTATACTATTAATTATATCAACAGTAAAATTTAAATATTTAAACACAAATAATATACCTAAATCATAAACCACCGAAACTATCATCCACAGTTTAGAATATTTTTCTTTCGTTTCTATTAAAATGCTAAGCACATAGTTTACCACAATAGAAACAAGCATAATAACAATATTTTTAGGTTCTCCCCATGCATAGAATAATAGAGACGCAATTAATAAAACCACATTCTTCCATTTATCAGAAATAAAATAATAGCTAACTAATAGTATTGGAAGAAACCCAAACAAAAAAACACTAGATGAAAATACCATTATCGCTTTCCCCCAACATAATATAATTTTAATGCCAAATTCCTATTATTATAACTTAACCCTCGATATATGGATTAAAATATCTGCTTATCACAACCTCAACATCATAATATTCTTTTTTCTCGCTAACTTACGTCTTCTTGCTGTGTATAAGCATTATCTGCTAACTTATTTCCATCAATATATACACAAACAGCAACTGGCGACTCATCGTTAAAAAATAATTGTTCTGGTATACACACATCAATTTGAAGATCGTTTTCACCTATTAACTCTTTATTGATACTTATTTAACTATTTGATTCTGTCCACAGGTAATTATTTTCCCCTTCCATAGGCCATATTCCATGTAGTGCTAAATAGTTTGTATTATTGAACCCGTTCTCGTATGTTATCTCCTTCTCTATTGAATCAACCTGTCCTGGTTCATATGTATCTAAATACTTATTCAAATATTGAGCAAAACCACACGAATAATTAGTTAAATTATGCTCTGTACTTCCGAAAATGATTACATCTGTATTATCTAAATATGTCTGTAAATCTAATTTACTCCAATCTTCGCCTATATCTGTTATTATTCCATCTGGATCCTTAACATATTCGCTATAGTTAATATAATAAATATCTTCATTAGGATATGTTTCTGTAATGTCATGCCATAAGCCCTCCGCATAAGAATCTCCCCAAATGAGAAACCTCATCTTGTCATAACGATCTTTATCATCTTGTTCAACACTATATTCATAAAATGTTCCATCCAGTGCATTCCATACATTTAGTAGTCCAAACACATCCGCATCACGCCAATAAGGAGTTTTGCTCTCATTAACATTAGTCAGTTTAAGATTTCTATAATTATTTCCAGTTTCATCTGCAATATCAGCTATAATATTTTGACTTGCAATTTGTTCATATGTCCTTGACCAATGAATTCCAGTTGGATAATACGCTGGATAGATAAGCTTATCTTTTAGATCTTCGCAAAACTGGTGAGGAATTGTCGAAGTATCAAGTTCTTCTCTTAGGTAATCAACTATATTTACAGAATTATCAGAGCTGATATTTTTATATTTCTGAGGTACATTTTCTTTATCAAATTTTGCTTTATTTGCGGCAACATAAAAATACAAACTCTTATCAAAACGCATCAATTTTTTCTGAATTTCTTCCAAACACTTAAGATAATCATCCATGGCCTTTTTACTTTCAGGAACAGACATGTCAGAAGTAGGTGTTAAAGTATACTCAGCACTTATATATCCATATTCAAAAACATCCTTATTCTTGCCTATAATTCTATTCCCCAAGTTAAATATATTATATCTGATTGTGGCATAAGATTTGATGATAGCGCCTCTTGGCTTTAACTTTGATTCAAACCAATTTGTATATTGTAATTGATATTCCCCTGATGAAAAAGAATCATAAGATAAAATAGGCTCCTCCACAGTATCTGTATATCCTGAAAGAGGCACATCCACAGCGAGATTCCAACCAATTGAAATCAATTTTAAAACTGATGGCAATAAAATTATTATAAGAAAACCATATACTATAATTCTTTTCATATAGGAGACTCCTCATCAAAATCTGCAAAAAAAACACCATTTTTACAATATACCACACCTCACCATTTTGCAAGTAAAATCTACATTTTTCTATCCATTTCTGTCGGAGTATCAGTGATTAGTAACACTTCACCTCTATAAATAGTGTCAAGATTAAGGTGGAGATTTCCATAGGAAATACGACCTAACCTTGACATCATTACTTATGTTACAATCACAACCAGCAACAGCAAGAAATGCTGCTGCCATGACTATCTCAAAAAAATATCTCTCTGATACATTTCTACCACCTGGATTGGTTTTTTCATATTGATACAGGTCTTGATATAATGGTTTGATTTCCTTAGCTAGATAGACAATTATTTTCTCCCATAATTCAAGTTATACATACGCATTTCCTAATGAAAATAATAAAAGAATCTATTCTGACTATGGTAATCATCTTCGTAACATTTATGAAAAAGAAAACTCTGTTCACCTTTTTGAATACGAACTTTATTACTTTCTTCAGTACTTTAATGGTAAGCGCTTACCTTTAATTAAATACGGGTATCGGATGTTAAAGAATTAACTTCAGCTACAGTTCTTGAGTACATTAAATCTGTTAACCAGCGCCGTTATAGATCTGTTCAGTGTGGCTTGAGGCGATATTTTAAATATCTAGGCCGCGACGATTTAATAAGGCAATACAAGACATATTGGCATTAAAGAATTATTCCAACTCTTACTGATAATGAGCAGATTTTTAGAAAGTAAATCATGAATTAACTTATAGTATCTTACAGAGATACTGCAATCGTACAATAATTTTACCCTAGCAATACCTTCAACTTCTATGCTAAATAAAATATTTTAAAAGTTCTATATACATCTGAACCATAATTTTTTCTGAACATAAATCAACTTAATTTAAGAAATTCATGTTTACTAAATAGATTTGATCATTTACCAATCTAGCTGTCTCTCTATATGGTCTTGCTGAAGATTCAAATAATAAATACATACCTTCATTAGTCATCTGAAACTGTTCTACCCCCTCTGGTAGTATGAATTGTATTTGTGGTTCTTCAAAGACTTTAGTCTCTTCATTGTAATCAAAAATCAATAATTTTGAATCTTCTGTATAGCGTCCCTGACTCAATAGCATCTGTGTTCCATTCTGATTTTTTGCAAATGTTACCCCTTGAATATGTTCGGGTATCTCTCTCTCAGATATTTCTACTGGTTTGTACGGATCTGTTATGCTATATTCTTTCAATCTTCCACTCTTTCCATCTACATATGATCCTACAAATAACTTGTCTGTATCCACCGTTAAAAAAGATGCAACCTTTTCATTGTTATGATTCCTTAATCCTACACCGATACAATATAAAACTGGGCCCGCCTTACCATCTACACTTTTAATAATATCCTTCCATACCAACGAATAGACGCATCCATCAGCTCCTGTAATCCAAATTAGGTGATGTTCCGTATCATATGCAATTCCTCCAACATGTGCTTTAAATCCAAGATCTATAATTTTTACCAAAGTACCAGTACTATCTAAAATATAAAGAATACTATTATTTTTTGCCGAATAACTATATGCAGAAATCACTAAATTTTCATCTACCCTCGTAAAACCCTGTACAACCATATCTCCGCAAGCATCATTTAGTGTATTTCCATATAATCCTGGCATTGTAATTGCATTAATATAATAATCATTCAAAAAACTATATTCTGATTTTGTTACTACTTTTGCAAGTCCTGCACGATTTGTTACAATTCCGTCAGCCCCCATATCAACCATCTTTTTCATATCTTCCGGTTCATTTACAGTCCAAACAAATGCATATTTGTCTGCTGCATGAATCGCTTCAATCAATTCTCTAGTTGTGGTATTGAGATTTAGTCCAAAATAATCAACATCAAATTGTTCTGGTAATGTTGCTTCTGCTGAAGTTGTATTTAGCAGTGTGGGTAACGAATTATCGATTTCTTTGAACTTTTTCAGATATGCGTATTGGAACGAAGCATATATGCACCTATCTCTCATTCCGCATTCTTGTGTCACAGAAAGTACAGATTCTACAAAGCCATCGACTTCACCTATATCTTTTAATTCCAAATATACCTGTAGTTCTGAACCCTGTATTAAATTCAATACTTCTGCCAATGTCGGAATTTTTTCTCCACGATATTCTTCCGAAAACCAGCTGCCCACCTCCACCTGGGAAAGCTCTGCGTAAGTGTAATCTGATATTTTTCCTTCCACTCCCGCAACACGTGTTAAATCGTCATCATGAAAGACAACAATAACACCATCTTTCGTCTCTTGAACGTCTAATTCAATCATATCTGCCCCAATGTCAATTGCTCCAGCAAAGGAAGACAATGTGTTTTCTGGAAAAACAGATGAATAGCCACGATGAGCAATAATCTTTGTTAATACCTGTTCTCTGTTTATGGCTCCTTTTACTTGTGATTTATCCTTATCTACATCATGTGTTAGATTTTCAACATTTTTCTCAACCATAGTAGAACTATTTACAGACACATTTGCGACATGACGAGCCTTATAAAACACTCCTATTAATAATATACAAGGAATAATAATACACAATATAATTCCCTTTTTATACCATCTAGGACTACTTAACAAGAACGGATAGAATGCAGTAATAAAAAAAGCCAAAATAAACATTGTAAAAAAACCAGCATAGCGGGACGGTATAAAAAATGTAAGAATCGGAGGTAGTAAGTTCAATATTGATATTATTGCTAATGAACCTATTGCAAATTGTAAGCATCTTTTTTGCCAACATGCTTCTATCTTAAAATCAATATAACGTCTCTCTATTATCCAACCAAATAAAAATCCAAAACCCGTACCTGCATTTGAAATACATCCCACCTTCAGCATTGGTAAAAATAATATTATAGAAACAGTAATTGCAACAATAATATCTCTTTTTTTTGCTTTCTCGTCTATTGCATCCACCCATAGCATTACTTTATCTGTTACACTTAAGCAGATCAACCCTAATAAAAAAGATACAAGTACGTCCTTCAACGTATGCACCCCTAAATAATTTCTCGAGAACATAATCAGTAATAAAATCAACCAGGAAAAAAAAGCAATTTTTTTGCTCTTTTTGATTTTACTCTTCCACGAAGAACCTCCTATTGCTCCCCATACCGCTACTGCTCTGGCAGTATGTCCACTTGGAAAGGAATATCCACCTGCAGTCTCCAATGCACCTTCGACAGGCATAATTCTTTTATCTCTAATCCAGGGGCGCTCTATTTGAAAAGCATCTTTAAAAAATTGATTTAGTGTACACCCTATTGAAATATTAAACAGTATATACTGACCGACTCTCTTATTTACACACCAATAGATACCGGCAAGCAATATAAATGTTATTGTCGCTTCCCCAAACGAAGTTATTTGCATCATGAAATTATCAAATACATTTCCCAGAGATTGCCGCATTTGTTGCAAAAATAATAAATATGATATATCCATATAGCCTTTCTCCATTCAGTATTAAGGTGATTTTAGAAACTATTCTTTATCATCTTTAATCATACTATACTAAAAAATACCTGAAGAATTTATACTATGAGTAGGCTTTCTTGCTTCCATTGGAGGTAACTGCTCGTAATTACTATAATGCATTTTCAGAAATTCTTTATATTCCCTAGGCACATTTACCTCAATATCATCAAAAAGTAATATTTCTCCATCACCAAACCATTCTCTTTTAAACTTCCATGGTATACAGTAAATGAAACCGTTTGATTCAAAATAATTTTCACCTGGCTTATTTTTATACCATTTTCTCACAAGTTCATATAAGACAAAAATACATTTTAATGGAATGAATTTTCCAATAGTTGATAATATCTTAACCATTCTTTGTGTTTTTTCATCGCGATTTTTATAATCATTTGAATCTATGTATGCACGATGACCCATGGCCAAACCGTACAGTCCCTGAATTATTTTTGTCTGTAATTCATGCAACTTTTCATTATCAGAAGCATTATCCAACACATATATATCCATCGGCATATGATTTTCTATATCTGTACGCCCTTTTCCTTTTATTTTTCGAAATATCCCCACAGGGATTTCCTCTTTCATATATATAATTCTAGTCATATAATCCAAAAATGTGTTATTGCCCATTTCATCATAATTTAGAAATTGTATGTCACTATTATTTCCCCATTCCTCTTCAACATGTTTTATTAAAATATCAAAATCCTTTCGTGGCATAGCAACATCTACATCATCATCCCAGGCTATTAAATTATGGTCACGAACTAATCCTAATAAGCTTCCACATATCAGATAGTATTTTAAATTATATTTTTTACATACACTATCAAAATTCTTTAATAAAATTTTCAAAATTCTTTGGGCCTTATCCAAATATTCTTGTTCTTCTTTGGATATTTCATTTAAATCTAGCGTAATAGTGTGTCTTCCTAATTCTACTACTATTTCTTTTTGTAACAAATCATTTACAAATATCTTTAATACAGCATTATTAATTTGTTCTGGAACATTAAAGCATATCTTTAATCCGCTTTTTCCAATACCACTATCCTTAATATTTATAGTATTAATAGCACCAGCCCAAGTTCCATTATTTTCGAATCCATAGAAGCCAGTAAATGCATTTGAATTCCAAGCACTTCCATTCTCTGGATCCAGCCTGCTTACAACATATATATCATCTTTATACAAACCACTTTCTTCTAAATACTCCGGATTGGTTGCACCAATATAAGTTACAAATATCGATAAGTCTCTAGTATCATCATTCATACCTAGATCTTTAGGATTAAAAGTTTTTGAAATATCTAATTTAATATGGTATCCTGCACTATCATTCAATCTATTACTCATTTGTTCTCCAATTTGTTCTTAATTTTTTATCCATTGTGCCCATTTACTCCTATATTCTTCAGGTGTCATTTTTTCATTTTTCTTAAAAAGTTCTCTAAGTAGTTCTATATTTAAAATTCCAGATTCCATAACTACTTCTTGAATTGGCATAATAGTAAATCTTAATAATTCTTTTGATGCATTAAATTTTCTTATTAAAACATATTCTCTTATCTCTATTCCAAAGTTTTTATAAAATTCATCATTTAATTCGGTTTCATTTTTACCATACAGATCCACCAGTTTCTTAATAACATCTTGTTCTTTATAATGCTTATTTATATACTCCCTGGCATCTTCTAAGGTACAAATTCCTGAAACTGCTTCTATGCATCTTGTACATAAATCCGTTAGAATAACAGCACTTTTCAATTCTGACATTAAATCTTTTTGTTCCTGCAACTCTAATAACGCATTCATCAATGCTATATATTGATTGATTTCTTCTGTTTTAAAAATAACATTTCCATTATTTTTTTCTATAAATAGTTTATAATATTCGTTCGAATTATTTCCAAAAAAGTGAACCCAAACTAATTGCCATGGTTTATCTTGACTGCTAACATGTTCGTAACCGCTATAACAATCAAGTAATGCTGCATCACCCTTTTTTATTGTATATTCTGTTCCAGCCGTCCTAATTTTACCTTCTCCCGATAAGACTAATAAAAATAGAAATGAATCAATTTTCTCCCGTTTACAGATATGCGGTTGTAAACTTCTTAACTTTCCTACTTCCTGCACATATATTAAATTTGACTTTGCGTACAATCCTGGGGTATGCAATAAACGCTCTGATTCAGTAACCCCTTTCTTTGAAAATACGATGTTTTCAGCCATTATTTTCTCCTTTCAACGATTTGCGCCAGTAATCCAGTGTTTCTTTAATCGTCATTTCTACTGGAATTTCAGGTTCCCATCCAGTACTTTGTTTTATCTTGTCTATGTTTGCCACAATAATTGGTACATCAACTGGGCGAATCTTATTTTGATCTATTTCAACTTTAATTTCTTTATTAGACATTAATATTATTTTATCCAATATTTCTTGAATTGAGTAAGCCTGTCCACTTCCTATATTATATGTTTCACCCATTTTTCCTTTTTGAATCAGCAATACGTACGCTTTCACAACATCTCTTACATCTGTAAAATCTCTTCTTGCTTCTAAATTCCCAACTTTAATAATAGGTTCTTTTAATCCCATCTCGATTTCTGCAACTTGTTTGCAAAAATCTGATACAACAAATGCTGATGCTTGACCTGGTCCGATATGATTAAATGCTCTTACCATCATTACATTCATTCCATACGCTTGTGAATATATATTTGCAATAAAATTCTGACATGCCTTTGTAGCAGCATAAATATTTCCTGGTCGTATCTTATTTTCTTCAGATATTGGTATTTCAGAAGGTTTAATATGACCATATTCTTCTCCAGATCCAATCATCAATATTCTTGGTTTATAATACAATTCTCTAACTGCATCCATTACATTTACGCTTCCTTTAATATTAACATCTATTGTTAGCGTAGGATTTCCCCAAGCAACACTTACAGAACTTTGAGCAGCTAAATGAAATATATAATCTGGTCTAATCTGATATAACAAATCAACTATAGCATTTTTATTTAATATATTTAAATCATATACTGATGCCTCATCAATAGCTATTTGTTCATGTGGCAATTTCGTTACATAAACCTCGAAGTTATTATTCATTAATTCCTGAGCTAAATATTTACCAACAAATCCTGCTGCTCCTATTATCATCGCTTTTATCATTTTTCCACCTCAAAAGGGACTTCTAAATAGAAATCCCTTTTTATCATTTTTGTAAACTAGCAATTTTTATTTCTTTTTCAACTAATTCCAAATCATTATTTATCATTCTTTCTACCATTTCATTAAATGAAATTTTTCTTTCCCATCCTAACATACTGATAGCTTTCTCAGGATTTCCAATCAAAATATCGACTTCGGATGGTCTAAAGAATTCTTTATTAACTCTAACAATAACCTTACCTGTTTTTTTATCTCGTCCTATTTCATCTACTCCGGTTCCAGACCATTCAACTATTATGTCTACGTGTCTAAAAGCCACTTCAACAAACTCTCTAACTGTTCTTGTTTCATTAGTCGCAATAACAAAATCATTTGGTTTATCTTGTTGTAGCATCAACCACATTGCGTACACATAGTCTTTCGAATGTCCCCAATCACGTTTAGAGTCCATATTCCCCAATTCTAAATAATCTTGTACCCCCAATTTGATTCTAGCTACCGCGTCTGTGATTTTACGTGTAACAAATTCCTTTCCTCTGCGTTCACTTTCATGATTAAACAAAATCCCACTACATGCAAATAAATCAAAACTTTCACGATAATTTTTGGTAATCCAATGTCCATATAATTTAGCTACTCCATATGGACTCCTTGGATAAAAAGGAGTACTTTCTACTTGAGGTATTTCTTGTACTAATCCGTACATTTCAGATGTAGATGCTTGATAGAAACGACATGAAGGCTTCACTTTTCTAATAGCTTCCAACATATTGGTCACACCTAGTGCATCAATTTGTCCTGTAGCAATTGGTTGTTCCCACGAAGTCGCTACAAATGATTGAGCAGCAAGATTATATACTTCATCTGCCTGAGCTATTTCCATTGCATTTATAAGTGATACCACGTCTGTCATATCTGCATAAATAAACTTAATTTTATCTTTAATATGCTCTACGTTACCATAGTCTAAAACGCTTTTCCTTCTCATAAGTCCATAAACTTCATAATTTTTCTCTAATAATAATTCTGCTAAATATGAACCATCTTGACCATTTATACCAGTTATTAAAGCTTTCTTCATTTTTCCTACCACTTTCGTATTATTTTTGCATAAATTCTTCATATTGTGCTAATACTTCTTCCGTTTTCCCAATCATATGAACTTTTCCTTCATGTAACCATAAAACTTTTGTACATAATTCATAAAGACTGTCTAATGCATGTGAGACTATAATTACTGTTCTAGTCTCATCTAAAATCAGCTCCCGCATTTTATTAAAACTTTTTTTTCTAAATTTTTCATCACCAACACTAAGCACTTCATCTATTAATATAATGTCTGTATCCAGTACGGCAGTAATGGAAAAAGTCAATTTTGAATACATTCCACTAGAATAAGTCCGAACTGGTTTGTCGATAAACTCCCCAAGTTCTGAAAATTCAATGATTTCATCCATTTTGGACATAGCATATTCAGGTGAAAACCCTAGTAACATTCCGGATGTCATAATATTTTCTCTTCCTGTAATATCTGGTTTAAATCCAACGCCAATTGACATTAACGAGACTTTATGACTTTTAATATCTATAGTCCCTTCATCTGGCTGAAATATCCCAGCTATTGATTTGAGCATAGTAGATTTTCCGCTACCATTTCTTCCAACTATACCCAAAATTTCTCCTTCATCGACACTAAAGGATACATTATTTACAGCTCTTACAATGTTAGCCTTCTTCTGATTTTTTCTGTTAAAACTCTGATGGATAGACATATGTTGCAAATTTCTATAATCTATACACAGGTTTTGTACTTCAATTGCTTTTTCTCTCATCACACTACCTTCACATAACTATTTTCATTTTTATAAATCGTTCTTACCCCAATGCAACAAAGTACGATCGATATTAAACACCAAATACCAAGTATTTGGAAGTCTGGTACTTTTTGATATAACAATGCATTTCTCATAGAATTAATTAAGACTGCTACTGGATTTATTCTGGCCAATATATTTCCTAGTGGGGCTTTTAAAGTTGTTTCTATATCATAAAATACTCCCGATAGAAAAAAAAGCATATTAAATATAATTGTAATCGCATATGATAAATCATCTATAAATACGCCAAAATGAAGCAAATTGCATCCTAAGCCAAATGTTAATAAAAACAACACAAAAAATATAGGAATTATGTAAAAAATGTTCATACTAACCGGTACTTTTAATCCAATCATCATTACTGCCAATATACCTAATGATATTAATAATTTAATTCCATTTAACATCATATTGGAAAATAATAAAATAAATTTAGGTACATATACTTTAGTAACAATTTCTCTATTTGTTCTTACCAATTTAACACTATAAATCAAAGTTTTATTAAAAAAGACCCACAATAACAGACCTATATAAATAAATACAATATAATATTGCTGCGTGTTATCTAGCAAGCTCCCAAATACATAATAATATACTAGCATATTACATAAAGGCTCAAGTACCCACCATACCCAATTCAAATAAGAATTAGCCACCTCCGCCTTTAAGTCTGTTTTAGCTGCATACAGACTAAAATAAGCATATTTCCTAATATCTCCTACAAAACGCTTCATAATATCTCCTATTCTTTTGCCCTTAGAAGTATAACAATACACTACACTCTTGTCAACTTTTGTTCATAATCGTTGTCAGAACAACATGTTCATAATCGTTGTCAGAACAACACTATTTATTAGCTTTGGAAATAGCTGCCTTAATCTGTGTTGAACTTGTACTTTTTGTATACGAAAAAAATTCAATATCAGATCCACGTTCTCTTAATAAACTTCTTTCCTTTTCCCATACCTCATTTCCCGAATAATCATCTCCTGAAAAGAAACAATCATAATGATATTTATCCCAAGCATCAATTTTACCTATCGTCTCAAATGTAACAGGAACTGCCTCGTCTACATATCTGCATGAAGAAATAATTTCAATTCTTTCATTAAAAGGTATATACGAAGGATTTTTTTTAAAATGGATTACCAACTCATCAGTTAAAACTCCTACTATTAGGTACTCACATCTCTCTTTTGCTCTTTTTATTAAATTTAAATGCCCAATATGGTACAAATCAAACACTCCTGCAACATACCCAATTCTATACTTTTTCATCATTATCACCTTTCTTCAATAGTAAAATATTTACTTGGTTCAACAATTAAATAATTATTAACATAAATATTTTGCAGATATTCAACTACTTTAAAATAATTTGATTGACAAATTATGACCATTTGGTTACTATCACTGGGATTAATAATTTCACTTGGATTAGTTACTAAATAACCATTAAATAATGTCCCCCACATAATTTTTTCTTCCGTAACAATTATTCTAGGTTTACACTTCAT
This sequence comes from Bacillota bacterium, assembly GCA_023398375.1. Lineage (GTDB taxonomy): Bacteria > Bacillota > Clostridia > Lachnospirales > Lachnospiraceae > SZUA-378. Next base: position 9,505 of record JAEWSH010000101.1, on the reverse strand, counting down.
TACAAAATTCTGAAAATAGTACTCTATTTCTTCTTCGTTTGTCCACAAAATAATATCCTTATCTCTTAATATCATTTTATTATTAAAAATTTTTTCTTGAAATTTATTAGTTGGAAGTTCTAATTCCCATATAGCTCGGTGATGTGGATGACGAATATCTTTCGATGGATATAACATATAATCCATCCCTACAGAATTTTGCAAGTAATTTTCATAATTTTGGGGTACCCATAAAATAATATCAGAAAAATTTTTAGGTGTAGCTTCTTTGTAATCCTTTTTATGATAAAAGCGATAATTATTTTTTTTCTGGTATCTCGCCAATACTCCAATATACATTGTTTCATTACTTTTTACCATTGTTAAGGTTTCTTTTAACTTAGAACATAGCAAACTATGTGCAAGAAATTTTGCACATGTCTTATATATCCACCACTTGATCTTACTAACATTCAAAAAATCTGTTCTACGATTTTTATATATTTTGGCAAACAACAATAATTGAATACAATTTATTTTATCAATTTGCTTCGTATTTAGTTTATGATTTTCTGAAATAAAATCTAGTGGAAATATATCAATTGAAACTCCATTATTAGAATCATTGCCCCAGTTTCTTTTTTCTATCATTGTGGTTTCACTATTACGTAACTTTGCATAGCCACCGTAAAAGCTATGTTTGTCATTCTCTGGAATTTGTAAAAAATATTTTCCATTAAATTCTTTTTGAGCTAAAGTTAATAATTTTTCATAGTCAGAGCGCATTAAGGCAATATCTATATCATCATCCCAGGGTATCATCCCTTGATTGCGAATAGTCCCCAATAAAGTGCCATATATCGCAAATACTTTAATATTATGCTTTATACATACTTCATTAAGCCTCTGTAATAAATCCAATTGTATATCTTGTAATTTTCTTTGTACCGGGGCTGTTAAATACAATTCATCAGAAATATTTATTTGTAAATTAACAAGCTGAAATGCAAATTTTCTATTATCTCCTCCTAATATAGAAACACATTCATCTTCCGTTTCAAATCTTATGTTCATCTGTTCTTTCGCAAATATCTCTAATGGAATGATATAATGAAAAGGTGCTTTTTCTTTATAAACCAAATGATTATTAATATATATTTCAATAATTCGGCTTTTGATATTAGGCGGTGGTTCTATTGTAAACTCTATTTCACAATACCGGTTTTTATTTATTTCATTTAAAACTAATATTTCTGATTTTTGATTTAATGCCCAATGCCAACTATTTTCTCCAGATTTTTCCAGTTTATCAAACCCATATATTATTTCATACTTCGAATTTTCATTTTGCACCGATTCATTATTCCCTTTTTCTTTGATATAATTTCTATTTCTATTAGCCCAAACATAAAATTGGTGTTGTATTTTATGATTACGATTAGTTTCTATAAAAGAATCTTCTTCTATTAAAAATGCACTCCATAAATCTTCTAACCCATATCTCTTTTGTAGATCTATTTGAGGTATCCTCTCTTCAATTTCGGGATGATTCAAATAAGTATATCTAATTGCTCTAAAAAGAACATACTTGGCAGGATAATTCTCCTTCGCAAATTCTTGATCAAAAAAAAGTAATTCTCCTGATTTATAAAAACAATTTAATGGAATCATATCGATATATGCTTTTTTAAGAATAATACCTATATTTTCATTATTTATTTTCAACTTATTTAAGTTCGCATCAACATGTTCTGAGGATTCTAATATAATTCTATAAAGTCTATCAAAGATTGCTAAATATTCAGATAAATTAGTTTTTACAATCTGAGCTAAATATTCTACTAATTTTTCGCTTTCTTCATAAGGCATAACAAGTTTATTATCAATAAATTTATGTGGAACTATTTTTATACCGCGTTTATGTATTTCTAAAATATTACTATAGCTCATTTTTAAATAAGGTATTCCATTTTTACTCAATGCTTGTTTATGCACTTCCCCCTTGCCAAATACTGTAGTTGCAAATCCGTGTTCTTCCCCTCTGTCTGTTGATACTGCCGCATAGCAAATATCACTGAGAAGTTCTCCCTTACTGCATTCTATTAAATACGAATTGTTAAAATATTCAAACAGATTGTTTTTTATGATTTCATCACGCAATATATTTTCTTTTGCAATCAATGTATCTACTTGCAAATAGTAATCTACAACACGATCTTTGATACTATTTTTAGGCAATGACATTTCAGAATAGACTTCCTGGGTAAGTAAATAATCAGGTACCGGATAATAAAATTTTCTCTTTCTTATACCTGCAGATTTGATTATATCCTCGATTTCTCTCTTGCTAAAACAATATCCATTTGTTCTTATCGGGTAATTATTAATTCCCGAAAAAGGACGTCTTGTATATTTTTCTGGAGTTCCGCAAAAATATTTTATACCATAGCGATTCTCTACTGAAAAAATTAACTTTCCATTTGATTTTAATAATTCAGATAATTCTTTTATGTATTGTGCATACAAATTTAAATTATTTGAACCCGCACATACTGTTTCCAGACCTCCAATCAGAATGATATAATCAAACTTATCTCTAAATAAAATATTCTTTATATTTCCTGCATATATGTGAAGATTTTCTCGTTTAGAGTATCTTTTTGCAATTGCTTCGGCACGTACTAATGATTCTTCTACCACGGTAACCGCCTTACATCTATCACACAACAAGCCTGTCAAAGCACCTAATTCGGCTCCAATTTCTAAAGCACTTGCATTCTTCCTAAAATCATACCAATTTAGCACAGAGGTGCGCATGATACTAAAATGATAAAACACTTCCCATCTATTATCTTTCACTAAAATTTCATCAAAGTTTTCACTATTATTTAATTCTATATACCTTATAATCTCGTCCTGTAACGGAAGTTTCAATTTATCTATATCATCTTTTACATATTCTCTATATATTTTTGGCACGATTTAACCCCAACTCTTATCTTTCAACTTTCATTTGTTTAAATACCCAATCATCTATTAGCATCATTTCTTCAATACAATTTTCTTGTAGTATTTCTACTTTACTAACATGTCCAAATAACTTATCGGCAAGTTCTAAAGATATTACGTTTAAACCGATACATGGTATTTCTATATAATCTTTAAAAAAATTATATATCCCCTCTTGAACTTTTCCAATACACTCTATTTGCTTTTGTGAACGTAACTCTTTATTATATTTGGGCTTCCCTAATATATCAAAACTATGTAAAGAAGGCATCGGAGATGTTATTATACCTTCAGCCCATTGATATTTTTTTTCAATATTATATTCTAATGCATCATCTTTTTTAGATATAAATGATTTAATTTTCAAATTTTCTTTATGTTCTTCATTGGTTTGAACCCTGCTAAAATATAATCCTTCAAAGTTATATGGTGAAAACTTACTTAAAAAAAACTGACATGTCCCAGATGATATAAAATCAAAAAATGCATAATTATCTTGTTGTTTCATTCCAATATTTTCCATATATTTTAAATAACCATTTTTAATGCACTCTGAATTATTTATGATTTGATTAGAATATAACAATACGTAATCATTTAAATCTGGATATTTTTTTAAATCGTAAGGAACTATATCTTCTTCACTAATATTTAAACGCTTTTCCAGAAGTTTTTCTGGTGTTCCATCAAAATCAACAGATGTAAGCCATCTTATATCTCGCTCCTCGTCAATACAAGCCGCTGTACACGCCGCTCTAGAAGTAAGGAAATATAAACTTTCAGGCATGTCTTCCATTTCTAGTTTTTCAATTGCTAAATCATATAATTGTTTTACTATATAGCCATCCCTAGCAGCAAATAATATTGCTCTATAATAATTGTTTTTCACTTGGCATATAAGCCATTTAGTAAATTCTGTTAAAATTGGCCCTAAAAATAGGTAACCTATTTCTGTTATATCCTGAATTACAATTTCTCCCTCTTTATTACAAATTATAAATGGACTATTAAACATTTTAGCAATTATTAATCCAAGAAAAAGTCTTTCATTTAAATTTGAAGCTTTCTCAAATAAACTACTATATGTAGACTGTTCTAACTCCGTTAATGCACTGTCTATTATAATAGCATTTATACCATTTCTCCTTGCGTGTTCACCGTCCGAAAACTGATTATCACCAATGTGCAAATAAGAATCTGCTAAAATGTTATCTTTAAAAATAGCAAAAAGATTTTCACTCTTTAATGTTCTATATTCACAAGATATAAGTACCTCTTCATATCCAGTAATTCCATTCTTATTTAATATCTGTTCTATAATTTCTTTTGTTAAATACATATCTGTTATTAAATATACTTTTTTTTTATTATTTATAGCAAAGTCCAATAACTCTCTCATCTCATTACGACATATACACATGGATAACTCAAATTCTATTTCCATTTCTTGTAATGTTTGCATTTCTTCTGTTGTTATTTTAACTATATTTTTTAACCTTTCATAAATCTCATAGATATTAGGATTTGCATGTTCATTTTCATTAATTGCTTTAATCCTTACCTCTTTAAATCTTGGTATATTGATTCCTTTTTCTAATGCCTTCATTTCTACCATATCAAAAATATCCTCAGGATATAGAGTTTTTCGCATTATTAATGTATCAAAAATATCAAAACTAATTATTTCATTTCTTAGAATTAGTTCTTTTATTTTTTCTTTCATTTTCTCACTTTTATCTCCCTGGTTTTTTGTCCTTAATATTTTTAATAATTTTCTTTTATAACTAAATTTTCTAATTTGAATGAAAAACGTCGAGAATCATTTGCAAATTCAACTATTTCTTCTTGTGATTCTATTTTCACATCAAGTATATTCTCCGATTCAAGTAAAAATTTATCAAAAAAAGATATTGGTGTTTTTCCACTAACAAATAATTGATTATTTATATATATTTTAATTGTTCGTTCCATATCATTAATTCCGTTTACTTTAAAAGTTATTTCTATCTTGTTTATCTTTTTTTCTTTATTTATTATAGTGATATTAACATCTTTTAAAAATGCCCACTGCCAATAATTAGTTTCATCTTTTTCTACCTCATAACACCCTTTACTTATAAAGTAAGTTTCTTTTTTTTGCATGACTTGCATATTAATAATTTGAAAAGCAATTTTTCTAATATGATCATCTTTAACTTCATTAAACTCGCCATCATATTCTATTTTTATTGTTTTTTGGGATTCTGGTAATATTAATGTCTCAAAAAAAATTTTATTTGGAATTATACTGTCAAATAAAAATTGATTATCTAAAAATATTTTAACACTATTTTTTTTGCCTTCATTCAGTAACTCTATATTAAATGAAACATTATATATTTTAATTACCTTGCTTGGATTTGTAAGTAATATTTCGCTTTCTGAATCATTCGCCCAAAACCATTCTAATTCATTCTCCCTTTCTACAGTATAAAAGCCTTTAATAGGCAAATAATTGTCTTTCAATATTTTATTTCCATAAAAGCCTTTTCCAAATTTTTTTTCCAAAAAATCTTTAATTCCCATTTCAACATATAACTGATACTTTTTATCCTCTTTTCTCTGAAAGTTTCCCCTGTCTTGTAAAATCTCTTGTAGAATAGACAAAGAACCCACACTCAGATTTTTATAATATTTATTTGCAAACAATAATCTGTTTCTTGTAGTATAGTATTGAGATAAACATGAAATCTCACCTTCTGCACTCCCGCCTACCTTATGCCACATTTTAGCTTCAGGAACATATTGCATTTTAAATCCTTGCTCTATTATACGCATACAATAGTCTACATCTTCATAATACATGAAGTAATTTTCATCAAATAGTCCAACTCTATTGACTACTCTAGCTGGAATTAGCATGCAACATCCCGAAATAAAATTTATATCATTAAACTCACTTTTTTCTCCTTCTTCAACTAAGGCAAAAATATTTTGGTTAACAAGCGCTGTTTTAAAATCTATCTTCCCTCCTGTATACCAACTAACAGTGCTATTTTTTTTAACATTTTCAATGGAATTGTTTTCTTTGTCAGTACAATATATTTGCGGAGTTAGAACTGTATTCTGATTAGCTTTTTTCATCAATAATTCTAATAAATTATTTTCCAATATGGTGTCTGTATTAACTAACAAAAAATACTTAAATCCACGCACTAGAGCATCTTCTATCCCTATGTTGCAGCCAACTCCAAACCCCTCATTATTCGTTAATTCGATTAGTTTAACTTTGGGAAATTTACACTTAATAAATTCTATTGATTTATCTTGCGATGCATTATCAACAATAATAATTTCATAATTTAAATAACTCTGTTGTTGTATGCTATTAATACACGATTCAAGATAATTCATGCCATTATAATTCACTAGTATGATACTAACTGCATCTGACAATCTTTTATCCTCCTCCACAGCTATTACTTTATCTAATCGAAAAGATGACTTTTGATAAAGATATTATCTGACAATCCACTTTTTTTATTAATTCTTGCTTTATCTCATCAAATGCAAACGTCGGTGTGACAATTATTGCATCAACTCCTGAAAGATTTTCACTTACAAGATAAACATCTAAATTTACGTGTAGCCTAATCTTTTTACTTTCTATTGCATATTTAATTTCTATATTAGTATCACGTAATTCTTCATATAATCTATTTCCAAGTTCGCCCATACCATAAATGGCTATTTTATTTATATTATTATTATTAAAAAATTCTAAAATACTTTTTTTATTATTCTTTATATATAACCATTGATTTAATATATTAAAATAGTCAACAAATTTATCCACTCTTCTTTTTAATCTTTGATTATTCTCTTCCATAGCATTAACTTTTAATTTCATTTCTGCTACAATATTTCCATCTGTAAGATGCCTATCTTCTAAATCAGCAATTTTATTTTTATTTAATTTATTTTTAAAAGATTTTTCCATAAAGTCAATCAATTGTATTGAAAACAATTCTCTCATAATTAAATTATTAAGTTTTTCGTAAATTATAATTGCTTGTATAGATGTTACTTCACCAACATTGGAAAACATTAATAGTCCTAATTTAATAGAAAAGATTAACTCTGCTAAATCAATTTTGGAGTTGAAATTTATCTTTTTAAGTATATCTTTTTTAATATAAAAATGCTGAATAGGAATTTCTTCATATACCGTTTGTAGTATGTTGTCTCTATTTTCAAGATTAGTACATATAAATTCATTTAAGCTGCATTCAAACATTTTCATTATTTTCTCAACTACATCATCCGAAATATATTCATCTTTAACGCTTAAAAAATTTATTATATTGCCGTTTGATAATTGTATTGCTTTTCTAAAAGCATCCTGTATATTTTCATATCCTTCTGGAAAATATACAATTTTTATTTGTTGATTGTACTTATCAATCGCTTTTTGCAAGTTGTCATCATTCTTTTTACTTATTATAACCAATTCTATATTAGAATAACTTTGTAATACAATATTTTGTATAAGATGTTCTAAATCACAAATTTCAAAATTATCAAAAATAATAATTTCGGAAAGTTCAGGTATACTAAATTCTTCTGGTACTATAATTTCCTCAGAAATCTTATAAATTTGTTTGTCATTGTCTACACTAGAAACTGCTTGCTGCATATCAAACCATAATTTTTTTGTAACTTTTTTTTGTAAAGATTCATATAATGAGATAGGACAGATTCTTCCTGCAAGAAATTCTGCTGTTTTTATTTCGTTATACTTTGCATCTAGCGCTCCATAATTTGTACAAAAAATTTCCTTTTTCTCTCTATCAGATTGCTCTTGCATTTTTTCCGAAATACCACCACTCCTATATGATACTATCGAAAACGGTACTTCTACATATTCAAATCCATTCATCAATAAACGCATCACAATATCATAATCTGCTGCACTTCTGTATTTTTCGTTAAACTTTCCAATTTCTAATAATGCATCTTTTTTCGTAAACATTGTCTGATGACAAAACGGCATTTGTGCTACAAAGCTTCCTATTTGTGGCTTTCTGGTAGCATACCATATATCATCTTCACTCACTAAACGATTTAATGCATAAGAAAAATCGGCTTTGCTATTCTCAAGGAACCTAACCGATTCATCCACAGCATTATAGTTATGATAATAATCGTCTGTATTCAAAAATGCAATATATTTTCCATTTGCAGATCCAATTCCTCTATTCATGGCTTGATACATGCCACTATCTTTTTTAGAATAATAAGTAATCCATCCCTTTTTACAATATTTATCTAAAATATCGACTGTTCCATCGAAAGATGCTCCATCAATAACTAAGTGCTCTATGTTACTATAATTTTGTCTATGAACTGATTCCATACATTGTATAAAAGTTTCCAATCTATTATTTTCAATAATATTATAAGTAACCGTCACAATAGTAACTTTAGGCTTTTTTCTCTCTTCCTTAATCCATTCACATATTTTGTGTTTATCTACTTCCCATTTTTTGTAACCATTTACTACATATTCGTACGCTGCTTTTTGAATCTTTCTAATATTTGATATTTCAATAGGTTGAACATTATTATAGTCATATAAGTATCCAGTTATTCCATGTTGAATATATTCATTCATTGTAGGATAATCAGGCGCTATTACACATCGTCCCATTGCCATTGCCTCTAAAAAACTCATTCCTATTCCTTCATATATTCTAGGTGCCATATAAAAAGACGATTCTTCTACTATTTTATTTTTATCACTACTTTTTTCAAACCAGTCAGAATATGAAACGATATCTTTTATATGATTTTCTGGCTCCACAAAATTTTGTAATGGGTCTAATGCCTTATGGATATGTATTTTTTCAATCTGTATGTTTTTAAAAACAACTTCTATAGTTTTTATATTTATAAACTGCAATCTTTGCCAAAAAAATATGGATCTATCATTTCCCCATTCAAAATTATCGACTGGCTTAGGAAAATATTGAATGTAATATGAATTATATCCTTTTTCAAGAAATTCTTCATGTAATGTCTTGGAAAAATTAATTATTTTAAACTCCCTATACGATTCCCATGACTTTTGACTGTTGGTTATATAATGATCATACATTGGGAAAAAAACACCTTGATTGTAATTAAAACTATCGTCTAAGAATTTTTTATCAGGCAATATTTGAAAACAAACTAAAACATCATACTTCTTATTTTTCATATCATCACTAAATTCATTACCAAATTGATTAATATAGGGATTAAATGTCAATAAATTAACTTCATAACTCTCTTTCAATAAATCAACTAAAAAAACTGTGGATTTTGTTTTTAGATGATATTCATGTCCAATATATAATAACTTTTTCACTTTTTCTCCTCGTATTATATAGTCATAGCCATTCTTTACCTTTTCTATAGGTTCGGCTATGCTTGTTTCAGATACTGTGGATTAGTTTTTTTCTCCTACCACTTTGATGGTTTAATAAAGGCTCTAACC
>JAEWSH010000052.1 GCA_023398375.1 Bacillota bacterium | reverse complement strand
TGAAAACGCTCAGACTGTCTCCTTTACGTCATTTAACTGCGGTAACCGTGAAGTAAAACTCCTTGCGTGGCAGAGTGCCAAAGCCAGCGCATCCGCAGCGTCGTCCGGCCGGGGGACAGCCTTCAGGTTCAAAAGCCGCCGGGTCATATCCATGACCTGGCGCTTCTCCGCCTTACCATATCCCACCACGGCCATCTTCACCTGGGACGGCGTGTACTCGTAGAGCGGCACGCCGCATTTTTCCGCCGTCAAAAGAATCACGCCCCGGCCGTGGGCCACGGCGCTGGCGGTAGTGATGTTGGTGTTGAAAAACAGCTCCTCAACAGAGATCGACTCCGGCTTCAACTGGCCGATCAGGTCTTCCATGTCACCGAAAATCTGGTAAAGCCGCTTGGAAAGCGGCAGGCCCGCGGGCGTGGTGATGGCGCCGTAGGTCACCATATGCGCTTTTGCCCGGTCGGCCTCCACCAACCCGAAGCCGATGGTAGCGATGCCGGGGTCGATACCCAGAATCCGCATGGTACTCCCCTTTCTCACAATTAAAATCATTATAGCAAATTGGAACTTGATACGCAACCGAAAAAAAGGAGTGCCTTCAAACAGGCGCTCCTTTTTTCATTATGAGTCACCGGATGGAGACTGCCGCCGGATTGGAGAAATCCGTCACGCGGGTGAAACCCGGTTTCAGCCAGACCTCTGTCCCCTGATAATCTGGCAGAGGAACAGTCTCGTAAAAAAAGCCCGACGCACTACCGTCAAAATATTCGCCGGTGTCCGGGTCCTGATAGGTGCAGGAAGAGCCTGTCGATGAGAAGTCCAACTCCGTTCCATCGGCGTCCACATACCCGTTCCAAAGGCTGTACATATGGATCTCCTGATAGATCTCATTATGCCGCTCCTCCCGGCGACTTTCCTGAAGCTGCTTCTCCTGAAATGTCAGCAGATAGCCGCTATCAAGATGCTGAATCCCAGCAAGCTCCGCACCGTCCGGCAGCGGATCGTGTTCCCCGGTTGCAAGATTCAATCTAATTTTCTTCCGGTCCCTTTCCAGCCACCGGGCCTGTGTGATGTAAAGCTTTAATTCTTTACTGTTGCTGAAATACGTGGTGTCCATCCAAAAAGACGCCGTAGACGGAGAACTCTCATCCCAGATCGAGGAGATACCGTTGGTTACCGGTTTGAACCGCTCTCCCCGTTCATTTTCAACATAGAATTCCAGTCCCGTCAGCCATGCGGTGTTGTCCGGGTCATAGCCAAAGTCCAGCCGCAGGTGGGTGGGATAGATCTCTGCCTGTTTCAGCGTCAGCGTTTGGCCGTCCAGTTGGAAGGTCTTCTCCACCGCCACGGTCTCGCCCTGCGCCGTGAACCAGGGGTCGAAGGTGAGGTCAAAGGTGAATGTAGCCAACGTCTCCGGGTCGGGAGCCCGCTCCGCAAAATACTCGTCTTCCAAAGACGTCTCTTGTGCCGGTATCTCACTGTCATGCGACGGCGTCTCATAGACCTTCAGCGTCAGAGTCAGTCCGTCTGGCATATCCCGGTCCACATAGTCCACTGTCATCTGCCGAAGATCCCCGTTAGGGGTACCGTAAGTCTGGCTGGTACTGCCGTATCCATCGCCGCCATCCGGCAGCGTCACCGCGCCGTTGGCCTCTAACTGACCGTACCGGTCGGTATTCAGCGTATAAAAGACGTTCAGCTGTTTCTGATCTACAATCAGATACTCCACCTTGGCGGTGATACCGTTTTTGCTCTGCTCCTGTCCCACGGGCTGAACGTACTCGTTATCCACCGCTGTGGAGAGGGACGGCGACCACGCCACCGCCTTTGCCAGCTCCCGCAGAACCGGAACCCCTCCGCAGGCCCGGGCAAAGGGTGGAAACAGGTTCACCAGCAGCATAAAGGCCACGAAGCACACAGCTAGACTCCCGGCAGGAATGCCCAGAATGCGGATGCGTTTCCGTGAAGTATTTTTTCTTTTCAGCGCTCTTGTTACCGTATACGCAAGCTGCTGCGGCGTCTCTATCAGTGAATCGCGCAACGCCGCGTATTCCTCGTTTCGGTTCATACGTTTTCCTCCTTCAGTTCCAGTCTCAGCAGCGCCAGTGCCCTTCGCTGGCGGGTGACGACGGTTCCCTGGGGAATGTCCAGCGTCCGGGCGGTCTCCGCCAGCGTCAGATCCCCGAAGTACCGAAGGACGATGACCTGCCGCAGCTCCCGGGGAAGACGGGCCACCGCCTCCCGCAGGGGCAGCGCGTCATAGTTGAAGTCCTCTCCCGCCTCTGGCAGGAATTTCGCCGGACGCAGGCGTTTCAGCCGCCGCAGTTCCCGGCCGCACTCGTTGATGAGGATGCGGGTGAGCCACGTCTCGAAATACTCCGGCCCGCGGAGCTGGCGCAGGTGCCGCAGCGCCTGATACACCGCCTCGTCCACGGCCTCCAGCGCCGCGGCCTCCCCGCCCAGATATGCAAAGGCTGCGCGGTACAGCCGCACCTTCTGCGCCTCCGTCCGCCGGATAAATTCCTGTTGGTCCATGCCCTTCCCCCTCTCTGTCTATTAGAGCGTTTAACCGGGCTTTTTGATTTGCCCGGCGGCAGATTTTTATAAATTCAAAAATATGGAACCGGTGCGGAAAAAAACTCCCGCACCGGCCCCGGCTAGCTCCCTTATATTCACGCTCTGGGGTGGGTCTTGTTATTCACGTCCTTCAGCTGGTTTTTTAGAACGTGGGTATAGATCTGCGTGGACGAGATATCCGCATGACCCAACATCTCCTGAATGGAGCGGAGATCCGCGCCGTTTTCCAAAAGGTGAACGGCAAAGGAATGGCGCAGAGTATGTGGTGTGATGTCCTTTTGGATGCCCGCCTTCTCCTGATAATATTTGATGATCTTCCAAAAGCCCTGACGGCTCATGCGCTCGCCGTTCATGTTGACGAACAGCGCCCGTTCGTCCATCTCCGCGATGATCTCTGGCCGGACATTGATCTCGTAGTCCCGCAGGGCCTTTACCGCGACGGGATACAGGGGAATAATACGCTCACGGCCCCGGCTGGCGCAATGCAGAAAGCCTGCCGACAGGTTCAGATCATCCACATCCAGAGCGATCAGCTCGCTGACGCGGATACCGGTTGCATACAGCAGCTCCAGCATGGCGTGGTCCCGAAAGCCCTTTGCATCCACGCACTGGGGCTGTTCCAAAAAAAGCTCCACTTCCTTGTTTGTGAGAATCTCAGGATATTTCCGCTCCACCTTCGCCGCCGTAAGCCCCTTGGCGGGGTTCACGGCCACGGCGCCGGAGGAGACCATAAAATTGTAGAAGGACTTTACCGAGGCCAGAAAACGGGTGACGGAGGCGGCGGACTTGCCCTTTCCGTGCATCCAGTCCATATAGTGCTGAACCATTTCCGGCGCGGTGCGGCGCAAATCACTATTCTCCTCCACGTGCAGGAACTCCTGAAACTGGATCACATCCCGCAGGTAGGCGGACACCGTGTTGGCGGAGGCACCTTTTTCCGAGGTCAGGTATTTTTCGTAAAGCGTCAAATAATCCGCTGCCACAGTGCGTCTCCTTCCCCACCGCCGGTATCAATCATCTCCGCCGGCCGGTTTTTTTTAATTTTATGTCACCGGAAGATCATATGCAGAACCCAGTCCAGAAGTTTCGGGGACACCAGCAGCTCCGTCAATACCCCGGCGGCCAGCACCATAC
>JAEWSH010000015.1 GCA_023398375.1 Bacillota bacterium | reverse complement strand
AATGCAGATATCCTGCTCGGCGGTGCGGAAATACTTTTGTGATTTTTCTCCCACCACAATCTTCTCAATGAACAGCCGCTGGATTTCCGGTGTGAGCTCCGTGATGTCGCTGTACCGTTTGGCCTTGTCAATAAACTGTGCCATGTTGGTCAGCGAGTTCCGGAGCTGTTCCAGCCGCTCGGACATGATTTTGCGACAAACCCTATAAGGGCAAGAGGACCTGCAAGCAGGTGGGGGCAAAGCTGTTCTTTGAAAAAGGTATTGAAGCCGACACATATTTGCAGCAATATCTTACCGAATACAACAAGGTCTATTCCCGCCGGTTCCGGGCATCGGGGAAATATTCCGAGGAACACAGCGGTAGGGATTTGACGGAGGAACCGTTCAAAACCTGGTCTGCCGCCGCCAGTCAGGCCCGACGGAATTATGTGGAAGGAAAGATCTCCGGCAAGGAAATGCTGGCAAGGGTACGATGGGACTAAAGATGAGCGGATGTTGTAAGACAATAATTCAAAAAAGCAGGCATCTGCTAGGTGGGATTGTGCGACAAATGAAATACGCTGTACTCGGCACGAAAAGCCGGATACAGCGTATCTATTTTCATCCTGTTCGCTATTTGGGCAGAGCAAACAAAAAATATGGAGGCAACAAAAACAATACTTACAGGAACGAAATCAAACATTGTCCAGGTGGACATGACCATGAGCGCTGTGAAAAGGCTGTCCGATGAATACGGCTGGAGCAGCAGCGTCCCTAACCTGTTCGGCAAGTTGAAACGCGGCTCCCTACGTTGCGGTAAGGCGGTGGAACTGGCCAAGGCACCTAGATATGAAACTATCGAGCAGAAACGAAATAGGCAGAATAATTGAAAATGCTCGATGCCGCTGTATTGTTCAGCGCCTCCGCCCTATTCTTATTGACATTCAAAAACAAAACACTATAATATCAATATACGATATCGATTAGCGATATTTAAGGTGCAAGTGGAGGTCACAATGAAAAACAAAATACGGGGGCCATTGACAGAACCCATGTTTTATGTGCTGATGGCCTTTTTAAAGCAAGATATGTGTGGCATTGATATTACAGAATATGTGAACCAGCGAACAGGGGGCCGCATACAACTTGGCCCGGGCACGCTGTATACGATATTGGCAAAATTTCAGGAGGACGGCCTGATTGAGGAGGTCGCCGTGGATGGCCGCAAGCGAACGTACCATCTGACGAATAGTGGCAGAGAGACCTATGTGGGGGAACTGGAACGCTTACAGAAATGCTTAAAAGATGGGGAGGATGCGCTGCTATGAGTAAAAAAAGCTGTTGGAAACTGATTCCAAACAACGGATATGATATCTCTGCCATTGAACGATACTTAGAGCGCATGGCGGCGCAAGGGTTCCTTTTTTCTATGACTGCCGGACCGCTCACTTTATTCTGCCGCGAGGAACCCAAAGCGCTACAGTTCCATCTGGAACCGATGCTCGGAAGGGCCGAAGATAATCCTGAGCTGAACGCGCTGTATGAGGACGCCGGCTGGCAGTATCTTGGTATGTTTCGGAGCAATTACTTTGTCTTTGTAACGGAGAACCTGGCGGCGGAAGCTCATACCGACCCCGAATCGATGGACTATGTGCTAAAGCGCTTTTCCAAACAAAAACTTCTCAGCGGACTTGGGCTGCTGGCACTTAACTTTTTTCTGCTTTCACTCTATCATCGCGGCTGGCCGGGCAGTATTGGCTGGGTCTATCTGCAATATTTCCCGGTGGAAACCATCAGCAAATATCCGGTTCTGCCCTTATTGCTGTCTGTAGTAGGCCTTCTTCTGCTGGATCTTTCCTATCTGCTTGGACTGCTGTGCCTGCGCCGCTGCCGCGCCGGGAAAAATGAAAGCAGGGTATCCCATTCCGGTTGGCTTCTGGCGATGGGCATCCTCATTTTGATTCCTGTGGCGGTGAACACCATTCAGCTGTTCTCTGGACTGGATTATCGTCCGTTTGACTTAGCCGACTCCAATTTTGTTACCCTCAGCGAAATCGAAGGGTCCGACTTTCGTCTTACTGGCGACACTATGATGAATATGGAGTATATCTCTCACGATGGAACTCTGCTAAGTCCGGAAAACTGGTATTTCCGGCAATATGGAGCCTACTCCCATTTCGATGGTGGGATTGATATCAACGATGTTCCGTACTTGATTTTGTCTATTTCCCGCTATCCCCTGGATTCCCTGGCTGAGAAACGCGCACAGGAGTGGTGTACCTATAGAGTCGAGGATAAGAATTATCATAATTTGTTACCTGTCGATGGTTTGGATGAGGCTTATTTGCTGCAAGGCAATGAAAAATGCTATCTTGTTTTGCGTCAGGGCAGAACTGTTCTGCATGTGGACTATCAGGGAGAACAAGACCTGAGCAAATTGCTCAAGCGCTTTACACAGATGATGCAAGCTTTGTAAACAGAAATGACCGCGCTCAAAACGAGCAGAACAGGAGACATCTGTGAAAACTGTTTATAAGATACTTCCCGTATCCCTATTTGATATCCCAGGTCTGGAACAGTGGCTGGAGGAACAGGCGAACCAAGGCTTTTCTCCTGTCCATCTCGGTTCCTATGCCAGCTTTACAAAAGACGGCATACCCGGCACGCGGTACCGTTTGGAGCCTTGGGGGAAAATGGGTACGGAACCCACGCCGGAGCAGCTGGAGTTGTACCACGCCGCCGGATGGGAATATGCCTTTCCCATTGCCCGCGCCTATTTCCTTTTCTATACCACAGATCCCGATGCCCCGGAGTTGTACTCAGATCCGGCCACCCGGGGACAGTCTCTGGACCGATTGGCAAGGCAGGTGAAACGAGCCATGGTCATCCGCTTGGTCTTTCCGGCTGTTTTTCTCGCGGTGCTTTTAGTACCTCTGTTCTGGACAGTCAGCCGTTTTGATGTGCAGCCTGACCCTTGGGCCAGACTTCCCTTGCTGCTGCTCTATTTGACCAATCCGATTGGACTTCTTTTTCTGATCATCATTTGTTTCCAGATCCCTCATGAGATGCAGGATTACCGCACTTTGCTGAATACTTATCAGGCATTAAAGAACGGAGTATCTCCACAGCCATCACCGCACCCCCGCAAGAAAATTGTTCCGTGGAACCTTGCGCAGATATTGCTGACGCCTGTACTGATTCTGTGCATCCTCCTGAACTACACCACCGCCTCGAGTAAGCCGGTCTCTGAATTTGACCAGCCCTACGTAGCTTTATCCGAAATGGAGCAGGAACCGCTTGCCACCTATGAAGGCCTGTTTGGTTACGATTCCCGTATCTCGGCTGACGAAAATCAGGCCCGTCGGCAGTTTTCCCTGCTGGTACCCGTGTGGTATGAGGTTTCACAGTCCGGATACAGTCTGCAGACCGGGGTGCAGCCAAACGTTTCTTCTCCCGATCCGGATGGAGGCAGGTGCCGCTATTCCCCCGATCTGGACATGGCTTATTTTTCGCTTCTATTTCCCGGTATGAGCCGTCCTGTGGCAAAAGCACAGTTGGACACCTACCGGCTGATCAATCTCCACTGGACCTATGAGGATGTGGACTATCCCGGCGCAGACTTTGTGATTTTGGCCCGGGAGAGCAG
>JAEWSH010000014.1 GCA_023398375.1 Bacillota bacterium | reverse complement strand
AATAAATCTTTTATACCATAAATATGGTCGTAATGAGTATGAGTCAGAAACAAGGCTTGTACCGTTCCGCACTTTTCCTGAACACACTGCTTTATAGGAGCAATATCCCCAATATCTATCAATACATGCCCATCTTTCCCCTCAACAGACAGTATATACGCATTGGAGGTGAAAACAGAATTGACAATCTGAGGATGTTTTTCGTAAGCACTCACTGTACGGCTAACCTGGTTTTCACCGCCTCTAGCCTACTTTGAGTTATTTTTTGATTAAAAATTATGTTTATTTCGCTATATTGATAGGTAAAAGTGCGGCGTAATTCGTTGCGCCGGCCACCAACTTCCTTAAAACATCCGCAATGTATTTAACAGGCCTTAGCCCATTCATTTTGCAAGTCTCAATAATTGAGTATAATAAAGAAGTATTCTTTGCACCCGGTTCTGCCCCGCAAAACAAATAATTGTTACGACCCAGGCAAATAGGCTTCATCATCCGTTCAGCTGTATTGTTGTCAATCTCTGCTTTACCATTATTCACATAGCAGCATATTGACTCCCATTCGGCAACAGCATACCGGATCGCCTTGATAAAGAGATTGGATGCAGCATCTTGGGTCGCATCAAAAATTGGCTTTATTATTTGCCAAAGTTTATCAAGAACAGGTAATGCTCTTTGTTGCCGTTCCTTTCTACGTTCATCTTCTGATAAAAAGTGTATTTTGCAATCAGATTCTATCCAGTAAAGTTCGGAGATCAGGTTCACTATTTCGACAGAGCGTTCATCCGTATTCAAGCATCTACAAATTTTCGCCGCACATGCGCCATACATCCATAACGGGTAACTCCCTTTCGATGCCGGTCAAAAAGTTTATAAACATTGTAACCATCCGTGGTAATATTACCAAAAAAATCTTTGAAATGGTTCTCGGCAACTGCCATACTGCGGCTACCCCGGTCATACAGGTAATAAGCAACCTTCAAGGCCGGATTCTTGCTGCCCCAGATATACTGCTTCTTGTATTCCATCTTTCCCGTTTCCTTGTTTTTGATTCTGACCAGTTCAGTAGTCCCATCACAGAACAAAAACTGTCTTTGCTCAAAAGAAGATTCCGCAACGGGGTTTCCTGTTTGCCCAACAGATCTGTGTGTTTTTGTATCCAACTCAGTACAGTGGAAGAGGAAAACTTTGCACCGGCATCTGAAAAACGAGCTACACCCCGCTCCGAAGAGAGGCTATACTGATATTTATCTACCATGATCTGTGCTATCATATCCATACCTACATGATGTCCCGGAAGAACATTCTCAAAGGGGTGCAAGGCTTCATCACCTTCAAACGAGGCATAATAGTTACTGATAGCGCCTTCGGAGTCAATCAGTCTGGGAATTTCGAAAACATGCTTACACACATTCCAATCCATTTTATACAGTATCCAATGACGAACATCGATTGGGCGGGCATCAGCAGGGACTTGATCACGGTTACAGTAGTGCATCACGATAGATTCTATCTGAGTGGCATTCTTGCCATAATCCGAACGGTGGGGTTTGGACTTTGCTGCCTGGCCCACAAGAGCATCAGATGATCTCATAGTATCAAGGAGGGCATGTCCCTCATGAGGAGGAAGCCCAGGGGGATTGAAACCATCAAAATCATCCTTATCTTCTTTCACGCTTCTTTCCTGTAGCTTCTTCAGGCTTTTAACCTTTCCTGAACTCCTACCGTAAAGTTGCCGTTTTTGTCTTTCAAGTTCAAACAGGTCATCCGCACGAGTTTGCTGCAAAGCTTTCAAGGCTTCCCTCAGATCAGACTTTTCCTGTTCAGAGTTAGCCAAACGGAGTCTCCAGACGGGAACGTTGATGGCGTAACTCATCATCCTTGGAAAGTAATTGAGAGATTAATATGTTGATAATATCTTTGTCTTGCATGAAGTGAATATACTCATTTTCAATAAATTATGCAAATAAAAAACTGCGCTGTTTATCTGACAACCAACATATTAATCAACACTCAAAAGAGCGTTTTTTGTATTCATTTTAACCAACCAAAAGCCCTTTACGAACAGTGCCTTGAAGAAGCACTACAAGCTTATCCCAACTGATTTCGTATTGGTTTAAATCGGAATTGAAAACAGGAAGAAGGAAGCGTTCACGGTTCAGTTTCTGCCAGTAAAGCACATATCCATTATACTCATGGCGCAGAATCTTTATATTACGACGGTCTTTTCCAAGGAAAATAAATACATCACCCGACTCAGGATCCTTATGCAATTTACGGCGTACCAACTCCGAAAGGGTGGCGATACCTTTACGCATATCAACAAAACCTTCACAAAGGTAGAAATTCATGTGAGAGCTCAAACCTAACATACGCGTGACAAACTACTTAAAAGGTTAGTAATATCTTCCAGGTGGGAATCTGGTTTATGAATCTCAATGCCATTGGAAAGTTTCAAATGAAACTCGCTAACAGTGCAAAAAGCAATGGGGGGATTTACTGGAGCAGTCAATGCCGGAGCTCCGGTCACTTTGATAGCACTAATACGAATATCAGCCATTTCACTTTCGCGTAAACGTTTCTTGTTATCACGATACCAACGGATAAAATTGCGGTACTCAACACCTTCGCGCAAGCAGAAGCTATCAATAGATACGTTCAAAGGCGCTGCCTCGGTTTGATAGCGATATAAAAAATCGCTGTAGAATTCAGACATGTTCATGACTTGGAATAATTTTAAGTTTAAGTCACGAAAGTAAAAATAGAAGATATACAAATCAAGAGCCATACAGTGAGTGCTTACATATCTTAGTTTTTAAATCAATTGCAAACAAATTATGTACAAAGCACCAACTGCCACCATGGCAGCAAGCAATGTAATCTTCATCTTCTTACTCATAGCACCAATATTTAAAGGAATTCTGCTTCCCCCAACTTAAACGGCTCCCCGTGCCCAGGGAAAACCATCATATCTTTGTCAAGTGACCGCAAATATGGCTTGGTTTCCTGCTTATAGGCTCTTCTGTCACTCCCTGGCAGATGCACTATGGTCGGTGTATGCTGTATAAGGGAATCGCCTGAAAAAAACGCTGTCTCACCCAAGAAATACAAGGCACTCCCCGGGCTGTGCCCAGGTGCCGGATGACATCTCAAAACCAGTTCACCTACTTTCAACCCACAATCACCGTCAAATGCCTCGTCTGCACGAAGCATATACCGCTTAGCGGTAGCCAGAAAGTTCTCTCTTCTGTGTCCACCGTCAACCGCATCACGTAGCGTCAGTATATACCCCAGTGTCTTAGGGTCATTCCCTTTCTCAGTGGCAATAGCTTCTGCACAGGCGCGATGGCAAAACAGTCTCGTCTCTATCTTCGACTGTAACCACTTTACCCCCGTCGTATGGTCATAATGCTCATGCGTAAGGACTATTTCCACGCTCCTTGTCCCCAGTTCCTGAAATACTCGGAGCAACTCTTCATTCTCATTTGGGTCAAATACAATCCCAGTGTCCCCTGATGGAATAAAGAACATATTGGAATCCACCAACTCATAGGGGAACCGATAGATTGACACCTCGCGTTCCTCTATAAAAGCCTTATAAGAGTTCATACTCAGTGTTCCTCTATCATCACCCATCCATTTCGGGTGTGTTCAAAGGCATCATACAGCACCTGACCGGCTTTACCATAGTCCGACGCTTCAAACCAGAACGTCTTGTCTTCACACTCGTATGGCTTGATGATGACAGGGTACGTCACTTTTCCCAATGCCATTTTCGCCTCCGGGTAGTTGTCAAAACAGAATATCTTCTTCGGTCGCTCGCTCATTTCAGTCCCTCTAATTTTTCGTTAATGTCATATATTAGTTGTTTGGACTTCTCCCAACCAAGGCATGGGTCAGTCACAGACTTTCCATACACTCCTCCATCAATGGGCTGGTTGCCATCTTCCAGATAGCTCTCTATCATCAGCCCCTTCACCAATTTTTTAATCTTGGGGTATTCCTTCATCAGGCCCAGCACCTCCATTGCGTTGTCTATCTGACGCATATACTGCTTGTCGGAATTGCTGTGGTTGCAGTCCACCACCACCGCAGGATTTTCAACATTCCTTACTGCGAAACGGTCACAAATCTCCGACAGGTGCTCATAGTCGCAGTTTCTGGTTGCGGCACCGCCTTCTTCCAGATAACCTCGAAGTACGCCGTGTGCATACTCATTGCCCTTTGACATCACTTCCCATCCATTGAAAATAAAATGGTGCGGATGCTGGGCGGTCTCAATGGCATTCAGCATTACGTTGATACTGCCACTTATGGGATTCTTTAGGCCAACAGGAATATTTAGTCCACTGACCACCAGCCTATGCTGCTGGTTCTCTACCGAACGTGCTCCAATAACAGCATAGCCCAACAGGTCTGCCAGATAGTGAATAGTTTCAGGGTACAAGAGCTCATCCGATGGGAACAATCCAGTCTCTTCCACTACTTGCCGGTGTACGTTCCGCACAGCCGCCACACCCATCGACAGGTCTTCACCCTGCCCGATATAGGGTTGGTGAATCATACCCATATACCCTTTACCAATGGTTCTGGGCTTGCTGGTATAGACACGAGGCACAATAAGAATATTCTCGACCACCTCTTTCTGTATCTCTGCAAGGCGTGCAGCGTACTCCAGTACGGCATCCATCCTGTCTGCAGAGCAAGGACCGATATTCAATAGCAGTCTTTTTGACTCCCCGGAGAATATCTTTTTTATCTCTTTATCGTGCTCCAACTTCTTTTTGGCCATTCCCTTACTCAACGGGTATATCTTAGCCAATTCTTCCGGTGTAGGAAGTTTCTTCAGGAAATCCATAATCAGAATGCGTTTAGTTCCACTTTGTTGCCAAGTTCTGCTGACATATAGGCTGCATAAATAATCTTTATGGTATCATATGCCAAAGTGAAACCCGACTGAGGCTCACGGTCATAATACACGCACTCCATAAAATCACGCATCTCGTCAGTATAGCCTCGTATTATCTCATCCTCCAGGAAGGGGTTGTTCCATCCTGTCTTGGAAGGAAGCATCTCTGAAATATAGACATCATCCAAGTTGTCCTCATCCAGGAAGTAAGTGCTCATCAGGTTGGACATGGTGAGGTTGCAGTTGATGGCAGCATCGTTACAATACAGTTCCACATAGTTCTTCGAACCGCCAAGCAGGGTGTCGGTAGCTATCACCACGGCCTTGGTGCCGTCGGTAAAGTCCAGTATGATAGTCCCGAAATCTTCTACGTCATGCGGTCTGGCGGCAATATGCCGGTGCTCGTATTCATTCAATTGGGGTGTGATCCGATCCATCACGCCCAGCACGCTCTTTACTTTAATCTCTACTCCACGGGCTTGGGCTTCCTGCTGTTTCAGCCAGAGGATGGCCGAAAGAGGATGTGCACCGGTACGAATCATGGTGCCACCGCCGGTCTTGCTCCATTCTCCGGCCACGGGCGAACTGGATCCCTTCAGGCTCTCCTCTCCTTTCATGAACAGGATACGGCTCTTCTTGGCCTTGATAATCTCTGCGGTCTTTCTCACGGCAGGGGCATACACGAAGTTCTCTGCATACATGAACTTCTTGCCGGTTTTCTTGATAACAGTGCGCAGGTAGCGTATCTGCTCCAACATCTTCAGATACATCACGCGTTTCGGCACCTTGTCACCGATAGGCTCTTCATCGCCGGGAGTTCCGAAATAGCCCGTCAGCGGCTTTTCGCATATCACGTGCTTGCCTGCCATCATAGCCTTCTCTATCATCTCCTCGTGAGCGTAGGGAGGCGTACAGATGTCTATGACATCTATCTCAGGGTCGTTGATCATATCGTCAAAGCTGTACGAAATCTGCTCAAAGCCATAAAGACGCTGGGCTTCCTCCAGCTGTTCCTTACGTCTTGCAACGATGGTCTTCAACCTGACAGGCACACCTAAAAAGCGCTTCAATGCCATAATGTGCAATTCCGTAGCGCGTCCGGCACCCGCCATTCCAATGGTTACTTGCTCCATATTCAGATATTTAGTGTTTTGATAATATTCATTAACTCTTTCTGTTCTAGTCTTCTTTCCTCCCATTTACTGTACTCGATAGGGAATACGAAGTCTATCCTGCTGTCGTCATTCTTCTTGTCGTTTTTCATGGCTTCCACCATATTCTATACGGTATAGGGTACGTCGTAGTAGAGTTGGTAGGCATCCACCGCAGCGCGTATCTCATCAACAAGCCCGGAAGCACACAGTCCCAGATGACAAGCTATCTTAGCCTCCCATACCAGTCCCGTTGCAACAGCAACACCATGTGAAATACTATAGTTGGAGAGTTTCTCAATAGCATGGGGAACGGTATGTCCCATGTTCAGCACTTTCCGGAGTCCTTTGGTCTCGTACTCATCCTGTTCCACCACGTCGCGTTTCATCTTGATGCAACTGGCCACCATCTGGTCTATACGCTCCTTGATTGTGTTCTGTCGTATCATCTCCACAATACCGGCATTAGCTATCAGGTCGCTCTTGATGACCTCTGCCATGCCTTCTGCAAAGATGTCTGCTGATAGGTTGGTTACCACTTGTGTGTCTGCCACCACTAATGAAGGTTGCCAGAAAGCGCCTATCAAGTTCTTCCCTGCCTGCAGGTCAACAGCTGTCTTGCCACTTATTGAGGCATCAACCATAGAGAGTAGCGTAGTAGGCATTTGAATAAAATGGATGCCTCGCATATACAGTGCAGCGGGCACTCCCGTAATGTCCCCTATCACACCACCACCAATGGAGAGGAAAATGTCCTTTCTCGTAAAATGACAGGAAGCAAAATACTCCAAAATACCTGACAGAGTATTTATGTTCTTGGAACTCTCTCCGTATGGGATGACGTATTTACATACATCATATCCGTATTGTTCCATTGCCCATACCGCCTTTGCAGCATACAGGGCATCTACGGTATCATCCGTGATGACCCCCACCTTCCCTCCTTTACAGAATGGCTCTACCAGCCGGGGCAAGTCAGCAATGACTCCCTGCCCCAACAGGACATCCTACTTCCTTGAGGTGTTTACCACTATCGTTTCCACGCTTACTTGTATATCTGGAACTTATACTGCTCCACAAAATTAGTATCTTTTTTCTTTGTGGCGGCAATAGCATCCCTCGGATGGGCATTGGCCAGTCCGGTAATCAGATACGATGTATTGTAGCCCCAAGTGGGCTCCTGGTCTTTCATGACCAACATATCACTTCCCACCAAGTCCAACACGGGCTCCACATGATACTTCTTGCCGTTAAAATAGCCAAGCAATGCCTCCAGGTGACAGTTGCCAGCACCTCGTCCCATGCCATAATAGGTGGCATCCAGCATCTTGGCATTCAGGTCGTGTGCCTCTATGGTGTTGGCGAAGGCACACTGCTGGTTGTTGTGGGCATGGATGCCTGTCAATTTGCCGTAGGGTGACAAATGGTCTTGGAAGTGCCTGGTCAGTTTACGGACTTCCTTGGGATAGAGCGCTCCGTAACTGTCCACTATATACACGCCCATCACTGGTGTCTGGGCCAGTGCATCCAAGGCTTTCGACAACTGCATCATCGTACATTTTGAGATGGCCATAAGGTTACAAGTCACCTCATAGCCTTGCTTGGCGGCAAATTCTATCATCTCGATAGCTTCCGAAAAGGTCTCTATATAGGTAGCCACACGAATAAGGCTCAGCGGACTATCCGACTTCTTGTGGATATCGTTCTTGAAGTCACAGCGTCCAACGTCTGCCATGACACACAGTTTCAGCCCCGTCGGGTTGTCACCCACAATGCTGAAGATGTCCTCGTCCGAGGAAAATTTCCACTTACCGAACTTACTGGGATCAAACATCTTCTTGTCTGCACGGTAGCCAAACTCCATGTAGTCAACACCTGCAGCCACATTGGTTTCATAGACCTTCTTTACAAACTCATCGGTAAAGAAGAAGTCGTTCACCAGTCCCCCGTCACGGATAGTGGCATCTACTATTTTTATTCCTTCTATATTTCTCATGACGGTCTTAATGCTGTTCGTCTATCTTGGCTTGGATAAAATCAATCAACTTGCCTACTATCCTCAGTTTAGGATTCTCTATGTCCTCCACCTCAAACTCAATATCATACTCGTCTTCGATGGTAGAGATAAACTGAATGAAAGCCATAGAGTCAATATAGCCTGCCTCAATATAGTTGAGAGTCATAATATCGACGTCTTCAGGTACGGTGTATTCGCGCTGAATATATTCTGTCACGAATTCTTTAATATCTGTCATAGTCGTAATTTCTTTTTATTTGTCTATTCCTACATTTCTTATATGGTCTAGTATGCGGTTGCGCTGCAGCTTACCCATTGTGTTCTTCGGTAGCATATCCACAAAGAAAATCTTGTGTGGCTGCTGGAAGTCTGCCAGGTTCTTGGCGCAATAAGTTTTGATGGTGCGCTCTGTCAGTTCGCAATCTTCCTTCACCACCACAGCCAGTGCCACTACTTCACCAAGCCTTTCGTCAGGATAGGAGAAAGCTGCGCATTCTTCCACAGCGGTCAACTGGTTCACTACGGCATCCACATCATTTGGATATACGTTGATGGCTCCTGTGATAATCAACTCCTTCTTGCGTCCGGCAAAGTAGAGATAGCCATCCTCGTCCATATAGCCTAAGTCACCAGTACGGAAGAACCCTTCGGTGGTAGCCATATCCATCATGTTTTTCAGCTTATAGTAGCCCTTACAGGTCAGCTTCGACTTCACGGCAATCTCTCCCACTTCGCCCACAGCGCATTCGGTATCCTCGTCGTCACGTAGTATCTTCACTTCCGCTTCATCAAAGGGCAGGCCAACACTCTTTTGCTTGTTACGGGCCTTCTGGAAGCAAATATCAGTAGCCGTAGATGTCTCTGAGGTGCCATACATCTCGTGGAACTCGCACTGCAAACGGTCTATCAGTTCCAGCTTCACCTTCTCCTCCAGCAGGGCTGATGAAGAAACGATTGTGTGGAAGCTGTCTATACTTTCGGTATTCTCCTGCTTCAGCAGTTCAAGTATCTGCGCCAACTGGGCAGAAACCGCAATGGTAAACGTCGGTTTCTGTTCTGCGGCACACTTCAGCCACAAGGCCGGAGTGAATCGTGGCAGCAGGATAGAGGTCGCACCCAAAAGCAACGGCATAATCACCAGGCGCTCTGCCAAGGAGTGGTACAGCGGTGTAGCAGCCAGTATTCTGTCTTCCTTCACCAGTCCATACACTCGGATATGAGCCAGCGAGCGGTCTATTTTGTTCTGCTGAGAAATGTCAATTGGCTTCGGTGTTCCCGTAGAGCCGGAGGTCATGGTCAGTATCAGACTCTCATCGCCCTTGATATTCTCACAGGCAGGACGTGTAGTAGGCATCGTTGCCACCTCACTGAAAGGGAATGCTCCTTCAAACTCTCCGTCTAGGCATACGGTGATGCCAGGCACGTCCACTCCACCTTTCTTCTCGCATTCGTTCAGGAAACTCTTGCGGGCTATCAGGTGTTTCATGTCGCCCGACTTCATGGCCACCTTAATTGACTCCAAAGGGAGTGTAGGGTTCAGCGGAACCAGACATACGCCCAGGTCTGCCGCACTGAAAAACAGCGCAACTGACTCTATGCTATTGTTCATGGGGATGGCCACATGATCACCATACTGAACACCTTTCGCAACAAGGTAGTTCGAATAGCGGCTCACCCGATTTGCCATCTCTTGATAGGTGGCTGTTTTTCCGTCGCACCAGATAGCCTGCTTATCAGGCATCTCTGCTGCGTTCTTATAAAACAAATCTGCTAACTGACTTCTCATATTAATCGTATATTTGCAGTTCGGGTATCACTAAGTTTTCTGTCTCAAAGCACAAGCTTCCCCATGAAAGACCCACGCCAAACGAACAGCCCACATTGGTATGCTTTCCGTTGCGCAGTTTCTCTGCGCAACCTATCACCATCGTAAAGGGTATACTGCAAGCACCTGTGTTTCCGAAGTCTTTCATCACTATGGGTGCCTTCTCCGGGTCTATCTTCAGCTTTTTGATGATTTTCTTCACCATATAGAAGTTGGCCTGATGGAAGAAGAAGTAGTCAATCTCGTCCTTTTCCTTACCTGCAAACTCCAGCACTGCATTGGTGCTCTTGGGGGCAGTCTTCAGGGCAAAGGAGAACACATCCATTCCCTTCATAAAGGTGTGCAGACGGTTTCGCTTCACATTCTTTTCATACTCCACCAGTTTCAGACTCCCTTCTGTCACGGGATTCCTGCGACCTCCGTCAGGAACAAGAATGGCATCAAACTGTTTACCTATGGTGCCCAGTTCACAATAGATGGGTGCCGCTGTTGGATCATATTCTAAAGCAGTAGCAGTGGCCACATCGCTGAACAGCGGGTAGCCGGTCTTGTCGTAGTAGCAGCTCTCCGCAGAACCCTGTATACCATTGAGTAACAGTACACGCTTGATGCACCCTGTCTGCATCAGTGAACAGGCATTGGTCATGCCGTATGTCCAGCCTGTGCAGCCCAGAGTCATGTCGAATGCCATGCACGATTCCGGCAGGTCAAGCTTGCCTTGCAGCACACAAGCCGTGTCCGGCTGGATATAGTCTTTGGAAGGGGAGCCAAAGATGAGCAGGTCTATGCTTTCTTTCTCCCATCCCAACTCTTCCATCAGTTTCTCAGCGGCTCGCTGGGCAAAGTCAGCACACGTCTGACCTTCCTTAGCTACATGGCGACGTTCCACGCCTATACTTGGTATAATGTTTTCGAACTCGTTCTCGTCAAAGTAAGGATATTCGCTGTTCTCCTCCACCTTCGATGGTGCACAGGCTGCGATGCCCTTGATTCTTACGTTGTTTATTTTTATTTTTGCCATAATAGTAATCCTTGTTTCAACAACTGACGGATAACCCTCCGTCAATAATTACATTTGTTCCCGTAACCCACTTGGCTGCATCTGAAAGGAGGTATGCTATTCCCAATGCAATGTCTTCAGGCTGTCCATAGCCGAGAGGATATTTTTTTGCATCTTCACTCAACTGTTCATCAGTAATGCCACCACTATGAATAAGGGGAGTGTCAACAGTGCCCGGACACACTGCATTTACCCTGATTCTCTGGGCACTCAATTCCAGTGCAGCATTCTGGATGAAAGCACTAATGGCACCTTTAGATGCACTGTACATCGTATTACCGGGTGTGCCTTTTCCAAGTGCAGCCATGCTGCTTGTGAATACAACAGAAGAGCCCTTGCCTAATATTCTTTTCTTAAGTAGTCTTTGCAAAAGTAGAATAGGGGAAACCGTATTTACTTGTAGCAATCCTTCGAGACTATCTTCCTTAATAAATTTAATAGGAGCTATTATTGTAGTTCCAGCATTGCTCACAAAGCCTTGTACTGGAGGAAGGCTTGCAACAAAGTCATTCAGTTTCTCCGTTTCAGACAAGTCGAAACAAATCATCTGATGTCCTTCACCCTCCAGCGTATCAAGCGTTTCTTTCAGCCTATCCTCATTACGGGCTGTAATGACAACCTTTGCTCCAAGCTTAGCACATTCGATAGCCGTTGCACGGCCTATGCCGGACGAAGCACCGGTCACCAGAATGGTCTTCCCTGTTAGAGAATATGGATTATACATATTGTTTATGCTTTGGCTTTTATAGCGTTGAACAAGTCCTCAACGGTATTGGAATTCCAGATTTCATCACCCTTGATGGTAATATCATATTCCTCGTCCACCATAGCTATCACGCTCAGAGCCACAAGCGATGACCACTCGTCCAGTTCCTTAAAAACGGTGTCTGCCTTAATCTCGCTGGCATCGGTGTCGTCAAACTGCTCTGCAAAATTCTCAATAAATTCGTTTAATTCCATAATTTTCAATAATTCAATTATTATTACTTGTTTTATTTAATATTTCAACAGTTTGGCTGGATTACCGAAAACGGTAGTTCCAGCCTTGACCTTTCTAACCACAAAGCTTAATGCAGCTACCACTGCATCTTTCTCCACTACTACATGGTGGTTCAATATGGCATTGGTATGTATAGTTACATTTTCTTCTATTCGTACGCCTCCAACAAGAAATGCCCTGACATCAATGCGGCAATAATCACCAACCCTACAGTCGTGACCAATTCCAGCAAACGTCTGCACCAAACAATTCTCGCCTATAATCGTATCTGATCCTATGTGGGCGTGACTATCGATGATACACCCATCACCAAGTTTCACATTTTCTCCCAATTGGGCTGTCTCATGTAGCAAGGTAATGAACTTCCCCCCCCTGTCTTTTATCATTTCGCAGAGCGTTCTCTTTGTTTTCACATTACCGATAGAGCAGGTAAATACATCATCTTCTGAAGGCTGATAGTTCTTTATTGTATCTAAGACTGGCGGATACCCCTCACAACCATCCAAGGAATTCAGATTGTCATCTATGAATCCTTTTATGTCATACTCTGTTCCATAACCAATGGAATGCTTGGCTGAATGGTAAATATCCTTACCCATTCCTCCGCCGCCTATTATTACCAAATGTTTCATTATGTTATTCCATATTAGTTTGTTCCATCAAATGTCTCTACTGTAGCCTGACCTTTCTGGGATATTCCTTCTCTTTTGAAAATTTTGACAATGGTCATAAAGAATATTTTCAGGTCTAAGCCAAAGGTCAGATGATCCACATAATACACGTCATACTCGAAGCGCTCGGTAAAAGGCAACTCATTACGCCCGTGTATCTGTGCCCATCCGGTAATGCCTGGTCTTACCTCGTGACGGCGCATTTGCTCAGGCGTATAAAGCTCCAGATATTCCGGCATCAGAGGTCTGGGGCCTATCAATGCCATATCACCTTTCAACACATTAAGCAGCTGTGGCAATTCGTCTAATGATGTTGAGCGTACTATTTTTCCCACTTTGGTAAGCCTGACCTCATCAGGTAACGGTTCGCCTTTTTCGTCAAACTCATCCTTCATTGTTTTAAACTTGATCACCTTGAATATCTCAGCATCCTTACCGGGTCTGGCTTGAATAAAGAATGCTCCAGCCCCTTTGTTGGCAAAATGAAGCCAAATGGTCACAGCCAACAATATGGGGCTAAGACAAATCAGAGCGACCAAACTGATAATAAAATCAAATGGACGTTTAAAGAAGTGCTTATACATATTTATATTTTTTCTCCGCGTTCAATAATTTGCCCTCCATCACTTATCACAACGCCCGTCTTAATAACTACCGCAGGATTGCCGGCTATTATGGAGTTGGGGGGGGCATTTTTGGTTACAACAGCACCTGCGGCTACAACGCAATGATCTCCAACGGTTACACCGGGCAGAATGATACTGCGAATACCAATCACACAATTCTTTCCAATCCGAGTGTCAAATAACCTTCCTTTCCCATTTTTGCCTCTGCAGTGATCATGTGCCAGAATAATAGCATCTCTCAACACCCATGTATTTTTACCAATATGAACACCTTGGGGGTTAATGTTTTTATCCAGAACTGCGGTCCGTGCTATTACTGCATTCTCACCTATATCCATCTTAAAATGCCATTTAAGATATTTGGGGTATAAAGATGTCATCTTACCCCATAACCAAGCACGAAGATTAAAAGAATTATTTTTATCCATTTTTTTATATCCATTTCAGGCTTTCAATGTTCCTGCAATATTGACTCTTTCCTTATTAAAAATATACAATGCAAGATATACTCCTATGTAAAAGATTAAATTATGATAATAAGTCAAATCAGCAAAAAACAGCAATCCCGTGTATAGAGATGTACACACCTTTACAAAGATGTCCGCTTTGATTATTAGCATGCCAAGGAATAGTAGCAATAGTGTCGTTCCTATCAAACCGTAACAGTATAATAGTTTCATAAAACCCGTAAAATAGACTCCATCAGGTAAATTATCCAAGCCAAAACCTGTTAAAAAATCAGATACATTAAAATCACCAAAATATGTATCCCACCAAAACAGCCTCCCATTAATGGCATTATAATCATCACCTGAGGTTGAAGTAAAACGGTTTATAATATTATGTGTAAAACTAATATTGTCTAATAAAAAAAACACCAAAAAAAGTGCGATAAGGATTACAGGTAAACTCCTGATAAAGTTTTTCTTAGTTTTTTGCCTTGAAAGAGCCCAGGCCCCCCAAATAGCAAACACTGAAACAAATCCCATTCCTGAAGTACTTGCAAATATACCAAGAGAAATAAAAAGAGCATTCTTCGTCTTTGGTCTATGGGTAAACAAACAAGACCCAAGACCGATTGTACAATATTGTGAATACTGTGCAGGTTCTAAGAAAAATGCACATGGCCTATACATTCCCTCAACAGCTCCGGTAGTAATCGCATTGTTGTATTGTTCCAACAAATCATTTGCAAAAAAAGGAAGGAGGTAAAAATGGAAATGTATGCCTGTCAGGATATGAACGATTTGCTGGAAGATTACACAGAATGCAGCGACAATTGCGACCTTTTCCAGTACTTTTCTTAATAAAAAAACATTTACTATACCTGTACAGATTGCCGATATAATAATTATCACACTGCCGCAAAGAAATGCAAGTTGTAAAGAACTCTTAAACATCACATATGTCAAGTACATGAACAATGGTAATAACATATAAATTGGCACTCTCATATGCCTATTGGCTAACTGCAAGAGAGAATACAACATTGCAATTGCTGTCAAAAGCGTAGGAATCCGTATTCCAGTACCAGGCACACTGTACATCATTACTAACGGGAGAAATAATAGATAATAAGTGAACCACTTACTGGTTTTAACAGGTATAATCATCTTATTAACTAATCAGTTCTTTTAACATGCTTTCAAGTCTCTTTGCCTCATGCTGTATATTGTAACAATCTGGAACTATTGCATTGGTTCTATCATAAGATTCACAGCACGAATCTAAAAGATTAACACTTTCAGCAGCCCAATATGCAGATTTTTCGCTAAGCGGTAAGAGCTTTATTCTATCAGAAATCACTGCCTCTTTTGGTATAACGACTTCTGAGGAAACAACGGCAAGGCCTGTTGCTTGAGCTTCAACAAGTACTATTCCTAAGCCTTCAAATACTGACGGCTGTAACAAAAGATCCATTCCTTGCATCAATCTATTGACATCCTCTCTTCGTCCAAGCCATTTTACTGATGAACATATCCCTTGCTCGTTTATTTCTACTTCCATTTTTCCTCTCAAAATTCCTTCTCCAATTATCCAAAGCTCACTATTCGGACGAAGTTTATGAATTTCAGCGAAGACTTTAAGCATGAACAAAGGATTCTTCTGGTCTACAAGTCTACCAACAAATCCTATTACCGTCTTGCTCTGACAGTCCAATTCTTTTCTTATACAATCTCTATGTTCTTGTTTAAAAGCGAACTTCCCAACATCAATAGCATTATATATAAGCTTCGAATTAACACCCTTCCCAAACATATAATCTGAGGACAACTGGGAATTTGTGAACATCACAAAACCACAGAATCTCGAAAGAATTTTTCCTAAATTGTGTGCCATCAAATACATTCTTCCGCCTTTCTGTAGTCCATTATTATGAGCATGTAAAATTACCTTATATCCCCTAAGTTTTGCAATAACATCTGGTATGAGGTTAGACATTGTAAATAGTTGATGATATAATATATTTGTGCCAGACTTCTTCTCTTCACCAAAAATACGCCACAATTTGTTTATATACCCAAGAGGATGTCTTCTTACCCAAGGAACAAAAAATATTTTTCCACCTCTTTTCGTTATCCGTTCTCTATATGCACATTCATCCCCGTCAACAATATAATCAAACACACAATCATCAGACATGTATTCGCTCATATTGAGGGTATATACCTCAATCCCCCCTAAAACGTTTCCGGTAAAACCGTATATTAATACACGCATTAATCGAATAATACTAAAAGATTATATTACTTTTATCTATGTAAGAATTTTTTTATCGCATATTTAGTCCTACAATCTAGGAACTTGTTAACGAACCCAGCTATCAGCCTTTCTGGTGTCATTTTTATATTATTTCGAATAAGTTTTTTCAAGGAAGAACCATCGAGTTCAGGGTTGGTAAAGACCTCCATTAAAATTGGATTTTCACTTTCCCGCAAAAAAAGTGAAAGTTTTTCTTCTAATTCGCCTTTATTATGAACAGCTATGTATTGAAAATTAGATAAACCAATAGCATCTTGTATTTTTGTATGATGTCCAGCCGCTATATGCTGTTCAAGTGTGGATATTTTTTTCTTCCCAATATTAAAATGGAATTCGCCCCCCGCAAAATTATTAATGAGTAAAACTCTAGTGTTATTTTTAAAGTCATGGATAGCTGCATTTAGATCATACAAATAGCTCAAATCCCCTATAACAAGCAGCGAGAGACTATCAAGCACTTCGGCTTGGCCAATAAAAGTAGAGAGAGCTCCATCTATTCCATCTGCACAATTGTTACCTGTTGCAATAGTATTTTGTGGGAGCTTACTCATATTTGTGAATTTCATACTATTCAGAACACTTGCATGAACATTACTGCCTTCGGGCAAAGATTCCAAAACCTTTTTTGCAACATAATAATTAGTAAATTCATCTATAGAATTATCTCGGCTTTCATTCAAAGCCCTCCACAATTTATCATACTGCTTATCGTTTGTCGTGATATTATAGGAAAATTTGTCAAAAAATTCCTCTGGAGTAAACTCGAATATTTTAGTAAGCGACCTGCTTGTGTCAAAAATACGACCTTCAAAATTGATTTCCCAGTGTTCAATTCCCATTCCCGCAAAACGTGAGACAATGTCTGAGAAATATTTTGTTCCAAATGTAATAATAAGATCTGGTTTCAAACTTAGCAGTTCCTTCTGATTAAGTGTTATTGACAACAACATTGTTTGAATAAAGTCTTTGTCTGCAACATTTGAAAACGCATCAAATGATACCGCACAATTATATTTCTCATAAAACTTTCTTATACTTGACCTTAAACACCCTGTAAACTCCTGATACTGACCACAAACAACAAGAATTCTTTTTTTTGCTGCAAGTACATTTTTCCACTCATTAATTTGTGACCAATCCTCAATTCTATTTATTTTTCGACACACAGGCATATTACCATCGTAAAAGATGGATAGTTCATCAATGCTACTGGGCTCTAGAAAGTTTATTTGAATAGGGCCTCTTCCATGATGATCCATTTCTAACAATGCTTCATTAATACAACGATTGCAGAACCATTCATCCATGGAATCATTCACTTCGGGCAAATCTACAGCATATCGACAATATGGTGCGAACATATCAACTTGGTTTATTACTTGACTAACACCATGAAATCTCTGATATCTTTGCTTGTCTGAAGTTAATGCTACCAACTGAATATTTCTCTCATAAGCCTCCTTCATAGCCGGCATATAATTGCATGATGCAGTAGCTGATGTACAAGCAAAACCAACGGGTTCATCTAATGCCTCAGAGAGTCCAAGAGCAAAAAATGCGGCACTTCGCTCGTCTACGATAGAATAACACCTAAAAAAGGGATCCATTTCAACAATATGTACAAAGGGCACATGTCTCGTCCCTGGCGAAAGGACAAAATGTCGTATATTATTTTGTTTTAATAATGATACAATCTGCTGTACCTGTTTTATCTTTGTCTTCATAACCTCTATTTTACTAAGATTGCATAATTGGGCTTAAAATTCATTGTCGTATATTCAAACGAACGACCGTCTACAACATATGTGTTGATGTTATTCCTCTGCATCCAAGTATTAAGACGCCCCCAACAAACACCGTCGGAGTATTTTACAATTAATTTGAAACCGTCAGGAAAATCCCTGAAATTAAATATATTTGTATCCAATGCCAATAAGTATTCTGGAATACATAAAACCGATTGCTTTCCTCCTATAAGTTGTCCTACATATTTTGAAATAACACCATATTTATACTCTGGTGGTATAAATTCATAGTCTTTATTACCATATTGAGGATTATAACATAAAACTTTTTTATCCTTCGCGCACAAATCTATAATTGAAAATAGATTGGTATAATCAATCTTTTTTTCTTCGTTTACCTCCTCCTTTATTTTTATAAGAGAAGGTCCATGATGTTGAATAGCATTACATACTACACCTTCAATTGTTTCCACATTATCGATTAGGATAGATGCATCAACGCACCTATTCAAATAGAACGAACTATCCAAATTCATACTATTCAGTGCCAATACAATCACTTGCACTCTTTGAAGCCATGCTTCCGTGAGTGCAGTATATGTATTAGGTAAGTAGGCCTCCTCCACTATAATAGCAACTGGAGAATGGCTAATCTTTGACATTCCATATGCGTTAAAAACAGCACTTCTAACATCTTCAATATAATACCATTCTATATTGGAAGGGTATGATATTTTTTCTTTTATCTGTGTAGTTGTATTAACAAATCTTACTACACCTTTAGCGTTTAAACACGAAATAATGCTATCAATCATAAAAAACCTATTTGATGTTCATGTTTTTCCTATACTAATCGATTACACTCTGATGTCTCCCAAAATCACAATGAATAGTCTCTCCACTAATACACGATGCTTCATCACTGAGTAAGAAGCAAGCAACATTAGCCATTTCTGCCGGATGAAATATACGGCCGTTTGGGCTGTCATCAGTTTGAAAATCTCCGTTTTCACTATATCCTGTCATTTCAGATGAGGTTACTCCTGGGGCAATTGCATTTACTCGTATACGTTCATTAAAACAATAATAACGACACAATGCACCAACATAGCTTTTTAAAGATGACTTAGTAAGGCCGTATGGTATAGAAGTACAAAAGCTTCCACGTTCCGATGTAACGAATAGAATATTAGCAGAGCCTATCTTTTCATTTTCGATTTTTTCAACGAAATATTTAGCAAGAAAATATGGTGCCTTAAAATTAACTTTGAACTGAGCATCAAAACCACTCTCCGTTACATTTTTAAAAGAGCCCTCATGTAAAGATATACCCGCATTACTCACAAGGCTATCTATACCATTCATTCTTAAGAACGCTTCATTTAAAAAAGATGGTATGTCAATAATACTAGAAACATCAAACTTAATATATTGACAAGATTCGCCTAATTCCCGGCAAGCTCTGCGGAGAGTTTCTTCTTGCCTTCCGCAAATCAACACTTTTGCTCCTTCAGATACGCATTTTTTGGCAATCCAATAACCTATTCCCTTGCCACCACCAGTTATTAAAATTTTTCTTCCTTCAAGACGTCGTGTCGTAAAATTTTTTACCGCAATACTAATATGTGGCCGTGGTATTCCCCGAAAAATGTATCTAAACGCCCTTTTAACAATTGCCGTATTCATATAATATTTCTAAAAATCTGTTTGCAAAAATTGTCATACTCTTGTCTATAAGTCGATAAAACTTCATCTACAAGCGAATAATTTATATTATTATTATCAATATGAATTGTATTATATCTATCGGATAAATTTAGTAATGCCAACAAATCTGTTATTCTTGATGACTGAGATTGTTTATGCACATATTGCCTATCAAACACATAAAAATTTTTATGAAATAGTAAAGCGAACACTGTGGCATGGAAGGAATCCGTCATCACATATTCCGCCCCATCAATCATAGAAAGAAACTCCCATGGTCCACCATCTATATGATTCTCTATGTTTTTTTGCATGTAACCGAAACTAACAACACGATATCCTGTCTGTTGTGCCAACTGCATTGTGGAGTCAATAGCTAAAACCGAAGGATGGTCAAGAAAAAAATACAATATATATTTATTCCCTTGATTTAAAGTATTCGCGTTTTTTTTATATAGCTCTCTCCACATATCTTTATTATGAAGAATTACTGGATCTGCGAGACAAGTCGCATCTCGATTAGAAAGTTGTTTTACCATCTTGACTGCACTTGGCTCTCTTACTGAAATCGCATAGTATTCTTTAATAAATTTTGCATATCTTTTTTTATTATAAGGTGCAATTACACCTCCTCCAAAACTAGCAGCCCAGGAAACCCTTTTGTATTTGGGTGCAAAGCGCAAAAAGTAATGATTATACAAATTGATACGATTTGCCTTCCATACCTGATCGCTTCCAGAAAGAAACAATAAAAAATGCTTTTTCCTTGCTTCTCTTTTCAATTTAGAATAAGAATAATTTACAACATTTAAAAAAGAATCATTAAATCCTGTAATCAAAGATTCTGACTTATCTGTTATTCTCAATGCCCCCCGTCTTTCCGATGTAAATATTGAAAGGATTATTCTAAATGATTTCGGATTCAATAAACATAATGAAAAAAGACTCCATGCAGTAGAGATATAGCCCAAAATTCTAACTCTTGGAGGCTTTCTTTCAATAATTTCACAATCAAAACCTTTTAATCCAAGATATTTTTGAGTCGCAAAACATTGAAGAGCTGATCCATAATTAAAGTCATGAAAAGTAACTAAACCAATTTTTGCATAACTCTTACTATTCTCTATAATTATTCTTGTATTCATTGGGTTACATATAATCTGCGTATATTATCTCTTGATGGAATACTTATGTTTCTTTGCAATAACATACAAATAATTGAACGCCTCGATTTTAAAAAGCCAAGAAAAAGCAATGTAACATATGGCTCCTGTAAAAATTTGCATCAGAAGAACCAAAATATTATTCAATTCTATTTTCCCCACGATTAAAACCGCTACAACCATTATTAGCCCTATCATGCCGCAGGATAATAAATCACTCAATTGAGCCTTCATTTTATATCCTATCAAGTTCTGCGAATAGAAACCATATAGAATCACGGCTATTATCTGTGTCATCAACATACTAACTGCTATGGCAATTGTAGTATCGAACAATACGATCGAAGAAAACAGAAGTATCAATCCACATATCTTCGCTATTATCTCCACTTTCAGATAGATATCCGAGCGACCTATTGCCTTGATTCCTTGAACGGAACAACTTTGCGTGGGCTGTAACCACCAGGAAAAACACATTATCTGTATAAAAGGTACACATGGCAACCATTTATCAGTCAGCAGCAAATGTACAATGGTGGGCGCAGTAATGGCCAGACCAAACAGAATCGGAGTCATAATATATGCACTCGTCTTTGCTGAACGTCTTGTAATCTCCTTTAGCCTTATGCGATCATCCTGCTGGTTCGATAATGCAGGGAAAAGAACCCGGTTTATTGTGCTGTCAACATTGGATGCTATAAAATGTGGAAATTGTGTTCCCTTGTCATAATAACCTAAATCGTCAGCACTGTATCTCTTTCCTATTATCAATTTACAAAGCTCCGAATAGCCGGTAAACATAAGCCCCGTTGCGAGAAGCTTCCATCCATAATTTATCAATGGTAAAAGCCGAATAAATGAGAATTGCAATTTGGGCAACCATTTCACGATAGTCATCAGAAACACTGTATTAAACAGGATGTTGGAAATAACCTGTACTACCAATGCCCAAATGCCATAACCTGTATAGGCCATCACAATTCCAATAGCCCCAGACAATATTGTGCTACCGAAGGTGGACATGAACGACTTTTTAAAATTAAGATCATGCGACACCTTAGCCAACTGTATGCTATTGTAAGCAGACAGCGGTATCTTCAAGGCCAGCACCCTAAGTACAGGTGAAAGCAAGGGAATATCATAATAATTGGCGACTGTAGGAGCAATAACAAATAGCACAGCAAACAAAAGAAATGATACCACGATATTGAACCAAAACATAGTTTGATAATCAAGATCGTCTGCATCGTTCTTTTGTATGAGGGCGAAACTAAAACTGGATGTTACAAATACGTTGGCGACATTGACAAATACCATCACCAATGCGATAATTCCATAGTCAGCTGGCGAAAGGAGTCTTGCCAGGATGATGGTGACAACAAAAGTCACTGCCTGAGCGCATATTGTCTCCAAATACACCCAGAACAGCCCAGAAAAAACTTTTCTTCTTGATACTTGTTGCTCCTCCATTTAATTTAACTTATTTACTTGATTGCGATAGAGTTTCCTTTTTAATTCAGACTCATGCAACTCAACTACGGAGTGACAAAATCAAGTTATAAAACGCAGGCACATGATAGAAAACGCCCCATATCGTCCGCTGCATTTTAGGCATCATTTCAAAATAAGATGTCTCCTTGGCATATTTGAAATTTTGCACAAAATCATCCCTAAATTTCTTCAATAGCTCTTTCTTCTTCAGTTCTTTAATTTTTCCACTCCTCTTCACGTTAGAGTATGCCCACAAGGCTGTACTGGCAGTTCGAAACGCTGGGTAGTCAGAGAAAATAGGCCAATTCTTACTTATATACGATATATAAAAATCATTAGCATAAATTGTATCAGATATTCTCCTCTCAGTAACTTCTGCACGCGAAATACTATTAGGGGCCATATATGCGTAGTAAAGAGGTTCCGTAGTGCATACATATCTCTTACACTTTCCCACCATCTGCAGCATTGTCAACGTATCTACAACCTGACGTCCTTCAGGTATATCAACTTCATCAAACCATGATTTATTGAATAACTTTACTGAAAGATTATTTGTTATATGCCTCTTCATCAAGAAATCTTCCCTTATATTCAGCTCCGAGTCTAGCACAATGACTGCTGGTTCTACCTTTAGTCTGTTTTCTATCTCGCTCTCATCAATATAGCACAAGGCCTCTCCCTGGGCTATATCAGCTCGATAGGATTCTTTGAGCTCGACCAACCGTTCAATCATCAACTCTGAGATATAGTTATCGCTATCCACAAGTGTCACATATTCTCCTATAGCTTTTTTCACTCCATTGATAATTCCACAGGAAATTCCTTTATTAACCTCGTGATGCAGAACTGCAATCTGCGGATATTTTGCAGCATACTCATCAGCTATCTTACCGCTGTTGTCCGATGACCCATCATCAACAACAACAATTTCCAAGTTCTTGTATGTCTGTTTTACAAGACTGTCCAAGCACTTACCTACCAAGTCTTCCATATTGTACAATGGAACAACTATACTTACTTTTTTATCCATACTCATTTATATATTAACTTCCAGAGTTTTGATAATCCAATAGTTATCAAGAATGCTGCTATTCCAACAATCCATTTATTCTCAACGACTTGAGCAACAAAAAACAAGATAGGGAAATGTAAGACATGTAACTCATATGACAATCCACCAAGGTTTGCGATTTTATTATTTGTAAAAATACAGTTTTTCTTAATTGACAGGCAATAGCGAATCAATGAACATGACAACAATGTCATCACGGTAAAGATTTGCATCGTAATAGGGCTTTCACCATAATTGTTTGACGTAGAGAACATGGTTATAGCCCTTACCCCCGACATTGTTTGCCCTCATCATAGAAACCACACAAATTATAAACAGTAAAACAGCAACAATAGCAGATATATGTCCTGTCTTCAACAACGGTTTCTTTTCCTTAGTTCTTATTGCAAGAATTCCTCCAACTGAAAACGCATCAAACATTCCCCAAGGCATCGTATATGCTAATATTGCATTACCTGTTATTTGCGGTATAACACACCGATACACAATACTGAACACGAGCATACACCAGAAAATCCTCAATAACCTATCATTCTTAGTATATTCAATCACTCTTGTCCAAACTATGAATAAATAAAAATCTAATATTAGATACCCAAAATGGTAACTTGCAGGCACTCTTGTCCCAACATCACCTTTTATTGCCCAATAGAAGTTCTGAGCATATACAAAATAACTCCAAA
Organism: Bacillota bacterium; assembly: GCA_023398375.1. Classification (GTDB taxonomy): domain Bacteria; phylum Bacillota; class Clostridia; order Lachnospirales; family Lachnospiraceae; genus SZUA-378. The sequence continues at coordinate 8,616 of JAEWSH010000014.1, read as the reverse complement.
AATCTCCTGGAACATTTTGGTTTAAAACCCAGTAATAAATGGTCAGCAATATTACTACTGTAAGATAAAACGGAGAGAGCCTTTTCCAACGCTTTATCGCAAGTGCTTTTACGTTAATATTATCTTTCTTTTCTTCAATTAGCTTCCTTGTAAAAAAAAGGAGGTGATTGACAAATAGATAGTTACCCCCATTCTATGGGGCAAAACAGCCCTGCATGATGAAATAAAAAGACTCCTATAAATAGGTAAAACTTCAAGCTATCAATATTCAGGTTCCGCATATCAAGCCGATATTTTTAATGTTCTACACCATTATCTATCTCCTACTCCAACCACCACCCACAAGGCAGTGCTACATATTTACTGTAAAACTCCAGTACTCCTCTCAGCTCCGGCTGCTTACCGAAAACTGAGTAATATGTGTTAGGAAGGTGAACACCAGATACGTAATAGCCCTTCAATCTCCACTCTTCCATAAAAACACGTTTATTTTCAGCCAACACTCCATATACCCAATAATTGGGCTTGGTTCCAGCTACAACGGAAACTGGCTTTACCTCTTTCTCATCTAATAGCACATCCCATTTTCTTGCCTGTTGTTGCTGCTTTTCAAGTAATTCATCAATTACTTCCATTTGTATACAACCCACGTAGGAATTGATTTCAGAGGGTGTGGCTCCATAACCAGGCAATGCTATATCACACAACGGGCTTATTTCCTTCATATCATCTCGGAATCGAGGACGGTCAATACCATAATCACGAACAAGCACAGCCTTATCATAAAGAGCCTTATCCTTGAATGACACAGCTCCACCATCAATGGTATTGGGCAATCTGACAGTCTGGAATGAATAGACAGTTACATCTGCACTAAGATTTCCCACTTTTTTTCCTTTGTATTCAGCCCCAAACCCCTCTATGGCATCTTCTATTACATACAGGCCATATTCTTTTGCAAGTGCCAAAACCTCATCCACATAGCCAACATAGCCGCAGAAATGATTAACCAGTATAGCCTTTGTACGTGGAGTGATCTTCTTCCTCACGTCCCCTACATCAAGCATACCGGTAGCAGGCTCAATGTCAGCCCAAATCACCTTTACATGCTGTGTGGCAAAAGGTTGGTTGGAAGCCAGACATGTCATCGGAGAACCAATTACCTCATCTTTTGGCTGCAAGCCCAACGTTGTAATTGCCAGCTGGTATGCCGCATTAAAACTATTGGTGGCAAGTATTTGGCTATTGTAAATATACTCACCTAATCTCTTTTCAAATTCATGTCCCCACTTGCCATACGCCAAAGCACCCGAATGTAGAATATAATCTAGCTTAGGTAATTTCTCAGGCATGTAGGGTTTAAACAATGGAATCATTTATTATGTGATTTTTCTTAAAACTCTTGCAGGTATACCGGCAACAACCTCACCTTCAAACACTTCTTTATTGGCAAAAGATATTGCTCCAACAAAACCATCATCATGAACATGAACACCATTGAGTGTTACAGCATTAGGAGCAAGCCAAACATTATTGTCCAATGTGGTAGAGCCCATCAACAATGAACAAGCTGTGATAAAACAGTTCTCGCCGCACTTGCAGTTATGGGCAAAATGTACGTGATTATCCAACTTTGAATAAGGACCAACCTCAGTAACTCCTTCAAATAGAGCATTGCCTACAGTCGTATTATTACCCATATAAGCATCATGACATAAATGGATTACAGCTGAGGGGTGTATATCGCAATTATCCCCTATTATTGGTATACCCACGTGCTCTGCTATATAGAGGGCATATACAATATATGCGAAGCAAGAAACGCAAGCAAATATCTGCCTCCTAACTTTTGTTGTTAATCAGCACTCGGATAGCATCATCATAGTCACCGTCACGCAGGTACTGCTTCATCTGCAAGGCAAACGGGAAAGTATATTTTATCTCGTCACGGTAGATACCCAGCTTGATGTCATACACCATCATGCGCTTGTCACCACTACCGTTCTTGATGAACTTATACAGACCCTCACCCGACTTGCGACCCAGTTTCTTCTGGTCAATCAATTTCTGCACATAGTCGGGCAGTACAAACTTCTCGTGTACATAGTCGTTCGTATTCTCATAAATATTGTCCACAATGGCTTTATGCACATCCAGCCCAGCAAAATCTGCCGTAGTGATAGGAGGCATAGTGCGACCAGTAAACGGACCAAGCAGGGCGTCAACATAGTCAATGCCACCATTATCTGCATAGCGTTCTGCATACTGCAATGCCTCATTCATTACATAGAAGCCTATGCGGTTGCCAAGGAATGCAGGCAAGTCTTTGCTCTCTCTGCAACGGTATGATGCAGCACGTTGGTCAGATAGTCCTTCAAATCTCCATACAGCGCCATATCACTATAGGGTGATGCCGTCAGCTCGCAGAGCGGAAGCTAATATGTGGATTCCGAAGAACTGCCCTCGAACATCTTCAGGATAGCATTCTGCCAGACGGGTAATTGACAGTCCGGAAGAACCAATGCCAGCAATAGCGTCTTTCCTCAACGCCTTTCCTATCTTTGTGTGGAGGTCAATCTTCAACTCCAAATTCTCCGCAGCACTCTCAAACACAAGGTCGGACTTCGATACACACTCTTCAAGCATCGAGTAGTCAGTCGGTATCAGGTGACCCACAATGCTACCTGCCTTCACTGTCTTTCCGGCCTTCAAAGCGGCCTTCTTAGACTTCTCTTTGTCACGGCTTATCATGTAAACCATGGCGTCGCCAAATGATGCAAAGATACCGGATACATTCGTATCCATTGTGCCGTTTGCGCCAACGACGGTAACTGTTTTTATCTTTAAATTCATATTCAAGTATAACGTAGTGCGCTATACTCGAATAGAATTAAAAAAGTTTATCTTTATATTCTAAGACCCCATCAACATGACAGTTAAATAACATAGTGTTTATGCTATCGTGCCCGGGTTCAAGTATCAGCGCCTGTTTGGGTATGAGCTGCCAACCGTATTTACTATAAAACTTTACTAGTTCATTTTTACAGAATAATAGTCCTAAAGTTTTTCTTTCTTTAATCAGTTCATTAACATTAAGCATAAGCATTCCCCCCCCCCCATTCCGGGCTTGGCAGAACAAACGCAGCCCACACCCAAAAAGGATGCAAGTGAGCCGTTCAGCATACCCGTAACTGGAGAAAGTGTCATATAAGCCATATCTTTATCACCATCTTTCAGGAAGACATGTTCATCTTCATCGTGCATATTGTCCACAATCCACCTAACCTGACTCTCCAAAGAATAAGACCAACCGACGGACTTCATGGCAATAGCACGAAGAAGGTCCCTAAAGAGGATATCTCTGTGCTTAATAACTTCTAAATTCATCAAGTATTGTTTACTTAATTATCTTTTTAAAAACAGGCATAGCATACCTACTCCACAACAATGTAACTATACATGTTGCAATTAGTGCTGCTATAACCATCAAATAATCATTCTGAATAAGATGCTTTACAAAAACTTTTATCGGATAATGAAAACAGTAGAGCTCATAAGTCATACCACCTAATGCCACCAAAGGTGCTGATGATAAAATTGGATGATGGCGTGTTGTATCAATACAGAACCTTAATATCCCAACAGATAACAACGCAATGAACAAAATGGATGTTTCCTGTCAGAATGTTGTGCACATATCCTCCTGAGCTATGCCACAACTGATAAGATTCTCCTATTGAACAACCTGAAAGAAATGCATTGTAAATGGTTAATCCTACAATGCCTAATATTCCCAGAGTAATCTCCAGCAACATCACGACATTGCTTTTCCCTTTCTCTTTGATGTTCAATGCCAACAAACCACCTAAAGCCCAACAGTCCAATTGTCCAATAGGTATCACATAGGATGCAGCCATATTTGCCCATTAATATGAAAGATGTTCGCCATGCTATACCAAAAATGACAGAGATCACAAAGGCTACCTTTAAGTATTTTCTCGGAACCATCCGCATGATGACCACCCACAACAGGAACAGCCATACATCCAGACCAATATACCAGAAATGACCAAGGAAACCATCAAGATCATATGTTGCATGATCAAAAAGAACCCGAAAATTCTGTAACGAAAGAATATACCAGAGAGACTCTGGGTTGACTCTACGGGTATGAGCAAATAGAACAACTGTAAAGAGAAATACTATTGTCAAATAAGCCGGATAGAGACGTTTTATTCTATGCAAAAAAACTTCACCTACGGCAATTTCGCTCTGCTCAGTTTTTAAGAACTTACTAGTAAGGAAATAGGAGGCTATGACTAAAAAGACTTCTACTACCAACATATTTGCATCCAACGACTTACACAATGAAAGACGAAAATTCCAAGGAAGAAGAGGAATCTCAAACCCTCAACGGCAGTGAGATTTCGGGATGACATTTTTACCAGCCTTTTTTGATTACTTCAACTATCTTTTCTCTATCTTCTTTGCTTACCCACCAGCCACAAGGAATGTGAACGAAGTGACTGTACCACTCTTCCATATTTGGCAGCTCTCGTTTTGACTCCTTGAAGATGCTATGGGTATCACTGCGATGATGTAGCTGCGAAGCGCTAATGCCGTTTTCTTCCATCATGCGACAGAAGTCATCCCTTCGCTCTACCTTCATGGTATAAAGCCAGTATGAGGGTTCTGTATTATTGTTGTACTTCACCATCTCTATTCCGGGGATACCTTTCAGCGCGTCATCATAATACTTACCATTAGCAATGTACTTGCCTATGGTTTCTTCAATATGCTTCATCTGACAGAGGCCAATGGTGGCGTTTACATTGTTCATAGCATACTTATACCCAACCTCAGTAATGTCATTCTCCAGGCGGCTCTTATCCTTGGAAAGACCGAACCAACGCAGACGCTTGGCACGCTCTAACTGTAAGCCATCTTTCATAGCCAGGAATCCTCCGTCAACAGTGGTCATGTGCTTAATGGCCTGTAGGGAGTAAATGGTGTAATCGGAATAATTTCCCACTATCTTGCCATTGTACTTGCTGCCCATTGCATGGGCAACGTCCTCGATAATGGGGATATTGAACTCCTTGGAGATTTTGTAGAACTCGTCCATGTCGCACACCATACCGGCATAATGCACCAACACAATTGCTTTGGTCTTTTCAGTAATCAGAGAGCGAACGCTATTCGGGTCAAGCAGACCGTTCTGAGGATCAACATCTCCCCAAACCACTTTAGCGCCTACCATAGCAATGGTGGTGTTGGTAGGTTCTGCGGTCATAGGAGTACTGATAACCTCGTCTCCCGCCTTAATACCCGCAAGTATATAAGCTAGATGTAATGCATCAGTTCCTGAATGGACGGAAATAATATTAGGATTGCCTATATATGCCTTAAATTTATCTTCAAAGTCATACACAGGCTGGCCTGTAGCCACATAGCCGCTATAGATTATTTCTTCAAGAGCGGGCATCAATTCCTCGCGTGGAGGAAAATAGGGTTTTACTAAAGGTATCATAGTCGTTTAACCGATTTTTATTTCCCTGCTTTCTTAGCCAACTCCGCTTCATACTCCTTCAGCTGCTCCTGAACATAATCCAGCGAGAGCAGCATCTTCTTCATTCCTTCGAGGTCAAGGCGGTGGGTATTGTCCGAGTTATACTGCTCACAATCCACACGATGACCGAAGTTATCAATATACTGGTCGTAGTTGAGGTTGCGCATGTCAGCTGGCACACGATAGAAGTCACCCATATCCTCTGCCTTTGCCATCTCCTCACTGGTACAAAGGGTCTCATACATCTTCTCTCCATGACGGGCACCAATTACCTGAATGTCGTTATCTGCATGGAAGATTTCTTTTACAGCCTGAGCCAAAATTTCAATAGTGGCAGCAGGGGCTTTCTGTACGAACAGATCGCCAGGATTGGCATGAGTGAATGCAAACACGACAAGATTGACAGCTTCGTCAAGAGACATCATAAAACGAGTCATTTCCGGCACTGTAACGGTCATGGGCTTGCCTGTCTTAATCTGTTCGATGAATAGCGGAATAATACTTCCACGACTGCACATCACATTACCGTAACGGGTGGCACAGATTACAGTGCCACTCTCACGAGTACGGGGATCGCGGCTCTTGTTGATAGCCAGCTTCTCCATTAAAGCCTTGGTCATACCCATCGTATTGATAGGATAAGCGGCCTTGTCTGTAGAGAGTACCACTACACGCTGCACTTTATTTCGCACGGCTGCCTCCAATACATTCTCAGAACCGAAAATGTTGGTACGTACAGCCTGCATAGGATAGAACTCACAAGCTGGAACCTGCTTCAATGCAGCAGCACTGAAAACATAGTCAACGCCATGCATGGCAGCATCAATAGCATCAAAGTCGCGTACATTTCCTATTATGAAATGAACCTTTGCTGCTTCATTGGGATGTTGTGCCTGAAGGCGGTGACGCATCTCGTCCTGCTTCTTTTCATCACGCGAAAAAATACGAATCTCCTTAATATCACTCGTAAGGAACCTACGGAGAACGGCATTTCCGAAACTGCCAGTTCCGCCTGTTATCAACAAGACTTTGTCTTTAAATACACTCATATTATCAATAATTTGTATTACGATTCATCCATTTTTCATATAATCCCATAATGCATATATACAATTGGGGGCTAATACTAAAAAGCTTCAACTTGATTTTATCCTTTTTGTCGAATTGAATATATAAATTCGAATTCAACAGCTTCGGGTAATATGTACGGAAGCATTGCCTACATTCCTCCTTAATCTTCTTCAATATATTTTCCTCTATATCGTCACCAGATGTTCTGATTTTATCATACAGGAACAAAGAGTCCATAGACTTACGATACAACATATAATCTCCTAATTCAGGTGCATGTTGAGAAAAAAATGATTCTAATAGAATATTACGTTTTGTTCTATCTTCATACATTTTATCTATTCTAGCCCCCCGACTTACACTATTAGGATATTGAACGGCATTATATAGCACATCCTCAATTTGGCGAAAAACTGAAAATTTTGTAAGGACAAGAGGCATTACCTGTATATCAATACTTAGAAGATCTTGCGAGAAAGGTATATCTTCAAACAGTTTCTTTCTAAACAAGGCACTTGCCATAGTGTTGTTTACTGACTTTTCAATAAAATATGCATGGAATATCTTGCTTTTGTCAGTAATCAGAGAATTTTTCATCTTAAATTCACTTTTTAACGACCCATCTACTCCTATATAGGCAATACCACTTTGAACTATGTCTGCATTTACCTCTTTCTGTGCCTTGACCAATGTACTAAGAAGATTAGGCTCTACATAGTCATCGCTATCAACAAACGTAACGAAATCGCTTATCGAATGGTCTAACCCCTCTTTAATAGTGTATGGCAATCCTTTATTCTCTCTAGAAAAATATCTAATATTCCCATAGCGCCTAACATAATCCTTGCAGATTTCCGGTGATTTATCATTGGAACCATCATTTATTAGAATCACTTCGAAATCCTTATAATCCTGGCCTACTATTGAATCAAGACAACGGGATACAGTTATCTCCATGTTATATACAGGAACAATTACACTTACCTTCATATCGCACTTTTTATATACTATCTGGCCATTATATTTATTCTTCCTTAATATACCTGTAAGCACTCAATTTAGGGCATCCCCCTTTGAAAGGGCACATAACTGTGACCTAAACCGAGTTTTGTTAATTAATTGGTTTTGAATTTAACATTAGCTTGCAACAAACTTCTTTTTAAACAAGCTACATGAAGGTTATCAAATGGGAACATTGTGAGACGCTTAGTCTTTCACTTCCTCCCACGGATAAGGATTCTCCATCACGTTCTGAAACTCATCAACAGCTTCCTGCTGTTCGGCAGTCAGCAATGCAGCATTCCAAGAAGCAATGATGGAGTGAGCTTCATCTGCCAAAGGCTCATCGAAAACCTCTCCATAACAAGCAGTGAGCAGACGGAGCTTCAGCAAAGATGCGGGAAGAGTATCCAGAATATCCCAACAACGGTTCAGAACCTCCTGCACATGCTGCTGTTTCTCACCGTGGTCGACAAACGAGGCACTATAACCCATTAAAAGAGCGAGATATACATTGGCCTGTTCCTCCACTGTAGTGCCCCAAGTGCCGGAATTATATAAAGTTGTAGTCAAACGATAAACTTCACCATTACGACGCGACAAGTCATCACTATAAATAGGACTCCCGTCCATACCCAAATACATCAGATCGTGCGCAGCACGCTGAAGGAGGAGTGCTTCTTCTAAAAGAGACATATTATTTCAGATTTATGATTTTAGATTCTAAAGAGGAAAAAAGATACTTCGCCACATCCTACATAGTGATCGTTATTTGATCACTTCTATAAGGTCCGGATGGATGGTGGCCATGGCAACAGCAATGACACCTTGTATCTCTATAACCACACGGCGGTCACGTGCACCCTTTACTTTCAGAAAAATACCCTCCTGACCTGCAAAGTCACCACCCGTAATACGGACTCTAGTTCCTTTCGACAGATTCAACTCTTCGGGCTGGAAATAAAGCAAATGGTCGT
>JAEWSH010000125.1 GCA_023398375.1 Bacillota bacterium | reverse complement strand
GGGCTGCAGTCTACGATGGCGCTCAGCTCCTTCGGCAGTTCAAAGCGCTTCAATACCTCGTTCAGTCTTGGTCCCCCCGCTTCCAGTTAAACTTAAAAACTTTTTTTATATAAATTTTGGCTGTTTTAAAATTGCAACCGATTAAATATAACATATTTTCAAATACTTTTCAAGAGCAACCGCTCTATTTTTCGTACCGACGCGACTTTTCAATACGCGTCTGCAAAAATTCTTTGAGAGTCAGTCGATCTCCCAAGGCCAGTAATCTCAATGATTGCTATGACGCACGTGGAATACAAGCAAACGCCTTATTTCCGAAGTAACTCAGAAATAAGGCGTTTTTAAAACCTTGCAGTTGTCTTCTTCCCCCACTTAAACTCCATCCGTGCAGATTCCCGCTTAAATTACCCATTTTTTAAGAATTACAACATTTGACAGAATCCAATACACGCACATACTGCATGCCAGGTTCAGAATGACCAGAAAGGGAATGGAAAGCAGGCACGGAAAAATGTTTACGGTAAGGCCAATCGAGGGAAAAATTTTCAAAAAGAATACATGTACCAAAAAAATGCAGAACGAAGCCTTCGATCCATAAGTCAATACCCGGCGAGTTTTCAAGGAAAATTCCCGTTTTTCTGAAAGTGTCATGCAAATCCCGTAGATGCCAACCGCAAGAAATGCAACGCCGCAAGTCATGCCCTCCAAAAAATGCTGATAAAGCGCACCTTGCCGCTCAGACTCATACCAAGTTGCGCCGAACGTCAAAATAAAACCAATAAAACCAATCATTCTATAGCACAAAGGTCTGAGGTTATGGTGTTGTTTGATGTAATAACCTAGTATTCCATATCCAATTGAAGCATAAGTCATATTCAGCATCCATTGCAAAGGGATGCCAATTAAGAGTGAAAACGGCCAGAATACTTTAACGGTTGGAAACAGTATTCCAAGAGCAAACCACAATGCTAAAGCATATTTCATCAATTTATCATCTGCACTTTGCACAAACACTCTGGTGATTGGCAAAAAAACGTAAACAAGAAGGATGATATGTATATAGTATAAATGGTTCTCGTGCTTGAATAGAATCACTTCTTTTACTGCTTGAAAAATTGTTGAGAGCGTAAATGTACCTCCTGCAAGAAGATCAAATACCTTATATGCCATTGCCCAAAAAAACAATGCAATTAAAACGCGAAGAATATTTTTTGAAAATAATTTTTTGAGACTTAACTCATGGTGTGGATCCAGTAAAAGGGCACCGCTGCACATAAAAAAAAGAGGCACGCTTGCTCGCGTGATACTTCCCCAAAATAAACTTGCGTCCCAATTCCAAGAACCTATCGGATACGAATACCCACCTATACAGGTATGGATCGTCACAACGCCAATAATTGCGATGACTTTTAATAAATCAATCGATGTATCCCTTGTTATTTGTTTTTCTGTTATTTGTTTTTCTGTCATATAACTCTCTTCCATTATTCAAATGTTTATCATATGTTATCTCGCATTTTCATCTGTTGTGAAGCACATTCATAATATTCTGTTTGCCATAGAAGTTTATTATAGACAGTTCTCCTCAAAAATACAACGAATTATAGGAAAATAAAATAAATTCCGAGGAGTATTCAAACGACTCTCTTTTCCATTGAAAACCACATGGGCCGCTCCCGTGCCGCCGACTTGGTTTGGCAGTACGGAAACGGCCCATGCGGGAAGTCTTCCTCCTATGTTTTGAACAGCGGTCCAGCAGTACCGCCTTAAAGCGCCTCCGCCGCCCTGGCAAGCCGGGCAAACTCCCCCGCCTCCAGCGCGGAGGCGGCATCCATCAGCGCGCAGCGGAACGCTCCCGCACCCTGTCCGGAACTCAGCGCATTCTCCGCCTTGACGGCGCAGACCTTCCAGAACGCGGAAGCCAGCGACGCGGCCAGAAACATATCTGGTTCCACGGCGGCAAACGCCCCGCAGAGGACGGAGAGCATACACCCCGTTCCGGTGACGCGGGCCATCCAGGCACTTCCGCCGGGAATACGGCAGCCCCGCGTCCCATCGGCGACGACGTCCTCTGGGCCGGAGAGCAGCACCGCCACCCCGCGTTCCCGAGCCAGAGCCCGGGCGCAGTCCATACGGGCCTCTGGGGACGCGATGGCGGTGGAATCCACACCCTGCTCTTCTCCGGCGCGGTGAAGCAATGCCCGGGCTTCCCCCAGGTTCAACCGAATAATGGCGGGAGCAAAGCTCTCCAGCAGTCTTTCCGTCTCTTGCAGCCGCCACGCAGTCGCGCCCACACCCACCGGGTCCAGTACCACCGGCTGGTTTTTTGCGGCAAAACCGCCGCTGAGCCGGCAAGCTGCGAATAGCTCTTTATCAGGTGTCCCAATATTCAAAACGGTAGCGTTGGAAATGGCGGCGATCTCCTCCATCTCCTCCGGTGCCTGCGCCATCATGGGAGAGGCCCCCGCCGCCAACAGCACGTTTGCGCAGTCGTTAGCAGAAACCTGATTGGCGATACAGTGGATCAGGGGGCGGAGCTTTCGCAGCTCGATCAGACGGTCAAATGGCAGCATAAAATCAACTCTCCAGTGTGGCGCGCATGGAATTCATCGCGCCGGATTTTTGCAGGGCGAAAACCAGCAGGCCCGCCAGAATGGACCCGCCGACGGTGGAGATCAAAAACGGGATGATGTAAGCGTAGAACGCCACCGCGGCAGCGTCCACGTTCATAAACATCGTGGCAATGGGATAGGCGCACAGCCCGCCGATCACGCCGGTGCCGAACACCTCGCCCACCAGTGTGGCGGGCAGGTTCTTCGATTTCCAGAATACAACGCCGCACAGCAGCGCACCGAACATGCTCCCAGGGAAGGCCATCAGACTACCAATCCCCAAGAGATTGCGCAGAAGACTCGCCACGAACGCCACAGCCACGCCGTACCACGGGCCAAGGAACACCGCGCAAATTATGTTGACCATGTGCTGCACCGGGGCGCACTTGCTGCCCAGCACCGGGAAGGTGACGAACATACTGCCCACCTCCGCCACGGCACACAGAA
>JAEWSH010000077.1 GCA_023398375.1 Bacillota bacterium | reverse complement strand
TACTGGAACTGGGCGGTTCGGATCCGTTTATTGTGCTTAACGATGCCGATCTGGAACTGGCGGTGAAAGCGGCGGTAGCCGGACGTTATCAGAATACCGGACAGGTATGTGCAGCGGCAAAACGCTTTATTATCGAAGAGGGAATTGCTTCGGCATTTACCGAACGTTTTGTGGCAGCTGCGGCAGCCTTGAAAATGGGCGATCCCCGTGACGAAGAGAACGCTCTCGGACCAATGGCTCGTTTTGATTTACGTGATGAGCTGCATCATCAGGTGGAGAAAACCCTGGCGCAGGGTGCGCGTTTGTTACTGGGCGGGGAAAAGATGGCTGGGGCAGGTAACTACTATCCGCCAACGGTTCTGGCGAATGTTACCCCAGAAATGACCGCGTTTCGGGAAGAAATGTTTGGCCCCGTTGCGGCAATCACCATTGCGAAAGATGCAGAACATGCACTGGAACTGGCTAATGATAGTGAGTTCGGCCTTTCAGCGACCATTTTTACCACTGACGAAACTCAGGCCAGACAGATGGCGGCACGTCTGGAATGCGGTGGGGTGTTTATCAATGGTTATTGTGCCAGCGACGCGCGAGTGGCCTTTGGTGGCGTGAAAAAGAGTGGCTTTGGTCGTGAGCTTTCCCATTTCGGCTTACACGAATTCTGTAATATCCAGACGGTGTGGAAAGACCGGATCTGACGCGACATATTCAGCTCTGATATACTCGCAGGTCTTTTCAGACCTGCGGTCCAGGAGTAGAAAGTGGCAGTCGCCATGGATAATGCAATTTTAGAAAACATCTTGCGGCAAGTGCGGCCGCTCATTGGTCAGGGTAAAGTCGCGGATTATATTCCGGCGCTGGCTACAGTAGACGGTTCCCGATTGGGGATTGCTATCTGTACCGTTGACGGACAGCTTTTTCAGGCCGGAGACGCGCAAGAACGTTTTTCCATTCAGTCTATTTCCAAAGTGCTGAGTCTCGTTGTCGCCATGCGTCATTACTCCGAAGAGGAAATCTGGCAACGCGTCGGCAAAGATCCGTCTGGATCACCGTTCTATTCTTTAGTGCAACTGGAAATGGAGCAGGGTATTCCGCGTAATCCGTTCATTAATGCCGGTGCGCTGGTGGTCTGCGATATGTTGCAAGGGCGATTAAGCGCACCACGGCAACGTATGCTGGAAGTCGTGCGCGGCTTAAGCGGTGTGTCTGATATTTCATACGATACGGTGGTAGCGCGTTCCGAATTTGAACATTCCGCGCGAAATGCGGCTATCGCCTGGCTGATGAAGTCGTTTGGCAATTTCCATCATGACGTGACAACCGTTCTGCAAAACTACTTTCATTACTGCGCTCTGAAAATGAGCTGTGTAGAGCTGGCCCGGACGTTTGTCTTTCTGGCTAATCAGGGGAAAGCTATTCATATTGATGAACCAGTGGTGACGCCAATGCAGGCGCGGCAAATTAACGCGCTGATGGCGACCAGTGGTATGTACCAGAACGCGGGGGAGTTTGCCTGGCGGGTGGGACTACCGGCGAAATCTGGCGTTGGTGGCGGTATTGTGGCGATTGTTCCGCATGAAATGGCCATCGCAGTCTGGAGTCCGGAACTGGATGATGCAGGTAACTCGCTTGCGGGTATTGCCGTCCTTGAACAATTGACGAAACAGTTAGGGCGTTCGGTTTATTAATGCAGTCTCTCGATCCACTCTTCGCGCGTTTATCCCGTTCAAAATTTCGCTCTCGCTTTCGTCTGGGCATGAAAGAGCGTCAGTATTGCCTGGAGAAAGGCGCGCCAGTCATCGAACAACATGCGGCGGATTTTGTCGCTAAACGTCTTGCTCCGGCATTACCGGCTAATGACGGTAAGCAAACCCCCATGCGCGGGCATCCGGTGTTTATCGCTCAGCACGCCACCGCGACCTGCTGTCGCGGTTGTCTGGCTAAGTGGCATAACATTCCGCAGGGTGTTTCGTTAAGCGAAGAACAACAACGTTATATCGTGGCGGTAATCTATCACTGGCTGGTTGTACAGATGAATCAGCCATGAGAATTGCGGAAAACGATAAAATAGCATTCCCAGGGTACCTTTATTTGCCGCCGCTGTTAGCGAACATGCTATCCTTTATGAGAATTTACTTATTACGTTGAGATAATTGCCACCCGCAATTGTATGGACAGATAATTAATGCATGTACACCCCATTTCAACTTTCCGTTTGTTCCAGGAAGGTCATCTGCTACGTAATAGCATCGCTATTTTTGCGCTAACCACGCTGTTCTATTTTATTGGTGCAGAGTTACGGCTGGTTCACGAACTTTCTCTTTTCTGGCCGCTGAATGGCGTAATGGCGGGGGTGTTTGCCCGCTATGTCTGGCTTAATCGACTGCATTACTATGCGATCAGTTATGTGGCGATGCTGGTTTATGATGCCATAACCACCGAATGGGGACTGGTTTCACTGGTTATCAATTTCTCCAATATGATGTTTATTGTTACCGTCGCCTTACTGGTCGTGCGGGATAAGCGTCTGGGGAAAAATAAGTATGAGCCAGTAAGTGCCTTACGGCTATTTAATTACTGTCTGATTGCCGCATTATTATGCGCTATTGTCGGGGCGATTGGTTCGGTCAGTATTGATAGTCTGGATTTCTGGCCTTTGCTTGCGGACTGGTTCAGTGAGCAATTCTCAACGGGCGTGTTGATCGTGCCTTGTATGCTGACGTTGGCTATTCCTGGAGTGCTGCCGCGCTTTAAAGCAGAACAGATGATGCCCGCCATCGCGCTTATTGTGTCGGTTATTGCCTCGGTAGTCATTGGCGGAGCGGGGAGTCTGGCGTTCCCGCTGCCTGCATTAATCTGGTGTGCAGTGCGCTATACGCCGCAGGTAACATGTCTGTTGACCTTTGTCACCGGTGCGGTGGAAATCGTACTGGTGGCAAATTCGGTGATTGATATCTCGGTCGGTTCGCCGTTCTCCATTCCGGAAATGTTCTCCGCACGTCTCGGTATTGCCACGATGGCGATATGCCCAATTATGGTTTCTTTTAGCGTGGCAGCGATCAATTCGCTAATGAAGCAAGTTGCGCTGCGAGCCGACTTTGATTTTCTGACTCAGGTTTACTCACGGTCCGGTCTTTATGAGGCGCTGAAAAGTCCATCGCTGAAACAGACACAACATCTGACGGTCATGCTGCTTGATATTGACTATTTCAAAAGCATTAACGATAACTATGGACATGAATGTGGCGATAAAGTGTTAAGCGTGTTTGCCCGGCATATTCAGAAGATTGTCGGTGATAAGGGGCTGGTGGCGCGCATGGGCGGCGAAGAATTTGCTGTTGCAGTGCCGTCGGTGAATCCTGTCGATGGTCTGCTAATGGCGGAAAAAATCCGTAAAGGCGTTGAACTGCAACCATTCACCTGGCAACAAAAAACGCTTTATCTCACGGTAAGTATTGGCGTCGGTAGTGGTCGCGCATCGTACCGAACGCTGACCGATGATTTTAATAAATTGATGGTCGAAGCCGATACGTGTCTGTATCGCTCGAAGAAAGATGGGCGCAACTGTACCAGCACTATGCGTTACGGTGAGGAAGTTGTCTGACATCTTTATTCATTCCGCGCGATTTGAATGCAATGTGTTCTACCACTTTATGATCCAGGAAAAGGCGTATTTCCTCGATTAAACCATGATCCGCGCCACACTTTTCTCATAAAACTGCTCATTAATCATCAGGAGTTGATCAAAACAGGGGTTCGGCGTATTAAAGTTTGCTAACCTGTCGTACCAATTCAAACAGGTTGTATGACTAATCAGAAGG
>JAEWSH010000067.1 GCA_023398375.1 Bacillota bacterium | reverse complement strand
GGTGATCGACGGCCGCGGCTGGCGCTCGGGCGCGCTGGTGGAAAAGCGCGAGATACCGCAGTGGTTCCTGCGCATCACCGACTACGCCCAGGAACTGCTCGACGGCCTGGACACGCTCGATGGCTGGCCGGAGCCGGTCAAGACCATGCAGCGCAACTGGATCGGCCGCAGCGAGGGGCTGGAGATCCAGTTCCGCGTCGACGGCGAGGCGCAGCCGCTGGGCGTCTACACCACGCGCCCGGACACGCTGATGGGCGTGACCTTCATCTCCATCGCCGGCGAGCACCCGCTGGCGCTCAAGGCCGCCGCCTCCAACCCGGAGCTGGCCGCCTTCCTCGAGGAACTCAAGCAGGGCGGGGTGTCGGAGGCCGAGATCGAGGCCCAGGACAAGCGCGGCATGGCCACCGGGCAGTGGGCGATCCACCCGCTCACCGGCGAGGACGTGCCGATCTATGTCGCCAATTTCGTGCTGATGGGCTACGGCACCGGCGCGGTGATGGCGGTGCCTGCACACGACCAGCGCGACTGGGAGTTCGCCAAGGCCTACGGCCTGCCGGTGCGCCCGGTGATCGTGCCGCCGCAGGTACGCGATGCGCTGGCCGAGGTGATCGGCGACGTGGCCCACGACGCCGATCCGTTCCAGGCCGCGCTGTCGGGTGGCTCGGTCGATGCCTACGACACCTCGGCCGCGGTGGCCGTGGTGCGCGACTACCTCGACGGCATCGAGCAGCGGGCGGCCTACACCGAACGCGGCTTCCTGATCAATTCCGGCGAGTTCAACGGCCTGGACTACGACGGCGCCTTCGATGCGCTCGCCCGGCGTTTCGAGGCCGAGGGGACGGGTCGGCGCAAGGTGAACTTCCGCCTGCGCGACTGGGGCGTGAGCCGCCAGCGCTACTGGGGCTGCCCGATCCCCGTGATCTACTGCACCGGCTGCGGCGCGGTGCCGGTGCCCGAGGACCAGCTGCCGGTGCTGCTGCCCGAGGACGTGGCCGACGCCTTCGCCAACCCGGGCGTGGTGCATTCGCCGATCAAGTCCGACCCGCAGTGGCGCATCACCACCTGCCCGCAGTGCGGCAAGCCGGCCGAACGCGAAACAGACACCTTCGACACCTTCATGGAGTCGAGCTGGTACTACGCGCGCTACACCTCGCCGGGCGCGGCCGACATGGTCGACGAGCGCGCCAGGTACTGGACGCCTGTGGACCAGTACATTGGCGGCATCGAGCACGCGATCCTGCACCTGCTGTATTTCCGCTTCTACCACAAGCTGCTGCGCGACCAGGGCCTGGTGGACAGCGACGAGCCGGCCGCGCGCCTGCTCACCCAGGGCATGGTCATCGCCGAGACCTACTACCGCGAACACGCCAACGGCTCGCGGGAATGGTTCAACCCGGCCGACGTGGACGTGGCGCGCGACGAGCGCGGCCGGATCACCGGCGCCACGCTCAAGGCCGACGGCCATCCAGTGATGATCGGCGGCATCGAGAAGATGTCCAAGTCCAAGAACAACGGCGTCGATCCGCAGGCGATGATCGCGCGCTACGGCGCCGACACCGTGCGACTGTTCTCGATGTTCGCCGCGCCGCCGGAACTGTCGCTGGAGTGGAACGAGGCCGGTGTCGAGGGCATGGCCCGCTTCCTGCGCCGGCTGTGGGCGCAGGTGCACCGCCAGGCCGAGGGCGGGCCGGTGGAAGCCTTCGACGCCGCCGCCGCCACGCCCGGGCAGAAGGCGTTGCGTCGCCAGCTGCACGAGACCATCCAGAAGGTCGGAGACGACTACGGCCGCCGGCACGCCTTCAACACCGCCATCGCCGCGGTGATGGAGCTGCTCAACGCGGTGGCGAAGTTCGACGATGGTTCCGCCAACGGCCGCGCCCTGCGCCAGGAATGCCTGGAGGCGATGGTGCTGCTGCTCAATCCGATCACCCCGCATGCCAGCCATGCGCTGTGGCAGGCGCTGGGCCATGCCGAGACGCTGCTGGAGGACGTGCCGTTCCCGCAGCCCGACCCGGCCGCCCTGGTCCGCGACGAGGTGACCCTGGCGGTGCAGGTCAACGGCAAGCTGCGCGGCACGATCGGCGTCGCCGTGGACGCGCCGCGCGAGGCGATCGAGGCCGCGGCCCTGGCCGATCCCAACGTGCAGGCGTTCCTGGCCGGGCTGCAGGTGCGCAAGGTGATCGTGGTGCCGGGCAAGATCGTCAACGTGGTGGCCGGGTGAATGCCGGCCAGCGTCGGCTTGCCCGCGCCGCCGGCCTCGGCCAGACTTCGCCGATGATCCGGACCTGTCTGCTCGCATTCCTGCTCGCCCTCGGCCTCGCCGGCTGTGGCTTCCACCTGCGCGAGGCGCTGCAGATCCCGGCGGATCTGGGCGTTGTCCGGGTGACGGCGAGCGATCCCTACAGTGCGCTGGCGCGATCACTGGAACGTTCCCTGGACCGGGCCGGCGTCGAGGTGGTCGGCTCGGGGGCGCCGGGCCGCACGGCGGTGCTGGCGATCCGCTCCGAGCG
>JAEWSH010000065.1 GCA_023398375.1 Bacillota bacterium | reverse complement strand
CTTGTTCCTCTGCAGCCGTAATCATGTCGAACAACAAGCCTTGTACTTCGCTCTGATGTCCTTTGGCCATATCTTTCTGCATGGAGGCGGTACTTTCAGGGGCGAGTTTGTCTATTACTTTGAGGTTATACTGCACGATGTCTTCCTTGAATTCTATACCCAACTTCCTGCCCAAAGCTGCACTCTCTTGTGACAGTCCGATAAAGGTGTCGCGCACTTTGCCCGGTTTCTGGACTTCGCCCATAGGTACGTCGTAATAGGCTCCGGTGACGGCCATAGCAGAAATGAAGGACCACTTGACGAATGTGTCCCGGTTGATGTCGTCGGAGATTTCGGCTTTGATGCCGCTTTCCTGCAAATCGCGTTGCACGGCTTCCAATGTTTCACGGGAAACAATCGTGCTGCGGTGTGCTCCGTAGACGAGCCGGAAAATCTTTCCCATCTGCGTGATTTCTCCCCGTCCGGATACGAATCCTACGATGTAGATGCAGCCGTCGAGCACCGTGACGCCGGGGACCAACCGCTGGATACGGGGACCGGTTCCGTAAACATTCAGGATGGGGATTACCACTGTACGCTCGTGTGAGGCACGTTTGATGAGTTCCGTAATGGAGTCTACGGAATAACCTTTGACGCAGACGAAGATAACATCCGCTTTGCCTTGGAATTCTTCTGCGGTAAATGCCGCCACTTTCAGACAATGTTCACCTTTCAAATCGGAGTGCAGTTGCAGACCGTTCCCGCGTATGGCGGCAAGGTGTTCGCCACGTGCAATGCAAGTGACGTCTTTGCCGGATAATGAAAGAAAGGCGGCGATGCTTCCGCCTACGCCGCCGGTACCTGCTATGAGGTATTTCAGATTACTGTTTGCCATTTGTTGTGTATGGTTTATTGAACGTAGTTTTCCTTTTCCATATAGTAAAGCCCTTCGCCCCGGTCACCGTTTTCCATGTCTTCCAGCTCTACTTTGAAGATACGGTAGGGAAGGTCTTTTTTGGGATGCTTGGGCATGTCTACTGTCAATAGATAGGCGTTGCCATATTCGTTGCTGTCGAAATATTCTTTTATTTCCTGCTTCATCAGCACGGGGACTTTCTCGCCGTCTATCCAGACGGTGACTTTCAGTTGCCCGGGGCGGGGAGCCATCTGGCATTCTCTGGCTTCTTTGTTTTGTTCTTGTTGCTCAATGTCACTCAGGTTTTCACCGTGTACCAATGACTCGGGCTTTGTTTCTTTCATCCATTGGTAGGTACGTGTCAAGCTCATGGGACGGACGTATATCTGATAAGTAGGCATGGCTCCGGGGATGCAGAAAGCACGCAGGCCATAAGCTTCCATACGATGATAACGTATGTCGAGTGTAGTGTCGCGGTCGGCGATGAAATCCCAGGCCCAGAACTCCAGGCGGTGTTCAGTCTCGGGCAGCCCGCTTTTCATGGCAATGTGCGCATAGGAGGGCAGATAAATAGAGGCTGCACTTTGATATTTCCCTTTGGGTATACGGGCCGTGTAATGCCCGTCTTTGTCGGTTATGGCTTCTATGATGTCATTGAACTGCGGGTTTTGCCACCAGACGCTGGCACTGTCTATCGGCTGTCCGTTGTAATCAGTCACCCGTCCGTGAATGGTTACTGAGTCTTGCTGTTGTGCATAAACGGCAGTACAGGACAATAAGAATAAAAGGAAGATAATCTGTTTCATATTGTTATTGTATGGAGTTTATTAGAAAATGGCAATGTACAAAGAAAGTACATTGCCATCTGGAATGAATATCATTACACATTGAACCTGAAGTGCATGATGTCCCCATCCTGCACCACGTATTCCTTACCTTCCACACCCAACTTTCCGGCTTCGCGCACGGCTGTTTCGCTGCCATACTTGATATAATCCTCATACTTGATGACCTCTGCCCGGATAAACCCTTTCTCGAAATCCGTATGGATAACGCCGGCGCATTGCGGCGCTTTCCATCCCTTGCGATAGGTCCATGCCTTTACTTCCATCTCTCCGGCAGTGATGAAGGTTTCGAGGTTCAGCAGGCTGTAGATAGCTTTAATCAAACGGTTGCAGCCGCTCTCTTTCAGTCCCAGGTCTTCGAGGAACATCTGCTTTTCTTCGTATGTCTCCAGTTCGGCGATGTCGGCTTCGGTCTGGGCGGAGATGATGATGAGTTCCGCATCCTCGCCCTTGATGGCTTCACGCACCTGCTCTACGTACTGGTTGCCGCTGGCGGCACTGACGTCATCCACGTTGCAGACGTAGAGCACGGGTTTGGTGGTGAGCAGGAACATCTGCTTGGCACATTGTTCCTCGTCGTCGTTCTGCGGAATGACGGTGCGGGCGCTTTGTCCTTGTTCCAGGGCATCCTTGTAGCGGAGCAGGAGTTCGTACTCTATCTTTGCCGCCTTGTCGCCACCCACTTTGGCAATCTTCTCTACACGCTTGATGCGGTTTTCCACCGTGTCGAGGTCCTTCAGTTGCAGCTCTGTGTCGATGATTTCCTTGTCGCGCACGGGGTTCACCGAACCGTCCACGTGGACGATGTTGCCGTTGTCGAAGCAGCGCAGCACGTGAATGATGGCGTCGCACTCGCGGATGT
>JAEWSH010000029.1 GCA_023398375.1 Bacillota bacterium | reverse complement strand
CACGGTCGGCACAGAACCGTCTATGGATTGCACTCCAACTGATGATGATGAAAAGAAGCTACTGGATGCGGTAAAGGCTGTATTTAAATCCAACAAAATCAAATATCAGAACAAGAAGGTTGTCCGTTCTTGGTTATCTGAGCAGGAGGTGGCTGAATACTGGTATGTGGTTGATGATGATTCGTTCTGGACTAAGTTTTGGAAGAAGGTGAAAACTGCTTTTGGCGGCAAAGTGAAGCCTACTAAAAAACTGAAAAGCGTACTATGGTCCCCGTTCCGTGGGGACAAGCTCTATCCATTCTTCAACGATGAGGGTGATTTGGTCGCTTTCTCCCGTGAGTACAAGAAGAAACTCATGGACGGTTCGGAAGTCACCTGCTTTATGACTATCACGGACAAGAAGGTCTATCAATGGGATTTATCTAAAGGCTACGAGGAAAGAACCTCTTTCGCCCACGGATTTGGAAAGCTACCGGTTATTTATGCTTACCGTCCCGAACCCTATTGTAGTAAGATTAAGACTTTTCGTGTCCGGCTGGAGAAACTTCTTTCCAATTATGCCGACTGCATCGACTACCATTTTTTCCCGTTGCTGAAGCTGATTGGCGATGTGGAGGGCTTCATGGGGAAAACAAAAGACCGGATGGTGAAACTGACGGGAGAAGGTGCGGATGCGCAGTATCTGACGTGGTCGCAGGTGCCTGATACTATTAAATTTGAAGCGGAAACGCTTACTAACATGGCTTACGACATGTCAAACACTCCACGTATCTCTTTTGAGACATTGAAAGGCATAGGCAAGGCTTCCGGCACTGCTTTCCGCTTCATGTTTATGGGAGCGCACATGGCGGTGGAAAATCACGGCGAGGTTATCGGTGAGTTCCTGCAACGGAGG
Organism: Bacillota bacterium; assembly: GCA_023398375.1. Classification (GTDB taxonomy): domain Bacteria; phylum Bacillota; class Clostridia; order Lachnospirales; family Lachnospiraceae; genus SZUA-378. The sequence goes on along the minus strand of JAEWSH010000029.1, from coordinate 2,578 downwards.
GTAAATTTCATTGTTTCTGCTTTAGGGGAAATTAATCCGACCGAGTTCAGCAAGGCATCACAGACCATTGACATAGAAACAAAACTGGTTCCCTATATGATTGACGATTTGAACGATAAGGTAACTACTGCCGTTTCCGCTGTCAGTGGTGGCATCTGGTCAACGCGTGAAGGAATCATGTTTGCCGGGAATGCTGATAGGGTAGAAGAGGAGCTTGCAGAAATCAAGGAGGAGCAAGCGGCAAAGAATAACAATGCAGCGTCTCCTAACCCCAAGGGATAATTCATTGCTTCATGTTTTTATAGTACTATTGGGCGGAGCTAATTTAGTTCCGCTTTTTTATTACTAAATTCTATATTATAGAATATATTTTCTGGAAAAATTTTATAATTCAAAATTAATTCATATTTTTGCATTAAATAAAAGAGGTATGAGAATTGTATCACATAGAAAATTGAAGGAATTCTACGAGACGAAAGGTTATGAAGATTCACGCATAGCTTTGGAACGTTGGTATGATATAGCAGAAAAAGCTGAATGGAAGAATCTATCAGACATTAAAGTGGATTTTCTTTCAGTTGATTATGTAGGCAATCAACACTATGTATTCAATATCAGAGGCAACAACTATCGGTTGGTTGTCGTTGTTAAGTTTACAATTGGGTACGTCTTCATTCGCTGGGTTGGTACTCATAAAGATTACGATAAGATAGATTGTTCAACCATTTAAGAGATAGAAGTATGAATAAAGTAACGAAAGAACAGTATGAATTTGCTTTGGCGAGAGTGGAGGAACTTCTGCCATTGGTTGATGACAATACGCCTTCAAATGATAAGAATGCGGTGGAGCTTACAGTTATGTCCGATATTGTGATAGCATACGAAAAAGAACATTATCCGATAGAAAAACCGACCGTTGCGGAATTGATAGAGCTATTCCTTGAAGAGAAAGGGATGAGTCAAAAGCAACTTGCTGGTGAGATTGGAATAAGTCCTTCAAGAGTGAATGACTATATCTCCGGACGTTCGGAACCGACCCTCAAAATTGCGAGGTTGCTATGTCGAGTGCTGAATATACCTCCAGCCGCGATGTTGGGTTTCTGATTAGTTCATAAGAAGAATATTTAGGCGTGATTCCATTCGGTTTCACGCCTTTTTTATACCATTTTACGACAATCGTTTCATTGTCGTGTATCACCTATCTGATTATTTCTCACCTTCTTTATTAATAACGAAATTTACCGTAGAAATTTATAAATCAAATTCATACGGTATGACAATCTTAGAACAAATTTTGGCAGGGCTGCAACAGAAATTCGCTGGGGTGGACACTGCTATCTTAACCCGAATTGCCACTAAGAAGGCAGAGGGTGTAACGGACGAGACAAAGGTAAACTCCATTGTTGAGGGTATCAGCTTCTCGGACGTGCTAAATTCCTATGGTGATTTCCGTGCCGGGGATGCTTCCAAGACCGCAGTTTCCAACTACGAGAAGAAACATAACCTTAAAGACGGTAAGCCAATTGAGAACCCTAATCCGAAGCTGGAAGATAAGACGGACGACATGGCGGCTATTATTGCTAACGCAGTGAGTGCAGCCGTTAAACCTCTTTCTGATAAGCTCGCTCAATTCGAGACAGAGAAGTTACAAGCTACCCGGCAGGAGCAGATTATGGCAAAGGCAAAGGAGTATGGTATTCCCGAAAACTACGCCAAACGATGCGCCATCAAGGACGATGAGGACTTGGACGCATATTTCAAGGACTTGAAGCAGGAGTTCGCAAATGACGGCTTCAAGGGCGTAACCCCTCCCGAATCAGCGGAAAAGAAGATTGAGAAAGAATCTGAATCTATCGCTAAGATGATTGACGAGGGAACGAAAACTATTGTTGAACAAAACAAGAATTAATTATGTCAGCAGGATTTAAGTACGATTTGGTTCCGCCCGTTGAGCAAGAGGAACGCTACGATGTCCAGACCGGTATTCGTAGACGTGGCCCGTTCAAACTCGACACGCAGAACCTGGTAGTGGGAAGTTTTCTTCCCGGATTTACACCGATTTGTGCGGACTTGAAAAATAAGTTCGCATACACGGTAATCAATGTGAGAGTAGTAGAAGCATACGCAACCGGTGACACGGCGTTATCTATCAAGGTAGAAAAGAACTCCCTTGCATACGTTGGCATGTTTCTCGGAAGCGGTACGAAAGGCGCGGAAGTTTCGGCTATCGACAAGACAAATGCAAATTATGATGTCTTGACAATCAAGGCTGCTTTTGGTGAGAATATCGCCAAAGATGCTGTATTATTCAATGCGGTTGCAGTTGATGGTTTAAAACAAAAGCATGTAGCTAATTCGGCTCTGTTTAACCGTACAAAGGTTGAGGACGGAGTCACATTGGTTTCATTGCTTCGTACAGCCGCAGAAATTGAACCCTCAAAATTGGTTATACCGTTCTCCGAGAACGATAAAGCCAACATGAAGGGATGGTTTGAATTTAACGAGTAAGGAGGTAGGATATGTTTTTAACGATTCAAACATTATTCGATGATGCGAACATTGTTTCCGCTATCATCAG
>JAEWSH010000037.1 GCA_023398375.1 Bacillota bacterium | reverse complement strand
ATGTGTTATTGTATTCATGACGGTTGAAGTTCCTTTTATATAGAATTGTTTTTTGTGGTGATTAACATTCTATAGGACTCAACCGTTTTTGTATAGTTGTAGGTGTCACATCAATTGTAACCCAACATAGTAACTAGGGGTGGAGTACAAAGAATGATGTTTAATTTCTTTATTTTATGCTATAATAAAACTAATTTCGACAGATGTGTAAGGGGAAAACATGCTTGAAGAGGTTTGTTTCATAATGAAATTAAATAAAACTATTATGTTTAAAGTCTGTCTATGATTCTGTCTGGACGGATTTTTTTGTGGTTTTTAGAAGTGATATTATAGCAATAATGGGAAGTTAGATTTATAATAACTAAATGCAAAAAGGTGGATATTTTTTGTCTACCATGGAGGTAATTGTATAGTGATTGTTTATTTAGATACCAATGTACTAAATTTATGACTTTCCATCCAAAAAAGATGCAGACGCCATAAACCAGAGGAGTAGCATATGGAAATAAAGAAAGAACAAATGATAGGACAAGGGAACACAGCCGAAATATACAGACTGGATGATAACAAAATATTAAAGCTGTTTCGGATTGGGCTATATAAAGGGATTATTGAGAGAGAGTATAAAAACGGCATTATCATACAAAATATTTTGGAATGTGTTCCAAAAGTATATGAAATGGTTGAGATAAATGGCAGGTACGGAATAATATATGAGGAAATCCAGGGAAAAGATTTGCTGAAAATTATGATTAGTTCCTTGTGGAAAATCAATTATTATTCAAAAAAATTAGCACACTATCATGTATCGATACACAAGTCGGTTAGTGATAATATATGTACTGTAAAAGAGAAGCTTGAAGAGGATTTAAATAGCGTAGATGTACTTTCTGATGAGAATATAGAAATTGTTCAAAAATACCTAAAACAATTACCTGAAGGCAATGAATTGTGCCATTTTGATTTTCATCCGGGAAATGTAATGATAAGAAATAATAAAGAGGTTATTTTAGATTGGATGACGGCTTGCAGGGGAGATGCGTGTGCTGATGTCGCACGAACATGCTTATTGCTAAAGCATGGAGAGGTTGCACATGCACCTTGGATTATACGAAGGCTAATTTCAATTATTCAACGCCATATTTACAAGATATATATCAGAGAGTATCTTACAATATCGCAAAGAAGCATGGAGGATATTAAAAGTTGGGAATTGCCTGTTGCAGCAGCGAGATTACGAGAATGGATATCTGAAAATGAAAAGAAGATATTGATTCAATTGGTAAATAAACATTGTATTGAAGTAGTGAAAAAAGTGAATAAAACTTCCCATTATCCATATTAGACAAGCTATTTTATAGGAATTGAACTGCTAATTATGTTTATTTTAGGAATGGGTCGTGTTAAGGAATTGGGATTCTTAGTTGTTGCGATAGGGAAATTAATATTATTATAATAAAACAGAGATAAATTAGGAGATATGGGAGAAAAAATGGGATTTGGTATTGGAGTATATGTGAAGAATAGTGCAAAGGCGGTTGAACTGTATCAACAGGTGTTTGGATTAGAATTGGGGTATCATGTAAAAAATCCAGATGGTTCTTTTTATCATTCGGAGCTCTATAGAAATGGGGAATGCTTTCTATCCGTAGTAGAAGCATCAAGGGATAATATAGATGAGAGTTTAGTTCAGTTAGGTTACGAATTTGATACTCCAGAGGAAGTGAAACGTGCCTATGATTTACTTAAAGAAGGCGGAAGAATTGATATGCCGATAGGACAGCTGCCATGGAGCCCTTGTGCGGCCTCGATAGTTGATAGATTTGGCGTATGGTGGTATTTATCCTCAGCTTCTCACCGTCCGCCAGAGGATTATGATTACTGGAATGGAAAGTCTTTATCTGCAGTGCAGCAATAGACAATTTACATGGGATTATGAAATTCTCATTTTATTTATGATGTAACAATGAAGAGTAAGAAGTTAAAGACTAGATTATTTATAAATAGCGTATAAGCTAAATTGAGCTGATTCGCAAGTAAAAATAGCTATATAGTATTGACTATAAACAATGTTTATAGATTATTCTGGTAGTAGAAAGGAGGTCAGACAATGACAATTAAAGAAGTTGAAGGATTAACCGGACTATCACGAAGTATAATCCGATTTTACGAAAGGGAAGAATTGATAAACCCAAATAGAAATGAAGATAACGGATATCGAGAATATACAGAAAAAGATTTAGCAGAAATCAAGAAAATTGCCTATCTTAGAACACTCGGATTATCTGTCGATCAAATAAGAAAAGCGATTAGGCATGAAGTTGATTTAACGAAATTATTACAAAAACAAAAGCTTGTGTTGGAGAAACAACAATCTGATCTTCACAATGCTCATCTGATGTGTGAGAAAATTTTAGAATCCAATAGACAGGTTAATTACGATAATTTAAATGTCGAAGAATATACAGGAAATCTACACGAATACTGGGAAAAGAATCATATTATTTTGAATTTAGATTCTGTTGGTTTTTTTTATATTTGGGGTGGATATATTTTCTGGACGATAATTACAATACTCAGTCTTCTAATTGCAGTTTTATCTGTTAGGCTTTTGCCAGACAAGATTCCTGTTCAGTGGAGTGATGGCAAGCCAAGTACGCTTGTAAATAAAATGGTCATTTTTGCGTTTCCAGTCGCTTGCATTTTTATTAAATATGTATTGCGGCCATTTATATGGAGATGGTTTCACCAGCATTTTATTAGCACTGATGCAGTCGTCGATTATACTATAAATAGTCTCTGTTTCATTGCTTTAGCTGTAGAAGTATTCATCATTTATTCTGTAAGCAGAGAAAATGCACATATAGAGGTAATCCTTATAGCGATAGGGATAGTATTACTTGGAGTGCCAATTTTTATATGGAATAAATTAAAAATGGATAAGAAATCAAGTTGAAGGCATTGATAAATTCAGATTTGCAGCACTAAACTGTATGTAAACTAACAGTCGGCACAACTAAACGACCTGTCGGTTGAATAAAAAGAGAGGTGCCAGTATGATGCAATCATCAGATAAACAACTCGGAAGGAGAACAAACGAAATGAAAAAAGAAACAATGGGTATGATAGATAAGGCGGTTTCCAAATGGGAACGGGATTTATCCTATCCGGACGTTAATTCGCTTCCGAAATTGGCTGAAGTCTTTGAAATGTCTGTAGATGAATTGATGCAAATTAAGACGGGAACTGCCCAGCAGGTAAACAAAATGCCGGTTAGCGAAATTATTCCTTTGATTTTACGTGCCGTATGCCTTGCGATGGGAGTGGCCGTTGTTGCTCTTTCAGCCATTGGAAAATTAGATACGAATTCAGCTATCACCATGCTTGGTATTGGTCTTGCCTGTGGAGGAATCAGTCTGCTTGATATTAAGAGCAAACTGATACGGTAATTTCCCATTATATTTATTGAGAGCTGGAACGTATTAGAAATAGTGTTTCGCAACAGGTAGCAACTGCGAATTAATTTCAAGATTAATGGAGGATGTATTATGGATATAACAATTGTTAAGGGAAGTATAAATATCAAAGAATAGGATATTCTGAAATTGGTGAAATACCTAATTTATACAGAAAAGGTATCAGTGAATGTCTGATGATGAAGGTAAAAGAATCATAGTTCGTAATCATTACTAACAAAGAAATTCCCATAATTTTTAGGAAAAGAACAAGCATAAAAGAACTAATAACTTTGAATTTGTATTAATATTAACAGGAAGGAAAATGAGAATGAAAAAGTATAGGGTCTATCAGGTAGATTCGTTTACTCGTCAAAGATTTCATGGCAATCCGGCTGGTGTCGTAGCCAATGCAGACGGTCTGACGGAAGAACAAATGCAAAGAATCGCAAGAGAACTTAACAATTCAGAAACAGCATTTATATTTTCTGGAAATTCAGAGGACTATGATGTTGAAGTGAGATTTTTTACGCCGACCACTGAAGTACCTCTATGTGGACATGCAACAATAGCAGCACATTACGTTCGTGCAATTGAGGGAACTATTGTATCTGGGAGGGTAATACAGAAAACAAAAGCTGGTTTACTTCCGGTCGATATTATTCAGAAAAATGATGACTTTAGTATTGTTATGACACAGGGAATGCCAGAGGTCGGAGAACCATTCCAAAAAGAATTGGTTGAAAGAATAGCAGATGCATTAGGAATCAGCATTTCTGACTTACGTGAAGATTGCCCAATAGCTATTTCATCTGCTGGACATTCCAAGGTCATGATAGGCATAAAGCAAAATGAACAATTACATAACTTAAAACCAGACGCAGAAAAACTTAAAGTGATAAGTGATGAGATTCAATGTAACGGATATTATGTTTTTACATTGAACTTTGATGAGGAGATATTAGTTCATGGAAGAATGTTTGCGCCTGCAATTGGTATTGAAGAAGACCCAGTTACTGGAAATGCAAACGGACCGCTTGGTATTTATTTTGTACATTATGGAATCTGTAAAAGTTTAGAAAGCAATAATTGCTTAAATTTTAGTATCATGCAGGGAGAAGCAATAAAAAGAGATGGAACTATGCGTGTAAATGTTGAGATAAAGGATGGAAAACCGGAATTGGTACGGATAACAGGAGAGGCCATAGTAGCATTCTCAACTGTGATTGAGATATAATAGTTAGGGTAATCGAATAATTAGCTATCTTAGGAAATTCAGTAAGGGAAAATAGGAAGAGATGAAAATAAATATCCGAAGGTATCATACAAAGGACATAGCTTCCATGATTTACATATGGAATGAAGTTGTAGAAGAAGGAATTGCTTTTCCACAGGAGGAGTGCCTGACGGAAGAGACTGGTTCTGTGTTTTTTGAACAACAAACGTATTGTGCTATTGCGGAAGAATGTGAAAGTAAAAAAATCTATGGTATGTATATCCTTCATCCCAACAATGTAGGAAGATGCGGACATATTTGCAATGCGAGCTATGCCGTTAGTTCTGAGAGCAGAGGATTACATATTGGTGAAAAGTTAGTACAAGATTGTCTCATGCAGGCGAAACAACATGGATTTACTATTTTGCAGTTCAATGCTGTGGTCGCAACCAATACGCATGCAAAACATTTATATGAACGGCTTGGCTTTCAACAGCTTGGAACCATACCGGGTGGTTTTCGAATGAAAGATGGACATTATGAGGACATTAACCCTTATTATATTGTTCTGTAATTATTTAGTACGGAGTAGAAGACATTGGAGGGAAGAACAAGAGTTTTATTGATTCGACCATTATGATGGCAGTTAAAAATATTTCTTGAAAAAAGGAACAGAAAATGGATAAGAAAAAGGCTGAAAAAGAAAGAAAAGAATTAAATAAAAGGATTCTAAAGGATACCTTTAAAAGCAATAATAGCAATACAATCATAGAAAGGAGAATAGCAATATGACAGTTATCTATCTTGCGGGAGGATGCTTTTGGGGAACTGAAAAGTATTTATCATTGATAAAAGGCGTCTGTTTAACCGAAGTCGGATATGCAAATGGAAAAAAAAGTAATCCGACTTACGAGGAGGTTTGCAGTGGTTCTGGCCATGCAGAAACTGTAAAAGTAACATTTGATGAAACTATCATTTCGCTACCGTTCCTATTGGACTTGTTTTACGAATCTATTGATCCAGTATCTGTGAACCGCCAGGGCGGAGATACCGGAATTCAATATCGCACCGGGATTTACTATGTAGATGAAAAAAACAAAGAAATTATCCAATCATCTATAATTAAACTCCAAAAGCGTTTTGACAAGACGATCGCTATTGAAATAAAACGGCTCGAAAACTATTATAAAGCAGAAGAATATCATCAAAAATACCTAGACAAAAATCTGTCTGGCTATTGCCATATTAAACCGCAGGTTTTTGAAAAGACAAAAAAAGCATTTGTAGATTCTTCTTTGTACAGTAAGAAGGATGAGAGTGCAATGCACACAGATCTGACTGAGATGCAATATGCTGTGACACAGAGTAATGTCACAGAACCGCCTTATCAAAATGAATTCTACAATTTCTATGAGGATGGAATTTATGTGGATATAACAACAGGCGAACCCTTATTTACTTCACAGGAAAAGTTTGATTCTGGATGTGGTTGGCCGAGCTTTTTTGAACCAATTGACCCATATGTATTAAAAGAAAAGAAAGACTATTCTCATGGTATGACTAGAACGGAAGTCCGAAGCCGTATTGGAGATGTGCATCTTGGGCATGTTTTTGAGGATGGACCAGTAGAACACGGTGGATTACGCTATTGTATTAACAGTGCAGCATTACGGTTTGTACGAAAAGAAGATATGGAGAAGGAAGGATACGGCTTTTTGGTGAAATTATTTCAACAATCAATCGATAGTATTGCAGTATGATATTAACAATGGATAAAAGAAGTAGTGAAAAAGAATGAAAGGCAACAGAAGTGGGGGAATTAATATGGATTTAAAATTTCAGAAAGATAAGTTATTTTGGGTGCATGAACCGAAAGCGTACGTGATAGAAGACAATAAAATTGTAATTAGCACAGAAGCAAGAACGGATTTTTGGCAAAGAACATATTATGGCTTTCAAAATGATAATGCACCTGCGTTGCTGATGAAAAGCAATGAGCAGTATTTTTCGTTTTTAGTTAAGACTGAATTTGACAGTAAACATCGTTTTGACCAGTGTGGTGTAATCATCTATCAGAATAGTGATAACTGGATAAAAGCTTCTATTGAATACGAAAATGAAGAATTTCAAAGACTGGGAAGTGTTGTAACGAACTTTGGATATTCTGATTGGGCAACTACAGATATACCTGCATCTCAAGCATTTATGTATTATAGATTAAGCAGACGAGAGAGCGATTTTTGCATTGAAAATTCCTATGATGGTATAAATTATAAACAAATGCGAATCGCCCATTTGTTTGAGGGGGAAGACGAGATGCAAATAGGTGTTTATGCCTGTAGTCCTGAAGAATCATCATTCAATGCCATCTTTACAGATATAAAATTTGTCGAATGTCAATGGAAAGAACATAAGTAATAAAGAACATTGATGGGCAGTATGAGTCATAGTGTCATGTATGCCATATTAGCCAAGGATTTAAATACCACAAGATAAATAACTAAACTTAATCTCCCTTAAAATTTATAAAGGACGAAAAATGAATAAGAAAAAGGCTGAAATAGAAAGAAAAGAATTAAATAAAAAGATTCTAAAGGATACCGTTAAGAGCGAATTTAAAAATAGAAAAAAAGTAAAATTTGTTGCATATATAGTTGAGTTTATTGCTATTTTCATTGCACTTAAAATAGCAGATTTCATAGTAGAAATATTATCAATTCATTTCTCGCTTATAAATATGATTATAACTGCCGTGCTAATAATGATAGTAATTTCTATTAGTACTGTAGTTGTAAGAAAGATAGGTGAAAAGTGAAAAAAAGAAAATGGATATTTGTCTTAGGTGGCATTTTATTACTTATAGTTTGCATCTCAACTATATTTTACATTCAAGACAGAAGTAAAGTAGGCAACACAATAGACAGTTATAAAAATGTAAATGTATGTTATAACGGTTATTTTTATACAAAATCATACGGTAAACACTACAGTCAAGATGGATACTATTATGGATATAGATGGCAGTGTGTAGAATTTGTAAAGAGATTTTATTATGAAGCCAAGGGGCATAAAATGCCTGATTTGTATGGAAATGCGAAAGATTACTTTTCTTATGACACAAAACAGGGAGAGGTGAATGAACAAAGAGATTTACTTCAATACTATAATGGAGGAAATGTCGCTCCGAAAGAAGATGATTTAATAGTGTTCACAGATACGAAATATGGACATGTTGCTATTATAACTGAAGTAACGGAAAATAATATAGAAGTTATACAGCAAAATGTTTACGGAAAGCCTCGTCAAAGATTTGACTTGACCGTCAAAGACGGAAATTATTACGTTGGTACAGACAGAAAGCCTGCGGGGTGGTTACGTACTGAATAAGTATGTTGTGCAGTAAAGTAAATCATGTATTCGGGAGGTGCAGGCGATGAATATAAATTATAGACTGGGAACGCTAGAAGATCTGAATGAAATTAATAATCTTATACACTGGGCAATTAAGGAAATGGAAAATGAAGGTATCAAACAATGGGATCAAATATACCCTGCTCGGAAAGATTTTATCAATGATATTGAGGCAGAACAATTATATGTAGGATTCAACCAAGAAAAACTGGTTGTTATATATGTTTTAAATAAAGAGTGTGATGAAGAATATAGTAAAGGGCAATGGAAAGATAGGGGAAAAACATTTTATGTATTACATAGACTATGTGTCAATCCTCTTTTTCAAAACAAAGGAATCGCTAAAATAACGATGCAACATATAGAAAAGGAAGCGAAGTATAAGGGAGCAAGGGCTATTCGTCTAGACGTATTTACGGAAAATCCATATGCTTTAAAATTGTATGGTGATTGTGGATACAGCAGAGTGGGAACGGTAGAATGGAGAAAGGGAAAGTTCTTCTTAATGGAAAAATATTTATGAAGGATGGAATAAGTATGCAGATTGTTTATAAAATTCCGCCAGCAAAAGATTATGTAGGTCTTAGGAAGCGCTCCGGAATGGGAGATAAAAATTTAAGGAGAAGCCAAATCGCACTAACAAATTCGTTATTTACGGTATCTCTTTATGATAAAGATAAATTGATTGGATTTGGCAGAGTAGTAGGTGACGGAGGGATAACCTACGTTGTGAGTGATATCATGGTTGATAAGGAATATCAGCGTAAGGGATATGCAGAGCAAATCATGAAAGCTATCGATGCGTATTTGGATGATAATACTCATGATGACAGTTATGTTTGCCTGATTGCAGATCATCCGGCCGACTTGCTATATCATAAGCATCGATTTCAGTACTTACCAGAAAACAAATGCGGAATGTTGCGGAATCAGGATAGAAAGAACAGTTAATTTGAGGGGAGCACATAGCAGGCACAAGGACGATGTTACACGTAGATTGCAACCAGAATAAAGGAGCTTTCATTTCTAGGACAGCTTTTAAATCAAGATATTCTATCCCGCGGCCTATCGAGACTATGTTATTGATTGCCGGCGCAATAACCAAGAATAGTAGTTAGTGCTTTTTGTAGATTTGTATTTTAGTTATTATAAATAATATGATCAGCATAGCTGACAAATAAGGCATCAATGAAACGGGGATAGCAATATCATTAAAGTCGTGGAGCGGTTTCATAAGAAGAAATGCAATAAATAAACTACCATAAGATAAAAAAATATTTCTAAATTGCAGAGATTTTCCCTTTAAAGAAATGCGGGGTTTATAATACATTTCAATATAACTAAAAGATAAAAAGAGCGCAATAGAAAAAATATATACCAGTAAATACAGCGGAATGCATAAGATGAAAAGATTTATGAATGTATAAATAAGCAGATTACGAATAACATTACTAAAAAATAATATTATTTTAGTAATGTTATTTTGTTTATAATTTGTCAGAATCTCATTGCAAAAACCTTTTAAGTCATTACCAATAATATCAGATAAAGTTTTTTGTTCCTTATATGCTTCAAGTGTCATATTAATTAAGTCATTTTGCACAGAAGACAGCTCATCGATTGTAATAGAATAATTAATGAGATAATTTGTTATATAGAGAATTGATTTTTGATCAGCTTTTTCTAATTGAGAAAAATAGGATCTATTAAATAGATTGATAATATTAATATTGGCAGTATTAATCATTTTGCTGTTTTCTCCTTTATTATTTTATTTAATGTAATTTCAGTTCTAATCCATTCTTCTCTAAAAGATACATAATATTTTCTCCCTTCGGCAGTAATATTGTAAATTTTTCGAACGGGCCCTTTTGATGAATAAGAAAAATCAACCGTAACAAAATCTTGCTTTTCCAGTCTTAAAAGGATTGGATATACAGTGCCCATCTGTAAGTCATCAAAGCCATACTGCACAAGTTTTGTATATATTTCATAACCATAAGAGGGGGCGTCTAATATGACTTTCAAAATACAACCTTCTAATATGCCTTTTAATAATTGTTTTTTGCTAAACATAAGTTTACGTATAATCCAAGGATCCTCTTTTGAGTATGATTGGTTATTTTCCTTTCAACCTTTTGGTAAGGTAATTCTACTTACTCCCTTAAATCCTGCTGATTTAGTATATGGTATTCTATATTATAGAATACTATATATTATAATATAGATGCTGTTAATTCTTATGTCAAGTATCATACTTGTCTGATTTTAATATGATTTTTAGGTATTTAAAGCAATCCAAGCAGAATAAAATGTCATTGTGTACCATATACAAAGTAATAAGTTGTGTCACAATTCAGTCTTAGCTACCGCGAAGTGTTTTTTTGTGAACAGAAATCACAAAAAGACCAGAGTCTTTCAAGCACGTAATTATGCAGGATGCATAATCTATGCGTAATTGCTGACGGAAAGCCGTAGGGCTGAGAAGTTACTGATTTGTTTATGGTACACATTGACATTTTCTGACATTTTACCTATTCTAATGAATCATCAACAAATGTAAAGTATGTCATGATAATATAAGGGGAAGAGAAATGAATACTACAAATCAAACAGTAAACGTCAGAAAGTATAATGAGAAGGAAGCTAGAGATAAGGTAATTAATTGGTTTATGCTGCTTGGAACAACGATATTATATCTGTTATATGCCGGAGTGGTAATTCGGAATTATCTGACACAATCATTTAATGTGTTCATTGCCGTTACGATCATTACATTATGTGCCATTGCAATTGCTATTAATTGGACAACTTTTATAAAAAAAGCGAGTAGTGATAAATTAGGCTGGGGAAGTTTGACGAGTTATATGATCATCTATACGGTTTTTCTTATCTTTGCAGGGAATAACTTTATCAGTATTAGTATAATACCTGTACTGTCTGCAGCAATTTTATTTTATAATATAAAATTATCAAAAATATTCTGTCTTTGGGGTGCAGCAGCAAATATAATATATGTCATTCTATTAGCAGTTTCACAGGCAGAACATATGTCACAGAATTATTTGCAATTAATTATTATTTTATTGACGCTGAATACAATATATAAATGTACGGATATCGGACATCGTTTTTCCTATGATGCGATACATGCAGTGAAGGATCAGCAGGAAATTCAGGAAACGATGCTAAAAGATATTCTGGAAATTGCAAAGATTGTTCAAGACGGTACTTCGAAAAGCAATCAATTAGTTCATGATCTGGGTGAATCAACAGAAATCGTTAACTCTGCAATTGGCGAAATATCTACCAGTACACAGGTGAGTGCAACGAATATTCAGGAACAGAATGTCATGACACAGTCTATTCAACAGGCAATTAATAAAACAGTGGAACGTTCTGATCAGATGGTGGTAATTGCAAATAGCTCGTCAGAATCTATTAAGGACGGAATACAGATCATGAGCCATCTGAAGGAACAATCTGCCTCAACTGCTTCCACGAATGTGTCAGTCATTAATTCCATGGAAAAACTACAGGAAAAAACAAAGGAAGTCCGGGATATTGCGAATATTATTTTTAATATCTCGAGTCAAACGAACCTATTAGCATTAAATGCATCCATTGAAAGTGCAAGAGCCGGAGCAGCCGGAAAAGGTTTCGCGGTTGTTGCGGATGAAATCAGACAGTTGGCGGATCAGACCAGAACATCCACCGAGAATATATCCAAAATTATAGATGAATTAAATCAAAATGCGCAGGAAGCTTCTGAAAATGTACAAAGTGCGATTAAATCGACCGAGAGTCAGGGGAGTCTTATTGCAACGGCTTCACAAGGCTTTGAAAAAATAAACGGTAATGTAAGTGAATTAACAGACCATATTACAGAAATTGATCATATGTTAACGGAACTGGCTGAATCAAACAATAAAATCGTCAACGAAATCAGTCAGTTATCAGCTGCAACAGAGGAAATTATGGCCAGTTCTGAGGAAGCATCGGCTATTAGTGAAAAAAATCTTCAGAATGCTGGAAGCACAAAGGAATATCTGGAAAAAGTGATTCAAACAACAAAAAGATTTGATAGATATTTGAAAAATTAATATAGCAAGTGCAGACACTATTAGAACTTAATATAACAAGTGTTGAGTCCAAGCGGGAGCGTGTTGCGAATGAACTATGTTGTGCATCAATTTGTCTTAACATAAATTGGAAAATTGACGAACTCAAATATGTAAACTAGCTTTTGGCACTTAAATTACTTCCATTCCGTATTTGTATTTAGTTCATAGTATCTGTCTATGAGGAATGATAACCGAAGTAAGAAAATTGTGTTCACATCCGAAAAGTCAATATGGCACAATTCGATAATACGATTCAAACGGTAAACAAGTGAGTTACGGTGAATAAAAAGACTTTCAGACGTTAATTTTATATTGCATCCTTTATCAATATAAACACAAAGTGTTTTATACAACTCAGAATTGTTTTTGTGGTCATATTGTCGAAGCGTTGCCAGCGCTGGATGGCAGAATCGTCCCAGTTTATCGGGTTCCCTGGTTTCTGAAAATAGAACAAAAATCTGATAGTTCTGATACTGACATACCAATTCTTCGGGTTTTAATTTTTGTCCAAGTTCTAAAGCGGCTTGTGCCTGTTCATAATAATTGGCCAGATTTTCTATATTGCCAAAAGAGTTACTGATGCCGATCCGCAGGTGTTCCTGTTGACAAAAATCTTTGCATATCTCTATAAGCGCTGCCACTGTCTCAGAATTTTCTTCTCTTAATGGAACAACTGCAACAATGCCCTTTTTATGAAAAGTCGCAAGTGTGTCCGGAATTCGTATCTTCAGATTTTTATATGTAATATTAATCAGGTGATGTTGTCCTAAATATCTGGTAGGACGTATAAATAGAACCAGCATTTTGGGCGGAAAGTAAAATTCTTTGAGTCTGGGCATTATTTTTTCAGAAGGTGCTCCGATTAAAATGTCATATAATAATTCCTGATAAAGGCTATTTTTTTCAAATAGCTCAGGCGTATAGTAGGCAATGGTATAGCTGATAACATGGCTAATGCTGCTTAGCATTTCAAAATGAGAAGGAAGAATGGTATTTTCTCCCTCGATCATCAATAAGAAACCGATCTGTGTCTGCTTATGAAAGACTTTGCTGCTTAGCTTGCGAAAAGGTGATCGTGGACAGGTAACTTCGAAAGCGGCCGGAGTCTGAGAAGCATTTTGTACGGACTTTAAATTTTTGACTTCGCTCATAAATTCATAAGAACAATAGCCTTGTTTTGTATTTTCTATCCAAAGAGGATCAAGGACAGAGATGATGGAAGAGCTGGCAATAATCTTAAAGTTCATATCGCAGAATATCAAAGAATTTCCAAGTTTTACAGATGCTGCGTCAATAACAGCTTCCAGGCTGTGAGAACGATCGGCAAGAGCCGTAAGTTCTACAAAAATTCCTTTACTGCGCGTTGTTTCAATCAAGGCTTTTACATCATTAAAAATAGTAAATAATAAGTCTTCTGAGACCAATGCGACATTTCCCTCATTAGGAAGAAAAAGAGCTGCAGGTTCTGTTCTTGCAATCACACATTGATAAGGAAGAAATTCTTTATTTTCTAATTGTCTATCATAACCAAAGTAGAGTGTATTTTTTAATGTGGTATTATGCTTGCTATCAATAAAAGCAACATCCCGTATCTCGCAATCGATTCCCCGGGACGGCAGTTCGATGGAATAGTTCTCAGAAATCGTATCTATTATATTTGCAAATGTCATTGTTTTCCCCTTTAAAACAAATAGTTACATGTTTTTATTTTACTATAGTGCATGATGAACAAAATGTCAAAAAAATATCATCTATGATACACGTTGTATCACTACTTTTTTTCCATTATTCTCATGACATGATATCAGGGTCAAAAGGTCATGTGTTTCATGCTTGCATGAAAAAGCATAACTTTGGGACCCGCAAAACATGAGAAAGTAGCCCGAAAAGGGCGGATTTCGAATGTTTTTAGGATTGTGAGAGCACAAAGTGCGTAACAATCCGTAGGTATCAAGGGCATGATAAAGTATTTTGGGAAATATAGCAGGAGGTAGCGTATGTATCATCAATTATTTAAACCTGGAAATATCGGAAATGTAACCATAAAAAATCGTCTGGTCATGTCTCCGATGGGATGCGGTCTCGCCAATTTGGATGGGACACCATCGGAGGATATGATTGCCTTCTATGAAGCAAGAGCAATCGGAGGAGCAGGGCTTATCATACCGGAAATCACCCGGATTAATGACGTACATGGAGCCGGGCTTATGAGACAACTCTCAGTTACAAAGGACAGACATATTGGGCCATTGGCAAAACTCGCAGAAGCAGTACATAAACATGGCAGTAAGATATTTATTCAATTACATCATCCGGGACGTGAGACGGTATCTGCACTTCTTGCCGGGCAGCCAGTTGTCGCACCTTCTCCTATTCCTTGTAAATTAGTAAATCAGGAAACACGTGCGCTCACAATAGATGAAATAAAGCAATTAATTCAACAGTTCGTGGACGGTGCGGTCAGGGTACAAAAAGCAGGCTGTGACGGCGTGGAATTACATGCAGCACATGGATATTTGTTACAGCAGTTTTTATCCCCATATACGAATAAAAGAGAAGATGAATACGGTGGAAGCTTTGAAAACCGGCTTAGAATTGTGAAAGAAATTATTCAGGGAATCCACAAGGCATGTGGTTCGGATTTCCCAATTGGAGTCCGATTAAGCGTAGATGAATTTCTCGATATGACAGGGGTAACAGACGAGTATATTAATATGCAGGAAGGCATAAAAATAGCTATAGCCTTAGAACAGGAAGGAATTGATTTTATTGATTCCAGCTGTGGATTATATGAAACGGGAATGACCTGTGTGGAACCGATCTCTTTTCCGACAGGATGGAGAAAAGAGATGCTTCTAGCGGTAAAAAGCCATCTTTCCATTCCGGTCATTGGAGTATCCGTGATTCGGGAACCGGCAGTGGCAGAAGCTTTCTTAGAAAAAAAAGTAGTTGATTTTGTTTCTATGGGACGTAGCTGGAATGCAGATCCTGAGTGGGGAAGAAAGGTACAGGAAGGAAGAGAAGAAGAATTACGGAAATGTATCTCCTGCCTTCGCTGCTTTGAAAGTCTCAATGAATATAATGCTGCCGGGCTGCCACCAGAATGTGCGCTGAATCCAACGTATGCAAGAGAGAAGAAATATGGCGATCTTGTGTATGATACCAAAGGTCATACCGTAGTCGTCGTCGGTGCAGGTCCCGGCGGGATGTGTGCAGCACAGACACTCGCACAACGAGGCATAAAGGTGATCTTGATCGACCGTCAAAGTGAACTTGGAGGAACTGTCAATCTGGCAAAGAAACCACCGCTGAAAGAACGCATGCAGTGGATCGCAGATTATTATAAGAACGAGTTCCAAAAACTTTCAGTAAAGGTAATATTAAATACCGAGGCAACCGCGGATGTTATTCTGTCATATCATCCGGATGCCGTGATTCTTGCGACAGGTTCAACTTATATCATCCCTGGCAAAATACCGGGAATCAACAGTGAAAATGTAGTTACGGTAGAAAGTGTACTTTCAGGAAAAGCGTCCTTGCATGGAAAAAAAGTAGCAGTGATCGGTGCGGGGCTTACAGGGCTTGAGACAGCTGAATTCCTTTGCGCGGAAGGAAATCAGGTTACGATTGTGGATATGCTCGATCAGCCTGCTCCCAATGCAAATCATACCAATGTGGCAGATGTCTGCAGACGCTTAGCAAAATTCGGTGCCAATTATTTACTGGGGCACTCCTTAAAAGAGATTAAGGAAGACAGCGTTATTTTAGAAAAACTGGAAGATAAGAAAGAAGTAATTGTTCCTGTAGATGCCATTGTACTTTCTCTTGGTTTCCGACCAGACCAATCCTTAGTATCTTCATTAGAAGAGAAAGGAATAGCAGTAAAGGTGATAGGAAGTGCGATAAAAGACGGCACCATTGCACCGGCAACACGAACAGGCTATGAAGCTGCAAGAGAATTATTTAGAGAGAAACAGAAAATGCCAAGTTTTCTTTTATCAAAAGAGAGCATCGCTAATTTTGGTAAGATTTCACTCATGGATCATCAGGAAGGAATCTACATCAGCTATCTTACTGATCCAGCAGCCATTGCAAGAATATTACCTCCGCCATTAAAACCATTTTCGATGCCGGTTGTTACGATATCTATCTGCCATATACAAAATCCAAGCTTTGCAGATGATTATTATGAAGCAATTCTAGGAATCTATGCGACTTACGGAAAGTCTCTTGGATTATATACAGTAGGACTCGTGCTTGGAGGACCGGGTGCTGAGATGGCAGTACAGTGCGGAAGGGACAATGGAAGTATCCCGAAAAAGCTGGGAGCAGAAATCGTAATTCGAAAAGACGGTGCCAGTGTGACCGCAGGTGTGACCAGAAGAGGAACCCAACTGATCGAAGCAAGCATGCAATTAGGAGAATATAATAGTCCACTGACCGGAGCATTATATCAGTTCCCGGAGGCTGGAAAGCAAACCTGCGGAGGTGGATTTTATTTTCATTTTGACCGCATGCCGGATGAAAAAGGAGAATCCCATTTCCAAAATGGGGCATTGCTCATGAATCAATGCGAGTATAACTATCAGGCATGGGAACCGGGAACAGTATCCATAAATTTAAAATCAAGTATTGACGATCCGTGGGCAGAACTGCCAATTAACACAATCATTGGCGGTGCTTATTCCAAGAACAGCCTGCTGGTGCATAAACTGAATTTAGTAGAGAAATTGGAAACTGACGATATCATTCCTTATCTGCTGACTGGAAGATATGATCGTACTGCATTTATGGAGACAGGTCGTATTTAAGAAGTGAAATCAGAAGTAATATTTTAGAAGTTTCAAAAAATAAGTAGAAAGGATACAGAATATGGAAAATTTATTAGATTTAACAGGAAAAGTAGCAGTTATAACAGGAGCAAGCTCAGGACTGGGAGCCGATGCAGCACTTGCTTATGCAAAAGCTGGAGCAGATGTCGCAATACTGGCAAGACGTGCTGAAAAACTAAACAATGTAAAAGCAGAGATTGAAAAAACAGGCAGGAGAGTAGGTGCAGTCGTTTGTGATGTTACAGAAGAAGAAAGCGTAAAGACGGCCATACAGCAGGTAATGGATTCTTTTGGTCATATTGATATTTTGCTAAATAATGCAGGCGTTGCCGTACGCGGCGGCATAGACAGTATGTCTGTAGAGGATTGGGATAAATCCTTTAATACTAACGTAAAGGGCATCTTCCTGGTAAGTAAGTATGTAATTCCTCAGATGAAAGAAAGAGGATATGGTAAGATTGTGAATATTGCCTCTGTGAACGCTGTCGTTGCAGATAAGTTCGATGTATTTATCAGACATTCCTACAATTCCTCAAAAGCGGCAGTTGTAGGATTGACAAGAGGTATGGCTGCTTCTTATGCAAAATATGGAATTACTGTAAATGCAATCGGTCCTGCACTTTTCGAAAGCGAAATGACAAGTGAGACATTATTCAAATCGGAAGATTTTCTGAATAAATATAATCTCATGAATCCGGCAGGACGTCCGGGCGCTAAAGGCGAACTGAACGGTACCATATTGTATCTTTCCAGTGATGCTTCCAGCTATGTGCAGGGTCAGTTCATCATCATAGACGGTGGAAGTTCTCTTGTATAAAAAGAGGAGCGTTATTTTATGAAAAAGATGAGTGTGTAAATAACACTCGTCTTTTTTTTATGGAACAAATAAAGTATAATAAATGATATGAATCAGAAGCAATCAATGATAACCAACACATGACGAGAATGTACCTTATTACATTAAAAAATAGGAAGTAGAAAACAGGAAGTTACGTTGTATATTAAGAGGCTGATTCTTGAATATCATTTTCAGTATTTGTATTTTTACTACATAAGGCTCTTTTAGCCAGGATGGTTGCCAGGGTATCTCCGAGTTGATTAAAAATAGTTGATAATAAAGATATTTCATCTTCTGTGCATGATTTTGATATTGTACAAGCGACTGCACTTACAAATGTAATTAACTCACATTCATTCAAACTTATCACCTCAATGAAATATCTTCTATTATTATATGAAGTAAATTACTATTGTTACTAATAATATTGAGAGAATTTAAATTTTGATGAGTAATAATTTAGATATGGAACAAGAAAATAAGTATTTGATTTTGGAGGAAAGTAAATATGGGGCATTTTGGATTTTCCTATGTTGGTCAATATTTCTTTTAATGTTGATTATCCCCAATCTTATTTGGACCAAACATAGGCTGAAGGAGCTTTAGCCACTATCGATAAGTCTTAATTTAAACTGTGTAAAAGGAGTATGCAATTATAATTTTTTATTATTTTGCACATATGGGAGGTTATGATGAAAAAGGCTTTATGGTTTATGGGATGGATCATAGTAGTGGTATTGTTGAGCGGAAGCAGTTCAGTAATTGTTCAAAATAGACTGATTTTGAAAGTGAACGACACCTTATATTATGGAACGGATGAGATTGGGCCTATGGGTGATTCGGGAAGTATTGAAGGAGAGATTAATTCATCGGTAGAGGCAGAAGAAATTCCAACTAAAAATGGTTCTTCAAATTTTGGATGCATCGGAAATAGTTATACGTATGATTATGGAGATGGATTTATTATGGTCCTATTAGAGGATAAAGAGTGGCATTGCTTTTATAGTCATTTATACATTAAACATTGATGAATTGTACAGGATATTGTATTATTGTCTTGCAAAGATAATTTGGTTGAAACGTGTAGTGTTTACTTGAGAATAGGTTATCTTAATGTTTTTAGGGAGGTATAGATTGAATTATTTTGTAGTTGAAGAAAAAAAGTCGGAAGCGCAGAATTGCTGCTGTTATTTTTGTTGATTCCATTACTTATATTTATTACGGGGATGGGTTATTCTTTTGTGGAGGGAAGCTTTGATCATATTATTGGAGGGTTAAAAAACATAGTATTATCACCTACAATTCTTTTTACAGATTTCATAAAGGTAGGAGGCGTAGATGCAGCGTGCATTAATGTTGCCATTATTGGATTTTTAAATATTTACTTAATATATTTCTGCCGTCTTAAGATGAATGGACCTTTAATTGCTGCTTTCTTTACAGTAATCGGTTTTTCATTTTTTGGTAAAAATATATATAACGTACTGCCAATTTATATCGGTGGCTATTTATATACCAGATATCAAAAAATTCCCCTTAAAGATGTTATGGTGGTTCTAATGTTTGGGACTGCATTGGCGCCAATGATCAGTGAAATTAGTTTTGCAGGATTTCTACCTCGCTCAACTGGTTTGATAGCAGCTATTTTTGTTGGAATCTTTATCGGGTTCGTCATTGTGCCTTTAGCATCTCATATGTTAAAAATTCATGATGGATACAATTTATATAATATTGGTTTTACATCTGGAATAATTGGAACGGTATTAACAGGTGTTTTGAGAAGCTTTGGTATTACTGTAGAACCGGTAAGTATAATCTCTGAAGAAAATCATATATCAATTATTATCTTATTAGTAATTTTTTTTATTGGCATGATGGCGACGGGGCTTTTTATTAACCGTCGGGCGTTAATTGATTATGTGAAAATATTTTCTTACAAAGGAAGGCTTATTACGGACTTTACACATTTAGCAGGTTATGGAATCACTTTTTTGAATATGTCCATTCTTGGATCTGCAAGCTTACTTTATGTAATTATGATTGGTGGAGTCGTGAATGGGTCTGCTTTGGCCGGAATTTTCACGGTAACCGGATTTGCTGCATTAGGTAAGCATATAAAGAATTGCCTGCCTGTTGTATTGGGTACTATTGCAACCGCGTTGCTATTTGGTTATGAACTTTCTGATACCAGTATCATCATATCGGTTTTGTTTTCCACGACATTAGCACCTGTTGCCGGCGCGTATGGTACTGTAGCTGGTTTGGTAGCTGGTGCATTACACATGATTTTAGTTACCAATGTAGGTGTCATTCATGGAGGAATAACGCTATATAATAATGGATTTTCAGGTGGAATTGTAGCAAGTATAATGATTCCTGTAATTGATGCTTTTATGAAGGAGAAGAAAAATGCAGCATGAAACTAAAAAAATTACACTGATTATTGATGAATTGCTCACTTTGCTTTTACACAAGGGAAATGGAAACATAGAAGTCAAAATAGAAAGAAATAAGCGTAGCACGGAAATCATGATTGTTCAATATCAATGTAACTATGAGGAAACATTTATTGATAATTTAAGATTCGATTTAAATACCCAGCGTCAAACAGAAATTGAGGGATATTATTGGCAGCTCGTCGGGGATGACGACGATGGTGAAAAGATGTCTTTGGTGGGAGCAATGGTTGATGAAGCAGTCGTAGAACAAAAAAATGGAGACATGTATATAAATATTACCAGAAATCATTAATAGTGGAGAGGGTGTTGCATACTCTTCTCTGATTTGGTATACTACACCTTAGGATTTGAACAGAAATGGATATAATCGGAGAAACAGATATGTATATTGCGAAATCAAATGTGAAATTTTATACGCTGGAAACAGCTGCAATGCCGATTGGGCAGGCAGCGCTATTTGATTTTTGTTTTATCTTTTCAATTGTTCTGTAAGACGTTGATCATTATCAACGTCTTAATTTTTGCATGGAAGCGTAAAAGTAGAGGATTATTATGTTAGATAAAGGGTTTTATAAAAAAGTAATTGCATTGGTGATACCAATGGCAATACAAAATTTAATAAACGTGGGCGTAATGGCGGCAGATGTCATAATGCTCGGAAAAGTAGGTGAAACAGTTCTGTCGGGTGCATCTCTTGCTGGTCAGGTGTTTTTTATACTGGGTCTGATATTATTTGGTATCACATCGGGTGCCTGCGTTCTGATTGCACAATACTGGGGAAAACAGGATATCGAAGCAATAGAGAAGATTATAGGCATAGCAATGCGGATCGGGATAGTAGTCAGTATTGTCTTTATGGTGGTTACATTATTATTACCGGTACCTATTATGCATATTTTTTCAAGTGAGCAGGAAGTAATTCAGGAAGGTGCCAAGTATATCCGTATTATAGCGTTTACCTATCCATTGGTGGCAGTGACAATGGTCTATCTGAACTTGATAAAAAGTATTGAACGGGTTATCATATCGACAATTGTATATGCCGCATCCTTAGGATTGAACGTAGTCGTAAATGCGATACTTATTTTTGGATTGTTCGGTGCACCTGCATTAGGAATCCAGGGTGCAGCGATAGGTACACTTTGTGCCAGAATACTGGAACTGGTTATTGTTTTCTTCTATGCAACAAGGGTGAATAAGGAAATACGAATACGCATCCAATACTTCCTTCATCAGGATGTGTTATTGCGGAAAGACTTTTTCAAATATAGTGGTCCGGTTATTATAAATGAGATGATATGGGGACTTGGATATTCCGCAAATGCAGCTATTGTCGGGCATCTTGGAAGCAGTGCAGTGGCGGCGAACTCAGTTGCCCAGGTGGCGAGACAATTGGCAACAGTTATTGTATTCGGAATCGGAAACGCGACTGCTATAATGATTGGTAAAGCAATCGGTGAAAAAAAAGAACAGCTTGCGGAAGTATACGGAAAGAAATTTATTCAGCTGGCACTTATATTTGGAACCATGGGAGGCCTGGTGATTCTCTTAGTAAGACCAATCATTATAGCAAATCTGAATTTTACGGGTCTTACAGCGGATTATATGAATAGTTTCTTGTTTATGATGTCATATTATGTGATAGGACAAGCTTTTAATACAGTGATTATTGTTGGTGTTCTGCGCGCAGGCGGGGATACAAAATTTGGACTGATTTTGGATGCATCTACTATGTGGGGCGGATCGATACTGCTGGGAGCAATAGCAGCCTTTATATTGAAAGCTCCTGTAAAAGTAGTATTTTTCATACTATTAGCAGACGAACTGATTAAGATACCGCTTAGTCTGCATAGATATCGGAAGAAAAAATGGCTTGCGAATGTAACGAGACAGTAGTGGCTCCCAAGAGACATAACTGTCCGGTTATATAAAATATTGTAGGACACAGGGTAATAAGTTCACAATATAACAACAATTTAATTACATGAAAACGGAGGATGAAATAGTGAGTCAAGAACGAACCATGAAACAAAAATTGATTCTTGGTATTCAACACACGTTAGCAATGTTTGGAGCAACCGTATTGGTTCCGGCGTTAACCGGATTAAATACGTCCATAACATTGTTTTGCGCAGGTATTGGTACCTTATTGTTCCATTGGATTACAAAGAAAAAAGTTCCGGTATTTTTGGGATCCAGTTTCGCATTTATGGGTGGAATCATTGCTATAATCGGGGATTCCAGAATGGGTGATCCGGATTTTATCGATAAGCTGGCACAGGTAAAAGGTGCACTGATCATAGCAGGACTTGTATATGCCATATTTTCGGCTTTGATTAAGATTTTTGGATATGAAAAAGTAAATAAGTTATTGCCCCCGATTGTGACAGGTCCTATTATTATTGTGATCGGACTTCGTCTAAGTCCTACAGCAATTAACAGTGCCTTTTATTACAATGGAGAATTTAGTATCAAATCTATATTGGTAACGGCTGTTATTTTAACAACAGTCATTGTAATATCAGTATTTGCAAAAGGTATTTTCAATCTAATGCCAATATTATTTGCAATTATCATCGGTTATCTGGTATGTCTGCCACTTGGTTTTTGCGATTTCACATCTGTACAGCAGGCACATGTATTATCTTTTATGGATCAGGATATCCTTGCGCAATTACTGACAGTACCTGTGTTTAAAATGGATGCCATCATTGCGATTGCGCCGATCGCTTTGGTGACACTGATTGAGCATGTCGGTGACATTACGACAAATGGCGCTGTTGTTGGTAAAAACTTTATGGTGGACCCTGGCATTCACAGGACTATTTTAGGAGATGGTATAGCGACTGCATTTGCTGGTCTCCTTGGCGGACCTGCGAATACTACATATGGAGAAAACACAGGTGTGCTTGCGGTTACCAAAGTGTATGATCCATCTGTTATCCGTATCGCAGCAGTATTTGCGATCATTTTAGGTGTTTTTGGAAAATTTGGTGGATTTATTTCCAGTATCCCTGCGCCTGTGACCGGTGGCATCAGCATTGTACTTTATGGTATGATTTCAGCTGTTGGTGTCAGAATACTAATTAATTCGAAACTAAATTTTGGAAATAGCAGAAATTTGTTGATCGCAGCCATTATATTAGTTGTTGGTATTGGATGTGACAGTATCCCTGTCTATGGGACGATAACTATCTCAGGACTTGCATTGGCAGCCATTGTCGGTATTATTCTGGCAGTTGTGTTACCGGAAGGTGACGATAGTGTCTTAAGCGAATAAGTACTAAAATATATGACAAGTATGATATCAGAGTGGTATACTATGTGTGAAAAGCACTTAGTATACCTTTTTTCTATCATAGGAAATTGCTTCACGGTTTCCATGGGGATTAGGTCGTTGAAGCGGACTTGTCCGCTTTGTTCTATAAACTTATGATGCAAAGAACGAATATGAGGATAAAGCAATGGGATTACGTTTTTATATGGGAAGCTCCGGAGCCGGTAAAAGTTATAGACTGTATCATGATGTCATTACATGGTCAATGGCAGAAAAGCAGACGAATTTTTTGATTATCGTACCGGACCAGTTTACGATGCAGACACAGAAGGACATCGTAACAATGCATCCGCGTCACGGCATTATGAATATAGATGTGTTGAGCTTCGGAAGATTGTCATATCGTATATTTGAAGAGGTGGGAGGCAATGACAGACCGATACTGGATGACACAGGAAAAAGCCTGATCTTACGTAAAATTGCAGGTGAATTGGAAACGGAATTAAAAGTGATCGGCAGCAACTTGAAAAAGACCGGCTATATTCATGAAGTAAAATCTGCTATTTCAGAGTTTATGCAATATGGAATCGGCAGTGAGGAATTACAGCAGCTGATAGACTATTCAAGCCGTAGAGGGTCACTGAAGTATAAACTGGAAGATTTAAAAATTATTTATGATGGATTCAGAACATTTATAAGAGACCAGTTTATCACTACGGAAGAGTCTTTGACTATCCTGAAGAATGTATTACATAAATCTCAAATAATTGCTGACAGTGTCATTGTATTCGATGGCTTTACAGGATTTACACCGATTCAGAATGTACTAATACAGGAACTGATGCGATTATCAAAGGAAGTAATCGTAACAACTGTTATGGATGGAAGGGAAAATCCATATCAGATGGATGGGGAACAGAAACTGTTTTACTTAAGTAAGAAGACAATAGCGGCCTTGACAAAACTGGCAGAAGAAGTAAATGTAATAAGGGGAGAAGATATCTTGATTCGGGAATATCCGGTAAGAAGATATGCGGATAATGCGAGCATGGCTTACCTGGAACACGGATTGTTCCGGTTTGAAAGAGGTTCTTATTCGGATGACGTTGCAAATATTTCGATTCATGAAGCGGATGATCCACAGCAAGAAGTACGTTACGTCTGCAGAAAGATTCATGCACTGGTACGGAATGAAAGTTATAAATTTCAGGATATAGCCGTAGTTACCGGTGATCTTGCAGGATATTCGCATTTTATAGAAAATGAATTTGAAAGGTTTCAGATACCATGCTTTATCGATCAGACAAGAGGAATCATACTGAATCCTTTTATTGAATATATCAGAAGCGGAATCAATGTAATATTGCAGAACTTTAGTTATGAGTCTGTGTTCCATTTTTTACGGAGTGGCCTCATAGAGATTCCCAGGATTCAGATTGACCGTCTGGAAAATTATGTAATTGCAATGGGAATCAGAGGAAAGAACAGATGGAATTCTCTTTGGACCAGAAGAACAAAAGAGATGGGCGAAGATTTTACAGAACGGTTAGAAGAACTGAATGCTGACAGAGAAGCAGTGGTCAGATTATTGCAGCCGCTATCAGAGTCTAAAGCTACAGTAGAAGAAATTGTAAAACAAGTATATACATTTATTACGGATGCTGACTTACAGCAAAAGCTATCTGTTTTTGAGATGATGTTCACGAAGGATGGAAATCTGGAACAGGCGAGGGAATACGCGCAGATCTACCGTCTGGTGATGGATCTGCTGAATCAGATCATTGAATTGCTCGGAACAGAGGAAATGGATCTAAAAGAATTTCAGCAGATACTGGATGCGGGATTTGGAGAGATTCAGGTCGGAACCATTCCGCAAAATGTAGACCAGGTTGTTGTCGGAGATATGGAGCGGACAAGGCTTAGGGAGATCAAGGCATTATTTTTTGTGGGGATCAATGATGGATTGATACCTAAAAGCGGCGGAACCGGAGGACTGTTGTCGGACATTGAAAGAGAATATCTGCTTGATTCTGAATTTGAACTTTCGGCAACACCGAGACAACAGATGTATACACAAAGATTATATTTATACTTGAATATGACAAAGCCGACAGAACAATTATGGCTTTCTTTTGTAAAGGTCAATGCGGAAGGAAAATCAATGCGTCCAGCTTACCTGATCGGAACGATTCAGAAGCTGTTTCCAAAGATCGCAATAGTAAAAGCGGAAGGGAAAACGCTCATTTCGCAGTTGACCACTCCAAAGGATGGTACCTACTATTTGGTTCATCTGTTACGGGAATATGTGCAAAAGCAGCTTTCCGAGGATGGGAAAGAAACATTATTTGCATTGCTCTCCTGGTATCAGGAGAATGAGGATTATGAAAAATTTATACAAAAGCTGATGAAAGCCGCTTTTTATGAATATCATACAAATCCTATCAGCAAAGCGGTTGCCAATGCACTCTATGGCAAAACGTTGGAAAACAGCGTCAGCAGATTAGAAAAATATGCGGCGTGTGCATATGCGCATTTCCTGCAATACGGACTTGCATTGCAGGAAAGGAGCGAATATACATTTGAAAATGTGGATATGGGAAATGTGTTTCATGGAGTATTGGAGGCCTTTGCAGGGAGGCTCGCACAATCAGAATATACCTGGTTCGATTTCCCACAGGAAGTGGGCGAACAGCTTGTAGAAGAAGCATTACGGGCATATGCAGTTGACTATGGGGAAACGGTTCTTTTCAGTTCAGCGAGAAATGAATATATCATAACAAGAATGAAACGTATATTGAGCAGAACAGTAAAGACACTGCAATATCAACTAAAAAAAGGTTTGTTCCAGCCAACTCAATTCGAATTATCATTTTCTGTGATACAGGATCTTGACGCTGTTAATATTTCTTTGTCCGCTGATGAGAGGATGCGTTTACATGGACGTATTGACAGAGTAGATACCTATGAAGATGAAGAACATGTATATGTAAAGGTCATTGATTATAAGTCAGGAAATAAGTCTTTTGATCTTGTTGCCCTATATTATGGTTTGCAATTGCAATTAGTGGTTTACCTGAACGCAGCAATGGAATTGACAGCAAAGAACCATACAGGGAAAGAAGTGGTTCCTGCTGCTGTATTATACTATCATGTAGCAGATCCCATCGTGGAGCGCGAGGAAGAGAAGATAACTCAGGAGGTTCTGAACCAGCGGCTGATCGAAGAATTAAAGACTAGAGGGATCATAAATGCAGAATATGATGTGCCTGCAAAACTGGATGCTTCAATGACGGGAAAGTCGGATGTGATTCCGGTCGAATATAAGAAAGATGGTAGTTTCACATCCGGATCTTCTGTAATGGGGTGTGATGATTTACAGACAATTTCTCATTATGTAAACCGGAAAATCAAGGAAATCGGAAGCAGTATAGTAGAGGGACAGATAGAAGTAAATCCATTTGAGCGGGGACAGGCAGATTCCTGTATGTATTGTTCGTATGCGGGAATCTGTGGCTATGATAGCAAAATAGGGGGATATCAAAAACGTAAACTCGATGATGCAGATAAGGAAGAGATAATGGAACGGATCAAGGCGGAAGTGAAGGAGGAATAATAAGATGGGAATAACATTTACGCCGGATCAACAGAAAGTAATTACGACCAGAAATAAAAATATTCTCGTGTCGGCAGCAGCAGGTTCGGGCAAGACAGCGGTATTGGTTGAGCGTATCGTGCAGATGATATCAGATCCGGAACGTCCGATTGATATAGACAGACTTCTTATCGTGACATTTACAAGTGCTGCAGCTTCAGAAATGAGAGAAAGAATCAGTAATGCACTAATGAAACGCATTGACGAATCTCCGGAAAATGAACATTTGCAGAAACAGATGACATTAATACATAATGCACAGATTACTACAATTGATAGTTTCTGCCTTTTTATTATCCGCAATAACTTCAATGATATCAGCTTGGATCCAGGATTCCGGGTAGCTGATGAAGGAGAATTGCAGTTATTGCAAAAAGATGTATTGGCAGAAGTACTGGAACAAAGATTCAAAGAGCGAAAAGAGAACTTCTATCATTGCGTGGAATGCTATAGTACCAATGGTAATGAAAAAGCATTGGAGGATCATATTCTGCAGGTATATAGATTTGCAATGAGTTATCCATTTCCTGAAAAATGGTTAAAAAAGTGTAAGCAAGACTATGAAATCACATCAATTGAAGAATTGCAGCAGGCAGCATGGATACAAGGCATGATGCATCAGATCACACAGATGGTAATGAGCTGTGTGGAACAGATTAAGGGAGCTATTCAACTGTGTGAACAATCAGATGGACCTTATATGTATGCGGAACTGTTGGATACAGAGCATCAAATGCTGACAAAGATTGCGGGGTGTCCGGATTATAGAGCCTATTATGAGGTATTTCAGACACTTTCATTTGGACGTCTGTCCAGTAAAAAGGATGACACCATATCAAAAGAAAAAAGAGAAATGGTAAAGCTAATACGAAATGGTGTCAAGGATAACATCCAGAAAATCAGAAATCAATATTTCTGGATATCGCCGGAGCAATGTTTACAGGATATACGATCATCAGCGCCGGCAATTCATATGCTGATTGATTTGACACTGCAATTTATGGAACTGTTTTCGGCGCAAAAAAGAGAAAAGAATATCGTTGATTTCACAGATATGGAGCATTTTGCGTTACAGATTTTATTACAGGAAGAAAATGGTGAAATAACACCCAGTAAAACAGCAGTCAATTATCAGGCATATTTTGAGGAGATTTTAATTGACGAATATCAGGATAGTAATCTGGTTCAGGAATATCTTTTGAAAAGTATTTCAAAAGAAGGAACCGGAAAATATAACCGGTTCATGGTAGGGGATGTAAAGCAGAGCATCTATAAATTCCGTTTGGCAAGACCGGAAATCTTTATGGAAAAGTATTATAGTTATCAGCCGGATGGAAGTAATAAGGTCCGCATTGATTTAAAACAGAACTTTAGGAGTAGAGAAGAAGTGATCGAAAGTGTCAATTATCTATTTTACCAGATCATGATCGAAAGCCTGGGCGGGGTACAATATGATAGGGATTCGGCACTCTATCCGGGAGCAGAATATCCGCCTGTTCTGTCGGCCGGAGAAGAGGAAAATGAACTTCCGCAGAGCAATCAGACAGAAATACTGCTCATAGAAAAGGAAGAAGAATCAGAGAATGCAAGGGAAACAGAAGCGCTCGTGATCGCACACCGTATACACGAGCTGACAGGTACTTTTCTGGTGATGGATAAGGAAAGCGGACAATTACGGCCGGCGATGTATCGTGATATCGTTATATTGCTTAGAAGCAATAGCGGTTGGGATGAGACTTTTCGAAAGACATTGATGGAAGAAGGAGTACCTGCACATATCACATCTAAGACAGGATATTTTTCTTCGATAGAGATACAGACAGCATTAAATTTTTTAAGGGTGCTGGATAATCCGCTGCAGGATGTACCATTGTGTGCAACACTTACTTCCATGGTATTTGGATTTACCGATGAAGAATTAGCCAAAATCCGGATTTCATGTCGCAAAGGATTATTTTATGAAGCTCTTTTGTCATATGCAGAGAATGGAGAAGATACTTTTTTACAACATAAAATAACAGCCTTTCTAGAATTGGTGGACAGTTATCGTGAAAAAATCTCCTATACACCGATACATGAACTGCTGCATATGTATATGGAAGAAATAGGATTTTATTATTATATGAGTGCACTGCCCGGAGGAGAACAGAGGAAAGCCAATATGGATAAACTCATGGAAAAGGCGATAGATTTTGAAAAGACAAGTTATCATGGTCTATTCCGTTTTATTCGTTATATTGAGCAGATGCAGAAGTATGATGTGGATTTGGGTGAGGCAAACATTCAGGATGAAAATGCAAATGTAGTGCGTATTATGAGTATTCACAAAAGTAAAGGACTGGAATTCCCAATTTGTTTTGTATCTGGGATGGCGAAAAAATTCAATATGCAGGATGCCAGAAAAGTACTCGTTATGGATATGGATATCGGCCTCGGAACAGATTATATTAATGCAAGTGAAAGATATAAGGCAACGACACTTCGAAAAAATGTGATTGCTATGAAAATGCAGCAGGAAAATTTGGGGGAAGAGCTTAGGATCCTATATGTGGCAATGACGAGAGCAAAAGAAAAATTGATTATGACTGGAATAGTCGATGATATTGAGAAAAAGATAACACGCGTTTTACAAATTACTCAGAATCAGGAAATCACATTACCATATACCATGCTGGCAGGTATGAATAGCTTTATGGATTATATTTTGGCAGCGCTGATCAGACATCGCTGTATGTCGGAACTGATACAAAAATATAATATGACAGACAACCCTAAGAATCAGTTATATGAAAAAGGTCCTGATATGCAGGTAAAAGTATGTAATGCAGCGCATCTAATTGAGGGTAAAGTTCACGAAATCATACAAAAAGAATCAATGAAGGGACAGCTTCATAGGGGACAATTGCAGACAGTGGCGGATAAAAACAAAATAAAAGTTATCAAAGAGAAGTTTTCTTATCGGTATCCGCATACTATTCTTTCCAGACTATATACCAAAACAACGGTATCAGAGTTAAAAAAAATGGGCCAGGCCACTGCAGGGGAGTTTGGAAAAGTATTATATGAAGAACCCGAAATCGTACCATATATTCCAAGATTCATGCAGGAACAGGAAGAAATACTGGGAACGGCAAGAGGAAGTGCATATCATAGAGTTCTTGAACTTCTGGATTTTCAGGCTGTAACATCTTCCGATGATATCAAGGAGCAAATGAATGCATTTGTAAACGAAGGACGTCTGACCGAGGCATATAGAAATGCTGTCAGAGCAGATAAGATTTTTGGGTTTCTGCAGACGGACCTTGCTGAAAGAATGAGGAAAGCTGATGAGAAAAAATGTTTGTACCGGGAACAACCTTTTGTGATCGGAGTTCCGGCGGACAAAATAGAGGAAGATTTTCCGAAAGAAGAAAGCATTTTGGTACAGGGAATTCTGGATGTTTATTTTGAAGAAGCGGATGGACTGGTAATCGCTGATTATAAAACGGATAAGGTAGACAGTGGCGAAGAGCTTCGGAAACGTTATCAGAAACAGCTTGATTATTATGCATCAGCATTAGAACAGCTTTTACAAGTACCTGTAAAGGAAAAAATAATCTATTCTTTTGCTCTTGGAAAAGAGTTTCGTATATAGTTTCAGCGGCAGTCGTCAAATACAAATCAGATGTGTTTGGCGACTGCTCGCGTGAAAAACAGGAAATAGATTTCGCTTAAGAAATGGCTAGTTTTTTCATATCGCCTAATGCTTTGCGAACTGCTGGAATAGATAAAAGAATTAAGGTAGCAACAGCCTCTGGAATAATATAAGTCATATTGTATACGATTCCGGTCCAAATAGCTGCGGCATCGCCGCCAAAGTTACCCACATATTCCGTATAAAAAATAACACCCGATATGCAATGAACGATAAAACGTCCTAGTACACCTGCGATATAACCTTTTATCAGACCATTCTTCGCATTATGGAAAAAACCTGAGATGCCAAGAGCACCGAAAGCAAGCGGAAAATCAAGAATGACCTGTATCGGATGAACGACATAAGGACCTGTAATAAATTGCAGGATACCAAAAGCAAACGCAGCAGTAATTCCGACAATCGGGCCATACCAATATCCGATCAGGCAGATGATCAACATACTGAATAGCGTGATGGATCCCCCCAAAGGCAAAGAAGGCAACTTAATGAACATTGAAATGACAGTTGCCAGTGCGATGGCGGCGCCTGAAAAAGCAAGTGCTTTTGCGTGAAATACTTTTGTGGGTGAAATAGTGTCTGTTTTTGACATAAAAAATCCTCCTTGTTTACACAGGAGGGGCTACTTGGTTACATACAAGTCAAAAAGCTTGCAGTAGTGTCTGATATGGATATCGGATACAAAATCTTCCTAATGGAAAGAATGATATTCCATATAAGAACAGCTTCCTTACGCCGGTATTATCCGGTTCAAGTAGTGAGGGTTAGAATTACTCAGTCTCAGCTGAAATCGTAGATACGATAAGCTCCCCTAGCGTGTGTCATTTATATTATTTGCCTTTTACTATAAGTGCTTCTTAAGGAAATGTCAATATGTTAATTATTTTCATTTTGTGTTCTTAGTAACAAGGTTTCCAAAGCGAAGCAATTCTGACGTATTAGTACCGTGAGAAAAACTATAAAAATAAGTTCCACACGTTCT
The DNA here is from genome assembly GCA_023398375.1 of Bacillota bacterium. GTDB lineage: Bacteria > Bacillota > Clostridia > Lachnospirales > Lachnospiraceae > SZUA-378. Next base: position 358,615 of record JAEWSH010000037.1, on the reverse strand, counting down.
GATTGACATGAATTATAGTAATGGATACAATATTACAGTAGGATGTAAACTAAAGCATGGAGGGCAGGATGAAGAACATTCAAAAAGTATTGAGCAAATTAATAATATATTTAGAAATCATAATTACTGTTTTTGTTATTATTGGAATTGTAATATCAATGAAGGTTTTATTTACAGGTTTAGTAGAACTTTATTTCAGCAATGATGTTAAGAATGCTTTTTTATATTTTTTAGCAATAGCCTTTAATATATTGATTGGGATTGAATTTTTAAAGATGATTTATAACTATAATGTAGATACGGTAATTGAAGTATTACTTTTTGCTATAGCAAGGCAGCTCATCGTAGAACATACTACAATTTTTGAAAACTGTATTGGGGTTGTATCCATTGGGCTTTTGTTTGCTATCCGCAAGTATTTTTTTGTTGATAAGCTGGATAAGAATGGCAAGGCTGAGAAGTTAGATTAGCCTGCCATATACGGATGCCTGCTGAGTTGATAAGTTTTTTCATAATCATTGGTAGTTCATTTATCGGTAAAAGAGGAAAATTTATATGTATCAATATATACTATTTGATTTAGACGGGACATTAACGGATCCCAAGATTGGCATTTGCACATCGGTGCAGTATGCACTTGCGGATGCCGGAATCATAGAAAAGAGTCTGGATGTGCTGGAACCCTTTATAGGCCCACCATTAAAAGACAGTTTTATGGAATTCTATCAGATGTCTGAAGAACAGGCCGGACAGGCCGTAAAGAAATATAGAGAGCGGTTCGAAGAAACGGGCTTGTATGAAAATGAGATATATCCTGGAATTGCGGATATGCTCCATGCTTTAAAGAATGCAGGAATACGGATGGGAATTGCATCCAGCAAACCAACGGTATTTGTAGAAAAGATTTTACTACATTTTCAAATAAAAGATTTTTTTGACACTATAGTCGGCAGTGAATTAGATGGAACGCGTGGAAAGAAAGAAGAGGTCGTGGAGGAAGCATTAAGACAATTGATTCCTTCCGGAAAAAAAGATTATGACAAGTGTGTCATGATAGGAGACCGACGATTCGATGTCGAAGGAGCAAAAGCTCATAAGATAGACAGCATTGGCGTCAGCTACGGATATGGCGGAAGTGAAGAATTAAGATGTGCGGGAGCTACATATATTGTAGATACAGTACCAGAACTTCAAAATCTGCTTCTGCCTACAGAGAAGAGCAGGAATAAGGAAAAGAAACATTCTGTTCGTGATTCTTTTTATAAGGCATGGCAGATATTATTACCGATCGCACTGTATTGGCTAATCAGCAATATTGTTATCATTGCCGGAGTTATTGTCGTGCAGTCGTATCTGCAGACAAAAGGAACCATTGCAAGCAGTCTGGGATGGGAATGGACTGGAAAGGTATCAGTATATTTAAACACTGCAGCAACACTGGCAGCAATTCCATTTATGTATCATATTTATAAGAAAGACAGATTACGGACAGAAAAGCCGCAGATTGTTTTAGGAAAAGAAAAATGGATTCTCTTTCTGCTGACGGCCATTATGGGAGCGAGTGCTGCACTTGCGTGCAATATTGCATTATCCTATGTTGATTTCAGCAGTTTATCAGATGCCTATAAGGAAGTAGCTAAAATGCAATATTCCATATCCATACCAATGGGAATCCTAGTATACGGGCTGATTACACCAATTGCAGAAGAATTGGTGTTTAGAGGGATTGTATTTAAAAGAATAGAGAACTATTATACCACAGCAATTGGAGTCATTGTATCAGCATTTATTTTTGGGATGTACCATGGCAATCTGGTACAGGGAGTATATGGATTTCTATTGGGATTATTGATTGCAATCTGTTATGTGAAGTACGATCATATACTGATTCCGATTATCTTTCATGGGGCTGCAAATATTAGTGTGTTTATGATTACCCGGAATTATCCATTGCAGGATATGGTAAATAAACCCTTAAATTGTGTTATATTTATGACAATTTCAATACTGACACTTTTTCAAATGATTAAAATGAAAAAGACTAATACGAATTAGTCTTTTTTTTATTGCCAAAATGTTCCTAAAACAGTACAACAGATATGCAATAAGCGTAAAATAACTGACAAATAAATTTTAATATAATAATAGACAAATAATCAGACAATTCAAAGAAAATAATTATTTACAGTGTGAAAAAAATGTTGTATTATATTAACAATCGTAAAAATGTGATAGACACAGTATTTACGGGATCGGATAACAGGACAACTTTTGAGGGATACGAATGTAATGCTGTTGCATGGGTTTCATTAGATTGAGAAAGGAAGGATTTAGAGAACATGTTTGATTCACGACTGAATGTTCCAAAAGCTACTTTATACCGTCCAGAGTTTGAGCATGATAACTGCGGTATTGGTGCATGTGTTAATATCAAGGGAGTTAAGACAAGAGAAACCGTTGAAAATGCACTGAAAATTGTAGAAAATCTGGAACATAGAGCAGGAAAAGATGCAGAAGGAAAGACAGGAGATGGTGTTGGAATCTTACTACAGATTTCACATACATTTTTTACTAAAGTTACGCGTTCACTTACTATTAATTTAGGCGGTGAGAGAGAATATGGTATTGGTATGTTCTTCATGCCGCAAGACGAATTGAAGAGAAACCAATCCAAAAAGATGTTTGAAATTATCGTTGAAAAAGAAGGATTGGAATTTTTGGGTTGGAGAGAGGTTCCTACTGTGCCAGACGTATTAGGTCATAAGGCGGTAGAATGCATGCCTTTCATTATGCAGGCATTCATCAAAAAGCCAAGAAATGTGGAAAAAGGACTGGCATTTGACCGCAGACTTTACATTGTACGTCGTGTTTACGAGCAGTCAGTCGACAATTCATATGTGGTATCGCTTTCCAGCAGGACAATTGTATATAAAGGTATGTTTTTAGTTGGACAGCTGCGTACTTTTTTTGAGGATCTACAAAGTCCGGAATACGATTCAGCGATTGCGATCGTGCATTCACGTTTTTCTACCAACACGAATCCGAGCTGGGAAAGAGCACATCCAAATAGATTCATCGTACATAACGGTGAGATCAATACAATTCGTGGGAATGTAGATAAAATGCTGGCACGTGAAGAGACAATGGAATCAGAGCATCTGCATGGGGAACTACATAAGGTTCTTCCGGTGATCAATGCAGCTGGGTCTGACTCAGCAATGCTTGATAATGCATTGGAGTTTCTGGTAATGAGCGGTATGGAATTACCTTTGGCCGTTATGATCACGATTCCAGAGCCATGGGCTAATAATAAGACAATCTCCCAGACAAAGAGAGATTTCTACCAATATTATGCTACGATGATGGAGCCATGGGATGGACCGGCATCTATTCTGTTCAGTGATGGTGATATTATGGGAGCAGTACTTGACCGTAATGGACTTCGTCCTTCCAGATATTACATTACGAGTGATGATCAGGTGATTCTGTCGTCAGAGGTAGGTGTCCTTGACATTGACCCAACGAAGATCATTAAGAAAGAAAGACTGCGCCCGGGTAAGATGTTATTGATCGATACGATAAAGGGCATCGTTGTAGATGATGACCATCTGAAATCCTCTTATGCAGGCAGACAGCCTTATGGTGAATGGCTGGATAATAATCTGGTAGCTCTAAAAAGTCTTAAGATTCCAAATGAAAGAGTACCGGAATTTTCTTATAAAGAAAGACAAAGAATGCAAAAGGCATTTGGCTACACATATGAGGAATTAAAAACATCTATTTTGCCGATGGCTAAGACGGGATCTGAGGCGATTGCGGCGATGGGTGTTGATACTCCGATACCGATCTTATCCAAAACGCATCATCCGCTGTTCCATTATTTTAAGCAGCTATTTGCACAGGTAACCAATCCGCCGATTGATGCGATCCGTGAAGAAGTAGTTACATCAACAAGCGTATATATTGGAACTGATGGCAACTTACTTGAGGAAACAGCAAAGAATTGTAACGTGTTAAAGGTAAATAACCCTATTTTGACCAACACCGATCTTATGAAGATCAAGAGCATGAAAGCGGAAGGCTTTACGGTTGAAGTAGTTCCGATTACGTATTATAAGAACACGAGCCTTGAACGTGCGATCGAAAGATTATTCGTGGAAGTTGACAGAGCGTATAGAGATGGTGCTAATATTCTGATTTTATCGGATCGCGGTGTTGACGAGAATCATGTGGCGATTCCGTCCCTGTTAGCAGTATCTGCGCTTCAGCAGCATCTGGTCAAGACAAAGAAAAGAACCAGCGTAGCTATGATCCTGGAATCAGCAGAACCAAGGGAAGTACATCATTTTGCTACACTCTTAGGATATGGTGCCTGTGCGATCAATCCATATCTTGCACAGGAATCTATCAAAGAACTGATTGATAACAGAATGCTGGATAAGGATTATTATGCAGCAGTGGATGATTATAATAATGCTATCTTGCATGGAATTGTTAAGATCGCATCCAAGATGGGTATCTCCACGATTCAGTCTTATCAGGGCTCACAGATTTTTGAAGCAATCGGTATTAACTACGATGTTGTACAGAAATATTTTACGGATACTGTGTGCCGTGTAGGTGGATTATCTCTAGGAGATATCGAGAAACAGGTAGATGAACTTCACTCAAAAGCGTTCGATCCATTGGGATTAGAGACAGACCTGACATTGGATAATCCAGGCCGGCATAAAATGAGAAGCGGAGCCGAAGAACATCTGTATAATCCGGCAACCATTCACTTATTGCAGGAATCTACCAAGAGAAATGATTACAATATGTTCAAGCAATATACATCTTTGGTAAATGATGAGGAATCCATTAAAAATCTGAGAGGGCTTATGGACTTCAAGTATCCCAAAAAAGGTGTGCCGATTGAAGAAGTTGAAAGCATTGAATCCATTGTGACCAGATTTAAGACAGGTGCTATGTCATATGGCTCCATTTCTAAGGAAGCACATGAGACATTGGCAATTGCAATGAATCAGCTTCATGGTAAATCCAACAGTGGTGAAGGTGGAGAAGATCTGGATCGATTACAGATAGGAAAAGATGGAATAAACAGATGTTCTGCAATCAAGCAGGTAGCGTCCGGTCGTTTTGGTGTTACTAGCAGATATCTGGTCAGTGCAAAGGAAATTCAGATTAAAATGGCGCAAGGTGCAAAACCTGGGGAAGGCGGACATCTTCCTGGTGGGAAGGTATATCCATGGGTAGCTAAGACAAGACATTCAACGCCTGGCGTTGGTCTTATTTCGCCGCCGCCGCATCACGACATCTATTCTATTGAAGATCTGGCACAGTTAATATATGATTTGAAAAATTCTAATAAAGACGCAAGAATTTCGGTAAAATTAGTATCAGAAGCCGGAGTTGGTACGGTAGCTGCCGGTGTGGCAAAAGCGGGTGCACAGGTCATACTGGTATCAGGGTATGATGGAGGAACTGGTGCAGCATCCAGAAGTTCTATTCATAATGCCGGTCTCCCTTGGGAATTAGGACTTGCAGAGACCCATCAGACGCTTATTATGAACGGTCTTAGAAATAAAGTACGTATTGAAACGGATGGTAAATTAATGAGCGGCAGGGATGTTGCAATTGCGGCACTGCTTGGTGCGGAGGAATTCGGATTTGCAACGGCGCCATTGGTCACCATGGGATGTGTTATGATGCGTGTATGTAATCTGGATACCTGTCCAGTAGGTGTTGCAACACAGAATCCTGAACTTCGTAAGAGGTTTAAAGGAAAACCGGAATATGTAATCCATTTCATGCAGTTCATTGCACAGGAATTACGGGAATATATGGCAAAACTGGGGGTACGCACCGTTGATGAATTAGTGGGAAGAACTGATCTTCTTACTATTAAAGAAGAATTAGGATCCGATAAATCAAAGGTTGATCTGAAAAATATCTTGGAGAACCCATATGTGGGAATGAAGGAAAAAGTTATCTTTGATCCAAAACAAGTATATGATTTTCAATTAGAGAAGACTTTGGATGAAAAAGTATTGTTAAAACAACTGGAAAAAGCAATGGATCAGAAACAAAAGAGAAGTATTGAGGTTGATGTTAAGAACACGGACAGAGCATTTGGTACGATATTAGGTTCTGAAATTACAAAACGCTTTTATGATACTTTGCAGGAAGATACTTACCGTGTGCTTTGTAATGGAGCAGGAGGACAGAGTTTTGGTGCGTTCATACCAAAAGGACTGACGCTTGAATTGGTCGGGGATAGCAACGATTATTTTGGAAAAGGATTATCGGGCGGTAAGTTAATTGTGTATCCACCAAAAGGAAGCAAATTCAAACAGGATGAGAATATTATCATTGGTAATGTTGCTTTTTATGGTGCCACCAGTGGAAAGGCATATATCAATGGTGTGGCAGGAGAACGTTTCTGTGTACGTAATTCGGGCGTGCATGCTGTTGTAGAAGGTGTCGGCGATCATGGTTGTGAATATATGACAGGCGGCAGAGTCGTGATACTTGGAACTATCGGTAAGAACTTTGCAGCAGGTATGAGCGGCGGTATTGCGTATGTATTAGATGAAAACAGCGATCTGTATACAAAAGTAAATAAAGAAATGGTATCCTCCAGCGAGATTACTTCTAAATATGATGTAATTGAATTGAAAGACATGATTAAAGAGCATGTGGCATATACGAATTCAGAAAAAGGAAAAGAAATTCTGGATAACTTTGGGGAATATTTACCTAAGTTCAAGAAGATCATTCCGCATGACTATGAAAGAATGTTGAAGGCAATCGTTCAAATGGAAGAAAAGGGCTTAAGCGCAGAACAGGCACAAATTGAAGCATTCTATGCCAACAGGAATCACTAGGCGGATAGAAGGAAGGGAGAAAAAGAAAATGGGAAAACCAACGGGTTTTATGGAATATGATAGAAAAGTATCAATAGCAGAAGAGCCAAAGAAAAGAATCAAACATTTCAACGAATTTCACATGCATCTTCCAATGGAAGAGCAAAGGTTACAGGGAGCACGTTGTATGGAGTGCGGCGTACCTTTTTGTCAGTCAGGAATGATAATCGGTGGTATGACTTCCGGTTGCCCGCTTCATAATCTGATTCCGGAATGGAATGATCTTGTATACACAGGAAATCTGCAACAAGCTTATAACCGCTTGAAGAAAACGAACAGCTTCCCGGAATTTACCGCCAGAGTCTGTCCAGCATTATGCGAAGAAGCTTGTACTTGTGGTATGGAGGGAGACCCGGTATCCACAAAGGAAAATGAATATGCCATTATTGAAAATGCTTATGAAAAGGGTTATGCGGCAGCCAATCCACCGAAGGTACGTACAGGTAAGAAAGTCGCTGTTGTGGGAAGTGGTCCTTCCGGACTTGCAGCAGCAGACCAGTTGAATAAGAGAGGTCATTCGGTTACAGTGTATGAGCGCAGTGACCGTATCGGAGGTCTGCTCATGTATGGCATACCGAATATGAAATTGGAAAAGCATATTATTGACAGAAAAATAGATATTATGAAAGAGGAAGGTATTTCCTTCATAACGAATACTGATGTCGGAAAAGATTTAAAGGCAAAGGACCTGCTGCAGCACTATGATAAAATTGTTCTGGCTTGTGGTTCTTCGAATCCGCGGGATATCAACGCACAGGGAAGAGATGCCAAAGGAATCTATTTCGCAGTAGACTTTCTGAAGCAAGTAACGAAAAGCTTACTGGATACTAAATTTGATGATGGAAAATATGTATCTGCCAAAAATAAAAATGTGATTATTATTGGAGGGGGTGATACAGGTAACGATTGTGTCGGAACGTCTATACGTCTTGGAGCGAAAAGTGTAACACAGATAGAAATGATGCCAAAGGCACCTGAGAACCGTGCAGAGAATAATCCGTGGCCGGAATGGCCAAAAATCTGCAAGACAGATTATGGTCAGGAAGAAGCGATAGCAGTATTCGGACATGATCCTCGTATCTATGAATCAACGGTAAAAGAGTTCATCAAAGATAAAAATGGAAATTTAAAAGCAGTAAAGATCGTACAGCTAGAGTGGGAAAAGGATCCGGAAACAGGGCGTATGAATATGAAAGAACTTGCCGGAAGCGAGAAAGTGCTGGATGCAGATATCGTGCTGATAGCTGCTGGTTTCCTGGGTTCACAGAAATATGTAACAGATGCATTCAATGTTGATGTAAATCAACGTACTAATGTAAAGACTGCAGAGGGAGAGTATAAAACATCTGTAGAAAATGTGTTTGCGGTTGGAGATATGCGCAGAGGACAATCTTTAGTCGTATGGGCAATTCGTGAAGGTATTGAAGCAGCAAAAATTGTGGATGAGAGCCTGATGGGTTATACGAACCTTACAGTTCAATAAAAGATTATCGCTTCTGACATGCTGCTGTGAGAAGGGTATATAATCTTTAGTTGAAATTCATATGAGAAAGTGTTACAGTTAGAATAACTTAAAAAGCTCAAGACACCTAAGCGAGGTCTTGAGCTTTTTATGGACTTATGGGATTCAAGTGTCAAAAGCTTGTTTATGTATGTGAATTCTTCAATTTGCAAAATTTACGTTACTACAAAATTGATACAAAACATAGTTCATTCGCAACACGCTTCTAGAACTTCCCCATAAGTCTATAAGGCATTTGTGGTCAAAGAATTTCGATAAGGATGGAACAAAAAAGATGAAGCGGGAAGAAGAATTGTATCAAAATTATCTGCAGATATTGAAAGAAGAATTAGTGCCGGCAATGGGGTGTACAGAGCCCATCGCAATCGCATATTGTGCTGCAAAAGCAAGAGATGTATTGGGACAGATGCCTGATCGCGTACAAGTTGAAGTGAGTGGTAACATCGTAAAAAATGTTAAGAGTGTAGTAGTACCGAACACGGATGGAAGAAAAGGCATTGAAACATCTATAGCCATTGGGATTACGGGTGGAGATGCCACAAAGGCACTGGAAGTTATCGCCAATGTAGATGAAGTATCCAAGATAACAATGGTACTATTTTTGGAGAGTACCAAAATTGATATAATACCTTTAGATACGAAAGAACAATTGGATATTATAATTACAGAATATGCTGGAGAGCATTATGTAAAAGTGCGTATTGCAGGATTTCATACAAATATCGTCCTAATTGAAAAAGATGGAGAGATATTGTTTCAATCTGGAGAAATAGCAGCAACGCATATATCATTAACAGACCGCAGTCTTCTTGATATGGAACACATCTATGAATTTGCGCAGGAAGTAGAAATTGAAGATGTAGCTGTTATTTTAGACAGACAGATTGATTGTAATATGGCAATCGCGGAAGAAGGACTAAAAAATAACTATGGTGCCAATGTAGGAAGCGTTTTACTTGCTGCTTACGGTGATGATGTGAAAATTCGTGCAAAAGCAATGGCAGCGGCAGGATCGGATGCCAGAATGAGTGGCTGTGAATTGCCTGTTATTATTAATTCGGGAAGTGGTAATCAGGGGATGACAGCTTCCATTCCAGTTATTGTCTATGCAGAAGAATTAAAATCGAGTAGAGAACAGTTATACCGTGCATTGGTGTTATCCAATCTTGTCACGATTCATCTGAAGACCGGAATCGGACGCATGTCGGCATATTGTGGGGCGATCAGCGCAGGCTGCGGTGCCGGTACAGGAATTGCATATCTGCTCAGCGGTGATTATCAGACAATGATACATACCCTTGTTAATGCGCTGGCAATTGTATCTGGAATTGTATGTGATGGGGCAAAGCCATCCTGTGCAGGAAAGATAGAAGCCGCCGTTGATGCAGGAATTCTTGGGTACTATATGTATAAAGAAGGACAAGAATTCAAAGGCGGTGATGGATTGGTTTCCAAGGGAGTTGAGAATACAATTCAGAATATCTGCAGACTTGGTAAGATAGGTATGAAAGAGACCGATAAAGAAATCATCCGAATTATGACGAACTGTTAAGTAATTAGTACAAACAGGCTAATGGGTGTATTGCCTAAAAAGTCATATGGAATAAACGAAAAAATGTTCAATTCATAGAAAAATAGTAGGAACTAAAAAAATGATTGATTTTCTATGGATTATATAAGAAAATGTGCTTAAACAAGATGAAGCGGCAACCTGCATCACTCGTTACGAACTAAGAGAAGCACCCTTTGCGCGCAAATAAAATACAGGAGAAACGACAATGTTTGAGATGAAAAAAGAATATTATCTAGGTGTGGATGTAATTGATCAGGAGCACAAAAAACTCTTTGAGATTGCAGAGGAAGCATACAAACTGTTGAACGATGAATTTGTACCGGATAAATTTGATTATATTGCTAAAATTCTGGAGGAATTAAAGAACTATACCATATTCCATTTTGAAGATGAGGAAAAATATATGGAAAATATACAGTACAAAAAAGTATTTTCCCATAAAATTGAGCATCAGGAATTTATAGAGAAATTGAATCAGATTGACTTGAAAGAAATTGAGGAGAATCAGGATAAGGCACTCCTTGAAATTCTGAATTTCCTGAATGACTGGCTCGTGAATCATATTCTTTATACGGATAAACAATATACACAGTAATAAATATAAAAGAACCGGAGTATGTAAAAACACATACTCCGGTTTTCTCGTAGTTCTTGACCAGGAAATCGGTAAAATGGTTCTTCATATTTCTCAAGTAGTAGATTCCTCAAATTATAAAAGTAGTGTATAATTAAGTAAATAAAACTGTTTGCAAAGGGAGAAGGGGTGAGTAGAAACAATAGAAGTGTAAAGAAGGAATTGTGCAATTTGAAAGAGAATCGCAAGGCAAGTGGTGTTTAGGGGAAATAATAGTTACAATAGGCAGGGTTGTTTTTTACCTGTAATACCAGAATAAGGGGATAAAAACGAAGGAGGAAAAAGAGCATGACTAATTTAAAAGTATCAAAAAAATTGTGGATTATTATTTTACCGATGTTACTATTGTTGATTTTGTTTCAGGTTTTTTTTGTTTATATGGCAGATTCCATTAAAGATAAACTGCAGAAGGCACTTTATGATGAGATCTATATAAGCAGTACGACTTTGCTTGAAGCTGACCGTGATTTATATCAAGCTTCAGTTGCAGAAATTCTTTCTGATAATGATGACATAATGGATGGACAGAAAGAGAATCTGTTAAAAGAATATGAGGAAAATGTTACGCAGACTAAAGAGCGCGTAAAGGCATCAATTGAAAATATACAGGGAAATGAAGAGCTTTATCTGGAATGCAGGGACAGTACCACAGGAAAAAATCTGAAAGAACTGTATCAGGAATTTGAAAAGAATATGTCGGCATGGGAGGAAACTCATAATGCAGGTAATGAAAGTGTTGATCTGAGTGCAAAAAATGAAATATTTGAAGAGACCAGAGCACAGATTGATCTGATGACACAGATATTTGAAACATATGCAGATAAGAGAATGACAGAAATACAAGGAGAAGTTAAAATTAGTGTTCTTGCTGCTACGGGTGTCATTTCATTTATCGTTATCGTTGTTTTTCTGCTTTCTTTTATGATCATACGTTACTTGTCTAAGAGCATTATGAATATTACAAAAGATATGGAACGATTGGCTGAAAATGATTTGAGCTTCGAACCATTTAAGTTAGTACAAAAGGATGAACTGGGAATCTTATCCGGTGCCGTTAAGAAACTGGTCGGCTCTTTATCTGACATGGTAACGGTCATGAAGAATACATCAAAAGAATTATATTCTTCTTCCAGTATGATGAAGGTAAGTACAGAAGAAACTACTACATCTATGAACGAGATTGCAAACGCAATCGGAGAGATCGCGGAAAGTTCGGGAAGACAGGCAAACGATACGGAACAGGTATCAAAAGAAGTTGAACAGCTTGGAGAAGTAGTTCATAAAAATACGGAAAGCGCAGAGAGACTGTCAGCAGAAAGCAGACATATTAATCTGGCAACGGAAGAGGGAATCGAAGTCATAAAGAGCCTGTCTGAGATAACAAACAAAAATCAGACAGATTTAAATGAAATCTTTACATTGATTAATGAGACAAATGAAAGTGCAGGAAAAATTGGAGAGGCAAGTCAAATCATTGCCGGAATTGCCGAACAAACAAATCTGTTGGCACTAAATGCCGCTATTGAAGCTGCCCGTGCAGGTGAGGCAGGGAAAGGATTCGCTGTTGTAGCAGATGAGATAAGAAGGCTTGCAGAACAATCAACAGAATCTACAAGTGTGATTGATAAAATGCTCGGGGAATTAAAGAACAATATTGAACATGCAAATGATAGAAGCAATATGGTCAGGAATGCTGTAACAACTCAGGTAGAGAATGTAACAGCTACACAAGACAAGTACATGACTATTGTGGAATCGGTTCAAAATATAAATAAAGAAATAACGATATTAAATTCCATAAGTAAAAATATGGAGAAAAGCAGACTTCATGTTGTGGATCTGGTGAGTTCGCTTGCTGCAATAGCAGAGGAAAATGCAGCAGGTACAGAAGAAACGTCAGCAACGACGCAGCAAGTTCTGGCAACCATGATGACACTTAGTGAGGTTGGTGCTACAGTTGATAAATTATCGGAGACGTTGGCAGATATCATTGGTAAATTTAAACTATAGGAATAGGCTTATTCTTTTTCATGAAATATTAAATTCTGGTTTCAGATATAATAAGGCAAAAGCCAGGAATGATTTCCTAAAATGAGAACTAAATATACAAAACTTAACACTTGACAGAACATCTGTTTGCTTTTACAATAAAGAGAACAGATGTTCTTTTCGGCTATAGGAATAGTTATTTAAAAAAAGTAAATGATAAGTGTAGGGAATACTGGAGAATTAGTATGGATATCAAGATTACGCAGGAAATGTCTGTCAAAGAAAAATTGGGAATATTAAGTGATGCTGCCAAATATGATGTAGCCTGTACCAGCAGTGGCGTTGCCAGAAATGGTGACGGGAAAGGGATTGGAAATACGACTGCGGGTGGAATCTGCCATAGTTTTGCAGCAGATGGCAGATGTATCTCACTTTTAAAGATTCTTTTTACCAATGAATGCATTTATGATTGTAAATATTGCCTGAATCGCAACTCGAATGATGTGAAGAGAGCTTCTTTTACACCGGATGAGGTTTGCGAATTGACGATGGAATTTTATAGAAGAAATTATATTGAGGGACTTTTTCTTAGCTCAGGAATATTATATTCTCCAAACTATACGATGGAATTAATGTATCAAACAATCTATAAACTTCGCACAGTGCATAATTTTCAAGGATATATTCATGTGAAGGCTATTCCAGGCGCTGATCCAGTGTTGATACAGAAAACAGGATTGGTTGCGGATAGAATGAGTGTAAATCTTGAATTGCCTACTGCGGATGGATTAAAAACACTTGCGCCGAATAAGCATAGGAAGAATATACTGTCACCTATGCGGCTGATACAGACAGGAATTACTGCAAATAAGAATGAACTTACAATATATAAACATGCGCCAAAGTTCGTACCAGCAGGGCAATCTACACAGATGATTATAGGTGCAACTCCGGAAAGTGACTATCAGATTATGGCTGTAGCTGAAAATCTGTATCAAAAGTTTGATTTGAAAAGAGTATTTTACTCGGCTTTCGTACACGTAAATGATGATAAAGCCTTACCGGCGCTTCCGGGAGGACCACCTTTGCTCAGGGAGCATAGACTATATCAGGCGGATTGGTTATTGCGCTTTTACGGATTTAGAGCAGGTGAATTACTAAATGAGGAACGGCCGAATTTTAATATACTATTAGATCCAAAATGCGACTGGGCGTTACGCCATTTGGAGTACTTTCCAATGGAAATCAATCGGATTGATTACAGAATGATGTTAAGGATACCGGGCATAGGGGTAAAAAGCGCACAGCGTATCGTGCAGGCACGTAGGATGGCAAAATTAGATTTTGCAGATTTGAAACGGATAGGTGTGGTTTTAAAACGGGCACTTTATTTTATTACATGTAGTGGACGAATGATGTATCCGACAAAGATAGAGGAAGATTATATTACCAGGAATCTACTGACAGTTAAGGAAAAACTTCCATTTGATACAAGTGGGATTACCTACAGGCAGGTGTCTCTGTTTGATGATAAGAATTTTGACAGTGAACCTACTGTGGTAGATGGGAAGCAGGCTCTTTGGGGACAGATATAGGAGAAGAAAGGAATTAGTATGGATAAGATCATTCTAATTTGTGAAGACTCTATGGAGGGAGTATTTTCAGCAATATATGAGGCCTATGCAAGAAAATGTAAACCTGAAACCACGTATATTCAAGTAGGGGAAACAGATAATTACGAATTATTTGCGACCTATATTGAAACAGACGCAAATGCAGAGAGAACAAGAAAAGTATCCGATACAATTAATAGGGAGTTTGGAGAGGAGACTTTTTTATTCTTTTGCAGGGCGCTAGCTTCAAAAGATAAAGAAAAAGGGGACGCAGTTTATCATGTACTTGCGCATGGATTGAAAATGAACAATAGAAGAAGGGCGATGGAGAATTTTGCAGATGCCTATGTAAATAAGGTATTTGAACTGAGCCGTTATACCAATAACGAAATATTGCATTTGGAAGGATTTTTAAGATTTCAGGAATTGGAGAAAAAAGTTTTATTTGCAAGAATCGGTCCAAGTAATAATATTTTGGCATTCCTCGCACCTCATTTTGCTGATCGTCTTCCGAATGAGAATTTTATTATCTACGATGATACAAGAGAATTATGCGTCGTTCATCCGTCTGGTAAAAAATGGTTTTTAATGGGCGGGGAATATTTACAGGAAGAAGCACTAAAAAAATTTTCTGATATGGAAACAGTATATCAAGAATTATTTACTTTTTTTTGTAATAAGATCGCAATTAAAGAGCGTAAAAATTTAGCGTTACAAAGGCAGATGCTTCCATTGCACTTTCAAAAATACATGTCAGAATTTAGGTGAATATTAGGGAAAAATTAAGAAAAAAAGAAAGTAAAAAAACGATTAGCAGATTAAAAAGAGAATATATAAATCCTTAGGTGTAAAAAAAGACAATTCAATTTAGATGAAATAACGTTAGTCCTTAAGTTCTATTTTGTATTAAAAAAAATACTTTACAAATTGTTAAATTATTGTATAATAGCTACATTAAGCGAACTAAAGATTAGTATTTGTATAATTGAAAGGATGTTTTTGTATGAGCATGGTTCAACGTAAAATTAAATTGAGACCAGATGAAGTTAAAAAATTCGTAGCAGCTGCATCAAGATGTGATTTTGATATTGATATTGCATACAATCGATATGCTGTAGATGCGAAATCTATTGTTGGTGTTTTAGGCTTAGATTTCACACAAATTTTGACTGTAAGTTATAACGGCTTCAATTCAGATTTTGAAAATTTGATTGCTGGATACGCATTGGCTTGTTAAATTTGATAGACAGAATTCGTTCTTTATGAGTAATTTTACTCACTTGCTTGATATGATAGGATGAAGTTTGACTCCCTATTCCTGATAGAGTACACTATCAGAGTAGGGAGTCTTTTTTAACTGATAGGAAGTGGGAGCGTGTCCGAATGACTTCATACCCATGTAGCACGTAAAAACTGGAGTAAATTGTATGGAAATTAGTGGAAATGAATTGATACAATTAAAGAAGATGGAAAAGCCGATGATACGAATCTCGGTACGGAACCTCGTTGAATTTATCTTGCGCTCGGGTAATATTGATAACAGACATTCATCCATGCCTGATCACGCAATGCAGGAGGGCAGCAGGGTGCATCGCATGATTCAAAGACGTATGGGAAGTAATTATCAGGCAGAAGTTAGTCTCAAAACGGTACTATCTTTTGAGAAATTTGATATATCAGTAGAAGGCAGAGCGGATGGAATTCTGTTAGAGCAGGACTATCCGGACGCTGAGCAGATAAGTCTCATGGATCTGGAAGTGGTGGCGGCAACTACTGAAAATAATGTTACTTTAATGGACGTTGTAACAATTGATGAAATAAAAGGAACCTACACAGAATTGAAAAAAATTAAAGAGCCCGTATTTACCCATTTGGCACAGGCAAAGTGTTATGCATATATTTATGCGCTGCAGAATCATTTACGATTTATCAGGGTTAGAATGACATATTGTAATATTGATACAGAGGAAATGAAATATTTTCATGAAGAATATAGTTTTGTTCAATTACGTGTATGGTTTACGGATGTGATAGAGGAATACCGCAAATGGGCTGATTATGAATTTGAATGGAAAAGAAAACGACAGGAATCAATACAGTCATTGGCATTTCCCTTTTCTTATAGAAAGGGGCAGCGTGATCTGGTGAAATATGTTTATCAGACAATTTATCATAGCAGAAAGCTATTTACGGTTGCCCCTACAGGAGTGGGAAAGACAATTTCCACAGTATTTCCGTCGATACAGGCAATGGGACAAGGAATGGGCGATAAGTTATTTTATTTAACTGCAAAAACGATAACTCGTACAGTTGCAGATGATACTTTTGATTTATTAAGAAAACAGGGACTTTTTTTTAAAAGCGTGATTTTAACAGCGAAAGAAAAAATATGTCCAATGGAAGAGATGGAGTGCAATCCGATTGCGTGCACATATGCCAAAGGACATTATGATCGGATAAATGATGCTATTTTTGATCTACTAACAAATGAGGACAGATACTCGAGGGAAAAAATAGAGGAATATGCAAAGAAACATTCAGTCTGTCCGTTTGAAATGGGATTGGATATGAGTCTTTTTTCTGATGGAATAGTGTGTGATTACAATTATGTATTTGATCCACATGCATACTTAAGAAGATTTTTTTCAGAAGGAATAGAGGGCAACTACTTATTTTTGATTGACGAGGCACATAACTTGTTAGACCGCGGTAGGGAAATGTATAGTGCTGTGCTCTGTAAGGAAGACTTTCTGCAGCTTAAGAGAATCGTAAAGCCATTTGATATTAAAATGGAAAAGCAACTGGAGAAATGCAATAAAGAAATGCTGGCTTTAAAAAGAGAATGCGAATCTTTCCGGGTAGTTGAATTGATTTCCCCACTGGTCATGTCGGTCAACCAATTATACACGACGATGGAAAAATTTTTGCAGGATAGAGAGGAAATCAGTATCCACAAAGAAGTACTTGATTTTTATTTTAAAATTAGCCATTTCCTAGATATTTATGAAAGAGTAGATGAAAATTATGTCACGTATACCCAGATGGAACAAGATGGAAGTTTTATACTCAAGCTTTTTTGTGTGAATCCATCAGTAAATCTGAAAACGTGTATGAGTAAAGCGAGAAGCTCGGTATTGTTTTCGGCAACCTTATTGCCGATCCAATACTATAAATCACTTTTGGGCGGCGATGCAGAGGATTATGAGGTATATGTGAATCCCATTTTTAATCCACAAAAAAGAGCTTTATTTATTGGAAATGACGTAACAAGTAAATATTCCAGAAGAAGTGAATCGGAATACAAGAATGTCGCTTACTATATTCATGAGATCGTTAGAAACAGACATGGAAATTATTTGATCTTTTTCCCCTCGCATTTGTTTCTTCAACAGGTTTATGATGCATATATGGAGCATTATTATGATGAAAGGGAAGTAGAATGCATCTTACAGACCAATAATATGAATGAGAGAGCAAGAGAAGAGTTTTTAAATCGCTTTGCCGGGAATGAAAATTATGACCTGAGTGCTATCATTCAAATTGATATTGAAGTGGAGGAAGAAAAGAGTCTTCTTGGATTTTGTGTAATGGGAGGCATCTTTAGTGAGGGAATTGATTTGACAGAAGACCAATTGATTGGGGTCATTATTGTTGGAACAGGATTACCGCAGATATGTAATGAAAGGGAAATACTAAAAGATTTTTTCAATGAGCGTGATGAAAATGGTTTTAACTATGCTTATCGATATCCGGGAATGAATAAGGTACTGCAAGCTGCTGGTCGTGTAATACGTACCGCAAATGATGTAGGCATTGTTGCATTACTGGATGAACGTTTTTTAAATAATTCTTATCAAGGTCTATTTCCAAAGGACTGGAGTGAGTATGAGGTAGTCGATCGGAATTCCATAGCAAAAAGAATAGAACGTTTTTGGAATGAATGGTTATAAATATGACAAATCAGATGTTAGCAAAGAACATAAGAATATTATGTAAAGTTAACATAAAATCATATCAGACGGACATTATGGATACAAGACTATAGTACTAGAAAAGTGAAAAAAACATTCAGCATGACAAATGTGTCATAAAGTGTATAAATGAAAAAATAACACTGTCATTATGGTTAAAATGTGGATAAGTATGTGGAAAGTGTGCATTACTTTACTATTTTGTCATTTTTTCATCAAAATGAAGGAATTATTAATGAATCCAAAATTTAGTTCAAATTAATAAAAGTACTGGTGTAGTCAAAGAAGAAAAACAAGCTATGTAAACTTAATTATGTTGTCTAATTTAACATTATTAATATTTATGAAGGATTGTAATCCTACAAGTGAAAGGGAAATTATTTCATCCTGTTTTCAAAGATTATCTTTTTTATAAAGGAGAACTTAATCCTACTGTGCGTACATATGGAAAAGTAATAAAAATATACAGATAGATTACAATAACAAAAAGTACTAAGAAAATTCATACCAGCGTTTTCTTAGTACTTCTTTAATTCATGGCAAGTGAATCGGCTTGCCGGTTCATCTTGTTTACGCTCGATTTTTCCATTGTTAATGCCATGCCAGCGGATTCATTCTTGTTTATATTATTCAAGTATCAAAAACATATAGTTCACATTTTTATCTGAAATACGAATATTACTGTTGACAAAATAATATTATATATTGTATAGTATGCATAAAGAAAACAATATTATATGATGTATAATATTAAATAAAAAATAATATTATATTTGTTGAAGAAAAATGGATATGAAAATCGTTATAATCCATAGAAAGAGACAATCGACGAGGAAAGGAGATTTTATTATATGGTATTTAATACAGGTGCGGCACTGCTGGATGCGATCGTTCTGGCAGTTGTATCCAAAGACCCCGAAGGTACATATGGATATAAGATAACGCAGGAAGTAAGGCAGATAATTGAATTGTCAGAATCAACACTTTATCCGGTGCTTCGGAGATTACAGAAGGATGAATGTCTTGAAGTTTATGATCAGGCATGTGCAGGAAGGAATCGTAGATATTACAAAGTAACGGAAAGAGGCAGAGTACAGTTAAATCTGTATGAAAGTGAGTGGATAAGATATTCACAAAAGATTACCGGAATGTTTGAGGGAGGAATTAAACATGAATAGAATGGAATTCATGAGGCAGTTGGAAGTGCTGCTTGCAGAGATATCACCAAGAGAGAAAGAAGAAGCAATACAATATTATAATGATTATTTTGATGATGCAGGTGCAGAAAATGAGGCTGAAGTGATTCGTGCACTGGGAACACCGGCAAAAGTTGCAGAAACAATTAAAGCAGACCTATTCGGAAAGAACACAGAAGAGTGGGAATTCACAGAATCCGGCTGTACGAATATGGGAAATAAAAAGAATGCCGTAGTAACAAGCCGGTCAGATGATGGGCAGAATGCATATCAGCAGGGAAATCAATATAACCGCCAATATAATAATAATCCGAATGGCTATGGGAGAAACACGGAACCGAAGCAGGATACGGGTAAGATGATACTAATTGTGTTGATCGTAATCGTAACAAGCCCATTCTGGCTTTCCTTAGTGGGCGCGATATTTGGTGTAGTCACAGCAATATTGGGCGTTCTGGTAGCGCTGCTTTTTGCCTTTGCGATTTGTGCGGTTGCATTTATTATTTCAGGAATTATTATATTTGGAGTATCTATTGCAAAGTTATTTATTTCACCGATATTAGGTTTGATGATGATGGGAATCTCGTTATTGCTGGCTGGATTTGGAATTTTCTTTATGATTATTACAGTATGGATCTGCGGAAGTGTGCTTCCTGCCTGCTTCCGAGGGATTATAAACCTTTGTAGAAAACCACTCAATAGAAGAGGAGGTCAGATGGCATGAAGAAGTTTATAAAAGGATCATTTATTGCAGCAGGGCTTCTGATTCTGATGGGTATTGTTCTTTTGATTATGTGTGCTTCTGTTGGCGGAGCAGGCATTCTTAAGGAAGCAATCGAAAATAATGAATTTTGTTTTGGATATAGCGGGTTCGACGAAGATCATATCTATTTCAACCAAGATTTTGATTGGGAGGATGATCAGTATCCGAAGTATACAGGAACGCAGAAGAATATAACCATTGGCGATGGAAAAGGTATTAAAAATGTGAGGATGGATATTAAAGCCGCAGCATTGGAGGTCAATGAATCAGCAGATGATCAAATACGACTTGATTATGATGTAAAAGGTAAGTTAAGTTGCTATATAGAGGATGATACACTGATACTAAAGGGGGAAAAATACAGTGACAATCATAATGATAAGATATCTCTTTATTTACCTAAGGAAATTCATTTGGACGATGTAGAGATAAAACTCGGAGCAGGAAAAATTACCATAAATTCAATTAGAACCGGGAAGCTTAGCGCTGAGGTAGGTGCAGGAAGCCTATCGATTCAAAATGCAGATATTGAGCATGTGGATTTAAATGCTGGTGTAGGAAAGATAGATTTTATGGGCAGCATCAGCGGTGACATTGATGCAAAATGCGGAGTCGGTGATATCGACATGCAAATCAATGGGGATAAGGAATATTGGAATTATGATGTGGAATGTGCTGCAGGAAAAGTCATTATTGGTGAGGATGAGTATGAGAATCTGGTAAGAAATGTTGATATTAATTATGAAGCAGATAATAACTGTGATATTGCATGCGCGATCGGTAAAGTGGAACTATCTTTTTATTAAGCAAACAGTATGAAAAACTAAACAGTTATGCATGACAGAACATGCAGATAAGGAGAAAATTATGGATAACAATGGAAACTACAACAATAACAATGGAAATTACAATAACTATAATGGAAATTCTAATAATAACGGAAATAATATAAAGAGATTATATCGCTCCAGAAACAACAAAATGCTTTGCGGTGTATGTGCCGGAATTGGAAATTACTTCGGATGCGATCCGACAATAATTCGTTTATTAATGGTATTATTTGGATTTTGCAGTTTTGGAACAGGACTGCTTGCATATATTGTCATGGCAATCATTGTACCTGAGACACCATATAATGAGTAAGTTACTATTCAGCCTTACGGCTTCATAGTAATAGTTATGCACAGAAATTATTCAGAATGAATAATTTCGCGTGTGAAAAACCCGGGTTTTCTGTGACCAACGCTTCCAAAAAACGCCTCGCGGTATTTATGTATGAACGGTTACTAGAAAAAACACTTCATACATGCAGGACTTGTAAAGATTTGACGATTGACGTAAGATAGAAGGTAACATAGTATGAAGTGAGGTTACCCAATGAATTTACTGACAATGAAAGATATTACAAAAGCATATACAGATAAGATTCTGTTCGATCACATAGACTTTAGCATTAGCGAAGGAGAGAAGGTCGGCGTAATCGGAATCAATGGAACAGGAAAATCTACACTTCTTAAAATGATAGCAGGATTGGAGGAGACAGATTCGGGTGATATGGTAAAAGGAAACAGAGTACATATCAATTATCTGCCTCAGAATCCTGTATTTCCGGAAAATATAACAATCTATGATTACGTTGTCACAGCGAATGAAACAATGGATAATCATTGGAGCATAGAGGGTGATGCAAAGACAATCCTGAACAGATTGGGATTTATAGAATATGATACAAAGATCGATCATTTATCAGGAGGACAGAAGAAAAAAGTAGCACTGGCAGGAGCCCTGCTGTCCAATAGTGAAATACTGATATTGGATGAGCCGACCAACCATTTAGATAATGAAATGACAGAATGGCTTGAAAATTATCTGATATCATATAAGGGAGCTTTGATTATGGTCACTCATGACCGTTATTTCTTAGATCTTGTTTGCAATCGCATTGTGGAAATTGATAAAGGGAAAGTATATAGCTATGATAGTAATTATGAAGGCTATCTGGAACTGAAAGCGGAACGGGAAGAAATGGCAATGGCAACTCAGAATAAACATGCGAATATTCTGCGCAAAGAAATCGCATGGATACAAAGAGGTGCAAGAGCACGTTCTACCAAACAGAAAGCGCATATACAAAGATATGAAAACCTGAAAAATGAAGATAAAATAAAAATAGACGGGAATGTCGAAATCAGCGCGTTGTCTTCCAGATTAGGGAAAAAGACAATTGAACTGAACCATATTACGGCAGGCTACAGAGATAAGATCCTGATCCGAGATTTTACTTATATTTTTTTAAAGACAGATCGTATTGGTATTCTTGGACCAAATGGATGTGGAAAAACAACTCTTATCAAAGCTGTTATGCAGAAACTACCGCTTATCAGCGGCACTATTGAGATTGGCGATACTGTTAAAATCGGTTATTATGACCAGGAAAACGAGACCATGGACGATAACCGAAAAGTGATTGATTATGTCAGGGATACAGCTGAATATATCCAGACAAGTGAAGGGACAGTCACTGCTTCTCAAATGCTTGAAAAATTTTTATTTGAAGGAGCGTTGCAGTATACCCTGATTGGAAAATTATCCGGTGGAGAAAAACGCAGACTTTACCTCTTGAAAATTTTAATGGAAGCACCTAACGTATTAATACTGGATGAGCCGACTAATGATCTGGATATCCAGACATTATGCGTACTGGAAGATTATCTGGATTCTTTTCCGGGTATTTTGATTACGGTATCGCATGACCGTTATTTTCTGGACAGAGTAGCAAGAAGAATGCTGACATTTGAAGGAAATGGTGCAGTCACACAGTTTAATGGAAGTTATACGGAATACTTCCAGGCAAAGGAATATGGTGTATCAGACAAAAATGACAGAAATCTTTCAAGAACTGACAAGAGTCTTGCAGATAATTGTGCTGTTGATGATGAATACAAGCAAAAGATTGTAAAAATAAAGACTGAAAAATTGAAATTTACCTTTCAGGAAAAGAAAGAGTACGATACCATCGAACAGGATATCGAAAGTCTCGAAATGAAAATTTCGGATATTGACAGCGCTATATTAAAAACAGCCACCGATTTTGTAAAATTGAATGAATTAACAACCGAAAAGGATAAAACAGAACGACTTTTGGAAGAAAAGATAGAGCGGTATCTCTATCTCGAAGAACTGGCAAAAAAGATTGAAGAGAGTAAATAACGGGAAAGCATTTACAGATTTGAACTGTAAGTGCTTTTTTTCAAAGACTTTATCAATATTTCAGAAATTTATAATAATTGTTAAGAAATTAATTATTGAAAATTAGTACATTGGAACCATATAATGATAAAGATTTTAAATGGTAAAAAATAGAAGATTGGAGTAAGAGCCTATGAAATTAAAACATAAAATTATCTTATTGGCAACACTGCCACTGCTCATATTAGGGACTGCATTGTACATAATTGCATCTGACAGAATAAGCCAGGACATCTATGAAGAGGCATATGAGGGAATGCATGCAACAACATTAGCGGTAAGGGACATTTTTGAAGCGGGACTTCAGGGAGAATATCAGGTCAAAGAGGACGGGAAGCTATGGAAAGGCGACGCGCTCAATATTTCGGATTCCTTAGAAATCGTGGATCAGATAAAGCAAAATACTGGTATGGAAGTAACTGTATTTTTTGGAAGTACGCGTTATCTGACATCTATTGTAGATGAACAAGGCAAGCGTGCAGTCGGAACAAAAGCATCCGGGGCAGTTGTGGATACCGTTCTAAATAAAGGGGAAGCATATGAAGATAATAATGTTATCATTGCAAATGAGCGTTATCTTTCTTACTACATACCACTTTATCAGGAAAAAACAAAGACTCCGGTCGGAATGATTTTCCTTGGTACAAAATATGATGTTATTCAGGAAAGAATCGGAGAAGCAAAAAAGGAATTATTCATGATGACAATCATTATTTTATTACTTACAATGGCAGTGGCAACTGTGATCGTCATCGAAATCACCAAAGCATTGGCAAAGGGTATTGCAAGCGTACAGACGATTGGACAAGGAAAATTAGGCTGTCCGATCGATAAAAAAGTATTAGCGAGAAGAGATGATATTGGAGATATGTGCCGGAGTATCGCAGATCTGGATCAGAAGTTAAGAAATACGATTCTGGATATACAGGAGGAAAGTGAACACCTGCTTCAATCTTCGGAAGAATTGAGTCAATCGGCCACTAGTGTTGTTGCATCAGTGAACCAAGTAGATGAGGCAGCACAGAATATTGCAAGTGCAACAGATGCGCAGGCCCGGGATACCGCAAGGGCGGGTGAAAACGTTATCGTCATGGGCGAAATGATGGAAAAAACGGCCGGTGAAGTAAGCCAAATGGAGAATACTGCAAAAATGATGTCTGATTCCTCTCAGAAAGCAAAGATTACCTTAGCACAATTAAATGACAGTATGGCCAGGGTAAAAGAAGCAGTTGCACTAATATATACGCAAACAAATGAAACTCATAAATCTGTCGAACACATAAGCGAAGTGACACAATTGATCACAGCAATTGCTTCACAGACAAATTTACTTTCACTGAACGCAAGTATAGAGGCTGCAAGAGCAGGAGAGCATGGCCGTGGGTTTGCAGTTGTAGCGTCTGAAATTCAGCAGTTATCAGAACAATCTAACCATTCTGCAAAAGAAATACAGGAGGTCTTAGCAGCATTAACGCAAAATTCGGATAAGACAGTTACCATTATGAGTGAAGTAAAAGATATCATTGAACAGCAGGAACAGAAAATCAACGAAACCAATATGGTATTTCAGGATGTGGAAGAAGGCATTGATCAGTCCATTGAAGGAATTCATTCAATAACAAAAGAGAGCAGCGTTTTGGAGGAAGCAAGATGCAGCATGACAGCGGCCGTACAGAATGTAGCAGCGATTGCAGAGGAAAACGCAGCAAGCATAGAAGAGACAGCAGCTGCAATGGAGCAGGTAAATGTGCTTGTGGAAGGTGTATCGGACAGTGCAGATAGTTTAAGCAAAGTTGCAGAAAGGCTTAAGATGCGAGTGGATATCTTTGAAATTATATAATAAATAGTACCAAAGCCTTAATTTTTATGCTATTATATTTGAAGTCAGTTTAGATAATAACATAAGAAGAGGATGGAAAGTACATGAAAAGCATCAAAACAAAACTCATATTTTATAGCACACTTTTAGTTATTTTAATAGTCATAGGACTTAGCTTCATAACGTTTACTATGGCATCCCGGGCGTTGCAGGTATCTGCGATGCGGACTATGGAGGGACTTGTAAAAGAAGGCGCAGAAGTGGTTTCCAGTGAAGTGAAGGGTAATCTTACTGCTGTGGAGATATTGGCAGCAAATGATTTTTTATCAATGAATATCAATACGCAGGAAAAATTAAAGCGCTTTTCCAATATCATAGAAAAATATAATTATATGAAGATAGGTATCGCAGATCTGAAAGGAAACATAGTTTTTAGCAATCAGTCCGAAGGGAATATTTCAGACCGTGAATATTATCAAAAAGCCTTAGCAGGTGAATCAAATGTTTCTGATCCGCTCATGAGTAAAACAGAAGGGACTATTGTTGTAGTCTATGCAGTACCGATCATCAAAGATGATAAGATAATCGGTGTGCTTACTGCAACGAAGGACGGAAGTGAGGTCAGTTCGATTTCTGATAGAATTACATTCGGTAAGACCGGAAAGGCATTCATGATCAACAAGACTGGTGTCAAAATAGCACATTCTGATCAGAAATTGGTGGAAGCGCAGGATAATGATCTGGTGAATGTAGAGAAAGATCCTTCCTTGTCACAGCTTGCCGCGTATGAGAGAAAGATGATTCTGGGAGAGCAGGGATCAGGCTTTTATGAGTATAATGGAACAGAAAAGATGATGGTATATACGCCAGTGGAAGGAACTAAATGGTCATTGGCGGTTACTGTTGAAAAAAAAGAAATTTTAACTGAATTGGATTCTTTGATCATAAGTACACTGATCGCAGCTATTTTTATTATCCTGATATCAGCTGGTATGGTATATATACTTGCCGTTACAATAACCAAAAGAATACGTCTTGCTACAAATGCCCTGCTCCCTCTGGCGGAAGGAGATTTTTCCAATCCTGTTCAATGGAAAAAGAGAAAAACAAAAGACGAACTTGATCATATGGCAGATGCAATTGATAAAGTACAAAATGCAGTGAGTAAAATGCTGCAGGTGATCATTCAGGCTTCTGTTGAAATTGACCGGGATGCACAGAGTTTATCTGCGGTTTCACAGCAAATGACTGCATCAACGACAGTTATGGCAGATTCTGTTCAGGAGGTCGCAGATGGGTCAGTACAGCAATCCAATTCATTTGTTACGATAAATGAAGCGCTGGAAGTCTTCTCCAATAAATTAAGGCAGATTACCGAAGATATTAAAACAGTTGATAACAACGCAAAGCAGATCAATGAACTGTCTGCAAGAGGAAATCATCAGATTCAGACCCTGGCTGGATTTGTGGAACATACAAATCAGACGTTTGGTTCATTTGAAGAAAGAATCAAGCAATTAGGTAATAAAATTGTCCAGATCAATGATATTACGAACCTGATCAATGAAATAGCCGAACAAACGAATCTTTTATCTTTAAATGCAGCAATTGAAGCAGCCAGAGCAGGTGAAGTAGGAAGAGGATTTTCTGTCGTTGCAGAGGAAATCAGAAAACTGGCAGAACAATCCCAGAATTCTTCTGTGAATATATCAGCACTGGTAAGTAGTATTGAGGAAGAAAACCAGATCATGATAGAGACGAGCCAACAGGTAAGCAGCGAATTTGATAACCAGACGAACTCAATCCGTGAAACAATAGATTCCTTTGAGCAAATCGTGAAAGCCGTGGAGAACATTCTTCCGGGAATTATAATGGTCAATAATGCGGCAGAAGAAATTAACCATGAAAAGAATGAAATTGTAGGAAAGATTGAAGAACTTACCGCAGTATCCGAAGAAACAACGGCATCGACAGAAGAAATTGCAGCATCAACAGAAGAAATAGCAAGTGCATCCGAAGATGTCTCAAATTCAGCAACGAGTTTAGGAATGAAAACAAAAGCGATGATGGATGAAGCATCAAAATTCAGACTTTCCTAGAGGAAAGACAGCGCAGAACTTTTTCGCTTGACAAAAGACTGCTATTTTACTATATTTAATGGTGATATAGTAAAAGGTAATGACAAAGAGGAGTACATATGGCTGTCTGACAGAGAGAACAACTTACCAGCTGAAAGGTTGTTTTAGAAACAGGATATGGAAGGTAGCTTTGGAACCGGAAATCTGAACCATAAGGTAAGGTGATAGGCAAATGTGCAATATCATAATCTTTCTGCTAGGAATTCACGATTTGCTCCCGTTAATGAGCAGAGGATACCAATTGCAGGTTATCTTCATGAGACAAATAGTATTTATTTGTGAATAAAGGTGGTACCGCGTATATTACGTCCTTTACTGATAAGAAAAGCATTCTTTCAGTGAAGGGCGTTTTTTATATAATAGGAAATTTCTAAGAAATTCCCTATTATATAAGCAACTACGTGCCACAAATGAATAAGTTTTTAAGAACTGATAAGGAAAACAAGGTTGAATAAAAAACGTATTTAACCCGTTGAAGTTTACGCGACCAGAGGTCGCAGATGGGAGCTGAAAAATGAGCAAAGAATTAGAAAAAACTTATAATCCTCACGGGCTTGAGGACAGATTGTATCAGAAGTGGGTAGAAAAAGGATATTTTCATGCAGAAGTGGATAGAAGTAAGAAACCATTTACGATTGTAATGCCGCCGCCAAATATCACAGGTCAATTACACATGGGGCATGCATTGGATAATACCATGCAGGATATCCTGACTCGTTTTAAAAGAATGCAGGGTTATAATGCCCTATGGCAGCCAGGTACGGACCATGCAAGTATAGCAACGGAAGTTAAGATTATTGAGAAGTTAAAAGAAGAAGGACTTGATAAGCAGGAACTTGGACGTGATAAATTCTTAGAGCGTGCATGGGAATGGAAGAAGGAATATGGCGGAAGAATTACGAGCCAGTTAAAAAAATTAGGATCTTCCTGTGATTGGGAAAGAGAACGTTTTACAATGGATGAAGGCTGTAACAAGGCAGTTACAGAAGTTTTTTGTAAGATGCATGAAAAAGGCTGGATTTATAAAGGATCCAGAATCATAAACTGGTGTCCTGTATGCAATACCTCTATTTCGGATGCGGAAGTCGAGTATGAAGAACAGAATGGTCACTTCTGGCATATTAAATATCCATTGGTAGATATGAATGGACAGCCAAGTAAGACAGATTTTTTAGAATTTGCTACAACACGTCCGGAGACCATGCTTGGAGATACTGCTGTTGCCATTAATCCGGATGATGACAGGTATAGGTATCTGAAAGGCAGACAGGTATGGCTTCCAATTGTAAACAAGGCAATCCCTATCGTAGAAGATTCTTATGTAGATATTGCATTTGGAACAGGTGTGGTCAAGATTACTCCGGCGCATGATCCAAATGATTTTGAAGTAGGAAAACGTCATGATCTTCCAATCATCAATATTATGAATGATGATGCTACAATTAATAAGAATGGCGGTAAATTTGAGGGCATGGACCGTTATACAGCCAGAGAGGCAATTGTAAAAGAACTGGATCAATTAGGACTATTAGTTCGTATAGAGGACTATTCCCATAATGTAGGAACACATGACAGATGTAAGACAACAGTAGAACCATTGGTAAAACAGCAATGGTTCGTTAAAATGGATGAATTGATCAAGCCGGCAGCAGAAGGCGTTAAAAACGGAGATATCAAGTTGATTCCGGAACGTATGGATAAGATATACTATAATTGGACAGATAATATCCGTGACTGGTGTATCTCACGACAGTTGTGGTGGGGACATAGAATTCCTGCTTACTATTGTGATGATTGTGGTGAAATAGTGGTAGCAAAAGAAGAACCAACTATTTGCCCAAAATGCGGAAAGAACCATTTTACACAGGATCCAGATACACTGGATACCTGGTTTTCATCCGCATTATGGCCTTTTTCAACTTTAGGATGGCCGGAGAATACAGAAGACCTTGCTTATTTTTATCCGACAGATGTATTGGTAACGGGGTATGATATTATCTTTTTCTGGGTAATCCGTATGATTTTTTCCGGATATGAACAGATGAAAGAAAGACCATTTAAGGCGGTTCTATTCCATGGACTGGTTCGCGATTCACAGGGCCGTAAGATGTCCAAGTCACTTGGAAATGGAATCGATCCATTGGAAGTAATTGACCAGTATGGTGCAGATGCCCTGAGACTTACACTAATTACAGGGAATGCACCTGGAAACGATATGCGTTTTTATTATGAAAGAGTAGAAGCGAACCGTAACTTCTGTAATAAAATCTGGAATGCTTCAAGATTTATTATGATGAACATGGAAGATAAGAAAGCGGAGACACCAGAACTTCACAGCCTTGAACCGGCTGACAAATGGATTATCTCAAAATTGAACGGTTTAATAAAAGAAGTGACTGACAATATGGAACACTATGATCTTGGTATTGCTGTACAAAAGATATATGACTTTATTTGGGATGAATTTTGTGATTGGTATATTGAAATGGTTAAGCCAAGATTGTATAATTCAGATAACGAAACATCTCAGAGTGCAGCTTTGTATACGCTCAGAACCGTGTTAATTGATGCATTGAAGTTGTTGCATCCTTATATGCCGTTTGTTACGGAAGAAATTTTTTGTACTTTGCAGAGTGCTGAAGAATCAATTATGATATCCTCATGGCCGATCTATAAGGAGGAAAGAGTTTTTGCAGCTGAAGAACAGGCAATTGAAATCATGAAGGAAGCAGTGCGCGGGATTCGTAATGCAAGAACTGGTATGAATGTTCCACCAAGCAGAAAAGCAAGTGTTTATATTGTATCAAATGATGAACAAATATTAAATATTTTCAGTGAGGGCAGGCTATTCTTTGCACCGCTCGCATATGCCAGTGAAGTAATGACGCAAAAGGATAAGAACGGTATTACAGATGATGCGGTATCAGTTGTGATCGCAGAAGCGACCATCTATATTCCATTTGCGGAACTGGTTGATATCAGACAGGAAATTGAGCGTCTTCAGAAGGAAGAAAAACGTTTACAGAGTGAAATCGCACGTGGTACAGGCATGTTAAATAATGAAAAGTTTATTGCAAAAGCACCTGAAGAAAAGATTGCAGAAGAACGTGCAAAGCTGGATAATTATAGGAAGATGATGGAACAGATAAAGGAACGTTTGGAGCAGCTTATATAGCCTGGATTTCTCTCAAGATGGAGGTACATCTATGGATAAAGAAAAAGAACTGGATTTGGAGAAAAATAAAAATCTGGATATTGACGATATTCTGCAAGTGCTGAGTAGTTGGGACTTTAAACCGATTCCTAAGGAACAAGATGAGAAAAAGGAAGCGAAAAGTTATGTGCGCATTTCAGCGGATGGAATGGAGGCATGGCTTTATTTAGCACCTCCATTAGAGGGAGAGATCTATACCAAAGAGGTTATTTTATCAATCATAGAAGCACATGGAGTGAAAGCAGGGTTTATTCACTCATCAATTAATGCAATGGTAAAAAAGAAGGTTTACAATCGAGAAACGAAGATTGCGAAAGGGATGACTGCGGCAGCAGGAAAAAACGGTTATTATCAGTTTTTCTTTGTTACCACAGAAAAGGCTGCTCCGCAATACAACAAAGATGGTTCTGTTGATTATTCCAGTTTTCATTTACTGCAAAGTGTGGAAAAGGATGATGTTCTTGCCATCTACCACCCGGCAGAACAGGGAACAGCCGGTTACAATGTTCAGGGAAAATTCTTACCGCTGAAACCTGGAAAAGACCTGCCTTCATTACAAGGAAAAGGATTTTATAAAAGTGAAGGTTCTAATACTTACTTTGCAGCTCTTGACGGAAAAGTGGAATACAAAGACGGCATTCTGGACATTCGAGGTATTCATGTCATTGATGAAGATGTTACGACCATTAATGGGAAGATAGAATTTTTTGGTGATATCGTAATTAACGGAAATGTGGAAGCCAATGTTTCCATACGTACGGCTAAAACTCTGACGATTAGTGGTAATGTAGGCGCATGTAATATTTATGCAGGCGGTGATATTATATTAAAAAAAGGAATACAGGGTGCGAATAAAGCAAAAGTGGTAACTAAGAGAAACCTGTTTGCTGAATTTATAGAGCATGCAAATGTAGAAGTGCAGGGAAATGTTACAGCTAATATTATTATGAATTCTATTATTAATGCGCAGGGAAAAGTATTTCTGACGGGCACAAAAGGTGCATTACTGGGAGGATATACACATGCTTTAGAGGTAATTGAAGCTAATAGTATGGGAAATAATGTTGAAATCAGAACATTGGTCCATGTTGGATGCAAACCGGATGTAATGGATAAAAGAAAGGCCTTGGCACAGATGGAAAAGTACTTAAGGGATGAATTGTCTGATCTTGCCCGCCAAATGAAACAACTGGAACGTTATGCGGCAGCGAATCCGGAAACTGTAGTCATGGAAAGTGAAATACAGTCCTTGATGCTTCAAAAAAGAGATCTGATTGCAAAATTAGAGAAATTAAAACAAGATACAGAATTGGTGAATGAGATCGTTAAGAAGGCAGATAAAGCCTATATAAAAGTGGATGGACCTATTTATAGAGGAGTTACGGTCTGTATTGATGATAATCAGTTTACAGTGAACCAGAATACAAGCTTTATGAAATACAGAAATGTTGCTGGAAAGCTGACATCAAAAGTTCTTGTAGACTAGGAAAAAAGGGAATACCGGCAGAACGGTGGATGGGAGCAGAAATGACTTATCAGGAGGCAGAAGAATACATACTTTCAATCCCAAAGTTTACAAAAAAAAATGATTCGAAAAGTACCGTTGAATTTTATGAAAGACTTGGAAAACCAGGAGAAAGCAGTAAGATAATTCATATTGCGGGCACAAATGGGAAAGGTTCGGTTTGTGCCTATTTAGATGCAATCCTTGAAACAGCAGGTTATCGGACAGGTATGTTCACCTCACCACATCTGGTATCTATGTTAGAACGTTTTCGGATAGCGGGACAGATTGTTACAGAGGAATTATTCCTGTTTGCATTTCGTTCTGTAATGAAGAAAGTATCAGAATGGAATGGAGAAGGTAGGGTATATCATCCTACTTTTTTTGAGATTCTTTTTTTTATTGGGATGGTGATATTTGAAGAAGAAAAAGTAGAATTTATTATTTTAGAAACTGGATTAGGTGGTCGACTGGATGCGACAAATATTATAAAAAATCCGATTGCTGCTGTTATTACAAAGATAGGGCTGGATCATTGTGAGTATCTGGGGGATACATTAGAGAAAATAGCAGGAGAAAAGGCAGGAATCATTAAAAGGTGCACTCCGGTAATTTTTCTGAATGACAAAGAGGAGGTGACCAGAGTCATTGAATCAGAAGCTGGGAAACTACAAAGTCCGACATTTCCGGTCGATAGTAATAACTTTAATATTTTAAAAAATACCTATAAAAGCATTGATTTTTCATTAGAATCTAAGTATTATGGTTATATTAGACTTACTTTATCTTCTTGTGCACTCTATCAAGTGATGAATGCAGCATTGGCAGTCAGGACGGTGGAAGTAATCGATAAGGCACATACAATCACAAAGGAACAATTGATAAAAGGAGTTGCGGCGACCAGATGGGAAGGACGTATGGAAGAGATTCTTCCTGGTGTTATTGCGGATGGTGCACACAATGAAGATGGAATAGAAGCCTTTGTGGATACCCTGAAAGCAATCAATTGCAGAAAAAATCATTTACTATTTGCAGTTGTAAATGACAAAGATTATATGGCAATGATCAGGAGATTGATGGAATCAGGGCTGTTTACGCGGGTGTCAGTTACAAAGATACCAGGAAGCCGGGGCGTAGAACTGGAACAGTTGGAAAATATATTTCTTAAATATACAAAAGAACTTTATCTTTATGAAGATGCTGACAAGGCATTTAGGAATTGTCTGCAAAACAAAGGGAAAGAAGACAGGCTGTATATTGTAGGGTCATTATACTTGGTTGGTTTAGTGAAAGAAATCTTAAGGAGGTAATAGAATGATTAATTTTGAAGAAGAATTAAAGAAATTTCATCCTAGTTTGGAAATAGAAGAAGCAGAAGAAGCTATTTACAATCAAGATTTAACAGATATGGCAGATGTATTAGTGGGAATGATTAAGGATATGAAGGAAGAATAGAGGTAAATGGGGCATGAATTGTTATAATTGTGGTTGTCGTTTATCTGAAAAAGACTTTTGCACTGGTTGTGGAGCTGATGTTTCCGTATATAAAAAGATAATTCATATATCGAATCGCTTTTATAATGATGGATTAGAAAAGGCGAATGTCAGAGATTTATCAGGAGCTGTAACAAGTCTGCGGCAAAGCCTGAAATTTAATAAAAATAATATCAAAGCAAGAAATTTATTAGGGCTGGTATATTATGAAACAGGGGAAGTAGTAGCGGCGTTAAGTGAATGGGTCATCAGTAAAAATATTCGTACGGACAAGAACATAGCAGATGATTACATCAATGCAATACAGACAAGTCCAGCCAGACTAGATACGATTAACCAGACAATTAAAAAGTATAATCAGGCACTTTCCTATTGTAACCAGGATAGTCTGGATCTGGCGGTCATCCAATTGAAAAAAGTATTGTCACTGAATCCAAAGTTTGTCAGGGCTCACCAGCTTTTGGCGTTGATTTATATTCATGCAGAAGACTGGGAAAAAGCCCGCAGAGAATTGATGAAATGCTGTGCAGTGGATGCAAATAATACGACAACGCTTCGCTATCTGAAAGAAATTAATCAGGTAAGCAGTGTTGATGATGATAAAAGTAAGAGTAATAAAGATAAAAAGAATACTTCTGATGAAGTTATTAAATACCAGAGCGGTAATGAAACTATTATTCAGCCAATGAATGTGAAAGAACAGTCAGGCGCTTCTTCCATATTTAATATTGTGATCGGTGCAGTGATCGGTCTTGCTATTGCCTGGTTTCTGATTTTGCCGGCACGAATCAGTGCAGAAAAGGCAAATATAAATCAGGAACTTAAAACAGTAAGTGAGCAATCTGATGTAAAGACATCAAAAATTGAAGAATTGCAGATTCAAGTAGACTCTTTGACAGAAAGTAATGCGAAGTTACAGTCTCAGGTGGATACGTATGAAGGCTCGGATGGTGCACTTCAGGCAAGTGATAATCTGTTGAAAGCTGCGCAGATCTATCTATATGATCCTACTGATGTTTTAAAGATTGCAGATGTACTTGCAACAATTGATTTAGAGGAATTAGGAGATAAGACTTCTACAGAATTCAAGGATCTGTATCAGAAATTGATGGATGATGTTGGACCTAAGGTATCAAAATCCTATTATAATTCAGGATATAGTGCATATAAGAAAGGTGATTATAGTAAGGCAATTGTTGATCTGACCAAAGCCTTTGAATTTGATAATACCAATACTGATGCGCTTTATAATCTGGCTAATGCATATAATAAGAACGGTGATATTACAAATGCAAAGAAATTTTACACACAGGTAAGTGAGCTTTTCCCGGATACAGAAAGAGCTAGAAAGGCAGAAGAAAATCTTACCGAATTAAATGCACAGTAAAAATAACGAACAAGCTCGCAACAGCGAACCAGTTCACATTGGAAAAATGCCGAAGCATTCTGCTGCTGTATGGAATTTCCTATAGATAACAAATGAAACAAGGGAATAAAAAATACAAAAGAGGACATAATAGTTTATGTTCTCTTTTTTTGCGTATTATGATGAAAATGTTTTATTTATAGGGAAAAAACGAAAGGTTTGTAAAAAAAGAAAAGGAGAAGTTGTATGGAAGAAGATTTTAAGATTATTGAAAACTATTTGATGGTGAGGATGCCAGAGGAACTGGATCACCACAAATCGGTTTACATAAGAAAAAGAGCAGACCATTTAATTGTGCATGAAGATGTAAAAAATATAGTTTTTGATTTTGAAGATACCAGATTCATGGATAGTTCCGGAGTTGGTGTTATCATGGGGCGCTACAAGATGATTCAATGTTTTGGGGGGAAAGTATTTGCGATTCATGCAGATACTCAGATTAAAAGGATACTGAAAATGTCAGGATTAAATAAAATTATAGAAATTATGGAGTAGGGCGATGCAAAGTAGAGAGGTATTGGAAAAAGAAATAATGGAACGTGAAAAGTCTGGAAAAGAAATTCAGGGGATGGTAATCCGAATGACTGAAAGGAGAAAACGAGATATGAGAAATGAAATGAAACTGGAATTCGATGCAATATCAGAAAATGAAGGATTTGCAAGAATCGCAGTAGCAGCTTTTATGGCATCTTTGGATCCAACACTGGAAGAAGTAGCAGATGTAAAAACCGCAGTTTCGGAAGCTGTAACCAATTCAATTATACATGGTTACGATGGAGAAGAGGGAAAAGTATACATAACTTGTGAATTAGTGGGAGACGTATTAGCGATTACCATTGAAGATCAAGGTAAAGGAATTGAAGATGTGGAAAAAGCAATGGAGCCCTTATATACGACAAAGCCGGAATTAGATCGTTCCGGAATGGGGTTTGCATTTATGGAGGCATTTATGGACAATTTACAGGTAGAATCGGAAATTGGAAAAGGAACAAAAATTCAGATGGTGAAAAAGTTAGGAACAACGCCGTGGATTCATGACGAGGAATCGTAAATGGAAGATACCGCGGTATTAATTGCACAGGCGCAGGAAGGAGATAAAGAAGCAAGAAAGATACTCATAGAAAAGAATCTCGGATTAGTGCATCATATCGTGAAGCGCTTTTGGGGACGAGGGGTAGATGTAGAGGATTTATTTCAAATAGGCAGTATTGGTCTGATGAAAGCCATTGATAAATTTGATTTATCTTATGAAGTAAAATTTTCTACTTATGCGGTCCCCATGATCAGCGGAGAAATCAAAAGATTTTTAAGAGATGATGGAATGGTAAAAGTAAGCAGGGCGATTAAGGAGAATGGATGGAAGGTAAAGCAGGCAAGAGAAGCACTGGGGCATACATTAGGCAGAGATGCCACGATTACGGAGATTGCAGATGTGACAGGACTGTCACAAGATGAGATTGTAATGGCGATGGAAGCTAATATAGAAGTAGAGTCAATCTATAAAAGTGTTTACCAATCAGAAGGAAATGAGATATTTTTGGTAGACAAGCTTCCTGTTGAAAAAGATGAACATGAGGAACTTGTAAATCATATATTATTAGAGCAGTTGATGAATGGTCTGCAGGAACAGGAACGGCAATTAATAAAACTAAGATACTATGAAAATAAAACACAAATGGAGGTTGCTGCTTTTCTGCATATCAGTCAAGTTCAGGTATCCAGACTTGAAAAAAAAATATTAAAGTATATGCGCAGTCATTTGGAATAAAAATAGCAGATAAAAAGGGTGTGTCGATTTGGCGGCGCCCCTTTTCATGTGCATAAGTTATCACCTATAGTTATCGAACCAATAGCAGCGAATGGTTACCCAACGGAAGACACGTTCTCACTCGGTTGCCGCTCATAGCGGTACATAAGTTTGTGACAGATTTTATCTGCCACAAACTAAGTACCGATGGCGTCAAACGGTCTCCTTATGGATAATCCATTTGCTGCTATTTCATATAGACTGTTTAGTGATAAACCGATCATGATGAGACGGTTTGTCTGCTGTCGAAGAAAATGTAGACTCTGAGTGGCTTCTGAAATGGCTGATAAAACTGTCATTTCAGCCGGCTTGTCTGTTTAAAAACAGACAATTATTTTCTCTGTTTTGCACAAACATTAGTAGATTTTTATTAAAAGCAAGAATCCATTTCCCATCCAGAGCAATCCTTTCATACGATCGGATTTCCTACCACAAAAGAGGAACAAGGTTCCCTTTTCAAATGGGTTTTAATTATATTTACTGCCGAGAGCTTATTAGAAAAACAAAAGAGTAGTAAAAATTTATAGATGTCTTACAAAAATTCTATTAATTCATTATAAATTGGTTGATCTGTTATACCGAATTCTTTTCCCTTGTAAGTCCAAGCAGCACGACTGATGTTATACTTCTTGAACAATGTATTCATGTCCATGAACCAAAGCAGTGTGCTTGCAAGTGGGGCTTGATCAATGACGCCATACTCGCTGCAGTATAGGGGGACACCCGCTGCTTCTGCTATGGCCACACCTTCTAGAAAGAGTCGTTCAATAAAAGATATTCCCATTTCTCCTCCGAGTTCTTCTGTTACATAGATGCCTGTTTCGCCTAACGGTTTTGACAACTCTTTATACCGATTAAGTGGTGCGGGGTATTCAAGCTCAACATCATCTGAAATGTTTTCAACCCAATATGCTTTTTGATGTGTGAAAACAATAGGTTCATAGAAATGAAATGTATAAGCAACTCGATCATCATATGGTGCATCTAGGGTTGCTATTGATTTGACACTATTCCGTCGTACTCCACCAAACAAAATGAATGTTTTTGGTGCGTATTTACGAATAGCTGGAATAGTCTTCTTAATAAGGTCATTCCATGCTTGGATATGTGCAAACTCAACAACTTCATTTAACAACTCGAACGCTATTGTTTCACTTTCTGCACCATAGCGCTTTGCAAATTCAATCCAGAGCTGTATGAATCGTTCTTGCAGCAAGGTATTGTTAAAAAGATTTCCTGTTTGAGCATCATCACAATAATACCCTGTGGTTTTATGTAAATCCAGTACGATGTTTAGTCCGTATTTCTTACACCAATCAATACACGCGTCAATATAAAGAAATCCTTGTGCATTGAAAGAACCGTCTTGGAGCTCAACTAGTTCATTATCAATGGGAAGTCGGATGTGGTCTAGTTCCCACGTGCTTATTCGCTTAATATCATCCTCAATAATAAAAGTATCATAATGCTGTTTTGTATGAGGGGACTGTGATAACCAGCCACCCAAATTTATACCTTTCTTGAAACCCATCAATTCTTTCATGCTTTTTCCTTTCAGCTATTTTTAAGTTAAATATAGTACATAAACCTTGACAAATATATTATAATATTCATATTCATAATAAATTTCACATTATTTATGTGTATAATATAGCTTAGAAAAGAAAATCAATAATATTCAAAGGGAAGTGAATTAATGATAAGAAATGAAAACATTGATTTAGAGTTATCGCAAGCTTTATTTCATCAACGGGAGCACAAAATTCAACATTTGCCATACAACTATGAATTATCTGTTTACAGCGCTATAAAGAATGGAAAAATTGAGCTTGTGAAGCAAATTATGATTCCTCTGAATAGTGAAGGTTTGGGGCATTTATCCGATGACTCGCTACGTAACATGAAATATCATTTGATCGTATCAATAGCATTAATTACACGATTTTGCATGGAAGGCGGAATGGATGAAGAAACGGCGTACACACTCAGTGATTTGTATATCCAAAGGACTGATCTCTGCGGTAACTGTGACCAAGTAACGGGATTACATAATAAAATGATTTTCGATTATACAAAGCGTATGCAAAAATTATATATGGAGCGGATCGTCTCTCAAAAGGTGCAATTGAGTATGGGTTTTATCAGAAGAAATTTACATTCCCAGATTAGTATCAGCGGAATCGGCAATTATGTTCACCTAAATCCTAATTATCTTTGTGCGCTATTTAAAAAGGAGGTCGGGATAACAATTAGCCAGTATATTCGAAGGGAGCGAGTTGCTACTGCTAAGGACTTGCTCCGATATTCAGAGTATAGTTTTGTTGAAATTGGGAATTTCTTGGCGTTTAATTCTCAGAGCCACTTTATCAGTATGTTCAAGAGTGAGACCAAGATGACCCCCATGCAGTATCGAAGGAAATATTATGGAACGAATTGGAGCGAGTGAAGCTATCAGAGTGTTGAATTTATATAAGTATTATTTGGTGCTGCCTTCCCTGTTCAATTTTGCAGTCGCTTAAAAGAAACATCTGCTGAATAAGCTTTTCTAGGAATAACATAACTAAGCCAAATGTTCAA
Source organism: Bacillota bacterium (assembly GCA_023398375.1). GTDB lineage: Bacteria > Bacillota > Clostridia > Lachnospirales > Lachnospiraceae > SZUA-378. Next base: position 319,200 of record JAEWSH010000037.1, on the reverse strand, counting down.
AGAAAATATATATCAGTATAATAATATAGAGGAGTTGGAGATATGTCTTACAAAATATCAAATAAGAGTAGTATGAAAAAAAAAGGGGTTATTTTTGATTTTAATGGAACTTTGTTATGGGATACCCATTTACATAATAAAGCATGGGATTTTTTTTTAGATAAGTACGGGTTCTCTTTATCTGACGAAGAAAAACATAAGCGGATTCACGGACGTTTGAATAAGGAGATACTGATAGATTTATTTAATAAGGAATTAACGGAAGAAGAGTTAGTACATTATACTCTTGAGAAAGAATACGGATATCAGAATTTATGTAATGAAACAGATAATTTTTCCTTGGCAGAAGGTGTGATTGAATTATTTGAAAAATTGAAAAATCAAAATATCCCGTTTGTGATTGCAACAGCTTCTGGATTAGAAAATGTTGAATTTTACATCAAGGAGCTTAATCTCCTCAAATGGTTTAAAAGAGAAAATATCATTTATAATGATGGTTCTATGAGAGGAAAGCCTTTTCCGGATTTATTCCTTAAGGCTATGGATGTTTTAGGAGTACATGATGAGGATATTGTCATTTTTGAAGACTCAACTTCAGGTATACAGGCAGCTGAAAAATCAGGTGCAGGTAAAATTGTTATTGTAGATTCGGATGAGAATGATTATAAAGCATGGGAGGGTAAACATGCAATAATAAAGCATTTCAATGAAATTAACTTTGATTGGTTTTATCAGTAATATTAATATTTATAATGAATTATTTCCCATAAATAAAAAAACTATTTGGCAAACCTAATGGTTTATCACTAAACAGTCTAAAATGAAATAGCAGCAAATGGATTATCTATATAGAGACCGTGTCTTCTGTTGGATAACCATTCGCTGCTATTGTTTTGATAACTTTAGGTGATAAACTTATGCACATGAATAGGGGCGCCAACCAGATGGTATGCTTCTTTTCTTTTTTATAGAGAATTGTCAGGAGCGATTTCCTGTGCCTTCATCATAGCGCGTATCGTATCGTATAAGTATGGTTTCAGATCTTTTAATGAAGCGGGTTCTCCGTAAAGAATAGCACTATAACTGGTAGAGATGACAAATTCAATAATCATATAGACCAATATTTCTGTATTTTTATATTTCTGGCTGCAGTCCTTAAAAACAGATACGTACAATTCATAAAGTTTAAGTTCATTACTTTTATCAGAAATGACCGCTTTTTTGAAAGAACCCCAATTCATATTTTTGACAGTCAGTAATAATAAAGACGTATCTTTTTGCAAGCTGTCCAATAAATAATCAGTGATATAAATAATTTCTTCCGCCAGATCAGTAAAGTTGGTCTGGGACAAAGAATTTTCTGCAAGGGAAAGCAGATGACTTATTTTATGAATCAGTAAACGATTGCGGATATCTTCTTTATCTTTAAAATACAAATAAAAAGTACCTTTTGCAACGCCTGCTTTCTGCACAATATCTGAAATGGATGTTTTATTGATTCCTTTTGTAATAAATAAATCAAAGGCATTTTCAAGAAGTGCGGTTCGTTTTCGGTTTTTATTATCGTCCCATTTGCTACTCATTTTATTCCTCCTGCAAGGTTTTACTTACACACTCTTACGATACTTATTATACGTTACATGTTAATGAAAAATAAAGTCAAAACATTTTGTTTATTAATATTGACTAACGGTCATAAAGGTGATATAACTGTTTAGTGAGAAAAATGACTGGAGGTCATTAATGCAATTTGTATGTTACACAAAATTAAAAAAAAAGTCAATAAAAAGAAAGCAGGAGTCAATGTGAAAGAGAAAAAAGAAAAAACTTCTCTGAAAGAGAGATGGGAAAGACACAAAGAAAAAACACATGCTTCTCAAAAAGGAGCAAGTACGAAATTTTCGCTTATTGATATGATTATTGACAGGCGAAGAACTATTGGAATCGTGTTTGCCGTTATATTTGTTTTATGTTTGATCAGCAGTCCCTTTGTTAAGGTCAATTATGATTTGACCGAATACCTCCCAGGTTCTGTTACTTCAAAGAAGGCAATCGATCTGATGGAACAGGAATTTGGTTATCCGGGTACGGCACGAATCATGATTAAAGATGTTAGTATTTATGAAGCTAGTATTTATAAACAGCTTATAGAAAAGATTGACGGTGTAGACATGGTCACCTGGATGAGTTCGGATGTTTATATGTCCCAGGGATTTGTAGATGTGGATAAACAAGAAGATTATTATAAAGACAATTGTGCAGTTATGGATGTTACTTTTGTGGAAGGTGATACTTCCGACAAGACCAAGGAAGCCGTTTCTGATATTCAGGATCTACTCGGGGATAAAGGAAGATATTCCGGACCAGCAGTGGAAAATAAATCCCTCGAAAAGACGTTGAACCGGGAAATCGCAATTGCGACGACTGTTGCGGTTATTATGATTCTGATTATTTTATTGTTGACTACAACATCATGGTTTGAACCGATACTGTTTCTGGCGGTTATGGGCGTTGCGATTATTTTAAACAGAGGCAGTAATATTTTTATGGGAACCATATCCTTTTTGAGTTCCAGCGTATCCTCTATTTTACAGCTTGCCATTTCCATGGATTACTCTATTTTCCTGTTTCATACATTTGTACGTGAAAAAAATACGGGAATAGCAAAAGAGCAGGCAATGTCTAACGCGCTCAGGATGTCAGCCTTACCGGTTCTTTCGAGTGCGGCAACGACATTTGTAGGTTTCATGGCATTATTTGCTATGAAGTTCGGCCTTGGAAAAGACATTGGCATTGTATTGGGGAAAAGTATTATCTGCAGTGTTGCCACAGTGATTTTCTTAATGCCGGCATTAATCCTGAAGTTTGATAATTTGATCCAAAAGACACAGCATAGATCTGTCATGCCCACATTTGAAAAATTTAGTCATGTTATCTATAAGATCCGTTATGGAGTACTGGCATTTATCGTTATTATAGTTCTTCCTTCCTTTATTGCGCAGAACATGAATAGCTTTACATTCGGAAACAGTTCTCTTGGATCCAGCGAAGGAACAAAGGTATATAATGATACCAAAGAAATTGAAGGAAAATTTGGCCGCAGCAATCTGTATCTGGTCATTGTACCGAATGAATCACGCATTAAAGAAAAAGAATTGGCAGATGAATTAGATGATCTGTATTACATAAAAAGCGTGACAGCTCTTGCCAACGTATTACCGGAAGGAGTACCGGAAAGCATCGTACCGGAAAGCATAACCGGACAGCTTAGAACGGAAAATTATACGAGAATGCTGGTATTTGCGAAAACTGCAAGTGAAAGTGACTTTGCATTTGAAACATCAAACGAGATACAAAAGATTGTTAAGGAATATTATCCGGGTGAGTCGTATGTAGTTGGTAACACACCTTCTACACAGGACTTAAAAGAAATCTGTTTGTCAGATTACTTTGTGGTTAATATACTTTCCCTGATCGGGGTAGCACTTGTCGTAGCGATTGCATTCAGATCGTTTTTAATACCAATTATAGTATTGATTCCAATTAATGTTGCAATCTTTATCAACATGGCGATTCCGTATCTGGAAGGAGAGACATTTTTATTTGCCGGTTATGTTATTGTATGCTGTATTCAGTTGGGAGCGACTGTAGATTATTCGATACTGCTGACCAATAATTATTTGGACTCACGTGTTGATATGGATAAAAAGCAATCCGCTATGCTTGCAGTACAAAAGAGTGCATTATCTATTCTGACATCTGGTTCTATATTGACGGTTGCAGGATATGGAATTTACTTTATATCAAGTGTTGCGGCGGTTTCATCTATAGGCCATATGGTGGGACGTGGCGCATTGCTGAGCCTGATACTGGTAATACTGGTACTTCCTGCGTTACTTACCATGTTTGACAAGAACATATTCAGGGAGAAAGACAGGATGGAACGCATCAATAAAGATGCCAGACGCAGAGGCAGAAAAGTAAGAGCACGTATCCGTGAAAAGACAGTCAGATGGACAAATGCAGAAGATGATAGTGACAAATAACAAGAAAGAACGAGAAATCGCAATTAAGGATAAGGAGGCAATCCTGATGAAAATAAATAAAAGAGTTTGCAAAGGATTAGTGGCTGGAACATTAGGTGTAGTAATAGTATCGACGACCATCGGTTCTACCTGTTATGCAGGAGCACCAAAAGTCGAAACTGATGAAGCGGTGTATGCAAATCTGGACTATTATGGAGCAGTGAATAGCGTAAGTGTAGTAAAGGGATGCACATTAAATGGAAACAAAGATATTGTTGATTACGGTAATTATGATAATGTTATCAATATGAGTAACAAAGCGGAACCGGTAATTGAAAATGGTAAAGTAACATGGAAATTACCGGAGGGAACAAATAATTTTTATTATGAATGTGAGTCAAAAAATCTGGCAACAAATATTCCATGGAATCTTGATGTTTCCTATAAATTAAACGGTGTGGAATGTGCAGGAGAAGATCTTGCAGGTGCAAGCGGAATGGTTACAATTAACATTAAGGCGACACCAAACGAGAAAGCACCGGCATATTATAAAAATAATCTGATTCTATCTGCTGCAACGATGGTCGATATGTCAGAAGCACTCAGTATTGATGCACCTGGCTCGCAGTTACAATCCGTCGGTACCTATAAAGCGGTCGTATTTATGGCAATGCCGGGAGAAGAAGGAAATTTTGAAGTAAATATCGGTACCGATAGTTTTGAATCTATGGGTGTATTCTTTATGATGGTTCCGGCAACATTGGAATCTCTTGATATGATATCGGATGTCAGGGAAGTCAAAGATACTGTCAGGGATTCTGTAGATGCCATGAGTGATAGTGCTGACGTGGTACTGGACAGTCTGGAAGAGATGAAGGCCGGACTTGAAAAAGCGAAAACTGGAGCAGCAAAAGCAAAAGAAGCAAAGGCAACTTTTGACGGACAAAGAGAATCTTTGGAATCTTCCATGGATGCGACGATTGATTCCATGTATAATCTGTCTCTGAGCTTATCGGCCATGGATCCTCATTTTGCCGAAGGAAAGCGGATTGCAGATGATGTCAGCTATCAGTTGAATGATATTGCAATAGCGATGGCGGAAGCCAGGGATATCATGGATGATCTGACCAGTACCACAAATGATTTACAGCATTCGCTAAGAGATTTGGGAGAAATGAGCGCGAGTCTGGGAAGCAATACTAACATAGATCAACTACAGGCAGCACTGTCTGCGGATGCAACTTCCGGAACTGATAAATCTGATTATGCGATTGCTCAATTATTGGAAGCTTACCAACACGATATCAGTGTCCTAAAGGAAAATCCAGCGCTTGCCATGGGAGATGAAACTGACGAATTATTGGGTTCAGCTAATGAAATCACCTATAAATTGCAATCTATCATTACTCAGACAAAGGCATTGCAGGGCAATTACAGTAATGATTATAAACTGGAAATACAAAGCATGCTGGATGATACACAGGCACTTGTTGACAACACGAACAAATTTGTATGGGCAGCAGGCATTGCGATGAAGAATACCCGCCTTGTTATGGAAGCAACAGAAGGAAGTGTAAGTGAAGCACTTGATGATACACTTGACGGAATGATCGGTATCGCAGGAGGAGGCATCAGTGCGACGAAAGGAACAGATACATTCCGTAATGCGAAAGATGTCATGAAAAATGCGATTGATGATGAATTGGATAAGATGGAAGAGGATTCCAATGTATTGAATATCGATACGAGCCTTGAATTCCCATCTTTCACTTCAACTAAGAATGAAACACCGGCAAGTATACAAATTATCATGAGAACGCAGGAAATATCAATTGATGATGCAGAGGTGGATGATGCGGTAGACTTAGAACCGGCAAAGACGAATATTGGTTTTTGGGGACGCACAAAAGCAGTATTTAAAAAAATGTTCGGCTGGATTGGTCAATAATAGTTTTATAAAACATATTTTAAGACAAGATAGACGATTTTAAAAGGATTATGCAGGAAGCAATTTATGTATAATCCTTTTTACTTTATAGATTCAAGTGCTTTTATCTCCATAGAAATACCCTGTTAATGTAAACGAAAGACAGTGAAGGTACGTTTTTATGTGACTTGTTAACAATTTTGGTATAAAAAAGAATTAGAAATCCATACTATGAATATAAAAAAATATCTATTGAAAATAGTGGAAAAAGAAATAAATACTGGCAGGGAAGAAAATGCAGGAGACAATTTTATATATAAAATTAGTACAAAACGCAGAAGTTACACAAAAAGAATTATTTTTAAAGGATATCGCAAAGGTAACCTGCAGGGATCCACATATCATTGCAAAAGCAAAGTCATTAAAGATTTATACGTTTCAGGAAGATAAGAGACAGGTAATCAGCATGCTGAAAATTATCGAATTGTTAGAGAAAATATCACCGAATCTGACCATCGATAATATAGGAAGTACGACAGAAGTAGTAGTGGAACGGATCGAATCAGTAAAAAACAAAGGCATACTTGTTGTAGTAAAGACGATATTGATTGCACTTGTCTGCTTTTTTGGGACATCATTTACAGTTATGGCTTTTCATAATGATATTGGAATCAATAAGATGTTTGAACAGATTTTTTTTATGGTGACGGGAACAGAATCAAATGGTTGTACGGTACTTGAAATTGCCTATTCACTTGGACTTGGATTTGGTATTATTATTTTTTTTAATCATATTGGTAAAAGGCGTATTACAAAGGATCCAACACCTGTAGAGGTAGAAATGCGAGAATATGAAATGGCTGTAAATACAGCATTATCGGAAACAGCAGACAGGGAGGGAAAGACCATTGATGTTTCTTAAAAATATTTTTATGGCGGTCATAGGGGGAAGTTTTGGACTCATTGTTTCCGGCGGTGTGCTTACCGTTTTTGTATCAGTGGGGCTGATTCCCCGATTTGCAGGAAAGACACATTCAGGAGATAAAATATTCTTCTATGAAAACATGGTTTGCGCTGGAACGATTGTGGGATGTGTATTCAGTGTATTTCATAAATATCTGATGATTGGTAACTATGTGTTGACGTATACAAATATAAGCGAATATACATGGAGGTATATTGCATATGCTTTACTTATTGTTTTTGGAGTATTTGCAGGAATGTTTATAGGATGTTATGCAATTGCCATAGCAGAAATGCTGGATTCAATCTCTATTTTTTTTCGAAGAGCCGGATTCAGACATGGTTTGGGAATTGCCATACTTATGATTGCACTTGGAAAAGTAGCTGGCGCCCTATTTTATTTTATCAAGCAGATTTATTTGTTTGGAGGAGTATAATTAATAAAATATAAAAATGGATAGAAATAAAACATAAATAGCTAAAGGAGAATAGCAAACGATGGATGAAAAGAAGCAAAAAGAATATCAGGAATATGTTAAACAGGTAACACCGACCCATAATCTATTGCTGCAAATGGCAAAAGCATTTTTAGTCGGAGGAATCATTTGCGTAATTGGTCAGTGGATCACAAATTATTATATAGGTATTGGTGCGGATAAGGAAATAGCAGGCTCATGGTGTTCTTTGATTCTCGTATTTTTATCAGTTATGTTAACTGGACTTAATATTTATCCGAAAATTGCAAAATTCGGAGGCGCGGGTGCTTTGGTTCCAATCACAGGTTTTGCAAATTCTGTAGCGGCGCCCGCAATGGAATTCAAGAAGGAAGGACAAGTTTTTGGAATAGGCAGCAAGATTTTTACAATAGCAGGACCTGTCATTTTATATGGTATTTTTACCAGCTGGATTTTGGGATTTTTATACTGGATGGTCAAAATATTAGGTTGGTTCAACTTGTAAAAGAATGGCGTCTGAAAATAATGAAGGGTCTCGATCATAAAAGATTGTGACCTTTTTGTCTGTAAAAATACAGTGTAATTTGCTATAATGATAAAGAAATTACATAAGAGGTTAACATAATGGAATTGATGAAAAATATAAGAGAAGCAGTTATAGAGAAAAGGCTTCAGAGATTAAGAAAATCATTACATAATATGACGCCGACCATATTGTCAAATAATTGTAATGGAACTTTTATGTATCATGACTTACATTTAAAATTTAATTCACCGACTATTAACCTTTTTTTCAGTATTCAAGACTTTATTCGCTTTGTTCGTAACCTGGATTATTATCTGGGATTGGAATTGAGGCAGTATGTTACAGATGAATATACATATCCGGTTGGCCGGCTTGGTGAGATTACGATTCATTTTATGCATTATGATAACTTTGGAGAGGCCGCGGTAAAATGGTATGAAAGAGTAAAAAGAATAGATAAGGATAATCTTTATATAGTTATGAATGAAGGAAGAGGATGTACTTATGAAGATCTGGTGGAATTCGATGCACTTCCCTTTTCTCACAAAGTAGTATTTACACATAAGGAGTATGGGGAGATAAAGAGCGCTTATTATATTACTGGATTTGAAGATAAGGAATCCTGTGATTTCCTGTTCGAATATAGAAAGAGCAGTATTGAAAGGTATTATGAACAATTTGACTATGTATCTTTTTTGAATCAGAATTAACCGGGAGGTATTGAAATGAAAGAAAAAATAAAAGTATGTCTTTTAAACGATTCATTTCCACCTGTGATAGATGGTGTGGCAAATGCTGTGATCAACTATGCGAATATTATTCAGAAAAAGTTTGGCGAAGCCATTGTTGCTGTACCTTGGTATCCGGAATCTGAAGATACCTATGATTTTCCTGTGGTGAGATATAAAAGCTTTAATATAGCACCAGGAATCGGATATCGGGCAGGTTATCCATTGGATGCAGATACGCTGCGGCTATTAGATGACTATGATATCGATATAATTCATTGCCACTGTCCGGTCGCATCCGCGGTATTAGCTAGAATGCTGAGAGAAACAAAGCAAATACCAGTCGTGTTTACGTATCATACAAAATTTGATGTGGCAATCAAAGAGTCTTTTTCTATGAAACCAATGCAGGAAGTGGCAATTAAGTGGCTGGTAAATAATATTGAAGCATGCGATGATGTATGGGTGGTGAGTGAAGGTGCGGGAGAGAACCTTAAAAGCTTAGGATACAAGGGAACATACACAGTAATGCGGAACGGGGCAGATTTTCCGAAGGGCAAAGTGGAGAAGGCGGAAGTAAAAAAATTAAGAAAACAGTATGAGATCGAAGAAGAGATTCCTTTGTTCCTGTTTGTAGGAAGAATGATGTGGTATAAAGGTATCCGATTATCACTTGATAGTCTGAAGGAAGTAAAAAAAGCAGGTAAAAAATTTAAAATGTTCTTTATCGGCGATGGGCTTGAATATGAAGAAATAAAAGCATATGTAAAAGAAATCGACTTGCAGGATGTATGTATCTTTGCTGGTGCAATTCAGGAAAGGGAATTATTAAGGACTTATTTTAGTATGTGCCACCTGTTCCTGTTTCCATCTACATTCGATACAAATGGAATTGTAGTGACAGAAGCAGCAGCATGTGAAACGGCGAGTATTGTATTAATGAATAGTTGTGCTTCTGAAGGAATCGTAGATGGACATAATGGTTTTCTGGTCCAGGAAGATGTTGCGCAGATGAGTGAGAGAATCCTATGGGCTTGTGACCACATGGAAGAATTAAAGCAGATCGGAAGAAGTGCGATGGAAGAGATCTATCTTTCATGGGACGACGCAGTATCGAATGCATACAATCGATATGAGGAAATTGTTCGGAAATTTGATTTTAAGCAGGCGAAACAAGTAGAAGGATGGGATGAAGAAATCTATAGTCTGGCCGCGGAAGCATATGAAAAGATGCGTCTGATACAGGAATTGCCTACAGAAATAAGTATGCATATTGCAAATGAATGGAAAATGAAAAAGGAGGAACTGAAGCTAAAAGCAGGTAAATTAAAAGAACAAGCAGATAAAGTGAAGAACAGACTACTGTAAAAAGGTAAATGAATTTGTGTGAAAACAGTATAGTTTTGGGGGAATAAAGCTATGGAAGATGAACTACAATATCAACTAAATAGGGGGTATGTAGAAAGACTGCTAAAACTAAGATACAATAATGCTATGCGTTTATGGGGAGAAGCAAATAGCAACAGTACTTTACGCTACAGGGCAAACTTAACAACAGGCCTTCTGGAAGAATATATATCATCTTATCCTATCTATAATGAGGAAACAATTGGAAATTCTTATCAGAAACAATTGCAATGCCTTCTCTGTCTGATAGAGGATGAGGAAGAACGAAAAATTACAAATAGAATACTGGATCGAAAACATTTGGTCGAAATATTTGAACAGGGCGAACGTGAAGTTGAGATAGCGTATCGGAGAAAATTCGATAAGAACCATTTTAAATGGGTACGATGCCAGATCGTAATGGTTCTGGAGCCTGAAAAAATGCAGATCATTGGTTTTGGGATTGAGCGGGAAATATTACAGACCTGGTCGAAAAAGACAATAAGCAAGGTTTTATTGAATCATTTATATAGTTTAACGAATACGATGTATTTTAATGTTCTGGCAATAAATTATGATACCTATATTTATGATACGATTCAAACCAATGATAAGAATAATGATCTGTTTCCTTTAAAAGGGAATATAGGAACACTGTTAGATGATATACATACGTTCTATCATGAGAACTCATATGACTTTCTGGATTTTTTGCGTTCCGGAGACAGAATCCGGCACGAATTACAAAATAAAGAGCAGATAGTCTGGGAGGTTCAGGTAAAAAACAAAGGCAAGGATACGTATATATGGATCGAGCATAGGATACTTCCGGTAGAAGAAAGTATGAAAGATTGCAATTACTTTCTATTATTGACGATAGATATTACGGAACGAAAAATGAGGGAAGAAGCATTAAAAGAAGCGCTGGCCAGATCAGAACGGGCAGGGCTTACAAAACAGATTTTCCTGTCACATATGTCGCATGAAATCAGGACACCATTAAATGGAATTATGGGAATGATTCAACTTATACAGGAAGAAATGGGGATGGAGCAAAATGAATATCTGAATAATGTCATGATTTCATCTAAACATCTCAAAGCATTATTAAATGATGTTTTGGATATGGCCCGTCTTGAATGTGGCAAAATTAAACTACAAAAATCGTGGATGTGGAAGGAAGATTTTTTTAAGTATATTGATAATATTATAGAACCTATGGCAAGGAAAAAGGGCGTTCGTTTTTCTTATTATCATAAGCAGACATTCAAGGCCGTTTATGTTGATATTGGCCGGTTGCAGCAAATAATGATTAATCTGCTGACCAATGCAATAAAGTATAATCATGAAGGGGGAACGGTCACGCTGTTGGTTGATACACAAGTTTTACATGATAATCATGAAAAAATATTTTTTTGTGTAGAAGATAATGGTAAGGGAATGAGCGAAGAATTCCAGATGAGAGCGTTTGACCCGTTTGAACAAGAAGAGCAATCCGAAACGCGGACTGGTACAGGTCTGGGATTAACAATAGCAAAAATGCTGGTATCACTGATGGATGGAACGATTACAATTGAAAGTAAGCAGAATGTAGGAACAAAGATAACTGTTATCATTGAAGCGATTGGCAGTAATGAACCTAAAAAGGCCGAAAATTGTCTGGATGGTCCGGAACTTGTAAATGCACATAAGAAATTGCATTGTCTGTTGATAGAGGATAATAAAGTCAATAGGGAAATTGTTAAGACTTATATAAATGAAATGGGAATTGTGGTAGATACCGCAACAGATGGTTTACAGGGCATACATATATTTTCATCTTCGGAAGAAAATTATTATGATATCATCTTTATGGATGTTATTCTGCCGGAAATGAATGGACTGGAAGCAGCAGGCAGGATACGTAAGATGGAAAGAGAAGATGCCAGACGAGTACCGATTGTAGCAATGACGGCAAATGTTTTTTCAGAAGATATTCAGAGGATTTATGAAAGCGGAATGAACGATTATTTATTAAAGCCTTTTGAAAAAAGAGAACTACACGATCTGATTTTGAAAAAACTTAAAAAAAGTGCAGATGCATAGATTTTTCGATCTATGAGATAATACATACAAAAAGGATACAGGAGATATGTATGATTCAGGGAAAACAAAGTATTTATTTTGATAATGCAGCATATATAACAGCAAGTTCCAGTATTGTTGGGACAAAAGAGGGAGAAGGACCATTAGGTGATCTGTTCGATATGATAGGAGAAGAAGATCATTTTGGAGCTGATAATTGGGAAGATGCTGAGAGCAGTTTGCAAAAAGATGCCGTATTTCTTGCATTAAAAAAAGCAAATATGAGAGCAGATGATATCCGCTATCTGTTTGCCGGAGATTTACTTGGACAATCGATAGCAACTTCTTTTGGATTACTGAGTTATCAGATACCATTATTTGGACTCTATGGAGCATGTTCGACCTGTGGTGAGGCTTTAAGTATGGGGGCAATGACGATTGCAGGAGGATATGCAGAACATGTATTATGTGTAACTTCCAGTCACTTTGCGAGCGCCGAGAAAGAATTCAGATTTCCATTGGAATATGGAAACCAAAGGCCTTTATCGGCTTCGTGGACAGTAACTGGAAGTGGAGCATTTGTATTAAGTAATCAACAGGGCAATATGGCACGGGCAAAGATTACAGGTATTACAACGGGAAAAATCGTAGATTTTGGATTAAAGGATTCCATGAATATGGGAGCTTGCATGGCTCCGGCAGCAGCGGATACCATTTTTCAGCATATGACAGATTTTTCGAGAAAACCATCTGATTACGACCGGATCATTACAGGCGATCTTGGTAAGATAGGGCAGACAGTGCTTAAAGATCTTCTATTAGAAAAAAATATTGATATGGGTACGCTGCATATGGATTGTGGCATTGAAATGTTTGATGCGGATAGTCAGGATACGCATGCAGGTGGTTCCGGGTGCGGATGTGCAGCAACTGTTTTGTCAGCTTATATCCTGAAACAGATAGAAGAAAAACAATGGAGCAAAGTGCTTTTTGTACCGACAGGGGCTCTATTATCCAAGACGAGCTTTAATGAAGGGCAGACAGTACCCGGCATTGCGCATGCTGTGGTGATTGAACAGGTAGGTTGAGTATTTTATTTATACAAATTTTCTAATAATACGTGGTGAATGGGTATGAAATCATTTGGACACGCTCCCGCTCCGATAAAAAACGCAGCGGTACTAATACGCCAGGATTGCTTCGCAGTCCTGACGCATAAGGACCGGCGTTTTTATAGGGTCCGTCATTGATCTTCATACCCATTCACCACTTACTTTCTGAAAATATGACGGTAAATAAATTAAAAGGAATAGACAGTGTAATGGCATTGTTGTTCCTTTTTTATTTACGCGAGCAACGAGCTAAAAACAAGCTGGCTTGTATTTGGCGACTGTCGCGATAACTTGAGAAATCGCAAAGCGTGTTTCTCATAGTTCATGACAAGTGAAGCGGCCTGCCGATTCATCTTATTTGCGTGAGTATAAAATAAAAAATGAACCGTTTGAAATATCGATAAAAATAAGAATATAGAAATATTGTTAAAGAGTGCTTTAAGCAGCGAGGAAACACCAGATCTTGAGAAAAGTAGGTGTATCATTGCGGCTGAGTCCAAGCGGAAGCGTGTTGCGAATGAACTATGTTGTGCATCAATTTTTTATTATAGTAACGTAAATTGTGCAAATTGACGAATTTAAATATGTAAACAAGCTTTTGACACCCTGATCCCAATACAAATAAAAACAACTCAAAAATAATGGAAATTATATACAATAATATCCAAGTTGCACAACGTGACATTGACGAAAAGTGTAATCCATAATATGATATGTTGAGAAATAAACTACTAAAAAAAGCAATTACATAATGGAAATGACAAGTATTGATTTTGTGGAAGCGGGCATGGATAATGAGTAGAAAGAAATGGCATTTACAGAGAAATAAATATAAATTTATATTGGTTATATTCGGAATCATATTACTGTTATGTGGATGTGGAGAGCAGGCATTAAAAGTGGAAAATCAAAATGAAGAACATGTGCCAAAAAAATTCGGGGCTACTTATATGACAATGAATAACCCATATTTTGAAGCATTGGATGATAGTCTGGAAGAGGAAATAGAAGCGAACGGAGATGTATTGATCAGCAGGGACCCGGCACAGGATCAGGAAAAGCAAAATCAACAGATCGAAGAGATGATAGAGGATGGCGTTGTAGCTATTTTCTTAAGTCCGGTAGATTGGAAAAGTGTTAAGCCGGCTCTTATCAGATGTCAGGAGGCAGGAATACCTGTTTTTAACGTGGATACCTATGTTTATGATACGGAATATGTAATATCCAGTATATTATCAGATAATTATAATGCTGGTGTACAAATAGCAAACGATGTTATGAGGAAGCGTAAAAGAGCCAGAATTGCAATTATTAATCATGAAAACATTAACTCTACTGCCCTTCGTGTACAAGGGTTTCTGGATACCATAAAAGGACATGAGGAGTATGTGGTCGTGGTACATGAAAAGATTACAGCAGAGCTTGAAGTCTCTATGGAGATTACGAAGAGAATCATAGATGATGGAATTGAATTTGATGTGATATTGGGCGGTAATGATCCTACTGCGCTGGGTGCGCTGGCGGCATTGCAATTAAAGCGTATCGATAAAAATATTCTTATCTATGGGATAGATGGATCTCCAGATGGAAAGACGATGATAAAGCAGGGATTTTTGGAAGGCACGAGCGCTCAGTTTCCGATAGAGATAGGAAATACAGCAGCACAAAAAGCATATGAATACCTTTCAGGAGAACAGGTGGAATCGAATATCATAATTCCTGTAAAGTTAATTACACAGGAGAATCTGAATGATTACGATATAGCAGGATGGCAATAGAGAGAAGCAAATAGGAATGAGAGATAGGTATGAGTGACAAACGTATTCTGTATGTGAAATATATGATGTTAATAATAAATATTGCAGCAGTTTCATTTCCGGCAGTTTTTATTTATATAACAACTGAAAAAATCTGCGCTTTTTATACGGCGAGAAATTTTATAGGGCGCACGAATGCCATTCCCCAAAAACCGGAATTGATCTTATATACTACGATATTGTTGTTGGTATGCCTGCTGGTATCATTCTTATTGCGTGAATTTGTATATCAGGAGAGAATGTCTTTTATATACAGTTCACTGGCATTTGATTTTTTGACGAGCTGCGTGCTTATGATAGTATTGAATTTTAATTATAATGGCATTCTGTTCTGGGTATTTGCCAATATCATCTACTATGTACAGGATAAAGTCAAAATGATATTTATGCTGTTATCCATTTTGATCTATGTGGGAACAGATCATGAATTCCTTACGATAAATTATAACTTATATTCCATCAATGACTATGTCAACTATTATAATGCGCATATGCAGCAATATCTGATCGGTGGATATAATGTTTTGATTTCTCTTAATATTATCATCTTTATCGTATTCTGTATCTACGTGATTCAGACACAACAAGGGATTATAGAAAAGGTAAATTATTTATACAGCCAGCTGAGCCAGAAGAATAATGAGCTGGAGAATGCGAACCAAGAGCTGAAGCAATTCGCTGACATCAAGGAAAAAATGGGTAAGACAAAAGAAAGAAACAGACTGGCAAGAGAGATACATGATACACTGGGGCATACATTAACAGGAATTTCAGCAGGGATCGATGCCTGTATTACGATGATTGACAGTAATCCGCAGGTTACGAAAAAGCAGTTGGAAGTGATATCAAAAGTTACCAGGGACGGAATTGGTGAGGTAAGACGTTCTGTAAATGAGTTACGGCCGGACGCGTTGGAACGGTTAAGTCTGGAATCTGCGATCAGTAATATGATAGAAGATATGACAAGTGTGACACAAGCAGAAGTTTACTTCCAATGTGAATCAAATTTAAGATTTGATGAAGATGAAGAAAATACGATCTATCGAATTGTTCAGGAAAGTATTACGAATGCATTGCGTCATGGAAAAGCAAATAAAATATGGGTAACCATTCAGAAAGAGGATTCAGAACTTCATCTGCAGATTCAGGATAATGGAATCGGGTGTGCGGATATGAAAAAGGGTTTTGGAACCAAGCATATGCAGGAGAGGATACAGATGCTGCACGGAACAGTTACCTATAAAAGTGAAAATGGATTTTTGGTAGAGGCAGTAATACCGATTAGATGGGGTGAGGAATATGATTAAAATACTAATAGCAGATGATCAGGAACTGATCAGGCAAAGTCTGGAAATTGTGTTGAACAGTAAAGAAAATCTGGAAGTGACCGATTCCGTAGAGAATGGACAGGAAGTGATACGAAGCGTCAGGGAAAAGATGCCGGATATCATACTTATGGATATTCGTATGCCTAAGATGGATGGCGTGCAGTGTACAAAGATCATTAAGGAGAATTATCCGGATATAAGGATTATTATTCTGACTACGTTTGATGATGATGAATTCGTATATGATGCCCTGAAATACGGTGCAAGCGGTTACCTGCTGAAAGGTGTGTCTATGGATGGACTAGTCGATGCAATAGAAACTGTATACAGCGGAAGAGCTATGATCAATCCGGATGTGGCAGCAAAAGTAGTGAGATTGTTTTCTCAAATGGCAAAAGGAGATTATACCATTCACGTGGATGAAAAAGCGATAGCGGATCTTACCAAGGCAGAATGGAAGATCATAAGAGAAGTAGAAAAAGGTGCCTCTAATAAAGAGATAGCAGAAATACTATTTTTATCGGAGGGAACCGTACGTAATTATTTAAGTACCATATTAAATAAGTTGCAGCTTAGAGACCGGACTCAATTGGCAATCTGGGCAGTGCAATCGCCGAGTAAAGTGTGAGAAGCATGAATAGAAAAATGATGATAATTGCAATTTTGCTTGTTTTTGCAGTTGCAATTGGTTTTCACGGTTATGAGATATATCAGAATCAAAATCCTATCGTATTGGAATTTGGTATGTTCGCGGGCAGTAACTGGGATGTGGCCAATGCAAATAGTTACGTGATCATAGATAAGGTAATAGACCAATTTGAAGCCGAACATCCGGGGGTAATAGTACATTATACAAGTGGTATTCGAAAAACAGATTATTCGGAATGGTATGCACAACAGGTTCTTAAGGGAAAGACCCCGGATGTTGCCATGATTTTATCCGATGATTTTGATACGCTGGTAGCGCTTGATGTTTTGGAAAATCTGGATGATATGGAGAGCCGGGATCATACTTTTCATGTAGAGGATTTTTATACGACAGCATTAAATACAGGGAAGTACCAAGGTGCCCAATATGCACTTCCCTATGAGACTGTTCCAACGCTTATGTTCGTTAATAAATCATTATTGAATCATGAAGGGTTCCTGGTGCCGGAATCTAACTGGACATGGGATGATATGTATGATATCTGCAGTAGAATTACCAAAGACAGGGACGAAGATGGAATGGTAGACCAATTCGGAACCTGTAATTACAGCTGGCAGGAGGCAGCATACTCCAACGGTGCCGCACTATTTGACGAAGATGGAACAGAAAGTTTTTTTACAGATCAACGCGTGATAGATTCTGTTAAATTTGCAAAGAAATTATCAGATTTGAATCAGGGACAGAATGTAGGACAGGATAAATTCGATGCAGGTAATGTTGCATTTATGCCTCTTACTTTTGCAGACTATAGGACATACAAGACATATCCCTATAAAATAAAAAAATATACTACTTTCAAATGGGATTGTATTACCCTGCCGTCCGGCCAGGATGGAGATAATGTATCAGAAGTAAATACGCTTTTGATGGGAATCGGAAAACAAAGCAAGCATAAAGAACTAGCATGGGAATTGCTCAAATTGTTTACTTATAGTAAAGAAAACCAACTCGATATTTTCCGGTATTCACAGGGCGCATCTGTATTAAGAAGTGTGACAAGCTCAAATGAGGCAGAGATTATTTTAAGTGAGGACACGGATGACAGAGAACGTGTCATAGATAATGCACTATTAGATGTTGTAATACAGAAAGGTGTTATTGTTCCGAAGTTTAACAAGTATCATGAGACAATGATTCTGGCAGAAGGGGAAATCAATAAAATATTAATTGATGATAAAAATGTAGAAAGTACATTGAAAATCGTACAACGAAATGTTACTACATTATTGAAACAATAGAATATTACAATTGTCATAAAAAATTAATTACAAACCTCAGGTGTGAAAATGAATAAAAATGGATAAAATGTAAATGTAAACAAAAAATATCACACGGGGGTACTAAAAGTATGAAAAGAAAAGTATTAAGTGCATTGTTATGTGTCAGTATGGTAGCAACAATACTGGTAGGTTGTGGAGGCACAAAAACAGGGGACAAGGGGGAAGGAACACAGGCTGCAACAGAAGCGGCAGAAAAAGTAGCAGATGAAGCTACATCAGAAGCAGCTGCAGCCGTAGGAGATAAAGAAAGTTATACATTTGGTTACACATGTATGGACGGTACGAATCCATTCTTCGTAATTCTTGAGCAGACAATCAGAGATAAAGTAGAAGCAAATGGGGATACATTGATTACAACAGACCCGGCAAATGATGTATCTTTACAGATTACACAAATCGAAGATATGATTTCTCAGGGAATTGATGCTATTTTCTTAAATCCGGCAGAAGCAGAAGGTATCCTTCCAGCACTTGACCAATTAAAAGAAGCAGGTATTCCAATCATCAACTTTGATACAGAAGTAGCAGACTTATCTTATGTAGCGTCCTATGCGGGATCAGATAACTACAATGCTGGTAAAGTATGTGGAGATGATCTGGTTAAAAAATGTCCTGATGGAGGCGACATCATTGTACTTGATTCTCCTACCATGAACTCAGTTGTTGACAGAACAAATGGTTTCTTAGATGCAATTGAAGGAAAAGGTTTCAATATTGTTGCACAGCAAGATGCAAAAGGTAACCTTGAAACAGCTATGGGAATCGCAGAAGATTTATTACAGGCACATGGCGATGTTGTTGCGATCTTTGGCGGTAATGATCCTACAGCACTTGGTGCTTTGGCAGCAGCAAATGCAGCAGGCATTAAAGAGTGCAAGATTTACGGTGTAGATGGTTCTCCAGATATCAAAGCAGAATTAGCATCAGGTACATCATTAATTGAAGGAACAGGAGCACAATCTCCAATTAATATTGCGAATACATCTGTAGATATCATGTACAAATTGTTATCTGGTGAAAAAGTAGAAGCAAGATATCCGGTCGAGACATTCCTGATTACAGCAGATAATGTTGCAGATTACGGAACAGACGGATGGCAATAAAGTGTGAAAAGTGTTTCTAAGAATTGAAACAACCATTTCAAGAAACACTAAGTTTCACACAGTGAGAAGAAATTCTAAGAAGCAAAAAACTGCTCCTAAGAATTTCTAAATCTCACACTGGAATAAGCCGCCTGCGGCTTATTCCAAATTATGTAGTCGCTTGATGGCGAGTAAAAAACAGGAAGTGCTTTATCGGATGCATTGGGGATAAAGCACTTTCCTACTATTGATAGAAAGAAGCAGGTGATAATTTGAGCGCAAAAGTATTATTACAAATGAAAAATATACATAAGAAATTTCCAGGTGTATATGCTTTAAAAGATATTAATTTCGAATTACACGCCGGCGAGGTGCATGCATTATTGGGTGAAAATGGTGCAGGCAAATCAACACTGATTAAAGTCCTTGGCGGTATTTATATAGCTGATCAGGGTGAGATTATGATTAATGGTGAAAAAGCAGAGATTCATGATGTGTTATCGGCACAGAAAAATGGAATTGCAATTATTCACCAGGAACTCGTACTCGTTCCGCATATGAGCGTAGCCGAAAATATATTTTTAGGAAGAGAGCCAAAGGTGGCAGGATTTGTAAATAAAGACAAGATGAATCAGGATGCACAGGCGTTATTGGATGATTATGATATGCATATAGATGCAGATACTTTGATAAAGGATCTGACTATTGCACAACAGCAAATGGTTGAGATCGTGAAAGCGATTTCTTTTAATTCTAAGATTCTGGTCATGGATGAACCGACTTCTTCCATATCGGATAAAGAGGTTGCATTCCTGTTCAATACAATGAAAACACTCACTAAAAAAGGTGTGGGAATTATTTATATTTCGCATAAAATGAGTGAGTTGGAAGAGATTTGTGACAGAGTCACGGTCATGCGTGATGGCACTTATGTAGGAACAGAGATTGTAAAAGATACCTCAAAGGACAAACTGATTGCTATGATGGTAGGGCGTGAACTGGAAAATTATTATACAAGAGATTACCAGGATACAAAGGAAGTGATACTAAAATGTGTCGATATCGCTGATGGTAATATGGCGCAGGGAGCTAGTTTTGAACTAAAGAAAGGTGAAATCATAGGATTTGCCGGTCTGGTCGGTGCAGGACGCAGTGAAGTGATGAAATGTATTTTCGGGTTGACCAAAGAATATACAGGAAAAATATATCTGGAAGGAAAAGAAGTTAAGATAAATTCACCTGTGCAGGCAATGAAGGCAGGTATCGCACTTGTTCCGGAGGATAGAAAACTCGAAGGTTTATATAGAATACAAAGTGTTGAATATAATTCGACGATTGAAGTCTTAGATCAATTTATCAAAGGGATCTTTGTAGATTATGATAAAGAGGATGAAATCACGCAAAAATATATTGATTTGATGGATACGAAAACACCATCCAGAGAGCAGGTAATCGGAAATCTGTCTGGTGGAAACCAGCAAAAAGTAATGATCGGACGTTGGCTTGCGACAAATCCAAAAGTACTGATATTGGATGAGCCGACCAGAGGTGTTGACGTAGGAGCAAAATCAGAGATTTATTCCATTATGAATGAACTTGTAAAGACAGGAATGTCCATCATTATGATTTCATCAGAACTGCCGGAAATCATTAATATGAGCGATCGTATTTATGTAATGGCAGGTGGTAAAGTAAGAGGTTGTCTCAATCATGATGAAGTAACACAGGAAAACATCATGCGCTTAGCAGCTGTTTAATATGTGGAGGAGGAACAAAAATGACACAGGCAAAGACAGTTATAAAAAATACTTCATCTTCTAAATTTCAAAAGAGGGTAAAGACATATTTCAAGGATAATTTAGGTATTATTGTTGCATTTCTGGTATTATGTATATTCCTATCGGTAAATCCTGCAACAAGAGGATCTTTTTTTACAGCAAAAAATTTATTTAATGTTTTAAGACAGATATCAACGAATCTTTATCTTGCATGTGGTATGACAATGGTAATCATTCTTGGCGGAATCGATTTATCGGTTGGTTCCATTATCGCATTATCAGGATGTATTGCAGCTGGATGCGTATCACGCTATAATATGCCTATTGGAATTGCAATTTTAATAGGTGTTCTTGTAGGTCTGATAGTTGGTATGTTCAATGGTCTTGTGATTTCGAGAACAACGATACCACCTTTTATTGTAACACTTGCGACAATGAATATTGCAAAAGGTCTTGCTTATGTATATACAGGTGGTTCACCGGTTCGTGTTGTGACGAAGGAATGGCAGTTTATTGGTGCCGGTTACATTGGGCCAATACCTACACCGGTAGTTATTTTGATAGTCGTATTGATCGTTACGGCGATTATTATGAATAAGACAAAGATCGGACGTCATATGTATGCAGTCGGAGGTAATCAACAGGCAGCAGAGTTTTCAGGAATCGATGTAGCAAAAGTAAAATTCTTTGTACATGCTTTTTCAGGTATCATGGCAGGTCTTGCAGGTATTGTATTAGCTTCCCGTATGTATTCAGGACAGCCTACAGCAGGTGATGGTGCTGAAATGGATGCCATTGCAGCAGTTGTAGTTGGCGGGACGAGTATGGCAGGCGGAAGTGGTAAGATTGGTGGAACCATCATTGGTGGTCTTATCATCGGTGTACTGAATAATGGATTGAATCTATTGAATGTCAACTCTTTCTGGCAGTATGTAGTAAAAGGTGTTGTTATTCTGTTAGCAGTATTTATTGATTATATCAGAAATAAAAAAACAAAATAATAGATAAAATGTATACGTATATGATATAGATGGTCTATCATTGAAAGATGATAGACCATCTATAAATGTATAACGATTCGGTTGTCAAGAGCCCTATGATAGAAATTAGCGGACTTAAATATGTAAATAAGCGTTACACTTGAATCAATAACAGAATTATAAATATATTCCAAAGAAAATAGGAGGCAGCATATGTTAGTATCATTAACGAAAGTAATGGAAGATGCAATGAAAGGGGGATATGCAGTAGGGGCTTTTAATGTATGTAACTTAGAATCAGCTATGGCAATCATACAGGCAGCTGAAGAAACAGGAAAAGGAGTAATTTTAAATTACGCCGAAGTTCATAGTCCGCTGATCAAGATGGAATTGGTAGCACCGATAATGCTCGAATTTGCGAAGAAAGCTACTGTTCCGGTATGCGTACACTTAGATCATGGAGCATCTATTGAAAGCTGTATTAAGGCAATTCAATTGGGATTTACCTCTGTTATGATCGACGCTTCCGGAAGCGACTACGAAGCAAATGTAGCAGAAACGGCAGAAGTGGTGAGATTAGCGCATAGCGTAGGGGTAACAGTAGAAGCAGAACTTGGACACATCTTTTCATCCAATATTGGTGTAGGAGAAGGTTCTTCGGAAGCAGTAACAGCTGATAATTGCAAAGATGTGGAAGACGTCTATACGAATCCTGACATGGCGAAGGATTTTGTTGAACGAACCGGTGTGGATGCACTTGCAATCGCATTTGGTACCTCACACGGAATCTATACAAAGAAACCGGTATTAGATCTTAATAGAATTGCAGCAATTAAAGAAAAAATTGATATTCCATTTGTGATGCACGGCGGTTCCGGACTTAGTAAAGAAGAATTTCAGACAGCAATACGAAATGGAGTACGCAAGATAAACTATTATACTTATATGACATTGGCAGGCGGCAAGGCAGTAAAGGAAGCCATGGACAGGATGAATGGAGATGATAATATCTTTTTTCACGATATTCCGCTCATTGCAATACAAGCTATGAAACAGGATGTTATAAATGCGATTCATATTTTTAGTTTACAGTAGGGGTGACGCGTATGATGGGTAAGGGAATTACAGTTGCAGGATCACTGATAGCAGATAATTACTATTTAATAGACAGCTATCCGGAGCAGGGAAAGCTTACAAATATCAGAGCCACAGACAGAGCAGTTGGTGGTACCGGTAATCTGATTATGGATCTTGCAAAATTAGACGAAGAATTACCGGTAAAAGTAAGTGCAATGATCGGTGAGGACAGTAATGGCGGATTTATTAAAAAGACACTTTCAGAATATCCGAATATTAGCTTACAAAATGTAGTTGAGCAGGGAGAAACATCTATGACTATGGTAATGGATGCACAGGATAATCACCAGAGAACTTTTTTCTATTTGCCGGCTGCAAGTGATGCATACGATGAAAGGATGATTGACTGGGAAAAGGTGCATGCTGATATTTTTCATTTGGAATATATTCTTCTTATGAAGAAGATAGATGAGCCGGATGCGGAATATGGGACACATGGGGCCAGAATTTTGCATCAGGCAGGAAAAAGGGGTATGAAGACCTCTATTGATATGGTTTCAGAAACAAGCGGGCGCGGCGGAGAAATCGTAAAAGCAGCTTTAAAATATACTGACTACTGTACCATCAATGAAATCGAAGCAGAGATGATTACTGGAATCAGAATCTTACAAGACGGCACGGTCAATGAAGAAAATGCAAAGAAAGCATTGAAAGAATTGGTAAGGTGTGGCGTTTCAACATGGGCAATCATCCATTCGCCATCTTGTGGATATGGAATTGACTGTGAAAGTCAAGAAATTGTAAAAGTGAAAAGCCTACATTTGCCGGAAGGATATATCAAGGGTTCTACCGGAGCCGGAGATGCTTATTGCAGCGGTATCCTATATGGTGCCTATAAAAATAAATCATTGGAAGAGTCCATGAAGCTTGGAACGGCATGTGCTGCATGCTCTCTATCAGAAACAAGCGGAACAGCAGGCTTACGTCCCTATGAAAAAGTTATGGAATTATATGAGTTATATAAATAATTATTGATCAGAAGTATATAAATAATTTTATTACTTAAAATATTTAAACAATAGCAGGGAATGTTTATCCAGAAGAGCATAGTCTTCATATGGATGATCCATTCACTGCTATTTTATTTCCTGATCTCTCAGATATTTAAACTGGTATGGCTAAAAATATTAGAAATGGATATATGAAACGTACCAAACAAAGTGTATGATAATGAAATAAATATATATCACATTATATTTGTTTTGTATTGAGCGGTATGTAGGAAAAATCAAATCATAACAACCCATGAATGTACGCGGCAAAAGGCCGCAGATAGGAGCTGAAAATGGAAAATAACAGATACCAGTTAAATAAAGAGCTAGCACAAATGCTAAAGGGCGGAGTGATTATGGATGTCACCACACCGGAACAGGCCAGAATTGCGGAAGAGGCAGGCGCATGTGCAGTTATGGCATTGGAAAGAATCCCTGCGGATATCAGAGCAGCTGGAGGCGTGGCACGTACCAGTGACCCGAAGATGATAAAAAGCATTCAGGCTGCAGTCAGCATACCGGTAATGGCGAAGGCAAGAATCGGACATTTTGTTGAAGCGCAGATATTAGAAGCAATTGAAATTGATTATATTGATGAAAGTGAAGTGCTATCACCAGCAGATGATATTTATCATATCGATAAGAAGAATTTCAAAGTACCGTTCGTATGCGGTGCAAAAGATCTGGGAGAGGCACTTCGCAGAATCAGTGAAGGCGCTTCTATGATCCGCACAAAGGGAGAACCGGGAACCGGGGATATCGTACAGGCAGTCCGTCATATTCGCAAAATGAACAGGCAGATAGCTGAAGTAGCATCATTACGGGAAGATGAACTGTTCAATGCGGCGAAAGAATTGCAAGTACCATACGAATTGGTATTATATGTTCATAGAAATAAGAGGCTGCCTGTTGTAAATTTTGCTGCAGGTGGTGTGGCAACGCCTGCTGATGCGGCGCTTATGATGCAGCTTGGAGCAGAAGGAGTCTTTGTTGGTTCCGGTATTTTTAAATCTGGCAATCCTGCAAAAAGGGCAGCCGCTATTGTAAGAGCAGTTACGAATTACAAAGATCCCAAAATATTGGCGCAGCTTTCTGAAGATTTAGGCGAAGCAATGGTAGGTATTAATGAAGACGAGATCGCATTACTGATGTCGGAGAGAGGGGAGTGTGAGAAGAAATGCTAAGATGTGAAAGAACCACATCTAAGAATTACTAAGTCTCACACAGGAAGAAGCCTCTTACGAGTCTTCTCCTTGATATTTATGCGGTCAAAGGCCGAAGATGGGAGCCAATGTGAAAGAAAAACACTTTCACACTCCTTGATATTTATGCGACCAAAGGTCGCAGACGGGAGCTAAGAATGAAGAAGAAAATCGCGGTACTGGCGTTACAAGGTGCATTTATCGAACATGAGAAGATACTGGAAGAACTGGGAGCAGAAATAATTGAAGTCAGACAGAAGGCAGATTTGCAGGATCACTTTGATGCATTGGTATTACCGGGGGGAGAAAGCACAGTGATTGGAAAACTGTTAAAGGAGCTTGGATTGTTTCAGCCATTAAAGGAAAAAATAGAATCTGGAATGCCCGTATTGGCGACCTGTGCCGGATTAATTTTATTAGCTGAGCATATTGTAAATGATGAACATGTTTATTTTGGAACAATGCCGATTACAGTAAGGCGAAACGCATATGGCAGACAGTTAGGAAGTTTTGAAACTGAAGAAGAGGTCACGCGGATAGGCAGAATACCGCTTCGATTTATCAGGGCGCCTTATATCGAGGGAGTTGGGAATGGAGTGGAAGTCTTGGCACGTGTTAATGGCATGGCTGTTGCCGCACAATTTGGTAAACAGATCGGACTGGCATTTCACCCGGAATTAACTGGGGACAGAAGTGTGCATCAGTATTTTCTTGAAAGTATATAGATAGGTGATTGTAAAAGAAGCCTGCAAGAGTATGAAACTCTTGCAGGTTTTTCAATTTATAGGATTAGGGTCTTAAAAGTTTGTTTACATATTTGAGTTCATCAATTTGCACAATTTATGTTGATGAAAAAATGATATACAACATAGTCCATTCGCAACACGCTCCCGCTTGGATTCAGCACGCAGTGGTACATAAGACCATAAAATACATGGTCAAAGTACCAGCGGCTTCATACAGTTGCTCACCAAACTATGTTGTACATCAATTTTTGTTTTGCATGTATATGTGCAAATTGACGAAGCCAAGTTCTATGATAGGCTTGTGACACCCTAATCATTTATAGGAAAGTTCTCTGAATTTCCCAATATACAAGATGAATCAGCAAGCCGATTCACATGTCATGCAAAAAAAATTAAAATATCGTGTTGACAATACTATCAATTCATAATAATATATAAATACATTAAACCTATCAAATTAGTAGGAAATAGAATAGGAAAAGAGAAATGGATATTGCATTTATCAAAGAATATATACCGTTATATATCGAGGCAACGAAGTTAACCATAAGAATTGCATGTATTGGAATCATGGGATCTTTCCTGTTAGGATTCTTGTGCAGTATGATCCGATATTATAAGATTCCGGTACTACGCCGGATTACTGATATTTACATTGAATTGTCCAGAAATACACCTTTGTTGATTCAATTATTTTTTCTTTACTTTGGATTGGTGAAGGTAGGAATCAGACTCAGTTCTGAAACATGTGCAATTGTGGGTATGATTTTTCTCGGCAGCAGTTATATGGCAGAGGCATTTCGCAGCGGTATGGAAGCAGTTTCACAGATTCAGACAGAAGCAGGTATGAGCATTGGATTAACAAAGTTTCAGATACTTAAGTTTATTGTAATGCCTCAGGCAATCGCAATATCGCTGCCAGCGTTCAGCGCTAATATCATATTCTTAATGAAAGAAACATCTGTATTCAGCGCAGTGGCATTGGCAGATCTTATGTACGTGGCCAAAGATTTAATTGGTCTGTATTATAAGACAGATGAAGCCTTAATGATGCTGGTAGTTGCATACCTGGTGATTTTGCTGCCGATATCAATTGTTTTTAGTTTACTTGAAAGGAAATTGAGATATGCAGGAATGGGGAATTAGCGTTCTGTTTCAGGGAAGAAACTTCATAAGATTATTGGGAGGATTATGGATAACGGTTCGTATTTCTTTGGTCTCTGTAGCATTGTCAATTCTGATTGGCATCCTGCTTGGTATGGTCATGAATTTAAAAAATCCCATTACAAAGGGAATTAGCAGAATTTATCTGGAGTTTATCAGAACCATGCCTCAACTGGTACTATTGTTTATTGTATACTTTGGGGCGACAAAAGCATTGCAGATAAATCTGTCCGGAGAGGCTGCAGCAATTATTGTTTTCACAATGTGGGGAACTGCAGAGATGGGTGATTTGGTTCGTGGTGCCCTGCAGTCGATTCCAAAGCATCAGTATGAGAGCGGCAGGGCACTTGGACTGACCATGATACAGATATATGGTTATATTATCATTCCGCAGACAATCCGGAGATTGGTTCCATTAGCTATTAATCTGGTAACAAGGATGATTAAGACCACTTCACTTATTGTATTAATTGGAGTTGTAGAGGTGGTAAAGGTTGGACAACAAATTATCGAAGCAAATCGACTGGCAATTCCGTCTGCTGCAATATGGATCTATGGTGTCATATTTTTTCTGTACTTTGCAGTATGTTATCCGATATCCAGACTGTCTGGTAAATTAGAGAGAATATGGCAGGATTGAGGCGATATTGAACGGCTAAAAAAGGTTATAGTTGGGAGCAGATAAATGAAAGAAAAAGAAATCGTATTGTCCATCAGACATTTGAAAAAAAAGTATGGGGAATCCATTGTATTAAACGATGTCTCGCTGGACGTACATGAAGGTGAAGTCGTGGTACTCTTAGGTCCTTCCGGATGCGGGAAGAGTACTTTACTACGATGTATCAACGGTCTTGAGAGCATTCAGGAAGGTGAGATTTTCCTACAGGGAGAGCGCATCAGTAATCAGACGAAAAAAATGCATTTTATCCGGCAAAAGATAGGCATGGTGTTTCAAAGCTATGACTTATTCCCACATATGAACATCCTGGATAATATCTGTCTGGGGCCATTGAAGGCTCAGCACAGGGATAAAAAAGAAGTAAGGGCAGAAGCGGAAGAATTATTAAAAAGAGTTGGATTAATAGAGAAGAAAGATGCATATCCAAGACAACTGTCAGGTGGACAAAAGCAAAGAGCGGCAATTGTACGCGCCCTATGCATGCATCCGCAAGTAATTTTATTTGATGAAGTAACCGCGGCGCTTGATCCGGAGATGGTAAGGGAAGTATTGGATGTAATGTTACAATTGGCGAAAAACGGAAGCACGATGATGATTGTTACGCATGAAATGCAATTTGCAAAAGCTATTGCTGATAGAATCATATTTCTTGATGGAAGCAAGATCGTAGAAGAAAACAATCCAAAAGATTTTTTTGAAAATCCTAAGACAGAAAGAGCAAGAAAGTTCTTGCACATATTCGATTTTGACGCCTAATAGATAGGCGCAAATATATAATAAGGGTAAATAGAAAAGAGGAAAAAAGTTATGAAGAGATGGAACAAAGTAATCACGTTACTATTAACAACAGCAGTAGCAGTAGGAGTATTAACAGCATGTGGAAGTGCCAATACAGCTTCTACAACGGAAGCAGCAAGTGAAGCAGATGCATCTACAGAAGCAACATCAGAAGCAGCAAACGAAGATGCGGGCGCAGCCGATTCCGCAGAAGAAAGCACAGGAACAGCCAGGACTTTGCAGGAGATAAAGGATAGCGGTAGAATTGTAATAGGTGTATTCAGTGACAAGAAACCATTTGGTTATGTGGATGAAAATGGGGAATATCAAGGTTATGATGTGTATTTTGGAAACAGAATTGCAAAAGATCTGGGTGTGGAAGCGGAATATGTTCCGGTAGAAGCAGCAAGCCGCGTAGAATACCTGGTGACAGCGAAAGTAGATGTTATCTTAGCAAACTTTACCGTTACAGATGAGCGTGCTGAAAAAGTGGATTTTGCCCTTCCGTATATGAAGGTTGCGCTCGGTGTCGTATCACCGGACAATGCTTCCATCACAGCACCGGAACAATTGAACGGAAAAACACTTATTGTAAGTAAAGGAACTACGGCAGAGACATACTTTACAGAAAATTACCCTGATGTAGAATTATTGAAATTCGATCAGTATAGTGAAGCTTTCAATGCGTTATTAGATGGCCGCGGAGATGCACTTTCTACTGATAATACAGAAGTACTTGCATGGGCAATTGAGAATGAAGGGTACAGTGTCGGTATAGAGTCACTTGGAAGTCTTGATACAATCGCTCCGGCAGTACAAAAAGGTAATACAGAATTATTGAACTGGATCAATGAAGAGATAAAGTCACTTGCAGATGAGAAGTTTTTCCATGCCGACTATGAAGAAACATTGGCACCTGTATATGGGGATGCGGCAGATCCGGAGAATTTAGTGGTTGAAGGCGGCATTGTCGAAGAATAGTGTGAAAAGAATTATCGTAATGAAATACATGACAAATACTTAAAAATGTAATAACATATATCATGGAAACTATGAGAAAAACGAAGCCGTAACATGACTTCGTTTTTCCTAATCATATGAAATAAAAAGAAAGAGGTTTCAATGAATAACATTACGGTAGAAGAATTAGAAAAAAAGGACATGCAGGAAGGGGTAGTTATTGACATCCGTTCCAAAGCGGATTACCTAAAGGGGAGCTTTTCAAAAGCCATTCATATCCCAATTGAAAAGTTTGAAGAAAACATGGACACCATTCCGAAAGAAAAAAATGTTTATGTTCTGTGCCATACGGGAGAGAAGAGTCAGGATATTGTAGAACAATTGGAAGAGCATGGATATGCTGCGTATAATATAGAAGGCGGTTACCGTTCCTATTTGCGGTTACAGTTGAACAGAATTGTAAGCCAGGAAGAAGCGTTGGTGGAAAAGAGCAGGGAAATTGAACGAAGTATCATCAAAAAGTTCAGAAAAGGAGTCTGGAGAAAATTTACGAAAGCTGTCAATGAGTATCAGTTGATACAGGACGGGGATAAAATAGCAGTCTGTATTTCCGGCGGGAAGGATTCCATGTTAATGGCAAAACTTCTTCAGGAGCTGAAACGTCATGGAAAAAATAACTTTGAAGTAGTATTTCTTATCATGAATCCCGGGTATAATGCGGAGAACTGGCAGATCATACTAGACAATGCCAGGCTGCTTCAAATACCACTGACGGTATTTGAAACAGATATCTTTAATATTGTTGCAACAGTAGATGACAGTCCCTGCTATTTGTGTGCCAGAATGAGACGAGGTTACTTGTATAGCAAGGCTAAAGAATTAGGCTGTAATAAGATTGCGTTGGGACATCATTATGATGATGTGATCGAAACGATTCTTATGGGCATGCTTTATAGTGGTAAGATTGAGACCATGATGCCGAAGCTCCATAGCCAGAATTTTGAAGGCATGGAACTGATACGTCCGATGTATCTGATAAAAGAAGATGATGTAAAGGCATGGAGAGATTACAATCAGTTGCAATTTATCCAATGTGCCTGCCGGTTCACGGAAAGCTGCAGCAGCTGCGGCGGACTGAAAGGTTCCAAACGCGATGAGATGAAAGAATTGGTACAGCAATTCAGAACAATGAGCGATGTAATCGAGACGAACATATTTAAGAGCGTTCAGAATATTAATCTGAGCAGGATACTGGGTTATCATAAAGATGGAGAAAAATATTATTTTTTAGACAATTATGACGGAAAATAGAAGGATTTACTTGAATTGTTCAAAAAAAATTATTATATTTAAAGAAGTCATAAAGGTACTATTGATGAAATCGTTTTATATTAGGGAAAAGGAGAAAAGAGCATGAAGAAATTTGGAATTAAGGAAGTAGTAGCAATTGGTATCGGAACAGCATTGTTCACAGTATTGACCCAGGTACAGATTCCATTAGGATTTATTCCGAATACCGCTTTACAACCAAGAGCAGCATTACTAGCTTTTCTTGCAGCAGTTTTTGGACCACTCGTAGGGGGCGCAGCAGGCCTGATCGGACATGCATTGGGCGATGCCCTGTTCTATGGAAGTATTTGGTGGAGCTGGGTATTTCCGGAAGTGATTTTTGGTATTCTGCTTGGTCTGTTCGCTAAGAAATTTGCAATTAAAGAAGGTGGATTTGACAAAAAAAATATTATATTGTTTAATATTATTCAGATTATAGCTAATGCAGTCGCATGGATCCTGGCGGCGCCGATGCTTGATATTCTGATATATGCAGAGCCAGCGAACAAGGTATTTGCACAGGGATTTTTTGCTTTCCTTGGTAACGTGATCATTACAGCTATCTTAGGTACGCTAATTGCAGTGGGATATAGCAAGGTAGGAGCAAAGTCATCAAGTCTTAAGAAAGAAGATTAGTTTATGAAACCAATTATCGAATTTAAAGATTTTTCATTTAAATATCGATCACAAGTAGAGCCGACGCTCCGGGATATCAATCTTTCGATCTATCCCGGAGAAAAGGTACTGATAATAGGACCATCCGGGTCAGGGAAATCAACCATGGCTAATTGTTTAAACGGACTGGTCCCTTTTTCGTATGCAGGGAAGATTACCGGAACGGTGAAAATCGATGGAGAAAATCCGGCTGACCTTGGCATTTTTGGAATGTCCAAAAAAGTAGGAACGGTATTACAGGACTCCGATGGGCAGTTCATAGGATTGACAGTAGCAGAGGATATTGCATTTGTATTGGAAAATGACAGAGTACCTCAGGAAGAAATGATTCAGAAAGTAGGTGAAACTGCAAAAATGGTAGATGTTTCATCATTGCTTCAGCATGCGCCGACAGCTCTTTCCGGGGGTCAGAAGCAGAGAGTATCCATGGCAGGCGTAATGATAGACAATGTGAATATTCTTCTTTTCGATGAACCCTTAGCCAATCTGGATCCGGCAACAGGTAAGCATGCGATTGTGTTGATTGATGAGATACAGAAAAAAAAGAACACTACCATCATTATTATTGAGCACAGGCTGGAAGATGTCCTATTCCGCGATGTAGATCGTATCGTTGTGATGGGCAATGGAAAGATCGTAGCAGATACAACACCGGATATGCTTTTGTCAGACGATATTCTGTCAGAGCAGGGAATCAGGGAACCTTTATATATTAGTGCCCTGAAGCATGCAGGGTGCAGAATTACGAAAGAAAGCCATCCCCAGCATATCGAACACATGGATATTTCTGCTTACAAAGAAGAACTGATGCAGTGGTATAGAAAAAGTAGATTGGAACCAGAAAAGACGAAAGATGAAAGGATTCTTCAGATTAAAAATCTTTCCTTTTCTTATCAAGGGAAAAACCCGGTTCTGAAGGATATTAATTTTGAAATCAACAAGGGCGAAATGTTAAGTATTGTTGGTAAAAATGGTGCCGGAAAGACCACGTTATCAAATTTGATATGTGGCTTTTTTCATGCGGATAGTGGGCAGATTCTATTTAAAGATACAGACATTTCAGGATTATCAATCAAGGAACGTGGTGAAAAGATCGGTCTGGTCATGCAGAATCCCAATCAGATGATATCAAAAGCCATGATATTTGAAGAAGTGGCATTAGGGCTTAAAGTCCGGGGAGTGCCGGAAGACGAGATAAAGCAAAGAGTATATGAGACATTAAAAATATGCGGATTGTATCCTTTCCGAAACTGGCCGATATCTGCATTGAGTTTTGGGCAGAAAAAAAGAGTTACGATAGCATCCATTCTGGTGATGGATCCGGAAATCCTTATCCTGGATGAGCCTACAGCGGGTCAGGATTACAGACATTATACCGAAATCATGGAATTCTTAAAGGAAGTCAATAAGAAATATGGAATTACAATCGTCATGATCACACACGATATGCATCTGATGCTGGAGTATACAGACCGCACTGTTGTAATTGCAGATGGGCGCCTTCTTGCAATCGATACACCTGCTCACATTCTGACAAACGAGGAAATAATCAGTAAGGCATATTTGAAAAAGACATCATTATATGATCTGGCAATAAAATGCGGTATTGAGGACGCTACAGATTTTGTGGATCATTTTATTTCATATGAAAGGAAGGAAAGAAGGAATGAGCGGAAGAATTCTCACATATGAAGAAAAGGACACCTGGATTCACAGACTTAGCGGGGTAACGAAATTAGTTTTTTTTCTGACATGGTCCATTACGAGCAT
The DNA here is from genome assembly GCA_023398375.1 of Bacillota bacterium. GTDB lineage: Bacteria > Bacillota > Clostridia > Lachnospirales > Lachnospiraceae > SZUA-378. Next base: position 285,609 of record JAEWSH010000037.1, on the reverse strand, counting down.
GATGACATATGATACCAGGGTGCTGGTGGTTATGTTTGCTTTTAGTCTTTTTGTATTCTGGATATCAAAAACTGAATGGCAGCAGGTCAAGACAGTATTCAGATTTATAGGTGTTTTTTTATTCATAAATTTAATTGCAATTTTTTTCTTTGCGCCATATCAGGGAACGAAAATATATGGAACAGAAACGATACTGGTCCATCTGTTCGGCAATTATTCTATTACGCTGGAACAATTATTCTATGAATGTAATATCATGATAAAGTATTTTACCATTATACCTGCTGTTTTAATGTTTATCGTATCGACAAATCCTTCTGAATTCGCAGCATCTTTGAACCGGATAGGGGTAAGTTATAATATTGGTTACGCGATTGCAATTGCATTGCGTTATATACCTGATATTCAGGACGATTTTCACAAAATTAGAAATGCCCAAGAAGCCAGAGGCATAGAAATGTCAAAAAAAGCACCTTTTAAAGAGAGAATAAAAAATGTCTCAGCTATTATCTTTCCGCTTGTATTCTCAAGTATGGATCGAATTGATGTGGTAAGCAATGCAATGGAACTTAGAGGATTCGGGAAATATAAGAAAAGAACATGGTATTCAGGTAAAACATTAAAAAGAAATGATTATTGTGTTATCGTTTTTGCGATTATTTTTATGATCGTGGGACTGGCTGTAACATATTATGATGGAAATAGATTTTATAATCCTTTTTAATAATAGCGGACAAGTTTGGTATTAAGCTGAAATAGCAGCGAATGGATTATCCAAGACAACGTTTCTTCCGTTGTTTAACCATTCGCATTACTATTAATCTAAGATATGCAGTTTTTTGTCGTAAGAATGTAATAGTAAATTTTCAATATAATGAGTGGGCGTTAAGCCAGATAATTGCTTAAATTCCTTATTAAAATGTGATTGATCATAGTATCCGGAATCTAATGCGGTATCAATACAATGAATATGATTTAAAGTTTTGATCATATCATTTATGGATTTTTGAAAACGGATAAAACGAATCAGACTTTTGGGATTCATTCCAAAATCTTCATGAACTTTCTTATTCAGGTATCGTAGTGAGTAGCCGGTTAAGGTGCTAAGTTCAGTAAGCTTAATATCACCATTTGATTTTAAAAGTTTATTTCTAAGAACATATTTCAAACTGTTCTTATCTTCTTCACGATTACGGGTATGTTTATAATAGTTCATAAATATATTGATTTTTTCTTCAAAAGAGGTAGCAACATACATATTTTCCAGTAATCGTTCTTTTTCGTCCCCGAAGGTAACCACGTCTTCAAAATTTTCTTCATGATCGACAAGTTCACTTAATTTAATTTTCTTACTAACTGGATTATAACCAGGCATAAAGCGTACGCCAAAGTATTCACCATTTTGTTCGGTACAGGTTTCCCCTTTTATAAATCGGGTACCTGCTATTCGGGTTTTTATTTTTCCGTCCTTTTTTATAAATAAAATATCGATACAGGCATCTGGAATTACGCCCATATGATTGGATTCAGCTGTAAATTGATAAAAATGTGCAATATCGTTATTCATTAAAATTTTTTTAGTATAGGATGATGTCGCAAGTACAAATTCCGGTTGTTTTGGATTTAAATTATTTCCGCTTACATTAAAATTTACCATAATTTCACCCTTACATAAATGCAGTTTGCAGATGCCAAATCGGTTATAAAACAAAAAGACACAAAAGCATAGGACGCCTTTGTGTCTTTTGAAAATATTATCATTAACAAAATATAACGTCAAGTGGTATTTATTAGAATTTATATTTTATAATTAGTTCCGATTTTTACAATGCGGGAAGGTGAAAATTAAATAAAATAATGAAAATGAATCATAAAAAGACAAAAGGGTCTTGTGATAGCAATTATCGCGAGGTCTTTTGTTTTATACAAAATTGAGAAAACGGAGGAATGAATGATGAGTTACCCAAGTATAGATTTTATTTATTTAAATGAAGAAGATATGGTCAAAGCAGGTGTGACTGACATGGCAGGCTGTGTTGAAACCATGGAGGAAATGTTCAAATTATTGAAGTGCGGGGATTATCGAATGGGTGGGGCAAATGGAAATTCTCATGGAGTTATGATGACGTTTCCAGTAGAATCACCGTTTCCGAACATGCCAACAGATGGCCCGGACAGAAGATTCATGGCTATGCCGGCTTATCTTGGCGGACAATTTGATATGGCGGGAATGAAGTGGTATGGATCTAATGTAGAAAATAGACAAAAAGGATTACCGAGATCCATTTTAATGCTTACACTGAATGATAAAGATACTGGCGCTCCCCTGGCTTATATGTCAGCAAATATTTTAAGTGCATTTAGAACAGGAGCGGTACCAGGTGTTGGAGTAAAATATTTTTCAAAGGAAGACTCAAAAGTAGTAGGCATCATAGGACCAGGAGTAATGAATAAAACAGCGTTTGATGCTATTATGGCAGTTCGTCCGGCAATTGAGATTGTAAAGGTAAAAGGAAGAAGCAGAAAATCAACGGAGAGTTTTCTGGATTATATAAAAGTAAAATATCCGCAAATAATGGAAATCAAAATAGTGGATACGGAAGAAGAAGCAGTGAAAGAAGCTGATATTGTTAGTATAGCTACTTCGAGTCCTACAGGTGATAGTAAGGAATATCCTTTCATTGAAGAAAAATGGATTAAGAAGGGAGCAGTAATTTGTTGTCCCGCAGCTGCGAGATTTGATGATGATTTTATTATCAATCGGGCAAGAAATGTGACAGATAATATCCAATTATATGAAGCGTGGGAAGAAGAAATGGATTTTCCGGCATATCATACTGTACCGATACCTGCCGTTCACTGCATGGATTTAATTACAGAAGGAAAGATGAAAAAAGAGCAGATAGATGATCTGGGTGATGTCCTGACAGGTAAGATTCCAGCGCACCGCAATGAAAATGAGATCGTGATCTATTCGGTCGGCGGTATGCCGATTGAAGACGTTGCATGGGGAACTATCGTATACCGTAAGGCATTAGAAAAAGGGATTGGCTTAAAACTAAATTTGTGGGAGAATCCATATCTGGCATAAAATCAAAAGGAGTGAATTATTATGAGAATACAAGAACACCCGATACTTGGAACAGCAGAAACCAAGCGAGAAATAGAATTTATTTTTGACGGAAAGAAAATGACGGGATTAGAAGGTGAACCAATTGCAATTGCTCTTGAAGCAGGAGGTGTCTTAATACACAGATATACCCAAAAACATCACGAACCAAGAGGTATTTTTTGTGCGATCGGCAGATGTACAGATTGTGTTATGGTGGTTGACGGTAAACCAAATGTTCGAACCTGTGTGACTCCGCTGAAAGAGGGTATGATTGTGCAGACTCAATATGGAGTTTCAGCTGAAAAATAGAAAAGAAAGGAATATAAGGATATGGAAAGATTTGACGTAATCATCGTAGGTGCTGGACCGGCAGGCTTATCTGCAGCAATAGAAGGTGCGAAAAGAGGGCTGAAAGTCATTGTTTTTGATGAGAATGCGAAGCCTGGAGGACAGCTTTTTAAACAAATACATAAATTTTTTGGATCTAAGGAACATAAAGCAAAAATCAGAGGTATTAAAATAGGGGAAGCTCTCTTGAAGGAAGCAATCGAATGTGGTGTTAATGTTGTCTTAAACGCTATTGTAGCCGGATTGTATCTGGAAAAAGAAGTTACCGTAAAAATAAATAATGAAATCAGGCATTATAAAGCAGACGCAGTGATCATTGCCACGGGCGCGTCTGAGAATATGGTTCCGTTTCCTGGATGGACGCTTCCAGGCGTCATTGGTGCAGGAGCAGCACAGACTATGATGAATCTGCATTATGTTAAACCTGGAAATAAAGTTCTGATGCTTGGTTCCGGAAATGTTGGTCTGGTAGTAAGCTATCAACTCTTGCAGGCAGGATGTGAAGTTGCAGCAGTCGTTGATGCAGCACCAAAAATTGGTGGATATGGTGTACATGCTGCAAAAGTAGCAAGATGCGGAGTGCCATTTTACTTGTCACATACGGTAATTCAGGCAGAGGGAAATAAGTCTGTTACTGGTGTTACCATTGGTGAAGTGGACAGTAATTGGAAAATAATAGCCGGATCGGAGAAACATTTTGATGTGGATACGATTTGCCTGGCTGTTGGTTTATCCCCTATGTCACAATTGTTGAAAATGGCAGGCTGTAATATGAAGGATACACAACTTGGATATGTACCTGAGTGTGATAACAATTGTGCTACAAGCATTCCTGGTATCTATGCCGCAGGCGATGTCTCTGGCATAGAGGAGGCCAGTTCAGCTATGATAGAAGGTAGAATAGCAGGTGTTGCAGTATCACAGTATTTAGGTTTTATCTGCAAAGAAGAATCTGATGGAATAATAAGTGAATTAAAGAATTCCTTAGAATGTTTAAGAAAAGGCATGTTCGCTCCTGAAAACAGAGGAAAGATAATAGAAAAGACAGAGGAAGGCATTGATATTTCCCAGAATCTTTTAAAAAAAGGTTACATCAGCGAAACTGAAATAGAAAGATTTCCCGGAGTAAAGAAAAGGCGCGGGTTACATCCGGTAATAGAGTGTACGCAGAACATACCATGTAATCCTTGCCAGGATTCCTGCATTAAGAAGTGTATTAAAATTGGTGAAAAGATTACTTTGCTTCCAGCTATTGATGAAACAAAAGAATGTATAGGTTGCGGTATGTGTGTGGCTTCCTGCTCAGGACAGGCGATTTTTCTTGTGAATGAGGATTATGAACAAGGTTTTGCTGCCATTACAATTCCTTATGAATTTCTCCCAATACCGACAAAAGGGGAGATCGGGGTAGCACTGGATAGAAGTGGGAAAGAAGTATGTGGTGCTGAAATAATTAACGTAAAGTCCAGAATAGCCTTTGACAAAACAAGTTTATTGACCATGAAGGTTCCGGCAGATATGGCGATGAAGGCCAGATTTTATCGAGGTTTGGAGGTAAATGTATGAGTAAAGTAATTGATAGGTCTAAAAAATTACAACAATTGATTCCTCAAGTGGATGATGACATGATTATTTGCCGCTGCGAGGAAGTAACAAAAGGGGAAATAAGAAAAGCAGTTCATGAAGGAATGTATACCTTAACAGAAATCAGAAGATATCTTCGCACGGGAATGGGGCTTTGTCAAGGTCAGACTTGTTCCAGACTGGTTAAAGGAATTGTGGCCAAAGAACTTGAGATTTCTTCCATAGAATTAGAACCAGCGGTGTCAAGAGCACCCATGAGGCCCATTGAAATGAAAATATTGGGAAACGAAAGAAAGGAGGAAAAATAATTATGGTGCTATGTGCTGATGTAATAATAATCGGAGGGGGTATTATAGGCAATTCAACGGCTTTCTATCTGGCTAAAAAAGGATGCTCGGTAATTGTACTTGAAAAAAGTGACTCTATTGGAAATGGGGGATCGAGTAGAAATGGTGGTGGTGTCCGACAGTCAGGACGTGATAAAAGAGAATTACCTTTGGCGATGTATGGGGTTGAGAACCTCTGGCCAAACCTTGCGGAAGAATTAGAAATGGATGTGGAATATTATCAGAAGGGGAATCTACGACTTGGAAAAACAGATGCTCATATTAAGATTCTGGAAAACCTCACCAGTAATGCTAATTCGCTTGGCCTGGATGTTAAGATGATCAGTGGAGAGGAGGCAAAAGATATCTGTCCTTATCTGTCTGATGATGTAATAGGCGCAAGCTGGTGCCAGACGGATGGTCATGCCAATCCCATGCTGGCTACATTAGCGTATTATAGGAAAGCAAGACAAATGGGAGCCACTTTTATTACTGGAGAAGAAGTAAAACAGATTAAAAAAATAAAAGGGAGAGCGAGGCAAGTAGTTACATCAACTAATATCTATGAGGGTGAAACAATTATATTAGCTGCCGGATATGAAAGCAGGAATATAGCAGCAACGGTTGGGATTGATGTACCTATGAATCAGGCATTACTGGAGGTATTGGTGACTGAGGCCCAGCCTTCTATGTTTTATCAAATGCTTGGAACCGCAGCGGCAGATTTTTATGGGCATCAAAGTAAGCATGGATCTTTTGTATTTGGCGGATCATCAGGATTTGAAGGTGTAAATAAAGATAATGGCTCTCCGGTAACGAATAGTTTGACTGCATCCTGTATTTGCAGAGGTATTATGAATTATTTTCCCTGTTTAGCCGATGCAAAAATTGTAAGAACATGGGCAGGATGGATTGATGTCTGTGCAGATCAGGTTCCAGTAATCAGTCAAGTAGAAGAAGTGCCAGGGTTGATTTTAGCGTGTGCCTTTACAGGTCATGGATTTGGCATTGCGCCTACGGTTGGAACGTTGTTATCCCAAATGGTGCTGCGTGAGAAAACAGTTCTTGACATCAGTAATTTTAGGTATGACAGATTTCAGGCTAAAATTTAATAGGAACAAATAAGACATAGGTGTCTTGCTATATAGCAAGATGCTTTTTCGTTTTAAAAGGAGGATTTTTATGAGTGAAAAGAAATTAGGACTCGGCAGTGGAATAGCAGTATGTATAGGACTCATTGTAGCAACTACATGTCTCTTATCACTGGGAAGAGGCATGGGCCTCGCAGGAAATGGATTTATTTTTGCCATGTTTTTAGTAATTATTTTAAATGCATTTTTAGCATTATCCTTTAGTGAACTCCATAGCTTAATGCCAGGGGTTGAAGGAGGACTTGGGCAATATACATTAGTTGGATTGGGACCGGTTCCTTCCATCGTATCAAATCTTTCTGCCTATGTCTTTACAAATATGCTTGCCGGATCTGTAGAAATGGCAATGTGCGGAATGGTACTCCATGAAACTTTTTTAAAACAAATACCTGCTGTTGTAATCAGTTTGACCCTGCTCTTTATTCTGGCTGTAGTTAATTATTTCGGAATAGATATCTTTGCAAAGATACAGAACCTGGTGGTCATTTTATTAATTGGTTCTCTGGCGGTTCTAGGTATTATAAGTTTTTTTAAATTAGGTACAGGAACTGCAATTAGTACAATGCAGCAGACCAAGCCTGTAGTAACGGGTATTTCAGGTATTATTTCACTGTCAGCATTAGCATTTTGGTTATTTATTGGTATTGAATTTGTGATACCAGTATCCAGAGAACTTAAAAATCCAACCACTCTCTATGCTGCTTGGAATTTTGATTTTATTTATTATACAGAGCTTGTTAGGAAAAGGAATGTTAAATTATGTTCCACTTGAGGATCTGGTGGCGAGTGATATGCCGCATATGGTATTTGCGCAAAATCTTTTAGGCACAGCGGGAACTTATTGGATGGGCATTATCACATTATTGGCTGGTATCAGTACCATAAATACAGTATTGGGCAGTGTGACCCGGATCCTTAGTGGAATGGCAGACGCGAATATGATGCCCGCCCTTTTTAGTAAAAAGAGTAAAAAAGGAACACCAATAGCAGGTCTGGTATTAATGGTCTCGGTTATTTCATTCATTTTAATCACAGGATTGGCAAATAATTCAGGGCTGACGAACTTATTGCTTGCTGCTGGCTCACTTCATATATCCTGATTAATATTACAGTACTTGTGTTAAGAAAGCGGTACCCTGATGCAGGAGGGAGAAATAATAAATTGAAATTCGGGGGGATACCACAGATTATCTGCATTATTGGCGACATCTATATGATATGGAATATTGCGCAGGGAGATGATAGAATCTTCATATACAAGGTGTTTTTTATTCTTCTTTCTGCAATGATAACTTTTGCGGTAATATGGGTTAAAGTAGTTAAAAAAGCACCAGCATTTCAATGCGCAACATTAGATGAAATTAATAACGTTAAACTGGAAGGTCAGTGTGAATATCAGGAATTAGTGACCAATATATAATATAGACTCAAAAATAAAATTGTTGCATCTATTCTTTCTAATTCGATTGATTAAATGAATATTTCGGGATACACTACAGTTATATAATTCTTTTAGGCGAAAGGAGAATATAATGTGTAAGAATGAACAGAAGATGTGGAAGTGTCTGGGAAGTCTCTTGGCAGCTGCCATGGCAATGGTACTGGTCGCAGGAATATTTCCAATGGTTGCAAAAGCTGCACAAACAATGAACTGGATCACTCTTGGTAATGGAGTATATCAGTTGGAAGGAACACAGGTCAAAGTAGAGGTCACACAGGGTGCAGTTCACGTAACGGGAACAGGTGCGATTCCGGATTATAATTATTGGGAATTGAGTAAACGTCCGTGGGCTACGTGTGAATGTCAGAATGTATCAGTTGATGATACCATTACATCTATAGGTGCATATGTATTTTATGAGCTACCAAAGCTGAAATATATATCAATTAGTTCCAAAACATTTATTACTGATGATACCACATTTTATAAGATCGATGTGAATCCGATTATAAGAATAAACGGTTCGGATGTCACGACGCAGATGATCGGAACGATTCCTTATACCAGTATGGACAGTATCAGATCCATGGCGCAGTCCAGTGGAACAGGAAGAGCATACATCTTAGATAATAGCAGCTTGGCATCCGCGTTTCAGGGAAGTACGAATCCTACAATACAGAATGTTTACAGTGCAGCAGACGGTGAGGCACCATGGAATGATCTGGCTGCGAATTGGAATGGGAACATCTATAAATCAATATGTAAGATTACATCACCGATGCCTGTGCCTTCTTATATAGTGACTGGAACAAGAAGATATCAAGGCAGGGCAGCTTATCAGGCTTATGCAGCATTTATTGGAGATTCTACATTTGCAACTACTTTTAATATTACCGTAACAACAAATGATGGCAATAAGACAAAAATATATAAAACGGATGCCTTATACCAATATACACTTACCATACCGGAGGAATTCAGGAAGCCAGGAAGAAACTTCAAATTGCTGGGAATCGGACAGACAGCAGTAGATACCTATGATGACCTGGATACGGATGATGATACGATTACCTTTACAACAGATTACCCTACCACCTCTTATGCGTTGGTATATAAGGATATGTAAGAAAATAGAAAGGGGCTTTCGCATTAGGCGGGGGATCATAGGACAAAATTGAACCGGGTATAAATCCCTGTGATAGAGCGGGCAGTTTCGGCTGCCCGCTCTGCTTATATGCAAATATTAATTATAGCAGGGAGCTGCTCCAGTTTAAATCAGAGGGATCATAAGGAAGCTCATAACTATTTGCCATGGTTATTGGTCTCTTAATTGCTCCGGTATCTTTGTCTACGTCATTTCCTGTGTGGATTGCTCTTGTTAAAAAATTGTATTCATGTCCGTATTTTCTTTCATCCAATTCTTTCATCTCCTTTATCAGTTTCTGAATGAAATTACTTTAATGTGATATTTTTATCTGATAAATAATTCTCTACAAAAATTATAAAATTGACAGATATGGGAAAGAGTGATAATATCATATCATTCATACTAAATAAGTATGAATAAAATACAAACATGGAGGAAAATTATGAAAAAATTAAAATTAATTTTGGGATTATTTGCGATGTCAGTTGTTTTTACGGCATGTGCAGGTAATGCCACAGAGACAACAGGAGAAAATAATACGGCAAACGAATTGGTATCGGATGAGGATGCTAATAGTGCAGGTGTAGGCAGTGAGGTAAGTGCAGACAAGCAAGAACCACAGTATGGTGGAAATATTGTGCTTGCAGAAAGCGCAGATCCGCAAAATATCAATCCTTTATATGTTGTGGATCAAACTAGTTTTGACATTCAACAAGCTCTTTACAGCCCATTCTTTGAGATTGTAAAGGGGGAGATATTTTATGGGAATGGATTATTAGAAAGCGTGACTCCGAATGATGATTCAACAGAATTTACTTTAAAATTAAAAGATAACTTAAAGTGGCATGATGGTGAAAAGATCACAGCAGATGATATTGTATTTACCATGAATACGTTAGTTGATAATAGTCAGAATGTGCCATATCAATCTTATGGCTACATAAATGATCAACCTGTGGTTACATCAAAAGTGGATGATTTAACAGCAATAATCAAACTACCTACTTCTTCCGCGGGTTTTTTAGGTGGGTTAAGTCAGATCTATTGTATTCCGGAACATATTTATGAAGGTGTAGCAGATATTGGAGGCAGTGAACTAAATAATAATCCGGTTGGCAGCGGACCATTCAAATTTAAAGAGTATAAGTCAGGTGATTCTTTTGTAGTGGAAAGGTTTGATGAGTATTTTGATGGAAAACCATACTTAGATACAATCACATTTAAGATAATTAAAGATTCTAACTCAGCAAATGCATCTTTAGCCAGTGGCGATATTAAAGGACGTTTAATCAGCAGTGAAGATTATGACACAGTAAATGGAACAGATAAAGTCAATATTTATAATTATGATTCTGGCAGGGTTAATGCGATGAGTTTTAATCAAAATAATGAGGTTTTAAAAGATGCGAAAGTCCGTCAGGCGATTGCTTATGCATTAAATAAAGAAGAACTTGTTGACTTCGCATTTTTGTCTCCTGAATTTGCAACACCAGCTTATTCGATATTGACCAAAGATACACTTTACTATGATGATTCCTTAACAAAATATGATAACGATACGGCAAAAGCAAAAAGCTTATTAGCAGAAGCCGGACAATCAAATCTTAAGATGAATCTTGTCTATATCTCTACAGATAAGATCATGGAAAATGAAGCTACCTATATTCAATCTAAATTAGCAGAAGTAGGGATTACCATTGAATTGAATCCGATGGATGAATCAACATATAAAAACAAGATAAAAGAAACTGATACAACAGATTACGATCTTCTTCTTCATTATTATACCTTAGGGGAAGAACCAAGCCTTTATGCGGATATATTAGGAAGCGCGAGCCGCAGTAATTATTCGCGTGTGCAGGACGCAGAATTGGATGCTCTATGGCAAAAAGGAAATACGGTATCAGCCCAGGCGGAACGCAATTCTGTTTATAAAGAAATTCAAAAGCGTACCAATGATAACATGTATCTCTATCCAATTGCCTACTCAAAAGGATTCTATGCGATTGATAAGTCTTATGCTGGCTTTGACAAATTTCTTTTAAAGACAATATATTATGATTATTCTAAACTTTATAAGGTTGATTAAAAACATAGAAGAAATATCTTAATACGAAGTAGGAGCTAGCATGAAAAGAATACTTAATCGATTATTACAATCTATATTGACTATGTTTATCGTATCGATTCTTTGTTTTGGACTGATAAAGTCAGCACCGGGTGATCCGGTGCTGACTTTTGTAGAGCCAAATATGAGTGAAGAATACATCAATACACTTCGGGAGAATCTGGGGTTGACAAAACCGATATCCCAACAATATTTTATTTGGCTTAAAAATATTTTGCAGGGCAATTTCGGTAATTCTCTTATGAATAAACGGCCTGTTTTGCAGCAGATAGCAGAACGACTGCCGGCTACTTTATTATTAATGGGAAGCAGTCTTATTCTATCAGTTATCATTTCCATACCTCTTGGATTGTTTTCAGGGAAATATAAAAATGGTAGGTTTGACAAAATTACCAGTACTTTGTCATATATAGGAATATCGATACCATCTTTTTGGTTCGGAATTCTATTAATTTATCTATTTAGTGTAAATCTGGGTTTACTTCCTAGTATTGGAATGAGAACTGATGGGATCGACAAGTTGAGCGATTTGCTACTACATTTAATTATGCCTTGCGCAGTATTGACATTTTCTAATGTAGCTCAATTTACCCGATTTATAAGAAGTAGTACGATAACGGAATTATCAAACGACTATGTGATTGTTCAGAAGGCATATGGAATGTCTGAAACAGGGATTCTATTCCGACATGTACTGAAAAATGCCATGCTTCCTATGATAACAGTTTTGGGTATGAGCCTACAGAGCTTAGTATCAGGAGCAATTATCTGCGAGCAGGTATTTGCCTGGCCTGGCACAGGGCAATTAGCTGTTACTGCCGTTACTACATTTGACTATCCATTAATTATGGGAATTACAATGTTTACAGCATTATTGATCGTGATCGGAAATTTAGCAGCCGACGGATTATACAGTTTTATTGATCCTAGAATTAGAAGAAACAGATAATAGGGAGAGGATCATGAGAGAAAATTTTTTAAAAAATATAAAACGTGGCTTTCGAACGAATCATTTGGCCATGACAGGAATGATGATTATTTTGTTGTTTACAGTAGCCTCTTTTTTGGCTTTTTTGTATCCGGTTGATCCCAATGCAATTAGTGTTTCGGAGAGACTGGTGAAGCCGGAATTTTCACATCCCTTTGGAACGGATGATATGGGAAGGGATTATTTTGTCCGCAGTTTATATGGTGGCAGAGTTTCCTTACTGATTGGATTTATGTCTATGATTCTCTCTAGTCTGATAGGGGTTACGGTAGGATCGATCAGTGGATTTATAGGAGGAAAGGTCGATGCGGTGTTGATGCGTCTTGTGGATGCATTGATGAGTTTACCTACTTTTTTGATTATGATCGTGATGAATGCCTATTTAAAACCTGGGATTCAAAATGTGGTAATTATTATTGGCCTATTGACATGGATGAGTATCGCGAGAATCGTACGGGGTGAGACAATTTCCTTAAAGGAGCGGGAATATGTTATATACAGTCGTGTATCCGGACAAAAGAAAATAAAAGTAATACTCCGTCATATACTTCCCAATACAATGCCCACTATCATTGTGGCAGCAACCATGAATATTGCACAGGCGATTTTAATGGAATCTGCGCTGAGCTTTTTTGGTTTAGGGATTCATCCCCCGACAGCTTCTTGGGGAAGCATGTTAAATAATGCGCAAAGGTATATTACCAATGCACCTTATCTGGCAATTTTTCCAGGATTACTAATTTTATTAACTGTGATTAGCGTTCATTATATTGGTGAGGTACTCCGTAAAATATTTGAACCAAAATAATAAAATGGAAGCTGAAAGGATGAATCATGAGTAATTTACTAGATGTAAAAAATTTGGAAGTCTCTTTCTATGGTGATTTGGGAGAGACGAAGGCCGTAAAGAATGTGAGTTTTTATGTAAATAAAGGTGAAATATTTGGTATTGTAGGTGAATCAGGCAGCGGAAAGAGCGTTGCAACAAAATCAATCCTGCAACTGTGCCCACCAAATAGTAAAATTAAAAATGGGTCAGTATTATTTGAAGGAACAGATTTACTCAATAAGAAAGGTAGAGAACTACAAGGAATACGGGGGAATGAGATATCCATAATCTTTCAGGATTCTCTATCTGCATTAAACCCTGTTTATACCATAGGGAGTAAATTAGTGGAATTAATCCGGAGACATAATAAAATGACTAAAAGACAGGCAAGAGAGCGCGCAATTAAATTGCTGAATACAGTAGGAATCACTGATGCCGAAAAGCGTATGGACAGTTACCCGCATGAGCTGAGCGGAGGTATGCGTCAGCGTGTAATGATTGCAATGGCTATCAGCAGTAATCCTAAAATCATCATTGCGGATGAACCGACAACTGCTTTAGATGTTACAATTCAGGCACAAATACTTCATCTGCTGCGAGACCTCCAAAGACAAGCCGGAATGAGTATCATTATGATAACACATGATTTAGGTGTTGTTGCACAGTTGTGTTCACGTATTGCAGTGATGTGTGGTGGATACATCGTAGAAGAAGGTACGACAGAGGATATATTTTATCGGCCGCTACATCCTTATACACAGGCATTGATCGCAAGTATGCCAAAACTGGGAAAAGAGTTCGAACAGTTTACCGAAAGAAATCTATCGGAAGACAACAATCATCAACTTTGCCCGTTTCGTAGTCGATGTAATTTTGCTTCAAGACAATGTGAGGTTCATTTACCTGAAATGTATCAGATAAATGAGCATCATCGTGTCAGATGTCACATAGGGAGGGAATCCATTGGATGATAATTTAATAGAGGTACAAAACCTGAAAGTTTATTTTAGAGAAAGACAAAAAACTATAGTAACGTTAGGGCCAAATTATCTAAAAGCGGTAGATGATGTGAGTTTTACCATAAAAAAGGGAGAGACCTTCGGATTGGTCGGAGAATCCGGGAGTGGTAAATCAACGGTTGGGAAAGGAATTTTAAGGTATCATGATTTATTCGGAGGTAAAATCTTTTATGAAAATTCGGAGATCGGTCATTTAAAAGAAAAGGAACTTCTACCTTACCGTAAAAAAATGCAATCTATTTTTCAAGATCCATATTCTTCTTTAGATCCAAGTAAGACAATAAGTGAAATAGTACGTGAACCAATGGAGATTCATAATCTCTATAGCGTATCAGAACGTAAATCAAGAGCAGCTGACTTTATAGATATGGTAGGATTAAAAAAAGAAGATTTATTAAAATATCCGCACGAATTCAGTGGAGGACAAAGACAACGTATAGCAATAGCACGGGCCCTCTCTATTCACCCAGAATTTATCCTATGTGATGAACCAATATCTTCTCTTGATGTTTCATTGCAGGTACAAATTATTCAATTACTGAAAAAACTGCAGGATAAATTTTTTCTTACTTATCTTTTTATTAGTCATCAGCTCCAAGTTGTTCAGAAAATCTGTGACAATATTGGTGTTATGTATCTGGGAAAAATATTGGAAATATCATCTTCAGAAGATCTTTTTAAAAATCCGTTACATCCTTATACAAAAATGTTGATGTCCTCTATTTTAGAACCGGATCCGCGAATCAAAAGTTTAGATAATATTGTGTTTGATAGTGATGAACAGACCCGATTAATAAATGGCTGCAAGTTTAACAGGCGATGTCAGCATGCGACAGAGAAATGTAGGGAGACATCGCCAGAATTACAAGAAATGGTACCGGGACATTTTGTTGCATGCTTTTTATATCATGAATAACCAATCAAATACAATCGGATTGCCGTTTTGAAGGAGCGAATAGATGACTTTACAGCAAATAAGATATGCAGTTATGATTGCAAATACAAATTCCATAAATGAAGCCGCAAAACAGCTTTTTATGTCGCAGCCCAGTCTGTCAGGTGCGATTAAAGACTTGGAAGAGGAAATTCAGATCAGCATATTTTCAAGAACCAGTAAAGGAGTAGTTCTTACAACAGAAGGTGAAGAATTTTTAGGATATGCAAGGCAAATATTAGGACAGGTTGAACTTTTACAAGAAAAATATTTAGACAACAAGAATATAAAAAAGAAGTTTGGAGTATCTACACAGCACTATTCATTTGCAGTAAAAGCGTTTGTAGAATTGGTAAAGAGCTTTGACATGAATGAATACGAATTTGCCATAAGAGAAACTAGAACATTTGAAGTATTGAACGATGTTAAATTAGGAAAAAGCGAGATTGGAATTTTATATACGAATGATTTTAATGAGAAGATTATTAATAAACTGCTTAAATCAAATTCACTCGAGCTACATGAATTGTTCCAGTGCAAGGGATATGTTTACTTGTGGAAAGAACACCCACTTGCAGGACAGGAGAAGATAACCATGGAAGAATTAGAAGAATATCCATGTTTATCTTTTGAGCAGGGAGAAAATAATTCTTTTTATTTTGCAGAGGAAATCTTAAGTACCTATGATTATAAAAAAACAATTAAAGCATGTGATAGAGCAACCCTTCTAAATCTTATGGTCGGATTAAACGGATATACATTATGTTCAGGAATTATTTGTGAAGAACTAAATGGAAGTGATTACAGAGCGATTCCTTTGGAAACAGATGTAATTATGAATATTTATTATGTTACAAGAACGAATGTAATTATGAGCAATATAGGAAAAAAATATATTGAAGAATTACAAGAATACGTAAATGGAATAATAGGAAAAACTTATAGCTGAATATAGGTATTACCTATTATGCAAGACAAAAATCAAGTGATATGATATGAAATACAAAACCTACTATATAAATAGGAAAGGAGGAAATTGAAAGTCAATGATAGAATTAAAGAATGTTAATAAAGTATTTCATTCTAATGGAACCGTCGTAGAAGCTGCAAAAGATGTAAATTTAAAAATTGAAGATGGTGAGATATTTGGAATTATTGGATACAGTGGCGCAGGAAAGAGCACTTTAGTGCGATGTATTAATTTATTAGAACGGCCTACTTCAGGTGAAATATTTTTGGGTGATCTGGAACTGACATCTTTAAAAGAATCAGAACTTAGAAAGGCAAGAAAAAACATCGGAATGATATTTCAGCAATTTAATTTATTTGCATCCAGAACAGTTTATCAAAATGTAGCATATCCATTAAGGCATAGTAAACTTACAAAATCAGAGAAGAAGAAAAGAGTACACGAATTACTTGAGCTGGTAGAACTAAAAGATAAATCAAAGTCATATCAATCGCAGCTTAGCGGCGGGCAGAAACAAAGAGTGGCAATTGCAAGAGCATTGGCGAATAATCCTAAAATCCTATTGTGTGATGAGGCAACCAGTGCATTAGATCCACAGACAACGGAATCCATTTTAAAATTATTGAAACAGTTAAATACCAAGCTCGGAATTACGATTATCATAATTACGCATGAGATGCAGGTTATCAAGTCAATTTGTGACAAAGTTGCTGTTATGGAAAATGGAAAGGTAGTGGAAAGTGGAGATGTATTTTCTGTATTTGCCTCTCCAACGGAAGCAATAACGAAGGATTTTATTAATACAACTTCAAATCTTTCGAAAATCAATCAATTACTTGAAGATAAAGCAGACATAACTAAAATCAATGCAGGAGAATGTATTGTTAAATTTAAATATTTGGTTAGAAGTTCATCGGAGGCATTGGTTTCAACAATTTCCAGACAGTTTAATATAAATGCAAATATTATTTTTGCAAATGTTGAGCTGATCGGTTTGGAACCATTAGGAGGGCTTGTTTCTATTCTTAGTGGTCGACCAGAAGACATTGAAGCTGCACTTAATTACTTAAGAGATAAAAATGTAGGAGTGGAGGTGATCTTAGATGCAAGAAATTTTAGGTAAATACTTCCCAAATGTTGTAACAAAACTTCCGGAATTTTATGAATGCATACAGGATACTTTAGTGATGGTTTTGTGGTCAGGGAGTATAGCAATTATTATTGGTGCCATAATAGGGATTTTATTAGTAGTAACGAAGAAAAATGGATTGTGGGAAAATGCAGCTGTATTTCAAGTTCTAGATAAAATAATCAATCTGTTTCGTTCCATTCCATTCATTATTCTGCTGACAGGAATTATGCCATTAACACGAATTATTATGGGCACTGCAATTGGAGTGGAAGGTGCAATTGTTCCGCTGATATTTGGTACAGTACCATTTTTTTCAAGGCAGATGGAAAGTGCGCTGTCTGAAGTATCACCTGGGTTGATAGAAGCAGCACAATCAATTGGGGTAAGTAATATTGAAATTATATTTGATGTGTATTTAAAAGAAAGTATACCGCAGATTACAAGAGCAGTATCCATTACCATAATCAGTTTAATAGGTCTAACCGCTATGGCGGGTGTTGTAGGAGCCGGAGGTCTTGGAGATTTTGCAGTCCGCTATGGACATGACAGAAATCAGGCGGATGTTACATATGCTACGATCATTGTACTTGTAATCATTGTTAGTGTCATTCAGGTGGCAGGAAATTATATTGCAAAGAAAAATACTAACTAAGGTATTAGATTGGAGATGGCTTATGAGTTTGGAAACGAGAAAAGTAGTAATTATCGGAGCAGGGCATGTTGGTTCTCATGCAGGATATGCACTTGCTTCACAGGGAATCGTTGATGAAATTGTTTTTATTGATATAGATACAGCCAAGGCAAAGGCGCAAGCTCTCGATATATTTGATTCTACGGCATATCTGCCACGGCATGTATCTGTAAAAGCAGGAAACTATTCGGAAGCTAAGAATGCAGATTTAATGATTATTGCAGCAGGTCCGCTGCCAGATATAAGTAAAGGTCAAACACGCATGGATACACTCAAACAGACAGTTGAAATTCTAAAGGAAGTTGTAATAAATATTAAAACTTCAGGGTTTAATGGAATCATTCTAAGCATATCCAATCCAGCAGATGTAATAGCTCACTACGTTCAACACAAATTAAATTATCCTGCTCACAAAATTATTTCTACTAGTACAACACTTGATTCAGCACGACTTAGACGTGCGGTATCAGAAGCAGTTCATGTAGATCAAAAATCAGTTTATGCATATGCACTTGGGGAACATGGCGAAAGTCAGATGGTACCATGGTCAACAGTTACAATTGCAGGAAAACCAATTTTTGAGTTGATGGAAGAAAAACCAGAGATTTATGGAGAACTGAATTTGGATGCAATAGCTGCTGAAGGAAAAGCTGGCGGATGGCATATTTTGGGCGGAAAGGGATCAACAGAATTTGGTATTGGAGCAGCAATCGCTGAAGTATCAAGGGCTATATTCGGGAATGAAAGGAAGATATTACCAATATCTGTTTTATTAAACGGCGAATATGGCCAACATGATGTATATGCAAGCGTACCTGCAGTTATTGGCAATCATGGTGTTGAAGATATCATAGAACTGAGAATGACAGAAACAGAAAAAGAGTTGTTTCATCATTCATGTAAAACAATGAAAGAAAATTATAAGTTTGCTATATCTCTATAGCCTATAGTAGAAAAAATGGAATAAATTCAAAAATTTGGAGGAAATAATTATGAAATTAAAGAAAATATTAGCAATAACACTTTCACTAACCTTATCAGTAGTAGGTCTTACTGCTTGTGGCAGTACAAAAACTTCTACAACAGTAACTGAAGAAACATCTGTGGTAACTCAAACAGACGAAGTATCTTCAGAAATAACATCAGAAACAGCATCAGAAACAACTTCTACAGAGGAACCGGTAACAGTCACATTAGGTGTTGTTGGCTCAGTATATGAAGAACTTTGGGCACCCGCAAAAACAAAACTTGCGGAAGAAGGAATAGATCTTAAAATTCAGCAATTTTCAGATTATACTACACCAAACAATGCACTTGCTAATGGAGAAATTGACCTAAATGCATTCCAACATCAAATTTATTTGGATACAGAAATTGCAAGTTACGGATATGAAATTGAAGCAATCGGATATACATTTATCATTCCGCTAAACCTTTATTCTAGCAAAATTTCATCAGTGAATGAAATTAAAGATGGTGATAAGATAGCAATTCCAAATGATGTAACCAATGGTGGCCGTGCTTTAAAAGTACTTGAAGCTGCTGGTCTTATTAACATAAAAGAGGATGTAGAATTTAACCCAACAGTTGATGATATTGAAACTTATAATGTCAATATAGAAATCACACAGCTTGCAGCCAATACAATTCCATCGGCACTAGAGGATGTAACGGCAGCTATTATAAATGGTAACTTTGCACTTGATTTTGGTTTAAAGGTTGAGGATGCAATCTTTGCAGATACCAGCCTTGATGAATCGAATTATTGGAATCTAATTGCAGCTAGAAGTGCAGATCTTGAAGATGAATCAAAAGTCGAAATCTATCAGAAGGTTGTTAAAGCTTTCCAGACTGCTGAAACAGAATCAATTTTTAAAGAAAATTATGGCGGATACTTTATAAGCGCAGGATGGGATAAGGATTTACTATCAAAATAATAGGGAGCTGATATGAGCATTGATTTAAGTGGAATTTTAAATAGTATACCTGATAAAAATCGCATGATAACTGAAAATATAGATCCTGAGTATCTTAGTGATACATTAGGAAGACTTACGGGAACCGCTGATGCAGTCATAAAGCCGATTAGCGCAGAAGAAGTAAGTAGTATATTGCGTTTTGCATATGATAATGAAATACCGGTGACTCCAAGAGGAGCAGGAACCAACTTAGTTGGTTCCACCGTGCCGGATCAGGGCGGTATTGTGCTTGATTTATCATTGATGAATCATATTCTTGAACTGGATTATGATACTTTTACCGCTACGGTTGAATCTGGAGTGATTTTGCAGGATTTTCAGACATATGTAGAAGAAAAAGGATTGTTTTATCCTCCTGATCCAGGTGAAAAACTGGCGACTATTGGTGGAAATATAAGTACAAATGCTGGCGGAATGAGAGCAGTTAAGTATGGAGTTACAAGGGATTATGTTATGGGGCTTGAAATCGTACTTGCAGATGGAAGTATAGTAAATATAGGTAGTAAGAACATCAAAGATAGTTCAGGTCTTTCGCTTAAAAATTTAGTGATAGGTTCAGAGGGAACACTTGCCGTCATCACAAAATGTATTTTAAAGCTAATTCCAAAACCGGAATTGTCTGTAAGTGCTGTCGTTCCATTTGATAGTCTGGATGCTGGGATAAAAAATGTATTAAACATAATTAAAGAAAATGTGAATCCTACCGCAATCGAATTTGTAGAACGAAAAGTGATAAAACTTGGAGAAGACTTCCTGCATTTACAGTTCCCTTATCCAAATGCCCGGGCATATATAATACTTACCTTTGATGGCAGAAGAGAAGAAGTTTATGCCAATCTTGAACGAGTAAAGAAAGTTGTGCTTGAAAAGGATGCATTGGCTTTCATTTTACTTGAAGATGAGGAAGTGCTTTCTAATGTGTGGAAACTTCGCGGTGCACTTGTAAAAGCAGTTGAGGCTGTGTCGGAGCAGGAACCAGTTGATATTGTGGTTCCTATCAATAAGACAGCAGAATTTATTAGATTTGTAAATGAACTTGAAAAAGAAACAGGAATGCATATGGTAAGTTTTGGTCATGCGGGAGATGGAAATGTGCATCTATGCGTAGTTAGGGGCAATAGAAAGCAAGAAGAATGGGAGAATGAAAAACATAAAAACATGGCGCTTATATACCGAAAGGCACATAGCCTGGGGGGACTTACTTCTGGAGAGCATGGAATTGGATTAACGAAAAAAGAGTATTTTCTAAATGAAACAAATAATAATCAGTTAGATCTTATGAGGAAGGTAAAGATTGCTTTTGATGCCAAGAAGATATTAAACAGTCATAAATCCTATAACATTTAATAGGTGTAAGGGAAATGGCTGGTTTTGGCAGCAGAATGGAGGAAGAATGAAAGAGTTAAGTAACAGAACAGCTAATTTTAAGGAATCTGTGATAAGAAGAATGACACGTATATCAAATGAATATGGAGCAGTAAATCTGTCACAGGGGTTTCCAGACTTTGAACCTCCAAAAGCAATAACGGACAGACTTTCGAAGGTCGCATTAGAAGGACCACATCAATATGCAGTAACCTGGGGTGCTCAGAATTTCAGAGAAGCTTTGTCTGTGAAACAGGAACATTTTACCGGAATGAAAGTAGATCCTAATTCTGAGATCGTGATAACCTGTGGAAGTACAGAGGCCATGATGGCAGCTATGATGTCGGTTACAAACCCGGGGGATAAAGTTATTATATTTTCGCCTTTTTATGAGAATTATGGAGCAGATACCATACTTTCCGGAGCAGAACCAATCTATGTTCCACTAATTCCACCTAAATTTGACTTTGATGCAGATTTATTAGAGGATGCATTCAAGCAGGGAGCAAAAGCATTAATACTGTGTAATCCATCCAATCCGTGCGGAAAGGTATTTTCAAAAGAGGAGTTAAAAATCATAGCAGAGCTTTCAATAAAATATGATACTTATGTTATTACAGATGAAGTATATGAACATATCATTTATGAACCTTATCAGCACACTTACTTGGCGACGATGCCTGGTATGAGAGAAAGAACAATAGAATGTAGTTCGCTTTCAAAGACATATTCCATAACTGGGTGGAGACTTGGATATGTAATTGCTTCACCGGAAGTTATTGACAGAGTAAAAAAAGTACATGATTTCCTTACAGTAGGAGCAGCAGCTCCATTAATGGAAGCAGCAGTAACAGGACTTAAATTTGAAGATGAATATTATAAGGAACTTCAGAATCATTATACCCACATGAAAAATGTGTTTCTTGATGGTTTAGAAAACATAGGTTTAAATTTTACCAAACCTCAAGGAGCGTATTATGTATTGGTGGACATTAGTGAATTTGGATATGAAAGTGATTTGAAATTTTGTGAGGATTTAGCTGGTAAGGTAGGTGTGGGAGCAGTACCTGGTTCAAGCTTTTTTAAGGAAGATGTAAACCATCTGATACGTTTTCATTTTGCTAAAAAGGATGAAACCTTATTAAAGGCTATTGATAATCTGGCAGAAATACATAGTAAGATGAGATAATTTTTGTAATGGAATGTAACCTGCTTAGGCTACATTCTTTTTTTGGCAGAGTATCTAAAACAATAGCTATAGGTAAAAGATATAACCAGCTATAATAAATATTATTGACAAATTAAAAGCTTATGCTATACTTATATCATACTAATTCAATAGGAATACAATGAAAGGGAAAGAGATGCTTGAAAATAAAGAGAGCATAACAGCTAAAATATGTGCTTTTGCAAGAGCATATCATTCATATTTTAACCGAGATAAAGTGTATGATGATTATTTAGCATTTGATCTGTTAGGAAAGGATGAATACGAATATTTTAGAGGTTTAACCATACAAAAGCTAACTGAAGAATTAGCTAGTAAGGAAGAAATAGAAAGGTGGAATATATTTCTGGATGAATATATCTCACCGATTCCATTATCGAGAATTGGTTATACGGAAGATAAACTACGAGAGTTTGTGAAAGAAAATGGTAGTTGCCAGTATATTATATGTGGTGCGGGATTTGACAGTTTTGCATTTAGAAATGAGAACCCCAATATTGAGATATTTGAGTTGGATCATCCCAATACGCAACAGCATAAAATCCAAAGAATTAAGAAAATGGAGTGGGCAATTCCTGAAAATGTTCATTTTGAACCAATTAATTTTGAAAATCAGAGCATAGATGAAACGCTAATAAATGCAGGATTTAATACTAATAAAAAAACGTTTTTTTCGATTCTTGGGGTTTCCTATTATTTGACATTGGAAACTTTAAAAAATACTTTTTATAGAATTTCAAAAATATCAACATCAGGAAGTCTTATAGTTTTTGATTATCCAGATGATATTTCATGGAAAAATGTTAAAACAGCCGAAAGAGTTAAAAAATTAAGAACTTTAACGGAAGGACTCGGTGAAAAAATGACAGATGGTTTTAATTACGAAGAATTAAAAAAAGCATTAAAAGATAATAGATACAAAGTTGTAGATCATCAGTCACCAAAGCAGATTCAAAAAAAGTATTTTAGTAACAGAAAAGATAATTTGCGCGCATTTGAAAATGTTCATTTTATAGTAGCGGAATTTGGGTAAGAGAGTTAGCAGAATGAAAAAAGAAGAACTAAAATAACATTGCAACTAGGAGGGATTGTTATGAGCAAGAAAAATTACAGTGATATTTCAACAGCAGTAATCCATGGAGGAATCTATGGGGACGAGATAACAGGTGCAGTAAATGTACCGATTTATCAGACATCAACTTATGAGCAAGTGAGTCTTGGACACCATAAAGGATATGAATATTCAAGAACAGGAAATCCAACAAGAGAAGCTTTAGAAGCATTAATTGCTGAACTGGAAGGAGGTACTGGAGGTTTTGCATTTGCATCAGGAATGGCAGCAATTACAGCAGTGTTAAGCTTATTTAAGTCAGGTGATAAAATCATAATCTCAAGTAATGTTTACGGTGGAACCTTCCGTGTACTTGATAAGATTTTTAAGAACTTCGGCATTCACTATTCGATTGAAGATACAACGGATATGGATGGTCTTGATAGTAAAATCACAGAAGATGTTAAGGCTATTTATGTGGAAACTCCAGCCAATCCACTTATGACAATTACAGATTTAAGGGCTATTGCTGATTTAGCTAAGAAACATGGAATTTTATCTATTGTGGATAATACATTTATGACACCTTACTTACAAAGACCAATTGAAATTGGTGTAGATATTGTATTACACAGCGCAACAAAGTATCTTGGTGGGCATAGTGATTTAATAGCAGGTCTTGTTGTTATAAATGAGAAAGAATTAGGAGAGAAAATTGCATTTATCCAAAATGCAACTGGTGGAATCTTACAGCCATTTGATTCATTCCTTTTAATCAGAGGAATTAAAACATTAGGAGTTCGTCTTAACCGGCATGTGGAAAATGCGGAGAAAGTTGCAGATTACCTTGTAAAGAATCCTGCTGTTAAAAAAGTTTATTATCCAGGGCTTAAGGACTTCCCAGGATATGCAGTGAATCAAAAGCAAGCTAAAAATGGTGGAGCAATGTTATCATTTGAACTATATGAAAACTATAGTATTAAGAAATTCTTTGATGGATTAGGGCTTGTTGCTCTTGCTGAAAGTCTTGGTGGTGTGGAATCACTTGTATGCCATCCGGCAAGTATGACACATGCATCTATTCCATATGAAATTCGGCAGAAGGTGGGAATTACTGATGGATTGATCAGATTATCCGTAGGAATTGAAAATAGTAAGGAAATTATTGCAGATTTGGAAAACGCTATCCAGGAAGCTAAGGAGAACTAAGCTATGAAATATTTTGAATCAATGCAGGAGTTAATCGGTAATACCCCGTTAGTAAAATTAAATCATATCAATGATAAAAAAGAAGTAAATGTATTTGCAAAGCTTGAATTATTTAATCCCAGTGGCAGTGTAAAAGACAGGATTGGTCAATACATGATTGCAGACGCAGAAAAAAAAGGTAAGTTAAAACCGGGAGGTACAATCATAGAAGCTACAGCAGGTAATACAGGACTAGGAATCGCATTTGCAGCTTTAAATAAAGGATACCGGATTATATTTATTGTACCTACAAAGTTTTCTATTGAAAAGCAGAAATTAATGAAAGCACTGGGTGCTGAAGTGATTAATACTCCTCGTGAAGAAGGAATGCTGGGAGCTGTGGCAAAGGCAGATGAATTAAGGACATTAATTACAAATTCCATTTCATTGGAACAGTTTAAAAATATGAGTAATCCGCTGGCGCATTATGAAAAAACAGGACCGGAAATTTACGATACATTAGATGGAGATATAGATTATGTTGTTCTTGGTGCCGGAAGTGGTGGGACTTATAATGGAATTTTAAAATATTTAAAAGAGAAGAATCCAAATGTTAAAGGTATCCTTGCTGATCCAATTGGTTCTACCATGGGCGGAGGTGAGCATAGGGACTATAATATTGAAGGTATTGGAAATGATTTTATACCAGATACCATGGATATGAGTCTGGTGGATGAAGTTATTAAGATTAATGATGATGAAGCATTTTCAACTTCTAGAGAATTAGCAAAAAAAGAAGGCATATTTGCGGGATCTTCTTCAGGAGCAGCAATGGCAGCTACAATGAAGTTAGTTGAAAAAATTGATAAAGGGAATGTGGTAGTTGTACTTCCAGACCGGGGAGACAGATATTTTAGTGCCAATTTATATGAGTAGGATGAATGGAGTAATTAAATTGATAAAGATTAATTTAAAATTCTAAAATAATAGTTGACAAATATTTTCAATTAGTATATATTAAAAACATACTAATCATACTAAGTTGGTATGAAACGAATGGAGATTAAAAATGAAATCATCACTAAAGTCAGAAAAAATAGAGAATAAGTGTTGTTGTAGTATGCGTTGTTGCTCAAAACAAATGCTATTTTTTTCTATGCGCAGACGCACATGCAGATTTCATTGTTGACCCAATAAACAGTTAAGTGGATATTTTTTATTGTTGAAAACAATGTTTGAAGCAGGAGTTTGCAGCTCCTGCTTTTTTGATTTCCATTCTTTGTCTTAGGGGAGAAAATAGTTAATATAAGAGATGGGGGGATAGATGAAAAAGTGAAATTGAATGAACATGGGGTGAGTGAGGAAAATCTAAAAAAAATAAAAGAGTACATAGAAAAAATCCAATTCGGATCTGTCACAGTAATTATCCAGGATGGAAAAATTGTACAGATAGAAAAAAGTGAAAAAATCAGGATGAAGAAAACTGACTAGAAAAACTAGAGGTTTTAAACAGCAAAAGAAAGCTGTTTAAAATCTCTTTTTTTACGCGAGCAACAAGCCCAATACAAGCTGGCTTGCATTGGACGACTGCCGCGATAACTATAGAAACTCGCAAAGCGTGTTTCTCATAGTTTATGACAAGTGAATCGGCTTGCCGATTCATCTTGTTTATTTTGAATTAAGAAGGAGAAAAAATTATGAAAAGAGCAGTAGCAGTATTATTAATGATCGGGGTATTGACAGCAGGATTGGCTGGATGCGGAAAAGCGGAGACAACACAAGCAACAGATGCACAAACGCAGATTATAGCAGGGGAAGCAACAGATGTAGCAGTATCTGAGACAGCGGCAGTAGAAAATGGTACAGAGGAGGAAACAACAGAGGGCAATTCAGGGGAAGTAAAAACAGTGATTGCGGCAGTAGAGACAGGTTCAAAACCGTTAAGTTTTGAAGATGAAGACGGAAATCTTACAGGATATGAAGTAGATGTGCTAAACGCAATTAATGAATTAATACCGGAATATGAAATTCAGATTGAAGCGGTAGAGAGTGATGCTACACAAATAGGCCTGGAGACTGGTAAATATGCACTGATAGGAGGTGGACTTTACAGAACGCCGGAAAGAGAAGAGAAATATTTATTGCCTGATGCGATATCAGGTGTAAGTACAATTAAAATATTTGTGAACGGTGATAATGACGATATTAGAACTTTGGATGATCTGGTTGGAAAAAAAGTGTCACCACCATCGCCGAACGGAGGCATCTATAACTTATTAACTGAGTATAACGAAGAGCATCCAGATGCAAAGATTGACTTTGAGACAGCAGACGGAGCAGCAATAGCAGACAGATTTACTGATATTAGTAATGGAACCTATGAGGCATTAGTAATACCTGACAATCTGGGATACGATGAGATTATTAAGGAATTGAATTTAAACGTTAAGGTAGTTGAGGAACCGGTAAAAGTGAATCCGACATATTTTGCATTAGCAAAGGGGCAAGAGGATTTATTGGAAAAAGTAAATACAGCACTTACAACCTTGCGGGAAGATGGTACATTATCCAAACTTTCAGTTCGATGGTTTGGTGAAGATAAAATTGCTTATTACACAGAGTAACAAATAAGTGGGGTATAGAGATGCTTATTCAAATTGATTTCGTATATGTGTTAAAAATACTACTAAAATTATTAAAGACAGTACCATATACGTTAAGTGTTGCACTGATAGCCGGAATAATAGGATTGCTTTTATCAGTTTTGATAGCTGCGGTCAGAATCAGACGTCCGATCATCCTATATCAGATAATAGGGGTATATATTTCGTTTTTTCGCAGTACACCAGGGTTGATACATATATTTATAGTTTATTATGGACTCCCTTTGGTAATGAAACAATTTGGTATTGATATGAGTTTTGTGGAAAAGACTTTTTTTGCAATTATGTCGCTCGGACTGTTCTATGCAGCATATATCGCAGAAATCATCAGACCTGCGTATATGAGTGTAGACAGGGGGCAGCATGAAGCGGCTAAATGTATAGGTATGAATGATTTAGAGAGAGAAATCCGAATTATCATTCCTCAGGCATTGCCGATTGCAATGCCTGGGATTGGGAATGCAGTCATAGATCTGATTAAAGATACTTCGATACTTTTTGTAATAGGATTGACAGATATCATGGGTAAGGCAAAAATTATGATCTCCAATGATTATGGAATAAAAAAACTAGAAGTATATGTAGCAGTAGGTATTATATATTGGCTTATTATTACGGCGTGTGACGTAATTAATATGAAAATTGAGAAAAATTGTGCTTGTGTAAAAGGAAGGGGTAACAATGATTGACATAGAAATTTTGAAGGATGATTTTCAAAATATTATGGTTGTTGTGCCAAAGACTATGGGATTAGCCTTTATAGTATTAATCGGAGGAATCTTAATTGGGACATTAATTGCGCTTATTAAGATCGATAGGATTAAAGTTGCAGAGAAATTGAGCAGAATATATCTTTCTTATGTAAGGGGAATTCCTTTAATTGTGCATCTGTATATTGTCTATTATGCATTACCCAAAACAGTTCCAACGACATTAGTCATGATTATTACATATGCACTATACTCAGCGGCATCACAATCAGAGAATATAAGAGCTGCCATAAATGCGGTTGGAAGAGAACAATATGAAGCGGCCTGTTCAATTGGATTAAGCAAAGTGCAGACCTGGAGACGGATCATCTTTCCTCAGTCATTTGCTTTATTGATTCCGGTATTTTTTAATGTGTACCTTGGAATCATTAAAGGCTTATCACTTGCATTTACAATTTCGGTGGTTGATATATTGGCAAAAGCAAAATTATGTTCTGCAGAAAATTCTGGATATATAGAATCCTACTTGGCAGCAGCATTGATTTATTGGGGACTGTGTGTAACCCTGACATTTATTTTTAATAATCTGGAAAAAGTACTTTATGAGAAACAAGGAAGAAATTTGCAGTCTGTATAAGTTAATTACTAAAATCAGGAGAAGAAGGTTGAATAAATGACATTCAACCCCTTGATTCATCTTGTATGTATGCGACCAAAGGTCGCAGATGGGAGCTGAAAATGAATAAAATAGAACGAATCAAAGCAGCATTAAATAGTAAAGAAGTAGATAGAATTCCGGCAAATATCTGGATGCATTTGTCAGCAGCGGATCAAGATCCCCGTACATTGGCTGAGCTGCAAGTAGAGTTTGCCGATAAATATGATTTTGATTTTATAAAACTAATGCCTTTTGGATTATATGGAGTTCAAGACTATGGTGCAAAGGTCAAGATTTTTAATCAAGTGAATAAACCGCCGATAATTGAAGATTTTGGTATTCACAAAGTGGAAGATTGGGTACATTTGGAAGTGCTTCCGGCTTATTATGGTACATATGGGAAACAGGTACAACTGGCGCAGTATGTGGGCAAACTGAGTAAAGGAGAAATTCCATTTATCCAGACTATTTTTAGTCCCCTTACAAATGCAAGAAAACTTGCGGGAGATAGAATTTTAATTGATATGAAAGAAAATCCTGACTTATTGAAACAGGCATTACAAGTAATTACAGATACTACGATTAATTTTGTAAAAGCCAATATTGAAGCCGGCGTACATGGTTTTTTCTTCGCAACGCAGTGTGCAAATTATGATTTCATATCGGAGGAAGATTACAAAGAGTTTGGGGAATTCTTTGATTTACAGGTAATTCATGCATATAAAGATATTACATACTTTAATGTAGCACATATCCATGGCGAAAAAGGAATGTTTGAACTGATTGAAAAGTATCCGGTCAACTGCTTGAACTGGCATGACAGATGGGTGTCCCCAACACTTGCAGAAGCTAGAAAGATAACAGATAAGTGCTTGCTCGGAGGAGTCAGGGAAGTTCCGTATTATAATCAGACGGGTAAAATAGAGCGTGAAAGTCTACTGGTGTCTGGAAGTGTTGCAGAAGTTGAAAATCACATCTATGAGGCAATTGAACAAGTAGATGGAAAAGGTCTGATTATAGGCCCGGGATGTGTTGCAGATCAATACAGTGTAGATCGAAACCTCTATGCGATCCGGAGAGCAGTTTATAATTATTCCGTTAAAAATAGTCAGGTTGCGATTTAATATTCCAATAACAATAATTGTAGAAGCACATGGGAGACAGCCTGAATGGAGAGTATCCGTTCAGACTGCCTTTTGTATTTTACGTGAGCAACGAGCCAAATACGCGATAACTTTGAGAAACTCGCAAGCGTGTTTCTCAAAGTTTAAATAAAAAAAGAAAACCTGTTGACAAATTTTTTTAAATAGCATATTATATAAAACATACTAATCATACTTAGTAAGTAGGAAAAGAAGAAATTATATAGTCAGATACGTAATATGGTGTCATAGCCAAGTGGTAAGGCAAAAGTCTGCAAAACTTTTATGCGTCGGTTCGAATCCGATTGGCACCTTTTGATTGAGAGGAGAAATCAGATGAAGAGTAGTTTTTTAAGAAGAAAAAATTGGAAGAGTGAACGATGTTAATTCCTTTGAAGGCTGTATTGGTATTTGAAGAATAATAATTGATAATAAAGCAGAAAAAGGAGAAAAAGATGTCAAAAAGAGAAATTGTATTAAAAGCATTCAATAATGAAGCGGTGGAAAGAGTTCCGGTAGGTTTCTGGTTTCATTTTGTAGTTGGGGATGAATTCAATCAGGGCGTTGAAAAAGAAGCAATCGTGCAGAAAAATATTGCAGGGCATAAAAAGTTCGTAAAGGATTTCCAGCCGGATTTTGTGAAATTGATGAGTGATGGATTTTTTGCTTATCCAAATAAAGAACTTGCAACCGGAGCCAATATTAGTGAACTTACGAAAATCGAACCACTCGGAGAACATCATCCGTGGATTGAAAAACAGGTAAGATTAGTCAAAGAACTAACGGATGCTTTTGGGAAAGAAGTGGCAACGTTTTATAATATTTTTGCACCTGCGACCTATGTAAAATTTTTGTTAAAAGATTCGGGAAAAGACGTTACGATTGAAGATTACTTTAAAGAGGACCGGAAAACATTAAAACATGTTTTAGATGTGATCGCAGAAGACATTAAAGTATTATCCAGACGTGTTATCACAGAGGGAAAAGCGGACGGTATTTATTTGAGCGTACAGAACTTACAGGATAAAAACATCAAAAGGGCAGATTATCTGGAGATTATCACACCAAGTGAAAAAAAAGTATTAGAGGAAGCAAACAAAGTAAGTAATAACAACATTTTACATATCTGTGGATATGAAGGTGTAAGAAATGATTTATCCATTTATGTGGATTATCCGGCAAAAGCAGTAAACTGGGCTGTTACAATAGAAAATGTGAGCCTTGAAGAAGGTAAAAAACTGTTTGACGGAAAAGCAGTGATTGGTGGATTCGCAAATACGGATAAAGATTTACTATATAAGGGAAATAAAGAGGAAATTGAGTCCTTTACAGAGCAGCTAATCAGTAAGGCCGGCAAGAAGGGAATCATCCTTGGTGCAGATTGCACCGTACCAAGTGATATCGAACTTAACAGACTTGAGTGGGTCAGAAAAAAAGCAGCCAGAGTATAGTTGTAAAATGATAGCTGATGTAAATGAAAATTGAGGATACGCGACCCAAAGGTCGCAGATGGGAGCTAAATATGAAAAATAAAAAAATATTGGCACTGATAACAAGTTTGATAGGTATAGCAGTTGTCGCAACAGGATGTGGAAGTAAAGTGTCTCAAACGAGTGCGGCTGATAGTGCAGTAGCAGAGGCGACATCAAAGGAAGAGACAGTAAGTGAAGAAAATGCAAGTGAAGCGGCCAGCGCAGAAGGAAATACAGGAGAAGTACAGAAAATAACGGTAGCGCATACGCAAACTTATATTCCATATGATTACGTAAATGAAGCCGGAGAATCAGATGGCTTTGAGGTCCAGGTACTGAAAGCGGTAGACGAACTGCTGCCGCAATATGAATTTTCATATGTACCAACAACGGATGACGATTTATTGATCGGAGTTGAATCCGGAAAATACAATATTGGAACAAAAGGAGCCTGGTTTACGGAAGAACGTGCGGAGAAATTTATATTTCCAAAGAACTATATAGGTGCAAGCAGTATTGGGATTACTTATAGAACAGAGAATGCGGATAAGATTAAAGATCTGGAATCGTTTGCTTCCTTCAGCGGAAAGTTGGTACCGATTGCACCACAAAATGCACAGTATAACGTAGTTGAAAAATATAATGCCGAACATCCGGATAATCAGGTAGATTTACAGGCTTCCGATGCATTTACAATTGCTGACGCGTACACATGGGTAGTGGAAGGCAGATATGATGCATTTTTTGATATTAAGACATCGTTTGAAAATAATGTTGTATCAGAAGATGGGGCATATCATGACTATGCAGATAAGCTAAGCTATGCGGTGTACCAGGCAATTCCGACTTATCCGTTATTTAACAAGGATAATCAGGAGCTTGCGGATGCTTATGATCAGGCCATTGAACAATTAACCGAAAGCGGAAAAATTTTAGAATTGGAAAAAAAATATTTTGGAGAAGATCTTTTCCAGTATATTCAAAAGTAATGTTATAGAAGGGAAGAATACCAGTTATGAGACCATTTAAACCCATATTTATATTGGAAGTGATTCCGGTATTACTTCCCTATTTGTCAGTAACAATATTTATAATGATTGGAACGGTATTTTTGGGCGGTATTTTTGGATTTATCTTAGCAAAAGCCAAAGTACAAAAGAGAAAAATTCCAAAATTATTGGCTGATGCTTACATCGGTATCTTAAGATGTACACCGTCCATAGTACTGCTATTCATTATTTTCTACGGACTTCCGGAGTTGCTGGAGGCGGCATTTGGATGGAACATAAATGACTATCATAAAGGAATTTTTGTTATCATAACATTTACACTTATATTTGCTGCTACGATGGCAGAAGTCATGAGAACAGCATATGAATCTATTGATAAAGGTCAGTATGAGGCTGCGGTCAGTGTGGGACTAACAGAATTACAGGCATTTTACAGAATTCTCTTACCACAATGTATCGTAGTTGCACTTCCTAATTTTAGTAACTCGTTAATTGGACTTATGAAAGAGGGAACCCTGGCCTATACGATCGGTCTTATAGATATTATGGGGAAGGGACAATTGGTAATTGGCAATCATTATGGCTCTTATGCATTGGAAACATATATAGCGCTGGCAATTGTCTATTGGGGAATGACAATTATCATAGAAAAATTTTTTGCCCGTATAGAAAGAAAATTGTCAAAAGGCAAGAAAAATCATGAAATTAATGAAAGAAACATACGGAATAACAGATTATTGAAAAGAGTGAAGAAGGTGGCATGATGGAATTTGATTTAGAATTTGCGAAGCATACATTTTTCATTGCACTTACAGGGATTCCTACAACGCTTAAATTAACTTTTGTTTCATTGCTTTTAGCTGCACCGATTGCATTTTTCATGGCAGTGGTGAAAATAAATCAAGTGAGAGGAATCAGAAGGGGTGTCGCAATTTATGTATCATTTATCAGAGGAACACCAATTGTGTTGCAAATATTGATTATCTATAGTTTATTCCCAAGTGTGTTAAATCTGATCGTGAAGCAATTGGAACTGCCACTGAATGTATTTGATCTGAATCCAATTATATATGCATATATAGTGTTTACGCTGAATACGATAGCGACCATGTCAGAGGCACTGAGATCTGCACTTTTGACGGTAGACAGTGGACAGTTGGAAGCAGCACAGGCAAGTGGTCTGTCAACTGCAAGGGCGTATACACGTATTATCCTTCCTCAGGCCTTAGTTGCAGCGCTGCCGAATATTTGCAATATTACGGTAAATTTATTAAAAAATACATCACTTGCATTTTTGATGACAGTAAAAGATATCACTGCAATTGCAAAGATGGAAGCATCTTATGGATACAATTATATAGAAGCATATGCGGTTATTTTTTTAATTTATATCATCATATGTTCCCTGGTACAATTCGTATTCGAACGGATGGAAAGATATTATAGTTTTTTTAAGACATGTGGAAATGCATAAAATCTAATAAAACAGTGAGGTAAGAATATGCTGGAAATCAAAGGAATACGTAAATCCTTTCATGAAAATGAAGTATTAAAGGGAGTGGACATTAAGGTAGATAAGGGAGATGTTGTAGTGATTCTGGGACCTAGCGGATCAGGAAAAACAACATTACTGCGATGCATGAATTTTTTGGAAAAAGCAGATGCAGGCGAGATTATCTTTGATACCATCTATACAGAATTTACTTTAGCTACTAAAAAGGTAATATCTAAGATTCGGAAGAAAACAGCATTTGTATTTCAGAATTATAACCTGTTCCATAATAAGACAGCACTTGAAAATGTGACGGAAGGCCTGATTGTAGCAAGAAAGATACCAAAAGATAAAGCAATTGAAACTGGGAAAAAAGCATTGGATAAAGTCGGCTTATCGGATCGTTATGATTATTATCCATCAAAGTTGTCAGGCGGACAGCAACAAAGAGTAGGAATCGCCAGGGCAATTGCAGTGGAACCGGATGTGATCCTTTTTGATGAGCCTACATCTGCACTTGATCCGGAACTTATCGGGGAAGTATTGAATGTTATGAAACAATTGGCTAAGGAAGGCACTACAATGGTCGTGGTGACGCATGAGATGTCTTTTGCCCAGGAGGTAGCAAATCATGTTATTTTCATGGATGGAGGGGTCATTGTAGAAGAAGGTACTTCTACAGATATTTTTACGCATCCGAAAGAGGAGAGGACAAAACAATTTTTAAGGCGGATTCTGAATGAAACAGAATATGTCATATAAAAAGCATATTTGCGGTGGATATGGATAAACAGGAAAAGAGGATAGGAATGCTAAGCGGAAAAACAGTTTTTATTACAGGTGCCGGCAGCGGAATAGGAAGAAAAATTGCAATTATGATGAGCAGGCAGCATGCAGAAGTATATCTGGTAGGAAGAACGATTGAGAATATCAGAGAAACAGCCACTATCATACATAAAGAAGGCGGTGATGTCGGATACTGCAAATGTGATGTTTCAGATGCAGCTGAGGTCAGGGCAGCAGTTCAGAAGGCAGTGGATTATTTTGGAAAACTAGATACTGTAATAAATAATGCTGCCATCTTTGAACCTAGTAATATATTGAATAAAGAGCTGGAAAAAACATGGCGGGAAACATTTGAGGTTAATCTGATGGGTACGGTGCATGTCATCTGTGAAGCCTCACCGCATCTGATCCGCAATGGGAAAGGAAGCATTATTAATATAGTCTCTGTAGATGCTTACGACGGCTGCAAAGGCTATTCTGCATACTCTGCATCCAAAGGAGGAGTCGTGAGTCTGACAAAAAGTCTGGCACTTGATCTTGGTCAATATTTTATCCGTGTGAATGCAATCGCACCGGGAATAACGGATACACCAATGACGCATGACAGAATAATGGAAAATAAAGAAAAATATTTAAATAGGCTTGTATTAAAGAGAATTGGAGAAGATACTGATATCGCTCATGCGGCTGTTTTTCTGACTTCGGATATGGCTGATTACATCACTGGACAGGTGCTGCACGTGAACGGTGGTCTAAGACTTGCATAATACGCTTGACGAAGTAATGGAAATGCATTATACTTTCAAATAAAATAAATCCTATCAACATAGTATGAATAAAACCGATAGAATCACATAAAAGGGGATCATGATTATGAAAGTAAATACTGCATGTATTCATGGAACAAATAAAAAGAAAGATGCCACAGGTGCTATTACCTATCCGATTTACCAGACAGCTACTTTTGCACACTTAGGAGTCGGTGAGAGTACAGGGTATGATTATACAAGAACGCAGAATCCAACGAGACAGCAACTGGAAGACACCGTTGCCTTGCTTGAAAAAGGGGCAGGTGCAATAGCCTGTGCAACAGGAATGGCAGCAATTACAGCAGTCATGGAGTTATTCGGACCGGGAGACCACATTGTGATTTCAGACGATTTATATGGAGGAACCTATCGTTCCTTTCACACGATCAATGAAAAAAATGGAATTTCATTTACTGCGGTCAATACCAGTAATATAAATGAAATAGGAGAAGCAATTACCCCAAATACCAAGGCTGTCTATATCGAAACACCTTCCAATCCGATGATGCAGGTGACGGATATTGCAGCCGTTGCTAAGATAGCAAAAGAACATAATCTTTTGTTAATTGTAGACAATACCTTTTTGACACCATATCTGCAGAGACCACTTGAATTAGGTGCGAATATTGTGGTACACAGCGGAACAAAGTATTTATGCGGTCATAACGACACCCTCGCAGGATTCATCATCGTAGACTGTGAAGAACTCAATGAACGTCTTCGCGTGATTTATAATACAACGGGTGCCTGCCTGGCACCGATAGACAGCTGGCTTTTGATGCGTGGGATAAAGACCCTTGGAATCCGTATTGACAGGCAGCAGGCAAATGCAATGCAGATTGCAGCATGGTTACAAAACCAAAGCTGGGTAAAAGAGGTATATTATATCGGATTGCCGGAACATCCGTCTTTCGAATTATCAAAACGTCAGGCGGATGGGTTTGGAGCAATGATTTCTTTTACGATAGACAGCGAAGAAAGAGTTGTTCAGATACTGGAACACGTAAAGATCATTCAATTTGCGGAAAGCCTTGGCGGTGTGGAGTCATTGATTACTTATCCGATGGTGCAGACACATGCGGCGATACCGGAGGAGATCAGAAAAGCCAAAGGAATTGATGAGTACCTGTTACGGCTTTCGGTGGGGATAGAAGATGTGGAAGATTTGATTGAAGACCTGCAGCAGGCAGCACAATATTAGTTACTGTGAAGCCGTAAGGCTGAACTGTAACCAATACTAAGATACAAATAGAAATGGAACATAAAAATAACTGAATAAATAAAAAAGGAAGGTATCAAGTATGAGTACATTAAATGAAAGAACATTAAAGTTTGAAACAAAACAATTGCATGTGGGACAGGAAGATCCCGATCCGGCAACAGATGCCAGAGCGGTACCCATCTATCAGACATCTTCTTATGTCTTTCATAACAGCCAGCATGCGGCAGATAGATTTGCGCTAAGAGATGCAGGCAATATCTATGGAAGACTCACGAATCCGACACAGGATGCATTTGAACAGAGAATAGCAGCACTTGAGAATGGCGTGGCAGCACTGGCAGTGGCATCAGGTGCGGCGGCGGTTACCTATACATTCCAGAATCTGGCACACGCGGGAGACCATATTGTATCTGCCAAGACAATCTATGGCGGAACATATAACTTACTGGCACATACATTGACACAATATGGTATTTCCACTACATTTGTAGACCCTAATAATCTGGATGAGATCCGGGGAGCAATTAAGGAAAACACAAAAGCAGTATTCATTGAGACTTTGGGCAATCCGAATTCTAATGTGACAGACATACAGGCAGTTGCGGATATTGCACATGAGAATAAGATACCGCTTGTGATCGATAACACATTTGGAACACCTTACCTGATCAGACCAATTGACCATGGCGCAGATATCGTGGTACATTCTGCGACAAAATTCATAGGCGGGCATGGTACGGCAATCGGTGGTGTCATTGTTGATGGTGGGAAGTTTGACTGGGAAGGATCTGGAAAATTTGCATCACTAACAGAACCGAATCCAAGTTATCACGGAATCAGTTTTACGAAAGCAGTAGGCGCAGCCGCATTTGTAACAAAGATCAGGGCAATCCTGCTTCGCGATACAGGAGCGGCAGTTTCACCATTCCATGCTTTTTTGTTCTTGCAGGGACTTGAGACATTGTCCCTTCGTGTAGAACGTCATGTGGAGAATACTTTAAAAGTAGTAGATTATTTATCTAAGCATCCAAAAGTTGAACATGTCAATCATCCGTCATTGGAGGATGCGCCAACGCATGAACTGTATGAAAGATACTTTCCGAATGGTGGTGGATCTATCTTTACCTTTGAGATCAAAGGCGGTGCGGCTGAAGCACAAAGATTCATTGATAATTTACAGGTATTTTCATTATTAGCTAATGTAGCCGATGTAAAATCATTGGTGATTCACCCGGCATCAACAACGCACTCACAACTGTCTGAAGAAGAATTAGCAGACCAAGGAATTAAACCGAATACAATCCGTTTATCGATTGGTATTGAGCACATTGATGATATTATTTTTGATTTGGAAGAGGCATTTAAGGCGGTTTAAGCGCGCGACGGTGCAGGGAGAAGAAACGAACTTTGACAAGGGCTGTTTCTTCTTTTTTTATACGCGGGTAGATACCTCGATAGCGAGTCAAATACAAGATGCCTTGCAATATATTTTTACTTACCCTATAATTAAATTATAGAAAAGTACAGTACGTATCAAATCCATACGTTACAGATAAATATTGAGAAGAGTGATGAAAATGCGGGAAATGGAATTTAAAATGGAAAGACAGGGATTACTTGAAAAAGGACAAAAGGTAACGGTTACGGAAGGAGTATTGCCTAGTAATTATTATTATGTAATAGACCCTTCACTTGCAATGTCCGCTAATTATCCATTTCGGGAAAGGCTGTTGTCACAAGAAGGTGTGGTGAAAGAAATTATTGAAAATGCACGTGGCTTCTATGTGACGGTAGTTTTTGATGATTGAAATAATCCATTCCTTCTACCTGATTTGGTTATTTAGTGAGATTTATGTTATGAACATAAATAAATTAAGAGAGGACGGAAAATATGAGTGTAATAACTACTAAATTTAAAGAAGTCTTATTGTCAGTTATACCCATAACATTAATCGTGTTAATACTGAATTTTACAATAATACCTCTTGAAATGCCTATTATCATAAGCTTTTTGATAGGTGCAGTACTTCTGATTATCGGACTGACAATATTTCTTATCGGAGTAGATATTGGGATTACTCCGATCGGCAATCACATGGGAGAGACGCTTGCAAGGACGAATAAATTGTGGCTTGTAGCAATTGCCGGTTTAATACTTGGTTTTTTGATATCGGTCGCGGAACCTGATCTTCATATTTTAGCAGGGCAGGTTGATTCTGTTTCGGCGGGTTTAATATCAAAAGGAAGTATTGTAATAATAGTGTCTATAGGAATCGCGATCATGCTTGCAATAGGTCTGGGCAGAATTGTTTACAATTTTCCACTCTACAGACTTTTAACAATAATATATGGGATTATTTTTGTTCTTGCATGTATTACTTCACGGGAATTTTTGGCGATATCATTCGATGCTTCGGGTGCAACAACTGGGGCATTGACGGTACCATTTATTCTGGCGCTTGCAATTGGTGTTTCTAAGTTGAAAAAAGATAGTAAAGCATCTGAAAAGGATAGTTTTGGATTAGTTGCGATTGCATCAACAGGTGCGATTATTTCGTTAATGATTATGAGCATCTTGTCAAAAACAGATGAAATAACGGGGAATCTTGAATCTCAAGTGATGACCGATTCTATATTTTCTGTATTCTCGCAGGAATTTATTAAAATAGTGCCGGAAGTATTCATTGCATTGATTCCAATCTTACTAGTATTCCTTATTTTTCAAAGAATTTCTTTTAAGCTGCCAAAGAGAGAAGTAAGAAAAATTTTATTTGGATTACTGTTCACATTTATCGGATTAGTGATATTTCTGGTCGGTGTTAATGCTGGTTATATGAATGTGGGCAGTATTATCGGATATAGTATAGCATCATTGGACAATAAAATATATGTTATATTATTAGGCTTTCTATTAGGGGTTGTTACAATACTTGCAGAACCGGCAGTCTATGTATTGACACATCAGATAGAAGATGTTACGAGTGGATATGTAAAGAGAAGTATTGTTATGTTTACATTGGCAATAGGTGTTGGTATAGCAGTAGCAATGTCTATAATACGTATAATCATTCCAGAGCTGCAGTTATGGCAATACCTTCTTCCGGGATATCTAATAGCCATAGCATTAAGTTACTTTGCACCAAAATTATTTGTTGGTATTGCGTTTGATTCTGGCGGAGTCGCGTCGGGACCAATGACGGCGACCTTTATACTGGCTTATACGCAGGGAGCAGCAGATGCAGTTGAAGGAGCTAATGTACTAGTGGATGGATTTGGAGTAATTGCAATGGTTGCTATGACTCCATTAATAGCATTGCAAGTATTAGGACTGATGTTTAAAATAAAGTCCGGGAAGGAGATTTCTTAAATCATGGAAAGCAAAATAAAGGGTTCAGATATGGAGTTGATTTGCGTAATTGTTAATTTTGGTATGGGAAGCAAACTATTAAAAACTTCCAAGAAATATGGAATTAACGGCGGAACTATTCTATTAGCAAGAGGTACTGCGAACAATCGCATATTGGATTATTTGGGTCTTTCTGATATCAAAAAAGAAATTTTATATATGGTTGCAGATAAAGAAATTGCATTTCAAGTATTAGATAAAATAAATCTTGAATATAAGTTATACAAACCAAACCACGGTATCGCATTTACAACTTCCATTTTTGCTGCTATGGGTACGAGGATGTGCAAATGCGAACATGAGGAATCTGAAAGGAGTGAAGATAGTACGATGTATCAGGCGATAACGATTATTGTTGATAAAGGAAAAGCCGAGGATGTCATTGAGGCGGCAATAACAGCAGGTTCCAAAGGAGGTACTATTATTAATGGAAGAGGTTCCGGAATTCACGAAACAAGTAAATTGTTTTCTATGGATATCGAACCGGAAAAAGAAATTGTAATAATACTATCTGAAATGGAAATGACAGAATCCATAGTAACTGTGATCCAGAAAAATCTTAATATTGATGAACCAGGAAAAGGTATCATTTATGTGCAGGATGTAAATAAAACTTATGGTATATACAAATAAAGGAGTAATTGAAAGACTTGGATAAATATAGGAGAAGTTAACAGGATAACAGATTGAAAATATGAATAAACTACGATAGAATATAGAAGAACTTGCATTCATGAGAATACAAGCGATAGATTTATATACCAGGAGGAAGATCTTATGTTAAAAAAAGTGTGTACACAAAAAGCACCAGCAGCTATCGGACCATATTCTCAGGCAATCATTGCAGATAAGATGTTATTTGCATCCGGACAGATTCCGATTAATCCTGAGACAGGAAATGTGGAAACTGCAGGAATTGTAGATCAGGCAGAGCAGGTAATGAAAAACATTGGAGCAGTATTGGGAGAGGCAGGAACAGACTACCAGCACGTTGTTAAAACAACATGTTTTCTGGCAGATATGGAAGATTTTGCAGCGTTTAATCAGGTATATGCAAATTATTTTTCAGAAAAACCGGCAAGAAGCTGTGTGGCTGTGAAACAATTACCGAAAAATGTATTATGTGAGGTAGAAGTAATTGCGTATTTGGGATAAAAGAACATGGAATCGGTTTCCATACGACAGAATAATAGACAGGATCAAAAATATCTATGAATAAACAAAATATAATTTTAATCGGTATGCCGGGTGCAGGAAAAAGCACGGTGGGTGTTGTACTTGCTAAAAATCTTGGATATCGTTTTATTGATTCTGATATTCTGATTCAGGATCAATACGGAAAGTTACTGCATGAAATAATTGAAGAACGAGGCACAGAGGGATTCTGGAAAGTAGAGAATGATGTGAATGCGGCTATTCAGGATACACAATGTGTCATTGCTACCGGTGGGAGTGCTGTTTATGGCAGAAATGCAATGGCACATCTGCAAAATATTGGCATGGTGGTATATTTACGATTATCCTATGAATCTGTCAAAGAACGTCTGGGTGATTTGAATCAGCGTGGAGTTACCTTAAAAAAGGGGCAGACATTAAAGTCCTTATATGAAGAAAGAATACCGTTATATGAGCAGTATGCGCACATTACAGTTGATTGTGAGAAAAAAGAAATCAGAGATATTGTGGCAGAGATAGCCGATAACGCAAGAGAATAATACGATGGATAAAAAGAAATTAATCAGTA
This sequence comes from Bacillota bacterium, assembly GCA_023398375.1. Classification (GTDB taxonomy): domain Bacteria; phylum Bacillota; class Clostridia; order Lachnospirales; family Lachnospiraceae; genus SZUA-378. Next base: position 243,884 of record JAEWSH010000037.1, on the reverse strand, counting down.
ATCTGTTGCTGTTAATAACGGCATGTATCTGGGGTGTTGCGTTTGTTGCACAGAGCGTTGGCATGCAGTATGTAGGTCCTTGCACATTTTCATTTACCAGATTTTTAATCGGCGGGATGGTATTGATTCCAGTTATTTTTGTGATGGACAGTAATAAGCGGAAACACGCAGACGATACCTATGCGCGGATCATGGAGCAGAAAGGAAATATACCTGAAAAAGAGATTATCAGGAAAGCAAAAAAAGAGCAGTTTAAAGTAACAGTAGCTGCCGGAGTCTGTTGTGGTCTAGCCTTAAGTGCAGCAAGTCTTACACAGCAATATGGAATTATGTATACTACTGTAGGTAAAGCTGGATTTATAACCACACTCTATATTATTATAGTACCATTTCTGGGATTGCTCGTAAAAAAGAAAGTTCCTCTTAAGATATGGATTAGTGCGGTCATCGCATTGTTTGGACTTTATATGATCTGTATGACAGAAAGCCTGGCTTTAAGTAAGGGCGATGCATTGGTTTTACTGTGTGCATTTCTTTTTTCGATACAGATCCTGTTAATCGATTATTTTTCACCCAAAGCTGACCCTGTTAAGATTTCCTGCATCCAATTTTTCACAGCTGCCATTATATCAGGAATAGGCGCAGCAGTATTCGAGCATCCGACCTGGGAAGCTGTTTTAGCGGCATATGTACCGATTCTTTATGCAGGATTACTGTCGAGCGGTGTGGCATATACACTTCAGGTAGTAGCACAACGCAACACAGATCCGACAGTAGCATCGTTGATCATGAGTCTCGAATCAGTAATAGCGACACTGGCAGGATGGGTATTGTTGGGACAGCGGTTATCAGTAACTGAGTTCATAGGATGTGCGCTTGTATTTGCAGCTATTATATTGACTCAATTACCGGATAAAAATGCTTTGAAAAGCCATTCGGCATGTCATCAATTGGAATAATAAGAAAATCTGTTAAAATGCGGGGGGGAGCAAAAATGGCTCCTCCCTTATTTACGAGAGAAACGAGCCAAACACAAGCTGGTCTGTAGCGACTGTTGCTGAAGGTTATACTGATTTACACCAATGAACGCAGATATGCCATTACTTCGTCCGAAGTCTCAAAATAAAAAGTCAGATATTCAGATGGTATTGAGAAATTTTTCACAGTATCGGGTGATATTGTTACTTTCACGATATTCGTATCTTTGAAGGTTGTAATTTCCAATACTTTTTCTAACGTTCCATCGTTGTGGATGGCGGCAGGGGTTTGATAGGATATAAAAAGGTACTGTGGTTCATAGTTTTTTAATTTTTTCTGTATCTCTGCCTGTTGCTCCAGATAGTTGTCATCCATATCACCCCATTGTTCGTCAAAGGAAGCATTTTCATGAAATGTTTCCAAGGTTTCTTTATCGTCGATAGTAGTAAGTAAGGTCTGGTTATTCACAGAGTATATTTCAATGCAAGCAAGACGTTCAATATTTACCGTATTCTTATTACCATTTGCGGAAGCGCTGGTAGAACAGCCGCTTAAAACAGATAATAGCATTAATAAAAATATCACAATTGTTACTTTCTTTTTCATTTTGAATTTCTTCCTTCCATTAATAATTTACATATAGTTACCAATAAAGCAGAAAATAATATGATTATTGGCACCAAAGGGTTCCATGCGTTTGTAAAAATGCCGATTACTACAAAGAGTGCAGTTACAGGAAGTGCTATGTAAATCCATGCATATTTGTTTTTATTCCGTTTCTGCATATATTTTGCATTTTGAGCAATAATTCCTTCCGCATGCAATGAAATTCCTGCCAGAATAGCAAGTGATAACCAAATGGCATGTAAAATCCATGAAAGGACCAAGCTGATATTGCCTTTTGAATAACCGAAAGCAACTGATATGACCTGAGGACCTAAAACTACGATAATGGCTGCGGTGATTATCATGAGCATATATCGTTTTCTATTTTTATCATGTGTTAGTCGGAATTGTCTGAGTATGTCATCATCAAATAATAATTGTTTTGTACCAATCTCTTCGTAGCGCTTCGGTTGAAAAAAATTCCATATCAATACGGCGATTCCCAATGAAATGGATATCCAGTATAATAGTATCATAAATTTTTCTTGATTATAAATGCTGCTGAACATGTTAGACAATACAATTAAGCTTATACCTATGGATATTCTCTTGGCACCTTGCCGCTTATATGACAGAAAATCATCAATCATTTTGCGGCTCACATAATAACCATTGGTTTGTTGATCATTTTCTAAACAATCCGTTTTAAGAAGATAATCCAGAGTAACTCCGAATATAGTGCTGATCTGCATTAATTTATCTGTTTCCGGAATTCCACGGTCACTTTCCCATTTGCTGACTGCCTGACGTGACACATCTAAAATTTGTGCAAGCTCCTCTTGGGAATAATTATGTTCTTTTCTAAGAGTTTTGAGTTTTTGGGCAAATATCAATAGAATTCCCTCCTTTTTTGTTTTCTATTATAAATGAACGATGACATAATTACTACCATGTTTGCGTTTCATCTTGTCAACGGAGCGTAGCATAACAAAAAATTTGAAATAGACCGCATACAATTCTAAAATAAGAAAATACTATTATAAAGTGTATGATATTGTATTATGAGAAAGGCGGATAAGCATGGATTATTTCAATGCATTTTGGGTAGGCGGATTGATTTGCGCTTTGGTTCAGATTCTTATGGAAAAGACAAAGATGATGCCTGGAAGAATTATGGTATTATTGGTTTGTTTAGGTGCAGTAATCAGTGCAATCGGCTGGTACGAGCCGTTTCAGGAATATGCGGGGGCAGGTGCATCTGTTCCGTTGCTTGGATTTGGAAATGTATTAATGAAGGGTGTAAAAGAAGCGATAGATAAAGAGGGATTTATCGGATTGTTTCAAGGCGGATTTAAGGCAGGTGCAGTTGGCACCAGTGCGGCCTTGATATTTGGATATCTTGTCAGTCTTATTTTTGACTCAAAGATGAAGAAATAGCATTTTTATTCCTCTTCAAAAACGATCTCATGTCTTATAAGGAACTGCTTGATTGCAGAATCCCATATGATATCGGCAGATTTGTCTAATAGAAAAGAATAGTAAGAGGTAGCGGTTATCAGTGACAGGTGACCGCTATCATATTTTACGTTCAGGATAAATGCTTTTAATTGGTCAGATGTGATTGCAGTATCGTTATTATCCAGTATATTCTGGGCAAAAGAAGGCTGTAAATGGAGAATGAACTTAAAGCTGACGGGGGTCTTTTTGCCCTTGATAAATTGAAAACAGAGAGCTCGCATATCCTGCCACTTAGAAAATTGATATTCATCTAAAAAAGATACATCTTCTTCATCCGATTGAAAAAATTCTTTTATAAAATGTCCATCTATGACAAAGGTATTGTAAGTCTTAATAATTGCTTCTTCCAATAGAAAGGAATCAAAAGTGTCAGTAGTTAATAATGCTGCCATAAAGCCTTTAATATCTTTAATTTGAAATGCTTGCATCCGGTTGCTCCAGTCTGTTGTGAATCTTAATTAAAAGAGAAAATTCAATGATTAATTATCAGTATAATATAGAAATATCTGATTGTGCAAGCAGAAGAGATATTGTACCATTTATACTTTACAATAAAGCAGGGGATGTGTTATTATATGTAGTAATCAAAACTACGTAGAGTCATATCAGATATGAATTTCGCAACATAATAGATATTATATGTAGTAAAAATAAATTATGGGAATTAATGATAGGAGCAAGTATGAGTTACAAAATTATTTTAGATAGCTGTGGAGAATTGCCGGAGAAGTTAAAAAATGACGAACATTTTGAAATTGTTCCGTTAGGGTTAGAAGTTGGAGAGTATCAGATTATGGATGATGAAAACTTCAATCAGAAAGAATTCTTACAGAAAGTTGCACAGAGTAAGACTTGCCCCAAATCGTCCTGCCCATCTCCTGAACGATATATGAAAGCTTATCAGACAGATGCGGACAATATCTATGTGGTAACCTTATCTGCTAATCTAAGCGGAAGTCATAATAGCGCTATATTGGGGAAAAATCTTTACCATGAAGCGCATGGTGAGAAAAATATCCATATAGTAGATTCTTGCTCTGCATCTTGCGGTGAGACTCAGATCGCGTTATTGGCGCAGGAATTGGAAGAGGAAGGAAGGCATACATTTACAGAAATTGTAGAACGATTAGAAAAATATAGAGATAGTATGCACACATATTTTATTCTGGATAATCTTGAGACGCTTCGTAAGAACGGAAGATTATCGGCTGTAAAAGCAATTATTGCTTCTACACTGAGCATAAAGCCTGTTATGGGAGCTAATTCGGAAGGTGTTATTCTTCAACACAGTCAGGCCATAGGAATGAAAAAAGGTATCCAGAAAATGGCAGATCTAATCGTAAAAGAGGCCGGTAATTCTGCCGAAAAAAGACTTATGATCACACATTGCAACTGTCCGGATAGAGCACAGTATACAAAAGAAATGCTTGAAAAAAAGGCAGATTGGAGAGAAATTGTTATTATGGATACAGCCGGGATAAGCAGCATGTATGCAAATGATGGAGGAATTATTGTTACAGTATAAGGCTTTTCCCGTTGTTTTTGAGAATCTTTTTCACTTCAAAATACTCACCAAGACGGAGCGGTATCTTATTGCCGGTTGTGAGTAATATTGAATTGAAAGAGATTTTTTTGATGTAAGAACTGTTAAGAAGTATATTTTTATCAAGCATGATCAGGGAAGGATGCTCTTTCATGATAAATTCCAAATTTTGTAAGGAATCAGGAAGATCAGAGGTGGAACCGTCAATTAGGTGTACGATAGCTTGTCTGTCATTTATCTTTTCTGCAAATAGGAAAGCTTCTGCCTCAATATAAAGTGTCTTTTTGCAGCTGCGAATCTCAAAGGTAGGATTAGCCAGCCTTTTCAATTCTGATACATGAGTAATTATGTTAGATAATTCTGCCTTCTTTATTGGTTTATCAAGATATAAGACAGAATCAAGTGTGCAATTATAGTCTTTATAATGAATAGAAGAAGAGCACAATACAATAGGAACTTCAATGTGGCTATTTCTTATAAGAGCAGCAAGAGCAATGCCGTTTTCTTCCTCGTCAGCAGTCATATCTATAAAGAAGACATCATATAAAGAAAGCGTGTGCATTAGAGAAGTAATATTGCCGAATGAGCTGATATAGAGATGCTCATTATTCTTTAGGCGTCCGTCGGCTTCCCTTTCCAATAATCTTTCCAATTGTTTGCGGTCTGCAACATTATCATCACAAATGGCGATATGCATGGTAAATCCTCCTCTGATTGTAAAAATGTAAAAGTAACGAGACTGCAGAGGAATGTCTGCAATCTCGTTCTTCCAATGCGAGCTTGCTCGCAATATTTACATAAAAATAAACTGAATAGGCGCTTTTGATAATAGAAACGCAATTAGAAACTCTATAATGAGGATAGCTGGCATACCAATTACAAAATACCAATGTCTTGTTTTATGCCGGAAAGAATACATACCCAGGGTGGAACCAATGCTTCCACCAATAACAGCAATGATGAAAAAGGTGGATTCTGGTATTCTCCAATATCCTTTTTTAGCTTTCCATTTATCAATTCCCATAATTGCAAAGCCTATCGTATTTATGATCACAAAATATAATATTATAATAGAAAATGCATTCATTCTATACTCCTATTTACTTTTTTCAGCAACTTCCTGCATTTTCATTGCACGTACTTTGCAGGAAAGGCCAAATAAGTTAATGAAGCCTTCTGCATCGTGATGATCATATAAATCTCCGGTTGTAAAAGAAGCAATGCTTTCATTGTATAAAGAATATGGAGATGTAGTTCCAGCCTTGATGATATTGCCCTTGTAAAGCTTGAATTTTACTTCGCCGGTTACATATTCCTGCGTGGATTGGATGAAAGCAACAGTAGCTTTACATAATGGTGTAAACCATTTTCCTTCATATACGATCTGAGCAAGTTTGTTGCCCATTTCCTCTTTTTCTCTGTAAGTATCACGGTCAAGAATCAATTCTTCCAATTGTTGATGTGCTTCGTAAAGTATGGTTCCGCCAGGTGTCTCATAAACACCGCGGGATTTCATACCAACGACACGGTTCTCAACAATATCAACGATGCCTACACCATGTTTGCCGCCTAAAGTATTTAATGTTCTTATGATATCGGATACTTTCATTTTCTTGCCATTTACACTTGTAGGAATACCTTTTTCAAAAGTCATTGTAACATATTCGCCTTCTTCAGGGGCTTTTTCAGGTGTTGTGCCAAGAACTAATAAGTGTGCAAAGTTAGGTTCATTTGCAGGATCTTCTAATTCAAGACCCTCATGGCTGATATGCCAAAGGTTACGGTCACGGCTATAGCTGCTGTCGGCAGAAAATGGAAGGTCAATGCCATGTGCCCTGCAATATTCAATTTCTTCTTCACGGGAATTCATTGTCCAGGCATCATTTCTCCAGGCAGCAATAATTTTAAGATCCGGAGCAAGTGCTTTGATACCAAGCTCAAAGCGAATCTGGTCATTTCCTTTGCCTGTAGCGCCATGGCAGATTGCAGTAGCACCTTCTTTTCTTGCGATCTCTACGAGACGTTTTGCAATAACTGGTCTTGCCATTGAAGTACCGAGTAAGTACTTATTTTCATATACAGCATGCCCCTGAACACATGGTATCACATACTCATCACAGAATTCATCAATCACGTCTTCAATATACAATTTTGTCGCGCCACAAGATCTAGCTCTTTCTTCAAGTCCATCTAATTCTTCACCTTGTCCGCAATCAATACATACGCATACAACTTCATAGTCGAAGTTTTCTTTTAACCAAGGGATAATTGCTGTCGTGTCAAGTCCGCCTGAGTAGGCTAAAATAACTTTTTCTTTCATAATAAGATTCCTCCAAATGATTTAATTGATTTAAATATACAACATTTATTTTAGGAATGCAAGTGCGAATTTATGCATAAAATAACTTTTTATACTTATATTTATGAATAAAAATAAATAATAGTTGCATAATATGCATTTGAGATGTATAATTATGCAAACGTGAAAAGGAAGGACCCAAAAATAACAAAGAGTAATGGGATTCACTTTTACGGTTCAGCCTAAGACAAATAAAGTATTGAGTTTGAGATTAGATTAAAGTATGATAAAAGAAATTTCTTTATGTTATAGATATGGAGAAAAAGGTTGAATAAATAGCATTCAACCCCTTAATTAGTAAGTGACCAAAGGTCGCAGATGGGAGCCCAAAATGATTAAAGTAGGAATTATCGGTGCAACAGGGTATGCCGGAGGTGAATTAGTTCGATTACTTATGGCACATAAAAATGTAGAAATAAAATGGCTTGGTTCCAGAAGCTATATTGATAAGAGATACAGCGAAGTTTATCAGAATATGTTTCAAATTATAGATGCAGTCTGTATGGATGATAATATGGAAGAATTGGCAGACCAGGTAGATGTGATTTTTACGGCAACACCACAGGGGCTTTGCGCATCTCTTGTAAACGAAAAGATTCTGTCCAGAGTAAAAGTAATTGATCTCAGCGCGGATTTTCGTATCAAAGATGTGGCAACGTATGAAGCCTGGTATGGAATTACACATCCATCCGCACAATTGATTGAGGAAGCGGTATACGGTTTATGTGAAGTTAACAGGGAAGCAATTAAAAAAGCCAGATTACTGGCAAATCCGGGATGTTACCCAACATGCTCCAATCTGGCCATCAGACCTCTATTGCGGGAAGGAATCATTGACCCTGCAACGATTATTATTGATGCAAAAAGTGGAACATCAGGGGCGGGCAGAGGTGCAAAAGTAAACAACCTTTACTGTGAAGTAAATGAAAATATAAAAGCATATGGTGTAGCGACGCACAGACATACACCGGAGATTGAAGAACAGTTAGGATATGCGGCAGGAAAACCGGTTACTATTAATTTCACGCCACATCTGGTACCAATGAACAGAGGAATCCTGGTTACGGCTTACGCTTCTCTGGTTAAGGATGTTACTTGCGAAGAGGTGAAGGCTGTCTATGACAAATATTATGACAAGGAAAAGTTTGTCAGAGTGTTGGAGAAAGATATCTGCCCGGAGACAAAATGGGTAGAAGGCAGCAATTATGTAGATATTAATTTTAAGATTGATAAGCGGACCAACAGAATTATCATGATGGGTGCAATGGATAACCTGGTGAAAGGTGCCGCAGGGCAGGCAGTGCAGAACATGAATCTTATGTTTGGATTGAAAGAATCAGAAGGACTGGAACTCGTTCCGATGTTCCCATAGGAAGATCTATTTTGGAAATCGCAGCCTAAAATTTGCAGGCAGCAAGATTGGAGATAACAATGGCAAAAAAACGAATTACCTATTTGGATATGGCAAAAGGTGTCGGTATCATCATGGTGGTCATGCGGCATTCACAACTGATGTCCGATACCTTGTACAATGCCCTTGCTTCTATTATCATGCCGCTTTTTTTTGTGATATCCGGTATGCTCATGCAGCATATTGGAGAAGAAAAGCGTTCTATGAAAGACATTGTAATCAGAAAGGCAAGAACATTATTAATACCCTATCTGACATTTAGTTTATCATATCTGCTGATAAATGGAATCACGCGTCTGATACACCCGGAACTTGTTGATGGAGTTTATTTATACAAATTATTTATTTACTTTATATCTTTTGCCGGTATTTCTGTTATGTGGTTCTTACCGACCATGTTCTGTTCCGAAGTATTTTTTCTTGGAGTACGGAAATTCACGTCACATAAAGTGACCGTTTTGATTTGTCTGCTGGCAGGAATCACGGCGATTATGATTGCACCTGTTTATAACGAAGAATTCTGGTTTATGAATATGCCTGTATTGGCAGTCAGCTTTTTTCTGGCAATGTTGACCAGAAGTATTATTGCAGCCATATTTTTATGTTTTGGATATTATGGGAAGATGTATATGAAAGAGCGGGAGGGAATCAGTGTCCTGGAGTTAATCGCTGGCATTTTTCTTATGGCAGGTGTTATGTATGTGAATATTTTGAATGGAACCGTTGACCTGCATTTTATGGAGTTCAATCACACATGGATGTACTTTATATGTGCAAGTCTGGGTTCACTCGCTATTATATTAATCTGTAAAAATATAAGGCAGCTCAAAGGATTGATCTTTCTTGGTGTGAATTCTCTGATCATCATGGCAACACATGTAGATTGGATGCTTCTTGCGAGAGCGACCGAATGGTCCATGATGATAAACCAATATATCACACGGGCAAAGGTATATTTTTTATGGTTAAGTGTGACAGTCATTATTTTGGGATTGGAAATTTTGGTCATATTTATCATTGACCAATACGGTTACTTTATGTTGGGAAAGAAAAAACCGGAGAAAAGGACCTTAAATATTGTGAAATATCTGAAGGGAAAATTGTAAAATGATTAGGACAATGACGATAGATGATTATGAAATGGTGCACATGCTTTGGATGAAGATGAAAGGATTTGCAATGAGAAGTATAGATGATTCCAAAGAAGGTGTAAAGCGTTTTTTAGTCCGAAACCCTTACACTAGCGTCGTTGCAGTAGAAGATGGAATGGTAGTGGGGACGATTCTATGTGGGCATGATGGCAGACGCGGGTGCCTGTACCATGTATGTGTAGACCCCGCATACCGTTTGCAAGGTATTGGTAAGGCAATGGTAATCTATGCGATGGAGGCATTGAAAAAAGAACAGATCAGCAAAGTTTCCCTGATTGCATTTACAGAAAATGATATCGGGAATGTATTCTGGAAAGATATCGGTTGGACCAGACGGGAAGATTTAAATTATTATGAATTTGTGCTGAATCCACAAAATATGGAAAGATTCAATAAATAGTGAAAGAAGGTCATGAATATGGAAGTAATTACAGGCGGTGTGACAGCAGCAACAGGATTTGAAGCAGCAGGCCATGAAGGTGGCATTAAATACAAGAATAGGTTGGATATGGCCATGATTTTCAGTCAAATGCCTTGTAATGTGGCTGGTGTCTTTACAAGTAATGTTGTAAAAGCAGCATGTGTCATGTGGGATAAGGACATTGTTACCTATGCACCATTCGCCCAGGCAGTTGTTGTAAATGCCGGAATTGCTAACGCATGTACGGGTAAACAAGGATATGAGTATTGCAGACAGACTGCGCAAGCAGCAGCAGAATCATTGCAGATACCAAAGGATGCAGTACTGGTCGCATCAACCGGTGTGATCGGTATGCAGTTACCAATTGACAAGATTACAGAAGGAACCAGGGCATTGGTAAAGAAGAAAAAAGATACGTTAGAAGCGGGTACTTCTGCAGCAGAGGCGATTATGACAACAGATACAGTATCCAAGCAGGTTGCTGTTCGAGTCGAGATTGGTGGAAAGACAGTAACAATTGGAGGTATGTGTAAAGGTTCCGGAATGATACATCCGAATATGTGTACCATGCTTGGATTTGTAACAAGTGATATTGCTATTTCTAAAGAATTATTGCAGGAAGCACTAAGTGAAAATGTGAAAGATACTTTTAATATGATTTCAGTAGATGGAGATACTTCCACGAATGATACACTTCTTCTAATGGCAAACGGGATGGCAGGGAATATTCCGATAACAAGTAAAAATGCTGATTATGATATTTTCGTGGAAGCATTAAATTATGTAAATACGGCTCTGGCTAAGAAACTGGCAGGTGACGGAGAGGGGGCGACCGCTCTTTTTGAAACAAAAGTAATTCATGCAAAAGATAAAGAACAGGCAAAGCTGCTTGCCAAATCGGTGATTTGTTCAAGCCTGACCAAAGCAGCAATATTTGGTCACGATGCTAATTGGGGAAGAATTCTTTGTGCAATGGGATATTCCGGAGCACAGTTCGATCCGGAAAAGGTGGAGTTATTTTTTCAGAGTAAGGCAGGCAGGATACAGATTTATAGAGATGGTGTGGCAACTGACTATAGTGAAGAAGAAGCGACAAAGATATTATCAGAGCCAGAAGTGACCGTGCTGGTCGATATGAAATGCGGAGAGGCGGAAGCAACTGCGTGGGGCTGTGATTTAACGTATGATTATGTCAGGATCAACGCTGACTATCGTTCATAGTTTTGTATGCTGAAACAGCAGATGGGAGAAAATGTGAAAGAGAAACATTTTCACACTCCTTGATAAGAAGAGCCGCCAAAGCGGCAGACGGGGGCAAAAATGGATCAGAAAAATATGGATAAGATATTACAAAAAGCAGAAGTATTAATAGAGGCACTGCCATACATCCAGCGGTTCAACCGTAGAATCATTGTTGTAAAATACGGTGGGAGTGCGATGGAAAATGAAGAATTACAAAAAAATGTAATCAAAGATGTAACGCTGTTGAAATTGGTTGGGTTCAAACCAATCATCGTTCATGGCGGTGGAAAAGCCATTAGTAAGTGGGTCGGAAAAGTGGGAAAAGAAGCACAGTTTATCAATGGATTGCGCGTGACAGATGAAGAAACCATGGAAATAGCAGAAATGGTACTTGGAAAAGTGAATAAAAATCTGGTGGCTATGGTAGAGGAATTAGGCGTAAAAGCTATCGGTATCAGCGGTAAAGACGGTGGCATGCTGAAGGTGGATAAAAAATACTCAAATGGTCAGGACATAGGGTATGTAGGTGACATTAATCATGTGGATCCAAGTATTTTATATGATTTACTGGAAAAAGATTTTCTGCCGATTATTGCACCGATAGGTTTAGATGATGATTACAATACTTATAATATCAATGCCGATGATGCGGCATGTGCTATTGCAAAAGCAATTGGTGCTGAAAAGCTTGCTTTTTTAACCGATATTAAGGGACTCTATAAGGATATTAATGATCCGGAATCTTTTATTTCGGAATTAACGGCATCCCAGGCGAACCAATTACTGGAAGAAGGCTGTATCGGCGGGGGTATGATACCAAAATTGAACAACTGCACTTCAGCGGTCGAGAATGGCGTAAACCGGGTAATTATTCTGGATGGCAGGATTCCACATTGCTTATTATTAGAGATATTTACGAAGGAAGGAATCGGGACACAGATCATTCCCAATGAAGAGCGGGAAGCAATTGCAAAATAGCATCGGACATATTGCATTAAAAAGGGAGATTAGATTTATGCGGATGGAAAAATATATAGAAGAAGCAGAAATGGCACTTTTACACACGTATAATCGTTATCAGGTCGTGCTGGATAAGGGAGACGGTGTTAATTTATATGATATTGAAGGGAAGAAGTATCTTGATTTTGTGTCAGGAATTGCCGTGTTTGCATTAGGCTACCATAATAAGCAATATAATGATGCATTGAAAGTACAAATTGATAAATTGATTCATACTTCAAATTATTATTATAATGTGCCTGCTATTGAAGCAGCAAAAAAAATCAAGAAAGTATCAGGGATGGATCGGGTATTCTTCACCAATAGCGGTGCGGAAGCAATTGAAGGGGCAATCAAAACTGCCAGAAAATATGCCTATTTGAAAGATGGCAGAACAGATCACCAGATCATCGCAATGAATCATTCCTTCCACGGCAGAACGATGGGAGCATTATCGGTAACTGGAAATCAAAAATATAGGGAAGCCTTTGAACCGATGATCGGAAATATTAAATTTGCTGATATGAATAACTTTGACAGCGTAAAAGCACAAGTGACAGATAAGACATGTGCTATTATATTTGAAACGGTTCAGGGTGAAGGCGGTATTTACCCGGCGACAGAAGAATTTATGAAAAAAGTGAGAGCACTTTGTGACGAAAAAGATATCTTATTAATCTTAGATGAAATTCAATGTGGTATGGGACGAACGGGCTATATGTTTGCATGGCAGAAGTACGGTATAAGACCGGATATTATGACGACAGCAAAAGCATTGGGCTGTGGGGTGCCGGTCGGAGCATTTTTAATGACAGAGAAAGTAGGGCAGCATTCACTTACCAGTGGAGACCATGGAACTACCTATGGCGGCAACCCGCTTGCAACAGCGGCAATAAATAAAGTGCTTGATTTATTTGAAGAGAACCATATAATAGAACATGTGAAAGAAATAAGTGGATATTTAGAAGAACAGTTGGATTCTCTGGCAGCATCTTACGATTGCGTTGAAACAAGGCGCGGTGTTGGCTTGATGCAGGGTCTTGTATGTAATAGACCGGTAGGAGGGATTATTACAAAGGCACTTGACAAGGGACTGATTTTAATAAATGCGGGACCGAATATTATTCGTTTTGTGCCGCCACTTATCATTCAAAAAGAACATGTAGATGAAATGATAGGTATTTTGAAGGAATGCCTCTCATAGTAAAACAAGATTTTGTATGGGAGATTTTTATGAACTTTAGAAAAAGAATAATCGCATTGGGACTGCTCGCAGTATTTTTATTAACTGCCGTCTACTATGCGCATAAAGGAACTTTGTCGGCAGAAAAGATGAAAGATGCACTTAGTATCCCGAAAGAAACCATTCATATCTGGTATACGGATGAGGCACTTACTGATTATATTAATTGCGCTGCAGTCAATTTCAATGAACAAAATGATATCAGAGTCGTACCGGTCTTGACATCAGGACTTGAATATCTGGAAAGTATTAATCAGGCATCTGTAGAAGAAAAAGAGATGCCAGACCTATATATTTTAAGTAATGACGCTTTAGAAAAGGCGTATCTTGCCGGACTTGCTTCGGAGGTAGTAGATGCTGATAAGATCTGTACAACAGATAATTATCCTGGAACAGCACTAAAGGCAGTCACATATAAAGACAAGATAATTGGATATCCATTTTATTATGAGACAAGCGTTTTTTTATATAATAAGACATATATAGATGAAGTAGCAAAAACAGAGATTGAGGCTGAAGCAGAGGAAGTGCAGACCGGCGAAGAACAGACTGAGGCAGCAAAGGAAGAAAAAGATGTATCCCAGGAAGCAATCAATGATAAAATTGAAACTGTTATTCCAAAAACAATAGATGATATTCTTAAATTTGCAGATGAGTATGACGCACCGGAGGCGGTAGAAGCAGTATTCAAGTGGAATGTATCGGATATTTTTTATAATTATTTCTTTGTAGGAAATTATATGATTGTAGGTGGTGATACCGGAGATAATACCGACAATATTGATATTTATAATCAGAATACCATAGATTGTCTACAGGTATATCAGAGTCTGAACCAATTCTTTTCTATTGATACCAAAGAAGTAACATATGATTCCGTATTACAGGATTTTATGGATGGAAAGATTGTATTCAGTGTCGTGACAACAGATGCAATTGCAAAAATAGAAGAAGCAAAGAAGAATGGAAAATTCAATTTTGCTTATGGAGTGGCTACACTTCCTGATGTCAGTGATGAATTGCAGTCAAGAAGTTTATCCGTTACAAATGCAGTAGTTGTAAACGGCTATTCAGAGAAAAAAGAAATTGCAAATCAATTTGCTGAGTTTTTAGCAAATGACAGTGTTGCTGATTTATATAAAGATTCGGGAAAGGTGGCATCGAAACTGGATGTGCCGTATGAAAACAGTATTGTTACATCTACAATGGATGAGTATAAAAAGTCGATCCCGATGCCAAAAATGATCGAAACAAGCAATTACTGGGTGCAACTGGAGATAGCATTTACAAAAATATGGTCAGGTGAAGACGTAAATGCGCAATTAAAACAACTGTCAGAGCAGATTATGACACAAGTGACAGGAACCCCTTATGAAGAAGAGAAGATTGTCGAACCAATCGAGCAAGCAACTGAAGAATATATAGATGAAGGTATGTAAATGTAGGATATTCCAACAGGAGGATCAGTGTTGGAATATCTTTTTACGTTTTCGGTGGAATACAATTTCCAGAAGAATAGGTATATTTTCCCAAAATGAGCAAATACTATGAAAAAGTTCATTTGGAAAAGAGGAAGATAGATATGATAGGATGGGTGATTGCTCTTTTATCGGGAGCCCTTATGAGTGTACAGGGAGTATTTAATACAAAGGTAACCGATTCGACAGGGATATGGGTGGCAAATATATTTGTACAGTTTACAGCATTAATTGTTTGTATTGCTGCGTGGGCATTTACGGACCGTTCGTCTATTATGGCAATATGTAAAGTGGAGCCTAAGTATATGCTGCTGGGTGGTGTAATTGGGGCAGGAATAACATATTCAGTCATTAAGAGCATGGATATGCTAGGACCTGCAAAGGCAGTCATGCTGATTGTAGTGGCGCAATTACTAATTGCTTATGTGATTGAGCTTTTTGGATTGTTCGGTGTAGAAAAGCAAGGTCTTGAATGGCGTAAAGTAATAGGTATGATAGTTGCAATCGTTGGAATTATTATTTTTAAATTTGAATAAGAATGGCTTGTCATTAGTCTGGATTTATCTTACAATAAAGATGTATTGCATAAAGGGGCTTCTTTTATCATTGATAAAAGGAGAATTGTATATGAAAAAAAGAAATGAATATATTAGAAAAAGTATCATAGCATTTATGGTATGGAATTTCAGTATATTGTTATTGATTGCATGTGGGAAAAAAGAACCGGTTCTATTAGAAACTTTTACGGAAGAGTCATCAAATGAGGATGTCATGGATGAAACGGAAGTACAGATAGAACAAAAAAGCACAGACGGTGATTCCCATCTTAAAAAGCGGGCGAACAGTGATACAGATATAACAGAAAAATCTGAAGCGGACACGGTCTGCTATGTGTATATATGCGGTGCGGTTATGAGCCCCGGAGTCTATCAGATGACAGTTACAAGCCGGATTTATGAGGCGGTTGCTAAGGCGGGAGGATTTCGCGAGGATGCGTGTAGAGAGTATTTAAATCAGGCTGAACAGGTTTTTGATGGTGAACAGATAAGAATTCCTACGAAAACAGAAGCAGAAAAATACGAAAAACAGCCAATGCAACAGAATTCTGCTAAAACGCAGGATGTAGGAAAACAGACTAGTGAGAACGGGTTGGTCAATATTAATACTGCGGATGAAAGCACATTGTGTACATTACCCGGAATAGGAAGTTTAAAGGCAGCAAGTATTATTGCTTATCGAGAGCAAAATGGGGGCTTTACATCTATAGAAGATATTCTGCAGGTAGATGGAATCAAGAGTGGAACTTATAATAAGTTAAAAGATAAGATTACAGTATAAGAGGGGAGTTAAAACAATGGGAAAAAGAGTGTTGGTAGTAGATGACGAAAAGCTGATCGTAAAAGGAATCCGATTCAGTCTGGAACAGGATGGTATGGAGGTAGAGTGTGCATATGACGGTGAAGAAGCACTGGAAATGGCACATAATACAGAGTACGATATTATTCTATTAGACATTATGCTGCCAAAATTGAACGGATTTGAAGTATGTCAGCAAATTCGTGAATTTTCCAATGTCCCTATTGTTATGCTGACTGCAAAAGGCGATGATATGGATAAGATTCTGGGATTGGAATATGGTGCAGATGATTACATTACAAAGCCATTTAACATTTTAGAGGTAAAAGCAAGAATTAAAACTATCATGAGACGTACCTCAAAACAAAATGATGGGAAAAAGGTGAGGATTGTCGAAAATGGTGATCTGAAACTGGACTGTGACAGTAGAAGAGTGTACATATGCGGAAAAGAGATTAATCTCACAGCAAAAGAGTTTGATGTATTAGAATTATTGGTGCTGAATCCAAATAAAGTATATAGCAGAGAGAGTTTGTTAAAGCTAATATGGGGTTCCGACTATCCGGGAGATGTACGTACGGTCGATGTTCATATCAGAAGATTGCGCGAAAAGGTTGAGAATAATCCTAGTGAACCTAAGTATGTGAACACTAAATGGGGTGTAGGATACTATTATAAAGAGTGATGGAGCCTTAGAAATGATTCCCAAGATAAAAAATTATATCAGTCAATTTAGAATATTAAGAAGTCTGAGAGTGCGTATTTTCATTATTATCTGTACAGCAGGAATGATTCCAAGTGTGATCATGGGTTATGCAATCTTACAGAATTACGTGGATAGGGCCATTTCGGTACGTGAAAAGGATGTCCAGAATCAAATACAAATATTAGCAAATCATCTGATTACGTATAATTATCTGCAGGACACTTCATCTGAAGTTATCAACGCTGAACTGGATCAACTATCAAATCTATATGATGGACGTGTATTGATCATCAATCAGAATTTTACCATTATAAAAGATACATATGGAATCAGTGAAGGCAAGACGATTATCTCGGAAGAAGTCATAAAATGCTTCAAAGGAGAGAATAGTTCTAATTATGATGAAATGAACCATTATATTGAATTGACGACTCCAATTATTGATAATGAAATTACAACAGCAGGTAACCCAAAAGCAGGTACAGAAAATGAGACAGAAGAGATAGAAGAAAAACAGGAAATCAAAGGCGTTTTACTGATCAGTGTTTCTACAGACAGTATTGTTACAAGTCAGGAAGTATTAAGCCGAAAAGCAGCTATTCTTGAGATTGCCATGGCGATTGTTATTTTTGGTATTGCATTTGTAATGTCTGCGATGATGATTAGGCCTTTTAACCGTGTTGCAGATGCCATTCATGATGTGAAAGAGGGATTTGCAGATGAGATCGCTCCGGTACCGGATTACTTGGAAACCGAACATATTATTGATGCTTATAGCGAAGTGGTAAGCCGAATGAAGATACTGGATGACTCCAGGCAGGAATTTGTATCCAATGTGTCACATGAGTTGAAGACACCACTTACTTCCATGAAAGTATTGGCGGATTCATTAGTGATGCAGAAGGATGCACCGGTTGAATTATATCAGGAATTCATGGAAGATATCGCTAATGAAATAGAAAGAGAGAATAAGATCATCAATGATCTGCTCTCTCTTGTAAAAATGGATAAAACAGCAGCTGATCTGAATATTGAAAGTATTCGTATTAATGAGTTGTTGGAATTAATTTTGAAGAGGCTGACGCCCATTGCCAATGAGCAGAATGTGGAATTGATTTTTGAAAGTATGCGGCAGGTGGAGGCGGAAGTAGATGAAGTAAAACTGACATTGGCTTTTAGTAATCTGGTTGAAAATGCGATAAAGTATAATAAAGAAAATGGATGGGTCAGAATTACGCTTGATGCAGGACATCAATTTTTTACTGTTGAGATCGCTGATTCAGGAATTGGAATTCCGGAGGAATCCATGAATCAGATATATGAAAGATTCTATCGTGTAGATAAATCTCATTCCAGAGAGATTGGCGGTACGGGATTGGGACTTGCGATTACAAGAAATGCGATATTGATGCATAGAGGTTCCATAAAAGCTGCAAGTGTAGAGGGTGAAGGAACTACATTTACAATTAAGATACCATTAAGCCACATTGCGTAACAGAATGGAGCAGGAATGAAAAGAAAAAGAATCATAATAGTTCTTTTCCTACTGATTCTGATAAGCATTATAAGTGCTTGTGAAAATACACAACAGAATCAGTTAAGTCCAGGGAAAAGCATAAATATGTACTATTTGAATAAAGATAAAACGAAGGTAGTCATGGAGGAGTATGCAGCAAAAGAGGCTGCAACTGAAGCTATGCTGCCGGAAATTATAGGGATGCTCAGTACACAGCCGGAAAACGTTGAACTGAAGGCACCTATCTCAGATGGTCTTGGTATATTGAACTATAGTATAGAGGAATCACAGCTTATACTGAATTTTGATGTCCGCTACCTTGATATGGAACCAACCGAAGAGATACTGACGCGTGCAGCGCTCGTGCGTACATTAACGCAGATACCGGGAATCAAATATGTTAGTATAACAATTGAAAATGAGCCGTTACAGGATAAAGCGGGGAATCCGGTAGGAACAATGACTGCCGATATGTTTATAGATAATGCCGGTACAGAGATAAATTCCTATGAAAAGGTAAAATTGCATCTTTACTTTGCCAATGAAACCGGTGATGGTTTAATAGAAGTGAATAGAACCATTGTATATAACAGTAATATTTCATTGGAAAAATTGGTGGTAGAGCAGATAATTACCGGACCTACAAATGAAGAATCTAGTCCAACAACAAATCCTGAGACAAAAATTATGAGTGTTACGGTCAAAGATGGTGTATGTTATGTGAATCTGGATGAAACATATTTGACGCAGCCGTATCAGGTGAGTTCGGATGTAACCATATACTCAATGGTAAATTCATTGGTAGAACTAAGTAATGTAAATAAAGTGCAGATATCAATCAATGGAAAAACAGATATTATGTATCGGGAAAAGATAAGCCTTACAAAATTTTTTGAACGTAATCTGGAATTACTGCAATAGGAGGAGAAAAGTGAGAAGACCCTTATGTCTGGTATGTTTGGCATTTGTGGTAACTGTGATGAGCATATTAATTATATTTCCGCCTCGGTCAGAAGAGTATTCAGCTCTGGCGGGGCGGACTTATACCTTAGAAGGACAGGTATATCGAAAAGAAAAGAAAGAAGATATATGTTATGTATATCTGCGGCAAGTAATATTTTGTGACAAATCTAATCATTCAAAAATTAATTCTAAGTATGAAAATCTTCATAGTCAAACCTACCAAAAAAATCAAATTAATACCATGAATAAAAAAAATAAAATACAAGGCGTGATCTGTCTTGTACCAGAGAAATCTGAACCAAGGATAGGAAGTATGATTCAAATTCGTGGAGAGATAGCTCTCTATCCAAGCGCCACCAATGAAGGGGAATTTGATCAACAGCAATACTGGAAAATTCAAAAAATCGATTTTCAATTAAGAGACAGTATAATTCTACAATCAAGCGAGAGTTTCAATCACTGGTCTGAATATTTATACCAGTGTAAAAATAAGTGTGGGGAACGATATGAATCTGTACTGGGGGAGACATATGCGTCCATAATGAAAGCTATGATACTGGGGAATAAGAAAACTCTGGATCCGGATATCAAAAAGGTTTATCAAAGAAATGGGATTGCACATATCCTTGCGATATCCGGGCTTCATATCAGTATTATAGGCATGGGAATCTATGTAACCATGCGCAGATTCTACATACCCATCAGCTGTGCAGCATTTATCAATATATTCATTATGTTCAATTATGGAATTATGACAGATATGAGCAGCTCGGCATGTCGTGCAATCATAATGTTTGCAATTTATTTACTGGCCAAAATAACGAAGCGAAGTTATGATATGCTGACTGCGATGACTTTGTCAGCAGTATATATTATTGTGGAACAGCCACAATATGTTTTTTATACGGGGTTTCAACTTTCTTTTGGTGCAATCATAGCTGTAGGACTTGTCTATCCTGCTTTCCGACATTGGTGCCATAATAAGTCTAAAGGTGTCAATACATTGGTAACATCCTTGTCGATATCAATTACAACCATGCCGGTGATTCTTTTTTCCTATTATGAAATTCCAACATATTCCATTTTATTAAATTTAATAATCATTCCACTTATGACTCTACTGTTATTATTTGGGCTGGCAATCATTCCTATCTGCAGTATTTCAGTACATTTAGGAAAAATAGCAGCATTGTCCTGCACAGGGATATTAATGTTCTATGAATGGCTTTGCTATTTAGTGGAATATTTGCCAGGGCATTCATGGATTGTAGGAAAGCCTTCTATGATGCAGATAGTAGTATTTTATATCGGACTTGGAGTATTGGCATGTTGCTATGAAAGGCTATCATGGCAGTGTGCAATACTGATGTTGAGTGTTATCATATCTATACTGACTATAAAAGTCAATGAAAATTTAAAAATTACGATGGTTGACGTTGGACAGGGGGATGGATTTTGTATTCAGAATCCAACGGGTAATGTTTATTTAATTGATAGCGGCAGCAGTTCAAAAAGCAAAGTAGGAACTTATCAGGTCATTCCCTTTCTGAAGTCGAGAGGAATCAGCGAATTACAGTACGTCTTTGCTACTCATTCCGACAAGGATCACATAAATGCGATTCAAGAGATAATGGAACAATCGGGGTACGGAAACGGGATACTGATGAAGCATCTGGTCTTGCCGGGAATTGATAGAAAATATCAGGATGAAGCATATCAAAATATGATAGAGATAGCTAAGAAGAAAAGAATTCCGGTTATCTATATGAATGCGGGGGATGTCTTGGTAGACGGAAGTTTGAAATTTACCTGCCTGCATCCAAAAAAAGATTTTGTTCCGGATGATGCAAATGCGTATTCCAATGTATTGTGGGTATCTTATAGGAAATTTGATGCCTTATTTACCGGAGATGTGGAAGAGAATGGAGAAAAGGCCTTAATAGAAGCATTAAGGGGAAGTTGGTACAGAAATGCAGATAAAGGGGAAGAAGTTCATTTGGAAATATTAAAAGTAGCACATCATGGATCAAAAAATTCCACCTCAGATGATTTTCTCACACTATGCGATGCCCAAATCGGATTACTTTCATGCGGTCTACATAATTCATACGGGCATCCTCATAAGGAATTACTTGAGAGGTTGGAGCAGCATCACATTTCTTATATAATGACCAGCCGGGAAGGGGCTGTTCAAATAAGAACCGACGGAAAACAGATCTGGATAACTACAATTCTTGGCAATCAGGAATACAGGTGCATGTGCAGATGAAAAACCCTATAAAAACGCCGCTCCTTATTCGTCAGAGAGCCAAGCGATTCTGACGATTAGTAGCGCTGCGTTTTTATCGGAGCGGGAGCGCGTCCGAATGATTTCATACCCGTGAACCACGTATTATTTAGAAAAACTGTATACTTGCAACGTAGGAAGGAAACAGATATACTATAATAAAATATTAATAATTGTTTTTTTACAACACTATTATGGAGCAAGCAGATGCAGAGTATTCTGAGAGATATTAAGGAACAGGATTTTAAACAGATCTATTTATTATTTGGAGCAGAAGATTATTTACGGAAGCAGTATCGCAATAAATTGAAGTCTGCATTATTGCCGGAAGATGATACAATGAATTATACGTATTATGAAGGAGAGAATATTAATGTGGCGGCGGTCATAGATCAGGCAGAGACGATGCCCTTTTTTGCAGAAAGGCGAGTGATTGTGATTGAGAACAGCGGACTGTTTAAGCACAGCGGGGAACAGCTTGCCGAATATCTGACAAATCCTTCTGCCATGACTTTTTTTGTTTTTGTAGAACCGGAAATTGATAAGCGCAGTAAATTATTTAAGACAGTACGAGACAAGGGAAGAGCTGTTGAATTTGCGATTCAGGATGAAGCAACTTTGAAAAAGTGGATTCGAAGCATTGTCATAAAGGAAAATAAGGTGATTTCAGATACAGCGCTGAATGCCATGTTGGAAAAAAGCGGGAATGACATGGAGAATATTCGAAGTGAATTGGAAAAACTGATTTGTTATACACTGGAAAAAGAAGAGATTATGCGGGAAGACGTAGAAGCAGTCTGTACAGTCAGAATCAACAACAGGATTTTCGATATGATTAATGCCATAGCGGAAAAAAAACAAAAAGAAGCATTAAGATTATATTATGACTTGCTGGAATTAAAAGAACCACCAATGCGTATTTTGTTTTTAATAACAAGACAGTTTAATTTGCTTCTGCAGGTAAAGGAACTAAAGAAAAAAGGATATGATGCCAAAACGATCGCACAGAAAACAGGATTACATTCTTTTCTGATCGGAAAATATGCTGCACAGGCAGGGAAATTTGCAAACAGGGTGTTGCATCAGGCATTGGAAGATTGTATTATGGCAGATGAGTCTGTTAAGACGGGCCGCATGTTAGATAAAATGAGTGTCGAACTGCTGATTGTAAGATATAGTTCATAGTTATTTGGTGATACAGTAGAAAAATTATTTGGAATTTGTTAATGGAGATGTGGCGTGTATATGGAAACATGCAGATGGGAGCGAATATGAGTTTTTTTGAAGAATTGGGAGACAGCATTTCGGATGTTGCAAAGGATGTAACCGGAAAAGCAAAGGAATTAGGGAATAATGCGAGAATTTATGCAAATATTAAGGCGGAAGAATTGAAGATTCAGGAACAGTATTATAAATTGGGCAAACGTTACTACTCCTTATATCAGGAAACAGGGGATCCGGAATTGTTGGATTTGATCGATGCAATCAGCGTTTCCAATGACAAGATTGCAAAATACAGGGAAGAATTAGACGACATAAAGGCAAATACAGATTTATAAGCACGTAAGATGTTTGCCGAAAAATGGCTGTTTTTGTGCAAAAATGCATTGCTATTAATTGGAAATAAGGATATAATATAAGTGTAACATAACCTATCTATTGGTTGAAGGAGGCATATATATGAGCAGTATCACAAGCATAAATTCAAATATTAATTATGGAACGATAGCCAGCGGCCGTAAGATTAATTCTGCAGCAGATGGTGCGAGTGAACTTACGATTGCCAAAAAATTAGAAAGCCAGAGCAGAGGATTACAGACAGGCGCGTCTAATGCCAAAGAAGGCAATAGTGTTTTGAATATCGCGGATGGTGCGTTAAGCGGCATTCAGGATTATTTACAGAGAATGAAAGAGATAAGTGTAAAAGCTTCAAACGGATTGAACAGTGCGTCCGATCTGGGAGCAATGCAATCAGAAATCGGCCAATTAATGAAAGGTATTCAAAGTACAGCAAAAGGAACAGAGTACAATACCATGAAAATATTAGATGGCAATATGGCATCTATGGATATCGCAAGTAATCCTGATGGAAGCGGAATGCAGATTAAAATGGCCAACTCTACCTTAGAAGCATTGGGAATTGATGGTTATGATGTAACAAGTAAATTTGATATGTCCAGGATAGATAAAGCATTGGATATGGTGAACGGTTCAAGAAGCAATCTGGGTGCTTTCAGCAATGCGCTGGATTATACATATAGTTATAATACGAATGCATCATTACAGCAGACGAGTGCACAAAGCTCCTTGGAAGATCTGGACATGCCAAAAGCAATTTCAGAAATGAAGAAGAACGAACTGTTGGAGGGCTACAAGAATTCAATGTTGAAAGCGCAAATGAATCAGGAATCAATGGTCACAAAATTAATGCTGTAAAATATGACTATTAAGTTTATAATATATATATGATAGAGGCTGTGTGATTCTATACACAGCCTTATTTATCTCATAAGAGGGAAGTTCGTCCTTTGAGATAAAAATGCAATCCGTACAGGATCAGCACATTCTTTGTTATCGATTACAGGAAGGTTAGAAAATGGCAAAATTATATTTCAGACATGGGGCAATGGGAAGCTCCAAGACAGCAAATGCGCTTATGGTGGAATACAATTACTATGAAAGAGGGAAGAAAGCACTGTTGCTAAAACCAAAGCTGGATAAAAGGGATGGAGAAGCTGTTATTAAGAGCCGGATGGGACTTGAAAAAAAATGTGGATATGTAGAAGATTTTTTGCAAATGAGTGATAGAACAATATCAGAGTATGATTGTGTCATTATCGATGAAGCCCAGTTCTGCAAAAAAGAGGAGATTGCTTTTTTTCTCCATGTGGTAGATGATCTTGAAATCCCTGTGATTTGTTATGGATTGCGGACGGATTTCCGTAGAGAATTATTTGAAGGTTCTATGTGGTTGCTGGCATGGGCAGATGTAATAGAAGAAATCAAAACAGTATGCTGGTGTGGACAGGGTGCAACTTGCAATACCAGATTTTCAGAAGACGGAACAGTGATCCGTACGGGAGAACAGGTATATCTGGGGGGAAATGACAGTTATACGGCACTTTGCAGAAAACATTATTTAGAGGGTAATCTCGGTCCGGATTGGGTAAAACATAAAATATAAAATTAAAATATAAAAAAGGAGAAAGAATGAGCAAAATTGATGAAATAAGAGCACAGATGGTCGCAGCAATGAAGAACAAAGAGAAGGAGAGAAAAGATTCCTTATCTATGCTGCTTGCTGCCTTGAAGAATAAGGCAATTGATAAGAGAGAAGAACTTACAGAAGCAGAAGAATATGAAGTAATTAAGAAAGAAATCAAACAGACAAAAGAGACCTTGGAATTGACGCCGGCTGACAGAACGGATCTGATTGCACAATGTGAAGCCAGAATTAAAGTACTCAGCGAATTTGCACCGGAGGAAATGAGTGAAGAGGCAATACTGGCTGCGGTCAAGGAAGTACTTGCAACACTTGCGATCGAGAATCCGACCATGAAAGAAAAAGGGAAGATCATGAAAGAACTTATGCCGATAGTGAAGGGAAAAGCAGACGGAGCAATGGTCAATCAGGTAGTGGGATCGGTATTACAATAAAAAAATGTAATTCATAAATCTTTTATTTTTTTAGAAAAGGTGAAAACATGAAGAAATTAAGAGAAAAGTCAATCATATATTTATCTCTGCTTATGCTATTACTTTCTATCTGTAGTATAGCTTATGATGCCTCATGCTCTCACCCTTATATGGATAGTATAAATCACAGCAATCCGTCAAAAACACAGTTGTCAGGCGATGATGAAATAGCTATTGAATATTTCACAGCAGACATATCTTTATCTTCAGATCTATCTTTTACACGTATTGAGCAGATGAACCGTCTGCTCAATAGAGTAAACAGAGTTTTCAATTCTATTTTTGCTATTTTATTCAAAATAGCAGTGATTCCTGTTTTAACACTTATCATCGCTGTTCTTATGTTCAGCTTACTATTTTCTACAAGATGGTGGATATTGGAATACATACATAATGCAGACGGAAAGAAGGAGAAGAGCATATTTCTATTGGTTTAAAAATTATAAATAGAAAAGAGGATTATTATGAAATCTGGTAAAAAAATGCTCGCTGTGATCTCTTTAATTCTTACAGCTTTTGTTTTGGTTGCTGTCTTTGGGATTGGAAAAGACATAAAAGGTGTTACTAAGATGCGGTATGGCATTGATATCCGCGGTGGTGTAGAAGCAATCTTTGAGCCCCAAGGACTTGAAAGGCAGTTCACGCAAGCAGAGTTAGAAACAGCGCGGGAAGTTATTGAAATGCGTCTTGATGCACAAAATATTACAGATAGAGAAGTGACTATAGATAAGGACGGTGGATATATAATAGTTCGCTTTCCATGGAAATCAGATGAAACTGATTTTAATCCTGAGGATGCGATTGCTGAATTAGGTGAAATGGCGCAATTATCATTTCGAGATGCAGATGGGAATGTTTTGCTTCAAGGAAAAAATGTAAAAACTAGTTCTGCTGAAAAAGAGAAATCCAGTGTAAATACAGAATATGTTGTAAGTCTGACTTTTGATAGTGCAGGTTCCAAGCTTTTTGAAGAAGCAACTGGCAGGCTGATAGGAAAGCAGATTGGAATCTATATGGATGATGAGCTCATATCAAATCCGGTAGTGGAAACTAAAATCTCAGGTGGGCAGGCTGTAATCAATGGGATGAAAGATTATGAAGAGGCAAAAGAATTATCTGATAAGATTAATTCAGGGGCTCTTCCATTTTCCCTAAAAACAACAAGCTTCAGCACAATCAGTCCATCACTGGGCAATAATGCATTGAACAGTATGGTAATGGCAGGAATTCTGGCTTTCTTACTGGTATGTATTTTTATGATTGTTTATTACAAATTACCTGGAGTAGTTGCCTGTATTACGCTTGTTCTCCAAATGACATTGCAGCTCCTGGCGGTATCGGTTCCGCAATATACGCTGACTTTGCCAGGCATTGCAGGTATTATTCTCTCCCTTGGAATGGCAGTGGATGCAAATATTATTATATCGGAGAGAATCTCAGAGGAACTTAAAAAAGGCTGCTCCGTAAAATCATCCGTGATAGGCGGATTCAAGAATGGCTTTACCTCCGTACTTGATGGAAATATTACCACGGCAATAGTGGCAGTAATTCTTATGATATTTGGTTCAGGTTCCATGCTGAGTTTTGGCTATACCTTATTAGCCGGAATGATAATTAATGTTTTTATCGGAGTTACAGTATCAAAGCAGTTGCTATTATCAATGGTAACATTTGAAAAATGGAATCATGAAAGATGGTTCCGGAAGAAAAAGGATTTAACGATAAAAAAATTCTATGAGAAAAGAATAATTTGCGTGCTGATTTCCGGAGTTATTTTCATAATTGGAATCATTGGATGCATATGGAATGGGGTACAGCTGGATACGCAATTTACAGGAGGTGCAGTACTAAATTATACAGTGTCAGGGGAAATAGGCTTAAATACGATTCAGTACGAAGTAGAAAAAATTACTGACAGAGCAGTCATGGTACAGGAAACAAAAAGTAACATAGATCAGACAAACAGTCTGGAAATCACGTTAGCGGGAACCGGTGGCATTTCTCCGGAAGAACAAAAGGAAATTACACAGGTCATTCAAAATGCAGCAGATCATGTGGAAGTCAAATTGTCTCAAACGTATGCAGTTGAACCATATATAGGTGCAAAAGCAATGAAAAATGCAGGTATTGCAATTATTCTTTCCTTCATTTTTATTGTGATTTATGTCTGGATTCGATTTTCAGCGTTATCCGGATTACCAGCAGGAATTACGGCACTTATTGCATTATTCCATGATGTGCTGGTAGCATTCTTTGTTTTTGTCATCTTCAGAATACCTTTGAATGATGCGTTTGTAGCAGTTATTTTAACAATTATTGGTTATTCCATAAATGATACAATTGTTGTATATGACAGAATAAGGGAAAACAGAACCGATAAGCAGGAAATGGATGTAGTCGAACTTACAAACAAAAGTATTTCACAGGTAATTGCACGATCTGTCAATACTTCAATCACGACTGCCATATGTGTGCTTACGATATTGGCAGCATCCTTACTATTCCAGATTGATTCTATCATGAAATTTTCATTGCCAATGTTTTTTGGACTGGTGAGCGGCTGCTACTCCTCTGTATGTATAGCAAGTATTTTATGGGCGATGTGGGAAAAAAGAAAGGTTCAGACAGCTACTGATTGTGCTGAAAGAAAGAGGTAAAACTTGGGAATAACAGAAATAATAACGTTAGTAGGCGGACTAGCCCTGTTCCTATATGGAATGCAGATGATGAGCTCCGGAATGGAAGCTGCTGCCGGTAACAGAATGAAATCAATATTGGAAAAGCTTACTAAGAACCGCTTTCTTGGTGTATTTGTGGGTGCTGTGATTACAGCCATCATACAATCATCATCGGCAACAACGGTAATGGTGGTGGGGTTTATTAATTCAGGAATGATGACACTGCGTCAGGCAATATGGATCACTATGGGTGCCAATATAGGTACAACGATTACGGGACAGTTAATTGCGCTGGATATTGGATTGATTGCTCCTCTTATCGCTTTTATGGGTGTTATACTGATTCTGTTTTTCAAACAGCTTAAAGTGCATCATATTGGAAATATAATGGCAGGTCTTGGAATTTTGTTTATTGGTATGGATATGATGAGCAGTTCCATGATGCCGCTTAGAGAATCACAGGAGTTTATTAATATTATGACAAAATTCTCAAATCCGATTTTTGGAATAATAGCAGGAGCCCTATTTACAGCAATCATACAGTCATCATCAGCATCAGTCGGTATTCTTCAGGCATTGGCGGGCAGCGGTGTGATATCACTCTCCAGCGCAGTATATGTGCTGTTTGGTCAGAATATTGGTACATGTATAACAGCAGTGCTGGCATCTATCGGAACCAGAAGAAGTGCAAAGAGAATAACCATTTTTCACTTATCATTTAATATCATAGGAACCTTTATATTTACTATATTGTGTATGCTGACTCCGCTGACATCTTTTATGGAACATGTGACACCGGATAATCCGATCGCCCAGATAGCAAATATGCATACACTATTCAATGTCGTTACAACGTTGTTATTACTTCCTTTTGGTAATATACTTGCATCAATGACAGAAAAGATATTACCGGATCTTCCTGAACAATTGGAGGGAAAGCAACTGTTGTTCCTGAAAAATGTAATAAATAATCAGGAAGGCAAGATAGGTATTTCTGCAATCAATCTGGAACAGACGCATAAAGAAATTGAACGTATGATGGATATGGCAAGAAGAAATGTTCATGACAGCTTTACCGCATTTCTGGAAAGAGATACTTCATGGATTCCCAAAGTGGAAGAGACGGAAGATTATATAGATTTTCTGAATAAGGAAATTTCCAAATATATTTCCAGCATAATTACCCACGAAACAAATGAAAAAGGGTGCAGTATATTCAGTTCTTATTTTAATATAACAGGAAATATTGAGAGAATCAGTGATCATGCAATGAATATTTGTGGATATTCAAACATCTTAGATGAAAAAAAGATTGTTTTTTCGGAATCAGCTAAAAATGAAATTATATGTATGCAAAACGTCTGCGATAGGTTATTATCTATATTATTAGAAAATGAGATGGAAGCACTGGATGAGCTGAGCAAAATTTCTGCACTGGAGCAGAAGATTGATGATATGACAGAGGAGTACAGAAATAATATGCTGGATCGTATAAAGGCTGGTAGCTGTTCAGAAGAAGGATGTATTTTATATTCAGAAATGCTTACTGATTTTGAACGCATTGGAGACCATGCACTTAATATATCACAGCAGTTAGCAGAAATTCAGTTCGCCAGAAGGTAATATATTGATATTAATTGGAGGTTAATATGCAGATTTTGATTCAAATAGCGTTATTGATTATAGGGTTTGCCATGCTTGTAAAGGGAGCGGACTGGTTCGTGGAGGGTGTTTCCGGGATTGCAGAAAAATTTGGAATTCCCCAGCTAGTTATTGGACTCACAATTGTGGCGATGGGAACCAGTGCTCCGGAAGCGGCAGTTAGTATCACAGCAGCTTTGAAAGGAAATGCCGGCATTACCATTGGAAATGTCATAGGAAGCAATATTTTGAATATCCTGATCATTTTAGGAATCACGGCAGTCATTATTAATGTCGCAGTGCAAAAGTCAACATTAATGTGCGAGATTCCATATATGATATTTATTACGTTGATTCTTTTAGCAATGGGTATCACAGGGGGGAGCATTAACTTTACAGAGGGTGTTATGTTATGGATATTGTTTATTGCATATCTGACATATTTGTTTTTGATGGCAAAAAAAGGAAAAGAAGAAGTCAAAGAAGAACATAAACAGAAAAAAGTATGGAAATTGTTGGTTTTTGCTGTTGCAGGAGGCGTTCTTGTTGTTTGGGGCAGTGATGTGACGGTTGACAGCGCAACCAGTATTGCTATGACATTTGGTCTGAGTGAACGGTTTATCGGGTTGACAATCGTGGCATTGGGAACTTCACTTCCGGAACTTTTCACGTCTGTTACTGCAGCCATGAAGGGAAAAGCAGATATTGCAATAGGAAATATTGTGGGAAGTAATATATTTAATATCCTGTTCGTAATAGGAAGTACTGCACTGATCACACCGGTGATATTTGAATCTAATTTCCTGATAGATACATTGATTGCTGTGACGGCAGGAATATTACTATGGATTAGTGTGGTAAAGACAAGAGAGTTAAGAAGGCCTTGGGGAATTATAATGCTTTTAAGTTATGCTGGGTATTTTGTATATTTATTAGTATAATTAAATAAAGAAAACGCCGAAAAGGCTTTATCTCACAAGTGGGATAAAGCCTTTTTGCGTTTAAACTTGATTTATGAAAAATACATGACCACGTCTTGTTCATCATAAAATTGGATACTGATGGTGTGATTATCCTTTTGGTAACGACCGCCAAATTTAGTATACAGATCCTGGATCGTTTGCCAGCCGTCATCTGCCAATGTCTGAAGATATTCTTCGATTTGTGTTCGGCTGACATTCTGATAAAAGGCCACACAGTGATCATTTTCATTATCCGGTGCCATCCACATCAGGTTGTCGAAATCAGGACGCGGAACGCCTTCGGTATACTTATTTTCAAGCCAGCAATCCGAGTCCATATTCTCCATTGCATTCACCAATTCTGAATAAAGCTCCGAAGAAAGTACGCTATACCGTCCATCTGTACCGGATTGTAAAACAGGAGTGCCATCTTTCTGCAAATAAGCGTAATAATCGTGAGTTTCCAACGACTCCGGGAAGATCTGCCGGATGAGGTAGCATTCCTTCAGCGTTGTAATATCAACACCTTCCCATGCGGCAGACTTTACCATGTAATCGTTGATGATAGCCAATGCAAGCTGTTGATTTTCAAAAAAGGAACCATCCAGGATCTCACCATTTTTTCCAAGTTTGGCAATGTTGTATTGGGCAAAAGCAACTTCAGTTCCGAAAATATCGAGCAGCTCTCGCAACTTTTCTGGACTTTCCGCATACTTACGTACATCACAGCCGGCTAGTTCATCAGCCCATGCGCGGTCATAATGAAACGTTGTTTCATCTTGATCGAGATCTTTCATTGTTACATAAAAGTCTTGTAAATTTTCAATTAATGTAAAGAGAAGCAGAGCATTCAAATTAAAAGAGCTCCCCTCATAGGATGCCATATCGTTTCCCTGAAGAAACCATTCCAGGCCACGTTCATCCCCGGTTATGCGCAAGGAGAAGTGATCATGCTGCAGTCCTTCTGGAAGCGGTAACAGACCAAGCATTCTACCTACTGCGGAATTATCTCCAATATTAGGAACCCTGGCATCCCACAGTTTTTGCGCATTTATGGATTGATCAGTTTTGGCGTTACGGTTGTAAATTTTGGCAATGGCAGCACTCGTCTTGTCATTTGTCCGGTAAATCCCTGCATAAGGCTCTTCCACAAAATATTTTTCATGATCGTTGTACAAATAGAAGCTATGGGCATCTGTGCTTTCAATATCAATCTGAAAATAATTGTCTCGGTTCTGCGTATCGTTGACGGATTGCCGCAAGATCTTATCAGTATCTTCCAATACATTCAATACCTGCTCTATATCTGCTCGCTGAGAAGTCTGGATCGTACCAAGGCTTTCGCCCTCATTTATTTGCTCGATGGTGATGCTGGTCACTGCACTGGCATCAGGAAGAACAATGGGATTTTTCCCAGCAGCACCGCAAAAGGTAATTGCAATTGACACAATAGCAACCAATGCAACAATAGTTAATGTTATCATGAGCGTTTTTGGCTGTTTGGAAATACGTTTGATACGTTCTGTTATTTCTTTCTTTCCGCCGGTCATTGTGGTTGCACAGCAGAATAAATCAGAAGGTTTGGACGATGAGGTCATCATTTCAATCAGAGTTCTGCCATACTCCATGCGGTTCTCAGTTCCAATCCTGCGAAGTGTCCTCTCGTCACAAGCCAGTTCGCTATCCTTGCGGGATAATATGACCGCGATCCAAACCAGAGGATTGAACCAGTGTATGCACAGGCAGAGAATGCGGACTATAGACCAGATATGATCTTTCTGACGGTAATGTGTCAGTTCGTGGGCAATCACATATTCTATTCGCTTCTCCTCAGTAAAGGTTTCCTGTGTGACATAAATTGCTGGATGTCTGATTCCGTACAGACAAGGGGAAGGTAGTCCTTCTGCTATATAAACAGGCAATTGGCTCTGCAGGATTTCTATTCGCTTTCTGATTCGCCGGAGTTTTCGACTCAGACGGATGTTAGAGGAGAAAAAGAACGCTCCACTGAGAATCAAGCCGGTAAGCCAGGTGAATCGTGCGATTGATTCTTTATTGACTGTATTTGCCGTACTGACTGAGTTGTGAGATATCTCAGGATCACGTTGGAGTAAGGAATCATATGATGGCATCACAGTATTCTCATAATTCCCGGAATTTACAGTCTGCGTAGCTACAAAATTACTGATTTGGATATCAGGGATGGCATTCATTACACTGGCAGGGCTGGCAAAAAGGGAAAATGGAAGTAAAAGCCGAACAGCCACAAGCGCCCACAGCCCGTATTGCAGACAAGAGGATATTTTGCCCCAGAGCAGATGTCGAAGCGTTAGGATAATTAAGATCAGTACGGAGGATGTGACAATAGTTTCTATCATTTTTTCACCTCCGCTTCCTGTAAAATGGCGTAGAGCTCGTTTATTTCCTCTCTGGTAAGCTGTTTTTTGCGTACCAGCGTACTCATCATCAGGCTGGCTGAGCCTTCAAAAGCACGATCTAATAAGGAACGCGTTTCAGCGATAGCGACATCATCCCGCCCGACATTAGGGTAATAGTGCTTTGCCCGGCCTAGCACTTCATACCGAAGAATTCCTTTTTCCGTCATACGTTCCAGCATAGTTTGCACTGTACTGCGGCTCCAGCCTGGGTTTTCCTTTAATTCATGGCAGAGCTGCACATAAGTGAGGGGGGCGGTTTCCCAAAGCTTCTCCATGATATACCACTCGCTTTTTATAAGCGTATTACTTTTGATTCCCATCGTAAGTCTCCTTTACACGACATTTGTCATCTATCTAAAAGAACATACCATTATGTCCCCCTGCTGTCAAGTTCTTATAATTCATTCTTTACGTTCATTATTTAAATTCAAAGGACTATCAAATCAACATAAAGAGACATAAATGGGACTAATGATTTGTTAATCTTTATCATAGGAAAGAGAAACAAAGAAATAAGTTATCATATAACAGGAGGAAGCGTAATGATAAAAATATCATCATTTGCAGTTACAATACTGATATCATTAGTAATTATTTGCTTTAGTATAACAGGAACCGTATTTGGTCAGGCGAAAAATCTAAATAAGATTCAGGATGGATACAGAGAAGAGATGGAAGAATATTATATTGAGGAAGTAAGGCTCCTCTTAGAAAGCAAGTGTATCTATGATAGTGGAATTACAATGACAAAAGTTATTTATGAAGACGGACTTTTTACATACCAGATGATGATTCACAATCAATCAATTGACAGAATGCCATATTATGAAAAACAACAGTTGCTTAAAGAGTTGCAGAAAGTCAATTTCCCGGATTCGAACAGTTTAATATCGCACCACTTCCTGGAAATTGAAAAGACAGTCTGAGTGATAGCAAGAATAATATGGTAATATTTTATTCACATGTTGTTTGAATTAGTGCATGACAAGGTATGGCGTTAGAGGTATACTATATTTATTAGGTATTTCGTTAAAAAGGAGAAGATTACATGAGAACAAATCCGCAGCCATACCAGATATATAAGCATTTTAAAGGTAAATTATATCAAGTTCTGACATTGGCGTCAGATTCAGAAACGGTGGATACACTGGTAGTGTATCAGGCACTTTACAGTCCCTATAAAGTATGGGTGAGATCGCTTGCTATGTTTATGAGCGAAGTGGATCATAACAAATATCCATCTGTCACACAAAAATACAGATTTGAGCTTCAAAATGACTTTCCGGAGGGAAATATGGAGTTAGCAGCACAAAGTAAAGAACAGTGTACAGAAGAGGGAGACTATGATGATATTGTTTTAGAACCATTAGTTCTGGAATTTTTGGAATCAGATACGTACGAACAAAAGTTGAATATATTGGCATCACTTCATAGCAGAATAACAGATGAGATGATTAATACGATGGCGATCGCAATAGATGTGGAAATAGAAGAAGGTGATATTGAACAGAGGTTCAGTGAACTTAAGAATTGCATTGATACATTCAAAAAATATGAATGCAGCCGTCTAAGATAAGTATCTGCGTTCTTTATTATCAGGACGACCGCTTCTGGAATCCATTCTGTTACCGGATATAAGAGGTATGCCTGTAGTAATGGAGGAATCAGTATGGCTTATAGTTTGGAAAATCGTCTTGTGGTTGGGATATCTTCAAGAGCCTTATTTAATCTGAATAAGGAAAATGAGATTTTTGAGCGGGATGGAGTGGAAGCGTATGCAAAGTATCAGGTTGAAAACGAAAATGAAATACTGGATCCAGGTCCGGGATTTGGAATTATTAGAGCTCTTTTAAATCTGAATAAGGTTCCGGGGCAGGAAGGGCGAGTGGAAGTAATCGTAATGTCCAGAAATAGTGCGGATACATCGTTACGCGTATTTAATTCCATTGCTTATTATGGTCTCGACATTTCGAGAGCAGTATTAGCCAGCGGTGCATCATTGGCACCTTATCTTACTGCTTTTAAGACAGATTTATTCCTGTCAGCTTACGAAGATGATGTGCAGGGTGCGATTGATTCCAATATTGCGGCAGGAATTATTTGCAGTGATGGTACTCATATCTATAATTATGAAGAAGAGATACGCCCGATTCGAATTGCATTTGATGGAGATGCTGTACTATTTACGGATGAGTCTGAACGTATTTACCAGGAAAAAGGATTGGAAGCATTTGAAGAGAATGAAAGACAGAATGCGAAGAACCTGTTGCAGGCCGGACCGTTCGCAAAGTTCCTAAAGACAATCTCTGATCTGCAACGAGAATTTCCAGGAGATGATGCTATGATAAGAACTGCACTGGTAACAGCCAGAAGTGCACCGGCTCATGAGCGTGTGATCAGAACCTTACGTGCATGGAATGTACGTGTGGACGAGGCTTTCTTTCTTGGTGGAATCTCAAAAAGAGATATTCTGAAGGCTTTTGGGGCAAACATTTATTTTGACGATCAGGTAATCCACACAAATGTGACATCACAGGTGGTACCTTCAGCAAGAGTTCCCATAAAAAAATTAAATTTTATTTAAATTTATAAAAATACGTTGAGAAAAACACATG
This sequence comes from Bacillota bacterium, assembly GCA_023398375.1. Classification (GTDB taxonomy): domain Bacteria; phylum Bacillota; class Clostridia; order Lachnospirales; family Lachnospiraceae; genus SZUA-378. Next base: position 208,077 of record JAEWSH010000037.1, on the reverse strand, counting down.
ATTTTGATATAACAAGTTTGGAGGATAATGGAGAGGTGTATGTTTGAATTAGAGCATATAGTAGGCCCCTTATTGCAGTGGTATGACGGACATGCAAGGGTACTGCCGTGGAGAGAAGAACCAACTCCGTACAGAGTATGGATTTCGGAGATTATGTTACAGCAGACCAGAGTAGAGGCAGTAAAGCCATATTTTGAAAGATTTATAACAGAACTTCCTACGGTTCAGGATCTGGCTGAGGTGGGAGAAGACAGATTGTTGAAGTTATGGGAAGGTTTAGGCTATTATAACAGAGCCAGGAACCTGAAGCGCGCAGCAGAACATATTGTGGAACAATATAATGGAGAACTTCCGAATGAAATTCCCCTTTTATTGCAATTACCTGGAATAGGAAGCTATACCGCAGGTGCAATCGCATCCATTGCATACCAGAAACCTTATCCGGCAGTTGACGGTAACGTGCTAAGAGTGATCGCACGGGTGACGGCGGATGAACGCGATGTCCTGAATCAGTCTGTGAAGCGGTATTATGAAGAATCTTTGCTTGCAGCTATGCCAACAGACAGACCGGGTGCATTCAATCAGGCTTTAATGGAACTTGGGGCAATGGTGTGTATCCCCAATGGAATGGCAAAATGCGAAGAATGTCCATGGTGTATATTTTGTGAGGCAAGGAAGCGGGAAAAAATAATGGAGCTTCCTCACAAAACAAAAAAGAGGCCTCGTGTAATAGAAGAAAAGACCGTTCTGCTCATTCAGGATGAAGAAAAGGTTGCAATCAGAAAAAGACCATTGAAAGGTTTACTTGCCGGTCTGTATGAATTTCCTTCTATTGAAGGAATACAGTCAAGGCAGCAGGTGATTACTTATGTGGAAACTCTGGGGTTTCATCCAATTCATATTAAACAGCTTGAAAAAAGTAAACATATTTTTACACATAAAGAATGGCACATGATCGGATATGCCATCCGTGTTGATGAGTTGAACAGACCAGATAAGGATGCGGATCTACAAGGACTGGAACTCATAGAAAAAAAGAAAACAGAAGAGGTATATCCGATACCGGCAGCATTTATGGCGTATACCAGGTATTTAAATATAAAATTAGGAAATAGTAAGTATCAAAAAGAGTGATAGGGGATAGAAAATGAAGTTATTAACAATTACAATTCCTTGCTACAATTCACAGGAATATATGAGAAAATGTATTGAATCGTTATTGATCGGTGGAGAAGACGTTGAAATATTAATTGTAAATGACGGATCCAGCGACAATACGCAGAAGATAGCGGAAGAATATCAAGAAAAATTTCCTACTATTGTAAAAGCGATCAATAAGGAAAATGGGGGTCATGGTTCAGCAGTAAATACCGGAATAGAAAATGCCAGCGGTCTATATTTTAAAGTTGTTGACAGTGATGACTGGGTAAAAGACAGTGCTTATATGAAGATACTTGAAACATTGCGCGAATTGGTCGGCGGAACGGAAGTTCTGGATATGCTGATCAGTAATTTCGTATATGAGAAGGTTGGGGAAGAAAAGCACAAAGTTATGTCATACAGATATACACTTCCGCAAAATGAAATGTTTACCTGGAATAAGGTACGTTATTTTAGAAAAGGACACTATATTTTGATGCATTCTGTTATTTACAGAACAAAGTTATTACGTGAGTGTGGATTACACTTACCGGAACATACTTTTTATGTGGACAATATATTCGTATTTGAGCCTTTGCCGCATGTGAAGAACATGTATTACCTGGATGTCAATTTTTACCGTTATTTCATTGGCAGAGAAGATCAGTCAGTAAATGAAAAGGTAATGATTGGAAGAATTGACCAGCAGCTTTTGGTAAATAAGTTAATGATCGATTACATGGTTAAAGTAAAAAGTGCAAGCTCAATGAACAAAAAGCTGCGTTCTTATATGATCAACTATCTGGATATCATCACTACGATTTCCTCCATTATGCTGATCAGGTCTGAAACTGAGGAAAATCTGGAGAAGAAAAAAGAACTGTGGCATTATTTGAAACAAAAGGACAGGTTACTGTTTTATAAATTACGTTATGGAATCTTGGGAAGTTCTATGAATCTGCCAGGAAAAGGTGGAAGAAAAATATCCGTAGAAGGATATAAAATCTGCCAGAGGTTTTTTAAATTTAATTGATAATTGCATTTGCAAAAAAAGAATGTGCCTGAGCACATTCTTTTTTCTTAAGACTCTACATTTTGACTTTGACGATAAGCGGTACTAGAGATGAAGGTATAATCAATTACATATACTACCGTATAAATTATGATTGCCATGATACAGGCTGTTATCACATCGAACATAGAATGCTGTTTTAAAAATACAGTGGAAAGTATAATGCTGAGACTTAAAATAAAGGAACCGATCTGGATACCTTTTCTATTATTGAGCCTGCCCGACTTTGAAATTGCAATATGGGCACCAATGGAATTATATACATGAATACTTGGACAAACATTAGTGGCGGTATCGGCGCGATACAGAAACCGTACTAAATGAGTCAGAGCATTGTCACGTGGAAATGCAGATGGTCTCAGGTGCTGTCCATTTGGAAATACCGTAGAAACAATCAGAAATATAGTCATTCCCGTAAATAAGAAAAGACACACTTTATGATATTCTCTTTTATCAGTAAAAAATAAATATAAGACTACGACAGAGACATATGCGAACCATAAAAAATAAGGAATTGCAAAAAGTTCACAGAATGGAATGTAGTCATCTATTTTCATGTGTATTATGGTGTAATTGCTGATATTACGTTTTTCCAATGCAATAAACCATGTAATATAAATAAGTACATAAATAATAAGCGGAACCGCATGTTTATATTTTGTGTAAAACTGCTTCATGAAATAGATCCTTTCTCGCCAAAAATGCGGCAGGAATGTTATAGTTCAGTGCAATAAAAATATAATAATTAACATTTGGTATTATACATCATTTGTTAGAAAAATAGTATTGATAATAAGAATTTTTTTTATTAATTCTTTCTTAAAATCAATATATCATGTCGGGGTTAAAAGGTGTTTTGCTCCCTGATACCTACGGATTGTTACGCACTTTGTGCTCTCACAATCAAAAACATTCGAAATCCGCCCTATTCGAGCTACTTTCTATGTTTTGCGGGTCTCAATATATAAAATTAAGATTTTCACTGAAAGATTGCCAGAGAATTTCTTTCGCATAGGTCGTAACTTCGCCATCAGTATGAACAAATAAAGGAGTATCTGTACATAATCGGATGGTATGAGCTCTATGGATAGCAACTTCCGGGCATTTTGTGTGCTCACCCAGGAATGCAGAGGGAAGTATGTGTAGTGCCCGTCTATTGGAAACATGATGAGCGACACACAGATCCAATAAATGGTCGGTAGCATCTGCTTGCGGACAGAACATGAAGCCGCCACCCTCATATTTATGTATCATAGCCGTTGCAAAAAGAAGCCTGTCATAATGTATGGGTTCCCTATCATCCAGATAGATATCGCATGAGACTGGCTTTAGGGTAAGAAGTTTCGTAAGTGCGATTCCAAGATAAGTGAGTTTGCCCAGTCCTATATGATTCAGAATGTCTTTCATAGTAGAATCCATCGCCTTTTTGCAAACAGCAGCATCAAATCCTATGCCACTGCTGACACTGAAAAGCCGTCGTTCTGAACTTGAATTGAGGACAGTTTGGCCTGAACTGATATCATTCCCATTCAAATAAGTTAAAAGCCCTATATTCAATGATTTGACGGCGTGTTTTTGAAGAATGTTCATAAGTGCCTCAGTTGGAGTTGGGGCAATACCCAAATCTCTGGCAAAGTCATTGCTGGATCCTGTCGGAATGTATCCGATGGTAGTGTGCTTATATTGGTGAATTGCCTGAATGACTTCGTTAAGTGTGCCATCTCCACCTAACACAATGAACTGTAGTCCTTGTACAGAAGGATTCATCGCAAAAATTCCATCGATAATAAAAGTTGCATGACCACAGTATTTGGTGAAATAAGCATAATAGCGTATCCGGTTCTTCTCCAATATAGGAATCAGAGCTCTCCATATCTTCCTGCCCCGGCCTGAACGTGATGCTGGATTAATAATAATGTGGTACATATTATGACCTCCTTCGATACTATATGATAAGAAATTCTAACAGTAAATACGAACAAAGTAAAGAAAGTAGAATATTTGTCTAATATGACGCACTAAAGCAAGAAAGTCCTTGCATTTAAAGAGGACAATGTTTATACTATACGCAAAGAAGACGAAAGATATGTCTTTGCTAAATTATCAAACTAGAGCGAAAGAGAGGCAAAAAAATGTATTCGTTAGAAGAGTTGAAGAATGTGGATCCTGAAATTGCACAGGCAATCGTGGATGAGCAAGAAAGACAAAATAACCATATCGAGTTAATTGCATCTGAAAACTGGGTAAGTAAAGCAGTTATGGCAGCTATGGGAAGTCCCCTTACAAATAAATATGCAGAAGGCTATCCTGGAAAAAGATATTATGGCGGCTGCGAGTGTGTTGATGTAGTAGAAAACCTGGCAATTGAAAGAGCTAAGAAAGTATTTGGATGTGATTATGCAAATGTACAGCCTCACTCTGGCGCACAGGCAAATATGGCAGTGCAATTTGCCATTTTGAATCCTGGTGATACTATTATGGGTATGAATCTTGATCACGGCGGACATTTAACACATGGAAGTCCGGTCAATATGTCTGGTAAATGGTTCAAAGTAGTACCTTATGGTGTAAATGAGGAAGGCTTTATTGATTATGAAGAGTTAAGAAGAATTGCACTGGAAGCAAAGCCCAAGATGATTATTGCCGGTGCAAGTGCTTATGCAAGAACAATAGATTTTAAAAAATTCAGAGAAGTAGCAGATGAAGTCGGAGCGGTTCTAATGGTAGATATGGCTCATATAGCAGGTCTTGTGGCAGCAGGTCTTCATCCAAATCCGATTCCTTATGCGGATGTTGTTACAACTACGACACATAAAACACTTCGCGGTCCACGCGGTGGTATGATTTTATGTAATCAGGAAGCAGCGGATAAATATAACTTTAACAAAGCGATTTTCCCAGGCATTCAGGGCGGACCGCTGATGCATGTGATTGCGGCAAAGGCAGTTTGTTTTGAAGAAGCTCTGTCAGATGATTTTAAGACATATCAGAAGAACATTGTGGATAACGCACAGGTTTTGTGTAAAGGACTTATGAACAGGGGCATCAAGATCGTATCCGGCGGTACCGATAACCATTTAATGTTAATGGATCTTACTCCATTCGATCTGACAGGCAAAGCAATTGAGAAGCTGCTGGATCAGGCGCATATTACCGCAAATAAAAATACGATTCCGAACGATCCGAAATCTCCGTTTGTAACGAGTGGTATCCGTCTCGGCACACCGGCTGTGACTTCAAGAGGAATGAATACAGGAGATATGGACAAGATCGCAGAAGCTATTTCACTGGTAGTGAGAGGTGGAGAAGAGAAAGCAGAAGAAGCACGTGCGCTTGTAAAAACATTGACAGATAAATATCCATTAATCTAATGAGTATCCTAAAACGAAAAAAGCTGACAACATAACGTCAGCTTTTTTATACGATAGAATTCAAATGTCTAAACCTTGTTTATATATTAGAGTATGATTTAAAACTGTAATTGATTATGATATCGATACTTTAGGAGCACCTATTAATCCATTGATTCAAAAGTTTCTTTTATACATCCGGAAAGCTGCGATATTGCAAGAAACAGGAATGGTATCCCATAAAGAAATAAATACCCGGGCACATGATAGCTTCTGTGTTGTAGTATTCCCAGAAGGGTAATGATTGCAAAAACGACTGATGCAATTCCCAAAAAGACAATGGTCGCAGCGAGAAAAACGGAACGCAGTTTATTGACTGAAAGAGAAATCATAAATTCTACGCAACAAAATACAGCCGCGCATATTCCCACTACCAGTATACTGCTTATCATAAGGATATTACATCCAAAGGCAGAACTTGGGAAACGAAATTCACAGTAGAACACATTGTAATAAATGCCATTAATAAAAAGAGATACAGATAAGAGTATCAGGGCTGCCATCGCAACCATACCGACGGCCCTGCTTTTTTTCTTTTCGTAACGTGGTACCAAAAATAAGCAGCTCATAACAAGTGTGCAGATGCCCGTGAGAATAAAGCTGAAGGAAAAGGGATTATATGTAAAGGTATCCTTTATCCATAAAGTGATATGATATGTCAACCCCTTTCCCATGCTATTTTCCGGTGCAAACCCCAGTCTCAAGATCTGGGAGAAAAGCAGGAACAGGAAAGCAGCAAAAGTTCCTGCTATAGAAATAATCCAATTCATTATTTTGCGGCTTAGGTTCTGCCGCACATCATATAAGGAAGTATTTTGTTTCGCAGTACCGCCTATTTCATTGAGTTCCTTCTGCATCATGTAATTCTTTTTTTTCACCATTGTATTCGCCCCTTATCATGTACACTAATAGTTTATATGATATCATTTATCTTTTTCATACATTTCCAGATTTTAACAGGTTGTGAACTGATTGTAAATAATATATAAAAAGAATAAGGGAAGTTATTATAGAGGGTAAAGTGAATAATTGTAGTTGTACCTATTATTAATAAAAAAATAAGTTTCAAGTGGCATAAAATATGATATGCTGTATATGATAAAGTAGCTAAGACAGGGGAGAATAATGTGAACATAGAGAAAAAACCTGTTATTCAGGTAAAGGACTTATATAAGGTATATCGAGTAGGCGACACCAGGGTTCTTGCGTTGAATGGGGTTGCATTTTCAATTTATAAAGGCGAATTCTGCGCAATTGTTGGAACGTCGGGTTCCGGAAAATCAACACTGTTAAATATGCTTGCCGGATTAGAAGCACCGACCAAGGGACAGATCATTATACATAATGAGCATATAGAGCGGAAGAGCGAAAATCAGCTGGTAAAGTTCAGAAGAGAGCATATTGGGTTTATCTTTCAATCTTTTAATCTGATGGGAACGATGGATGCAATAGAGAATGTCGCGCTTCCCCTGACATTTCAGGGAATGGACAGGAAAGAAAGACTTGAACGTGCCAATCAGGTGTTGGATATGGTGGGTTTGAAGAAGCATAAAAAGCACAGACCGACACAGATGTCAGGAGGTCAGCAGCAGCGTGTGGGTGTTGCCCGGGCACTGGTCGTGAATCCGGAAATCATCTTTGCAGATGAACCGACAGGAAATCTTGATTCCAATACCTCCAAAGAGGTAATGGAATTAATGCAGAAAGTGGTCAGGGAGCATAATCAAACACTGGTCATGGTTACACATGACAATTATTTAGCAAGTTTTGCTGACCGGATCTTTCATATCAGGGATGGAAAGATAGTTCAGATCGAAGATAGAAGAACACATGACGACAAGATTGTAAAATGATAGATAGATTAATTTATGATAAGGATGGAACAGCAAATGAAAAAGATATCTAAGATTTTATTTATAGCAGTGCTTTGTATTCTGGCAATTTTGCCGATAACGCCGGTGATCCATGCATCTGCAGATACGAGCGTAAGTGATAATGACTCAGATCAAAAGGCATCTACGGATACAAAGAATAAATATTATACGAAATTAGTCAATTATAAAAGCAATTTGTATATAGCAAATGACGTAACAAAGGAAACAAAAGAAAAAGTAGAAAAATTATATGCCAGTGCGAATGCATACATAGCAAATTATGATATTACGGAATCGGATCTTGCAACTTACGTATCAGCGATCGAGTCACAAATGGCAGCAATTGTTTCGGCTCAGAAATCTGACAAGGCACCAACTACAAAGGAATTTCTTGCGGTGGGAGATAATTATACCACGCCCGTAGCACAGCATGGACAGGAAGTTGCAGTTACACTCCCAGTCATAAATCTTGGCACAGAGAATATTTCAAATATTGTAGTGACACCTGTTACTTCAAATACAGTAAAGGAATGGCCGTTCGAAATAGATAAATCAAGTTATGCACAGATTATTGACTTGTTACCGGCCAGTACGAACAAAGAAATCGCGATGGTCAACCGAAGAGAGGTTCCATATGTGTTCAAGACCAGGGAGGACGTGCTGTCAGGTTATTATAAGCTGAATTTTTCATTAACTTATACAATTAACGGAGCTATAGAAACTGCTACGCTGTCTACCTATGTACAGACGGTCGGCGCACCTGGAAGTGGCAGTATTGACCAGACAAGTGGAGATGATGCGACAAAGACTTCTACTCCAAGAATCATAGTTACGGGATTTGAAACGAATCCAGAGAAGGTATATGCAGGAGGTACATTTACTTTAAATATTCATGTCAAAAACACCTCACAAAGAACAGCGGTATCAAATGTGGAATTTGATCTGGAAGCGGCAGTTGAAGGGAAAGATGAAAATGCAACCTACTCCGCTTTTCTTCCAACGTCAGGAAGCAATACCGTATATATCGATAAGATCCCACAGGGAGGAAAAGCGGATCTTTCCATTGAGATGACTGCTAAGGTAGATTTAGCACAGAAACCGTATGTTTTGAATATCAAGATGAAATACGAAGATGAAAAATACAATCCTTATGATTCTACTGCAAGTGTTTCCATACCAGTAAACCAGATATCCAAATTTGAAACGAGTTCTCCCGAGATTACCCCGTCAGACATTTTTATAGGAGATCAATCCAATGTTATGTTCAGTATTTATAATACAGGGAAGACAACATTGTATAATACGAAGGTAACCTTTAAAGGTGACAGCATTGAAGGGGGAGATACCTTTGTCGGTAAGGTCGAACCGGGTGCCACTGGAAATGTAGATGCCATGCTCACGGGTAAGGCTGCTACCATGGATGATGGAACGATTACAGCTACCATTTCCTATGAAGATGCATCAGGAAATGTTACGACAGAAGAAAAAGAAATGACAATAATGGTCTCAGAGAATTTTGAAGACACGAGTATGGAGGAAATGCCGGAGATGGAGGAACAATCTCCAAACTATACATGGATCATCGTGCTTTCCGTAATATTAGTAATTATTGTTCTGATAGTGGTAATTATATTCATAAAGAAAAAAAAGAAGAAACAAAAAGAGGCAAAGGAATTAGCAGAAGATCTGGCGGATATTAAGGTTGAGACAGGAGCTGAAGATGAAAATTCTTGATCTTTTACGTATGAGCAGCAGCAGTCTTTGGAAAAGAAAAATCAGATCGTTTCTTACCATATTAGGTGTGATAGTAGGAACAGCATCGATCGTGGTCATGATATCACTGGGGCTGGGACTGAATAAAAGTTCCATGGAGCAGATAGAAAAATATGGAGGATTAACAACCATTAATGTAACAGAATCCTCTGCAAATGACTATAATGGAGTAAGCAGTACAAGTCAGCCAGCCGGTGATAATCCACCGTCAAGCGATAAGAAGAAAAAGAGACTGGATGATGCAGCATTAAAAGAAATTGCAAAAATACCTCATGTTGAGATTGCATCTCCAATACTGGAGACTGGCGTGTTAGCAAAATATGCGAATTATGAATGTAACATGACCATCAGGGGAATGAGTCTGGATGCATTGCATAAAATGAATATTGAGCTTGGAAAAGGAAGATTGCCGGACGAGAATGCGGGTAAGGTGGAGCTGGTCTATGGGAACCAGGTGCTGGCAGACTTTTATGATAGCAAGACAGGTGCAAGTTACTGGTCTACAGGCAAGGCTCCGGATATTGACCTCATTAAGGATCCGCTTTTTATTATTTACGATACGGATGCTTATCAGCAATCTCAGGATACAAGTAATAAGGATAAAGTAGTACAGCCGCCTAAGAAATATGTGGTGGAAGGTTGTGGAGTCATAGCAGGAACAATGGACGATTATAATGAGAATTCCTGGAGTGTATTTTGTGATATAGAGGCATTGAAGCTACAATTGAAGAAGGCCTTTAAAAATAAACCTATTCCGGGACAACCGGTCCTGCCATCAGGAAAGCCTTATAAGGAATTATTTTATACAGGAATCTATGTAAATGTGGATGATATGAACGAACTGGAGAATGTACAGTCAGAAATAACCGCAATGGGATACCAGGCAAGCAGCAATTCTGACTGGGTCAAAGCAACAAAAGAGCAGTATGGATATGTGCAGGCCGTACTGGGTGGGATTGGAGCAGTATCACTTTTTGTTGCAGCGATTGGGATTACAAATACAATGATGATGTCAATTTATGAGAGAACAAAGGAAATTGGTGTTATGAAAGTACTGGGATGCGATCTTCGTAATATTCAGGCAATGTTCTTGATGGAAGCCGGATATATCGGATTTATCGGTGGTATCATTGGTGTTGCTCTGAGTTATGGGATATCAGTTATTATTAATATAATCGTTAGAAATTCTGGCAGTGATATGACAAGTCTGTCATATATACCTGTATGGCTCGCAGTCTTCGCAGTTTTTTTTGCGGTAATAGTGGGTATGGTGGCAGGATTTTTCCCATCTCTGCGAGCTATGAAGCTAAGTCCGTTAAGTGCGATCAGAAATGAATAATAGTAGTAAAGAGTAGTAAATTTAGGCAGAATGTGCTCCGGCACAAAAAAAAGTAAACAGATTTGTGCTTACTTTTGATTGACGTTAAATTTTCAATATGCTATAGTATGCGAATATTAAGAACAGCAACGAAGCTTTAATAGCTTTCGGGTGCTGTTCTTTTTTTTATCTTATAGGGATAGAGTGTCAAAAACTCACGAAAAGGAAGCAGTTGCTACGCAACCCGCTCAGGCGCGGAGAATGTATCATGGCACATACATTGTTCCTTTATTCTAGAACTATGGAGGAGAAAAAGTATGAAAGAAACAGGTATGGAACAGAATATGGCGGATATAAGGGAAGTAGAAAAAAAAGTAGAGATAAAAATAGATGATGTAGGTATGACGTTTAAAGACAATCAGGGAAATGATGTGCAGGCGTTAAAAAATATCAATTTGGATATTCATGAAGGAGAATTTATTTCTTTACTTGGACCATCCGGGTGTGGAAAGACGACACTGCTCAGGATGATAGCAGATCTGCTGGAGCCAACATCGGGAACGATTCGGATTGATGGTATGACACCGAAAGAAATTCGGTTACAGCAGAAATTTGGCATTGTATTTCAAAGTCCGGTTCTATTTGACTGGAGAACTGTTAAGAAAAATGTGGAATTACCCTTAGAGATCATGTATTACAATAAACAGGACAGATCTGACAGAGCAGATAAAATGCTGGAATTAGTAGGACTTAACGATTTTGCAAACCATTATCCAAGACAGCTGAGCGGCGGCATGCAGCAGAGAGTAGGCATTGCAAGAGCATTTGCTATCCGGCCGAATATTTTACTCATGGATGAACCATTTTCGGCGCTTGATGAGTTTACAAGAGAAAAATTGCATGAAGATTTATTGCGGATATGGGCTAAAACGAATAAAACCGTTATTTTCGTAACACATAATATTGCAGAATCTGTGTTTTTATCAGACAGAGTATGCGTATTATCACCACATCCCGGAAGATTATCGGCTGTTGTTGATATTGATCTGCCAAGACCCAGAACTTTGGAAATGAGAGATACACAGCACTTTAATGAACTGGTAGCTAAGGTAAGAAACAGCTTTGAGGGGGGATCTGTATGACAAAAAAAATTACAAATCAGAAATGGTTCATTACAGTTGTATGGGTGATAGGAATCATGATTATCTGGGAAATCGGTGCCTTTATTGTGGCAGGAACCAAGAGAACGCCGGAAAATGTGCTGCCGCATATCCATCAGATCGCTGCTTCAATATTCAGTACGAGGCAGGTCAGCAATCAGATGACAGCATTACAGATTGTATTAACAAGTGCAAAAGCGACTTTACTTAGAGGAGGGATAGGATTCCTGCTGGGAACGATTTGCGGTTTTGTCCTTGCCCTCTTCATGAAATTATCGCGAGTTGTAGAAAAAACTATTTTTCCCTATTTGATGTTGATTCAGATGATCCCTATTTTAGGTATGGCACCAATTATTCTTTCCATTACCCATAGTATCGATACAAGCAGAATCGTAATAGCAGGTATCCTGACTTTCTACCCGGTAGCAACAAATACATTAGCAGGATTCAACTCAGTAGAAAAAGAAAAATATGAATTGATGAATTCTTACGCTGCTAACAAATATGTTATTTATACCAAAATGCTGATTCCAAGCTGCATTCCTTATTTTTTTACAGGACTTAAGATATCGGCACCGATGGCACTCACAGCATCAATTTTGGTAGATACGCTGCAGGGTGACGGCGGATTAGGATGTATGTTGTCGCAATCGTTAAAACACGCGATGTCAATTTACGTTTTCTGGCAAATTATACTCTTAAGTGCAGTGGTCGGAATTTTAAGCTGCTATCTTATGGGCGTGATAGAAAAAATCGTAACGCCATATAAGGAGGTTAAGGAATGATTCAAAGAAAGAAAAGCATATATAAAAGGTTACTTGAGAATAAAAATCTGGAAAAATCATCCAGCATTATTCTGCCGGTGGTATTTGGTCTTTTTATTTTGTTGCTGTGGCAGACACAAGGTTTACATAAATTATTAAACACAGACACATTTACGTTGCCTTTGCCAAGCAGAATTGTAAGTATCATTGCTGAGAACAAAAGCAAGATCATAGCGAACGCAGCAGCAACAATTGTCGTTGCGGTATGTGGTCTGGTGCTCGGTTCACTGATTGGATATGGGATTGCTATCATTGCAACTTTTTTCCCTAAGTGGGGAAGCGGCGGTCTGTCAGTGGTAGGAGCATTTAATGCCATTCCAATCGTAGCATTGGCACCTGTGATTACGAACTGGACCAAGGGTGTGAGCAAGGATGCTAATATTCGAAGTATGGTAGCAAAAATAATAGTAGTTATGATTGTCTGCATAGCATCCATGAGTGTAAATGCCTTTCGGGGATTATCAGAACTGAAACCTTTTTCAGAGGATCTCATGATGTCCTATGCAGCAAATAGAAGAACAATTTTTCTAAAACTTAGATTACCAAACAGTATTCCCTATATTTTTATAGCTTTAAAAGTGAGTGTGCCTGCAAGTGTTATCAGTGCAATTGTAAGTGAGTATTTTGCAGAATACATTATTGGAGTCGGCAGACAGATTCGTGAGAATATCGTACTGGCTCAGTATGCAACGGCATGGGCATATATCGCTGTTGCAAGTTTAATCGGTATCCTGATGTATGGAATACTGATGATGGTTGAAGGTATTTTGCTGAAGGCCCGAAAAGCCTGAGGCTGAATCATAAATTTAACACAATACAAGGAGGAGCAGGATTATGAAAGAAAGAAGCAGAAAATTAGTTAGTCTATTGTGCGCAGTGGCTTTAGTGGGAGCTATGGTTACAGGATGTGGCAGCAGTTCTAAGACAACAGCAGAAGCCGTTACTGCAACAGAAGAGACAACGACTTCAGCAGAAGCGGTGTCAGAATCAGCGGAAGCAGCAACGCAAACATCTGAAACCGGAAGTGATAATGAGGCTCTTATTGTTGCGGCAGCACAAGAGGGCAAGGTTGGTAACTGGGGACTTGGAAATGAATATGAGATTCAGGCATTATTAAGTAAATATGGACAGGACACTTCTTTTCTGAGCCAGGCATTTGATATGGATGGCTTTGATGATGATTCCATCACACTTGCATCAGCAATGACATATAACGAGTTAGGACTTGTTAAAAATGATTATGATGGCGGTTATGGCTATGGAGAAACGGTCGGAACAATCGATATGAATGAGGAAGGCGTTGCAATGCTTGAAGATAATATCTTCTGTACGAAAGCTTTTGCAGAAGCAAATCCAAATACAGTAAAAGCATTCTTATATGCTTCCTTAAAGGGATGGAAATATGCATGTGAGAATCCGGATGAAGCAGCGGAAATCGTATATAAATATGGTTCTTCCGTATCACCGGATCATCAGTCCTATATGGCAGGTGAAGTGAAAAAACTAGTTGAGACAGATACTTCAGGTGCAGCAGTATCAGAATACGGAAAGATGGATGAAGCAGCAATGCAGCAGACACTCGATCTTGCTAAGACCTATATCAAACTGGACGATTCTGCAGCAGCAGACAAATTACAGGCGCTCACATTAGATGACATCAGGGACACTTCCTACTGGGAAGAGGTAGCTGCATCAACAGATGGATCTTTCGGAGCACCAGAGAAAGCAGAAGTCTCCATACAATTAAAATGGCTTCCGCAAGCACAGTTCATGGGTTATTATGTAGCACTTGATAAAGGATATTATAAGGAAGCTGGTCTAACTGTAAATATAGTTTCCGGTGGTGGAGACATCGGTGAAACAACAGCCGTAAACAATGGAACAGTAGACTTTGGTGTAACTTGGGTATCTAACTTAATTGCTGCTGATGCAGGTGGTATGGATCTTCTGGAAATTGCACAGATGTATCAAAGATCTGGTCTTGTACTTGTATACAAATTAGAGAAGTAGGCACTCGCATTCTAAGAAACTTGTAACAGGATAACCAGGAACATACAATGGCGTGCGATGTCTGAAAATGGGCATCGCACTTTTATCAATTTAAGGAGGATGTATATGGTAGATTTAATGATTAAAAACGGAAAAGTAGTGACATCAAAGGAAAGTTTTATTGCTGACATTGCTGTAAAAGACGGCAAAATCATTGCAGTTGGAAGGGAACTGGACATGGAAGCGGGAAATACGGTGGATGCCACGGGAAAACTGGTACTTCCCGGTGCGATTGATGCACATACGCATCTTGCGATGCCATTTGGCGGTACTGTTTCAGCAGACAGTTACCTATCCGGAACAAGGGCAGCAGCATGCGGGGGAGTCACGACTGTATTTGATTATCCGGTGCAAAGAAAAGGAAATACCATTATGGGGCTCGTAAATTCCAAAAAAGAAATCTGTGAAAAGGAGGCTTGTGTCGATTATGCATTCCACTGCTGTATCACAGATTTGAATGGTGGAGCCTTGCTGGAAGAGATGGAAACAGCAGTTGCGGAAGGTGTGACCAGCTTTAAGTGTTTTCTGGTCTACAAGAAGGAAGGCATGATGGTAGATGACGGAACACTTGTAAAATTATTGCTCCGTGCAAAAGAATTGGGAGCAATGCTGAATGTACACGCTGAGAACCCGGATCTGATTGATATGAATATTGCAAATTTCCTTGCAGAAAAAAGAACAAGTGCCTGGTATCACTATCTCAGCAGACCGGAATTTGTGGAAGCTGAAGCGGATAAAAGAGCAGTACATTGGGCCAGATCCTTTGATGCACCAATCTATCTGGTACATATGGCCGATAAAGAAGGTTTGGAAGAGTGCATCAAAGCAAAGACAGAAGGACATGAGGTATATGTTGAAACGTGTCCGCAATATCTAGAATTCACATGCGATGTATACAAAAGGGAAGATGGTAGAAATTTCGTATGTTCTCCGCCTATGAAAGGCAAGGAGAGCCAGGAAGCTTTGTGGAAAGCAATTAAAAATGGCATGATAGATACAGTTGCAACTGACCACTGCCCATTCCAAAGCTATGAAAAGGATTGGGGTAAAGATGATTTTACCAAGATTCCAAACGGATGTGCGGGTGTGGAAAATTTATATCCCTATATGTTAGCAGCAGCAAATGCAGGAAAGATCAGTTTCGAAAGAGCTGTAGAATTGTGTTCGGCCAATCCTGCAAAAATATTCGGATGTGCAGATAAGGGTTCTTTAAGTGTCGGTAAGGATGCGGATATTGTTATTTACGATACCGAAAAAGATTTTACCATTCATGTAAATAACATGCATTCCGATTATGACCATACAATCTGGGAAGGGAAAGAACTACACGGATATCCGTTACAGACTTATCTTAGAGGTAATCTTGTATATGATAACGGTGAATTTGTCGGAACACCAGGTATGGGAAATTTTGTAAAAAGAGTGAGCAGAAAACAAAAATAGCGACCAAAGGTCGCGGATGGGAGCAAGTGTGAAAGAAAAGCGTTTTCACACTCCCTGATAAAAATGGCTGCTAAAGCAGCAGATGGGAGCAAGTATGAATTATAGCGAGATCATCAAGGCTGCCGAATGTGGGAATTGCCTTTTGTGCCATAATTCACCATGTACCAGGGCATGTCCTTATGGAGTACCGGCAGCGGAGGTTATTACCTCATTAAGATTTGAAAATGAAGTGGGTGCGGTCAATAAACTGCCTGATATCCTGCCGTGTACAAATTGTGGGGAAAAATTGTGTATGCAGGCCTGTTTAAGAGGAAAAATCGACAGACCGGTCGATATCAAGACGTTAATGGAGATTGCAGCCAGCCAGGAAAAAGGAAATACGAACGGCGCAGACCTGAAAATTGAGTTTTGCGGCGTTACATGTGAGAATCCTTTTTTCTTATCTTCGTCTGTTGTGGGCAGCAACTATGAGATGGTAGCAAAAGCTTTTGATATGGGGTGGGCCGGTGCTGCATTTAAGACGATTGGAACATTTGTACCACAGGAAGTTTCGCCAAGATTTGATAAATTAAGTAAAGAAAATAATCCTTTTATAGGTTTCAAGAACATTGAGCAGATATCAGATCATACGTTGGAGGAAAATCTTTCTTACATAAAGAAATTAAAAGAAAATTATCCGGACAAAATCATTGTTGCATCTATTATGGGACAGAATGAGGACGAGTGGACTTATCTTGCAGAACTGATGGAAAAAGCAGGTGCGGATATGATTGAATGTAATTTCTCGTGTCCGCATATGAGTGGGGAAGGACTTGGCAGTGATGTAGGAACGAATCCTGAATTGGTAAGCTTGTATACTAAAGCGGCAAGAAAGGGTACAACACTTCCAATTCTGGCTAAGATGACACCTAATATCACAAATATGGAGATACCGGCAAAGGCAGCCATGGAAGCTGGTGCAACAGGTATTGCAGCAATCAATACGATAAAAAGTGTTATGAATATCAACCTGGACACTTATGCAACGGGACCTGATGTGGAAGGCAAATCTTCGATAGGAGGCTACTCTGGAAAAGCCGTGAAGCCGATAGCCCTTCGTTTTATTCATGATATGAAGACTTGTGAGGCATTAAAGGATACGCCGGTCAGTGGTATGGGTGGTATTGAAACATGGAGAGATGCAGCAGAATTTCTTGCAATGGGTTGTGGAAACTTACAGATTACGACGGCAGTCATGCAATATGGATACAGAATCATAGCGGATCTAAAGGATGGACTCAGCAGGTATCTTAGCAATGCAGGTTACCAAAGTGTAAGTGATATCATAGGCAGATCCTTACCAAATCTGATTCCTGCCGAACAATTGAACCGTCACAGCATCTGTTATCCAAAGTTCGACCGGTCCAAATGCATTGGATGCGGAAGATGTTACCTTTCCTGCTATGACGGAGGACACCAGGCATTGTGCCAAAATGAAGAAACAGGGAAACCGGTCATGGATGCAAAAAAATGTGTTGGTTGTCATCTTTGTGTGACAGTTTGTCCGACAGGCGCTATCACACCAGGCACGAGAGTGGAGTGTGAAAGAAAAGCGGCATCTTCTCCCTGATTGTTTTGCTTCTTTGCAGCGGCATGTCGAGAAGTATGAAAAAATAAAGTCGAAATCAAAGAAAAGAGGATGAATTATGTATACGTGTAGTTTGGAAAGAATGAAGGATAAGATTAAGACGATGAGTCAGTTCGGTGATGCAGGGCATGGGGGCATTACAAGATATTCTTTGTCGCCGGAAGCGATTCAGGCAAGAAATGAATTCATAAAAAGAATGAAAGCGATTGGTGCAGAAATAGAAATTGATGATGTTGCAAATATCTATGCAACACTTCCGGGAGCAGATAAGGATGCGAAGAGAATCGTAATGGCATCTCATTGTGATTCTGTAAAGAATGGAGGAAATTATGATGGAATTCTTGGTGTTATTTCTGCCATGGAAGTTCTGGAAACTGTTGCAGAAAAGAACATACCGCATAAACACCCATTGACTGCTATGATCTGGACAAATGAAGAAGGTTCTTTATATCCACCGGCAATGATGGTGTCCGGTATCGTATGTTATGATTTTCTTCCGGAAGACATCAGATCAAAATTCAAATATGAGAATATGATGGCATCCAAGAGTATTTTAGATGCGACAAAGACATTTGGGGAAGCACTTGAAAAGTCAGGGTTCAAGGGAGATAAAAAATATAGATTGAGCCCGGAAAAATATGAATACATGTTTGAAACACATATCGAACAGGGACCAATCTTAGAAGATGCCGGCAATGAGGTGGGCGTAGTTGACTGTGTACTGGGTATGTTTAATTATAGATTAAAGTTCTTCGGTCAGACAACACACGCTGGTACATTTCCAATGCCAAAGAGGAAAGATGCTTTCTTTGCGGCTTCTCAGGCGCTTTGCTATTTACATGAAGAAATTGATAAACTGGAAATTTCGGAGTTAGTATACACAACAGGAGAAGTGGTATGCCATCCTTGCGTACATACATGCGTACCAGACTTTTTTGACTTTTCATTTGATGCCAGGCATGAAGACCCTAAAGTCCTTGAGAAAGTTCTGGCAATCGTAAAATCCTGTACGGATAAAGAATGGTCTGGCTGTACCTGTGCAGTAGAAAAAGCCTGGAACAGAGATACTGTTTATTGGGACAAAAAATTAGTAGGATATGTAAAAGAGGCAGCAGAAGAAGCAGATATCAAACATCAATATATTCACTCAGGTGCAGGACACGACGCTCAGTTTGCATCCTATATGATACCAACCACCATGATCTTTGTGCAATCAAAAGACGGGTTATCACATTGTGAACCGGAATATTCGACACCGGAGCATTGTACGGCAGGTGCGACTGTAATGCTGAATGCTGTTTTAAAGGCAGACATAAATTAAACTACTTGTGCTGCATAGGGCGGCGTGTCAAAAAGATGGAAAGAATGAAGGGAGAGGTCAGTATGAAAAATTATGTAATTACAATTGCAAGGGGATTTGGAAGCGGAGGAAAACAGATAGGTGAAAAACTTGCCGAAGAACTTGGGATTCCCTGCTATGAACGCCAGGTTTTGAGTATGGCTTCAGAACAAAGCGGTATTGCGGAAGATCTTTTTGTGGAGGTGGATGAGAAGCTTAGAGGCAGTTATATTACCAATATGCTGAAGAAAGTGCCGTATACCTCTGTCGTAGAACCAACAGAGAAGGATTTTGTTTCAGATGTGAATCTATTTAATATTCAGGCGGAATTGATCCGGCAGCTGGCAAAAACGGAATCCTTTGTAGTGATTGGAAAATGTGCCGATTATGTATTACGTGATTCTAAGAATGTGATCAGTATTTATATCGAAGCACCGAGGGAAGCATGCGTAAAATCC
Source organism: Bacillota bacterium (assembly GCA_023398375.1). Lineage (GTDB taxonomy): Bacteria > Bacillota > Clostridia > Lachnospirales > Lachnospiraceae > SZUA-378. Next base: position 188,590 of record JAEWSH010000037.1, on the reverse strand, counting down.
ATCCAGGATAAATTATTCATTTCAGAAGAGCGGGCACATCAACTCATAAAGAAAACAGACAAATATCGTGCTGATTACTACAAATATTATACACAGGGCGGTACATGGACCAATCCAATAAACTATGATATGACACTTAACAGTGAAAGAATCGGACGTGATAAATGTGTTGCTCTCATTAAGGATTACTTAGAGTTAAAATTCAATAAATAATTATATCGGGGAAGGTGAATTGGTCGCGCGCCCCTTTTCATTTGCAATAAGTTTATCACCCAAACTTATCAAGACTATAGCAGCGAATGGTTATCCAACGTAAGACACGTTCTCACTCGGTTGCCGCTCATAGCGGTACATAAGTTTGTGGCAGATAAAATCTGCCACAAACTAAGAACCGATGGCGTCAAACGGTCTCCTTATGGATAATCCATTCGCTGCTATGTCGTTTTAGACTGTTTCGTGATAAACCGATTAAGTTGCGATGGGGCGCCGTGATTATCCATCCTACCCCAAAGGTATAGTAATAAAACATAGGAGTGATGGAAAACCAGAACAACGATAATTCGTATATGATATCACAAGTATTCATATGCCAGTATTAGATGCAGTGCAAACAGAATCAAGAAAAATATTTAGACATTCTAAAAGTATGTGGTACATAGGTATGAAGATCAATGAAGTACCCGATAAAAACGCCCGTTGTGTTTTTATAGAGACTGCTGAAAAAATCCTTTTCAAAAACATGGCATGAATCAGGGTGTATATATATTCAACTTGGCGTAGACCGGCTGACAAGGCTGTTTATGTTCGACTAGAGACTCAGTGGAAAAAAGAGCAGCCGCGATATTTTCCACATCTTTGAGGCTCTATAAAGAACATGCCGCCGGAAGGAAAGGTAGCCAAATGAATATATATACACCTTGATTCATTCAGCAAACTGAAAGGGGACTTTTTCAGCAGCCTTGTTTTTATCGGAGCAAGAGCGTGTCCGAATGCTATGTACTACGTATTGTTGATACAATCTGTACCGGGCACGTTCTTTATTTAAATAATAATTTATGTTATACTCTAAATTATTATTGTTATGGAAATGCTATAGATAGTCAGACGAAAAAGACAGGCGGAGCTTGCTTATGAAAAAGAATAGCAATGAAAAAGAACACCTTCAAAATGAGGTTGTTTTAAATAATAAAAAGGAAACGAAGAAAAGGACACATTTTACAGAAGCAGTCATTGCAATTGGTATCATAGCAATGGTGCTTCTGACGATTTACTGTGTTTTCAATTTTCGTGCACTAATATTAGCTTCCGGTATTAATAATTTTGTTCATACGCAAAAATATGAAAAACACTATGTATTGATTACAGACGAACAGGAAGATCCTCTATGGGATTCCATTTATCAAGGTGTTAAGGAAGAGGGAAAGAGATACAATGCCTGTGTAGAATATTTAGGTAAGAGTCTGCCAACGGATTATTCTGTGCAGGAGTTATTCAGAATAGCAATTGATGCCGGCGTAGATGGCATTATTGTGGTGGGAGATGAATCAGAAGAAACGGTGGTATTGATTAATGAAGCAGTAGGGAAAGGAATACCAGTAGTAACTGTACTAAATGATAGTACCGCAAGTCTTCGCCAGTGTTTTATAGGAATCAGTAATTATAATATGGGTCAGGAATATGCCAGACAGGCACTTAAATTATTAAGAAACAAAAAAGGACAGAAAATATGTGTACTTATGGATTCTGGAAGTGGAGATACCAGTAAGAATACAACATTCCTTGGAATCAAAGAGACCATAGCGGCAAAGTACCCAGATAAAGAAACTGTGCAGATACAGGCACTGGCAGTAGATGATAAAAATACATTTACATCTGAGGAGACAATCCGGGATCTGATGCTGGATGAAGATAACCTACCGGATATATTGATCTGTCTAAGTGCGGTAGATACGAGGTGCGCTTATCAGGCAGCAGTAGATTATAATAAAGTAGGGAAAATAGAAATTCTTGGTTATTATGCATCAGATGCAATTCTGGAAGCCATTAAAAAAGATATTATTTATTCGACAATAGCAGTAGATGGCGTACAAATTGGTACTTTGTGTATTGACGCATTACAGGAATATGAGGAGACGGGTTATGTAAGCGGTTACTTCCCGGTAGATACGAAACTAATTACAGGGGAAAACGTAGGTTACTATATAGGGCAATCGGAACAGAAGAAATAGATTTGTGATTAAAAAGCGGCAATGACAATGAAGATAAAGGTGAGAGGTGCCAATGAATAAAATTAAAAATCATATTTTTCACAATGCATCTATTCAGGTAAAATTGATTCTTGCATTTTTTCTGACATCGCTGATACTATTCACTGTGAATCTTGTCATGTTTGCAACAATGAATGCAATGGTAAGTAAAATCGACCGGGTCTATCAGAGCAATGTTTCTCTGAATGCCTTAACGGAAGCATTATCCAAAGTGCAAAGTACAATGACAGAGTATCTTGACACGAAAAGTTCAGATGCTATTGATTCCTATTATAGAAGTGAACAGGAATTGCAGAATATGCTTATGAATCTGAATACCGAAATAACGGATAATGAGATGCTTCTGATGGAGAAAAATATTCATAATATGTCACAACGGTATCTGGAGATCGCAGATGAGACAGTGCAGGCGAAAAGAGGACGAAACATTGAAAAGTACCGGAGCAATTATGAAGAGGCAAGTGAATTATTCCGTTATATTAATATGTTTATGTACAGCTTAAATAATGAGCAGTTCAAAGAAAATTCATTGAACTATGATAATTTTGCGATAACACTGAAACATCTGGAAACAGTTAGCATGACAGTACTCATTGTAGTTGCATTTATTAATATTTTTCTGATCTATTTACTAACGGTTCGTATTACAGATCCTCTGATAGGACTTGCAAAAGCAGCAAATGAAGTGGCGCAGGGAAATCTGGAGGTGGAACTGGTCGAAGTCGGTGCGATGGATGAAGTCGGAATCGTATCTAATGCATTTAATCAGATGGTGCAGAATATTCGTATTTATATTGAACGGATCAAGGAAAACATGGAAAAAGAAAACGCCATGAAAGAGAAGGAACTCATTATGGAGGGCCATTTAAAGGATGCCAGACTAAAGTATCTTCAGGCGCAGATCAATCCACATTTTTTATTTAATACCTTAAATGCAGGCGCTCAGCTTGCCATGATGGAAGGTGCTGAGAAAACGAACTTATTTGTTGAGAATATGGCAGAATTTTTTCGTTATAATCTTAAAAAAATCAATCAGGATACGACAATTGAAGAAGAATTGAATCTGGTAGATAATTATATTTACATTCTAAATGTCCGGTTTTCTGGGGAAATTCATTATCAGAAAAATATTGAAGAAGAATGGCTGCCTATCCGTGTGCCAAGTATGATTTTACAGCCCATCGTAGAAAATGCTGTTAATTATGGAATTCGGAATATTGAAAGGGAAGGTATCATTTTATTATCTGTATACCAATGCGGAGAATATATCTGTCTCAGTATCAAGGATAATGGAATAGGAATGAGTCAGGAAAGAATCGCACGTGTATTTGCGCAAGAGGAAAAGCCAAAAGAGGGAAAGTCAGATTCTAACGGAATTGCATTAGGAAATGTCATCAGCCGTCTGCAGCTTTACTTTAATGAAGAAGATCTACTGACGATAAAAAGTGATGGAGAAGATCAGGGGACAGAAGTTACCATTTTTATACCAATGAAAGCTGAGGTTAATGAAGATGTATAAAATTATGTTAGCGGATGATGAGGGAATTGTAATTGATTCCCTACGTATGATAATTGAAAAAAACTTTGCTGGAAAATGCGAAATAGCATCAGCAAAGACAGGCAGAAGCGTGATCGAACTGGCAGAAAATTTCAGACCTGATATTGCATTTATGGATATACAGATGCCCGGAATCAATGGTATTGAAGCAATTAAGGAGATACAGAAGAATAGCCCGTCTACAGTTTTCATCGTAATGTCAGCATATGATAAATTTGATTATGCGCAGGAAGCAATTAACCTGGGTGTTCTGGAATATCTTCACAAACCGGTAAATCAAAAAAAGATTGTAGAAGTATTGGAAAAAGCATTGCACATTATAGAGGAACAGCGGACTAGAAGAAGTGATGACCTTCGTATAAAAGAAAAATTAGAAATTGTAGTTCCGATGATTGAAAATGGATTAATATCTTCGATTCTTTTACAGGAGAATTTCTCTAAAGATGCAGATAAATACATGGATCTACTGGGAATCAAGGAACAGCATGGATTTATGGTGATTCTTGAGTATGGTGATGCAGTAGAAGGTCATAATATGACTAACCCAGTCGGCGTAAGTGTAAAAGTACAATCCATATATCATGACATGCGTGTCATATTAAAAGAATATCTGAATTGCATCGTGGGACCTATTATGACAAACAAAATAGTATGTTTTGTACCAACTGATCTTGAACAGGGAGATTATGAGAGCCGAAGCGAGATTATTGAGCAGTCCAGAGATATGGTACGAAAATTATCCAGAAGATTTGATTTTAAATGCCGCCTGGGAATTGGAAGTATCATGACATTGGATCGTCTGATGGAATCGTACCGTGATGCATCCAACGCATTGCGTAATACGGATGGAAGTGTTGCACATTGCAGAGATCTGCCAATTTTTTGTTCCTATGAAAAAGACTACCCGATAGATACGGAAAAAATGATTTTTGAATGTGTCAGACAGGGGAGATATGAAGATGCGGGGGTAGAGGCCACGCAGTTCTTTGCATGGATGGAGCATAACTATGGAGATTGTGATAGTGACATTAAACTAAAGGTACTCGAATTTATTTTGCTGGCAGAGCATATTGCATATGAAAGCGGTGGTATGACATATCACTTCAGAGACCGTTCCGATTATCTTCCGATTATATTAGCCATGGAGTCGCTGGCAGAAGTGAAGAACTGGTTTGTAGAGCATATTATGCAGGCTGCGCGTAATGTTACCACGAAAAAACATGAGTTTTCGAACAGCGTAATAGAGAAATCAAAAGAATATATACAAAGTAACTATAGAAAAGACATCTCATTAGAGGATGTATCCAGAGAAGTAGATATGAGCACTTACTATTTCAGTAAATTGTTCAAAGAAACTACTGGTTCCAATTTTATTGAATATTTGACGAACTTAAGAATTGATAATGCTAAAAAATTACTCTTGCAGGGTGAGCTAAGTATGAAAGAAATATGTGCGGAGGTTGGTTATACGGATCCAAATTATTTTAGCAGAATCTTCAAAAAGTGCGTGGGATCAACACCTACGGAATTCAAAGAGGGACGCTAATGTGAAGTGTGAAAAGCATTTCTAAAGAAGCGAAAGAACCGCTTCTAAGAAATGCTAAGTTTCACACCGGAAGAAGCCGCAGGCGTCTTCTTCTCCCGGATTATTTGTGCCGCTTGTAGCGGCATGTCGGAAAGTGTGAAAAGAGTTTCTAAGAAGCGAAAGAACCGCTTCTAAGAAATACTAAGTTTCACACTGGAAGAAGTCGCAAGCGTCTTCTTCTCCCGGATTATTTGTGCCCTTGTAGCGGCATGTCGGAAAGTGGAAATATTCATAGGGATGGGAATGGAGGATAGATGATATGGGTTATAAAAAAAGACTGGTGGCATTGGGGGTAGTGCTATGTTTAGTTTTAAGCGGCTGCGGAGACACTAATTCTGAGAGTGTGGAAACGCAGAAAAAGACAAGCAGACAGGTTGAGATAGGTATGTGTTTTGATTCTTTTATTATTGAGAGATGGCAGCGGGACAGAGATGCCTTTGTAGCAAAGGCGACAAAAGAGCTTGATGCTGATGTTAATATTCAAAATGCCAATGGTGATGTAAAGGAACAGGTTAACCAGATAAATTATTTTATTGATAAAAAAGTAGATGTTATTGTAGTAGTCGCAATTGATTCAGAGGCTGTTACAGATGCTGTCAAGCGCGCCAAGAAAGCAGGTATCAAAGTAATTGCCTATGACCGACTGATTCGAAATGCAGATGTGGATCTGTATATTACATTTGACAATGAAAAAGTAGGAACACTGATGGCACGTACGATTAAATCCAAGGTTCCGGAGGATGGTCATATCCTGATGATGTGCGGACCAATGGCAGATAACAATGTACCACTTGTGCAGGAAGGATTTGATAAAGTGCTTGCCGACACAAAGATACAAGTAATGGCTACGGAACATGCATCTGGATGGACTGCAGAAGAAGGATTTGATTTTGTGAGTGATTATCTGAATACAGATGTCAATATAGACGCTGTTATGTGCGGAAATGATGGTATTGCATCGCAGGTAATACGTGCACTTTCAGAACGCCGGTTGGCAGGAAAAGTATGTGTGGTAGGGCAGGATGCAGATCTCGATGCCTGTCAGAGGATTGTAGAAGGTACACAGACTATGACAGTATATAAACCGGTTGAACAGCTTGCAAGAAAGGCAGCAGAATATGCGGTGGCACTGGCAAAGGGAGAAGTGATGCCTGCACCGGAAACTTTTTATGATGGTACTCAGGAAGTGCCATATGAAGGGATCGAGCCAATAGCAGTTACAAAAGATAATATGGATATCATTATAAACGATGGATTTCATTTGAAAGAAGAGATATATTTGAATGTTCCGGAAGAACAGAATGATTGAAATGTGAATAAATTATTAAAAAAGCATGCTTTAAGTTGACACACACATCAACTGTTATATAATATATATAACAACCACTATTAACTAAAACGTATAGAAAGAATGTGATGGAGTATGTTATTTATAAAGACGAGTGAAAAAACAGTACAATGCGATATTACGAATGCAGAATTACAGGAAATCGGTCTGACTGCAGCACTTGTTTTAGATGGAGACGAGAGGGCCAGAGGATTCCTAAATGAGTTAAATCAGGAAGTAGGTAAGCAATTAGCATATGATCCGCAGGAGGAGGTACTTTTATTTACAAGAAATCTACTTCCGAACGGGAATTTACGGATCGATGTAATTAAATTATCTAACCAGGATATAGAAGAAGCGGTAGAAAGAATAAAGAAGGCTGCGAATGGAGTATTGGATATAGTCACGGAAGAAAGAGTAAAGGATATTAAAGAAAAAAGCGGTATAGAAAAGGCGAATGCGTTGAACGCGATGTTGCAGCAGGTATCCTATATCATGAATAGTGTTACGCCTCCCGAGGAAGTAAGGGATCAGGGTTCACTGACAACAAAAAATATGCCGAAGTACTATTCGTTTGTAACTAATTTCAGTGATTTGAGCCAAGTTACAAGATTTTGTCGTATGGTAAAGGATTTTCCGATAGAGAATGCGAAGCTGTACAAAGCCAAAGATATTTACTATCTGTTTTTTGATATAGAGATTATGGAAGAAAGTATGCTGTATGCCATACAAACGATTGGAATCGAATATGCGGATGATATTCAGGTCAATCCGACAAAAATGTCCTATATAGAAGAAAATGGAGAATGTATCGTAAAAAAGAATGCGGTGAAGGAACTGGGGCAAATCGGGGAAATAAGTGCAACAGATATAGAAGAAAGCTGAAGATAGAAAAAGGGGCTGTTATTAGCAATCCTCCAATAAGGATGTTTACAGAAATCACAATTGTTTAGCATATAGCCAAACGATTACCGATGAATTGTAAATAATCTTTATTGGAGGATTTGCTTTATAACTACGTTTGAATTATCTGCACGAGCAGAAACCGAGTATGTCTAATATTAAGTGGGGTTGTAGTTACATATCAAGATACAGTAGAAAAATATTTTATAATTTTTGTAACGTTTTCTGATTTTTATAGTTATCTATATAAGAGGAGGTGAAGAAGATAGATTTAGATAAATTATACCAAAATTATTTTAAAGAAATTTACCTTTTTTTAATGGCCATTTCATCTTCAGAAGAAGTGGCAGAAGAAATTACGCAAGAGACTTTTTTTAAAGTAATAAAATCAATTAATACTTTTGATGGTTCAAATGATATTCGAGCATGGATATTTGCGATAGCAAGAAATACTTACTATACATACTACAAAAAGAATAAAACTATCATAAATGAATCTATGGAATATATTGCAGATAGCAACAATGATTTATTAACACAATTTATGAATCAAGATACAGCGTTTATGATCCATAAGATTTTACATGATATGGACGAGCCATATAAAGAGGTATTTTCTCTTAGAGTTTTCGGCGAACTTCCTTTTGAAAAGATTGGTATGCTGTTTAACAAAAATGCAAGTTGGGCAAGAGTAACCTTTTATCGTGCAAAGAGCAGAATATTGAAAATTATGGAGGAATTGTATGAGTAGAATTAACTGCAATATAATTAAAGATTTATTACCTCTTTACACTGAAAACGTGGTAAGTGATGAAACGCGAATTCTTGTTGAGGAACATCTGTCAGAATGTGAAAGGTGTAGAAATGAGCTAGAAAACCTGCGATTACCTATAAAATTAGTGGTGAATACTGATGCAGGTGCATTAAAAGGCATTAGAAAGAAGTTGAGGCTTAAAAAAATACGCATTTCGGTGGTAACTGCTATTATAATGATTTTGTTGTTCATTTCAGGTGTGTATGTATACAAGCTAGAATTGCCAGTAAAATATTCAGATATAAAAATGGCTACAGAAGAAGTGGCTATGCAGGGAGAGCTTAAATCTTTTCAAGTAAGAGTAATGGGAAATAACCTTGAGATGGTTGAGGTTCTTTCAGATTTTAATTATCCAAGTGACACGATGTTGCATTATAAAATAGTTCGAACATCTTTTCTTAGAAATATATTCTCATCTAACAATGCTTCCGTTTCTGTGGCTGTCGCAGAATATTGGAAGCAAATTGACAACTTTGAAAGTACTCTTATAATTGAATTTGAAGATAAGACTTTTACGTATAAGAACGGAGTACAAATGGAATGACGATGTAATTAAATGAGTTTACAATATTTAATCTTCATCAACCTATAAGCAGGGACTTCTAAAATAGGATAAAATTGCTAACTAGTATCACAATTTTGTGCTAGTTAGCACAAAGTACAATAAGCGGTACAGTCTAAAATTTCAAGAAGGTAAACAACTAATTGCTATAAAGTTCATGTTATAGTTGGGATGTAATAAAAAACAACCAAAATCAAGGGAGGATATGTTACATGAAAAAGAAAGTCATTAGTACATTACTAAGTGTCGCAATGGTTGCAACTATGTTAGTTGGATGCGGCAGCAGTGCAGAAAAGACAGAAGCAACAGATGCAGCAAAAACAGAAACAACACAAGCTGCAGACACAGCAGAGGCTACAGAAGCCGGAACAGAAGCAGCAGCCGGTGCAGGCGGATTAGTTGGTGTTGCAATGCCTACAAAAGATCTTCAGCGTTGGAATCAGGATGGTGCTAACATGAAGTCAGAATTAGAAGCAGCCGGATATGATGTTGAATTACAATATGCATCAAACGATGTAGCAACCCAGGTATCTCAAATTGAAACAATGATCAGTAATGGATGTAAGGTACTGGTTATCGCATCTATTGACGGTGATTCACTTGGAACACCTCTTCAGCAGGCAAAGGAAGCAGGCATTCCTGTTATTGCATATGACCGTTTGATTATGAATTCAGATGCGGTTTCTTACTATGCAACATTCGATAACTACATGGTAGGAACAAAACAAGGTGAATATATTGAAGAAAAATTAGACCTTAAAAATGCAGCAGGACCTTTTAACATGGAAATCTTTACTGGAGATCCAGGTGATAACAATGCAAGATTCTTCTATAGCGGAGCTATGGATGTTCTTCAGCCATACATTGATGAGGGAAAAATCGTTGTTAAATCAGGTTCCGTTGATTTCGCAGACGTTGCTACAGCGGAATGGTCAACAGAAAAAGCACAGAACAGAATGGATGCAATTATTTCTTCTAATTACAATGATGGAACAAAATTAGATGCAGTACTCTGCTCAAATGACTCAACAGCACAAGGTGTTACAAATGCGATTGATGCAGCAGGATGGAAAGAGTTCCCAATCATCACTGGTCAGGATTGTGATATCCCATCCGTTAAGAACATGATTGCTGGAAAACAATCTATGTCAATCTTCAAAGATACACGTACATTGGCAACAAAAACTGTTGAAATGGTTAATGCTCTTATGTCTGGAACAGAAGCAGAAGTTAATGATAAAGAAACATATGACAATGGAACAGGAGTGATTCCTTCTTACCTTTGTGAGCCAGTATTCGCAGATGCTTCTAACTACAAAGAATTATTGATCGATTCAGGATACTATAAAGAAGAAGATTTAAAATAAGTATGTAACAAGTAAGTAAAGGATAGGCGGGTGTCGAAAAGCCCGCCTATTACTAAATTGATTAGATATCGGGAGGGACAATAATTGGCTAAGATATTATTAGAAATGAAAAATATAACCAAAACTTTCCCCGGCGTTAAGGCATTGGATGACGTTAACTTGCAAGTTGAAGAAGGGGAAATACATGCCCTTGTAGGAGAAAATGGTGCAGGAAAATCCACACTTATGAACGTTTTGAGCGGAATTTATCCGTTCGGTTCCTATGAAGGGGATATTGTTTATGATGGAGAAATATGTAAATTCTCCAAAATCAAAGATAGTGAAGAAAAGGGTATTGTTATTATTCATCAGGAATTGGCTCTGATACCGTATCTCACAATTGGTGAGAATATGTTCCTGGGCAATGAGCGTGGCAAAAAAGCTGCTATTGACTGGAACGAAACATATGGTAAGGCAGATGAATATTTAAGGACGGTCGGATTAAAGGAATCTTCCCGTACATTAATAAAAGATATTGGCGTTGGTAAGCAGCAGTTAGTTGAGATTGCAAAATCACTTGCTAAAAATGCCAAACTTCTTATTTTGGATGAACCCACAGCATCTTTAAATGAAGCAGATTCCAGGGCGTTATTAGACCTGCTTCTTAAGTTCAAAAAAGAAGGCATGACTTCGATAATTATTTCTCATAAATTAAATGAGATTTCGTATGTAGCAGATAAGATCACTGTCATCCGTGATGGTTCTACGATTGAAACATTGGATAAACAAAAAGACAGTATTTCAGAAGACCGTATTATCAAAGGGATGGTAGGGCGTGAACTGACAGATCGTTTCCCAAAGAGAGAAAACACGAAAATCGGGGAAATTAAATTGGAAGTAAAGGATTGGACTGTATATCATCCATTGTATACAGAACGTAAAGTAGTTGATACTGTATCTATAAATGTGCGTAAGGGTGAGGTAGTAGGTATTGCAGGACTTATGGGTGCAGGCAGAACAGAACTTGCTATGAGCGTATTCGGCAAGAGCTATGGGACCAACATTTCAGGAGAGCTTAAAATCAACGGTGAAAAAGTGGAATTGCATAATGTAAGAAATGCAATTGATAAAAAACTGGCATATGTTACTGAAGATAGAAAAGGAAACGGTCTCATCTTATCGAATCCGATCAAAGTAAATACAACTCTTGCAAATCTGGATTCTATTAGTACGAGAGGCGTAATCGATAAAGACATAGAATATAATGTAGCAGTTGAATATAAGGAAAAATTAAAGACAAAGTGTCCAACTGTAGAGCAAAAAGTTGGCAATCTGAGTGGAGGTAACCAGCAAAAGGTTCTATTAGCAAAATGGATGTTTGCTGACCCGGATATTTTAATTCTTGATGAACCGACACGAGGTATCGATGTTGGTGCAAAATATGAAATCTACTGCATCATCAACAAATTGGTAGAAGAAGGAAAATCAGTGATTATGATTTCTTCTGAATTACCGGAAGTATTAGGTATGTGTGACCGTATCTATGTAATGAATGAAGGAAAAATGGTTGGAGAGTTAGGACGGGAAGAAGCAACTCAGGAACTGATTATGTCCCATATTTTAAAATCAAGTAAAGGTGAATAAAAAATCACTTCAAGGAGGTTTGGCAATGGATAAAGCAAAAGTAATTTTTAAAAAATATACGATGATATTTGTTTTGATTCTTGTGACGGCGTTATTTACGTGGAAGACCGGGGGTAAAATGTTATTACCTGCCAATGTAAACAACCTGATTGCACAGAATGCATATGTATTTGTACTGGCAACAGGTATGTTGCTCTGTATCTTAACAGGTGGTAACATCGACTTATCGGTAGGTTCGGTAGTATGTTTTGTAGGTGCTATTGGCGGTACCCTTATGGTTACTCACAAAATGAACATTTTTTTAGCGATGCTGGTCATGATTCTGGTCGGTATTCTGATCGGTGCATGGCAGGGGTTCTGGATTGCCTATGTACGGATTCCACCCTTTATCGTAACACTGGCAGGTATGTTGATCTTCAGAGGTTTGTCTAATGTTATTTTACAGGGACTGACACTTGCACCTATGCCGGATTCGTATTTGAATCTGTTCAATACCTATGTGCCTGATATATTAGGAGGAAGTGATACATTTAATGCCACCTGTATGGCAGCAGGCATTATTGCAAGTATCGTATATATTCTCATTCAGGCAAAAAATCGTATGTCCAGAATCAAAAAAGGGTATGAAGTTGAACCGATGATCAGTACAGTAGCAAGAACAGTTGTTATCTGTATCGCAGTACTTGCATTTATGTTCCGCTTAGCACAGAATAAAGGTATCCCAACTGTATTGATCTGGGTTGTTGTAGTTATATTGATTTATGCATATATTACTTCAAAAACAACAACAGGACGTTATTTCTATGCAGTAGGAGGTAACGAAAAAGCAACAAAATTATCAGGAATCAATACCAATAAAGTTTACTTTATTGCATATTTAAATATGTCATTCTTAGCAGCAGTTGCAGGTATGATAACGATAGCCCGTTTGAACTCAGCTAACCCGACAGCGGGTACGAACTATGAAATGGATGCAATTGGTTCCTGTTTCATTGGTGGTGCGTCAGCATATGGTGGAATAGGTACAGTTCCAGGTGTTATCATCGGTGCGATTCTGATGGGTGTTATCAATTTAGGTATGAATATTATGGGAGTTGATGCCAACTATCAGAAAGTAGTAAAAGGTCTTGTATTACTTGCAGCTGTAATCTTTGATGTAGTATCAAAGAAAGACGGAAAGCAATAATCCTGTCCCGAGGTATTCATAGAATACAAAGCATTCATAGAATACAAAGCATTCATTTGAATACAGAGGATTATATATCTAATCAAGGAAAAGCCGCTGACATAGCGGCTTTTTCTTTTAACTTTGTGTTGTCTAAGACTATAATCATAGAGTATAATAAGCTATATTCTGACTGACGAAACTCCCTGAATAAATATATAAACAGATAATTAATTGGAGAAAATATATATGATTAAAAAAATAAGTATATTTTTGTTAACTATTTGTATTTTGACTCTATTAATCGGTTGCGGTAAAGTAGATCAAGATTATGGTGTGTCTCCTAAGAATCCACAAGAAATTGAGGTATGGCATTATTATAATGGAGCCCAGGCTGTGAAATTTGAAGAATTGGTAAATGAATTCAATGCTTCAGTAGGTTTAGAACGGGGAATTATTGTTACGGTAAAGAGTAAGAGCAGTGTAGGAGACCTGGCACAAGCATTGGAGGACTCTCTTAATAAGCGGGTCGGTGCAGAAAAATTGCCCAATATCACACAATGTTATGCTGATACAGCAGTACGGCTTGACCAAAAAAAAGTTCTTGTAAATCTCGATACTTATATCAGTAAAGAGATAAGATCGCAGTATATGGATTCTTATATTGAAGAGGGAATATTAGGAAATGACCGTGAATGGAAATTATTTCCGGTTGCTAAAAGTACCGAAATTATGTTGTTGAACAAAACAGACTGGGATATTTTTTCTGATGAGACAGGAGCAAAAATAGAAGAACTTTCTACTTGGGAAGGTGTTGCAAAAGTGGCAGAGGAGTATTACGAATGGAGTGGAGGAAAAAGTTTTTTTGGCCGCGATGCCTTTGCAAATTATATGTTGGTAGGCAGCAGACAACTTGGCCATGAGATCATAGTAGAGAAAAAAGGGGAAATGAAGATTGAATTAGACAAGACAACCATGAAAAGATTGTGGGATAACTATTATATCCCTTATGTGAAAGGATATTACTCTCATACGGGTGCTTATAGGACCGATGATATTAAATTGGGCAAATTAATTGCAACGGTCTCATCGACGACCGGTTATGTTTATTTTCCGTCAGAAGTCTCTTATAAAGATAATCAACCATATCCGATCACGTGCGAGGTGCTTCCTGTTCCTGATTTTGAAGGGTGCAGTCCGTATGTAATCCAGCAGGGAGCAAGCATGGCAGTGGTTAAGAGTACACAAAGCAAGGAATACGCAAGTGTTATCTTTTTACAATGGCTGACAGAATCTGAGCGAAATACGGAGTTTGCAATACAGACAGGATATTTACCAGTGAAAAAAGAAGCAAATTCGGAAGAAGCAATTTCTACATATATAAATAAACAGGAGTCAGAATATGCAAGTCTCGACAGAGCTGTGTTATTGAATGCAATAAAAGAAATAGAAGGAAGCAGCTTATACACAATGCCGGGTTTTCTAAAAAGTTATGATGTCCGCGCTATTCTAGATACATCAATGTTGGAGCAGGCAGAAAAAGATTACGAAAATATAAGGGTCGGAGTGGCAAACGGTAAAATCAGAGAAGAAGTACTACAGGAATATGTATCAGAGGAACATTTCGAAGAATGGTACGAATCACTAGACCAGTCCTTAGCTGCAATCGTAACTAACTAGAGGAGAAATAGTTGTGTATAAGAAAAAAAGTGTGATTACACTAAGAACGCAAATCATGAAAACGATGATTGCAACTGCCATTTTGCAGATTTGTATTATAGCTGGTGTAATTATTGTATCAAATACAACAGGTCAGTTGACGGATAGTAAAAGACAAAGCTTAATAAATACGGTCGCAACAAAAAATGCAGCTTTGGAGATACAGATGGCTGAATGGTCCGATATGGAAGAGGTACTTGCTGAGGTAAATGAAGTAACAGATACTTTTTGCACAAGCAGATCAGATACGATTCAAAATATAATGCAGAATCCAAATAATAGAACTATTTTACTGGAGCAGATGTCTCCGCTAGTCGTGCAATTGCTGCGGTCAAGCAAAGCCACAGGAAGCTTTATTATTTTGAATAGTGAAGAAACCAGTCAGGAAAAAGATGCACTATATTTAAGAGATATGAGTCCTTCCTCATATTCCAGTGATAATAGTGATATCATGGTAGAGGCAGGTCCGGGGGAATTTTTACTACAGAATGGATATACATTGGATTCACTTTGGTCCGCTAGAATTCATATCGATGAGAAAAGTGATTTTTATTATAGACCTTATGTTGCAGGAAGACAGTATAAAAATAGAATGGAGGCAAAAGATCTTGGATATTGGTCTTCTGCATTCCGATTACGGACAAATGATATAGAGGTAATAACATATACGGTACCGCTGATAGATAAGAATCAGGATGTATATGGAGTAATGGGAATTGATATAGCAGTTGAATTTATGCGGAGTCTGCTGGGAAGCCGGGATATTACAGTTGATGAAAATGCTGGATATCTTTTGTGTAAGTCAGTGAATGGAATACTGAATCAGGAAGTAATCTCATCCAGAACTCAGTATCGTTCAGTAATCACATCCGGAACACAGTATCAGGTACAGATTCCAGTTGGAAGTATGATTTTTTTTGAAAATAGAGAGGATGATTTATATAAAGTTGTTTTTGAGAATATGAAAGAAAATCATATAGCTAGCTGTCAGCCACTTCAGATCTATAATCATAATACTCCGTTTGAGGGGAATCAATGGATATTAGCTGGTATCGTGCATAAAGATATTTTGGAACAGGCGTCGAACAGCTTTGTATTCAGAACGTCTGTTTCAATGCTGACGGCTTTGTTGATTGGAATTCTGGTTGCCATTGCAATTTCCGTGTATACAACAAAACCGGTATATGAGTTAATGCATGGAATTGATAAAATTTCAAGGAGCCATGTATCACTACCCAAAACATATATTCGTGAGTATGATGAATTAGCATCCGAAATAGAGAGAACAAGCAAAGAACTGTTGGATAATGCTTATAAAGTGGCCAATATTATTGAAATGACAGATTTACAGCTAGGTGTATTTGAATATAATGAAAATACTCCAAGATGCTTTTGTACAGAAAAAATCCTAAAGATTTTTGAACTAGATACAATGTATAATACGTGGAAAGACAATTATGTTAATTTACAGGAAATGAAACGTGTAATCAAAAAAGTGGAATTAATTCTGATGCCTGAGACAGATGAGAATGGAATTTATTATTTTAACACTGCGGATAATAAGAGAAAATGGGTCAGTATCAGAAAGGTTGGAGCGAAAGAACAATACTTGTGTGTGATAATGGATGTTACAAATGATATCATGGAAAAGCAGAAGATCAAGCATGATAGAGACTTTGATGTCCTGACAGATCTGTATAACAGAAGAGCTTTTACACGGGAAGTAAAAAAAATTATAGAAGAACATCCTGAAACTACAGGAGCAATGTCAGTTTGGGACCTTGATAATTTAAAATACATGAATGATACCTACGGACATGATATCGGAGACCGCTATATCAATTTATTAGCATCTGTATTTAAAAGAATAGACGGAAATAATATTATTATGTCAAGAATGTCCGGCGATGAGTTTATGATGTTCATTTATGATGAGAACATAGCAAAAGCATATGAGATATTGAGAGATGTCCACAAGGCATTTTTAGCTGAAAAAATGGTATTGCCTGATGAAACGGAGCTTTCCGTCAGTGCATCAGCCGGGATGGCAGCATATCCGATAGATGGTGCTAATTATGAAGATCTGATGCGGTATGCGGACTTTGCGATGTATGAAGTCAAAAATAGAGAGAAAGGTGCAATTAAACCATTCAGTCGTGATACATACGTACGTGATTATATCTTGGTGCAGGGAGTAGGGGAACTGAACCGCATTTTAAAAAATGGGAGCATCTATTATTTATTTCAGCCTATTGTCGATGTGAGGAACAAGAAGGTATTTGCATATGAGGCTTTGTTAAGAACGGAATCCGTGTTATTAAGAGGACCGGATGAATTGATCAGACTTGCAGAGTCACAGTTTAAATTAGGTCAGATCGAATCCATGACCTGGCTGCATGCAATAAAAGAATTTTTACAGGAAACAAATGACTGTATGAAATATAAGTTATTTATTAACTCCATTCCCAACCAGTGCTTAAATCCGGATGAATTTGCATATTTAGAAGAAAATTACGGAAATAAATTAGCGAATGTCGTTATGGAAGTAACTGAAATCACTAAGGCAGATACGGAGTGTGAGAAAAAGAAATATAACTGGTGCAGACAATTTGGAGTTGAAATTGCATTGGATGATTATGGAACCGGCTATAGTAATCATGATGTGTTGATGACCAGAGAGCTTAATTATGTAAAGATCGATAAAAGTATTGTGCGTGATATTCATATGCTGCCCGCACAGCAGAAATTGGTGAAGAGCATGATAGAATATTGCCACGAAAATCATATAAAAGTGATTGCCGAAGGAATCGAACTGAGACAGGAATTACATCAGGTGATTAAGCTGGGTGCAGATTATGTACAAGGCTTTTATCTTGCAAAACCAAATCGCAGGATAAGTAAGATGGATGACATACTGGAAGCTTTATTTTAAAAATAGAAAACCCTATTCATAAAGGTTGATTCTTTGCAATATATTGTTCCAAAGAAATATTTGGAAAGAGGGAAAAGCTGTTGAAAAAGATGTCGAAAAAGAGTATGCTTATTATCATTGATAGACTTTTTTGATTTTGAAATGAGCAGGGTGGAAGAATATGGTTTTTAGCAGTTTGGAATTTATCTTCCGATTTTTGCCTATTTTTTTGATCTTTTATTATATAACGCCAAATCAGTACAAAAATGCGATATTATTGATGGGAAGTATATGCTTCTATGCGTTAGGAGAACCGGTGTATGTGATACTGATTCTTCTTTCTGTTCTGATTAATTTTGTGATTGGTAAAAGAATAGATAATTGTGGGAGTCGGGAAAAAGGAAAAAGAGTATGGCTCATACTGGCACTTTTATATAATGTGGGGATGCTGGTTGCTTTTAAATATACTGGTTTTTTTATTGAGAATATAAATCAATGGATACATTTTCTGGGTATACGGACCGGAAATGGATTAGCTTTGCTGCCGGAAGTAAACATAATATTGCCATTGGGAATCAGTTTCTATACGTTTCAGATTACGTCTTATATTATAGATGTATATACAGGTAAAACAGAAGCGGAAGAATCGCTTATACGGTTAGGTGCATATCTTTGTATGTTTCCGCAATTGATAGCAGGACCGATCGTGACATACATATCGATAAGGGATCAATTGAAAAATAGAACCCATTCTATGAGAAAGCTGGAATATGGTCTACATTTGTTTGTCATCGGCTTAGCAGCAAAGGTTCTGATTGCCAATAGAATCGGAGGCTTGTGGAGGGAAATTCAAACAATTGGGTTTGAAAGTATTTCTACACCGTTGGCGTGGATGGGAGCATTTGCGTATACCCTTCAGATTTATTTTGACTTTCAGGGATATTCGCTAATGGCAATAGGACTTGGCAAGATGTTAGGTTTTACGTTGCCAAAGAATTTTAATTATCCATATACATCCAAATCTTTGACAGAATTTTGGCAAAGATGGCATATGACATTGGGACAATGGTTTAAGGAGTACGTATATATACCGCTTGGTGGCAACCGGGCAGGAGTTTTAAAAACCATCCGGAATATGTTCATAGTGTGGTCTTTGACGGGTTTTTGGCATGGCGCAAATTGGAATTTTATTATTTGGGGTATTATTATTTTTCTTATTATGACGATTGAAAAAGCAGGTCTGCAAAAGTGGCTGGAACGGTTTCCTTTTTTTGCAGGTTTATACATGCTTTTTTTAATTCCGATTACATGGGTGATTTTTGCAATTACAAGCATATCCCAGCTGCGAGTCTATTTATCGAGAATGTTTCCTTTTTGGGGATTGTACGAAGGAGCATGTGTGAATCCGGATGACTATATAAAATATGCTATGCAGTATGGAATATTTTTTGTAATTGGTGGATTATGCAGTACCCATTTATTGGGGAGATGGTATCGAAGACACAGATCAAGTGTATTAGCTGTATTTGGATTATTTATATTATTCTGGCTTTCTATTTACTATTTATCGAATGCATCTAATAATCCATTTCTTTATTTTAGATTTTAAAGTTAGGAGCGCAGTGTATGAAATGGTTCAAAAAAAGTCCGCTTTTTTGGCTTATTATAATAAGTACAGTTAGTGTTTCTGTATTTGCATGGTGTGAAAAGAATGAAGTTTATGCGGGATATATATGTGATTGGAAAAAAGAGCCCGTTCTTACTGTGGTAATGCAGGAAATACAAGATGGACAGTTTCCGATCAATGTACTGCCCGACTGGCTTCAACAGGATATGGATAACGAAGTATCTGCCAGTATTATTAAGGATGGGGATGAAATAAATACATTAAGCGGAAATCTCATAGCTGGTACGGTGAGTGCTAATACAATTGGAAACGAAGATATAGCGCAGATCTCTTCTTCTGTCAGTGATAATAAGGCTGCTCAAATATATCAATTTCAAAAAGTAGAGGAATTATATTTTGATGATGCACTTTTTATTGGGGATTCTAGGACCGTCGGATTATCAGAATATTCAGGTTTGTCCAATCCCACTTTTTATGCAAAGACATCACTTACTGTTTATGATTTTTTTTATAAAAAATTTATTCCGGTCGAAGGAGAAAAAGAAAAGATCACACTCGAGGAAGCATTACAGCTTAAAAAATATGGAAAAATATATATTATGCTTGGAATTAATGAAATGGGGCGAGGAACACCACAGATCTTTGGTGCGGAATATTTAAAAGTACTTACAAGAATAAGAGAATTACAGCCGGATGCGATTTTGTTCGTGGAAGGTATTATGCGTGTAACCGCATCTAAATCAGAATCAGACCCAATCTATAATAATAACAACATTAATATGAGAAATGCATTGCTCGCAACGGTGGACAATCACCACGATGTCTTTTATATAGATATGAATGATGCGGTTTGTGATGAACATGGTGACCTGAATGCTGAGTATACATTTGATGATATCCATCTGAAAGCCAGTTATTATAGTCTTTGGAAGGAATTTCTGATGCAGCATGGTATCGTGAGATAACAAAGTGCGTAACAATCCGTAGGTATCAAGGGGCAAAATACCTTTTGACCCCGACATCATAACATAAAAAACAAGATGAAGCGGATGCGCTTCATCTTGTTTTTTGATTTACGCGAGCAACGAGCCAAATACAATCTGGCTTGTATCTTGACGCTTTCTTGACATCCTATCATATCAAATTGACACCTCCTTGACTTCTTTTCTGATATCATTTTAATTGCAATAAACAATGAAAAAGGAGTTGAGAAAAATGGAAATGGTTTTAGTATTATCAGGCTGTATTGGCCTGGCTTTGTTGGTTTACCTATTCTATATTTTGTTTCGAGGTGAGAATTTATGAAAATGGTAGTAATTCAGGACATTTTTTATCTTGTCCTTCTGGTTGGACTGTCCATTCCTTTAGGTATCTATATATACAAAGTGATGACAGGACAGAAAGTATTTTTAACCCGTGTGTTTGCTCCCGTGGAAAAAGGAATTTATAAGCTCATGGGAGTGAAAGGTGACGAAGAAATGGGGGCAAAGAGATATGCTCTTTCAGCTCTCATATTCAGTGGGATTGGCGTAGCCTTCCTTTGGCTTGTGCAGATGCTGCAAGGCGTTCTGCCTTTTAATCCCGCCGGAATAGAAGGCACAAGCTGGCATCTGGCCTTCAACACGGCCGCAAGTTTTGTATCGAATACCAACTGGCAGGCTTATTCTGGTGAATCCGGACTGTCGTATCTAACACAGTTTTTAGGACTCACGGTTCAGAATTTTGTCTCGGCGGCAACAGGAATTGCAGTTTTGTTTGCCTTGATCAGAGGATTTGTTCTGAGACAGAAAAAGACCATTGGCAGCTTTTGGGTGGATCTGACCAGATCTACGTTGTATGTACTGCTTCCATTATCCTTTATCCTGGCCATAGTATTGGTTTCACAGGGAGTCGTGCAGACCTTTGGACCATATAAAGATGTTGCCATGCTGGAAAGCGGAACTGCTCAGACCATCCCCCTCGGACCGGCGGCAAGCCAGATTGCCATTAAGCAGCTTGGTACAAACGGCGGCGGATTCTTTGGAGTCAATTCGGCCTTTCCGCTTGAAAACCCGACGGCATTTTCAAATCTGCTTCAGGTGCTGGCCATTCTGCTGATTCCCGCATCGCTGTGTGTGTCTTTTGGAAAAGCGGTAAAGGACAGCAGGCAGGGCAGATCCATCTATATCGCCATGATGATTTTGTTTGCAGTTTCTCTTGCGGCAGTAACAGCCAGTGAGCAATTTGCCGCTCCGAACTTTACTGGAGCAGCAGCTTCTGCGAGCATGGAAGGGAAAGAGGTGATCCATGGTATGGGAGCATCGTCCTTATGGGCGGTGGCGACCACCGCAGCTTCAAACGGTTCGGTAAACTCCATGCATGACAGCTTTACTCCTCTCGGCGGCATGGTTCTGATGTTCCTGATGCAGCTGGGTGAAATTGTCTTTGGCGGTGTGGGAAGCGGTCTTTATGGAATGCTGGCCTTTGTCCTTCTAACCGTGTTCATTGCAGGACTGATGGTAGGCAGGACACCGGAATATCTGGGGAAAAAGGTGGAGCCTTATGATATGAAAATGGTTTGTTTAATTGTTCTCGTTCCACCGTTAGTAACGTTGATTGGTACCGCTGCCGCGGTTGCAATGCCTGGTGCTTCATCATGGCTGACAAACGCAGGCGCTCATGGATTTTCCGAGATTTTATACGGCTTTTCATCAATGGGAAATAACAACGGCAGTGCTTTTGCAGGTTTTAACGCAAACACCGTATTTACCAATGTAACTGGTGGGATTATTATGCTGCTGGCCCGTTTTATACCGATAGCAGCCGCCATTTTCCTTGCCGGCAATATGGCCGGAAAGAAAACCGTTGCTGCCGGAGAGGGAACATTATCTACCAGTAATACTATGTTTGTGGGGCTTTTAATCGGAGTAATCCTTATCATCGGGGCGCTGAGCTTTCTACCGGCGTTAGCCCTTGGTCCGATTGCCGATTATTTTACAATGCAATAGAATGAGGTGGTCAAAATGGAAAATAAAAGTGTAAATAAAAATATTTTTGGGGACGCGCTTAAACAATCCTTTGTGAAGCTTGCTCCCGGCATACAAGTGAAAAATCCTGTTATGCTGGTAGTCTATATCGGTGCTATTCTGACAACTGCCCTTTATTTCTTGTCTTTCACGGGAATCAAAGATGAAAGCGGAGGCTATATCCTGGCCATATCACTTATTTTGTGGTTTACCGTTCTGTTTGCCAACTTTGCTGAAGCCATTGCCGAAGGGCGCGGGCGGGCACAGGCCGATACCCTGCGCAAGGCACGGAAGGACGTTAAGGCGAGAAAGCTTAAGTCGGCAGGTAATGTAGACGAATATACAGAAGTATTATCTGCCGGGCTGAAAAAAGGAGATATCGTTTTTGTAAAAGCCGGAGAGCAGATTCCTATGGACGGTGAGGTCATCGACGGTGCCGCGTCTGTGGACGAAAGTGCAATTACCGGTGAATCGGCTCCCGTTATCCGTGAATCGGGCGGTGATAGAAGTGCGGTGACCGGTGGGACCACACTGGTATCTGACTGGCTTGTAATTGAGGTAATGGCGGAAGCCGGAGAAAGTTTTCTTGATAAGATGATTGCCATGGTAGAAGGCGCTTCCAGAAAAAAGACACCCAATGAGATTGCTCTGCAGATATTGCTGGTTACCTTGACCATTATATTTCTGGTGGTTACAGCGACTCTGCTGCCCTTTTCGGGATTTGCAAGCAGTCAGGCCGGTGTGGGCTCAGCCATATCCATCACAAATGTAATCGCCCTTCTGGTCTGCCTTGCTCCCACTACGATCGGTGCGCTTTTATCCTCCATCGGTATAGCCGGGATGAGCCGTTTAAATCAGGCCAATGTGCTGGCCATGAGCGGGCGCGCTATTGAAGCTGCCGGAGATGTAGATGTGCTTTTGCTGGATAAGACCGGCACGATAACTTTGGGAAACCGGCAGGCAAGTGAGTTTCTGCCGGTCAAGGGTGTGACGGAGCAGGAACTGGCAGATGCCGCCCAGCTTTCTTCACTTGCCGATGAAACGGCGGAAGGAAGAAGCATCGTGGTTCTGGCTAAAGAGAAGTTTGGAATACGGGGAAGAGAGCTTTCCAGACTGAATGCAGACTTTGTTGAATTCACAGCCAAAACCAGAATGAGCGGCATTGATTACCAGGGGACGGAAATCCGGAAGGGTGCGGCGGAATCTGTAAAAGCTTTTGTAACGGAAAAGGGTGGCACCTATCCGGAGGAATGTGAGCAGATCGTGAAACATGTTGCGGGAGCAGGCGGAACTCCACTCGTTGTTGCAAAAAACAGTCAGGTGCTGGGCGTTGTCTATCTGAAAGATATTGTCAAGAACGGTGTAAAGGAACGTTTTGAAGATTTGCGTAAAATGGGCATCAGGACAATCATGATTACCGGGGACAATCCTATGACTGCTGCGGCGATTGCCGCAGAAGCAGGTGTAGACGATTTTCTGGCGGAGGCTACGCCGGAAACCAAGCTGGCGCTCATCCGCGATTATCAATCCAAGGGTCATTTGGTTGCCATGACCGGTGACGGCACCAACGATGCTCCGGCACTGGCGCAGGCAGACGTAGCTGTGGCAATGAACACCGGTACACAGGCGGCAAAGGAAGCGGGCAACATGGTCGATTTAGACTCCAGCCCTACCAAGCTCATTGATATCGTGAGGATCGGCAAACAGCTGCTGATGACAAGAGGCTCTCTGACAACTTTTAGTGTAGCAAACGATGTTGCCAAATATTTTGCCATTATTCCTGTATTATTTTTTGGGATATATCCACAGCTGACTGCCTTGAATTTCATGGGACTGACCAGTTCAAAAACTGCCATCCTTTCGGCAATTATTTATAATGCACTGATTATTATTGCGCTCATCCCGCTGGCACTTAAGGGCGTGAAATACCGTGAGCTTCCGGCAGGAAAGCTGCTGAAAAGAAACATGCTGGTCTACGGTCTGGGAGGTATTATAGCGCCTTTTATAGCAATAAAACTGATTGATATGCTGCTAACTGTCTGCGGCATTGTGTGAGGTGAAACGATGATGGGAAAAACGAATATATTGAAACCCGCTCTTGTCTGTTTTGGTGTAATGACAATATTGTGCGGAATACTCTATACAACAGCAGTTACAGGTATTGCACAGCTGATATTTCCGAATCAGGCAAACGGAAGCAGCATTACAGTGACATTAAAGGACGGTTCACAGAAGGAGTATGGTTCCGCGCTTATGGCCCAGGAATTTACAAAAGCGGAATATTTGATAGGAAGGCCGATGGGCACGACTAACCTGTCGCCCGTTGGGGAGGAACAGGAAGAGCTGGTGCAGGAACGGATTGATTGGTGGCATTCCATTGATCCGGATAACACAGCAGAAATCCCAATGGATCTAATTACAGCCTCCGGAAGCGGCGTTGACCCTGCTATTACTCCGGAAGCGGCTGAGTATCAGACAGCGCGTATTGCCAAAGAAAGAAATATGAGTGAAGAAGATGTAAGAGAGATCATTGAAAAATACACCACAGAACGCTTTCTCGGTTTTGTAGGTGAGCCGGCTGTCAATGTCCTGAAAGTAAATTTAGCGCTGGACGGCTTACTGTAATTTAACCTGATCAAGGAAGTAGTAATAAGGTTATGAGCAAATAGCGAAGTGATTGCGAAAATTCGTTTTGGTTAAATAGCAATAATGGTATAATATGATACCAGGGTCAAAATACCTTTTGCCCCCGACATCATAATATAAAGATAATAAGGGAGGTGAATGATATTGGAAAAATTGGAACAGCGGCCTGACCCTGATGCTATTTTAGATGATATAAGAGCGAATGAGGAAAAATATTCGGGTAAATTAAAGATCTTCTTTGGTTACGCGGCGGGTGTCGGCAAGACTTATGCCATGCTTGATGACGCCCAGGAACAGTACCGGTGGGGTAAAAACGTACTGGTGGGTTATGTTGAGCCCCACACCCGTCCGGATACTATGCAGCTTCTGCATGGTCTGCCGGCATTGCCGCCGAAAAAGATTTTATACCGTAATATTGAGCTTAAGGAATTTGATTTGGACGAAGCATTGAGACGCAGGCCAGAGCTGATCCTGGTGGATGAACTTGCACATACGAATGCTGAAGGTGTCAGAAACCGGAAACGCTTTCAGGATATAGAGGAACTTTTGAATGCAGGCATTGATGTTTATACCACTGTCAATGTCCAGCATATGGAAAGTCTGAATGATGTGATTGAGGACATAACAAAAGTAAGGGTTCAGGAGACGGTGCCTGACTATATCTTTGAACGTGCCGATATGATCAAACTCATTGATATTGAACCAAATGAACTGCTCCGGCGCTTTGAGGAAGGAAAGGTATATAAACCGAATCAGGCTCAGACCGCTATGCAAAATTTCTTTTCACGCGAAAATCTTAAGCTGCTGCGCGAAATTACAATGCGCAAGGCAGCAGACAGAATCAGCAATGAAAATCAAAATGAAAGGTGCCTGTCTCAAAAAATGGCCAATACCAAAATGCTGGTCTGTATCGGGTCTTCTCCTTCATCCGCAAGATGTATAAGGTGGACGGCACGGGCTGCCGATGCTTTTCATGCACATTGGGTGGCGCTTTATGTTGAGAGTATTGAGAGCGATCACCTTACGAAGGAGCAGCAGGCTACAATCCGAGCCAACATGGATCTGGCAGAAAGACTGGGCGCTGAGATCGTTACGCTTACCGGACATGATATTGCGGCATCGGTCTCCGAGTATGCAAAACTATCCGGCATTACTAACATAGTGGTTGGGAAAAGCCGGAATAAAAAAACGCTGAAAAATCTGTTCGAATTGGACTTCGAGGATAAACTGATTTCCCTTCTGCCTAATATCGAGGTATACATCATACCCGGCAGTACGATTCGCCGGGACTATAAAAAGCCCCGTAAAACAATCCGGATTAAAAATTTTAACTTTTCCTGGAAGGATTTTGCTAAGACCATTGGTCTTTTGACAGCTGCTACCCTGCTGAGCCTTGGACTTCGCAGGCTGGGTATCGGGGATCAGAATGTCATCATGGCATATATTCTCTCTGTTCTGATTATTTCAAGAGTTACCGGAGGGCATGTATACGGCGTTATTGCGTCAGTAGTCAGCGTATTGACCTTCAATTTCTTTTTTACGGAGCCTTATTTTACTTTCAACACGATACAAGCCGGATATCCCATTACATTTCTTATCATGCTGCTGGCAGCTCTGATCACAAGCACATTGACAGCAAGGATCAAGACTCAGGCGAGACTTGCCGTACAAAGAGAACGGCGCACCAAGGTTCTCTATGAAATTAACAAAAAGCTGCTTATTACCAGAGGACTTGAAAATATCGTTGCCCTGACAAATGAATACATTGTCAATTTATTTGACCGCTCTGTTGTCTTTTTTACTGCGGACCCTGAACAGGGAGAAGATGGAGCTGTTATGCAGGCATTGGAGGATGCAGATGGCTCTTTGTTCAATTCAGCAGATGAGAAGGCTGTGGTCCATTGGGTTTTTCTCAATCAGAAACGTGCAGGAGCAGGAACCGATACGCTCATGGGTGCAGGTGCATTCTATATGCCAGTCATCTCCCAGGGAAAGGTACTTGCCGTTTTAGGTGTTTCCTGCTTAAAAGGTACATTGGATCACAACACCCGGTTGTTTTTACGCATGATTGCCTCTCAGGTGGCTATGGCCTTAGAACGTCAGCATCTATCGGATGAACAAAGAGGCATTATCGTTGAAGCAGAGAAGGAAAAAATGCGAAGCAACCTCTTACGTGCGATTGCACATGATCTTCGTACACCGCTTGCAGGAATACTGGGCGCCAGTTCCACTATTCGCGAAAATAAGTACACGCTTGATGAAAATACACGCGAAAAACTCAATGCCGATATTCAGGAGGAAGCCCAGTGGCTCATACGTATGGTGGAAAATCTGCTGTCCGTAACACGAATCAATGAGAGTGCGTCGAAGGTTACAAAAAGTCTGGAAGCTGCTGAGGAAGTTGTAGCCGAAGCGGTCAGACACATCAAAAAAAGGTTCCCGCAACGCAATATTGTGGTTAGTGTACCCGATGAATTGCTTGAGGTTCCTATGGATGGAACCCTGATTGCACAGGTACTGATTAATTTATTGGAAAATGCTATTAAGTGCTCGCCAATTGATTCTCCTGTAGAGATTTTTTTAAAAAAGAAAGGAGAGAGCGCTTTGTTCCAGGTGATTGACCATGGAAAAGGAATAGCAGAAGAAGACTATCCTTATCTTTTTACAAGTTATGTTTCAAATGGAAGTAAAAGTTCCGACTCGTCCAGGGGAATGGGAATTGGCCTGTCTATCTGCATGACGATTATAAAGGCACATAACGGTACAATGGAAGCGGATAATCGGTCAGAGGGCGGTGCGGTCTTTCAATTCTCTTTACCGCTGGAAGGAAGTGAATGATTATGGATATTAAACCATTGGTTATGGTCATTGAGGACGAAGATGCCATTTGCAACTTTATGACGGCAATTTTAAACGCCAATGGCTATCAGGTTATAAAAACAAATACAGGTAAAGAAGGACTTTCCATGGTTGCGTCCTATTCTCCGGATGTGCTTCTGCTTGATTTGGGACTCCCGGATATCGATGGCGTGGAAATATTAAAGAGTATACGGGAGTGGTCGAAAATACCGGTCGTTGTAGTTTCTGCGCGGGGACATGAGCGGGAAAAAGTGGAGGTCCTTGACTTAGGTGCTGATGACTACATTGTGAAACCCTTCGGGACTTCTGAACTGCTCGCCCGCATACGGACAGCGTTGCGGCACAGCCCTCAAAGCATGGGAGGGGAATCAAATGGGACGGAGAAAGTAACCGTTGGTGAACTTGCAATTGATTTCAGAAAGCGAACGGTATTTCTTGCCGGAAATATGGTCCATCTGACGCCGGTAGAGTACAAAATCTTAGCACTGCTGTCAAAAAACGCAGGAAAAGTACTTACCCACGATTATATCATGCGGGAGATATGGGGAGTGTATGCCGATGACAGCCACACACTGCGCGTTAATATGGCTAATATCCGAAGGAAAATTGAGTCAAACCCAGGGGCCCCTAAATATATTTTAACCGAGATGGGAGTAGGATACCGAATGGTGGAAGAACTATTCTGAAATGGATAGCGGCACCCTTTGGTACTGTATAAGTATTGATATAAACTTAGAAATAAGTTTCATATCAGTACTTATTTTTTTATAGGAAAATTCTGGTTAACAGAAGAATGCTTCAGCGTTCTTCCAATGCGAGGGTGCTCACTATATTTACGTTCATTTTACAAAAGGATTACCAGAATGTGGTATTTAACAAAATTTTAGTATGCTACATTTATACCTGTTGAAGGCAAAACAGATAATGAAGATATAAAGATAAGGCAGGGTGCAAAAAGTGTCAGATTTAGTACTGAAAAATATCTGTAAATCTTATGAAAATGGTGTAAAAGCGGTATCCAACTTTAATCTGGAAATTAGGGATAAAGAATTTATTATTTTTGTTGGTCCTTCCGGATGCGGAAAGTCAACAACATTACGAATGATCGCAGGACTGGAAGAAATATCAGACGGTGAATTGTGGATAGACGATACTTTTGCCAATTATCTGGAACCAAAGGAAAGGGATCTGGCAATGGTATTTCAAAGCTATGCATTGTATCCCAATATGAATGTATATGAAAATATTGCCTTTTCTTTAAAGGTAAGAAAAATAGATAAAAAAGTCGTGGATGAAAAAGTAAAAAAAACAGCAAAACTGTTAGGATTAGAAGAACTGTTGGACAGAAGACCAAAAGACCTGTCGGGGGGGCAAAAACAAAGAGTCGCTATCGGAAATGCAATTATCAGGGAACCGCAGGTGCTGTTGATGGATGAACCCCTTTCAAATCTGGATGCAAAACTTCGCAGTCAGATGAGAGTAGAATTAGCACAATTACATAAAAAACTGGGAAATACCATTATATATGTGACGCATGACCAGACAGAGGCAATGACACTGGGAACAAGAATCGTGGTCATGAAGGATGGCATTATCCAACAGGTAGATTCACCTAAGAATCTCTATGAGAATCCTGTGAACCAATTTGTTGGCGGGTTTATCGGTTTTCCCATGATGAATTTCATTGAATCCAGGATCTTTATTATGAAGAACCGTGTGGAGTATATCATTTTCAATAAACGAATGGAAATTACCGGACATGTAAAAGAAATTCTTTTGGCAAAGGATTATGGCGGAAAAGATGTAGTGATCGGCATCAGACCTGAGGACATTACGTATGTAAAGTCAGAAAAAACAAGCCATAGTGTTACGGTAACGATTATCGGAAGAGAGTTGCTGGGATCTGAGGTGATTCTCTATTTTAAGATAGGAAATATGCAGCTAACAGCTAAATTGGATACCGGATGTAAAGCAACTGTGGGTGACGAGATTGATTTATATCTGAAAACAGACAATTTCTGTGTCTTTGATAGAAGAACAGAAGAAAATTTAATGTATGAATTGAGGGAATAGAATGCTGCACAAAATGATAAAAAAACTGGGTGCAAAGGCTTATCTTTATTTAATTCCAAGCTTTTTGATCTTTGGTACTTTTTTATTTTATCCTTTTATAAAGACCATTTACCTGAGTTTGTATAAGACTAATAAAATGGGACAGGCAAAATTATTTGTAGGTTGGGGAAATTATAAAGATTTATTTACTTCTTATGGTTTCTATCATAGTTTACTTGTTACAATTATTTTTGTGGTTATTGTTGTCGTGGGAAGTATGTCGATTGGACTGCTGACAGCCATGCTTTGTAATAAAGCCTTTCCGGGAATTCGTATTTTCAGTACGGCTTTTGCCTTACCAATGGCGATTGCTTCCAGTTCGGCAGCATTGATATTCAGAATTATGCTTCATCCTTCTGTTGGAATCATAAATAAAATTCTGGGAGCAGATATTAATTGGATCAGTGATCCCAGATATGCACTTGTCTGTGTTGCAGTTTTAACAGCGTGGCTGAATAGTGGTATTAATTTTTTGTATTTTTCAGCAGGGCTAAGCAATATTGATGAAACAATTTATGAACGTGCATCGGTCGATGGCGCCAATCATGTTCAAAAATTTTTCAGATTAACAATACCTGGTCTGGCGCCCATTATGTTTTATACGTTGGTGGTAAATATTATACAGGCATTTCAATCTTTTGGGCAGGTCAAGATTTTGACACAGGGAGGACCGGGAGAATCTACGAATTTAATTGTTTTTTCTATTTACAGAGATGCATTTTTTAATTACAGGTTCGGAAGCGCAGCAGCACAGTCGGTAATTCTGTTTCTGATTATTATGATCTTGACATTAATCATGTTCCGGATAGAAAAAAGGAGAGTCAAATATTAATGGATACAATAGGAATTCAAAAACAACGTGTTGTGAAGAAAAAAATGACCGTGGAAGAAGTCGCAAGTCTGAAGGAAATCATGGAAGAAAGACAGATAAGAAAAAAGAGAGTAGAGATGGGAACAAGATTACTGGCAAATGCTGCAGTAGGCATGTTTGTGTTGCTCCCGCTTCTATATGCAGCTAGTATTGCATTTATGCCTTCAAGTGAATTATTTACGATGAAATTCAATCTGCTTCCAACAAGACCGACATTACAAAATTTCCGGGATGCAATTACAAGAGTGCCCATCATCAAATTTGTATTCAATTCCTTTATGGTTGCAGGACTTATTACATTTGGGCAGATCATATCGTGTTCACTGGCGGCATTCAGCTTTTCATTTCTTAATTTTAAAGGGAAAAATGTGTTGTTTATGCTGGTAATGGCAACGATGATGATTCCAGGGGAAGCAACGATTATTTCTAATTATTTAACAGTAAGCAGATGGGGATGGTTAGATTCTTATAAGGTCTTGATCATTCCATATCTGACTTCTGCAATGGGGATATTCCTGTTCAGACAATTTTATTTATCATTTCCCATTTCCTTATATGAATCAGCTAAAATTGATGGTTGTAACAGTTTACGCTTTATTATAACAATATTACTTCCGTTGACGAAATCGGCAATTGGAGCGATGGCAGTCTATACCTTTATCAATGCATGGAATATGTATTTATGGCCGTTACTTGTGACCGGTTCAGAAGAAATGAGGACCGTGCAGATTGGTATCGGAATGTTAAATGCCGTAGACGGGCAATCCATTACGCTTATGATTGCAGGTGTCATTATGATAATACTGCCGTCCATTTCTATTTTTATCGCAGGACAGAAGCAATTAATACGAGGTATGTTTCAGGGGGCAGTAAAAGGTTAGGTAATAAGCAGTCAGCTGCTTACTATAAATAAAAATGAGGAGATTAAAAAAATGAAGAAAAAGGGTATTTCGTTATTATTGTCAGCAGTTTTAGTGATCAGCACTCTTACAGGCTGTGGGGCTGCCAATCGTACACAGAGCACAAATGCAGAAGCAGAAACAGTAAAACAGGAAACAGCGGCAGCAGAAATGAATGATACAAAAGAAGCTTCAGCAGATACAGCTGTAACGACTGCAAAAATGGATCTGAATGGTACCAAAATTACCTTCTGGCATGCCATGGGCGGCGTGAATGGCGAGGCTCTTGATTATCTTGTGGATAAATTCAATAAGGAAAATACGAGCGGCATCACAGTTGAAGCAGAGTACCAGGGTGAATATGACGATGCCATTAATAAATTGAAGAGTGCACAGCTTGGAAATATGGGAGCTGATCTTGTACAGATCTATGATATCGGAACACGTTTTATGATTGATTCCGGCTGGATCGTACCCATGCAGGAGCTGATTGATGCAGACGGTTATGAGGTATCTCAGATCGAATCTAATATTGCAGCATACTATACTGTGGATAACAAATTGTACTCCATGCCATTCAATTCTTCCACACCTATTTTATATTATAATAAAGACATATTTAAGAAGGCAGGTATTGATAAAATTCCTACAAGTCTTCCGCAAATAGCAGAAATAGCAGAGGATCTGACAAGTAAAGGCGGAGCAGGAGAAGCAATATCCCTTGGTATTTATGGATGGTTTTTTGAACAATTTACATGTAAGCAGGGTGCTCACTATGTGGATAATGGAAATGGACGTGAAGGAGCTGCTACAGCTGTTGAATTTGACAGTAACGGTTCTGCGCTTAAGATATTGACAGCATGGAAAAAATTAGCGGATGCAGGGGTTGCGCCTAATGTTGGTCGTGGCGGAGACGCAGGTCTTGCTGACTTTTCAGCAGGAAAATCTGCAATGACACTGGGGTCCACAGCTTCCCTAAAACAGATTTTAAAGGATGTGAATGGTGCATTTGAAGTAGGCACTGCATATTTTCCAAGCATAACAGATTCTGATAAAGGCGGCGTTTCTATTGGAGGTGCTTCTCTTTGGGCGATCGACAGTGCTGATGATGCGAAAAAAGCTGCAACATGGGAATTTGTAAAATTCCTGGTATCTCCGGAATCACAGGCATACTGGAATGCCCAGACAGGATATTTCCCAGTCACGACAAAAGCACATGAGGAACAGATATTTAAAGATAATATTGCGCAATACCCACAATTTCAGACAGCAATTGACCAACTGCATGATTCGGCTCCTGAATATGCCGGTGCTCTGCTAAGTGTATTTCCGGAAGCAAGACAAACGGTTGAAACAGAAATAGAGAATATGGTAAATGGAAAACAAAGTCCGGAAGAAGCAGTAGAAAAAATGGCAGCAGATATCAATAAATCCATTGAAGATTATAATTTATTGAACAATTAATAAATATAAGAGAGCAGATGAGATAAATGAGAAATATAAAAGTCTGGGCGCACAGAGGTGCATCCGGGCATGCGCCTGAAAATACGCTGGAGGCCTTTCAGCTCGCAGCCTGTCAGGGTGCTGACGGAGTAGAACTGGATGTACAGATCTGTAAGAGCGGGGAGCTTGTAGTAATTCATGATGAAAGTATAGACAGAGTAACAAGAGGAAAAGGTCTGGTTAAGGATCATACCCTGGAGGAACTGAAAGCATATTCCAATGGAAAAATACCATGCCTTCAGGATGTATATCATATTCTGAAACCGACAGACCTTATGATTAATGTAGAATTAAAAACAGGTATCGTGATGTATCAGGATATTGAAAAACGTGTCTTGGAGATCACGAAAGACATGGGAATGGAGGAACGGGTATGGTATTCTTCCTTTCACCATCAGACGCTGTGCAGGATCAAAGAATTAAGCCCAAAAAGCAAAACAGGAATATTGTATGCCGACGGCTGGATCGGAATACAGCAATATGCCAGCCGGCTAGGTGCGGAAGCACTTCATCCCGCATATTACCATTTACAGGAACCGGGATATATGGATCTTTGCAGAGAATATAATCTTGCGGTTCATGTATGGACTGTAAATAAAGCGGATGACATTCGTAAACTTTGTGAGGCAGGAGTAGATGCGATTATCACGAATTACCCTGATATTGCCGGAAAGATTGTTGATAGTTTCTAAAAAAATGAAATGAATCATGGATATCGCAAAAATGGTACTATAGGAAAGAAGAGGCAGAGTGGCGCATAGGGTTAGGGATGCATATGTATAATATCATAAGAGAAAACCGTAAGAATGCGTGTTTTGGATGGATAATCAAAAAATTGAAAATCAATTGAATCTCAGCCTCGATTCCAGTATGGAGGAAAGAGATAAATCATTAGATTTAAATGTTGGGTATGACAAAGAGGATAAGACATGGGAATTGATCGTAAAATACCATGGAGACATTTCCAGAGCAGCAAATGAGTTGGTTCAGGTAGAAATTCTGACAAACGGTTATGCAATCGTAACAATTCCCGAAAGCCTGATTGAGAGCTTTGCAAATTTAGAAGAAGTAGAGTATATTGAAAAACCAAAGAGGCTGTTTTTCTCAGTAGCAGAGGGAAAAAGGGCCTCTTGTATTTTACCGGTCACCACAAGGTCACCAAATTTATCAGGGAAAGGTACGATTGTAGCAGTGATAGATTCCGGAATTGCATATGATAATATGGATTTTCGGAATAGAGATGGAAGCAGCAGAATCTTAGAACTATGGGACCAAAGCATTGCCAGTGATCCGGTAAGAGGATTTTATCCGCCGGAAGGATTTTCTACGGGAACCGTATTTACAAAAGAGCGAATTGATGAAGCATTGGCCCAGCAGACATCAGCACAGACATTTCAGATGATTCCAAGTATCGATGTTTCGGGACATGGAACCGCAGTGGCAGGAATTGCGGCAGGAAACGGAAATCAACAGGACGGAAGATATCAGGGAGTCGCACCGCAGAGTGATTTATTAATTGTAAAATTGGGATCACCAAGAAGGGAAGGATTCCCAAGAACGACAGAGTTGATGCGTGCACTTGTGTTTGTAGCAAACAGGGCTATCTATTATGGGAAACCAGTCGCTGTGAATCTGAGTTTTGGAAATACATACGGAGCACATAATGGGACTTCTTTATTAGAACGATACATGGATAATGTGAGCGAGATAGGAAAGAGTGTAATCTGCGTAGGAAGTGGAAATGAGGGTGCGGCAGCAGGGCATGTAGCTGGAAGATTACAGTCTACTGTGACCCCACTGAGAGTAGAAGAAGTCGTTGAGTTAGCGGTAGCACCATATGAAAGCTCCACCAATGTGCAGTTATGGAAGAACTATACGGATAATTTTATATTGACCATACAGGCACCGGATGGTTCGAGAAGACAGATTCCGCTGGAGTTTCCTGGTAAGAATACGATTCGGATGATGAACACCAGAATACTTGTATATGTGGGAGAACCAACACCCTATGCAACCAGTCAGGAGATATATCTGGATTTTATTCCAGTGGAAAACTTTATAGATTCCGGCGTATGGACATTCCGAATGGAGCCTGTCAATGTAACAAGCGGGGAATATTACTATTACCTTCCTTCAGAAAATGTATTGAATAAAGACACCAGATTCTATAGACCTACCCCGGAAGTGACACTGACAATTCCTTCTACAGCACAAAAGGTCATTACCATTGGTGCCTATGATATCATCTATGATTCTTATGCTGACTTTTCTGGTCGCGGTTATGTGGAACGAAGACAAGGATTTTTACAGATCGGAGCAGCGAACGTAAAGCCTGATATCGTAGCACCAGGTGTAAATGTTGTTTCGACATCCCGAGACGGGGGGTATGATATTTTTACCGGCACCTCTTTTGCGGCACCATTTGCAACCGGCAGCGCAGCACTCATGATGGAGTGGGGCATCGTCCAGGGCAATGATCCCTATCTCTATGGAGAAAAAATAAAAGCTTACCTGAGAAAAGGAGCCAGAAAGCTGCCCGGTTTCGAAGAATTTCCCAATCCGCAGGTTGGGTGGGGAGCGTTGTGCGTGAGGGATAGTCTGCCGTTGTAGCCTTATGGCTGTGCTGCAAATTATGGATATTTGTCAAAAGTTATTTGTAAAAAGTGAGTGGGCTTTTAAAAGGGGAGTTAGAAATCCTTATAAAATGGGAATGAAGATCACAAGAATTTATGTGATCCCATTTAAAATGGCATGTAAGAAAAACAATTTCTTACATGCCTAGAAAACACCATTATATCCTTAAATTCGAATGGGTTATTTTATATGTTTCCAACAACGGTTCCGGTATACCATGCATGAGTACAATTTTGAGATGGGTATCTTGTGAATGATGTCAAATATAAAGTTCCCCTATATGTACTTCCACCAATATTTTCTGACCATGAAATGCTATTTGGTGGTGTGACTGTTAAACTGGAGTATACGACCTTTCTTGTGATTTGTTTGCTGTCAACAATTCGGAGCTCAGCTGAATTACTTACTGTATCCTCATCTTGCATTTTGTAGACATCATAATGAATTCCATAATTTGTAAAACCTTGTTCAATTAAAATATCACTATTATTAGGAATGTTTTCTTGTGCACATACATTAATAGAGAAAGATAACATCATAATTAATGAAAGTACTATTACAAAAAATCTTTTTGTTTTTTTCATGATTCGCCTTTCTATCTGAGAATTAAAGGATATTTATGGTATTGTTCATTTCGTATTTTTACTTATCATTTCATTGATATAGGTAAAATACTCATATTTCATATTATTTTTATTCTCGGCCAAATTATGATTACTATACTTCTTATAGAATCGTATTTTTTTTGCCACAGTCCCTTTTTTGACAATTACTGTGTTCGCATAATTTTTAATATCGTTATCTGTAATATTACCCGTATATGTAACATCTTGTTCGCACACAAAACCATTGAATTTTTCAATATTAGAAACATTTTGTGTATAGATTTCGTTTTGTAAATTAAAGGTTGGAGCTTTTGTGTTTTGATAAATGATAAAAAAAATAATTAGAGCACATATTATAAGCAATAATATGAACCGTTTTCTAAATTTCATTAGGTTACTTGATATTTCTTTTCTGGAGATTGAAATAGAATGAGAGAGGACTTGTTCTATTTCTTGCCGTGTTATTGTAGAATCAGTAGAAATTCTTTCACCATTAAATAAATCGTAAATCGTAACATTTAGTATTTTTGATAAAGATTCAAACATTGTAATATCGGGAAAACTTATACCACGTTCCCATTTAGAGACTGCTTGTTCAGATATATGAAGTTGTATTGCTAATTCTTTTTGGGTTATTCCTTTTTCTTTTCTTAACTCATTTATAAACTTACCTATTTTTTCTTTCTCCATTTCATCCCCCTTTTATAGTACAAATATATCAAGAATTAGCTGAATTGGCAAACAACCATTGGTTGGATTTGATAAAAAAACGTGATCATATCAGCAATGTTTGAGAAAATAGAATAACTTATATTTAAATAACTGTTCAATTTTTTAATGTATTTTTTCCATATTATTTAAACGACTTATGTGCAAGAGAAATTCTATAAACGAAATTTATGTAAACCAGTGCTATGCAATTTCAAATTTCACGTTACGGTTGAAGAAATCTAATAGATAATAAATGCTGATAAATATACATGTTAATTAACACGTATATTTACATTGATTATTTTTGCTAAAGTGGGTATAATGTAATCAAAGAGCAGAGGAGTTGAATATTATGCCAAATATAAAACCAATATCAGATTTAAGAAACTATACCGAAGTATTAAAAGAGGTTTCAACCGGAAGTCCTGTATATCTAACTAAGAATGGCAGAGGAGAATATGCCATTGTAAAGATGGATGAATTGGATTATTTAAGAGCTGTGAATCAGATGTTTTCTGAATTGCAAAAAGGAGAAGTTTCTGCTAGAGAGCATGGCTGGATTTCAGCTGATAATGTAGAAGCAGAATTAGGATTAGAACTTGAAAAAGCTTGAGTATTCTCCAGAAGCACTAAGTAAATTAAAGTCAATCAAAGCAGAAATAACAGATAAATATGGTGCGGATTTAGCAAACAAGATTATGATTAAAATGGTAAAATGCATAAGAAATCTTCAAGTATTCGAAGAGAGCGGAACATCTATCTCTGATATTGTAGGAGTAGAATGTGATTACCGTTATCTATATACAGAAAAGAATTATGTTTTCTACAGAATAGAAGGTGAATTTGTTAAAATCGTAAATATCTTAAATGAAAAACAGGATTTTATGTGGTCTTTATTCGGTATAAAAACTACATCTGAAGATACAGAAGAATATTGGAATGAATAGACAAGGAAGCAGCTTAAAGAAATAGGCTGTTTTTTTGATGCGATAAAAGGAGGAGGTGACTGCTATAACATATCGGGAAAGCTCGATTGAGCTGAACATTCAATCAGAAGTGATTTTTACAATGATTCGTTGCAGCAATAATATAACAGCAGCCGTTAGAAAATGTAGCAATAATATAACGGCAGGAGTCAAAAAAGTAGCAACAATGTAACAGCAGCCCACGAACTTTCAACGAAAAACGGCACAAAAAAAGTTAAAAAAGTTTGTAGCAATAACTTGACAGCAGAGGGCATCGTCCAGGCCAATGATCCCTATCTCTACGGAGAAAAAGTCAAAGCATATATGAGAAAAGGAGCCAGAAAACTGACGGGATTCGAGGAATTCCCCAATCCTCAGGTAGGGTGGGGAGCGCTGTGTGTGCGGGATTCACTGCCGTTGTAGTATGTTTTTTGGATTGCATTACCTTTGTGATTGGCGCTTATCATGAGGTAATGCAATTTTTATGAAATTTCCAAGGCTCGGTGTAAGAAATATACTTCTCTACTTATAAGTCGAATAAATGGGTTGGTGCGCCACCGTTGGGAGCCAAGGGTAATGCTGCAATCCAAATTTCCCATTGGTGGGTGGACAGTTGCTTGGCAACTGTCCATTTTAGGTTAAAGGTACTCTAAGGAGTTATCACAGATTTATAGTAATGATTTAGAATAATACCATCTTTTGAAGCACTTATTCAAAAAACTATCAAAAATACCCCCAGACTACCCTTTTGCGGAGTGGCTTTATGAATTTACGTATGGTAGAATTTTCATAAATTGAAAAAAATAAGCAAAAAATATATGAAGTATTTTATTTGACTCAAAAAGAAATCACATATATAAGTTGAATAAATATCTTTTATCACCTTGATTATTGAGTGGCGAAAGGTAGCGGATGGAGCTAAAAATGGAAGAGAAAAAAGAAAAATATTTAGAACCAGGTCAGCAGGCAGATGAGGAGTTCTACATACGTCCCAAAATGGCAAATAAGAAGATGAAGGCAGCACAGGCTATGGCGCAGACGGTATATCTCTATGGAATATCTGGCTGTGGAAAAACATTCTTTATTCGTGACTATATGGGGAAAAGAAAATATTACTATTTTTCGGCAGAGAAGTTAAGTGAAGAAGAGTTGGATTTCCCGCTTAGTGAAAAGCAGATCATTGTAGTGATTGATGATCTGCATCAGTTAAGGACAGATCAGCTAAGAGAAGCATTGATCAAAA
Source organism: Bacillota bacterium (assembly GCA_023398375.1). Taxonomy (GTDB): domain Bacteria; phylum Bacillota; class Clostridia; order Lachnospirales; family Lachnospiraceae; genus SZUA-378. The sequence continues at coordinate 149,109 of JAEWSH010000037.1, read as the reverse complement.
GAATTGAAACGTTGGCAAGACGGCAGGACGTCTGGTTAATCTTATCTGGAAGAAGCAGGATGCCCTCATGGCTGACATCTATTTATTATAGGAAAGTATTTACGGTGATAGAGGAAGAAGATTTTGTTCTTTCAGAAACTGAGATGATGCAATATCTGATTTTATGGGGATTGACACTGACAGAAGAAGATTTCAGAAAAGTCACAGGGCTTACAAAAGGAATAGGAATTGTAATAAGACTTCTTGCAATGGAGCTTTCCGCAGGCAGACCCTTTGATACAAATTATATTGAACGCATGCGAAATGATTTTTGGAACTATCTTGACAGTCATGTCTATGACCAGTGGGAGGTAGAGATTCAGGAATTTCTCATGCAGGTGTGCATCGTAGAGGAATTTAATAAGCATCTGGCAGAAATGATTACAGGCAGAAGTGATGTAGAAAGAATGATTGGCATAGCGGAACAACTGGGCAATTTTATGCAGTTTAAAGAGGCTGTCGGTGGTAAGAGAATCTATGAAATCAAGCTTGCCATGCGGCATTCCATGAGACGAAGGCTTCTTCGGACCTACCAGAAGGAGAGATGGCAACGGTTTTATTATAATGCAGGTCTTTACTATGAACTGGAGGGAGATACCCCAAATGCCTTGAAAATGTATGAGGTATGTCACGACACGGAGAGAATTGCAGGACTTTTAATATCAAATGCAAGAAAGAATCCGGCAAGCGGTCATTATTATGAACTTCGGGAATATTACCTTTCTCTTCCGGAAGAAAAAATCAGGGAAAGCGTGGAGCTCATGGCAGGCATTAGCATGCTCCAGTCCATGCTCTTAAATATAGAAGAAAGTGAACGCTGGTATGAGGAATTAAAGCAGCTGGAAGGAACCTTAAGTGGAAGTGCCAAAAAAGCGGCAAAAGGTCAGCTTGTCTATCTGGACATTGCATTGCCACATCGTGGAAGCAGTGCATTGATCGATATTATGAAAAATGCAGGGACCTTGTTGATGAACCGAAATATCAGCCTGCCTGAATTCTCCGTTACTAGTAATCTTCCTTCCCAGATGAATGGGGGAAAGGATTTCTGTGAATGGAGCAGGCGGGATAAGGAACTGGCAAAGAGTATTGGGAAAATCATAGAATTTACACTTGGAAAATATGGAAAAGGGCTGGTAAACCTTGCCCTGGCGGAGAGCTTCCTGGAAAAGGGAGAGGATAGCTATGAAATTGCCAATCTGACGAACAAAGGCATGATGCAGGCGCAGGCAGGAGGAAAAATCGAACAAAGCTTTGTGGCGGCAGCGATACTTGCATGGCTCCATATCATAAATGATCATGCAGAGGATGCAAGGGAGTTGTTGCTTAATTTTCAGAAGAAGGCAGAAAAAGAAGGGGCAGCAAAACTGTTATCGAATCTTACTGTCCTGCAGATTCGGATTGGTCTTTATCAGGGAAAGACAGCAGAGGCAGTGGAATGGATGGAGACGGCACCGCAAGAGGAAATTGAATTTTCCACCATGGAGCGCTTTCGGTATCTGACTAAGGTACGCATCTACCTATTAATGGGAAAACATGAAAAAGCAATCAGTCTGTTGCAGCGTATTCAGTATTATGCGGAACTTATGCATCGTACTTATATAGCTATGGAAGCAGATCTTTTGCTTGCTATTATCCAGTACCGGATGGGTGAAGCTAAATGGGAGGAAACCTTACGGAAGGTATTGACGCAGGCAGAAAGCTATCACTTTGTTCGGCTCATCTCCAGAGAAGGCGCTGCGGTAAACCGAATGCTAAAGGAAACCGTCTGGAAAGGTAAGAATGCAAAATTCTATCAGGAGGTACTGGATGAGACTGAAAAGATAGCACGTGCTTACCCGGGATATTTAAAACAGGCAACCGAGGAGGCATACTTTAGCGAAAATGCGATTAAAATCCTAAAGCTCCAGGCAGAAGGACTTTCTACCGCAGAGATTGCAGGGGAACTGGGACTCAAAGTAGAAAATGTGAAATATCATAACAAGCAGAACTTTAAAAAGCTGGGTGTGAACAGTAAAACAGCAGCTGTAACGGAAGCAAGAAAGAGAAAGATGATATAGATATGGAATTTATTTGAGAGGATGATTTATGAAATGAAACATTTGTTAAAAGCAAAAGGAAAACGCATATTAGCAGTAATACTTGCAGTTCTAATGGTAAATTCGGTTATGGACTACAGTGGTATCTTATCTACCAAAGCGCAGGCAAAGGAGGAAGAAAAGACAATCATCGCTTTTGTAACACTTTCCGATGATATTACAAAACAGAGGTTTGATATGGGTGCAAAAGAATCGGACATCAATCTACCAGATTCTTTGCATGTTACCGTTGAAGATAAAGTTGATAACGAGGATGTCACGGAAGAAAGTACAGAAGAAAAAACAGAAGCGAATACCGTAGAAAGCACCGAGGAAACAAGCACAAAGGAAACTACGGAAGTAGCCACGGAAGAAAAGATGACAGAGCAGCAATCCAGAGCAGAAACTTCTGAAACAGAGATTTCCGATACCTCTAAAGAGGCAACAGAAAGTACAGATAACAAAAAAAATACAAAAAAAGAGGAGGCTTCCACAGAAGATATTATAGAGACAGCTACTACAGTAGCTGTGGAAAGTATTTCCAATAATGCAGAAGCTCCTTCAGACACAGTGAAAACTGTAATAAAAGAAAAAACAAAGACAGAAGATATTATTTTAAATGACATTACATGGCAAATCAACGCGAAGCGCAGCGGTTCGGATACCTTTCATTCCGAAAACGCAGGCGCGGTGTTTTTTTATGAGCCGGTCCTACCAGAGGGTTATACCCTTGCGAATGGTGTAAGATTGCCGGAGATTCAGGTGCAGATTGAGGAAAAAGTCCAGTGGGCATTCAGCCGAAGCCAGACCATAGACGGCATAGAAATTACCGTCAAGGCGGAAAAGGACGTGTTCCCGGAGGGGGCTGTCCTTCATGCTGAGAAGGTTACCAGTGCAGAGGACAAAGAGAAAATCCAAAGTGCGGTCAGTAAAGAATTACAATCCGTGGATACCACAAGAACAATAACGGAGCTGGTTTCCTTCGATATCACCATTACGGACGCGGACGGCAACGAGCTTCAGCCCGATACCAGTAAGGGCGAAGTTAAGGTTTCCTTTGCACAGCTGCCTATGGTGAAGGAGGACGCCGCACCCGCGCAGGAGCTGAAGGTCTTTCACATGGACGACAGCCTGAACGAAGCGGAGGGCTTGGACACCACTGTGGATCAGGAGGAAGGGACACTGGAAGTGTCTGCGGAGCATTTTTCGGTGTTTTCGGCGATGCTTCTGACGGGGACTGAGGTAACTAAACTTGAGGGTGCGGGTACTGTAGATAGTCCCTATCAAATTACAAGCGCCAATGACTTGGTGTTTATGGCAAGCAAAGTTAACGCAAACGCATATGGCAACACCGTTTATTTTCGCTTAGAAACGGATATCGATCTTTCCGGGATTTCCGATTGGACTCCTATAGGGAATTCCAATGACACTCCGTTTAAGTCAAAGTTCGACGGCAATGGTAAAACCATCAGCAATTTAAAGGTTACAAATACGGATATTAGCGATGTGGGGCTGTTTGGTGTAATTGATCAATGGGGCGAGGTAAAAAAACTCGGTCTTAGAGATGTCCAGATTAAAGCCGGATTTTCCAAAAATAACATAGGAGGTATTGCGGGACTGGTTAAAGGTACAATATCTGAATGCTACGTTACGGGCAGTATTGATGCGAATTTTACCACCGCAGGCGGAGTTGCAGGAAGTGTGAAATTTGGGACTCTAAGTAATTGTTATGCCGCTGTGGACCTTCAAGGAGGTTTCATGTCTCAAGGAGGCGTGGCGGGCGAAGTCTCCGGCGGCAGTGTGAAAAATTGTTATTCTACCGGCTCGGTTCAAGGGTATCAACAGATTGGCGGGGTGGTGGGCACAATTTCCACTTATGGATCTTCAACCGTAACGAATTGTTTTGCGACTGGAGCGATTAATGCAACTAGTAAAGCGGGAGGTGCCGCAGGCAGCATTACCGAAACCTACAATGTTAAAGACCTTGCAGCACTGAATATTAGTGTAAGTGGTTCAGAAAACATCGGGCGTGTGGCAGGATTTATTTCTCAAGGAAATGTTCAGGGTGAGGTTGCCTTTGAAGGTATGCTGATAACTCCACAGGGCAGCAGCAGAAAAGATGGAGCCTCAATAAGCACATCAGCTATCCAAGCTGATAATTACTTCAGTACTTTGTTTTCAAATGATTCTGCATGGGTTTTTGAGACCAAAAAGCTGCCTGTCCTCAAAAATGTGGGTGGAGAACAGAGCAGCACACTTCCTGCGCATTTGATTAGTTTAGCGCCATCAGCACCGCAAAACCTTAAAACAACTGTGGGCAATCAGGAAATTACATTACAATGGGCAATTCCTACTAGCAATGCCGATGGAATCATTGGATATGAAGTTTCCAACGACAACGGCGGTTCATGGATAAGTGCCGGCAGCAATTTGACATACACGTTCACAGGGATGGAGAACGGTCTTAACTATACACTAGCAGTGCGGGCAGTTACGGGGGATGAAAAAGGCGCTAAAGCAACGATAGAGGCCATCCCCGGACGCAAGCCCGGTGGGCCGAAAGCCCTTGCCATCACCACCTTCAGAGATGACGACGATAAGAAGCGTATCACTTTGACATGGGCGGCTCCTGATTTTCAGGGAGACAGCACAATTACAGAATACATGGTATGTATTGGCTCAATGGGGGTGTTTGTATCTGCTGGAAACGATATTAGCTATACCTTTACAGAAAAGGACCCCAATTTTCATGTGATAAGCTGGGGTCAACAGCAAGCGTTTCAGGTATATGCACGCAATCTTTCCGGCGATGGTGAAGCCGTTTCAGGGGTCTTTGATATAGCTGCCGTTTCCACAAAACCTCAAAATTTTACCGCTACACCAGATGAGAACGGAAATGTTCTCCTGAACTGGACTGCACCTTCGGATATGGGGGGAGCAAGCGTTACAAGTTATCGGGTGTCAAAAGACGGTGGCAGTAGCTGGACTGCGGTAAGCAGCGGACTCACCCACACCTTTAGCGATCTTGCAAACGGAACTTCGTACGATTTTGCGGTGCAAGCGTACAATAGCAAGGGCTGGAGCAACTCAGCTACAAAAACGGCAACGGCCGTCCGAACTGTTAGATTTACGGATTCCAATACCAGCTTGACTGTCGTGAGAAAATCCAACAAAGCATGTACCTTCACCGCCAGCGGTTCCGGAGCGATTACTTATAGCTTAGAGGGAACAATTCCGGCAGGCGTGGCTATAAATGCCGCTACAGGGGAACTGACCGTTGACGGCAGCATTGCGCCAGCCGGAACGTATTCCTTTTCCGTAAAGGGCACAGATAATGTAGGTATTTCTGCTACCAAAACTTTTAAACTGACTGTCAAAAAAATTACCGTTAGCGATAGCGATATTGTTTGGCCTTCTGCTGCGGGTATTACCTACGGGCAGCCTCTCAGCGACTCCAAACTGACCGGTGGCTCCGAAACGGGCACATGGGCGTGGAAGAATGGAAATATCGTTCCAACTGCAGGCAACAACAGTTATGATGTAATGTTTACGCCAAATGACATAGATAACTACGACTGGTCAGGTCTTGACTTAACGCAGAAGGTAAACCTTGCAGTCAATCGGGCAACGCCGGAAGTGCTCATATTGCCTACGGCAGCAAGCATTACCTACGGGCAGCTCCTTAGCGACTCTGGGCTGACCGGTGGCTCTAAAACCGGCACATGGGCATGGAAAGATGGCAGCATCATTCCTTCTGTTGCTAACAGCGGCTACGATGTGGTGTTTACGCCAAACGACATTGATAACTACGACTGGTCAGGTGTTGACTTAACACAGAAGGTAAACCTTGCAGTCAACCGGGCAACGCTGGAAGCGCTTACATGGCCTACGGCAGCAAGCATTACTTACGGACAAAAGCTGTCTGCAAGCATCTTGACCGGCGGCAGCACTGAGTACGGCACCTTTGCGTGGACAAAAGGCAGCACGGTTCCGACTGTGGCAAACAGCGGCTATGAAGTGACTTTTACACCGAATGCAGGTACAGTGGCAAACTATGAAGCCATCACAAACACAACCAAGATGGTTGTCATTACGGTTAGCAAGGTAACGCCTGCTGTGACAGTAAGCGCAGACATTTCCGATGATGCAGGAAGCCTTAAGGCGACACTGACCGCAACCGTAACAGGTGCAGGCAATGGTGAAACTCCTACCGGTACCATAAAATTTGTCAACAGCACAAGCGGCAGTGATGTGGATATTGCAGGCGAGACCGCTGTAATCAAAGGCGGCAAGGCAACTTACACATGGACAGGGCTTGCTAAGCAGATTTACAAGGTCAAGGCAGTTTACAACGGCAATGATAACTATAACACCGCCACCAGTACAGAGCTTAGCTTTGACACTAATAAGCAGAATCAAGCAGCACTTAACATAGGAAGTATCGGTACAAAGACCTATGGTGACGGTGCGTTTACCCTTTCTGCAACAGGAGGAAGCGGTGGCGGAGCCGTGACTTTTGAAAGCTCTGACCCGAACATCGTCAGCATTTCCGGTACCACAGCAACGATCCACAAGGCTGGTACCGTGACCATTACTGCCACCAAGGCGGCAAACAACACCTACAATGAAGTGACTGCATCTGTGTCACTGACTGTTGGCAAAAAGGCGCTGACCGTTAAGGCAAATGATCAGCTGAACATCATCAAGAGCGAGGCAATACCAGTGCTTACCTATACTGCAAAAGGGCTTGTGGGCGGCGACACCTTTACCAGTCCGACCATATCTACAACAGCTGGGGACACCAATATTGTTGGCGAATATGACATTCTCATCAGTGGCGGAACCCTTGCTAATGCCGACAGCTATGCAGTCACCTATACAAATGGTAAGCTGACCGTGGTCAATGCGACCTATACCGTAACCGTGACATATGGAACAGGCGGAGGCAGCTACAGTGAGGGTCAGACCGTGACCATTACAGCAGACAGCCGAAGTGGCTATACCTTCACCGGCTGGAGCAGCAGCGACGGCGTAACCTTTGCAAACAGCACAGCAAGTATAACAACCTTTACCATGCCGGGCAAGGTGGTTACCGTTACGGCAAATTACAGCAAAAACAGCAGTGATAATGGTGGCGGTTCCTCCAGCGGCGGTTCTTCCTCCGGCGGAAGCGGAGCGCCAACTCCTACCACAACACCGGAAAAGAAGCCAAACCAGCCGGTAACAGTAGCAGCTCCTGTCACGGCAACAGCAGGGCCGAATGGAACGGCAAGTGCATCTATCCCGGATAAAGCGGTAACCGATGCTATTGCCAAGGCACAGTCCGATGCAACAAGTCAGGGCAAGACTGCAAATGGAATTTCAGTGGAGCTGGACGTTACTATGCCAAAGGGCACAGCTTCCTTAAAAGCAACCCTTACCCGCAGCTCTTTGGACAGCCTTGTGAGCGCCGGGGTCAGCAACCTTGAAATCAACGGTTCTCTTGTACAGGTAAGCTTTGATAAAAAGGCGCTGGCTGAAATCCAGAAGCAGAGCAGTGGTAACATCAGCATTGCTATTGCACCTAAGACAAACCTTTCCGATGCGGCAAAAAAGATCATTGGCACTAGGCCGGTATATGACATCACCGTGGGTTATGGCAGCGGCAAAACAGTATCCAACTTCGGAGGTGGAGTTGCAACGGTATTTATCCCGTATACGTTGGGCAAGAATGAAGCAGTCGGCGGTCTGTATGCGGTCTATGTAGACGCAAAGGGCAATGTAACCCGCATTGAAGGCTCTGCCTATGATACAAATAGAGGCTGTGTTATTTTCACAACTACCCACTTCTCGCAGTATGGTATTGGTTATACCGAACCGACAGCGAAGTTTACAGATATCAGTAGCCATTGGGCAAAGGAATCTGTTGATTATGTGGTAGGAAGAGGACTTCTTTCAGGAACCTCGGACACAGCATTTTCACCGAATTCTGATGTGACGCGGGGCATGCTGGTAACAGCTCTTGGCAGATTAGCGGGTGTAGATGAGAAAGCATACACCACAAACAACTTTACAGATGTCAATGCGGACAGTGCATATCGTCCGTATATTGAGTGGGCGTACAGCAAGGGCATTATTCAGGACATCGGAGGCAGCCAGTTTGCCCCAGACAGGGCGATTACCCGTGAGGAAATTGCAGTGATCTTTGCAAACTATGCTAAGGCAACAGGCTATACGCTGCCAATCACTCGTGAAGCCAAAACTTACGCTGACACTTCCAGCATCGGCAGTGCTTACAAAGACACAGTAAAAGCGATGCAGCAGGCGGGCATTATGATGGGCGGCAATGATAATAAGTTCAATCCAAAGGGGAATGCTACCCGCGCGGAGGTTTCCTCCATGCTTAACCGTTACATCAAACTTACCATCAACCCTGACACAGCACAGGGCTGGACGCTAAATGACGCCGGACAGTATCTGTATTACAAGGATGGCAAGACCCTCACCGGCACACAGACCATTGATGGGGTGAAGTGTTTCTTCAATACCGACGGTACGCTGAAAACCGGATGGGTCAAGGACGGCTATAACTGGCGTTTTTATTTAGGTAAGACAATGTTAGTCGGCTTTTGGGATCTCGGTGCAAACGGAAATAACAAGACCTATTACTTTACCAAGGACGGTCTGATGATATCTGGTAAGTGGCTTGAGATTGACGGTAAATGGTATTACTTTTACACCGATGGTTCTCTTTCCAGAAGCACCAATATCGACGGCTATGAAGTCGATGAAAAAGGCGTAAGAAAAGTAAAGTAACCGGCGTGCAGACGAGATTGGCGAGGATGGCAATGCGGAACTGACCTTCATGCATGCATCTGAGTACACCATTGTGGTTGATAAGGAACCGATGGGGGGAAAAAGGAAATGTAGTGATAAAAAGGAGGTAATAATACTATGAGTGAACTTGGTTTTAAGCAGTATTTGTTATGTGGCTACGATATGATTAAAAATCCATTTGGTGATCCAGAAGGTATTAAGAGGGTTCCAATACTCGATTTGGACAAATTAAATGGTTATGAAAGTAGTCTTGGGTGGGCAACAGAAGTATCGGGGAACAGAAGGTTTCAACACAAAAGTTATGTAAGCGAAAACGAGTATGAACTGTCAAGTAGTGTTGGTGCGGGACTTAATGCAGGCGTAACGGGGGGCTCCTTTGGGTTTTCTGCAAATGTCAAGACTTCCTATTCGCAAGCCTATACACAGGGAACGGTATTTGGAAAGACGGTTTCTAGTTGTAAAATCCAACAATATGCAAACACACTATCAAAAGAGCAATTAAGTAAATATGTTTTCCCTGATGTTTTGACAGATATGAAAACTATGGAGGCAAAAGATTTTTTTGAGATGTATGGAACACATTTAATACTCAGTTTTTCTATAGGCGGACAGTTTACTATTGAATTCAGGACAAAGGAAACGACAGCTAAAACCAGTGCTGAAATTGAGAGCGACGTAGAGGCATCTTATCGCTTTATAACAGCAGGGGCATCCGGAGATTATTCACAAGCTGCAAAAGATTTCAATAAAGAATGTGAATATGAGATATATGGAGTTGGCGGTGAACTAAATTTCCTGCCAAAGGAAATAAATGAGAATTCAAATTGTGTATCATGGTTTTCATCAGTGGAGGAAAAGCCGGCACTTTACGAAATTGAGGAAAGTATACCAATTTGGGAGCTGGCACCGACAGCCGCGGCGCAGAATGAACTTGTGAAGGGGTATCTAAGATATTATAATGCATATCTGGAAGCAAAGCGTAAAGCATTACCATTTATCAAAGAACTGAAAGTTGTAACTCGTTCGGATAGTCATGTTGATTCTCAGAAGTCTATAGAGGAAATGGTAACAAAATTCGATGTGAATTATGAGTGTGATAATGCAGATCTGAATAAGGGAGCAAAAGGAGATTTTATATATCTCTTATACAAACATGGAGGAATTACGGATCAAAAAGTAACAGATATTCTTATTAACTGTACAGATGTATGGGCGGATGAACCTGTAAAGGATGGCTACGTTCATATTCTGGTAGATTTAAATAAAAATGCAAAAGGAAAGTATATTTTTATTGATTATAAGTTGGAAGACAGTAGTACGGAAGGTGGTTACCAGGCACTAGGAGTAAGAACTACAACGACTCCTGTGTCGGATGATTGGGTATTGATAACGGATAAAAAGGGAAATCCGGTAGATTTGAACAAAGGTGCAGGCGGAGCTTATCTGTATCTTTTTGGATACATTGATCCGATAAGTAAAGAAATTGAAATGCAAATCAAAAAAAACGGTTCCATGATAAATGATAAGGACTAGGAGAAAAAGTATGGCATATTTTTTAGAGCATTTTCCAATGACAGAGGAAGGAAAAAAACTTGAATTTTCAGATGAATTAAATAGAAAGTACAGGATAATTTATCAAAAAAGTGAAAATGATGGTAACTGGGTACTTTATGATTTATGGGATGCCCATCAAAAGTATAATGATGACTGTATTATTTTGCCGTTCCAATCCACTTATGATGAGCTTGAAACTGTGAAAAAGGGAACTAAATTTGCTAATATAATTGGAAGTACGTATGATCCTAAGCCTAAGGGGGCGGCTAGCTGGATTGGACTTATGGAAGCTGTGTATAAGGCAGAAGGTAAGAAAGACATTGAAAAACTGTCCAGATGTTGTACGGATGGGAAAGTTTATGTAGACGATAAGAAATGCGATTTTACATGTAACAAGAATAGCAAGGATATTGTCGGTGGGCATGTTATCGTTGGAGCAGAAGAGGCACAGCAGCTTTTAAAAGGATCAATATTTGAATTATTACCTATATGCAAGCATCATAATACAACATGTAAAGATGGATCAAAGAAGCCAGGCTCAGGATTCTATATGGAAACAAGATATAATATAGACGCGTTAAAAATGAAAAAATATTTGTTTAAAGATATAGTGACAGAATACTTACAACAACATCCGCTAGAAGCGCACCAGAAATTGTAATGTAATTGTTACATAAAGGAGCATTCCTGTAATTCAGAAATAACGCCGATTGAATAAAAAGAAACCTCGAAATAAGATTAAGGTATCATCTTGCCGGATGAAAAACACCAAAACCAAACGGAGGTTTCACTATGAATTTAACACAGCAGAGATCAGATCATGAATCAGCATGTAAGGTTGTCAAATCAGATAGCTGGCACGATTGATATCTGCTGTACATTCAATCAGAAGTGATTTTTACAATGATTTGTTGTAGCAATAATGTAACAGCAGCCGTTAGAAAATGTAGCAATAATGTAACAGTAGGAGTCAAAAAAGTAGCAATAATGTAACAGCAGCCCACGAACTTTCAAGGAAAAACGGCACTAAAAAAGTTAAAAAAGTTTGTAGCAATAACTTGACAGCAGAGGGCATCGTCCAGGGCAATGATCCCTATCTCTACGGAGAAAAAGTCAAAGCATACATGAGAAAAGGAGCCAGAAAGCTGCCGGGATTCGAGGAATTCCCCAATCCGCAGGTGGGATGGGGAGCGTTGTGCGTGAAGGATTCGCTGCCGTTGTAGTATGTTTTTTGGATTGCATTACTTTTGTGATTGGCGTTTATCATGAAGGTAATGCAATTTTTATGAAGTTCTCAAGGCTCGTAGTAAGAAATATATCCCTCTACTAATAAGCCCCCAAAATGGGGTGGTGCGCCAAAATATTTTTAATCTTTTACTATTTGTAAAATTTGCATAAATGGTGAAAGATTAATTATAAATATAAATTTTTTGATATAATGGTTTACATTTTATTATAAATTTCCTTTTTACTAAATGTAGTCAGTAATCAATATGAGAGGAGATTTACAATGAGAAAATTATCCAAAACAGAAATGAATACAATTAAAGGTGGTAACGCACATTTACCAATGAACTCTAAGTATCGTAGTAAAGTGCAATGTACTGCGGAAGCACATAGCCTAATCTTTAGAGGAATCGTAGGCGGAATGACAGAAGAACAAATAGCCAAGGAAATTTTTGCCCATGCAGTAGCTTACTATGCAGCACCAACCTTAGCCAGCATTCCACTTGTTGGCGATAATATTAAAGCTTATTTAATTTCACATGCATCAGTAATTGATATTATGGATGGCGGAGATACCTTAGCAAGACAGGTTGCCTATAATGCAATTTGGGCTTTTTGCGGAGATCAAGTCTAAAATACTAAAATGTATCTATTAACTATTATTGACTACTTGTAAAGCGTACCATAAGGTACGCTTTATTTAATACACAATCCACATTGAATGGAGAAAAACATGAAACCTTATCCAATAATAAAACAAGAAGATAAAATGGATTGCGGTGTAGCTTCCTTAGCGACTATGCTTCTATATTATAATCAATCATATTCTCTTGATTATTTAAAGAAAATAATGGATTATAATAGTAGAGTTGGTACTACACTTCTTCAATTGAATAATACCGCAATTAAGTTACATTGTAGCATTGAAGCTATATACATAGAAAATATTAACGAATTAAAAAGTAGAATGCTGCCTTGTATTGCACAAATTACGATAACAGATAATGTTACTCATTTTGTTGTTATATATAAAACAAATGTACATCATCTTTTAATTGCCGATCCTGCCTACGGACTTAAATATATAAATAGAAGTAAATATAAATCTGTATTTACAGGTTACTTTTTATTATTTCCTTATAATTTGAATAAAAAATTATTATCAATAAATTGAATAAGAATAAATATTAAAATTATAATTGTAAAAGTGTAACAAATTTATATTTGAAAAGTCATAGTAGTATAAAGGAGAATCTTATGGAAAATAAAGAATTTGAAACTATATATCAAAAATATGTCCATCAAGTATTTTGCTTTTTACTGAAGCTATCTGGCGATTACTATATATCAGAAGATATTACGCAAGAAACATTTGTGAAAGCTTACATGTCAATTGAACAATTTCGTGGAGAATGTCAGTTAAATGTATGGCTCTGTCAAATAGGCAAAAATTTATTCTGTGACTATTGCAAAAAAAGTAAACTCAATATCCCACTTGAAACAATGGAAAAAATTCCTATTTATGCAGGGCAAGATGGCTTACTCGAAAAAATGATATCAAAAGAAAATATTGAGATTTTTAATCATTATATTTTGGGATTAAAAGAACCTTATCAAACAATATTCATATCTCGTGTTTTTGAAGAATTGAGTTATTCGGAGATTGGGTCGCAGTTCAATAAATCGGGAAATTGGGTAAGAGTTAACTTTTACAGGGCAAAGCAAAAACTTCAAAACATTATTTCTGTAAATGAAAAGAAAGGGTGATAAAAATGAAATGTGAAGTTATAAGAGATTTACTTCCACTATATATTGAAGACATATGCAGTAAAGAAAGTCGTGAATTAATCGAAGAGCATTTAAGTAATTGCGAAGACTGCGAAGAATATAAAGAGAATATTTCAAAAAATATTTTAGTTCTCCCTGCAATAAATGAAGAAAAAGTTCAGCAATTCCTTTCAGAAAAGGATTTGTTAAAAAAAAGCAAGCAAAGTATACAGCAGAATTTCTTAAAAAGAGCACTTTTTATTATTAACATTTTAGGCATAGCCCTTACCGGTCTTTTTTTTATTTTAGGTTCTGCCTTTCTACTATTGGTGTATTCAGCAAAATATCCAGCATTTCATTCAGAGACTGCATCTTGTATTGAATATTTTTTTTCTTTTATTTTGATTTTATTACCTGTATTTATAGGACTATTACAAATATTTAGAATTCGAAAAATGAAAATAAAAAATTACATCTGTGGATTTGTTGTTAATGTTCTTATTCAAACCTTTGCCGTTATTTTAAGTTTAACTATGACAGTTTGTATATTTATTATTATGCCACCTTTAGAATCTCAGACACAAGTAGCTGCGAATTACTTAATAGTAGACCAAAATGTGGAACACTATGAAGAAATTTACAGAAATTTTTTTCCCCACAAAATACCGAAACAAGCGAAAGAAATAGATTATTTTTATTCACAATATCAAGGTTTCTTTTCAAATACTGTTAAAATACAAGCTTCTTGGGTTCTTCCAGAAGCAGAATATTCTTTGGCTAAAGATACAATTTTTAATAATACAGCTACTGAACTAATAGAGGGTAAAGAAAACAGTTATAATGTCACATTAAAAGGAGTAGGATATCCGGGAAAAGTAAACTTAATCTTTCAATTTAATGATTTAAATAAAAGGGTGACCTATATTTTTTTTATAGATAATAATATATAAAAATTTTATAACTTCAAACTGCTCCTTCTAATTTATAGAAGGTTGCTGTCAAGATATTCATGAACCAGCATTCAGAGAATATCAAATTAAAGAATGAAAAGAAGACTAACTCAAGCGTTGAACAGACTGCCAATCCCTCCATTCTTTTACAAACTTAGAATAGGATCGGGTTGAAATAGGGCATGTCTGTTCATTTTGCAAAATAATCGTGAGGGTGCTTTTGTCAATTGCTACTATATATTTGAAATGAACAATACAGGATTTATGGCATATAAAAAAAGAGGTATCAAGCTGTGGTAGAACCTCTTGTATAGTGCCGTGAAATTCTTGCATGGAAGAACTGGTATAGAGTTGAAGCTTATGTGGGTTTCCGCTTGTTTTAATACAGTATATTTCTTCCAAGGAAACTGAAACAAGACGAGAACCTAATTTTATAGTAAGAGTTTTGTGAAAAAGATTTGCAGGAGAAGCATATAGATTAAAGGCATTCTCAATGCAGGCAGTTATTCGTGTCGGAAGTAGATCAGGATTATCCTTTAAAATATAGTCCATAGCTTCGACACGACGTTCAAATGTAAGGTAGGAAAGTTCACTATGTGTAGTAATAAAGACAAGGAAACCGCGAGGATCCTGACAACGTATTTTTTCAGCAAGATCAAAGCCATCCAGCGATGATGATAAGTCTATGTCTAAAAAATATAGGCAAGGTTTTGAACTTTCGGAAAGTTTCTGTAGTAATTTTTCGGGAGTAGAAGATGCACATACAATTTGCATATCTAAGTCTTCCATTAGAATGTAATTAGCTATTATTTTTTCATATTGTTTCAACTGAGTAATATTGTCTTCACACAAATAAACAGGTAACATAAATATTCCTCCCAAGTATAATTTGAGCATGCATAACAGGCTCATGACCGATGGTTATTTAGCTTTACAAATTTGTAATTCCTGCATGAACATACCAGACCAATGTTTTGTGAATAATAACACATTAGGATAACGTTCAATAATTTGCTGTACTTCGAATAATCCGATTCCACGATTCGTATCTTTGGTAGAAACATTCAACTGATATAGTTGCTCGATGTTTTTTATATCTTTTGAAGAATTTTGTATGCGGATATACATTTCTTCGGGAGAATTTAAAAAACCAATATATAAATATTTCTCATCAGTTTCTAAGCTGGCTTCAATGGAATTGTCTAAAATGATACCTAGAATTCGTACCAGATCCAGTGATTCCATCGGAAAAAAGTTTATTTTATCAGGAATATCCAATACAATTGTCAGTTTGTTGCGATATGCTGTAAATAATTTGGAGTAGACAACTCCTTTTATTTCCGGAACTTGGAGATTTCCTAAACGTCCAAAAGAAATATCCTCATTAATTAATTTCTGACCAGAAGGTAAAATTATATTATCAAAATATTCTTCTAACCCATCGTAATTTTTTTCACTTAAAAATCCCTGAAAAGAAGACAAGATATTCATATAGTCATGCTTAAAAGTGCGTATTTCTAAATAGAGTGTTTCTAATTTAGAGGTATACTCTTTAAAAGTTTCTGCTTCTTTTAACTTTAGAGAAAGCTGCTGTTCCTTATGAAATACATTGATTATAAAACCAAGGATTATTCCTGTAAAAATAAAAAGAATCATGAATAAAAAGCTGTTAAAAGTGATGACAGAGGTAGGATAATCAGCATATCTGCCATAAATGATATTAAATATCAGAATCATGATACAAGCAGATAATTCCAAACAAACTAAGACAGAAATTTTCTTGGCAAGAGGGTCTGATAAAACAGGAGATAATTTCTTATGATAAACAGAGCGAAGCAAGTGACCAATATAATAGATAACAGGATAAAAGAAGAGTAATTGTATAAAAAGGAATAGACAGTCTATAATAGGACGACTTGTCATATAAGAAAAAGTTATTCCGAAGAAATAGCAAATGGAAAGAACCAGATAATTGAGGCATACACATAAAAAATAATTAAAAGCTACACATATAAAATTAATAATTATATGTTTTTGAAAAAGAAGGATCAATATAAGAGAACCTGCTACAGTAAGGATAACGGCAGTAGAATTTGTAATAGGAATGAAAGGAACCTTTAAGGAAAAAGAAATTGCAAAAACATAAAGAAAAAGAAAAAAGGATTGTTTTCTTGTCAAAGGATAAATAAGCAGACCGGTAAAATAAATGATACTTGATAAAGCAGATAATATAGCGTATATAGTCGCATAAAAGTAGTAGTTCATAGGTCATCTCCTTGCATATTATAGCGTTTAGGAAGAAAACAGATACATTCATGACAAAAATGCTCTTTTTTACCTATAATATCTTATAATCATACCATAGGGGGAAGAAGGAGTAAATGATTTGTCACAGTCTGGCGCAAAAAGCAGCATATAATTGCTTAAGGGAAAATGAGAATAGAGATATCATAGAAATTCAGTATGGAATAGAGCTTATGCTAGAATCCATATGGAAGATTGTTGGATTACTGATCATAGGCATCATATTTGGAAAAGAATTAGAAATGATACTATCTGTAAGTTGTTTCTCGATTCTAAGATATTATGCAGGTGGAATTCATATGAAAACCAGTGGGGGATGTTTTCTTATGATGATAGGAGTAGGACTAGTTCCTGCATTTTTGAAGGATGCAAACATGCTGTCAATAGAATGGAGCGTATTTTTATTGTTCGTTGCATATGGAATCATATGGAGATACGCTCCAAGTGCGACTGCAAATAATCCAATTAGAGACAGAAGAATTAAAGAGAAGAATAATAGAAGAGCGCGGCGTATCATTATTATTATTTTATTGATGCTCTTGTTTGTACAAATAAGAGAAATAGCAATATTAGTTTCTGTACCGATCTTTATAGAAAGTATTACAGTATTGCCAAAATGGAAAAAATAAAAATCTAGGAAAGGAAAAGCAAGCCGGTCATTAGAATAGAGTAACTTATTTAAAAAGTAATGATAAAAAAGGCTTGTATGTTGAAAAAAATGAAAAAAGAAATTGGAGATTTAATCAGTAGAGCTGCAATTTATTTTGCACAGAATTCAGTTGGAAAAAGCAGTCCATTTTTTTCTTATGAAGTAAAAATTCCAGAGCAGTTAAAAGAGAAAGGGAAGGTGAATACAAATAAGAAATGTGTAATCGAACAATAACAATTTCAAGTGCTGGAAGATGGAAATTACCAGAAAGTCAGTGTAATCACGCAATGAGGTTACAGCTCAAATTAGGAATAAGTACGGCATTCAAAATGAGATTGGTTTAGACTTAACCATTCTTAGCCAAAGTGAATGTCTTTCACAGTCATACACAAAGTGCAAGATTATATTTACATTTCATGTCTATAATACTCTTTTCTCTAAATAAATAGAGGAAGGAGTGATAAAATGGAAAGTGCATTATTAGAAACGGCAACAAAACAAGGAATTTGGGTAATTATGTTTGTATTTCTTTTTGTGTATACTATTAAAAATAGTGAAAAAAGAGAAGAAAATTATCAGGCTTTATTAACAACATTGTCGCAAAAATATGATTTGCTGTTGGATGTAAAGGAAAATTTGAAAGAAATAAAGAAAAAATTGTTTTCAAAAACTGACTAACTAGTCTGAAAACAAAGCAAAAATCACAAGAGCAAAATCTTGTGATTTTTTGCTTTATCAGGCATAAAAAATTGAAGCGTACAAAAGGGACTAATAATAGTTTACATTTTTAAACACTAATCCTCCTTACAGAAAAAGGGGGGATTAGTAAATGTTACAGGAATTAGTTTTAAAGGCTAAGATTGGAGAAGAAGATGCGTTACTAACTATTATAGAAAAATTCAAGCCGATTAATATGAAATACGCGAAAAAATTAAATTATGAGGATGCTTATGATGATTTAATTTTATTTGAAATTGAGTTGATTAATAAAATAAAGTTAGAACAATTCAAACAGATTAATGATGCAGTCATCGTGTCTTATATTACAAAATGCATTCATAATCATTATATTTATTTGTTGAAGAAATTAATACATAACAAAAACGAGATTTGTATTAGCGAACTTTCAGAGGAGCAAAAATATTATTATGAAGTGAGTATAGCGAAAAATGACTGCGACAATGCATTTAAAGAGTTAGATATCTATAAAATACTAAATAAAGAGGAATATAATTTAATTTATGCAATCTATGTGTTGGGTTATACATCGAGTGAATTAGCACGTTGCAGCAATACTTCCAGACAAGCTATAAATCAAAGAAAAAAGAGAATATTGCACAGAATAGAAAAAATGATGCTAGAGAGAGAACTATGAAAAAACATAGATATGTTCTAATTGATGTTTACATTGATATATTCAATGACTCCTTATTATTTGTTACTAATATTTTAGAAAAGGAGAACGAATATGGATTTAAGAGTAAAAGAAGTACAAGAGTGGTTGGGAGAAACGTTTCCAAGCTATTTTTACTATGATGAAAATGGAGAAAATTCTGGAAGTTTTCCAATTATAGCAGATGGAAAAACAGGAAATAGTACTGTAAAAGCACTTATTATGGCATTACAAATCATTTTGAATTTATCACCAGTTGATGGTGCATTTGGAAATGGAACATTAAAAGCGTGTCCGACAATTGGAACATCAACGAACAATGTTAATTTAGTTAAAATTGTGCAAGGAGGGCTATTATGTAAAGGGTATAATGCTGGCATCTTTGATGGAATTTATGGAAACAGTACTACATCAGCTGTTGCAAAATTCAAAGAAGATTTGGGATTTAAAAATTCAGATGGGAGTATAGGGGGACAAATACTAAAGTCGTTATTAACAACGGATCCAACATTAGTTACAAGTGATACGAATCCAATGATAAGAAAGGTACAGCAGTATTTAAACAATAAGTACAGTGATCTGTATTTAACAAAGCTTGGATATATTCCAACAAGCGGAGTTTATGAAAGAAAAACCAGTAAAGCTCTAATTTATGCATTCCAGAAAATCATAGGGACTACCGCAGATGGAGCAATTGGAACTAATACATTTAGCAAAATGCCATCAGTGGCAGTGGGAAGTACAAAAACAGAGTTGAATAAAATATTACAATGTGCACTAATCTGTAATGACGTGAACATTTCTTCTATCGATGGAATCTATTCAAACAAAATGGCGAATATGATTTGTGAATTTCAGAAATTTATGTGTTTGGATTTGGATACAATGGCGACACTCGGGAGCGTTAACAGAAGAACTTGGGGAGCACTTTTGCTGAGTAAAGGGGATCCTGAAAGATCTGCTAATGCATTAGATTGTGTTCATCAAGTAACAAAAGAAGAAGCAATCGCTCTGTATAATGCGGGATATCGTTATATTGGAAGGTATTTAACAAAAGTTTCTGGAGGTTTGAACAAGAATCTGACAGATACAGAGATTGATAATCTATTAACAGCTGATATACATATATACCCTATTTTCCAAGAGACAAACAGTTCTATTGATGCATTTACTTATGAAAAGGGAGTAAAAGATGGAACTAAGGCTTTTACGCAGGCAACAACTTTTAGATTTCCCCAAGGAAGTATTATTTATTTCGCAGTAGATTATGATGTGACTGAGGCACAGGCAAAAAATCAGGTTAAAGATTATTTTATTGGTGTAAAGAATGCCTTAGAACAGGTAAATAACAAATATGGTGTGGGAATATATGGTTCAAGAAATACGTGTGATATTATTTGCAACTTTGAATTGGCAATTGCCAGTTTTGTGAGTGATATGTCTACTGGATATAGTGGTAATCTCGGTTTTACGATTCCTAAAAATTGGACCTTTGAGCAATTTACAACAACAAACTTTAATGGAGCAGGAACAACATTTGCAATTGATAAGAATATGGCATCAGGAAAAGACAAGGGGGTATCTGTATTAGAAAATAGTATGGATGATATTTGGAAGTTACATTTGATTGATTGGGCGATGGTTGCAGCAGCAAGGGTAAAGGCTGTTAATGTCATGGATATAATACCAATAATCAAAGAACTTGAAGATGCTTATTATAGTTATAAAGGAGTACCAGGCGGAAATAAATCTTTGGCGATGGATTGTTGTAAAGCAGTTATTCATTATCTACTGTCATATAAATATGCAGAAGAGGGCTTCCTATTTATGATTCCAGGTGATATAAACTTTGAACATATGGTAATTGCAAATTCTGATCTTCAGAACAAAATAGAAGGATATATAAGAGAAGAAGCGGTAATCAATGAAGACATTGAGTCTGTGAAAAGGTATAAGCTACTTAAAGATCCTGCGGGAAATTTATTTGAATTACCACATTTAGCAGCTGTCCTATCTGCTTATACATCGCCAACATTGATTTCAGAATACTTTTTGGAAAAGACATGGTATGGCTGGGCAGGTGATATGGCAACAGCACTTAATGAAATGACAGATCTTTACCTACATTATCCAAATTCTACACCACTTGATCATGCAAGAGATAGAATCGGAGAAATGGAACCTGAAATAATGCCGAAAAAAGACTCTCCATATACAGTTCAATTCAATTATTGTGATATTTATGGAGATTCAGATGGTGTTGGATTAGCATCTGTTATTGGAGCGTATGAAGAAGAAAATAATAATGGAATAAATACGCATATTTACTACTTGTCTGAGGCAATACAGAAATATTATGGAACGGGTATGTATCGTAATCGCCATAAATATTTATTGCAAGATGTTGGAATTACCACTGTTGATGTGAACGAAGTGAAATCAGAATTAGTAAGTATTATGAGTTCAGATAGATATAATTTATTAAGAACGGAAAAAGCAAAGATCTTCAATAAAAATCCTGATACTAATAAAATAGTTATGGATGGTTGTTGCCAATCTTATGCAGAATGGATTGTGTATGAATTGAATAAATAATTAACAAAATGGAGGGATAGAAAAAAGTCTCTCCATTTTCGTTGCAACTATCTGTAAGTGAATTCTGGAATGAAAGGTTTCCAAAAGGTTTCAACGGTATCATATAACCAGTAATCTCTATGAAATACCATATCATCAAAAGCAAACTGAAGAAAGAACATCAAAATAAAAAGAATAAAATATAAAAAGGAACGTAACGAGGATGAATGAAATTGGCGAATAAATTTTGATGAAATTGTAAGTATGGTTATGATTATTAAGAATTTAATTATGCTAATTGTTGCATCACTAAGACTGTCCTGTACGTCACCCCAAAAAAGTCTATAGAGACCAGAATTATTGCTGTTATAACATACAAGAATAGCAAGTAAAAAAGAAAAGATGAAGACGCCAATGGTTGAAAGAAATAGTAACAATGTATTTATTTTATGGCTTTTAAATAGAATAGCACTAAACAATAATAGAAATACTATTTCCCAAAAAACAAAGTGATTAGAAAATGGTGACATAGCATCTGCAATTGGTAGTAGAAGTAGTCTTATAAAGTATTCTTTAATCATTGCGACTTCCTTTTATAATGTATTTGATAACATTTGTATATTATAAACCTTAATCAAATGTTTGTAAAATCTATCCGTAGTGGAATAATATACTGCTTTAGAGAAAAAGTGATTATTCTTGGCACATCCGGATGACATTCTCGTATTATCCGGATAAGATTCCTGTAGCAAAGAGCTTAGATGGTACGATTGATATCTGGTGGACATTCAATCAGAAGTGATTTTTACAACAATTCGTTGTAGCAATAATGTAACAGCAGCCGTTAGAAAATGTAGCAATAATGTAACAGCAGGGGTCAAAAAAGTAGCAATAATGTAACAGCAGCCCACGAACTTTCAAGGAAAAACGGCACAAAAAAAGTTAAAAAAGTTTGTAGCAATAACTTGACAGCAGAGGGCATCGTCCAGGCCAATGATCCCTATCTCTATGGGGAAAAAGTGAAAGCATACATGAGAAAAGGAGCGAGGAAGTTGCCGGGCTTCGAGGAATTTCCGAATCCGCAGGTGGGATGGGGAGCGCTGTGCGTGAGGGATTCACTGCCGCTATAGTATGTTTTTGGGAATGCATTACCTTCGTGATTGGCTTTTATCTGGAGGTGATCGGTTGAGATGGTGGGAGAAAATGAAGAGTCGATGAGGTTCTAATATGGTTAAGAGTGTTCTAAGCGGTGGTGGATTATGCCAAGACCCGGCCCGTGTTTGAGGGGTACAAGGCGGCGAAGTACAGCAGGAAATATCTTGCGGAGCATGAAGCGGGTATAGCTACCCACAGGGCGGCAAGGGCAATAATGGATAGCTTCTAAACGGTGCGAAGCTCCTAAATGGATACGCTGAAAGCGGAGTTTCAGCGGTTGGCTTCTGATAAGAAAAAGGCTTACCGGGAGTACGGGGAAGCCAAAAAGGATATGCAGGAAATTGTGACTGTTAAGAGCAATATAGACCATCTGCTCGGCCTGACGGACGGGCAAAAAACAAGGAAATGGAGCGATAGCGACATGACGCAACAAGAGGTGCAATGTACCGATTTCGGGCCAAGTTGGCTCGAAGTCGCAGGGTTTGGGGAAGGCACTCCCCAACAAGCAATTTTTGAGTTTTCCCGTCAGGGAAAATCTCAAAAATGTGCAAGTGTCAATACACTTGCCCTGCTTGCCGTTTAGCGTTTACCGTTTATACGCCACGATGAAACGAGAAGCTAACACTGTGTTTAGAGTTGCTTTATGGGCAGTTTAACCTTAAAGGTACAACCGCCACCCGGCGTATCCTCCAATGTGATAGCCCCTTGATGTAGCTGAACAATTTCTTTGGCAATGCACAAACCTAATCCAAAATGCTCTTTGCTATTCCTCGACGGGTCAGCACGATAGAAACGTTCAAACACCTTCTCTTTCTCGCTATTCGTGATGCCGACTCCATGATCTGTTATAAACAACACAATTTGCTTCTGCTGCACCTCCGCACCCATTTCAACAGACAAATCGGGCATAGAATACGAGATTGCATTGTCAATCAATATACCAAGAACCGTGCCAATGTGTTCCTTATCGCCACTGAACTTGGGGTAATGTTCTTCTATGTTCAACTCTAAACGGATGTTTTTGTTTCGTGCAGATTCTTGGAATGCTTCCCATGCCTCAATCAAAAGAGAATCTACATCTGTTTCTTTCATGCTCATTTTCCAGCTTCCAGCGTCACTCGACGATAATCTAAGCATGGATTGTATGAGCGTGGACATACGCCCGCATTCATCCAGCACAACCTTTTGTTTTTTCTGGGAAGCTGTATCAGCTTGATCAATACATAGAGTCTCTGTATTGGCTTGTATCACCGATAGTGGTGCTTTTAATTCATGTGAAGCAGCCGCAATAAATCTTTTCTGGCTTCTTATGGTTACCTCCACCGGCTCTACTGCTTTGCCGATCAGTATACGGCTTATAAGAGATATGAGCAAGAGCATACCCAACCATACCAGAGGATACCAACTACAATAACTTTTTATGATTTCCCATGGCGTAGATTGTGGAATAATTAAAATCAAATTATATTTGATTCCAGATGCTTGAAAAGCGTTGTTGACTCCACAGTATTTTTCATTTTGTGTTCCACTTATTAAGCATATAGTGCGAGTCGCCATCCCAATATTAACGTCCGATTCAACGGTTGTTGAAAAAGGCGTATTCCCGGATTTCATTTGCTTGATCAAAATATCTGAGGATGTAACGAAACTTTCCATACTGGATATTTCAGAAATTCCGTCAGATATATAAACACACCCGTGGAATTTAGCGACGTAACTTAACAAATTAGGATCATTTATTACCACGCCATCTTTGATTTGCTCAATGATGCTATCACACATATTTTCAGCGAAAATCATCTCGGATTCCTGCACTCTTGTTACGGTGTTGCCTACCATCAGAAGTTCCATGATAGTAAAAGCTAACATAGTGAATGTAACAAACATGATCATCAGTTTTTTACGGAGCTTTTTTATCACGGGGATTCCTCCAACATATAGCCTGCCCCGTATACAGTTTTTATCAAAGTTTTGCTACGCAATTCACGTAGGCGCTTGCGTAGGAAGTGAATATAGTTGTCTACATTAGCATCCCCAACTTCTCCACATCCACCCCACACCTTCCAGAGTAATCCACTACGGGTCTGAGGTTTATCTGGTGATTCTAAAAAGACCGTCATCACGTTGGCTTCCTTTTGCGTCAGCATGATGGACCGACCATTGCAGGTAAGCTTCCTATGCCCGACGTCAAAGGTAAGATCAAATACCGTTAGCACTTCTTTATTTACAATATCCGTGGGGCGACGTGTCAAAGCTCTAATCCGTGCCAGCAATTCTTTCATGTGGAACGGCTTGACCAGGTAATCGTCGGCACCGCAATCCAATCCATCGATTTTGTCATCTAGCTCACCGAGGCCGGTCATCATCAGCACAGGTGTATATATTTGCTTTTGCCGCATTGCTCTCAAAATCGTCAGACCGTCTATAATAGGCAGCATCCTATCCAATAAAACAATATCATGGCCATATTCGAGATTCAGAGCATAAGACAATGCCGTTTCGCCATCAGCGCAACGGTTTATCATATAGCTCTCTTTTTGCAGCTGCTCCTCAATTACAGCAGATAGATTTTCATCATCTTCAATTAATAATACTCTCATGTTTAGCCCCTCTTTTTTTAATACCAACTACTAATACTAAACTATATCATACCACACAATTATCTAAAAATCCTTTAAGAACAGGCCACATTTTCCCCAAACCTTATAGGACTTTTAGAAAAATGTGACTATACAATAGACACCAACACAATAATAAAGGAGGTAGTTTTAATGAAACACAAAATGATTTTCACTTTAGTCACAATGCTTCTACTGATATTATGCACTGGTTGCTCAAATAAGCCGCTTGATAACAACAATTCGCCAAATTCAACGGTGCAGATAAGTGTAGATTCTACAGACGAAAGTAAAGAAAACAAAGACAATCTAACGGTAAATAATCCAGAAACCTTTGATGAGCTATCTGAACACTGCAAAATGAATGGCCATGTAATAGAGTTTTCAGATGCTGGCTGTACGATTTCACCAACAGTATATGAGGGTGATTTAGCATACGAGGCTGCACCCGGAAATGACAGTCAGGTTAAACAAGTTATAATTGCCTATGACGAAAGCTGTACATTCCAAATCGTGCAGGTAAGCCTTTCCACTGGGGCGATGACTTATGAGGATGCAACCATCAATGACGTTAAGAAACAAACAGGATTATTTGTCGCTGGCGAATATGACGGGGAGAGCATTCTTCACGCAGAGCAAGTGTATATCTACAGAATGGTGGAGTGATTATATGAATTTTTTAAAACGTGCTCTTTGCTATATCAGGCGCAAAAAGAGTAAAAGTATTCTTCTATTCTCCTGTTTTTTCATTATGAGTACCATTATTTTGTGCGCTACAATTATTTTAATGACTGCACAGGCAACGAGTGACTCTCTGAAAGAAAAGACAGGCTCAAAACTAGTTTTGGAAAATCAGCAAGGAATTAATAACATTTCCGCTGAAAGTGTAGCCTTGATTTCTGGCTTAGACTCTGTGAGCCGTATCAATCGGACGGCAAGAGGTACGGCTTATCCTACTAATTTTTCTCCAATAACATATGTAGATTCAAAGGATACTTCAAACCTGACAGTAACGCTCCATGCTTATGATAACACTGAAATTGACGGATTGTTTGCGGAGGAAAAATACCGTTTGCTTGAAGGTGCCCCCATCACAGAAAAACGGGGCGGGGTAATTATCAACTCTATACTGGCAGATGCCAACGGCCTTGGTATTGGTGACAGGCTCACATTTGGAACAGAAGAGGGAGTTAGTGCATCAGGGGAGATTGTAGGAATTTTCTTTTCAGGTATGGAGAGACAACAAGAAAAATCGATAATGTCTGTATATCGCATAGAAAATCAGATTTTTGTTGATCACGAAATATTTGCCTCGCTGTTTGGCTCATACAGTTTTTCCAAACTTTCCGTTTATGCTTTCGACCCCGATGCATTGACCACTCTGTATCAGCAAATAGAGTCGATGATTGACGAAAGCATCAGTGTTACCACATCCGATGCATTGTATAAACAGATACAGGCACCATTAAAGCAGATTATTCGTATCACAGCTCTAATACTTGCGTTGATTGTCGCAACAGCAATAATTATCATTTCATTGCTCCTTTGCATGTGGATGAGAACTCGTAAAAATGAAATGGCTGTTTTAATCAGTTTAGGCGTATCAAAACTCGATCTTTTTTTGCAGGCAATAACGGAAAGCCTTTTCCTGCTTTGCATGGCGATAATGGGTGCAATCACTTGTAGTAGTCTTTTTTTGCACACGTTTATAAGTAGCTTATTCCCATCAGATAGCTTGATTGGTATGGCGAATATTCGATTGGAGGGACAGCATATCTTGATGCTTATTTTAATAGGAAGTGCAATTGTACTTATGACGGTAGGAATTTCAATTTCCCCGGCACTCTGGGCAAACCCCAGAGATACGCTTTCGAGGGTGGAGGGATAGTATGAACAGTATACAGAGAGCTTGGCGTAGCGTACTTCGCAAGCCAATCAAAACCTTGCTTTTGCTATTGGTTATCGTGACCATCAGCTTACTTATATTATGTGGAATGACTAGCAGAAACGCCAGTGTGCAAACACAGGACAATACTCGGCAAGCAATAGGCGCTGGTTTACGCTTAGACGCTAACGAGCGAAACCGCTTCAAACGAATCATGGAGGCATCAGAGCATTTTGATGAGAACGGCGAAGGCTCCTACGGAGGAGTACACCAGGAGATTATTGACACCGCTCGGGGCCCTCAATGGTCATCGTGGACAGATAACTCTTTTGATTCCTTGCAAATGGATGATATTGAAGAAATAGCCTCTTTGCCGGGGATAGCCGATTATAATATAACAACCGTTGTTACTCCAGTTTTACCGGGGAACTTCGAGAGAATTGAGGATGAGGATGTCGATCAATATGCTGATATTGGCTGTGTTTCGCTCATAGGCAACAGAAGGATGGCACTTGACTTCAACGTGCTTTCTGGTAATGTAAGTATTAAGAGTGGGCGCATGGTTGAGGCGGATGATCAGAATGTATGCGTTATTTCCGAGCAGTTGGCGAAAACAAACTCCATTTCTGTGGGCGATGTTTTACAGTTTAACAACCGCCGTGACCCAGAAAATACCACCATATATGAATCGACGGTTATTGGGATATATCAAACCAAACAGTTGATTTCCCCCAAAATGAGTGGGGATACTTACCGATCAGAAAATATTGTCTTTACGGATTTGCGTTTTCCAGAAAAGGCAGAGGGATACGAGAATGCCCCTTTATTTGAACACGCTTATTTCAAAATCGGGGATGTTGATTTATATGATAGTGTTAAAACTGCTGTCGAAAATATACGAATAGACTGGGAGCGATACGATCTGATTGACCGCAACGGTAATATGTCTACAATGTCCTCCAATTTTAATGACTTAGCGAAAATCAGTACATTGCTTATTGTCATCACCTTTATTGCAGGCTTAATGATTCTCTTTTTTATCTTTGTCTTCTGGGTGAAGAGCAGGAACCATGAAATTGGTGTTTTACTTGCACTTGGATGTAAAAAAGTCAATATTTTAGGACAGCTTTTCGTAGAAGCTCTATTTATTACGGTTTTGTCTTTTGCAATTTCCTTTGCCTGTGCGCCGGTAATAACGGAAGTCGCAGCTAACTATTTGGTTACACAGCAAATAGAACAAGCGCAAATGCAAAAAGACATGAACGCGGGCAAGGTGTTAACGGAATATAGAGAATCGGAACAAACCGTAGTTGGCGTAAATGTTGCAGTTACCAATGAAATGATGGTCATCTGCGGGTTAAGCATGATTTCATTAGTGGGCGCATCTGTTGGAATCGCAGGAATAAGCATCTTGCGCAAAAAGCCCAAAGATATATTGAGCGAATTGAGTTAAGGAGGAAATTATGATTTTAGAAGCAAAAAATGTGTCCTATTACTATAAATCAAATAAAGAGGCTTTGATTCTTGATAATGTAAACTACGGCTTCGATTGCGGGAAAATGTATGCGATCCTCGGGCCGAGCGGCGTAGGCAAGACAACACTCTTATCCTTGCTGGCAGGGTTGGATGTTCCCATCAAGGGACAAATTCTCTATGATGGTAAACCGATTACTTCCAAAGGGCTTACAGCTCATCGCAAGTATCACAGTTCGTTGGTATTTCAAAACTACAACCTAATTGATTACCTCACACCTATAGAAAATGTAAAACTCGGTGGTAAGGGGAATCCTGGAACATTGCTTGGCACCATCGGCATTGGAAAAGAGTTATGGAAGCGAAATGTCTTACAGCTATCCGGAGGCCAACAGCAACGGGTTGCCATAGCTCGTGCATTGGCCAGTGAGGCCAAGCTATTGTTGGCCGACGAACCCACCGGAAATCTCGATGAGGCCACTGCGTGGGATGTAATTGATCTTTTGAAACGTATTGCCCACGAAGAAAATAAATGCGTTATTGTTGTAACACATAACAAGGAATTGGCAAAGGAAGCCGATGCGGTTATCCGCATGGAAACCCATACTTGAGCTTGCTGTCTGCACACCATAAATAGTTCTAGTTGCCGCACGACGGCAAAAGAAAAAACCGTCGCGTAGCAGATAATTTCACATGCGCTCTTTAATGAGACGGCGGTTTTTAAATTAATTCAAAGCGGCTGCTTTGTTTTCAAAATAGCATATAGCAAAGGGTGTGATAAGTGCATTCTTTTTCAGACAGGCGGCTTTGGAAATGGAGGTTTTCCATGTATACAAAGCAACATTCCCATCAGAAAAGGTGGGTGAAATGTCAATAAAATTGGTTAATGCATTTTAAGAGTTTAAAAGGATAAATTAACAAACAAATGGTTCATACATTTGTAAAAGTAGTATATATCAATGCAGATGGTACGATTGATATCTGCTGGAATTTCAATCAGAAGTGATTTTTACAATAATTCGTGGTAGCAATAATGTAACAGCAGCCGTTAGAAAATGTAGCAATAATGTAACAGCAGGAGTCAAAAAAGTTTGTAGCAATAACTTGACAGCAGAGGGCATCGTCCAGGGCAATGATCCCTATCTCTATGGGGAAAAAGTGAAAGCATACATGAGAAAAGGAGCGAGGAAGTTGCCAGGCTTCGAGGAATTTCCGAATCCGCAGGTGGGATGGGGAGCGCTGTGCGTGAGGGATTCACTGCCATTATAGTATGTATCTGAGATTGCATTATCTTTGTGAGTGGCTTTTATCATGGAGGTAATGCAATTTTTTGAAGTTTTCAAGGTTCGGTGTAAGAAAGATATCCCTCTACTTATAAGCCGAAAAATTGGGTGGGTGCGCCAAAAATTTTCTAATCTTTTTTGCTATTTAAAAAGTATTTAAATAGAGTGCGGTATTTAAAATTGTATGTAACGACAGTTTTATTATAACAATTGAAAGAAAAATCTGTTATTGAAAGAAAAATCTAAAACAATGCATTTTATTGACATACAGTAATGGTTGCAATACGATTTCGATGTAGTTATTTTTAAAAAAATTTAATATTATTACTAAATAAGCAGACAACATTTTTGTTACAAAACGAGAAAGGAGAATTATAATTTTTATCTTTAAGATAGAAAATTATATGTTAAAGATTATGAAAGATCTTAATTTTGATGTAGCGGTAATTGGCGGTGGACCGGCGGGCACTGTGGCTGCAATTGCGGCGGCCAGAAATGGAGCAAGAACAATTCTTATTGAAAAAAATGGTTATTTAGGGGGAGCTCTGACAGCATGTGGAACAGGACCACAAATGACATTTCATGCGGGAGACGTTCAAGTCATAAAGGGTATTCCGCAGGAGTTGGAAGAAGAAATGATTCAGAGAGGATTTTCTACAGGTCATATTCCTGATGCTGTAGGTTTCTGCTCTTCAACAACGGCTTTTGATTCAGAGGGAATGAAAATTATTTGGGAAGATATGGCTCAAAGAGCAGGTGTAACCTTAATGTATCATACGATTTTCACGGATTGCACGCTAATGTGCGATAGAATTGAAAAAGTAAAATTATATAGTAAGGCAGGATATTGTGATTTATATGCAAAAATTTTTATAGACGCATCAGCGGATGCAGATCTTGCTACAAGAGCAGGCATTTCAAGTGTATATGGTCGTGAAGAAGATAATCTAGCTCAGCCGATGACAATGAATTTTCGAGTTTATGGAGTAGATAGAGAAAAAGTATGTGAATATGTTCTTTCTAACCTTGATGATATGGCACCTTACACTCCGGGTAATCTGAATGAGCTTAGACACTATGATATTTCTGGAGCTTTCAGTCGCATTCAGAAGGCCAAAGACAAGGGTGAATTCCATATTGACAGGGATACGGTTCTTTGCTTTGAAACGAACAGCGATGGAGAATATATCGTAAATATGACGAGAATTTCAAGGTGCAGCGCAATTGATCCATTTGAACTAACAAAAGCTGAAATTGAGGGGCGTAAGCAGGTTCAGGAGGTTTTGCATTTTTTACAGAAATACATTCCGGGTTTTGAAAAATGCAAACTTGCAATTTCAGGTCCGAATATAGGTATTCGTGAAAGCAGAAAGATAAATGGAGTATATAAGCTTAATGAAGAAGACTTAATTAACAATGTAATGTTTCCAGATGCTATTGCAATGGGAGGTTATCCTATTGATATTCATTCACCGGATGGGGGAAATACAATTCATAAATTTTTAAAGCCAGGAAGTTGGTATTCGATACCTTATCGATGCTTAATTACAGATAAATTAACTAACTTTCTGGTAGCAGGAAGATGTATAAGTGCTACTCAAGGAGCCTGCTCAGCTGTTAGATTAACACCAGTTCTTATGGGAATTGCTCAGGCAGCAGGAACGGCTGCTGGAATTGCAGTAGACAGAAAAGAGTCCGTAAAAGAAATAGATATCAATTATTTAAGAGAACAGTTAATTAGGGATGGTGTATTTTTAGAAGAATATGAATAGTGAAAACAACTGCTTCGCTGATAAAATAAGTAATAAAAAGTTAGAGTCTATTATCTTATCTGGAATGAAAGAGCAGTTGAATAAGCTTACTATTCAACAGTATATTATGACAAAGCATACAAATCTTCCGGAGGAATTCAAATCCATTATGGATAAGGATTTCGGCATAATTTCCGATTGAATAAAGAAATCTATGAAGCAAAATGAGATGGTTCTGTGATATAATTCTAGTCATGTAGTAGAAAGACAATTTTGAATTTGAACATAGGGGGAATAGACAATATGAACGAATATTATGTAAAGAAAGCAGCCGCCTATATGAGATATCAAGATTTCCCGGGGAAAGATACTACAATTCTATTTATACACGGCTTAGGATGTGCCAGTTCCTTTGAATATCCACAAGTTGTTACGCAAAACGAATTGTGCAATCACCGAAGAATTCTTGTTGACCTGCTTGGAGCAGGATATAGTGATAAACCGTCAGATTTTGAATATAGTGTATCTGCCCACGCAGAATATATGAAAAATTTTGTAAATGATCTTGATTTAAAGCATTTCATTCTTTTTGGACACAGCTTGGGCGGTCCAGTAGCAATCGAATTAGCCAAGATGTGTGCTGACAAGGTTAAATGCCTGATATTAAGTGAATCTAATTTGGATCCGAGTGTGGAAGGAGCAAGCAGTTATGCAATCGCACGTTATCCTAAAAGGCATTTTATGGATAAGGGTTTTTACGAACTCATTGAAGAATGTAAAAAGGGCGGGAATACCATGTGGGCGGCGTCTTTAGCAAATTGGGCGCCTGTTGCAGCTTACCGCTTTTCTCAAAGTGCAGTTCATGGTGGAAATCCGTCATGGAGAAGCGTTTTGTACGGACTGCCTATCCAAAGAGGCTTTATTTTCGGGGAGAAATCTTTGCCGGATAAGGATTATGACGAACTGAAACAACACGGTATTCGTGTTGAAACTGTACTGAATGCAGGGCATTCGATGGCATGGGATAATCCACAAGGACTAGCGTTTGCAATTTCAAAGTGCATGGAGGACAATAATAGTAAATTGCGAGACTGATAAATTCCAAATTATAAATCTAATATATCACAGGAGAAAAAGCTCACATGAAAAAATGCAAAATAACAGTTATGAAAACAGCTTTATATCAAGATTTGATTGAAAAATATGAGAATCCAATAGCCCATGCCTGTGATATGAAAGAAGGTCAAGTTTTTGTCGCCAATGGGTGGGAAAAACCTGAAGGAATGTGTGACAGTGCATGGGAGAGTATGTCTGCATTTGTAATGAAGTGGCTCATGGTGGAGAAGATTTTTATTCGGGTTGGATGAAAAATAAGAAATCAGCTATGATATCAAGCAATGATGGATACAGGCCAGTAAGCTTCTTGATAGAAGCTATGGAAGAAGATGCTCAAGTTTCAAAGTCTTAGAAAAGAATAGGAAAGTATAAACTATCAAACCGGGAGATCCTCGGCTTGTGCTTTTTTCGGAGGAGGCGAACATTATGTAATATCAGCATTACCAACAAAATTAAATAGGTAACCAACAATAGAAAGCATGCTTCGCGAACTTTCTATTGTCATGAATTAATCCGGAGATACGAGCCAACACTTGTAGTTCCTATTTTTATGCAAAAAAACAGGAGGCGGCAATGAAAAAGAGAATCAAAAACAAAAATCAGGCAAGATATCAGCTTACGTTAGAGCAGAACGAAAAGGGAGCTATCAAAAGATTAGGAACTGCAAGTGACCGCTTTGATTGTGGTTCGAAAGAAATGTTTGTAACAGTACTGACCATCTTAGCAAAGAGCAAATAGAGAGACTTGCAGTGAAATATCCAATCTATGTCTTTATTAAGGATGACATGAGATACCTTAGTTTTCTGATGTACCACCTATGACTTTTACAAGGTATTTTTTGATATCAGAGAAAGTCATAGTGGCGAAAATATGGAGCTTGGTGTCTATGCAGGTAGTTCCGGTGATAGCAGATATCTTTACGAATTGTTAGGAGAAAAGGCAAAAGCGATTTATGAGGAAGCGGTAGAAGCAGAGCGAATCGGTGAAGAAGAGAATCAGAAATGGGAGCAGGAAAAGATTCAGAAGAAATCTGGAAATGAGTCAAATCACAATCGGAAACCGGATCTAGGCTATGAAGCAGGTGTAAGAAAACTAGAAATGCTAATAAAAAATGAACAGAAATATTGGAGTCCTGAGTAGTGTTCTGCTTTATTAAACGCTATAACACAATTTGGGGATATTGAATATATTAAGTATAGTTTAAATGAAAGGAAGTGCCACTTTGGCAATTAAAATATTTATCGATCAAGGTCACAATCCGAGTGGTTATTTTAATAGTGGTGCAGAAGGAAATGGCTTAACAGAATCAGAAATAAATTATCAGGTTGGCTTATATTTACAAAATCTATTGAATAATGATTCGAGATTTGAAACAAGAGTATCAAGGCCAGAGCCTTCAACAGTATTAGGAATAGATAATGTATCCAGTTTAGCAGAAAGGGTAAGACTAGCAAACGAATGGCCAGCAAATTATTTCATAAGTATACATAGTAATTCTAATCCTAACCCTTTAATTAACGGCACGGAAGTATATATATATCAATTTTTCACACAATCACAGTGGTTGGCAGAACAGGTTATGGATGGAATAACTCAAATGGTAGGAACAAGAGATAATGGAATACGTGAAAATCCTTTTTTGTATGTTTTAAGATATGCTCAAATGCCTGCAATACTTGTTGAATTGGCTTATCTTAGTAATCTATCAGATTCACAAAAGTTACGGAATAATCAGTATCAATTTGCTTATGGTATTTATTTGGGTATAATGAGATATTTTGGTTTTATATAACGCCCCTATACACTATTAATTTTTAGCAAGGTGATTGTTATCTGTATGGGGAAAAAATTAAGGCTTACCTGAGAAAAGGAGCCAGAAAGCTGCCCGGTTTTGAGGAATTCCCCAATCCGCAGGTTGGGTGGAGAGCGCTGTGTGTACGGGATAGATTGCCGTTGCAGCCTTATGACTTCGTCACAAATTATTGGATATTTGTCAAGAGTTATTTGTGAAAATAGATGGGTGAGATTTTAAAATAGGTAGTTTTAAATGCTTATAATGGTATGAAGATGAGAAGAATTAATGTGATCCTTAAAATATTACTATTATTAGGAATGTTTTCTTGTGCACATACATGATTCGCATTCTATCTGAGAATTAAAGGATATTTATGGTATTGTTTACTTCGTATTTTTACTTAGTGAGAAAACATTCAGAATACAATGTTTAGTAGGATGCAATTGTGAGTGTACATATTGTGCTATTAAGTATGCAATTGGAACGTCGAAAAGCCGTCCTATAGAAAATATTGTTAGTGATGTTAAAAAGGGAATTTCTTTAGGATACAAGAATATTTTATTGGAAGGGGATTCTCTAGGATATTTTTAAGTTGATTCAGGTACAAATATAGGAAATTTGATGGATAGAAGTAGCATATGTAAAAGCAGATGGTAAGATTGATATCTGCTGGACATTCAGTCAGTAGTGATTTTTACAATAATTCGTGGTAGCAATAATGTAACAGCAGCCGTTAGTATAGCCAAGAGGAAGCTTTGAATATCGGCACTATGATTTGAATAAGCCTTTTTTTGCGGCAGACTCGGTGACAGAAAGTAAGGATCCCATTGCCTCAAAAGTGGAAATTCCAGGTAAGACAACAGAGCAGTTTGACCGTGAACAACTAATGACCAAGATTAATCAGTGTAGCTTTTTTCTAGATGATCTGACTCTTTATCTAGATACCCATGAAAATGATGTACAAGCAATCCAGTTATTTTATAATAAAGTAAAAGAATGTGCGGAACTTAGAAAACAGTTTGCACAAAAATTTTACCCGTTAACTAGACTTTACCTGCCATACAGAATGAAAGATGATGATACCAGCTTCTCCTGGCAGGAGGGGCCGATGCCTTGGGAAGAGGCGTGTGTATAAATGTGGATTTATGAAAAAAGATTACAATATCCAGTTAAGATAACTAAAACATGTCCAAAGACAGCACAGATGATAATAAGTCAATATGGAGGTCCAGATGGTGAATTATCAGCTTCTATGAGATATTTGTCACAGCGCTATACAATGCCTTTAAAAGAAGTTGGTGGATTGTTAACGGATATCGGCACAGAGGAATTAGCATATGGAGATAATCTGTGCCATGGTATATCAGTTGACCAAGAATTTGACTATTGAACAGGCAAAACAAGCAGGATTTGACGCATATTATATTGATCATACCACAGCCTTATGGGCTCAGGCAGCATCATCTCTCCCTTTTTCAGCTATTGAATTTCAATCCAAAGGTGATGCAATTACCGATTTGACAGAGAACCTAGCTGCAGAGCAAAAAGCTAGAACTGTATATGACAATCTACTTCGAATGATTCCTGATCTTGAAATCCAAGAACCTCTAAAATTTCTAAGGAGCAGAGAAATTGTTCATTTCCAAAGATTTGGAGAAGCATTGGAGAAGACAAAGGATAAATTAGATAACAAAAACTTCTACTATTTTAATCCAGAATTTGATAAAGGAATGTTTAACGGCACATTATAAAAGTCTGTACGGATTAAGTTCAGTAATAATATAGTGCAGCTTTTTTATTGCTGTATCAACAATGTAACAGCCGCCCACGAACTTTCAAGGAAAAACGGCACAAAAAAAGTTAAAAAGTTTGTAGCAATAACTTGACAGCAGAGGGCATCGCCCAAGGCAATGATCCCTATTTCTATGGAGAAAAAATTAAAGCATAGCTTAGAAAAGGCGCTCGTAAACTGCCGGGCTTTGAGGAATTCCCGAATCCGCAGGTGGAGCAAGTGTAAATAC
Source organism: Bacillota bacterium (assembly GCA_023398375.1). Lineage (GTDB taxonomy): Bacteria > Bacillota > Clostridia > Lachnospirales > Lachnospiraceae > SZUA-378. The sequence goes on along the minus strand of JAEWSH010000037.1, from coordinate 112,664 downwards.
AGGATTAAGTTACGAATTGGAAGCAATAGCAGAATGCACCATCAGTGGTGCATCTACAAACGGTGCAGTATCTACAAACGGTGCAGTTATTATTGTAGCGGTTGCTCTTGACTTAAGAAGCTAATATATACAACCACAAACAGAGCAAGTGTTTGCAAATCTATCAACTATCTTGGAAGCATCAGGGTCAAATTTTCAAAAGGTAATTAAAGCTACGGTATTTCTTAAAGACATAAAGGATTTTACAATAGTCAATGAAATTTATGCAAAATATCTTGAACAGGATTCACCAGCAAGATCTGCTGTTCAGGTCGCATCACTTCCAAAAGATGTTCTTGTTGAAATCGAATTAATAGCGATGAGTTAATCATAACATCATCTTATCAATAAAGAATAGGAGTATAAGATAGTAGAGCCGGTGTGAATGGAATATATTTCTTCATGCTGGCTCTTATTATGGAACTATGTCAATTCTATAAAATGTGGACATGAACCCTTATTCTGTTATTCGTTTAGGTTTCTGTCATCTATAATGTTAATTGTTTCTTGGATATATTTTATATTTTCATGATAATTGAATTTGAAGATACATCCATATAAGATATCAAGCATATATTGCATTGCAATATGAGATGAAAATTGTGATATTCTGTTTCTTAAATTTTCTTGATCACTGATATACAGACGGTGCTGAAATAAATGTGATAACTGATTATTACCGGCCTTTCCAATTAGTACGATAGGTACTTTCTTTTTGTAAAGGGTCTTTGTTATAGATGGTATAAAGGTAGCTCTTCCAGAATAAGATAAAATTATCGCCACATGGTCTGTACGGGACGCTGTGGCCATACAACGTTGAGTATAAAATGCATCAGCACAATTAACCATTCTTCCAATAGAACGCATTTTGTCCTGAAAATTTTCGGCGATGCTGATATTATGAGCATGTGTATATATATCGATTATTTGAGCGCTGTTTAGCAGTTGTGAGACTTTGTTTAATTCGATCATATCAATAAAATTGTGTGTATCTGTTATAGTGGATTCATATAATCGCAATAACTTTTGAGCAATCATTCTAGGGCTGTCTTCTGCGTTGAAAGGATAGTTAACATCAATTTGTTGTACAGAAGCGTTTTGATTAGCAATGTTCTGAGCAATCTTGACCTTGAGTTCATTATAGCCATTTAATCCTATTTTTTTACAAAACCTATGAATTGCTGATTTTGATACAAAGGTTATTTCTGATAGAGCAGTAATTGATAATTTTTCTACAACATCTTGGTGGGTTAAAATATATTGAGCCAGTTGGCTTTCTATTGGCGTTAAATTATCATTATATTTAATCAAATTATCTAATGTCATAGTAATCATCTCCTATAGCAGATTTGCACCTTATTTCTATTTTATCATGTTATTTCAATCTCAACAATGATATATTTCCTTGAGTTTCCGCAATTTTGCAAATATATCCACGAGATCTCTTTTTCATTATAAAGCCTCTTGCTTATATGCATATTTATAAGCAGGAGGCTTTACCTGGATAGTAGAGTGTTAAAGGAAAAAGTCTGACAAATTCTTGCTGCTAGAGAAAAAATAATATAAATATCAAAAAGTTTCAAAACAAAAAAGGATTCCTTAGAATTTTTGGAAAAAAGGACCAGAATAGATAACTTATATTGATTCAACTGGTAATAGAAGATAACATAAGTATGGTAATTGATTTTCTTTAAATACTTTTTAACAGTTATGAAGTAAATTTAAATTATTAGTGTTCTAGAACTAAGAATATAGACAAGGAGATAAATATGAAAAAAACTATAAAAATTGCAACAATCGGAGGTGGAAGCAGTTATACACCGGAATTGATAGAAGGGTTCATTAAGAGATATAAGGAATTGCCAATAAGCGAGATCTGGTTAGTTGATATTGAAGATGGAAAAGAAAAGCTTGAGATAGTTGGAAGATTAGCACAACGTATGTGGGATGCAACACCATATAAAGTAAAGGTTATTACAACCTTAAATAGAAAAGAAGCATTAAAAGGTGCTGATTTTGTGACAACACAGTTTAGAGTGGGTTTACTGGATGCAAGAATTAAGGACGAAAGAATACCATTGCTTCATGGAATGTTGGGACAAGAAACGAATGGTGCAGGAGGAATGTTTAAGGCATTTAGAACAATTCCGGTAATGAAAGAAATAGTAGAAGATATGAAGGAATTGTGCCCAGATGCCTGGTTGATTAATTTTACTAATCCCAGCGGTATTATTACAGAAGCAGTAATTAAACATTTTGGCTGGAAAAAGTGTATTGGACTGTGTAATGTTCCGGTGATAGCGATGATGAATGAACCAAAAGTTATTGGGAAACAGGTTTCAGAGTTAAATTATCAATTTGCAGGGCTTAATCATTTCCATTGGCATAAAGTATTTGATGAAGATGGAAGAGAGGTGACCGGGCAGTTGATAGATCATATTAATGAAAAAAACGGCGGGACACCGGCTAATATTTATCAGGCTGAGTTTTCGTTAGATTTATTACATTCTATGAATTTATTGCCTTGTGGATATCATCGTTATTACTATTCGGAAAAAGAGATGTTGGAGCATAGTATAAAAGAATTCGAAAAAGGTGGAACACGGGCAGAACAGATGAAAGAGGTGGAAGCTTCCCTCTTTGAAATATACAAAAATCCCAATTTAAATGTTAAGCCGGATGAGCTTCAAAAACGTGGGGGCGCATATTACAGTGAGGCTGCTTGTGAATGTATTAGTGCAATATATAATAATAAAGGAATTCATATGGTAGTTAGTACGCAAAATAATGGAGCGATACCTTGCTTGAATTTGGATTCTGTTATTGAGATTTCATGTATGATTTCTGCAAAAGGAGCTACGCCCATCGCGTGGGGTGAGATGGGATCATTTGAAAAAGGACATCTTCAGATTATGAAGGCAATGGAAGAATGTACAATCAGTGCTGCATTATCAGGTGATTACGGAGTGGCATTACAGGCATTTACAATAAATCCATTAATTCAAAAGGGAAGTGAAGCAAAACAGGTATTAGATGAGTTATTGGTTGCGCATGAAAAATATCTTCCGCAGTTTAAAGAAAAAATATCTGAGTTAAAGAAACAGGGAGCGGAGTCAAAGGATCCTATAGTAGTAGATTTAATGAAAAATGGTCATTAAAAAATTGAAAGAAGTACTGATTGAGGGGGTTCTGGTAAATCAGAAGAAATTAAAAAAAGGAGGTGTATTAGGATTAGCCTAGATTGAAATTTTATATCTTGTTTAAGATATGAAAGAACTATGTACAGGCGCATGGTTAATAATTCTATAATCAAGGCAAGATGATCATTAGAAGCTGTTGTGTCAAACAGAAAATGGGGTAAAGCTAATTATTTATGTATGGGAGAGGATTAATATGAATCAGAGAGAGATATCTAATTTAATAATTAAACAAGTTGGTGGAGTTGAGAATATTAATAATTTGTATCACTGCATGACTCGACTAAGATTTAACCTGAATGATAAAAATAAATTTAATTCTGAGGAGTTAAAAAAGATTCCAGGGATAATTAATACCGTTCAAGCCGGAGATGAATTTCAATTAATAATTGGTGCAGAAGTAGATAAGTTCTACAATGATTTACTATCATATGGTATCGGAAAAAGTACTGGAGAGAGAAAATCAGATACGAAATTTAATCTATCAAACGGACTAAAGACTATTTTGAATACGATTGTAGGAATAATGGCACCAATTCTTCCAATTATAATTGCAGGTGGTATGGTCAAAGTTATTCTTTCATTATTAGTGCTTCTAGGTATGAGTAAAGATACACAAAATTATCAAATCTTATTCTTTATTTCGGATGCACCATTTTATTTTTTGCCATTTTATATAGCTAATAGTGCTGCAAAAAGATTTAAAACAAATAACTTCATGGCTATGGTTATTGCAGGAGTAATGCTTCATCCAAATTTTGCAAAATTAATAACGGAAGTTGATAAAATTACGTTATTTGGTTTACCTGTTAATTCAGTAAAATATGGCGCTAGCGTTATTCCAATTATTCTTACTGTTTGGTTTATGAGTTATGTGGAAAGGTTTGTTGAGAAGTTTACACCTAGAATTATAAAGACCATGTTAAGACCAGTGCTAATACTGATAATAACAGCCCCTGTTGCCCTAATTATTATTGGTCCTTTAGGAGCATATTTAGGAAACGGAATCTACTTCATTATAAAAAGCCTTAATGAAAATATCCCTTGGGCCGTGCCGACTTTAATGGGGACTTTTTCTCCACTTTTAGTTATGGCGGGTATGCATTTATCAATTACTCCATTTGCAGTATTGTCTGTATCTGAATTTGGTTATGAGACACTTATGGGTCCGGGAATGCTGGGAAGCAACGTGGCCCAGGGTGGTGCAGCGTTAGCAATTGCTTTGAAAGAAAAAAAACTGGAGAAGCGTGAAGTTGCTGTTTCAGCAGGTATTACTGCATTATCTGGCATTACGGAACCGGCATTGTATGGTGTGACATTAAAATACAAACGGACATTAGCATGTGTAATGGTTTCAGGTGGAATTGCAGGATTATATGCAGGCATTACCGGATTAGTAAGATATGCAGTTGCTTCAGCCGGATTTTTATCATTGCCAGTATTTATTGGTGATAATCCCAATAACATCATTAATGCAGTTATTACTGCGACGATCGCTTTAATACTCTCTTTTGTTTTGACCTATATATTTGTAAAGGTAGAAAATGAGGAACAACCGAACCTTCAAAAAGATATTAAGACCAATGAGATTTTGAAAAGTGTTGCTCATGGTACAGTAGTTCCTTTGGAAGAAGTAAAGGATGAGGCGTTTTCAACAGGAGCATTAGGAGGCGGAGTTGCTATTTTACCAATTGAAGGAACCGTCTATGCGCCTGTCGAAGGACAGATTTCAACGATTTATCCAACTGGTCATGCAATTGGAATAACAAGCAAGAGTGGTAGAGAAATTTTGATTCATATTGGAATTGATACTGTAAAACTAGGCGGTAAAGGATTCAAAGCTTATGTAAAAGAAGGCTCGATGGTTCGTCCCGGCGATCGATTAGTAGATGTTGATTTAAATTTAATTAAAGAAAATGGTTATGATACGAGTATTATTGTTTTGGTAATAAACACAACAAGTAAAGAAATAAAAGTGACGGGAAAAGATGAATTGTCAGTTAGTGATGAATTATTACAAATAGTAAATTAAAGAGGCATAAAAATGAAAATAACAAATGTGGAAGTATATTGTGCAGATTTTGATAAAAGTGCGCCAAATGAACCGATTTTTATACGGATAAATACCAATGAGGGGATTTATGGATTTGGAGAAGCCGGTTTGGCTTATGGAAATTCCAAACTAGGAGCGATTGGACAAATCCAGGACTTTGCTAAATTAATTATTGGACAAAATCCAATGCACATAGAGAAAATCTGGAATCAACTTCATAAAGAAACTTTTTGGGGACTGGGTGGAGGAACTGTGATTTTTTCCGCTATTAGTGCTATTGACATTGCACTTTGGGATATAAAAGGTAAGGTATTAGGTGTACCAGTTTATGAGCTTTTAGGTGGAAAAATGCGGGATAAAGTAAGAGCCTATGCAAGTCAGATTCAATTTGATTGGGATAAAAATTCTCATCCATTAGGTGGAATTAAAGAATATGGGGAAGCTGCTGAAAAAGCTAGAGCAGATGGTTATACGGCCTTGAAAATTGATCCGCTACAGAGGGATGAACTTGGGAAAAAGAATTACCGAAATGATGGATTGCTAACCCATGATAAGTTGAACTTATGTAAAGAACGATTAGTGGCCATTAGAAACGCTGTCGGTAATACAATGGATATTATATTAGAGCTTCATGCAAAGACAGATATTAATGCAGCATTACAAATTAGTAAACTCGTTGAGGACTTAAATATTTTTTATATGGAAGAGCCTTGTGGTTCGTTAAATTCTGAGTTAATGTCATTATTAAAGAAAAAAACGAATATCCCATTGGCGGCTGGCGAGCGAATATATTCAAGATATGGGTATCGTCCATTTCTAGAAAGAAGATCTCTGGATGTTATACAGCCTGATATTGCTAATTGTGGAGGTATATCTGAAGCAAAGAAGATATGTGATATGGCACAAATTTATGACGTGTTAGTTCAGCCGCATGTTTGCGGGGGACCAATCTCTAACGCAGCTGCACTTCAAATTGAAGCTGTTATTCCAAATTTTTGCATCCATGAATATCATGTTGGGAATATGAGTGATTTTACTAGGAATTTAGGAACATATGATGATCAACCAGTCGATGGTTACATTAATATACCCGATCGCCCTGGTATAGGACAAGATATTCCCGAAGAAATCATTAATAAATGTACGAAGATCATAGTGAATTAGAGATTAATTATTATAATTAACAATGCCTATGTAGAAGCACAAAGTAAGAAATATTGTTCGTTATAGCTGTATGCAACTAAATAGTATAATTAAAAATAAGTCTATTAGAGAATAGACTTATTTTTAATTCATGACAAATGAAAGCGGCTTGCCGATTCATTTTGTTATGGGCTTTAGCCTGTTGAGTATGATGGAGTTTCTCGACAGAGAACAAATAGCTGTAAAATCGGGGTCGAGCATATGACCCTCCTACCATATTTTCAAGTTTTTAATGTGAAATTTGTACACTTTCATTTTCTGTTATGAGCATATATAATCAGACTGTAACAGGCTTTTCAGACCGATTTTTAGGTATACTAAAAAGACGTCTGAAAATCACCATTTCTTATTGAAGTATAATAGCATAAGGTTAGAGGAATGAGAAGAGGGGAGACAAGATGAATTCAAAGGTGGATAAACGAAGATTAGAAATCATGCGGATTATTCAGAGTGAAGGAGAAGTAAATGTACTTCAGATGGCAAATCTGTTCAAGGTGACAACGGAAACTATTAGATCTGACTTTGATTTTCTTTCTAAGGATCAGGGCTGGGAAAGGACTCATGGAGGCATTCGAAAAAAAGATCAGAGTAAATATAATAAAAATTATTTTTTCCATGAGAGAGAAGTCGTTCATATGGAAGAAAAGAAAAAAATCTGTTTTAAGGCACTGGAATTAATTTCAGATGGAGACTGCATCTATGTAGACTCGGGATCTACCGTTATTTATCTGCTGAATTATTTGAATCAGAAAAAAAATCTGACAGTAGTGACACATTCTATTGGATTTCTAGTTCGCTATATTATTGATGGTTATGAGATTATGTTCAGAGAGCAGGGACACCGTTTTATTTTCATTGGGGGTGAAGTAGATGCTAACATTATGATGACTTATGGCACTTTTTTTAATCAGAATATTGCAGAATTAAATTACGATCATCTTATTTTTTCAGTGGATGCCTTTGACAGTAATATAGGCGGAACGAATGTGGACTATCAGGCTTATACAACAATCAAGACCCTGAAAAAACAGGCAAGAAACAAAATACTGCTTATTGACCAGAGTAAATTTGACTTAAAGTCAACATATAATGTTATTTCCTTAAAAGAAATAGACAGCCTGATTACAAATATGCCGATGTCAGAAGAGTACAGGAATGTGCTAGAACAAAAACACGTGACATATTTTATAGTTTGACCAATAAAAACAAAATAAAAACAAAAAAATAAAGTATAAAAGCAAAATAAAAAAAGAATTTACATATTCTTTACGATGCTTTTATACTTTATTTTTGCTTGTGTGATATGATGAGTTTGACAACAGAGAAGGAGATTATAAATGAAGAGAAATAACTTAACAAGAATTGGCTTTTGTCTGCCTTTTTTAATACCATTGTTTCTGTTTTGGATCATACCGTTGTTGATGGCACTTTCTATTAGCTTTACAGATTGGGATTATATATCCACAGAAATCAATTTCGTTGGATTCAATAATTATACGGATATGTATAGCGACACAGAATTTATGAAAGCATTATTTAATACGTTCGGATTTGCTTTTGGTACCATTATTCCAACCATTGTGATAGGTTTTTTATTAGCATTGCTTTTTGAAAAAGAATTCATAGGAAACAAATTGTTTAGGACGATTATCTTTAGTCCATGGATTACGCCAACGGTTGCTGTATCTATGGTGTGGTCCTGGATCTACGAACCTGAGAGAGGTTTTGCCAATTATATTTTAAGCTGGTTGCATATGCAGCCGCTTCCTTGGCTTCAAAGTAGCAGTACGGCTATGGCAGCGGTGGTCATATTTACAATCTGGAAATCTATAGGATGGACATTTTTGTTCTATATTGGGGCTTTGTCTCAAGTATCTAGAACTTTATATGAAGCAGCCGATATTGACGGAGCGTCCTATTTTGACAAAATATATCACATTACCTTGGTCTATATTTCACCAACCACTTTTTTTCTGTTCATTACGAACATGATTCAGGCAATACAGGTATACGATCAGATTCAGATTATGACGCAGGGCGGCCCGGGGGGAAGCACCACAACATTATTGTACTTGTTTTATAAAAAATCCTTTCAGAATTTTCAAATGGGATCTGCCAATGCAGTCGCAATGGTCATTGTGATAATCATCGCACTGTTAACTTTTATTAGTAACAGGTTTAGTAAAAGGTGGGTGCATTATGAATAAATATAAGAGCGTAAGAATGAATAAGAAAATACGGAACGGATTCAAATATATATTTTTAACAGCGATTTCTTTTCTTTTTGCTTTTCCTTTTTTGTGGATGGTATTTGGATCCTTTAAAACAAATAATGAAATATGGCAAACACCTTATGAATTGCTGCCTGATAAAATTAATTTTTCCATGCTGATACAGAATCTAGGCGAAATTAAATTAGGCAGATATTTGAGCAATAGTTTTTTTGTCAGTATTATAGGAACCTTTTTCATTCTAATAGTGAGTGGACTATTTGCCTATGCAGTGGTTTTTCTAAAAAATAAAACAATGAATGTGCTTTTTTATTTGATACTGATTACTTATATGCTTCCGGGAGCGGTAACTTATGTGCCGGCCTATGTGATTCTGGCACGGATGAATATGCTGGATAGTCTGTCAGGTCTGATATTTTCCTATCTGGCAAATGTATTTGTAGTGTTCTACTTAAGGCAGTCTTTTATGAAAACAAGCTTTGATTTTGTGGAAGCTGCAAAAATTGATGGAGCGAATCATTGGTCAATATTATATCACATCATATTGCCTTTGAATAAATCAGCAATGTGTTCTGTGGGCTTATTAACTTTTATACAGATTTACAATAGTTATATGTGGCCTAGCATTATGCTGAACAGTCAAGAGAAATATTTGATATCTCAGGGCTTAAGACAATTTTTTATACAGGAAGGAGCTTACGGAATGAATTGGTCTCAGATTATGCTGGCAAGTACCGTTGCCACGCTTCCAATTATCGTAATCCTGATTGTAGCACAGAAGTGGTTGGTAGCAGCCATTTCACAAGACAGCGGCGTAAAATTTTAAAGGTAAAAACGAGGAGGAAGAAAATGAAGAAAAAAATTGTAAGTGCAATTTTAACATCAACGCTTTTGGTATCAGCATTGACAGGATGCTCTGCAAATAAGGTTACGCAACCAGCGGCCGGCGATGCAGCGAGTGCTTCACAGGAAGAGGCAGCAGCCACTGTGGATGCACCTGTCGAAATTGAATTCTGGCATGCATTGGGGGGGACGCTTGGAGATTCTCTTCAAAGTATCATTGAATCTTATAATGCATCGCAGTCAGAATATGTAATAAAACCTGTTATTATTGGAAGCTATACAGAAATTGATGAGAAACTTCAGGCAGCATATGTTGCAAAAAATGTACCTGCATTAGTTGCAGGTGGTTCACAGGATACTTTTTATCAGAAAGGTCTGGTAGAGAACTTTGAAGATTATATGCCAGAAAATTATAATAAGGAAGATATTGTTGGAGGCTTTATGAATGCGGCTAACAGAGATGGGAAAATGGTTTTTGCACCCGCTTATGGCACTTCTCAAGTACTGTATTATAACAAAGCTATTCTTGATGAAGCAGGATACACAGAAGCGGATTTAAGTTCATGGCAGTCTTTGGAATCTCTTAAGAACAAAGTAGTTGGAATAGACACTGGAAAAGGAAAAGTTCAGTATATTTGGGAACCTATGTGGGGGTACGGAAATATGATTGATGTTGTATCCAGTGCAGGCGGTCAATTTATTTCGGATGATGGCAAAACGGTATTAATTAATGACGCAACATGGGTTGCGGTATTTGATCAGTTCAGAAAATGGATTAACGAAGATAAATCTATGGCAATCCATTCAGGCGGACAAGGCTGGGAATACTGGTACAAAACCATGGATGACTGGGTTTATGGAGTTTCGCTAGGCTACACAGGTTCTCCGGGAGACTACACCATTGCGCTGGATGCAATTACCAAAGCAAAGGCAGATGGATATAAGACTGAGTTTGCAGTTGCCATGCAGCCAGGTTGGGAAGATCATGATCCAGCTCCATATTTTTCAAGTGTAATGTATTATATTCCGAAATCTTCCAATCTTACAGAAGAACAAAAGAAAGGCGCAGCAGAATTTGTTGCATATGCTACCAATACAGAAAATACAGCAAAATTCTCGATGGAAACAGGTTATGCGGCTGTGCGTAATTCTGTACTTGAACTTGCAGACTATCAGACATACTTAAAGACAAATCCAGATGCAGACGTTGCATTAAAACAGATCGATCTTTATGCAGTACCTGAGTTTGTAGATCCGACAGGAGGTGCTATAACATCGGCCCTGACTGATGCGGTAGACAAGATTCAGATTGAAAATGTCTCAGCGCAGGAAGCCTTAGACTATGCTGCAAAAATAGCGCAGACGGCATTGGATAAAGTAAACAAATAATCAAGACCAACAGGAGATAACAGTGATGGTCCCTGTAGAAAGTAAAAAATAATAATACAAGGTGAGAAATTGAAGATACAGAAAAAAATTAAAATTAAAAATCAATTGGAAATCACCCATTTTCATGTGCAGAAACCAATAAGCAGTATATTGGTTTCTGCTGTTATGGATAAGGATGAATATACACTCATTCAGATTTATAATCCAAACAATATTTTGTGTGGATTTATTGGAAGTGGAATGAATCATTTTTTAAAGGAATTGTATCTATCGGATAATTACTGTACATTAAATGCACTTCATCATGAATTAGAGGAAGGAACGTATACGGTAATGGTTCTTTCCTTTGCCCCCGTTGAAATAAAGAATCTGGAAATAATTCTAGACATGGAAACGGACGTAGTAAAAGTTTATGATGCAAGCTACTGTCAGAAGCTGGATGATCTGAAGGTTCATGATTTTGATGAAATGCTTGAAGAAACACATCGCTATTATAAAGGAGATTTTCATGGACATACCATATATTCAGACGGAAATAATTCTCATTTAGAAGCAAATGAAATTTTAAAACAACAAAAACTGGATTTCATGGCCTTTACCGAACATAACAGCATGCAGCTTACACAGAGTAATATGCCATGCCTGTCCGTTCCATCCTTTGAACTGACATTGCCGATAGGACACATGAATGTGCATGGGGTTAAAGACATCAGTAAATTGTTCGTAAAAATACGAAATAGTAATATCTTAAATAAAAATTTAAGCAAAAAAGAAATATACCAGAAAATATGGGATATGGCAGTGGAATATTATGCAGGTAAAGCAAATCTTTCTCTGAATCATATGTTTATGGAGCCGTGGCACTTTAACTATGACGATTTTGACCTTTCAAGACTAAATACCATTGAAATAATCTGTGATCCTACTTTTCCTACGGCAGAAGAAGCGAATGATAAAGCAGTTGCTTTTCTTGATTTCTTATGGGAGGAGGGCCTGCAGATTTATGGAATTGGTGGAAGTGACAGTCATAATAAACTGGAAGAACGATATGAGGGAGCTGTGGAACCTTCCATATATGGTGACCCGGCCACCTATGTGTTTGCAAAAGGCTTGTCTGTCAGGAATCTGATAGAGGCTGTAATAGCGGGACATACCTACATAGCAAGATATGTAACTCTGGATATTTGCATCTGTCAGAGAAAATATATTCCCGGAGATGAGATATTATTGGATGAAAAGATAACCTATACAGTTGGAATAGAATCTATGGAGAGAACAGACAGGGAACTGGCAGGGTGTTTTATCTTGAATAATCAGATTGTGAAAGAAGTCCCGTTAAACAAAGTCCAGGATAAGATTCATGATACGGTAGCGTTTACCATGGAAAATAATTCCGACACATGGTGGCTGCGCTTTGGAATCTACGACAAAGCAGGTCATGTAATTGCCTATGTGAATCCAATTTATCGAAATAGAAAAATGTGTAATGCTTCAGAATTTAAAATATTAAAAGAAAAGTTTGGAGAGTACAATGATAAAAGGCATATTATTTGATAAAGATGGAACCCTGATTGAATTCAACCAATTATGGCATTCAATTTTCCAAAGTTTTTTTCAGAAATTAGAAAAGGAGTATCAGATATCAAAAAAAACAATTGAAGAAATTAAAATAATATCTGGTTTTCTAGAAGATAGATTTGAAAAAGAAAGCATGATACAATATCTTGCCACTTCTGATATTATGAATTTGTGGTATCAAATAATAACAAAAAATGAAACTTCCAATGGATCATTTTATGAAGAAAATAAATTGACCGATTTATTAGAGGAGCAAGCGTTAAACCAAAATATAGAGTTCAAGGTATTGGATGGAGTTACAGAATTGTTAAAGTATTTAAAAGAAAAGGGTTACTTTTTGGGAGTTGCCACTGCAGACACCAGAAAATTAACGGATAACAGTCTGAAAAAAACAGGAATTCTTGAATATTTCGACTATATTGGGTGTGATGAATTGGGTGTCCAGCCAAAACCATCCGCTCAAATGGCACTTCGATTCTGTGATAATGTGAAAATCGGAATGGATGAAGTTCTGATTGTGGGAGATAGTGTTACAGATATGCAGTTTGCAGAAAATGCGGGTGCAGAATTTGTCGGAATTAGGACAACATACAATCATTATCAGGAATTTGAACAGAAAAACAAGAAAATGGTAGAAAATATCAAAGATATCATAGAGCGCTATGCTCTTTGATAAATTTTTAGAATAAGGCATCTACACGATATGAAAACAGATTATATCAGAAAAAATAGCAGGAATAGAAAATGAAACAAAATGCTTGTAACTTACAGAAAGTCAGAAATCATGGATATGTCATTTTAAGTGTTATTTTATGGGGGCTCACACAGTTTTTCATAGACCGTCTGCTGGTGTTTTTTTCACCCGCATTGTTGATTTTTTTAAGATTTTTTTTCAGCGGGTCAATATTAGTGGGAACATTTAACCGGGATAAAGTAAAATTTCATTTTACATACATAATAACCGGAGGGCTGGGTGCCTTCGGTTATTATATTTTAATCGAATACGCACTAAAAGTTACTTCTGTTCCGTTTGTAGCAATTATGGGCGGCGTTCTGCCATTTATAGCCATCGTTTTTGATGCAGTCTTGGAAAAAAAGCAAGCGGCCCGGATGCAGATTATAGCAGCAGTGATTACCATATTTGGTATTTACTTATTTTCTTTTCAGGCAAAATTCAAATGGAATCTTACAGGAATTATTCTGATGATACTTGCCAATGTCTCATGGGTTTTGTATATTCACATCAAAAAGAGGTTACATACACAAAATGAAATGACAGCACTGGGATTTGAATTCATCAGTGCAGGGTTGTTGACAATACCCTTTGGCTCTTCTTTTCATATATTGAAACCCCTGAATGCAGTGGCATTGGCAGATCTTATGCTGATAATTGTATTTGCTACGATTATTCCATATGCTCTGTATTTAAAGGGCAGCAGTTTGCTCTCCCTAAGTACTTCTTCCTTATATTTAAATTTTTTACCGGTAACATCTCTGATTCCAAGTTTTCTTTTAGGAAGATTAGAGTTAAATTCTGTACAAATTTTAGGAATTTGCGTTCTGGTGTTATCTGTTTTTCTGGGAAATATAAGAAAAAGGTTGTAGCTTTTTTGTTTTGAACATGGTTTTTGAAAAAGCAATTAGAGTAAATACTCTCTAATTGCATAAGAACATCCATTATGATCGTTATCATTTACAATCACATCTGCAATTTCTCTGATGCTTTGAGTAGCATTTCCCATGGCGATTGCAAGACCAGCACAATTTAAAATTTCCAAATCATTATCGGCATCACCTACAGCAATCGTTCTATCTATAGGAATATGAAGATAATCACAAAGTCTAGATAGTCCAAGAGCTTTTGATACATTTTGCGCAGTACATTCGAGTGCTGAATGTTCAACATTTATAAGGGTAAGTTCCATAGGAGCTAGCCGTTTCCTAAGTTCCATGCGTTCTTGTTGATTTCTCATATAGAAATTTATTTTATAAAGTGGAATAGAATTATCTTTATAATATAAAAAAATATCTTCAGGCTTTATGGTGACTTCATCAAACATAGTTTGGTATACTCCCATGTGATAATCTTCCATGCGTCTAATCTTATTTTTCTGTACGATGGAGTCTGTGGACAGCAGATGTATTATTAGATCAAAATCTTTCACTTCCTGTAATATTTTCTGAACAATTGGGACAGATATTGTATGGGAATTAATTGTTTTTTGATTTATAACATCATAAACAAGCGCTCCACTCATACAGATAATATATTGAATTTCAGGTAACAGTTTCAAATATCGATTCAACTCGGGAAAGCATCGGCCTGTGGAAAGTGTTACTGTTTTTCCAGCTTTGGCGGCCTTTCTTATCATCTCAATACTATCTTCGGAAATATTCTTTTCTGAATCAAGAAGAGTACCATCCATATCAAATGTTATTAATTCGTAGTTTTTCATAAAGAACCTCTTTTTATAGTTATTTCTTTGTAATTATGTATACTAACTGAACTTTTCAGATGGCATGTTACTTTCTCATGTTTTGCGGGTTCCAAAGTCATGCGTTATCATGCAAGCATGAAACACATGACCTTATGACCCTGGTTAATTATTTAATGACAGAGAAAGATATTGCGTTGGTGCATTTAGCATACGATCTATGGCGAAAGCAGCAGCACCCATTAACGTTAATTCTGTATCGGCAGGGAGAAGCTTGACTTTTGGAACAATAGTATAACTGGATTGTCCTTTCGCGAAGGTATCTTGAATGCCGTTCATCAATAAATCCCCCCCAAGACTAATAGAACCACTAATAATAATAATATCCGGATTAAATACGTGAAGCAGTGAAAGAATGCCATGTCCAAAATATTTGCCGCATTCATAGACCAAATTTGAAGCAAATGGGTCTTGTTGTTTGGCGGCTTGAAAAATCGTCTGGAAGGAAAAATGGGAATAAGATTGTAAGATGCTGTCCACATGTTCGGGTAAAAGCTCTTTTGCAATTTGCTCCAGTGCCTGTGTACTGCAATAAGCATTGATACAGCCGCGGGCGCCACAGCGAGGGCAAATTCTGCCGTTGTAATCAATGGAAATATGTCCTAATTCACAAGAACAGTTACTGGTTCCTGTAAAAACCTGGCCACTATCGACCAATCCGATACCAACACCATCGTCTGCCAGAATATTCATAATAACAGCATCTTTTTCATCAGAAGATTTAAACCACCAATAACCCAAGGCACCTGCATCAGCATCGTGTTCTATGAAAATAGGAAGACTGGTGTGTTCTGCTAACTTTTCTTTTAATGGATAGTAATAGCGTTTTTGGGGATCCAAATGATAAGGCGGGAGCAGTATAGTTCCGGTATCTCTGAAGCAGGGACCTGGAACAGCCATGCCGATAGCAGCAATCTCAGGAAATTGCTTGCGGAATAGTTCAATACTGTCGGATGTAGCCTGAATGATGGAGTCAATATTGTCTGCAGTGACATTCATAAAAGGAATGGAAATTAGTTCGCCATATGTATTTCCTAAAAAATCAAAAGGCTGTATTTCCAATCTGCTCCAGGACAATTTGACGGCCAAAACTTTATATTTTTCATAGTTAAAAGAAAGTCCTACGGATCTCCTTCCTTTTTTTCCTTCAGAAAAGCCTGTCTCATAGATTGCTCCGCATTCCATAAGTGAGTGGATAATTTTGGTTATGGATGCAAGAGTCAACCCGGTAGATTCACCGAGTTCTGCTCTGGAGCAACCGGGATGCTTTGCCAGATAGTACATAATCTGAGAACGATTGGAATCTAATAAGTCTGTTAAGTTCTTACCGGTTTTTATCATAGAATTCTCCTATTTGTTTTTTGTATAACAGAGTTAACGTACAAACTCTGCTAATTTCATTATAATGGAATTATACAAAAAATGAATTGTGCAAAATAACTAAAACGACATACACAAAATAGTTTAAAATGATGAAAAAGTAAAAAATATTTGACAAATGTGATAAAACAATAATATACTACGTTTAACAATTAACAGCGTTAATAAATAAAATAAGACAGTATTAAGACAGGAGATAAGAAAATGGGATTAGTAACGTCAAAAGAATTTCTGGAAGATGCCCATAAAAATGGATATGCAGTTGGTGCTTTTAATGTTGAGAACATGGAGATGGTAATGGCGGTTCTGGCTGCGGCAGAAGAAACCAAATCTCCAGTGATTATGCAGACGACACCATCCACTGTAAAATATGCCGGCCTTGATTATTATCTGGCTAATGTAAAAACAGCAGCCAGCAGAGTTTCGGTACCGGTGGTTATGCATCTGGACCATGGCAATTCATTTGAACTTGCTATGGAAGCATATAGAACTGGTTATACATCTATCATGATTGATGGATCTAAATTATCATTTGAGGAAAATATTGCGTTAACCCAATCGGTTACAAAAGCGTGCCATTCTGGAAAGGTACCTGTAGAAGGAGAACTTGGAAAAGTAGGAGGTAAGGAAGATGATTTGGTGAACGGCGATGATAATCCTTACACAGATCCACAGGAAGCAAAAGAATTTGTAGAACGTACACAGATTGATTCCCTTGCAGTAGGAATTGGAACTTCACATGGTGTATATAAAGGAATTCCAAAGCTCAATATGGATGTTTTGTGTGCGATTCATAAATTGATAGACATTCCGCTGGTACTTCATGGAACTAGTGGGATACCGGATGAGCAGGTCAGGGAATGTGTAGAGTGTGGTATCTGTAAGGTGAATTATGCAACGGATCTTCGTATTGCTTATACATATGGAATGAAATCTTACATAGCAGAAAATCCAGGAGAATTCGATCCAAAGAAATATTCTGTAGCAGGTATGGAAGAAGTTAAGAATTATGTAAAGCAAAAGATGGAAGTGATTGGAAGTGCAGGAAGAGCTAAATAGAATGAGAACGCAGGAGAAATCTATGGATGTAATTACAATAGGTGAAATGGTAATTGATTTCCTTCCAGGGCGGGAAGCTGGAAGCTATATCAGAAATCCAGGCGGAGCACCTGCAAATGTAGCAATAGCAATTGTAAGAAATGGACTGTCTGCGGGAATGTACTGCAAACTGGGAAATGATGATTTTGGACAATTCCTGCTAAAGACATTGCAGGAAAACGGGGTAACACCATTAGTACCTGAACTTACAGATGAAGCAATTACAACGATGGCATTTGTTTCATTAAATGAACATAATGACAGAAGCTTTACTTTTGCAAGAAAGCCAGGCGCAGATATGATGCTGGATAAGAGAGAAATCAGGGAAGAAGATCTGCAAAATTGCAAAATTGTGCAAGCGGGCTCTTGTTCTTTGTCAGCGGGCAAGGCAGCTGATGCTACTGAGTATGCAATGGCAAAAGCACACGAACTTGGGAAGCTGGTTGGATTTGATATAAACTATCGCAATTTGATTTGGAATGACGATAAGAAGGGCTGTACCGAAAAGGTTATGTCTGTCTTGCAATATGTTGATTTTCTAAAACTTTCGGATGAGGAGATTGATATGATAGGCGGACGAGATAATGTC
Source organism: Bacillota bacterium (assembly GCA_023398375.1). GTDB lineage: Bacteria > Bacillota > Clostridia > Lachnospirales > Lachnospiraceae > SZUA-378. The sequence goes on along the minus strand of JAEWSH010000037.1, from coordinate 94,569 downwards.
TTGAATATGATGAACGAATATCATATTGCGGTTGTTGTTTTGACAATGGGCAGTAAAGGTTCTGAATTGTTCTATGAGGGAGAGTCTTATGTGATCCCTGGATTCAAATCGGAGCGAGTTGCTGACACAACGGGCGCTGGAGATGCTTTCTGGGGAGGTTTTCTTTCTAACGTACTGGATCAGGGGATCACATCCATAAATCAGCTGAGTGCAGAACTTTTGAAAAATGCGGTGGTATACGGAAATGTAAGCGGATCTCTGGCAGTTCGAAAAAAAGGTGCAATTGCATCTCTTCCTACCAAAGAAAAAATAAAGGAATTTTTGCAGGAGAATCTATAAGATGAATGAAAATATATGGAAAAAATTCTGTCATATATCACCATCGATGATTACATTGGACATGTGTAATCTGGAAGAACAGTGCAAGATGGTAACAGAAGCGGGAATAGAGATGATACATGTGGATATTCTGGATGGACACTTTAGTCCAAGCATGCCTTTGGGATTAGATACAGTAAAGCAGGTTGGAAAAAAAACGGATCTGGAATTGGAAGCACATGTTATGGTAACAGATCCACAATTCTTTGTTGATGAACTGATTGAAGCGGGAGTTTCACAAATTGTTTTTCATATTGAAACTTGTGAACATGTGGATAGCATGCTGAATTATATACATAGCAAGGGAATCAGAGCTGGTGTGGCTTTGAAGCCAGCGACTCCGCTTTGTAATTTGGAATATATTCTTGATAAATGCGATGCAGTTCTGCTAATGCTGATTAATCCGGGATTCGCCCAGCTGAAAGGGGAAGAACAGGCAGTCTACTCTGAAAGAAAGATTCATGAGTTACATGAAATGATTAAAGCAAGAGGACTAGAGACTAAGGTGATTTTGGACGGGCGTATTTCTCCTGAAAATATCAAAACCTATGGCATGTCTGGAGAAGCAAATATTTTTGTTGCTGGAAGTACTTGTATCAGGAAAGAAAATCAATTAGAAAGTATGAAACAGCTAAAAGATCTGGAAAATCAGATTAATTCCAGATAGATCGGGAATGAGGAAATGAGGATACTAACATGGGATACTATGAGGATACGGAAAAAAAGGTGTTAGCGGAACTGGATAAAGCACTTGGTGCGATAGATCAGGAGTCTGTAGAGATATTTGTTGCAGCTGTGTTGGAAGCAGAACAGGTATATTTTGTAGGAGTGGGAAGAGTTCTTCTTTCCCTTCAGGCAATGTGTAAGAGATTTGCGCACCTTGGCATAAAAGCACACTATGTTGGAGAAATTACAGAACCTGCAATTACTGACAAGGATTTGCTGATAGTGGGATCAGGAAGTGGTGGATCTTTGTTTCCCTTGGGAATTGCTAAGAAAGCACGCGGAATTGGAGCGAAAATCGTTCATATCGGATCGAATCCAAACAGTGAGATGAAGGAGTTGTGTGAGTTCATGGTACGTATTCCGGTAAGAACAAAAGAGTATTTAGAGGATGAAATTGATTCTATACAGCCGATGACCTCTCTTTTTGAACAGAGTCTCCTTCTTTTTGGAGATGTGGTAGCAAAAATGATTATTGATGAACGTAAGATTGATATGAAAAGTCTCTGGAGATATCATGCAAATCTAGAGTGAACAAAGGATGGAAGGCAACAGCTATGAATATGAATTTAATGAAATATTGCGGAAGTCTTCAGCAGATGGTTTATGTACGGCCAATCACTTATAGAGAAGGACGTGCTGAATATATGAATGCGATTGAGGCAAAATGCGGAGATATTTTTTTCCATTCAGCAACGGACAAGGCGCTTGATATCACTGATTTTTCCTATAAGGGAATAAATATGACTTTTCTGGCAAAACCAGGGCTGGAAGGAAGAAATCAATATGATACGAATGGAGAAGAAGCACTCAGAAGCATCATGGGAGGTCTGTTCTTTACCTGCGGTCTGGAAAATATCTGTGCACCATGTACCATAGACAGAAAAGATTACCCAATGCACGGAAGAATCCGTACAACGCCAGCCGAACATGTGAGTACGGATGTAGTAAGTGAAGGCGATGCCTGCAAACTGATTATTTCAGGAGAAATGAGGGAAGCGGAGCTTTTTGGCGAAAATATGGTATTGCGTAGAAAAATAGAGAGTGTTCTGGGAGAAAACAGTATTACAATCACTGACGAGATTGAGAACCAGGCATTTCGATCCGAACCATTGATGTTGTTATATCACTGCAATATAGGGTATCCATTTTTGAATGAAAATTGCCAGCTGTATGTTCCGAGCAAAAAGGTAACTGGAAGAGAAGCATTTTCTGAAGCCCATGTAGAACGGTGGAACCGGATGGAAACACCAATTGACAATGAATGTGAATATGTATTTATTCATGACATGAAGTCAGACGAAAATCTGGATACTATGGTACTGGTGGCAAACCACGAATGGAATATTGGACTGACCATCGAATTTAATCAGAAAAATCTTCCTTATTTTATGGAGTGGAAATCTATGGCATCTGGAGATTATGTTCTGGGACTTGAACCATCTAATTCCAGCGTATATGGTAAGCTGCATCATATTGAAAATAACAGCGTACATTATCTACAGCCATTTATGAAAGAAACAAATACATTGAGATTTTCTGTGATTGAAGGCAAAGATGAGATTGAAAAGGTTATTCATAAAATCAGGAAGATAAAAGAACAAGAGGAGAAACAGTAATGAAAAGATCTGAAATTAATGCAGTAATCAAAAAGTTTGAGACATTGCTGAACGAGTACAAGTTTGCACTTCCGCCATACCTGAACTTTACCCCACAGGATTGGGCATCCAAAGGTCATGAATATGATGAGATCCGTGACAATGCCCTTGGCTGGGATGTGACAGATTATGGAGAGGGACATTTTGATACGCTTGGGTTAGCGCTTATCACAATCAGAAACGGAAATATTCACAATCCAAAGTATAAAAAGAATTATGCTGAAAAAATTATGATGTGTGACTCAGGTCAGGTATCCCCTATGCATTATCATAAGAATAAGATGGAGGATATCATAAACCGTGGTGGAAATGACATTATTTTCACCTTCTATAATACAGATCCGGTGACGAGCGAATACCTTGATACCGATGTGCTGATTTGTCAGGACGGCAGACAATATACATTGCCAGCAGGCAGTAAAGTTACACTTCAGAGAGGTGAAAGCATGACGCTGTATCCATATCTGGCACATGAGTTTATTATACCAGAAGGTGGACCAGCTCTGATCGGTGAAGTGTCTATGACTAATGATGACAATACAGATAACTTTTTCAAAGAACCACTTGGAAGATATCCTACTGTAGAGGAAGATGAGCCAGCCTACAGATTACTTTGCAATGAATATCCAAAGGTAAAAAGATAAGCCGCTGGATAGATATTAATGATAGCAGCGTGATAAATCACGTTAGCATATATAATAAAATGGGAGGATTACAAAATGAAGAAAAAAGTATTATCAGCATTACTGACGACCATGATGGTTGCAACTTTGACAGCATGTGGAAGTACAGCTGCCAACACACAAGAGGACTCAACAACCCAAACAAAAGAGACAGCTCAAGCAACAGAAGCGACTTCAACAGAAGAGGCTGCGACAACAGAGGCTGCCTCTGCAGCAGAAACAAAAGCGCTTTCAGATTTAAAACTTGCTTTCATCGTTGGTACAGAAAATGATGCGTTCTACCAGAGCGTAGAAGCAGGTATTACAGCAGAGTGTAAAAAACTTGGAATACCAGCCCCCACTTTGGCGGATCAGCAGCTTGATGGATCTGTTTGTACAGACCTTATTAATAATTATGTTGCAGCAGGTTATGATGCAGTTGCACTTTCTTGTAATGATCCAGCAGGTACAGTTCCTGCATTACAGGCAGCGAATGCTGAGGGTGTAAAAATCTTTACTTTTGATTGTACGCTGGATGACGAATATCTTGATCAGTATATCTCTTTTGTAGGATCTAACAACAAAGCTGGTGGTGTTACTGCTGGTGAATATGTTGCAGAACATGCGCCAGAAGGATCTAAAGTTGGATGTATTACATACGCATCTGCACAATCTACACAGGACCGTCAGGCTGGTTTTGAAGAAACCATCCAGGCTGCTATTGATGGAGGTAAAAATCTTACTCTGATTGAATCTATGGATGCAGATAATGATCAGTCCAAAGCAGCAGATATTATGCAAAATTGGATAACACAGTATGGGGATGACCTTTCCTATATTTTCGTAGTAGGTGATCCAACTGGTTATGGTGCACTTTCCGCGATTCAGTCTGCAGGTGCTAGTACGAAGATAGTAGGTTTTGATGCAGGCCAGACAGCATGTGAATATATTGCTGATCCGGAAGTAGGTAAGATTTGGGAAGCAGAAGTTGCTCAGGATCCAGAAGGAATCGGCGCTGGTATTGTTGACAAGATGGCGGAATACTTTAAGACAGGTACTGTAGCTGGTGATCAAAAAGATCTGATTGAGTGTAAGCTTGTAACAGCTGACAATGTGAAGGATTACCTCAAATAATTAGTACAAGCTTAAGACTAATTATCATATAGGTCTAAAGTGCCCAGACCATTTGCGCTGGGCACTTTCAAATAAAGATGAAATGGAGGAACAGTAATGGAACCGTTCTTACAGGTAAAAAATATTGCCAAAGAGTTTCCGGGTGTAAAAGCACTGGAGGACATCAGTATTGATTTTTATCCAGGTGAATGCCATGCATTGGTTGGCGAAAACGGTGCTGGAAAATCCACTTTGATTAAGATGATTGCATCCATTTACAAACCAACAAGAGGAGAAGTACTTCTTGATGGAAAAGTATGTAATTTTAAAACCCCAAAAGATGCTTTGAATGCCGGGATTGCGGTTATTGAGCAGGAGACAGCCATCGCACCGCACCTTACTGTAGCTGAGAACATATATCTTGGTTGTGAACCTACAAAAGCAAGCGGAACGCTTGACCGAAAAAAAATGGAGTCCCATGCTCAGAAAGTACTAAATGAAATGGGACTTGAAATTGATGCACATACACTTTGTGCTACTCTGACAGCCGCTCAGCTGCAGATGGTAGAGATCGCAAAGGTGATTGCCAAACATGCAAAAGTAGTAGTATTGGATGAACCAACATCGTCACTCTCTGAGAAAGAAATTGACTCTCTTTTTGAACAGATTCGTAAAATGAAAGCTGCAAATACAACTATGATTTACGTAACGCACCGCATGGCTGAGCTGCCAATTATTTGTGAGAAATGTTCTATTTTCCGAGATGGTCTCAAAGTTGCAGAATATAAAATAGATGAAGTAACCGAACAGACAATTGTCAGCAGTATGGTTGGTCGTGAGCTGGGAGCTTATGTCAAACCAGAGCATACCGCGAAGGAAGAAGTTCTTCGTGTAGAGAACCTTTGCCGACAGGGAGTATTTGAAAATATAAATTTTCATGCAAACGCTGGGGAGATTGTTGCGTTTTCAGGACTGGTAGGGTCTGGGCGTACAGAGGTTATAGAGGCAATCTTTGGTGCGACAAAGATCACATCTGGTAAAGTATTTTTGTATGGCGAAGAAGTATCTATTAAGAATCCAGAAGATGCTATTCGTAGAAAAGTTGGACTTGCTACAGAAGACCGTCGCCGTACGGGTCTCCTTCTTAAGAAGAGTATTGAAGAAAACATCGCACTTCCCAACCTTCCATTCCATGCAAAGAGTGGTTTTGTAAATATAGCATGGGAAAAAGAGACTAGTGATGAGTATATGGAAAAATTGAAAATTAAAGCACCAAATACAAAGACACTTTGTGGAAATCTTTCCGGTGGTAATCAGCAGAAGGTTATCCTTTCTAAATGGTTGGCAGCTGGCGTAAAATTATTGATTCTGGATGAACCAACTAAAGGTATTGATGTGAATGCAAGAGCTGAATTTTATTCTTTGATGAATCAGTTCGTTGAAAATGGTGGCTGTATCGTTATGGTATCATCGGATATGCCTGAGATTATTAAAGTGGCTGACAGAGCCTATGTTATGTCAGAAGGTCGCCAGACTGGTGAATTAAGTCGTCAGGACATAACCGAGTTGAATTTGATTTCTCTTGCAAGTCCAGTTTCTGAGTAATCAGCCCCCAATAAACATCAGTGAGAACCATTACAAATATATAGTTATAAAAGAGAGGAAAATAAGATGAAAAAAGGTAATATAAAACAGTTGATTACTGACAATATTGTTATTATGGTACTGATTTTGCTTGTGGTCGGTTTTTCAATTGGTAACGCGACATTCTTGAAACCTGCGAATATTATTAACCTGTTTGGGCAGATGTGTTTGAATGCAATCTTGGCAACAGGTCTTACATATGTAATTATTCTTGGTGGTATTGATATCAGTGTTGGTTCCGCTATGGCTATTACTGGTATCCTCGCAGCGCAAATTGTTTTAGCACTTAATGTACAATCTACAGTAGCAATTATTGTAATTCAAATTGTTGTGGGTGTTGTTGGAGGTGCAGTCATTGGATTTTTTATTGGGTGGCTGGTCGCATATAGACGTCTGGTACCTATGATTTGTACGCTTGCGTTGATGCAGGCCTTTCGTGGATTGGCATACATTATATCAGGTGGTGGTCCTGTATACGGGCTTCCAAACAGTTTTTCTTTATTGGGCGCAGGTCGTCTGATTAAAACAGAAAGCTTTAAAATGGGAATTATTCCATGCATCGTTATATTCACTGTAATTGTTGTTGCTATTTTTCACACGATCCTGACGAAAACTGTGTTTGGTCGTCATGTATTTGCTGTTGGTTCTAACTCAGCAGTGGCTCACATGTGTGGTATTGATACAAAACTGGTTACTTTAAAATGCCATGTGATTTGCGGTATCACAGCAGGCCTGGCGGGTGTAATTGCTGCTTCTAAGGTTAACAATGGACATCCTGCAACGGGTGATGGCTACGAAATGTTTGCAATCGCAGCAACGGTTCTTGGTGGAACTTCTTTAGCTGGAGGTTCTGGATCTGTAGCAAGAGCGATGTTCGGTTGTGCAATTATTGCAATTATTAACAATGGTATGACTCTGATGGAAATTTCTGCTTATTGGCAAAAAATTGTAATTGGTGCAATCATCATTCTGGCAGTAATGCTTGATATGGCTCAAAAGGGGAAATCGGACTAGATAGAAACTATGATGGAGAAATATGAAAAAATTTTTAATTATTGATATAGGTGGAACGAAGACCACAGCAGTTGTTTTTAATGATTGCGGTGAGGCAATAACAGATTTTAAGGTAAAAAAATCCAGAACTTATGAGGGAGAAGATATAGTTTTTCAAAATACCATAGAGCTCGCGTATGAGGTTTTGGAAACGGCAGGAATGACTAAGCAGGATATTTCCGGGATTGGTGTAGCTGCACCGGGGCCTCTTGATTATAGGACAGGATTGATCATAGATGTTCCTATGATGGGATGGAAGAACTTCCCGCTGGGTGATTGCCTAAGAGAAGAGTTTGGGGTTCCTGTTTATGTAGAAAATGATGGCAATCTTGGTGCTCTTGCAGAAGCTAATGTTGGTGTCGCCAAGGGCGAAAATATTGTTTTATATCAGACTATTAGCACGGGTTGCGGCGGCGGGATAGCAATAGATGGTAAAATTTATCATGGTCGCAATGGGTTTGCTGGTGAATTTGGTCATGTTTCTATAGATTTTTCCGGTCCAGAGTGTGGATGCGGTGGAAATGGATGCTTTGAACTTTATGCATCTGGTTCTGCTATAAATAGCCGTATGAAGAGAGATATGAAAAATGGAATTAAATCAAAAGCATTTGAATCAATTGATTATAATCTAGAAAAAATTAGTGGTAAAATTTTAGGCGATGCAGCAAAAAAAGGTGATCCTTATGCGATTAGTATGCTGCAGCAGGAAGGTCAGTATATTGGAATTGGATTAGCTAATTTGATTAATTTGTTTGATCCAGATGTGATCGTTCTGGCAGGTGGAATTGTTAAAACAAATAAATATTTTTGGCACACCATGATAGATGAGATTAGTAGACGTGCCTGTTTTCAGTTCGATGAAGACAGAATACGAATTTCACAATTGAATGATAAGGTAGTAGCGTATGGTGCATATGTTATGGTAAAGAATGCACTGGACGGAGCGTTATAGAACACAACGGAACAGGGAATTATTGAATTTTAAGATAAAGAGGAGAAAAAATATGTCATTATTAACCATGAAACAAATCATGGCAGATTCTGTTAAACGAGCTACAACAGATGTAAAGCCAGAGGAAAGATATGCAGTAGGAGCTTATAATTTTAGTACACTTGAAGAGATGGTGGGAATTGTAGAGGGTGCAAAAGAAAAGAATGCACCAGTTATTTTAATGGCGTCATTGGGAGCTGTTAAGTATTATAATAATTCTCTTGAATTGATTGCGGATACAGCAAAAGGACTGGCAATGACTTATCCGGAAGTTCCGATCTGCCTCCACCTTGATCATGCAACTGATCTTGAGCAGATTAAACATGCTGTTGTTGTTGGGTTTACAAATGTTATGATTGATGCTTCCAAGGATTCTTTTGAAGTGAATATTGCCAAATCTAAAGAAATTGCTGATTTTGCGCACAAACACAGTCCTTATGGTATTGAGGGATGTTCGGTTGAAGCGGAACTTGGTATGCTGGCAGGACATGAAGACGAGGTTCATGTAGAGGAGTCTGGGAAAGCATATACTGATCCGTCTCTCGTACGTGAATTTGTTGTAAAAACAGGAATCGATGCACTTGCAGTTTCTATAGGCACTGCACATGGATACTATAAAGCAGACCCAAAGATTAGGTTTGACCTTCTGGAAGAAATCCGTAAACAAATTGATATTGCAATTGTTCTTCATGGAGGAACGGGTGTTCCGGAAGAAGATTTTAAGAAATGTGTAGCAATGGGTATGAGCAAGATTAATGTAGGAACCGGGTTAAAGAAAGTATTCTCAGAAGGAGTAAAAGGTGCAACGAAACCAGAAGAAAATGATCCGCGTAAAGTGATTGGACCTGGACGCCAGGCAATCGCGGCAGAAATCGCTAAAAATTGCGACCTTTTCAATTGTACTGGGAAAACGCCATATGTTTTGAAAAGCATTTATGAGTAATTAAAAACCAGACAGATATTTTTCGAATCGTATGACATGATTTAGAAACTATCTGTCTCTTCTTTTGGGAGGAACATGATTATGCTTACACAGTATGTAGATGGATACCAGCATATTGGTATACCAACAGATGATATTAACAAAACAGCAGAATTTTATCTGGCATTGGGATTTAGACTAAAATGGGAAACGGTTTATAATGGAAATCCTGTAAAATTTTTGGAATGGGGAAATATTTTGATTGAAACGTATCAAAAGGATGGAGGAGCATGCAATGTAGTCGGTGCAATTGATCATATTGCTTTATACTGTACAGACATTACACAATGTATAAAAGAAGCAAAAGCTTCCGGATATGAATTTTATGAGGGACCGGCTTTTCTTCCTTACTGGGAACATGGCGTAGAATATTTTACGATTCTTGGGCCAAACCGGGAAATTGTAGAATTTCTTCAGAAATTTAAATCAGAAGAAGAAAAAGAGAAGGCGGTGAATGCGATTGGCTGAGATTTGGACAATGGGTGAAGCTTTGGTTGAGATTATGAGAACAGAGGTAAACAAACCTCTACATGAAACTGCATTATTCAGAGGACCGTTTCCCTCCGGATCTTCTTCCATTATGATTTCTACTGTAGCAAGAATGGGTCATAGCTGTGGCATTATTTCTGGTGTTGGGAAAGACGGATTTGGAGAGTGTATTTTAAACCGTCTGAATAAAGATGGAGTAGATACTTCAAAAGTACTGATAGATCCAAATGGTTCAACGGCGTGTGCATTTGTATCTTATGACGATAAGGGAGACCGTAGATTTTTATTCCATTGGGATGATACTCCGGCAACGAAAGCTAAGATGCCTGATGTTACAGAAGCGTCTTTGAAGGATGCAAAATTTTTTCATGTTATGGGGTGTGCACTGACTGCACGCCTAAGTTATGGATGGGAGATTGTAAAGACTGCAAAGGCGATAAAAGAGCAAGGGACTAAGATAAGTTTTGATCCCAATGTACGCATGGAGCACCTGACCAATCCAAATAAGAGTCAAGAGTCTTTGGAAATCATTAATGCTGTTCTGGAAATAACTGCTGTGTTTGCACCGGGTATTGATGAGCTGAAGCTTCTGACAGGAATAGAAGATGTGGAAAAAGCTGTAAAGAAATGTTTTGAAAATTCAAATTTAGAAATTCTGTTTTTAAAAAGAGGATCCAGAGGGTCCAGGATATATACTAGAGATGGACAGGTTATCGAACAGGGATTATATCAGGTGGATTCCGTGGATCCAACAGGTGCAGGCGATACGTCAATTGGCGCTTTTTTGTGTGCACTTCTGGAACAAAAAGATTTAAAAGAGTGTGCAGAGATTGCAGCGGCAGCAGGTGCGCTGAATGTAGCGGCATTCGGTCCGATGGAAGGTAATATTAGTCCTGAAAATGTTCAGGCTATGAGAAATGGAATTTATTGAGCTTAGGGGAAGAGTATGAAGAAGGAATTTCCAGAAAAACGAACGCTTATTATTTTTACGGGAGGTCCTGGGACGGGAAAGAGTGGAACGGCAGAGCGATTTTTAAAATATCTGAACAATAACGCGATTGTAAAAATCAGTTATGACCAAATTAAGGAAAAGAACTGGGATATTTTTGGCTTTGATAATGCAGGGCAGAAAGAGCGACTGAATTGGTGGAGCCTTGAAGAATTTTATCTGACTATTCAGAAGCGAATGTGGGAAAACAAAACGATTCTTATAGAGTATCCGTTTTATCAGAGACATAAGCCGAAGTTAGAGGAATTGATTCAAGAAAATAGTTATTCTGCGGTAACGGTTTATCTTTATTCAGATATGCAGACTGTATATCAGAGAGGTGCAAATAGGGATCAGGTAGATGACAGACACCCCGGTCATTTGCTAAATCAGTATCATATTGAGACATATACTCCACAGGTGCTTAATTTAATGTCTAGGATTGCACCTACATTTGAAGAGTTCACCGCTGCAACTTCCCATAAGGTATACAATATTGAATTGGGATTAAATATTCCGATTGATGTGACGAATTTCACTAAAATAAGTTATGAAGAGATCTATCAGAAAATCGTTGATTATGATAACAGAGAATAATGTGTGAAAATAGAAAATTTTTTCCCATGTAAGATGATTTGATAAGATGATACGGGGGAAAACATGCTTGAAGAGGCTTATTTCATAATGAAGTATGGAAAATATAATATTTTCCATACTTTTCTTTTCTTATGCATAAAATGAAAGAAAAGGATTTTTATGGATAGTCAAAAAATTGAAAATATCCTGAATCTTGCATTAGACTCAACAAGCAGAGAAAGAGAAAAATCCCAAAATTTAAATGTTGGCTATAATGAATTAGATAATACCTGGGATATTATAGTGAAATATTCTGGGGACATAGAAAGGCTGCAATCGGAAGATATTAATGTTGTAAAGCTTATGAATCAGTATGCGATCTTGACGGTAAAGGAAAGTTTATTGGATGCTCTTGCGGATGTACCGGAGATAGAATTTATTGAAAAACCAAAGCGTCTCTTTTTTGCTGTTAATAACGGCAGGACGGCTTCCTGCATTAATACACTGCAGAACGCGGAATATAGTCTATTTGGAGAAGGAATTATCGTAGCAATTATCGATTCCGGAATTGATTATTCTCATCCGGATTTTAGAAATCCAAATGGTACAACAAGAATCTTAGATTTATGGGATCAGACAATACAAGGAAATCCTCCGGTTGGATATAAAATCGGGACTGAATATACACGTGAACAAATAAATCTGGCATTGGCAGCAGAAACGAAGCAGGAGCAAATGCAAATCGTACCAAGCAGTGACTTGAGCGGACATGGTACGGGTGTTGCAGGAGTTGCAGCCGGAAACGGAAGAGCATCAAATGGTTTATACCGTGGAGTTGCTTCAAGGAGCCAATTGCTTGTAGTAAAGCTTGGAACACCAAGACCTGATTCCTTTCCGAGAACGACAGAATTGATGCAGGCAATCGACTATGTTGTCAAGAAATCCCTGAATTATCAAATGCCGATTTCAATTAATTTAAGCTTTGGTAATACCTATGGTTCTCATGATGGCTCCTCCTTATTAGAAACCTATATTGATCTTACTGCAAATATATGGAAATCATGCATCTGCATTGGTACAGGAAATGAAGGTGCCACAGCTGGGCATACATCAGGAATTATACAGGAGGGAGTGATAGAAGAGGTAGAAATATCGGTAGCGAAATATTCAACTAATTTGAATCTTCAAATATGGAAAGATTACTCAGATGACTTAGATATTATGATTAAATCACCAGGAGGAAGAAGTGTTGGCCCCTTACAGCAGATTCTTGGACCGCAGCGCTTTGAATTAGAAAGAACGCAATTATTATTATATTATGGAGAACCCAGCCCCTATAGTACCTCTCAGGAAATCTATATTGATTTTATCCCAAGAAATTCTTACATTGCAGATGGGATATGGACGATAAGCTTAGTTCCCAGAAGAATTGTATCTGGTGTTTATAATATGTGGCTTCCGAGTGAGAAGGCTTTATCAATTGGAACTAATTTTATGTTTCCTAATCCGGATATTACGCTTACCATTCCCTCGACATCTGCCCGGGCAATTTCTGTGGGCGCTTATAATACTGCACTGGGAAGCTATGCAGTGTTTTCTGGAAGGGGCTACACAAGGAAGCTTAGATTGGTAAAGCCTGATATTGTAGCTCCGGGAGTTGATATTACAACCACAGCTGTGGGAGGAGGGTATTCTGCCCAAACCGGCACCTCCTTTGCAACACCGTTTGTAACAGGAAGCTGTGCGATGTTAATGGAATGGGGAATTGTGAATGGGAATGATCCGTTTTTATATGGTGAGAAAGTGAAGGCATATTTGATAAAAGGCGCTAAGCCACTGCCAGGGTTTAGGGAGTATCCGAATCCGGAGATTGGGTGGGGGGCGTTGTGTGTAAGAGATTCGTTGCCGGGATAGGTTGCAAATATTAGGTTTAATCCAGCATTTTTTATCATATATAAAATATTAAAACATAATAATTACTAATAAAAGAAAGAGATTAACCTATGCAAATAGAGATTGGTGAGCGTATAGCAGATCCCAATTATTTAGATATCATTATTGAATATAGCGGGGATTATTCCGTATTTGATCAATTCCCGGATGCAACTGTCACTATTTTAAACAGCCTATACGCCGTTGTATATATTCCGGCCGAGCTTTTAACAATCGATTTTGTAGGCAAATGGGGCTATTCCATTCTGCCCAATTGTTATGGTGTTATCAGTGAAGTAAGTCTTGAATCAACCGGAATTCCACAAATACGAGGTGTGCCAAACTTTAATTTAAGAGGGCAAGGCGTATTAATCGGAATTGTTGATTCTGGTATTGATTATACAAATCCGATATTCCAATATCCGGATGGAACTACAAGAATCGTATCCATTTGGGATCAAACCATATCCGGCAGCCCTCCACAAAATTTCAATTTTGGTACGGAGTACAGCAGAGATACAATTAATGCTGCCTTAAAACTAGAAAACCCAATGGAACTGGTCCCAAGTACGGATGAACTTGGACACGGAACAATGGTTGCAGGAATTGCAGCCGGAAATGAAGAACCATCAAATAATTTTTTCGGAATCGCTACGGAATCAGAACTCATAGTGGTAAAGCTAAAACAGGCCAAACAAGCGCTAAGAAACTTTTTTGTAATACCGGACGATGCGGCTTGTTATTCAGGGATTGACATTTTCTTTGGAATCAATTATCTTTTACAGATTTCCAATTCCCTGCAACGGCCATTGGTGATTTGTATCGCACTTGGGTCTTCCCTGGGCGGGCATGACGGAAGAGATGTACTTAGCAATGTATTATCATTAATAGGCAAAAGACCAGGGATTGCTGTTGTAGTTGCAGCCGGAAATGAAGGAAATGCCAAAAGACACTATTACGGTACTGTAGACCGTACAATCGGTAAAGATACCGTTGAATTATTGGTCGGAGAGAATGAAAAAGGCTTTGTTATGGAATTATGGGGGGAGGCCCCGAGTATCTACTCCATCGATATTACCTCGCCCTCCGGCGAATATGTTTCAAAACTATTCTCCAGCATCAATGAAAGTATGGAACTATCCTTTATTTTTGAAGAAACCGTGATTTACTTATTATACGAATTGATTGAAACACAATCCGGGGATCAATTGATTTTCTTGCGATTTACCAATCCTACCCCTGGTATTTGGCGCTTTAATGTGTATGATAGATCCGATATCAATCTGGGGTTTCATATGTGGCTGCCCATGGGCAAATTTATCTCTGATTCCACTTTTTTTATACGATCCGATATTTATACAACCATTCTCTCTTTGGGTAATGCGATTGTACCTATCACTGTTACAGCCTATAACGACTCGAATGAAAGCTTATATCTTTACGCAAGCAGAGGCTACACCCGAATAGGGGTAATAAAACCGGAAATTGCGGCTCCCGGTGTAAATGTAACAGGCCCTACTCTTCAAAAAGGGTACACTTCTTATACTGGTACCAGCGTAGCTGCAGCTCATACCGCAGGGGTAGTTGCCATGCTCTTAGAGTGGGGACATGTAAAAGGTAACTTACCCGATATGAATACGATTGCTTTAAAGATCTTAATACTAAGAGGGGCAAGACGAAAAGAAGACATAGAATATCCTAACCGTGATTGGGGGTATGGAATATTGGATATCTATCGTGTTTTTGACTCCTTGCGAACTAACATACCTGAAAATAAAGGATAGTTCCGGTGAAAGGATTTTTAATATGGGGAAAGGTATGAAAAAGAAATTACTGATTGATAGTTTCATCATCGCATCTGCTTTTCTGATTTTTGCGGTCTGGTATCAACATTGTATCTTAAATAAAAAAGGTGTATCTGTATCAAATCAAAATCAGCAGGATACAATCTACCTGATTACCATGGATAAGCAAACTAATTTTTGGGAAATTATGAATCAGGGTGCCACAGATATGGCTAATTTAATAGGTGTAAATTATATTTGGGCAGCCCCGCAAAATAGAGTCGTGGAGGAGCAAATCCAGATTTTTAATCAGGCTGTAGAAGGTGGTGCAGATGCTATTTTGCTTTCGGCAAGTGATCCGGTAAGAATTTCCAGTGCGGTAGAAGATGCAAAAGCAAAGGGAGTTAAGATTATCTATGTAGATGCCCCGGCAAATGAAGAAGCGGTTGTCACGTTAGCTACCGAAAATTACAATGCCGGTAGAATTGCAGGAGAAACGATGTTATCGGAATTAGGTGCCGCCGGAATTACAGGCGGTTCAATCGGAATCATTGATGTAGCGCCCGAAAGTTTAAATACCGTGGATCGTGCTCTCGGATTTCGTGATGTCCTGTCAAGAGACGGCAGATTTGAGTTACTTGATACACAATATGTAGGTGCTGCAGAAATACTGCTAGAAAAAGAAGTGGCGCTTTTAATCAATCAAACCAGTAACTTAGTGGGTTTATTTGCAACAAATGAAAATACTACGATCGGGACTGGTAATGCAATCCGGGCAAGCGGAAAAAATCTTATTGGAATTGGATTTGACTATAATGAGAGAACTGAGGAATTGTTGAAAAACAATGCTTTAAAAGCTGTCCTAAATCAGAATCCATATACAATGGGATATTTGGGTATGGCAGAAGCAGTCGCCGCATTGAGAGGATATAATACGGGACCACCGTTCATTAATACAGGAGTATCTGTAATAAACCAATATACCCCTTACAGAGACAGGTAGAATCCTGCATGTCGGTAAACTCATCCTGACCAATGTCATAAAATGTGTTATTTTAAGTAGTAAAATTACATAATAATTATAGAAAGAAAATTGTCATTATCATTCTGAATCGACAAATAATACCTGCCAATATTTGATAATGATGCAAGGAGTTAATATGACTGAGGATGAAAGGAATCAAATATTTAGTGAGGACTATGCTGACGTTATTATTGACTATCGATATAGCCCTCGGTTATTGGAACAATATGCGCGTGAAACCGTTCATATTATAAATGAATTCTATGCAATCGTACATATCCCTGTTTCTGCCATAAGAGACGAAATTTTTAAAAAATATAGCTATTCCAATATCCCAAAGGTCTATGGATTGACCAGTATGGTTAGTCTTGAGGCATCCGGAGTCTTTCGGACTCAAAAGTTGCCAGACTTTAATCTGACAGGAAAAGGTGTTTTAATCGGCATCATCGATACGGGAATAGACTATCTTAACCCCGTATTTCGAAATGAGAATGGTACTTCAAAAATTGTTTCTATTTGGGATCAAACGATTGCCAGTGTCGACAAATTTCCGTTTGAGACCTATTGGGGAACCGAATATGGTGCAGAACAAATAAATCTGGCTTTGAATTCCGAAAACCCACTGGAAATCGTTCCAAGTATGGATTTTGTTGGACATGGTACTATGATGGCAGGTGTCGCTGCTGGTGCGAAAAACGAAACGGAAAAATTCCAGGGAGTTGCTTCTGATGCCGAATTAGTAGTTGTGAAATTAAAGCAGGCCAAAGAATATTTAAGAGAAATCTTTTTGATTCCAAAAGAAGCGGTCTGTTTTCAAGAAAACGATATTATGTGGGGCGTATTGTATTGTATTCAAAAGGCCAGACAATTGAATCGGCCGCTTGCGCTATGCCTGGGACTAGGTACTTCACAAACGACACATTCAGGCTTGGATCATTTGAGTAATTTTTTAGATATAATGGGAGATTTCACAAATGTCGGAATCGTTACTTCATTAGGAAATGAAGGTAATTTGGGAAGGCATTTTTTTGGAATGATCATTCGCAATATAAGAAGTATTCCGGTAGAGCTAAACGTTGGCAAAAACGACACTAATTTTTCTATGGTAATGTGGGGAGATTTTACAGGTTTGTTTTCCATTGATATTACTTCTCCAAGCGGTGAATTTATTCCAAGAATCGGAGGCGGATTACAAGGAGAACGTAGAATAACCTTTGTATTTCAAGAAACGGTTCTTTTATTAAATTATCAATTAATAGAAAGTATAACTGGCTATCAATTGATTTTATTCCGCTTTCAAAACGTATCGGCCGGCATATGGAAATTTAATGTCTATGCGCAAGGTGACGTTACCTCGCAGTTTCATATATGGCTTCCAATGGGTAATTTTATATCAGAAGACACTTATTTTATGAACCCCAATATTTATAACACACTTCTTACGCCGGGGGATGCATCAATTCCGATTACGGTCACTGCATATAATCCTTTGAATGAGGCGCTGTATCCCAATGCAAGCCGTGGATATACCACCGATAACAGAGTAAAACCCGAATTAGCGGCTCCCGGAGTAAACTATATTGCTCCTGCTTTAAACAATGAGTTCATCCCGTATACGGGCACAGGGGTCGCCGCATCACATACTGCAGGCATTGTTGCCTTATTTCTGGAATGGGCTGTCGTAAGAAAAAAAGATATCAGTGTTGATACCATTGTTATAAAAAATTATATGATTCGAGGAGCCATTCGAAAAAAGAACATCTCGTATCCCAATCGTGACTGGGGATATGGCATATTAAATATTTATAATGTATTTGATATTTTCCGGAGGACGTAAATTTTTCTGTGTATTATGATGAAAATAAGATCCACTTATTTCCATTCTGTGATATAATACTTATAATTTCGACAGAGGTGTAAGGGGAAAACATGTTTGAAGAGGTTTATTTTATAATGGAATTTAATAGTTTTTATATGCCAGTATCCGTCTATGACTATGTCTAGGCGGTTTTTTGTGGCTGTTGAGTGATATTTTAACAATAATATGATGTTAAGGCAAACACAAGTATAATAAGAGAACCCATAAAGGTTGTATATTTATATGCTATATATAACAATGGGAAATTAAATGAATTATACCTTAAATATCCAAGAAAATAACATCTAGCACTTGCAGAATCTGCTAAATTATAAATCTGAATTGTTTGTCACTGTTATTTAGATTTACATTTGAAATTTCACTTATATTTATGAAGTAAAGGCATGCACATAGAAATTTGGATTTTACAGGGAGGAGAAAAAATGGAAGTTAAAGAGTTTTATAGTTTAGAAGATAAAGAATATTGGTTAAATCAGATTAAAGAGAGCGATTGGGGAGCAGGACAATATTTATATGACTTATTGAGTAAAAATGAATTAAAGGAGTTATGTGGAGAGACAACGAAAGTTTTTTTGCTGACAGATAATAGGCAGTTACTGTCATTCTGTACTCTAGCTGAGGAGGATGATGTGAGAGACACCGGGTTTAATCCTTGGATAGGATTTGTATATACTTTCCCTCAATATAGAGGACATCGATATATGGGAATCCTTTTAGAGTTTGCATATGTAACTGCCAAAAGTTATGGAACCAGTCAGATTTATATTTCGACCGGCGAGACTGGACTATATGAAAAGTACGGATATTCATTCTGTCAAATGATGAAAGATATGCATGGAGAGGATTCCAGAATATATAGAATAGATGTAAAGTGAGATATTTAAAGTATAGGCAGATAACTTCTAATTTAATGAACAAATGAACTTCATATTATATTTATGAAGGATATGGATGAAATATAAATGAAAGAAAAGGCAAAAAAGAATTTATAAAGAAATAACAATGGCATGGCGGACGATTATGATATTTCCGTATTTTGATAACATGGAAATTATAGAAAGAATAAGAAAACAATACGACTCACTGCATAATTTGGTAAACCCGCATATCACATTGGTATTTCCGTTTGAGGATGAAATCAGCAATAATGAATTAAAAAATATAATAGAAGAATGCTTGAATGATATAAATCCATTTGAACTGGTATTGCATGGCTTTAGCACACAAGAAAATAAATATGGTAATTATTTGTTTCTAAAGGTTATTCGTGGTTCGGAAAAGATAATAAAGTTGCATGATATTCTTTATTCAAAGATATGGAATATTGAAAGCAACAGGCTAGAATATATACCACATATGACAGTTGGAAAATTTAGAGCTGTAGATAAAATGAATGAGGCATATAGAAATGTCAAAGATATAGGTAATCTATTTGAGACAATGGTGAATAAAATATCGGTTGAGATGGTGGGAGAAAATGAAGAGTCGATAATTATTTTGGAAAAAGAACTTCAGTAACAAATTCTAATTTTTCAAGAAAGAATCACTCAATATATTTAATAGCAGTCTGTATAAGATAGTACCAACCACAAATTTTATAATGAGTAGAGGTTCTAATATGATTAAGGGTGTTTTATTTGATTCAGGAAGAGTCCTGAACTATCCGACTACCGGAAATTGGTTTATCAGTCCCAATTTTTATGACATTGTAGACAAGGATCTTTTTAAGAATATTGACAGCAGAAAGATACGTCACGCATTTCAAAATGCCACCAAGTACATTAGCAGCATTACCTGTATCAGTGATAAAAACGAAGAACTGATTTGCTTCAAGGAATTCTATAGTATCTTTTCAAGTTGTTTGCCAGAACTGGAATTAGAAAAATGTAAAATCAGATTACTTGCAGAAGATTTGGTCTATAACCCTCAAAAATATACCTTTTATTCTGATGTATTTGCTGTTATTCCGACACTCAGCAAAAAATATAAGTTGGGAATTGTATCTGACGCTTGGCCTTCTTTAACAGATGTATACGAAAGTGCAGATTTAAAGAAATATTTTTCCACAATCATTATTTCTTCTGTTTTAGGAACGCAAAAGCCAGATAAAAAGATGTATGAGGCTGCTTTAGAAGATCTTAAAATAAGTCCACAAGAAGCAATTTTTATTGATGATAATCCTAAAAACTGCGATGGTGCAAAGCGGATAGGGATGATACCATATTTATTATGTAGAAATCCAAAAAGAAAGAAAATGCTGGAACAGTATGGAAGATTGAAAGGATATGAGATTATCTATTCACTACATACATTGGCTGGTATTTAAGCATGAATATCAGGGATATGCTATGAGAATTATAAATAATGAAACTATGTAAGTGGAGGGTATATGCAAGGATACAACTGTATTCAACAAGTGAACTTCCAATATATTTAGCAAAAAACAGACAGGTTAATTTGTAAGGAGGCTTTGTGAATGGATATTTGGAGAGAATCATCTAATTAAAATTATTAAAATTTGGAGGATTTAGATGATAGAAACTTATTATATTGGTGGTTCACCATGTAGCGGAAAGAGCACCATAGCAGAAATACTTGCAGAAAAATATAAATTAAATTATTTCAAAGTAGACGACCACCTGGATGAATATATAAAGATAGGTGCGTCGCAAGGAAAGCCCATTTGCAAGAAACAGTTAAAAATGAATACGGAACAGATATGGATGAGAGACTCATCATTACAATGCCAAGAAGAACTTCTATTTTATGAAGAGATAATAGAATACATCTTAAGCGACCTGAGAGACATGACGAGTAGCAGAGCAATTATCACTGAAGGAGCAGCATATTTACCTGTATTAATAAAAAAATATAATATTTCTAGAGAGAGATATTATTCGATTGTACCAACAAAAGAGTTTCAGATATTCCATTATCAGCAAAGAGAATGGGTTCCTTGCGTTTTAGGGGAATCCAGGGATAAAGAACGGGCTTTTAATAACTGGATGGAAAGAGATGCTTTATTTGCGTTAGAGGTGAAAAATCAGTGTATGGAAGAAGGCTTTTCTTTCATCATAAATGATGGAACTATTGAAATTGCAACATTATCTTGTATCCTTGCAGAACATTTTGGATTGCGGTGAGAATATGGGAAGAAAGTACTGGAGGGTTACAATGGATATTGCTGTAATGTCTGATATACATGGAAATTATGTGGCTTTAAAACAGTGCATTCAGTATGCGTTGGAACGGAACATAAACACTTTTATCTTTTTAGGAGATTATGCGGGAGAACTTGCTTATCCGCAGAAAACGATGGAGATGCTATATAGACTCTCGTCCCAACATACATGTTATTTTATTAAAGGAAATAAGGAAGATTACTGGATAAACTATCGTGCGAATGGCGAAAAAGGTTGGATCGATAAAAACTCAACAACTGGCGCCCTGTTATATACCTATAATCATTTAACAGAAAAAGATATTATTTTCTTTCAAAATTTGCCACAGAAAAGTGAAGTTGTGTTTGTAAGAATGCCACGGCTTACTATTTGTCATGGTTCACCAAATAAGACAAATGAAAAATTGCTTCCTGATAATGAAAATACATTTCAAGTAATGGATAAAAATGAAGATTCCATTATTTTATGTGGGCATACACATCTTCAGTGTAAGATTGAGCACAATGGGAAAGTTGTTCTAAATCCAGGTTCTGTTGGAGCATCCTTACATGCTGCCGGGAAAGCGCAGTTCCTAATACTGCATGGGCAGAATAATAATTGGTCAGAAGAGTTTGTTTGCGTCAATTATGATATTGAGAGAGTAATAAATGAATTACAGGAGTCGGGTCTAAGTGTGTCAGCACCATATTGGTGTATTGTTACAGAAAATCTGTTACGTACAGGTGAAATATCTCATGGAAGTGTATTAGCGAGAGCTATGAAATATTGTTTTGAGGATAAAGGTTTCTGTAATTGGCCTGATGTTCCAGAAAAGTATTGGGAGCAGGCTGTGGTTAAAATGATTGGATAAAATTAATTAGGGACTTATCAACAAATTCAAATTGTAAAGGAGGCTAACAGATCAATCTATAATTGATGTATTTACTTGAAATTTATTAAACTCAATTTAACTTATAAGTAAAATTATGTGCAATATGAGATGCTGATGTAGGTTAAAAAGAGTGACTAAATAGCAGGGATTGCCATTATGGCAGTCCCATTTTTTTGCACTTTCGTGGACTACCATTAGAAAGGCACATTAAGAGTCATGAAAATATTCAGAAAGTCGATAAGAATGAGTTAGTGAATATATAATCTGTCTTAAATCTATAAAATGAAAACATAATTTCGGAATAAAGTATGATATTCTATAGATATTGGTGGAGGGTATTGTGATATGATTAAAGTACTATTTGTAGATGATGAAGTATTGGCAATGGAATACTTGCAGAATCTGATTTCATGGGAGGAATATGGTTTTCAGGTAGTAGGACATGCACAAAACGGCAAACGAGCGTTGGAAATGTATGAGAAGGAAAAACCTGAACTTGTGATTTCAGATATTAGTATGTCTGGTATGGATGGATTAGAGCTTACTAAGAGATTAAAGGAACAAAATGATGAAGTTATTGTTATTCTATTATCTGCTTATAAGGATTTTGAATATGCGAAGCACGGTATCGAATATGGAGTATCCAACTATTTATTAAAGCATGAATTGGATGAGGATAAGTTGGTGCAGGAGCTAAATAAGGTACGTCAGAAGTTAGAGGATGGAGGAAGAAAGCGTAAAATCTATCAGAAATATTTTGCAAGACAGCTGATTTACAACTCTGTGGAAGATTTCGAAATAGAGGAAAAGGAACTTGGAAATCGCTTTTTTCTGATTTTAGTTCACAAAAATAATTCTTTTATCAAGGGTACCTTTCAGGAACGAAGCTGGAGCAAGGAGGAACTAATAGAACTTTTTAAGGTCACGGAGGTATCTGATGGGGAAATTTCTTATGTGTCAGATGTGAGGCTGACTTTAGATAACTTGATTGTTTTGTATCGAATTAAAAACATTAATAGTAAATATGAGATTAACAGTCGAATTGAGAGACTCAGTCGGAACATGGGAGCCTTTCTTTCTTTGCTTCCTGATTGTCAATTTAATTTGATCTATAGTGAAGAAATCCAAAAGTATGAAATCAGTCATACCTTCCAGAGAATGTCTGGTCAGATTCGATATGCAGTCTTTTGGAGACCCTGCTGCATCTATGGTCTTAGCCGTTTAATGGGAATTAAAGAAGAGGAAAAAATATCATGGAATGAGCAGGAAGAGGAATTGAAAAAACTGCTTTATGAGGGTAGACAGGATCCTGCTGATCTACTTTGTTACCTGTTTGAGATGGTGAAATATCCAGTACATAATGTGAGAGCACTAAGGGAATTACTGTATATGCTTGAGAGTCTTTTAAGTGAAATCGAGAAAAAAGAAGGCATTTCGCTACGGCAGGAGGAAGAGTCAGGGAATAAACTGGAGGATATCCAAAAATATTATACAAAATGGTTTCATCATATCTACGAAGAGATGAGAAATCGGGAGAATAAGAAGTATTCCAATATGGTTCAGGATATGACACGTTATATACGACAGAACTATGATCAGGAATTAAGCCTGGAAATTATTGGGGATAAATTTCAAATGAATGGAGTCTATCTAGGGCAGATGTTCAAGAAAGAGATGGGAATTACCTTTCTTAAATATCTTACTAATTGCAGGATAGAGGCTGCGAAACATTTATTAGTAGAAGGACGACTAAATATCTATGAAATTTCAGAAAAAGTAGGATATAGAACTAGTCAGTATTTTAGTCAAATTTTCATTAAAACAGTGGGTGTGAAACCACAGGAGTATCGGAAATGGAACAAAAAAAGATAAGAAGAAATAGTCTGAAATTTAGAATATTAAAAAATTTATTTGTGGTATTGCTTGTTTCCATGCTGATTAGTACTATTATCAGTTTTTTATATTTTGTACAAATTGTGCGAAATCAAAAAATTGCAGATGAGGAAGGCAGGGTACAGCAGGTATCTAATCAGATTACTTTTATGGTAGAAGATATTCAGGGATTTGGAAGGAGTATGATTGCTGATGAGGATTTACAAGAACTTCTTGATGACACGTGTCAGAATGGAGAATTTGAAAGACTAAAGAAACGATATAATATAAGTAAACGTCTAAGTTTTTATAACAGCCTTCGAAGTTATATTAGAAGTTCTTATATTGAATTGGAAAACGGAGAAGGATATACCAGCAGTGATAATATGGATAAAGATTATCTGAAACAAAAAACAGCTATTGCAGAGATTCAAGAATATGGCAGACAAAGTGAATGGTTCTTTTCCAATCCATATTATGGAATTGATAACTGGGATTCTAAACCGGTTATTTGTAATAGTTCCAGTATGATGGATAAATATCAGTTTGGAAAAAAAAAGGGAGTACTTACCTTGGAAATCAGCTTGGAATATTTTCTAAAGCAGATTAAAAATTATGGGAGAGAATATGAGAATATCTGTCTGGTTGGAAATGATGGAATGATTCTATATGAAGAAAATGATGAGAAAACGATTAGTAGATTATTAGAGAGCAATGATAAGCTCTTAGAACAGGGAATACATAAAGTGAAGGAGGGTTATCTGATCTGTAAAGATGTGGAAAAGTCCGGGTGGAAACTTTGCACATTGATTAGCAATACGTATCTATGGAAAAGCAGTAGTTATGTGCCGAAGTTCTTGTTTTTATGCTTCTTGTTTTCTTTATCCGCTATTTTGTTGAACACTTCAAGGCTGATGGAATGTATCATCAAGCCAATCACTTATCTTTCTGAACAGATGGGAGAGACAAATTATGAAAAATTGCATATGCAGGAACGTGTGCAGACAGGAGACGAAATTCAGATTCTATATGAATGTTATAATACCATGGTGGGAGAAATTCAGAGAGGCATTGATGAGCGTATAGAATATGAAAAGCAAAAGAAGAAAATGGAATTTGATATTATGCTTTCTCAGATTAATCCTCATTATTTATATAATGTATTAAATACCGTAGTATACCTTTCGACAGCAGGCAAGAATGAAGAAGTTGTTCAGATTGTAAATTCAATGATTCATACACTTCAGGAAACTATTAACCTGGGAGAAAAGAATATTGAAACAACGGTTGAGAAAGAAATTGAACTGACAGAAACATACCTCAATATTCAGAAATACCGATATCCGGGTATGTTCCGGGTGTCTATTAGTTGCAGTGAAGATTTAAAAGACGTAATTGTTCCCAAAACGATTATTCAGCCCTTGGTGGAAAATGCTATTCTTCATGGGATACTGCCTTTGGAAAAAGAAGGAACAGTACTAATCTGTATTAAGAAAATAGAGAAAACATTGTGTATTATTATTTCAGATGATGGGGTAGGAATTTCAGAGAAACGATTACAGTTATTCCAGACAAAAGAGACGTTTATTGAGCAGAATGGTAATGGTCGGAAACATATCGGTATTAGTAATGTAAGGGATCGTATTCAATACCTATATGGTGAACCTTATGGTATGTGGATTACGAGACGAATAGAGGGTGGAACCCAAATTACAATACACTTGCCTTTTCGTAAAATAGATGATGAACTATAAAATGAGAACAAAAAATAGAAAATTTTATATAGGTAGAAAAATTTAAAAATGATAAGCTGAGAGCATCTTGAAAGAAGGGAGATACAGAAATGAAAAGATATTTAAACAAAGCAATTACACTGTCATTAACAGCTGTAATGACAATTGGGCTTTTGGGATGCGGCTCAAGCGAAACAAACAACACAGAAGTAGTAGATAGCACAAAAACCGTAGGAGCGACGGAAAGCAACACTGCAGAAGTAGGTGATGGTGAGGACTATAGTGCAGAACTTCCATCAGACTACGAAGGAACACTTACCATGTGGGGATGGGATGATTCTTATTATGAAACAGTAACTAAAGCTTTTCAGGAGAAATATCCAAATGTAAAGTTTGAATATACACCAATGGCAAATGGAGATACGCTTCAAAAATATCAGACAGCACTAGCTGCAGGAACAGAACTTCCGGATGTAGCATGGTCCATCTTAGATTCTAGAGCAAAAGTATTTGAATTGGATATGTGGGAAGATTTATCATCTACACCTTATAATTTTGATATCAATGATGTATATGAGTACCTACAACCTAAGATGGTCAATTCAAAGGGACAGATTTGTGGTATTGAACAGTGTATGTCACCAGCAGGACTTGCTTATCGCAAGGATCTGGCACTGGAGTATCTAGGTACAGATGACCCAAAGGAGTTAGAAGCAATGTTCCCGACTTGGGAGGCTTTTGCAGAAAAAGGAAAAGAAGTGAATGAAAAGAGTGGTGGAAAGGTTTATATGATGCAAGGCCTTACAGATTCGCAACAGTTTATAAGAGAGCAAGATGCACAGTCATGGATTGATGGAACTACCATTAAAGCAACTGATACACTAAAGCGTTCGATAGAACTTGCTTGTTTGTTCCGTGACAACAAGGTAGTAGATAAATTAGAGGCATGGTCACCTGCATGGTATGCATCCTTCGGTGAAGATACCCATATATTTGCAGGATGTGCAACCTGGTCAGTGGCATTTAGCATTGAACCAAACGATCCAAAAGGCGAGACAACAGGTCATTGGGCACTAATGAATGCACCAGAAGGAAATATTAGTTGGGGCGGAACTACTCTTGGTATCTCCAAGACATGCAAGGATAAACGTCTTGCATGGGAATTTATCAAATTTGCTACATTATCTACGGAAGGCGCGGAGGCATTAAATTCTATCGGTCTACTAACAAGTGCAAAACAGCCATATGAAGATAATCCGACACTTAAAAGTTTTACAAGTCCATGGTTTGGAAATCAGGATCTCGGTAAGATGTACTTAGAAGAAATCATACCAAATATCCAAGCGAGGCCAATGAACATTGATGATAACGTAATTCATGAGACATTGAATTTGGTTACTACATCCTTAAATAATGACACATCTATGACAGCGGATGATGCGATGCAACAGTTAAAAGAAGAATTGGAAATAAAACTTCCGGATTATACAGTAGAATAACTGATAAAAGGGGCGCTGTGTGGTGCAGCGTCCTTTCTTTACCCTAAAACAGACCAAAACTACTGGAAATGGAGAAAATTATGAGAAAAACAAAGACCAGTGTAAGTGCATTACGGAAATGGCCAGTGATATTTCTGGCTCCGTATTTTATTTGTTACTTTTTATTTTTTATATATCCGACAATCTATTCTTTTATTGTAAGTCTGACCGATTGGGACAGCATTGCTGGTGCAGCAAATCGTAATTTTATTGGACTTACTAACTATATCAAGATCTTTACAAAGGATAAATTATTCTTTAAATCATTGGGAAATACCTTCTTGTTTATGGTTATTTATATTCCAATACTGATTTTTGGAGGACTTGCATTAGCAGCTCTTCTTTATAAATTAAAAAAAACAAGCCGTTTATTTCAGACAATAAACGTGCTTCCGTATATTACAACACCAGTTGCCATTGGTATTATTTTTTCTTTTATATTTGACTGGTCCACTGGCTTGGTAAATGTTATTTTAATGAAATCAGGTCTGATACGGGAAGGAATCAATTGGTTGGGAAATTCGGACACGGCTCGTCTGGTAGTTATCTTTCTAATTGTGTGGAAAAATCTTGGATATTACTTACTGATTTATCTGGCAGCTTTATCTACCGTACCTGAGGATATCACGGAAGCCGCTATGGTAGATGGTGCTAACAGATGGCAGGTGTTCTGGAAAATCACAATTCCTTATTTAAGGCCTATTACAACATTCCTGATACTAACTAGTATTATCAGCGGTTTCCAGCTCTTTGATGAGCCATATCTGCTATTTAGCAATATTAATTCTGTCTTTGGTGGGCCAGACAGATCCTGCCTGACAGCTATGATGTATTTCTTTGATCAGACCTTTAAGAGTTCTACTAAGATGGGATATGGTGCTGCTATTTCCTATGCACTTTTTGTAATTATATTGATTGTGAGCGGTATTGTATCAAAGATTGTAAATCTGAAGGAGGATTAAGGATGAGAAAAGTAAAGAAGTATATGTATATAATTCCACTATTAATTGTTAGTATTATTTCCATTACCCCTTTTTACTTTATTATTTCTATGGCAACACATAGTACGACAGAGATTTATACTGGTGATTTTATACTATTTGGCAATAAATTTTTTAAAAACCTGAATACGATTATGAAAGGCGGTTTTATGAAGTATTATTGGAATAGTTTCTATACAGCAGCTTTATCTGCAATATTCTGTCTTACAATCAGTTCAATGGCAGCCTACGGATTGACGGTGTATAAGTTCAAGGCAAAAAACTTCCTGACTACTTTTATTGTAGCCAGTATGATGATTCCAGGGCAGATCAGTTTGATTGGGTATAGCATAGAAATGAGGAATTTAGGATTTATTAATACTCATTTGCCATTAATTCTGACGTGGGCAGCTAGCGCATACAGTGTTTTCTTTGCAGTTCAGTATATGAAGAGTTCCTTACCGATGGAGTTGGTGGAAAGTGCCAGAATCGATGGTAGTGGTGAGTTTCGTACTTTTGTAAGTATTGCAATTCCTTTATTGCGCCCAGCTATTGGTACATTGGCTATGCTGATATTTCTATGGTCCTGGAATAATTTTTTAATGCCAAGTACGGTATTGACACAAAGTAATAAATTTACACTTCCCTTGGGTATTCAGACACTTGCGACTGCATACACACAAGATTGGGGTGCCAGAGGTGCAGCTCTGGCAATATCAGTACTTCCTATATTGATTATATTTGCCTGTGGTTCCAAATATTTCATCAAGGGACTTTCTGCAGGTGCAGTAAAGGGGTGAAAGGAGGAGGCAGGCAATGGAATATCACTTAGATCTTAGAAATACAAGAAAAGAGAGTATCAGACGATTGTCGGATAAATTTTATGGAATATCTCCGGATGGACAAGAGCTTACTATTAATAATTATTATATGGAAATGAATGAAAATCCATTTATGGGAATTAGTGGAGAATGTCACTACAGCAGAGTACATGAGAATCAATGGGAAGATACCATTCTGAAGATGAAAATGGGTGGAATCAATATTATTTCAACTTATGTTTTCTGGATACATCATGAAGAAGTGGAGGGGAATTTTCGCTTTGACGGGAACCTGAATGTGCGAAAGTTTTTAGAACTTTGCCAGAAGCATGGAATGTATGTCATTTTGAGGATTGGACCATTTGACCATGGTGAAGTACGTAATGGCGGGATTCCTGATTGGATGTATGGAAAATCATTTGAGGTTAGGTGTTTGAATGAAGGATTTTTACATTATACAAAAATATTGTATCATAAGTTAGCTAAACAATTTACAGGATTATATTTCAAGGATGGTGGTCCGATTATCGGAACACAGATTGAAAATGAGTATATGCATTCTGCAGCGCCCTGGGAGCAGACCACAGGTGTAACAAATGAATGGTTACCTGGAGGAAATGCAGGTGTGGAGTATATGAAAACATTGAAGAAAATTGCTCGGGAGGAAGGCATCTGCACTCCTTTTTATACCTGTACCGGATGGGGGGGAGCAGCTACACCAACGGATGAGATGCTGCCGCTTTGGGGTGGATATGCTTTCTGGCCATGGATTTTCTATAACTGGAAGGGAGAGCATCCTGTTACTCCGGAATATATTTACAGAGACAATCATAACAATAAGGTACCAAAAACCTATAATTTTGAACCCTCCTATGAACCGGAAAGTCGTCCGTATGCTTGCTGTGAAATGGGTGGAGGAATGGCGAATTATTATCATTACCGATTCCAGCTGCCTTATGAAAGTGTAGATGCAATGGCAAATATTAAACTGGCAAGCGGCTGTAATTTCTTAGGGTACTATATGTACCGTGGGGGTAGTAATCCTAAGGGTGAAAAGACACTTTTCTTAAATGAATGCCAGTGTCCAAAGATTTCATACGATTATCAGGCGCCTATCGGAGAATATGGGCAGTTAAGGCCAAGCTATTACCGCTTGAAAGCATTGCATTCTTTTATAAAGAATTTTCAAGAAAAGTTTTGCAAAATGGTAACGATGCTTCCGGAAGGTTCCCAAGACATTAAGCCAAATGATGTGGAAACCTTGCGCTATGCGGCAAGGACTGATGGAAAACATGGATTCCTATTCCTGAACAATTATCAGGATCATATGGAGTGTCAGCCTAAGAAAGATGAGAAAATTACACTACAATTAGAGAATGAAACGATAGAAATCGAACATATCTCCTTGGCTGCAGGGGAGGAGGCCATCTTGCCTTTCCATATGGAGGTAGGGGGATTTGATTTAATTTGTGCAAAGGCACAACCTCTATCTGTTATCAAAGTAGATGGTCATAGCACTTATTTTTTCTTTGTACCAGAAGGAATGCAACCTGAATATATATGGAACGGTGATGATGTAACGGCAATAAATGGAGAAAGAGTGGAATCAAATAGAGTAATCGTTACACCAGTTGCAGGTGAAATGTCATCATATAAAATTTCTGGAGAAAAGAGTGAAGTTGAGATTGTAACATTAACTCGTGAGCAAAGCCTCCAGTTCTATGAAATAGAAGTGGAGAGAGAAAAGGCGGTAGTCCTTTGCAATAGTCCTTTTGCTTATAATGGAGAAAAGATTCTTGTGGAAAACCCAAGAAATGGAAAAGAAGTTAAACTTTTGATGTATCCAGCCCATATGATTCAGAAAATTAGTACACAAGAGAGTATGACTGCTGTAAAGGAAGGAAATTGGAGTGGTGTAAATCTTTTATGGAATGTGGAAGATATGAAACCATACAATTTGGAGTTTCAAGAATGTGGTACTGCTAGATTTACAGTACAGATCCCCCCAAATTATGAGAAATGCAAGGATGCCATACTACAGGTTAATTACCGCGGTGACGTGGGACAAGCATTTATCAATGGAAGTCTGATTTCTGATAATTTTAGCAATGAAGCAGTATGGGAAATTGGTCTGAAAGAAGTATGGAAAGAGGAAATGGGGCGTGAGATCACCATTTTGATAACGCCATTAAAGGATAATGTAACGGTAGACGTTTCATCTACTATGGCTGGAAGAATGGAAAAGGATGGAAATGCAGTTGCAGAACTTCGTTCCGTACAGATATTGCCTGTGCAAGAAGCAGTGTTAAAAATAAATAAATTATAAAAAAAAGAATGGAACAATATATTTTGTTCATATTTTGCAAAAAAAGAGCGGATATTGAAAATGAATATCTGCTTTTTTAAAATACACTAATCATTAAGGAATACGCTACTTATAAAATAGGAAGCAGAAGAGAAGGAGTAAATGAATGGAAAAGGTATTGGATTTAAGTGGAATATGGCAGGCAGAAGGAAAAGATTTAGGGAAGTTTGATGTAATATTACCAGGGACTTTGGATAGAAACAAAATCGGAAAACAGGAAGAGAACCAAATCAAAACTAGACTTACGCGTTTATATACGTTTGAGGGAGAAGTACGGTATTGGAAAAAAATTGGAATACCTTTTAGAGAGAAGAAGCGTTTATTTTTAAAGGTGGAACGAACAAAAGAATTAGAACTAAGGATAGATGGAAGACGTATGGCGGCCTTGGAAGAGGGAACTCTTAGTACACCATATCTTTTTGAAGTGACTGAATATGCAGGAAGAGAAGTAAAAATAGAAGTTATTGTGGACAATTATTATAAAAATTGGCCAAGAGATTCCATGATTGCTTCTTCTGCATCTACAGATGAAACTCAGACAAATTGGAATGGTATGATAGGAGAATTTGCAATTTTGGAAGAAGAATCAGTGTTTGTACATTCACTGCGCATCTACACAACACTTAAAAAAGCAGACGTATATGTTGAAATTAATGGTTTCACGTTACGGGAATTTGAGGAATCGGGTGTGAAGCTGGAATTGTATTCACCAGCATTTGCAGCCAAGAGAGAACCAGCCAGCAATCAAAAATGGGAAATTTATGATGCGGATGAAAAAAGACATAGCGTGTATATGAGAATGACAGATATCCAGTTGAAGAAGGATGCAGGAAGATGGGAAGAAGGCGAAGGAATATTACATTCCTTACAGGCGGTATTACTAGATGGAAGTCAAAAGAAGGAAAGAATGCATGAAAAAACTGTTTATTATGGGATTCGTACCTTTGCAGTGGATGAAGAGCTTCGTTTTAACATGAATGGCAGAAAGATTTTTTTAAGAGGAGAGGCAAATTGTTGTGTATTTCCAGAAGAAGGGCATCCGCCAATGACGGTGCATGAATGGCAGAAAGTACTGGAACTTTTTTCCTCATATGGAGTCAATTGCATGCGTTTCCATTCATGGTGTCCACCAGAAGCTGCATTTACAGCGGCTGATCAGGTGGGAATGATGATGCAGCCGGAACTATCCCAGTGGAATTATAAGGATGCATTTGGCAGTGAAGCTGCAAAAAAATATTATCAATTGGAACTACAGCAGATTCAGAAAAACTTAGCAAATCATCCTTCTTTTGTAATGCTTGCCTTTGGGAATGAATTACAGAATGCAGAGGAAGGGAAGGGATTTGTAGAAACGCTGTTAGATCAGGCAAGAGCATATGACAGTACAAGATTATATGCCTCTTCCTCGAATTATCATTATGGTGAAGAAGGAGTAGATTCTAAGAGCGATTTTTATACGGCTATGGCATGCGGAAAAGAGATGATTCGAGCTACCAGTTCTCCAATGATCGGACATCTGAATCAGGAATACCCATCGGCTTGTCATAACTATGATGAGGTAATAGAAAAGATTCGGCAGGATAAAAAGCCGGTGTTCGGGTTTGAAGTGGGGCAGTATGAGATATTGCCGGATTTTGAAGAAATAGAACAATTTCAAGGAGTGACAAAGGCAGTCAATTTGGAAATTATAAAAAAGCGGGTGGAGGATGCAGGACTACTTCCGGAATGGAAAAATTATGTGGAAGCTACGGGGGAACTGGCAGTTTTATGTTACAAAGAAGAAGTGGAGGCAGTATTACGAAGCGAAGGTATGAGCGGATTATCGCTGCTGGGAATTCAGGATTTTCCAGGTCAGGGGACAGCATTAGTAGGAATGTTAGATTCCCATTTATGTACCAAACCGTATGCGTTTGCACAACCAGAAAAATTTCGAAGTTTTTTTAATGATGTAGTGCCGCTTCTCTATTTGAAAGGTTTCACTTATCAAAATGGTGAGTGGGTAACTGCAGAATTAAAACTGGCTAATTATAGTAAAAAGGTGATGGAAACGGAAGTGGCTTGGTGTGTAAAGGGGGGAGAGCAGATTCTTATTGCAGGCAAATTTAAAATGAGGAATTATCTCAATAATGGGTTGTCTGAGATTGGAACAGTATCGTTTCAACTTCCTGAGATAGAAATTTCGAAAGAGTATCAAATACAGATTCAGGCAGGACATTACTGCAATGAATATCGTATCTGGAGTTACAAGAAAACAGAACGGATACAGCCGGATGAAAAGCTCATTGTGACAAAATTGACACAAGAGGTGATAGAAGCGGTGGAAAGAGGGGCAACAGTGTTGCTGGAACCCGAAGCAAATAAAGAGAATTTTCCAAATTCCATTGGAGGACAGTTTACGACAGATTTTTGGTCGATTATTACATTTCCGGAACAGCAGGGAGGAATGGGGCTGGTCATTGATATAAAACATCCGGCTTTGGCCTTGTTTCCATCTCAAAAACATAGCAATTATCAGTGGTGGGCTATGGCATCTGGAAGACCTATGATATTACCAAAGCATATTCAACCAATTGTTACGGTACCCGACAGTTGTATGCGGCTTCAGCATATGGGACTATTATTTGAAGCATCCATGGGAGGGGGAAAACTGATGGTCAGTTCAATGGGGTTATTGAAAAAACAGCAGTATCCGGAATGCAGCGCTTTATTAAATAGCATAATTCTGTATTTAGAAAATGGCATATATGCCAGTAATCAAAGTATTACCCGGGAAGAATTGGAACAGATAGTTGCAAGTACATTTTAGCAGCTTAGGTAACTAGGCAGCATAAAGGGGGAAAGATCAAAGACTTATGTAGTTAGTATCCCTTTACAAAATCTGCAATGTTTTTAAGTACTTTATGATTTTTATATAACTGCATATTTTCATAGATCATTTCAAAGACCCGTGTATCATATAAGTCGGAATATAGTGCATTATGAGGAGTAATAATTACATTTTCAAAGTCCCATAATGGGCTGGTTGCGGGTAAAGGCTCTGTTTCAAATACATCAAGAGCAACACCACGGAAAAATCCTTGCTGCAGACGTGTGATCAGATCCTGTTCGCAAATAATATTTCCACGGGAAATATTTATTAGAGAAATATTTGCATTCATTTTAGAAAAAGCATCTTCATTCAATAAATGGTGAGTTTGAGGTGTACTTGGTAATGTTGATATGATTACATCACACGAAGAATAGAAATTATTTAAATGATTAAAACTGTATATTTTGTCAAATGTAGGGTCTGCTTCATGTCCAGTGGTATTAACACCCAATATAGTCGTGCTGAAAGGTTTTAAACGCTTTGCAGCTTGTGTTGCGATATTTCCTGTTCCTAAAAAACCAATTGTTTTTCCATAAAGTTCTAAAATATCGGTATTAGGCTGCCATAATTTAGCGGCTTGTTTACAGTTAAAACTTTTAGATTGCTTGAAGATTTGAAATATATAAGAAATGATCAATTCAGCAATCGGAATAGAAGTAGCTTCAGAATTATTTGTGACCTGTATTTTCGCTTTTTTTATTTCTGTTGCCGGAACATGGTTAATACCTTTGCTTACCAATTGAATCCACTTTAAAGAAGGCATTTTTTGAAGGGATAGTTTTGTAAAAGGATTAAAACATACAAGTACTTCATAAGGAGTGTCGTATACAGCCTCTGTAATTTCAGCTTCAGGGACATAGGTTACATCGTAACCTATGTCTTCTAGTTTTCTAAAGTTTTCACTGCCATAAGAAAAGGTAAAAAGAGTTTTGATTTTATGCATGATCCAGTGCCTCCAAATAGTTTCTAATGCGCTTAGTACCTTCAAGAATATTTTCCTCTGAGTTTGCAAAGCACATTCTAAGATATCCATTTCCTTCTGAGCCAAAAGCGCTGCCGGACACGGTTAGTACTTTTGCATATTTTAGCAAATTAATTGCCATTTCTTCTGAAGAAATATTCCATTCTTTTATATTGATATAAATACAAAAGGATCCTTCGGTCTTAAAAACTTTGAATTTGGGAATTTTACATAATTCTTCATAAATTAAGTTACGCCGCTTTTCGTACTGTTTTTGCATTTCCCTAACTTCATTGTGAGAATTTGTTAATGCTTCTACCCCTGCTTTCATTACAAAAACAGGTAAACATGCAATTAAAGGCTGTTGCATTGTTGATATAGAGGCCATGATTTTTTCGTTATTGCTAATAACATATCCGAGACGCCAGCCCGTCATAGCATATGTTTTTGAAAAACTGTTAACGATAAGAACACGATCTTCCATTCCATGCACCTGAGCTATGCTATAGTGGGTTCGCTCATCAAATATTATATTTTCGTACACTTCATCTGAGATTACATATAAATCGTGTTTCATAATAACATGAGCAAGTTTTTCTGCATCTGCTTTCTCAAGAACGGCTCCGACCGGGTTCGTTGGGTAATTAAGAATAATTGCTTTTGTCTTTGGAGTGATCGCAGATTCCAAATCTTCTGGCTGAAGGCGAAAACGATATTCTTCCCGGAGAGGTACCCTTATAACAATGCCGCCTAAAAGTCTGACTTGCCCTTCATAACAAGTATAGGCAGGATTTGGAATTATGACTTCGTCTCCAGGGTTAATGATTGTCATTAAAGACATCATAATTCCTTCCACCCCTCCAGCTGAAATCATAACATTCTTCTCAGAAAATGTACGATTAAATTTTTTGCTATATTTTTCAGCAATTGCGGATTGTAGCTCTGGAAGGCCACTTTCGCGCCCATATTTAGTATCTTTATGGTTTAATGATTCAATGGCCTTTTCAATAATATTCTGCGGAGTATCAAAATCGGGTTCGCCATTGCAAAGATTAATTACATCCTTGTATTGTGCAGCGAGAGTAAACATTTTACGAATTCCAGATTCTGGATACGTCGATGCAAGTTCAGATAATACTTTTTTCATAATTTGCCTCCGTAAATTTGAAATGACATGTATGTTGTATTACAAGTTTATTATAACCGAATTATCTTATAAATCAAGATAATAATCAAAAAAATAAAAAGTCATTCTATGCACACATTATAAAAAACAGATAAAAACAATGTAATAAGTGCACAAAAAAAATAAAAAAAAATATAAAAAAATAGTTAAAATAATCAAAAAAATGCATTGACGCAAAAAAATCAATATGGTATTATGTGATAAATCAACAAAGGGGATGATGACAAAATGAATGATTCAGGAGAACTGATCAAGTTGCAGAATAAAGAAATTAGAGAGCAGGTTTTTGAACAACTTTTAATGAAGATTACAATGGGAGAGTGGAAGGCAGGAACGAAAATTCCGTCTGAAAATGAATTATCAAAAGCTATGGGTGTAAGTAGAATTTCAGTAAGGGAGGCTATTCAAAAATTAATTGCAATCAATTTAGTTGAGACATTTCGGGGAAAAGGAACCTACGTAAAAAGTTTTTCTGCTAATAATTATTTAAAATCGATGACACCTATGCTTTTTTTGAGCAGAGATGATATTAGATCAGTTGTAGAGTATAGGAAGATTTTAGAAATCGGAATTATTGATATCTTTATGAAACATGTTGAAAAAAGAGATATTGTAGAATTAAAGAAACTTCTTCAAAAAATGGAGTATTTTTATCAGAAGAGAAATTTAAATAAATATAAAGAGTATGATGTATCGTTTCACATGAAGTTATATGAAATGACAGATAATCCATTTATAGTGAAGATTAGCAATATTGTCCGTGACGTAATTAATTCTGCGATTGGTGGAGCTCTTACAGAAGAGGGGGCGAGAGAAGGTATCGAATTTCATTCTCAAATTTTGAGTTGTATTGAAGAAGACGATGCGGAACGATTAAAGCAAATCACAGCTGAACTTTTTGAAAAAGTTGAAGAAGATATAGAGAAAATTAAGAATTAAAAATTATGTCAGTATAAATAAATACATAATTTTTTTTATAACAAACTTGTAATACAACATACAAGTCAAAAAACAAATGGAGGAAAAAGAAATGGGAAAACAAAAAATGAGTTTTACGGAAGGAATCAAAAATCAATTTTCAACAAAGTCACTTGTGTTAATACCAATTGCAGTAGGTATTAACCTAATAGGCGGAACATTATGCTCAGCATTAAAATTACCGCTTTTCTTAGATATGATAGGAACAATTGTAGTAGCATGTTTGTCGGGACCATGGGTATCAGCTCTTTGTGGATTGCTAACTAATATTTTTCTTGCCTTGGTAGCGAATCCAGTATATCTCCCATACGCAGCCGTTAGTGTTCTGTGTGGATTGGTAACCGGGTATATGGTAAAAGGTGGATTATTCAAAAAAATTTGGGGAGTCGTTCTTACCTGGTTGGCATGTACACTGACAAATGTAGTAACTGCCTCCACGATTACAATTTTAGTTTTTGGCGGTGCAACAGGTGTTACAGGATCGTCTGTACTGACAGCAACTCTTATTGCAGCAACAAAGGATATTGTAACTTCTGTACTATCTTCATCTATGATTGAGAATTTAGTAGATAAAGGGATTGCTTTTGCAATTGCATATATTTTGGTCAAAAAAATACCGAAGAGATTTATGAGTCAGTATGCGTCCGACGCTTTAGACGATGATGAAGATTGAAAAATAGTATTTCATGAAAC
This sequence comes from Bacillota bacterium, assembly GCA_023398375.1. Taxonomy (GTDB): domain Bacteria; phylum Bacillota; class Clostridia; order Lachnospirales; family Lachnospiraceae; genus SZUA-378. The sequence continues at coordinate 56,644 of JAEWSH010000037.1, read as the reverse complement.
GCAGCAAGTAATGAGCAACAATAAAATAGAGGTTGCTCATTACTAATATTAGGAGGTTACTATGGCAAAGGTTTCAAATACATTTGTCCCAAGAAATACAGTTATAGAAGCGTTAAATCCAATGGTAAAAATATTGGCGGTTTTCTCATTGGGAATTAGTGCTTTGATATTTCCGAATTCATATTTGGGGTTCGGAATTGTAGTAGGAATGTTTATTGTTGCAGGCATTGCGAAGATGTTTCGACCATTTTCAAAAATAATGTTTGGCTTTGGGATACCTATTACGCTTATGTTAATGTTCATTCAAGGATGTTATAGCCCTAAAAATATTACAGTAATTGCGGATTTTGGATTTGTGCAAATGGGTTTGGAGGGGGTGCAATATGCTTTAAAAATCATTAGTTCATTATTAGTTTTTCTTAGTACATTTTATATTATGAATAAAACTACGTATACAGGCAAATTAGTGGCAGCTTTGACCAATAGTGGGTTACCGCCAAAGGCTGGTTATTTAGTTCTTGCAAGTTTAAATGTTGTTCCGCAAATGCAGAGAAGAATGGGGATTATTCAAGAAGCACAAAGCGCTCGCGGTGTGGAGACCGGCGGTGGACTTATGGCACGCTTGAAGGCGTATATTCCACTCCTGGGACCTGTGGTCATGTCATCATTAACGGACGCACAAGAAAGAGGGATGACCTTAGAGACCAGAGGATTTGGAATTACGGGAGTGAAACAAACAAGTTATGTTGAAGTAGTACAAACAAAAACAGATAAAATAATAAAGGGCATTTTAATAGCTTTTTTCGTTGTTGTAATGCTTTTATCAATCTTAATGAGACTGCACATCATTTAGACGGGAGGTATGCATAATGGGAAAAGTGGTTTTAGAGGTAAAGGATTTTTGCTTTCGGTATAGACAAACGAAGCGAAAAGCTTTGAACAATTTGAATTTTAATGTGGAAGAGGGGAGTTTTTTTTGTATTATCGGACCTAATGGTTCTGGGAAATCTACACTTTGCAATGCATTAGTCGGATTGATCCCACACTATTTTGTTGGAAAAATGTCTGGTGAAATTTTTGTAGATGGATTACAGGTAAAAGATAGTTCTATCGCTGAATTATCAAGTCATATTGGTCTTGTATTTCAAAATCCATTTAATCAATTATCCTATACAGCAGGTTCAGTGGAAGAAGAATTAGCATATGGACTTGGTAATAGAGGGATAGCAAGAGAAGAAATGATAGAAAAAGTTGCACATGTTGCAAAATTAATGAGGATTGAACATATTGTTCATAAAAATCCATTAGAGCTCTCCGGGGGACAAGTACAAAGAGTTGCCTTTGGATCGACATTTATCATGGAACCCAGAATATTGGTGTTAGATGAATGTACAACGCAATTAGATCCATTGGGCAGTGAAGAGATATTTGATATTGTCAAGGAATTAAATCAAAATGGGATTACTGTAATTATGGTGGATCATGATATGGAAAGAGTTGCACGTTGTGCGGATCAGGTTATGGTTTTAGACAAGGGAGAGATAGTAGCTATTGATACACCAAAAAATATTTTCGGAAACCCTGAAATCATTGCACATAATATTGGAGCACCGGATTTTGTAACTATTTGTCAGCAATTAAGAGATAAAGGATACACAAATAAAGAAATTGAAGTTACAGAGGAACCAACAATTGAACTTGTGAAGGAGGCACTGCTGGGATGAAAATTGAATTAAAAGAGTTGCGGCATGTTTATCCTACGGGTGATGAAGCGTTAAAGGGTATCAATCTGGTAATTGAAGGAACACAGCCAGTTGCAATTATAGGGCAAAATGGTGCTGGAAAAACAACCGTTGTAAAGCATTTTAACGGGATCTTAAGACCAACTTCCGGGGAGCTGTTAATGAATGATGAAAACATATCCAATAAGACAACTGCACAATGTTCCAAAATGGTTGGATATGTATTTCAAAATCCGGATGATCAACTTTTTTTAGAGTCAGTAAGAAAAGAATTTGAATTTGGCCCTCGTCAAATTGGTATGTCGGAAAATGAAATGAAAGAAAGAGTTAAGATAGTATCTGAAATGGTCGGACTTCAGGAGAAGTTAGAAATGCATCCATTTGATCTGACTTCAACTGAAAAAAAATTTTGCACGATTGGTGCAATTATTATGATGAATCCGAGTGTATTAATTTTTGATGAGCCAACATGCGGACAGGACGTTGAAGGTAATAAAAGATTAAGAAATATAATAAAAGAACTGCAGGCGGAAGGAAAATTGTGTATTACAATATCACATGATATGAAATTCGTAGTCGACAATTTTAAGCGTGTTATCGTAATGTGCAAAGGTCAAGTCCTTTTGGATGGAGATGCAGAATATGTATTCTCGCAGGTCGAAACAATTAAGAAAAGTTTTGTTACACCGCCTCCGATAACAAGGGTCGCACAGAAAGCAGGATTAGAAAAAACAGTATTTTCAACAGAGGCGTTTATGAAAGTATTTGAGGAGCATAGAAAGGAATAGGTGAAGAACAATGGCAGAAGTAATTATTCAGATTTATGGAATTAGAACAGTAGAGGACGCAAGGATGGTAATTGATTTTGGAGGACATCATATAGGCGTATCCTATGGAAAGATAAAAAGGACTCCGGGGCAGTTGACATGTGAAAAAGCAAAGGAAATTTTTGAAGGAGTACAACCGAAAGCTGTAAAGATTGGCCTGACGGTGGCGGAAGATATAGAAGAAATAACAGAAAATCTGAGAGAGGTCCTTCCTGATGTGCTGCATTTATCGGGTGATATTGAAGGAATAAGCCCAGAGCAGGTAAAAGAACTGAAAAATAGATTTCCAGGATTAAAAATCATGCAGGCAATTCCGGTTTTGTCAGGGGTTCCATTGGAAGAGCAGAAGGTTATTGAATATATTAAGGATTACGAGGCAGTGACAGATTTTTTCTTAATTGATACCAAAGCACCAGCAGCTACAGATATTGGTGCAACTGGGCTGACACATGATAGAGAAATTGATAAAGCAATTGTTGAAAGTACAAAAGTTCCTTGTATTATTGCGGGTGGACTGGAAGCTGATAATGTTGCAGAGGCCATTCACATTTGCCATCCATATGGGGTGGATTCTTATAGCCTCACAAATTTTGATGAAGCAAGACCAAATACAGAAGGGTGTAAAGATCCGGCTAAAGTAAAAGCATTTATTGAGGCAGCGTTAAATGCATAAAGTATTAGTCGTGGGCGATGCCAATGTCGATATTATAGTACCGTATCCAAAATTTATAAATGCTGAGAGAACATTAGTAGATTACCCTACTCCGGAGTTACAGGGTGGAGGAACATCTGCCAATACGGCGGTAGCACTTTCCAGATTGGGAGTTCCAACATCCTTTTTAGGAACGATCGGTGATGATCAGTATGGAAAATATATTAAGAATGATTTTCAGAATGAAGGTGTGGATATCTCGCAATTAGTTGTAGAGCCGGATCTTAATACGGTTGGAGTATTTGCTTTTGTTGATGAAAATGGGGAAAGATATCTATGGGGATGGCCACGAGAGAATCAGGCATTTAAGTATTTAGATGACAGTAAGGTGACATATGAATCTTTAAAAGAGGTATCCTGGGTACACTCTTCTGGAATGTCACTTGTGTATAATACATCAGCTAGACGGACAATTATTAGGCTATTTAGGATAGCGTTTGAATTAGGAATTCCGACATCGTTTGACTTAAACCTTCGAGTTGACAATGGAAAACTGGATGTAGAATATCAAAAGTCTATCTACGAAATCATACGCTATACAACGTACCTTCTTGGATCCGGAAAGGATGAATTTAATTATTTGGGGGAACAAGGAAAATGGAAAGAAAATGCAAAGTCTTTTGTTTCAGATAAAAGAACGGTGATTATTCGAAATGGAAAAGATGGCGTTATAGGAATATCAAGTAAAGAGGAAATAGAAGTTCCATCTTTTCATGTTGAAGTGGTTGATACCGTTGGTGCTGGCGATGTTTTCAATGCGGGGTTCATTGCAAAAAGGCTCGAAAACGAGTTATTAAAAAGCTGTCTCATAAACGGAAATGCGGTTTCGGGATATACCGTTAGTAAAAAGGGTGCCAGAAATTCACCTTATAAACATGAATTAGAAGCGTTCTTACAAAAATATAACGAGAGGAATCAGACAAATGAGAAAAGTGATTTTAGATTGTGATCCAGGCCATGATGATGCCTTTGCAATTATGCTTGCAGTACAAAATCTTGATGTTTTGGGAATTACAACAATTGGGGGAAATTGTACATTAGAAAATGTTACAAACAATGCATTAAAAATATTAGAAGCATTAAATCGTACAGATATTCCTGTGTATAAAGGACACTCCTGTCCCATGGTAATGCCACTCGTGACAGCTCCGCAGTTTCACGGGGAGACAGGTTTGGATGGCCCAGTGCTTCCAGAGCCTATGACTAGAGCAAAAGATAAACATGCTGTCGATTTTATAATAGAGACTATTATGAATACAGAGGATGTTACATTAATTGCAACGGGTCCGTTAACTAATATTGCAGCAGCAATCAATAAAGAACCTAAAATCGTTGAACGAGTCAAAGAGCTGAGTATTATGGGGGGATCAGTTACTTTTGGCAATTGGACACCTGCTGCAGAATTTAATATCTATGTGGATCCAGAGGCTGCCTACAGAGTTTTTAATTCAGGATTACATGTAAAAATGTCAGGTATTAATTTAACAAGACAATGCTGTCTGACGCGTGAACATGTGGATGAGTTTCGCAAGATAGGTACAAAGGCCGCAAATCTTGCAGCGGATTTAACAGAATTTTTTATCGGGGCAACAGTAAAGACGGCGGCGTTAACGGGTGCAAATATGCATGATGCATGTGCAGTAGCATGGCTAGTCGATCCGTCTCTGATAAAAGCGGCAGAAATGCATATTGATATTGAACTGAAAGGTGAGTTTACGAGAGGAATGACTGTATGTGACTACCGTCACTTACGTGGAGTAGCTCCTGAAATTGATCTATATAGAGAGGCACAAATGGACTTTCGGGGGGAAGCACCAAATGCTGAGGCAGCACTAGAATTAGATTTTGCAGGATTCATGAAGCTTTTATATCGAACACTTAGAAATTATAATTAGGCGGATGGAGGAAGTATAATGCTTTTAGAATCCAGGAAGTATACATTTTTAGGATTTTTAACAATCATTATTTGGGGTACAAGTGCAATATTTACCAGAAATTTAAGTACTTCTATTGGTGCATACACATCTGCAGCTCTAGTTAATTTAATTGGTGGAATTTTTGTATTGGGGAGACAAATAATCAAAAAGGAAGAATTTAACCAATGGAGACAAGTGACATGGAAATATTGGCCAGTATGCGGGACTCTATTTATCCTTTATACAGCATCATCCTATGTTTCGATGAGTATGGTTGAAAAGGATGAAGCAGTTGTAACACTTGTACTGATACGTTTTCTATGGCCTTTGTTTACCTTGATTTTTACGATTCCAATTCTTAAAGCGAAAGCCTCAAAATGGTTAATTGCAAGTGTATCTATTAGTATGATAGGGATTATTGTTGCAAAATTGGGAGATTCTATTCTTGATTTGCCTAATTTTCTTAATAACATAGTTTCAGGTAATGACGTAGCAGGATACTTGATGGGTTTTATAGTAGCAATATCATGGGGATTATATACGAATCTTACGAAAAAATACGTTGGTGCTCTTGAGGTAGATGGCGTCGGGATCTATATGATTATTGCAGCAGGAATACTCGGAGCGATAGCTTTTAAGGTAAATGAACCAAGACAATTTTCACCAAGCTTAGTTTTGCAGATTTTATATGCGGCAATTGTAGTTGGTTCGATCGCAAATGTATTATGGAACTTAGCTATTAAAAAGGGAAATATGCTTTTGGTCGTGTTGACTTCAAATTTCCTTCCCATTATTTCAACGGTTATAACATCATTAGTATTAGGAGTAGGAATTACGCTTCCAATTGTTATTGGTTCATTGTTAGTTGTGATAGGAACAATGTGGAGCAAAAATTGTTTTGAACAACAGTGAGGCAGGTATAAAACATGAAATATAATGTGGTCATCTGGGACTTTGATGGAACTTTAGCTTATACCTGCGATGATGTATGGGAATCTATTGCGTATGCAGCCAATGCATGCAAAGGGAAAGTTTCGAAAACATTTAGAAGTAAAAACAGTAACTTGGGAAAATCAATGTATGAGATCTTTAAATCAATAGAACCTTTTCCAGGAGAAATGATGTTTGAACTGTTTCAGGAACAGATCAGAATCCACTATAGAGAAATAAGTGATTATCCAACTACAGTATTTTATCCGGGAATTCTAGAATTATTACAATATTTAACTAAGAACAACATGAAAAGTTATATTATTTCATTAAAACCTATCAAAGCATTAGAACGAATCTTAAAAAGAAAAGAGTGGGAAGTGTATTTTGAAAGTTGGTTTTCACCAGATTCTTTTAAAGAATGCGAAAAAACAAAAGCAGAATTGATATCCCGCTTAATAAAGGAAGGCAATTTTTTGCCAGAAAAAATAGTTTATATTGGCGATACATACAGTGATGTAATAGCAGCAAAAGAGAATAATGTAGATTGTATTGCTGTGACTTATGGGGATGGTGAAACAGGAAAACTTTTAGAAGCAGATCCGATAGCAGTAGTTGATGATGTTAACCAAATATACCATTTGCTAAGGGAGGGATAATATGCTGCAGAATTTTGATATTTGTATAGGAACTAATTTTATATTTGGTAAGGATGTTACAAAAAGAGTTGGCACTGAACTATCTAAGCTAGGAATTAGAAAAGTGCTCATTCATCACGATAATGGTAATTTCTTATATGATACAGGACTTTTGGAAGAAGTAAAAAAAGATTTAAGTATATGTGGAATACAATCGATAGAACTGGGAGGGGTGCTGCCAAATCCGAGGCTTACTTTGATCTATGAAGGAATAGTGCTGGCTAAAAAAGAGAACATTGATTTTATTTTAGCAATTGGCGGCGGAAGTGTAATTGATTCCGCAAAAACGATAGCTATGGGTGCATTATACGATGATGATGTATGGGACTTATTTACTGGAAAAAGTGAAGTTAAAAGTACATTACCAGTAGGAGTGATATTGACCTGCCCAGCAACGGGTAGTGAATCAAGTACAGTTTCAGTTGTAAATAACACAGAAGTTGGAATGAAGCTATTAATTAGTAATCCGTTAATTAGGCCTAAAATCGTTTTTATGGATCCGGAACTTACTTATTCGCTTCCTAAGTTTTTAACTGCATGTGGAATTGTAGATATGTTCTCGCACACATGTGAGAGATATTTTGCACCTGATGAAGAAATAGGTGTTATTGATTGCATGGCCGAGGGAATTTTAAAAACCTTAGTACATATTGGCCCTAAAGTATTAAATGAACCAACAAACTATTCCTATCGTGCAGAAATAATGTGGATCAGTACTATTGCACATAATAATACTGTTGGAATAGGAAGAGTACAAGATTGGGCGACACATGAAATAGGAAATGAGTTAAGTGCACTATACGATACACCGCATGGAGCAACATTATCAATCATAATGGGATCATGGATGAAGTACGTCTATAAAAGAAAACCGGAAAGGTTTGCAAGATATGCAAGAGAGGTTTTTGATGTAGAATGGAATCAAGATAATACATTGGAGGCAGCATATGCGGGAATTGTAAAAACGGAAGAGTTTTTTAAAAAAATCGGTATGCCTATCTCATTTTCAGATTTTAATATAGATACAAATAGAATTGAAAAAATGTTAGATAATATAGAATTCAGAGGTGTTGATAATTCGATAGGGGGAATTGCAAGATTAGATAGAAGCGATTGTAAAAAAATATATGAGATGGCTTTTTAGCTGAAAAGGGAGTTTATTATTGTAAATGGACAGTTGCTTGGCAACTGTCCATTTTAGGTTAGAGAAATTTCCGTTAAATGGCACATTCAGTGCAGGATATCAAAGTATTTGTTTCAGAATTGCAGAATAGGAAATAGATAGTGCAAAAAAGTAAAATCTGTAGAGTAAAGATTGTGATATCATTAAGAAACAGTATAAGACATCAAAATCTTTGGGAAATTAAAGTGGGGGATATGAATAATGATCAAATGGATTGTTTCCGATATGGATGGCACGCTATTAAATGAGAAAAATATCATACCTGAAACTACAGTTCACTATTTAATTGAATGTCAAAAAAAGGGAATTCGTTTAATTCTTGCAAGTGGTAGAAGCTATGCAAGACTGATGCCATATGTAGAACAATTACAAATGGAGCAATATGGTGGAGCATTGATCGAAGTGAATGGCGCAGCATTATACAATCTTACAGATAGAAGACGTATAGTAATAAGCCAATTGGAGCGGAAGGATAAAATAGAAATCTATAAGGTACTGGAACAATTTCAACCTGAAATTCAATTCTATGAAGATATGTCTGTGTATTATCAAATTCCTGAATGGCAGATTCCATTAAAAGAAAAAGAGAGGCAAGAAAAAAAGTTAGATAAGAATTATCCGCTTTTAGGAGGTGCCTGGTCTTGGTTAAATGAAAACATTCATAATTATCCAACGGAAAAAAGAGTTTTTTCTGTGGATGAAGTACCAAATAAATTAAATAAAATAAACTGTCTTGATTCGGAAGATCATATTCAACAAATATATGAATATTTACAAAAAAATTATACGGGTATCTATCATTTTACAAGAACCTGCAAACGTTTAATTGAAATCGTTCCCTATGGAATCACAAAGGGACAAACATTAAAAAAATTCATGAATGAGAATAAAGTGAATCCAAACGAAGTTATTGCATTCGGAGATGGAGAAAATGACGTAGATCTTTTTCAGCAGGTTTCTTATGCAATTGCGATGGATAATGCTGCTGATTATGTCAAAAAATTTGCAAATGATGTGACAGACTCGAATAGAGAAGAAGGCGTTAGGAAAGCATTAGAAAAATATCTTTAAGAATACGTAGATCATGAGAAGGGAGTTTGGTATGCAGAACCTTACAATACTGTCAGCAAGGCAGAAAAAGATATTGAGTTCTTTGTTGCGGGGAAGTTCACCCATCAGCATGGAAGAACTTCAAAGGGTATTACAAAAAAGTGAACGAACCATTCGTTATGATATCGCAATATTAAAAAAAATCTGTCTTTTAAATAGTATTGAAATACGTTATATCTCAAAAAAAGGGTATTACATTCCATTATCTCAAAAAAAGACGTGCTCGGAATTTATGATCAATTTTGAAGAAGAACGAAATAATTCAATATTACAAGAAAGTGATGAACAACGATATCATAATATATTTTTGCTATTAATTCAGCAAAAGGAGGGTGTAAGTTCTGAAAAAATAGCAGAGAAGTTCTTTATATCTAAATCTACAGTTTTCAGGATCATGAATAAATTGGAGGTATTTTATTCTAATAAATTTAAGATTAGTGTTTCAAAGACAAATGGGTACCTGTTGCAGGGCAATGAACTGGAGATTAGAAAGAAGGCAATGGAACTAATTGCAAGTTGTTTTTCGGGGAGCTATACCGAGGAAGATTGGTTTATTGTATTGCCAAAGATTTTAAAATCAAAAATTAGCTTACAAACAATCAGGAAGATTAGTGACAGTATTAAAAAAATCAACGCAAAGTATAATATATGGATTTCGAATACCGCATTTTTAAATCTTCTTAGTTATTGCATCGTACAGGATATCAGAAGAACCATAGTATACAAAAAGAACGAAGATTCCATTGTAGGAAATAACGAGAATGATAATTACGCATGGAATTTGATGAGGGAACTGACGATTGATAAGAAGGAACAGATAGGGCAGGAAATTAATATGCTTTGTGAGATCCTGAATCAGAATGAAGTTAAGGTGAGAGAAAAAGGGTTAGAGCAAGTAGATTTAAACAAAGTGCTTTCAACTATTTTAAAAGTTATTGAAGAGGATAATGAAAATAATAAATATAATATAGATTCTTTATATAAAGATCTGTCTGCTCACCTTAGAAATTTTTTTTGTGTATCTGTAGAGGAAAGGGAAAAGAACGACTTTCTTATTCAGCAAGTGAAAGAGCAATATAAAGAGTTCTATGAACTCGCAATAAAATGCGGAAGTATTATAGAACATCTTACTAAAATGCCATTTGAAGAAACCGAGATTTGTTATGTGGCAGTATATCTATATAAAAACTGTAATCATGATAAAGCAATCAAAAAAAATGTATATATAGTATGTGCGACAGGAAAAGGACTTTCCCACTTGCTAACAATCAGAATCAAGAATGTAATACCCAATATCAATGTACTAGGCCAGATATCACCGTATCAGCTCTCTAAGCCACAATATTTGAATAAAGCAGATTTTGTTATTTCCACCATACCAATACAAACTTCTAAAGTACCTGTTTTAAAGATTTCTTCCGTTTTAACAAAAGATGATATTCAGAGAATACAGGAATTTATACAATATGGGAAAAGGGTGGACGAGATCTCACTGAGTCAAAAGAATGACTCTTCAACAGCGGATATCAGAGATTTGTTTGATTTAGAGGAGTATGCATATTGGGGAAATCGTAATAACTTAGCTGATTCGGCAACAATCATAAGTAAATTACTATTAACGTTGCTGGAGTATACTTCAAAGTTTTCAGAAGAACATAGGATGAGCCGGGATGCTATATTAGGAATGATGATTCACATGAGCATGGCGATTCCAAGATGGATAAAAGGCAACGAGGAGAAAGAGGAATCAGAGGATTTCGTAAAAGAATATAAAAGAATCAAAGAAGAGTACCCAGATGTTTATCTGATCATGGAACGTTTTTTTGAATTGGTAGAAGACTCTTTACAGATATCGATTACTAAGAGTGAAAAAGTTGCATTTTTTCTCTATATATTGGATTAGTGTGAAAAGAATTTCTAAGAAGTAAATAAACTACTTCTAAGAAATACTAAGTTTCACACAGGAAGAAGCCTCTTACGAGTCTTCTTCTCACGGATTATTTGTGCCGCTTGTAGCGGCATGTCGTGAAGTGTGAAAAAATTCTGAAGCAGGAAGAAGGGAACAGATATGAGGAAATTATTAATTAAAAGAGGAACATTACTATCACCTTCCAGCGGATATCGAAATGTAGTAAAAGACATTTATATTGAAGATGGTATGATTGCAAAGATCGATGATGAGATTATTAACGATGAAAGCAACATAAAAGTGATTGATGCGAGAGGAAAAATAGTGACACCGGGCTTTATTGATATTCATACACACTGTTATCCGGATACTATAATAGGATTGGCACCGGATGTCTTAGGAATCGAGAGAGGCAGCACCAGTATTTTGGATGCAGGTAGCAGCGGTGCTGATAATTATGAATACTTTAAAGAAAAGTATATCAATACAGCAAAAACCAAAGTATTTACTTTATTAAATGTCTCTAAGGAAGGTCTGATAAGGGGACGTGAGCTGGATGCGGAAGAAAAAATTGATGTGGCCGCTCTGAAAAGAATTGTGGAAAAATATGGACAGAATATTGTTGGACTAAAAGCCAGAGCCAGCGCAAGTGTTGTTGGGGATATGGGAATTGCACCAATCAAGAGAGCAGCGCAGATTGCCAAAGAGATCAGAAAACCGCTGATGATTCATGTTGGTAATTATCCGCCAGCATTAAAAGAAGTATTACAACTTGTGGATAAGGGAGATATTATTACGCATGCATATCACGGTAAAAAGGGTGGTATCTTCGAGGAAGACGGTACCATTATAAGAGAAGCAATAACGGCAAGAGACAGAGGTGTTTTATTTGATGTAGGACATGGTGTCGCAAGCTTCAGCCTCAGAGTATTTGAAAAAGCCCTTAAAAAAGGATTTGACTGCGATCTGATTTCTACAGATTTACATAAAGATAATTATGAAGGGCCTGTCTATCATTTGACAGCAGTCGGGAATAAGATCATTGCCTGTGGTGAAAAATTGGAAGATGTGATTGAAAAATGTACCAGTGCGCCTGCAACTGCCTTTGGGCTTAAAAATTTAGGCAAAATAGAAGCCGGTTATATAGCAGATTTTAATATTTTTGATTTTATAGAGTGCAAACAAACAGTAATGGATTCCATTGGTGACACAATTACATTACAGAAAAAATTGAAGCTAAATCAAACCATTTATAGCAGGGGGAACGAAAGTGAAATATTTGAACACATTACTGGAAAACACGACAATTGACGATCAGATAAAAGAAAGTGTGATACAAATGTATCTGGAAACAAAAGAAAGATTAAAATTAATACAGGTTCATTTTGATGAAGATGCAGAATTAATGTTTAGTAATCATTTATTAGCATTATCAAAACGTATTAAAACACAGTCATTTGTAGATCCGATTGATGAAGAAATGATGTCAGACATTCCAGAAAAGGCATGGGAACTGGCAGAGGTTCTTATTAATAATATTTTTCATGAGCAAGGAATTCCTGTAAATCGTTCGGAATTATTTTTAGTCGCAACGCACATAGGAGTAGCCTTAGAAAAGGAGGGAAGAGACGAGTGAAAGAAGTATTAGTAGTAATTGGACATCGTATGGGCAAGGGACAGGCCGTAGCGAGAGGTGTTGAAAAGGCAGGCGGAAAAGCTATTGTTATTCCGGGCATGGCTGCTGATATGAAACTAGGCGATGTCATGCAGGAAGAAAAGGCAGATTTGGGAATTAGTTTCTGCGGGAGTGGTGGTGCTGGTGCAATAACTGCAAAGAATAAGTATGGATACCCAGCCAAGTCTGAATTGCGTTCCATTGAAGCGGCTTGTACAGCAGTAGAAGAAGGCTGTAAAGTTGTTGGCCTTGGGTTTATGGATGTTGAGGAATTAGGTCAGCGCTTAGTGGAAACTTACCAAAAAGTGCATGGAGACGAATAAGTATGCAAAAGGAACAATTATTGGAATCTATGGAACACGAAATGTTTATCACAGTAGGTGGAAATACAATGGAGGAAGCTGTAAGTAATATCTTCCAAATGATGCGTAAGCAAATATTTAAAGAGATTACATATCCTATTATTCAGCTGGAAGCAAAAGAAGTATATTTCGAAGATGTTAAGGTAAAAAGAGAGAGGGAAAAATTTCTATTTCTTTTTATGCCAAGGGAAAAGAGTTTCTATACAATGAAAGCAAGAGTAGTTGTCACTGTTAAATATCTAAATATAAAAAAGGAGAAGTATTAGTATGGTCGAGATTATTATATATTCAATCATTATTGGAATGATAGGCGGCGGATGTATTGCGGCAGGTGCAGCACGTATGTTTCATGCTCCTGAGATACAGGCGATGGGAGCTTTCAGAACGTTAGGGGAATTAAATGCATGTAATGGTGATCCGATTACACATTTCTCATTTGGTCTGGGATTTTTCTTTTCGTCTGCCGCCTCAGCAGTTGCGACGGGAGCTCTTAGTCAAGATGTATTGCACCGTATCGTTCCTAACTGGGGCGCAGCATTACTTCTAACGAAGAACAAGAGCAAAGAAGAAACACTGGAAAATCCCGGTAAAATGATCATGAGTGGTGCATTAGTAGGTGCTGTTGTAGTTACATTTTTAAATACAGCTGCGAGAGCGATTCCAGAGAAACTTTCTACGATCGCAGCAGAAGTATTAACGCCTGCGACTGGCTGGTTATTGAACCCTGTTATGCCAGCAATTTTCTGGTTAGCAGCGCTGGATTCAGGTAAAAGTACTGGAATGTGGGCGACCGTGTTAGGTGGTGTGTCGGCATTGGTTTCCGGAAACGCGCTTCCAGGTATTGTTCTTGGTATTTTAATTGGGAAATCAGCAGAGGAAAATGGATATAAGAGTAAAATAGTACAGATCCTGATTGCAATCGTAATAGTGTTATTTATTGTAATTGCATACTTCAGAGGATTCTTTGAAAAATTCATGTAGGAGGAGAAACAGATGGAACAAAAAACATTTAGTGATAAATTAAATCAATTTTTAATGAAAGACAGTAGCTTCATCTTACTTATTATGGGAGCAGCGGCAGCAATATTTGCAGGGACATTTATGTTTATTAATTTCGGTACAGGTGCTTTTAATGACATTGCAATCGTAGCTATGTTAAACGATGGATTGAGCGGTGGTGATTACGCAGCGGCAGCAGGTTTTGCGGCAGGCTTTTTAATTGCACGTATATTAGAAGGACCATTGGTCGGTCTTCTTGATATCGGTGGTTCCTTACAAACAGGAGTTGGAATCGGAGTTCCTGCATTATTCCTTTCCATGGGTATTAAATTACCATTTACAAATTTTGGAACAGCACTTCTTACAGGTGCAATTATAGGTATCATCATAGGTGCTGTCATTATGTTTATTCGTAAAGTTGTTCCAGACGGAGTGGCAGTTGGCGGAACATCTATTATGATGGGAGCTGGAAATGCAACAGGTCGTTATTTAGCACCATTAATTATCATTGCAGCAGCACAATACAATGTTTACGCAGGAATTGGATCAGTCATTGGAGCTGCAATTTTTTATAAATGGGGAAAAGAAATGACAGGTGGTGCCATTATTGGTTCGATGATTTTAGGAGCAATATTCTTATAAATTAGCGGGAGGATGCAATGAGTATATATCAGGATATTGGATTAAAAAGAGTGATCAATGCAAAGGGAAGAGTTACTGTTCTTGGAGTGTCAACCATCAGCGATGCGGTAGCGGATGCTGCTGTAAAGGGTGGTCAGTCTTATGTGGTGATGGAGGATTTAATTGATCGTGCAGGTGAGATGATCTCACAGTATACAGGAGCGGAAGACAGTTGCCCCACGGTGTGTGCTTCTGCGGCTATTTGCCTTTCCATAGCGGGATTGATCTCAAAGGGCAAAAAGTCCATAATAGATCGTTTGCCGGATTCATCTGGTCTGGCAAATGAGATCATATTACAAAAGGGACATGCAATTGAATTTGGTGCACCAATGGCGACTATGATTCGTCTGGGTGGTGGAGTGCCGGTAGAAGTCGGCACTGCAAATGAAGTAGTTGCGGCTGATATTGAAGAGGCAATCACAGAAAAGACAGTTGCCCTGCTGTATGTGAAAAGTCACCATTGTGTACAAAAAGGCATGGTGGATATCACTACCATGATCGAACTTGCACATAAACATCAATTGCCGCTTATTCTGGACGCGGCAGCAGAAGAAGACTTTAGAAAATATGTCAGTATGGGAGCAGATATGGTTTTTTACAGTGGTGCAAAGGCACTAGAGGCGACGACCTCTGGATTTGTAACAGGTAAAAAAGAGCTGATCGCTTATGTAAAAAAACAATATAAGGGTATTGGGAGAGCTATGAAAATCGGGAAAGAGGGAATTATGGGATTACTGAAAGCGCTTGAACAGTATGATAAGAAAGACCATAAGGCCGAAGTATGCAAAAATCTTGAGATCGTAAAGTATTTGTGTGATGGAATCAATGCAATACCAGGATTACATGCCGAACAGATTCAGGATGAAGCAGGGAGATCAATCTATAGAGCACGGGTCACAATGGATCAAGAAAATACCTGCATGACAGCTGTAGAATTAGAAAAGAAAATCAAAGAGGGCGATCCTTCCATTCAATGTAGAACGGAGTTCTTAAATCTGGGGAAAGTAGATATTGATCCCAGACCTTTGGTAGATGGTGATAAAGAGTTAATTATTAAGAAATTACGTGCAATTATGGAGGAAAAGTAATGGGAATCAATTTTTATAAAAATAGAGTATGCTTAAATGTTTTAGGTGGCAGTTTAGAAAATGCAAAAGATATTTATGATGCCGCGGATAAACACGTAATTGTAGGGGTATTGTCAGCAAACTATCCAGACGTAAAAAGTGCAGTAGAAGATATGAATCAATATATGATGATACTGGAAGGCAATCTTTCTGTTGGATTAGGGGGTGGTAATCCAGCACAATGGAAAGCGGTCGGGGATATTGCTAAAGATATCAAAGCAAATCATTTCAATCAGGTTTTTTCAGCCGTAGGGTATACAAGAGCCAATGTGGACAATCAGGAAGCTCATATCAATGCATTAGTTTCTCCGTCAGGCACGCCAGGACTTGTTAAGATATCGACCGGACCGTTATCGAAAGATTGTGAAGCAGCAGTCATTCCGGTCGCAACAGCAATTGCAATGATAAAAGAAATGGGTGGGAATTCTATTAAATTTTTCCCAATGGGTGGATTAAAGAGCAAAGAAGAATTAGAAGCAATTGCAAAAGCCTGTGCGGAAAATGATTTCATATTAGAACCCACAGGTGGAATCGATTTAGATAACTTTAGAGAAATTCTTCAAATCATATTAGACGCAGGAGTAAAACAAGTGATTCCGCATGTTTATTCATCCATTATAGAGAAAGAAACGGGAAATACTCGTTGTGAAGACATTAAAATATTAATGGGTATTGTAAGAGAGCTCTTATAGTTAACTTGATATCATGCAATGATGGATTTAGTCTTGACAGAAACAAGCTTTTTGTTAAAATATACACGTACCCCTTATGGTATGTGGAGGTGTTTAGATGATAAAATGTATGGATTCAGAGAATCTGCATCGCAGATTAAAGAAGATTATTGGGCAGGTACAGGCAATTGATAAGATGGTAGATCAGGATGTGCCCTGTGAAGATGTACTTGCTCAGATCAATGCAGCCAAGTCAGCACTGCACAAAGCTGGGCAGGTCGTATTGGAAGGACACATCAATCATTGTGTCAGAGATGGAATTGAACATGGAGATGCAGACAAGACGATTGAGAACTTTACAAAAGCAGTAGAACGGTTTGCGAATATGTCATAATTATATGGAAGAGAGTTACTAGCTGATAATTTATATCAGGCAGCAACTCTCTTTCTTTAACAACATTGACAACCTATACCCCTATGGGTATAATAAGCAATACCGATATAGGTATAAAAGGAGGAACGTATGGAATCGATTTTAGAAAAGCTGAAACATATCTTAGAGCTTGGCGGAACCAAGAAGGATATTATTTTCTTAGTGATATCTGTAATTGCTCTGCTGAATAGTATATTTGTTTTAATGCATTTGCCTTTTGACACGGCATGGATCGCGATTATCCTCTGTGGTATTCCCATCGTAATAGAGGCATTCATAGGAATTGTTACAAAGTTTGATATCAAAGCAGATGTACTGGTGTCTCTTGCATTGATTGCTTCTATACTAATTGGAGAAGATTTTGCAGCTGGTGAGGTCGCTTTAATTATGCAATTAGGCGCTTTATTAGAAGATTTAACAGTTGCAAAAGCACGTGCCGGGATTGAAAAGCTGGTAAACCTTACTCCGCAGACTGCACGAATTATCAGAGATTTACAGGAAGAGATGGTGCCTGCTGACCAGATCAGAGTAGGAGATGTCCTACGAGTACATCCGGGTGAAACAGTTCCTGTGGATGGAATTATTATCTCGGGACAGACATCAGTAAATCAAGCGGTTATGACGGGTGAGTCCATACCAGTTGATAAAATGTCTGGAGATGAGGTATTAAGTGGCACTGTCAATCAGTATGGTGTATTTGAGATGCAGGCAAGAAAAGTTGGAGAAGATAGTTCGATTCAGAGAATGATCCGCCTGGTACAGAATGCAGATGCGGGAAAGGCAAAAATTGTTGGTCTTGCAGATAGATGGGCAACATGGATCGTGGTAATTGCCTTGACTTCAGCCGGATTAACATGGCTTGTTACAGACGAGATAATTCGGGCAGTTACGATACTCGTAGTATTTTGTCCATGTGCATTGGTTCTTGCTACACCGACTGCCATTATGGCAGCTATCGGAAATGCGACAAAACATGGCTTTTTAGTAAGAGAGGGAGATGCATTGGAACGCCTTGCTTCTGTAACAAAGGTCGCCTTTGATAAAACGGGAACATTGACATATGGAATACCTAAGGTGGTTCATGTAAAGAGTCATTCTGCATCTTATACAAATGATGAACTGTACCATATGGCAGCATCCATGGAACAATTTTCGGAGCATCCTTTGGGAAAAGCTATAACATCAAGTTATAGGCAGGAACACAACCACCTTCTATTGGAGATAAAAAACTTTATTATGATTCCGGGACAGGGGATATTAGCTGAAATTGGTAATAAATCAGTTTTTGCAGGAAATGAGAGACTTTTTAAGGAGAATCAAGTGACGATCCCGGATCAATTTAAAGAAGAAGCGTATGGATACTTGAAAAATGGCAGTACTGTTATATATATATCGATTAATTGTAGTTTTGCAGGTTATCTTGTTCTGGCAGATACCATTAGAAAAGAAAGCACACAGACGATAGAACAGTTGAACAAAATGGGAGTTCAACCAGTGTTATTGACAGGAGATCATAAGAATGCAGCGAGTGCAATTTCTACAGAATTGGGAATTTATGAGGTATATGCGGATTGCCTGCCAGAAGAAAAATTAAACTATATTGAGAGCTATCAGAAGAAGAAAGGAAAAGTGTGTATAATCGGTGATGGAATTAATGACGCACCAGCACTGAAAAAGGCAGATGTGGGAATCGCAATGGGCGGCATTGGAAGTGATATTACTGTAGATGCGGCGGATATTGCGCTTGTGGATGATGAAGTGAAAGAATTACCACATTTAATTGCACTGTCAAAACGTATGATGTTTACCATTAGGTGCAATCTTTTCTTTTCTATGGGACTTAATTTTCTTGCGATTACATTTGCCATTACCGGAATACTAAATCCAGTAGTTGGAGCATTGGTGCATAATGCCGGTTCTGTGGTCGTTATAACAAATTCAGCATTATTATTAAGATGGAGGAAGAAATCATGATTTTTATAATTATAAGAAATGTTATAATTACAACGGAAATGTTCGAACGACTACGATACAATCTATAGCATAGTAAGGCAGAAGAAAGGCGAAAAAGATGGATTTGAAAATAGCAGAAGACTATCAAAAAGAAATGGGTGATCTAGCCAACCGGTTTACTGCTTATAAGAATAAGTATAACACGGGTAACATAGAATCAGACGGTAGATATTCATAAACCTTATTGGAAAAATAGTAATCATAATGTGGAATATTATTATGCAATTAGGGAAAGTTTTATTGTAGGGATGCTTTATAATAGCGGAATTGAGTACAATAAAATTATTGATCGAACATTTTAATTAAGTAAGGAGACAGATACATGTATGGTATAGATTTGTTAGTAAAAGAACATGAAAATATTCTTGCTTTTACAGAATATATGAGGTCGATCTGTTATGATATTCTGGAAGGGAAAGAAGTGGATACAATGCTACTACGTGAATGTATTGCGTTTGGAAGAAATTATGCAGATAAACATCATCATGGAAAAGAGGAAAAAATTCTTTTTCGGGTCATGCTTGAAAAGCTAGGTCCGGTGGCAGAAAAACTGGTTAGGAATGGTATGTATGTAGAGCATGATCTGGGAAGATATCATATGGGTGAACTGGAAAAAGCTCTGGAATGTTTTGAGGAAGAACAAACAGTATCAAGCAAATTAAATATAATTTCCAACGCGGCCGGATATATCGATTTATTAAAAAGACACATAGAAAAAGAAGATACGGTATGTTATTCATTTGCTCTTAGAATGCTAAGCGATGAGGATAAAAAGCAGATTGATGAAGAAACTGTTCAATTTGAAAAAGAAGCAGAGAAGAACGGAGTACAGGAAAAATATATTTCATGGTTGGAAGAAAGGCGATAAAAAAGAATTTGGCTCGAATGCAGAAGGAAGCCGTTTTTTAACTTACTTGAATGATTATACAAAATCATCTATAATGAATTACAAAAATTGGTTATAAGATGAGGGGAATCATATGGAACTTAATAAAAATACGCAGCAACCATTATATCAACAGTTGATGGTAAAAATAAGAGATAAAATTCGTTGTGGGGAATATAAGCCTGGTGATAAGATTCCAACGGAAAAGGATTTATCAGATATCTATGATGTTAGCAGGATTACTGTTCGGAGGACTATAGAAGAATTATGTAATCAAGGATATTTATCTAAATGTCAGGGAAAGGGAACCTTCGTTGAGGCTCCGAAGATTTATCGTAAGATAGAGCAGGATAATAATATAAGCTTTACGGAGACATGTATTGCGAATGGTAGAAAGCCATCCTCACATATACTATTGTGTGAATTAATTACTATGCTTCCCAGACAAAATGAATTTTTTCAGATGAATGAAAATGATAAAATATATCATATACAAAGGATACTTTCTGCGGATGACTTACCACTTATTTTTGAAGATGTGTATATACCTCAGTATAGAATTCCGAATTTTGATGTTTCACATCTTGAAAATGGATCATTGTTTCAAATGCTAAATCAGGAATATCATATTCCCAAGTCGACAAAGGGTAGAAGTACAATAGAGATTGCTACTGCAACTCTTGAAAAAGCAGCGAATCTGAGAATCGCAGTTGGTGAGCCTGTTATGCTTTTAGAAAGTTATATCTATGATCACTATGATAAACCATTGTATATAAGTAAAGAAAATATTGTTGGAAGCAGATACCGCTTATCCATTTAAATTGGTTATATTAAGGAATACCGAATTTTAAGAAAAAACACATTTTTAGCGCCTGAATCGTTAAAATGTGTTTTTTTGTTCTTATTTTTAGCGAAATATTACAAAAATAGATAGAAACAAATATAAATTTTTTACAAACATAAATCATTTAATAAAGGTTATATTGTATTATAACGTTATATAATGTTATAATCAATACAAGAAAGGAGGCAGAACATGAAAAAAAAGACAGACTTAATAATTATTGCAAAAAATATTTTTAATAGTGTGGACGAAAAGTGTTTTGAAGGTTACCTATGTATTGAAAAAAATCGTATTTCTAAAATTGGAAAAGGAATACCTGATAGATTAATCTGCAATCAGGCTGAGAAAATTATTACATTGAACGATGAAATGATAATGCCGGGGATTGTAGATACACATACTTTCTTTACAGGCTATGCTATTTTTCACGTAGGAGTAGACATTTCGAATATAAGTACAAGAGCACAGCTTGATCATGCACTTGTAACGTATATAAAAGAAAATAATCCAGCGGGTGCTGTTTTAGGACATGGATGGAATCCGGAAATACTGGAACAAAAAACAGGTGAAGCATTGCTGGAAGAAAAGTACAGAGAAAAACCGGTCATTATTTTTGCATCTGATCGCGGAAGCTGCATTATGAATCAGAAAGCAAAAGAAATTTATCAGTTCACCTCTGACGCATGTTATCCGGAAAGCTACCATCGTATTATGCCAGAATACTTAAATGATCTTAAATTCATTGATAACGAATTTTCGAATTACATGAGTATGCTGAATAAAAAAGGGGTAACAACCGTAAAAGAGATGGGCTTTGATGATTTCTATGGATTTACAGATTACCTGAAGAAAATGGGAACAAAAGACAGATTGACCTTACGGACATTCTTTATGTCTCAGCCGGTTGGAGAACCTATGAACCTTGAATATGCAAAAAAGATGAGAGAGATGTTTACAGGAGAAAAAATAAGATTTAGTGGTTTTAACCGTATGACCGACGGAACAATAGCATCTTACAAGGGTGAATTAAAGATGCCATATGAGAACAAAGATTTTACTTGTAATTTCAAAATACCATGGAGTGAAATTGAAGCAGATGTACTTGCCGCTGATCACGAAGGATTTCGCTGGACACTTCATGCACAAGGGGATGGAGCGGTTGGACACATTGCCGATATCTATGAAAAATGTCAAATGGAAAATGGAAGGCTGAAAAATGCGCATGGACTGACTGACATGGAGTTTACACATCCATATGATCTCGGACGACTGGGCAAAATAGGGGCAGTTGGGGAAGTCTATTTCCAAATTATGTCATTAGATCCGGCAAATGTCTTATTGGAAAATATAGATAAGACAATTGGAAAAGAACGAGGGAAAAAATATTGGAACCGTAGAAAAATGGAAGAGGCAGGTATTACGTTATGCGGTGCTACAGATTTACCATTAATGATTACAGATGTTCCGGCAGGAATCTTCTATTCTTCTGGGGGATATATGGATGGAAGGGAGGAACCATTCCAAATAGAAAATACCATATCTGTTGCGGAACAATTAAAGGCATGGACGATCGGTGGGCAGAAAAACCTTGGCATGGCAGATGTACTAGGCACGATAGAAGAAGGTAAAATAGCTGATTTTGCTGTTTTTGACAGAAATCTCTTACAAACAGATATAAAAACAGTAAGAAATGCAAAAGTTGTTATGACTATTATGGACGGAAAAGTTGTTTTTGAAGAAAAATAGAAGGTGGTTAACGTTATGGGAGAAAAAAAGAAAAGAATTCACATGCCACATGCATGTACATTAATTTTTATGTTAATTATTATCGTTGCAATTATGACTTGGATTATTCCAAGCGGAGAATTCCAAAGGCAGATGATAGAAACCTCTACAGGTGAAAGAAGCGTTGTAGTTGCTGGAACTTATGAACAGGTCTCTAAAATATCAGAGGATGGAACAAATTTAAGACAAGGAATTGCTTCCATCTTAACAGCACCTACAAAAGGAATTCAATCAGCAATAGAAGTAATCGCTTTTGTATTTATTATAGGTGGTGTATTTCAAATCATGGCAAAAACAAATGCCTTAAATATGGGGATCAGAAAAGTTGTTAAAAAACTTGGAAATAAAGAAATTATGATTATCCCAATTTTAATGTTACTGTTTGGATTAGGTGGAACGACATTTGGTATGTCAGATGAGTTAGTTCCTTTTTATCTGTTGATCATGCCGGTAATGTTTTCCATGGGCTATGATTCCATGACAACATTTATGACTGTCTGCCTGAGTGCTTCTATCGGTTACGCAGCATCCACAATCAATCCCTTCAATGTTCTGGTAGCACAGGGAATTGCAGGGATTCAGGGAAATCCACAGTTGGGATTCCGTATGATACAATGGTTCATTATGATGGCAATTATTATTGCATTTGTTACAATTCGCGCAATGAAGATCAGAAAAAATCCTGAACGTTCCATTGTTTATAAAGAAGACATTGAAAAGATGAAAGAAATGCATATTCAGGATAATGATGCAGAAATGACAGGGCGCCAGAAGTTAGTGATAACAGTATTTATACTTGGAATGCTATTAGTTGTATATGGTCTTGTTAAATTCGGGTGGTATATGAATGAACTCTCCATGTGTTTCATGGGCATGGGTCTTCTGATCGGTATTTTCGGAGGATTAAAAGAAAAAGAAATTGCGGATGAATTTATAAATGGTGTAAAAGACATTTCATTTGCAGCAATGGTAATCGGACTATGCAGTGGAATTATGGTAGTTGCCTCTGACGGAATGATTATAGATACTGTATTAAATTCTTTAAGTAATATTCTTGAAGGAACAAACAATACATTCTTTATTATTGTGATGTATCTTGTTCAGTCCTTATTGACATTTTTAGTACCATCTTCTTCAGGACTTTCAGCTTTAACAATGCCAATTATGTCTTCTTTATGTGATTTACAAGGAGCAAATCCAGAAGGGGCTGTTACCGTTTTACAGTATGCAAATCAGTTAACCAATATTATGAGCCCAGTAGCAGGAACGACCGTTGCAGGACTTGCAGTATGTAAGATTTCGTTTGGTAAATGGTGGAGAACAATCTGGAAGGTATTTTTATTACTTACAGTTGTTGCAGTAATATTTTGTGTGATATCAGCAAATATGGCTTAATATTAAAAATAAATATAGAAATGAGAGAAAAAATAATGAGAACACCAGAAGAATTAATAAAAAAAATCTATGAAGAACAAGGAAAAATCAACGATATTTTTTTAACAGCATGTGGAGGATCTTTAGTAGATTTGTATCCTGGATATTACTTTGTGAATGCAGAATCAGAAACCATACATTCACATTGGTTAAACGCAAGAGAATTAGTGACATCACCATCTAAATTTTTGAAAAGAGGTGCTTTGGTTCTCCTTTGTTCTCATGGTGGTAATACAAGAGAAGTAGTAGAAGCAGCAAAATTTGCAATTGAAAAAGGTGCAGCAGTCATTACAATGACACACAATCCGGATTCCATATGTGCGCATGAAGAATTTAATCCAATCGTATATTCCTGGAAAAACGAAACAAATGAAAATGCAAGACCTCAGGGGATTGTATTACGTGTGTTAAATGAACTATTAAAAATCCAGGAACCTGGTTATGGAAAATACGAAGCAATTTTAGATGGACTTGAGAAAGCAGATGGTATTGTTCGTGCTGCAGTGAAAAAAGTGCAGAATCGTACATGGGTATTCGCTGAAAAATATTTCAATGAGCCATTCCTTTATATTATGGCATCAGGCGCTTCTTATTCACAGGCATATGGTTTCTCAATTTGTTCCTTACAGGAAATGCAGTGGATGGATTGCTGTTATTTAAATTCAGGAGAGTACTTCCATGGACCATTTGAGTGTACAGATGAGGATCATCTTTATATTCTTCTTATGGGTACGGGAGAGGCAAGAGCTATGGATGAACGTGCACTTACATTTCTTGAAAAATATGGAAAGAAATACGAAATCATTGATGCAAAAGAACTTGGAATTGAAGAAATCGATGCGAGTGTAAATGAGTATTTCTGTCCAATGCTATTCTATGCTATGAGCGTTGCTTACCGAACTGGATTACAGGATAAGAGAAGACATCCATTAGATATGAGAAGATATATGGGAGTTGTTGAGTATTAAAATATTTTTGGAAAAGGATAAGGAATCATGACAGAACATAACGTAAAAGTATTAGGGTTTGGCGATAATGTAGTAGATATGTATGAACACATAAAGACAATGTACCCAGGTGGAAATTGTGTAAATTTATGTGCCTATGCCACAATTTTCGGAGTTGATAAAACTGCTTATATGGGATATTTCGGAAATGATGAAAAAGCAGAATGGGTCATAAAGGCATTAGGTGATTTGAATATTGAAACCATAAAATGCAAACAATTGGAAGGTGAAAACGGATGGTCTAAGATTAATCTGGAGAATGGAGAACGTGTTTTTGCAGAATGGAATGATGGTGGTATCAGAGGAAAGACGCCATTCATTTTAGATCGTTTTGATCTTGCATATATCAGACAGTTTGACTTTGTTCACAGTGGAAATTACTGCTTCACGGAAAAAGAACTTCCTAAAATAAAAGAAACGGGCGTGAAAATCTCTTTTGATTTTTCTGATGATTCTACAAATGAATACTATAAAGAGATCCTGCCATATGTTGATTATGCATTCTGTTCTTTTGACGGAAGTGAGGAGGATGCGAAAGAACATTTAAAGATGATGATTAAAGGCGGTGCAACACTTGCAACAGCTTCTCGTGGGTCAAAAGGATGTATCCTTTACGATGGAAATGAGTTCTATGTACAAGCTGCTGTTCCGATTGAAAAAGTAGTAGATACTATGGGGGCAGGAGATTCTTTAATTACATCCTTTACGATTGGCTATGTTGATAAGATGAAAAAAGGAATGGAGCAATCGGAAGCAATTCGTACAAGTCTTGCAGATGCAGCAGCATTCGCATCAAAGATTTGTGAACGTCCGGGTGCTTTTGGATATGGAACAAAATATGAATAAGGAGAAGTAATATGATATATCAGGGTGATGCATGGAAATATATGGAAGATACTCCTGAGATATTAAGCAGTATATGGAAAGGAAGATCAGCAATTTTCGAAAGTTGTATGAAGATACTTACGGAAGAAAAAGTGTCAGAATTATATTTGGCAGGAACAGGATCTTCCCATCATAGTGCAATAGCTGCGATTTCTTTTTTAAAGAAATTATTGGGTATACGGGTTTTTTCCGTATACCCGATAACTATATCTGAGGAAATATGCTTCATGAATAAAAATAGTCTGGTTGTTGGAATCTCACAACAGGGAACCAGTACTGCCGTTATTACAGCATTAGATGCAGTAAGAAAGGCCGGAGTACGTACAATTTCTGTAACGGGAGAGCATGACACGGAAATTACACGTCATGCTGATGCAAATATCTATGTTGAATGTGGATATGAAGATGCAGGAGCCACTACAAAAGGATATTCAGCAACAGTATTAACATTAATTCTGTTTGGAATTGAATTGGCCAAAACGCAGGGAATACTCTCAGATTCTGGAGAAAAGGAGTATCAGAACCGTGTAAAGCGAATTCTTGAAAATATGCCTGTTGTCTTAGAAAGATCGGTTAGCTGGAGTCAGGAAACAGCAGAGCAGTTAAAAGAAAGTAAAAATCTGATTGTACTATATGATGGAATTCAGCAGGCAACTATGTTGGAAGCTGTTTTAAAAATATCTGAAACATGCCGCTACCCTGTTCGTGGGTTTGAGACAGATGCATTTATGCATGGTATGTATAATGCGGCAGATAGTGAAACAGATTTTTTGTATCTATTTCCAACTGAAAAAAAGCAAAAACAACAAATGGAACGATTGTATGATTATTATGGAAAACAGGGTAACAGACAGTATCGTATGCCAGAGGATGATTTTATAAATGATCCGGAATTATCAGTATTGGAATACATTTTACCAATTCAGCAGCTATTTGTCTTAACATCCAGAAAACGTGGAATTGATTTGAATATCCCCAAAGATCCGGATTTTCATAAATATATGGGAAGTAAATTGGAAGAAAAAGTCTAAAAAGTAAAGGATAAGTGGGATGAATAGAACGAAAAAAAGTATTTATAAAATACTTCTTTTGCTGGTAGTGATACTAGTTGGCACCCCTGCTATTAAGGCAAATGCATTAGATAAAGAGTCTATTGTAGTAGGGACAAATGCAGAATATGCACCATTTGAATATTTAGATGAGAATGGAAATCTAATAGGGTTTGATTATGAATTAATGGAAGCGATAGCCAAAGAAGAAGATGTTACGCTGGTTTGGAAAGATCTTCCCTTTGATTCCCTGATTGGAGCCATGGAATCGGGGGATATTCAGTTGATTGCAGCAGGAATTGGCCCGACTGAAGAAAGAGCTCAAAGTGTTGACTTTTCAGATGTTTATTACAAAGGTTCTCAAAGCATTGTATGTCAAAAAGGAGCAGAAATTAACGATTTTGACTCACTAAGAGGAAAAAGAGTATCAGTATTGGAAGGTTCTTTGAGTGATATGATTGCTTCCGGTGAAAATCAGGATTATGGCGTAGTAGAAGATGTAGATATAAAACGATTCAAGAATGCATCAAGTGCGATTATGGAACTGAAAAACGGAGGTACAGATGCAGTATTAATTGATACCATCATGGCAAATATCTACTGTAAACAGACAGAAGGTATGGAAGCACATGAAATTAAAGGGACAGAAGAAGATACCGTTTTCTGTATAAAAAAGGGAGATAAAGAACTAGTAAGTATTATTAATGATGGACTCGCTAAAACAAAGGAAAGTGGAAAATATGATGCAATCTATAAAAAGTATTTTTCTAATGATAGTGAGAATGAAGTTTTACCAGAAGACAATGAACAGGGAAAAGGGTTTGCAGCCACTCTGAAATTTATCTTTTTGAAAGATAATAGATGGAATTACTATGTAAAAGGTGTTGAAATTACTATTATGATATCTATTTTATCCGTACTAACAGGGTTAATAATAGGGACTGCAGTCGCATTCATTCGCTTAGAAAAAAGAAAAACGTTGATTGGAAGAGTAGGTATTTTTCTCACCTCAGCATATGTAGATATTATCAGAGGAACTCCATCAGTCCTGCAATTGATGATTATTTATTTTGCAGTATTCCATAGTAATCTTGGGTATGTTGCCGCAGTCGTATGCTTTGGTATCAACAGTGGTGCTTATGTTTCAGAAGTCATAAGAGCAGGAATCCTGGCAGTTGATATGGGTCAGATGGAAGCAGGAAGAGCGGTAGGATTAAGTTATTGGACTACCATGCAAAAGATTATTATTCCACAGGCAGTTAAGAATATCCTGCCGGCAATGGGAAATGAGTTCATTCAGATGATTAAAGAAACTTCTATTTTAGGTTATGTCGGTATCTTTGATTTAACAAAAGCGGCAAGCTATGTTTCGTCCAGAACCTATCAAATGTTCATTCCTTTGCTCGTGGCAGGAATTATTTATTATGGCATTGTAAAAATATTAACAATTCTTTTGAACCGCTTTGAAAGGAGGCTGAGAGCTAGTGATTAAGGTAGAAAACCTAAATAAGTCCTTTGGAGAAAATCTGGTATTATGTAATGTCAGTATTGAGATAAAAAAAGGGGAATGCGTTTGTATAATTGGTCCATCAGGATCTGGTAAGTCAACCTTTCTAAGATGTATTAACTTATTAGAAAAACCGGATACAGGAAAAATTATAGTAGATCAGAAGGATATTCTGGATGAAAAAGTAAATGTAGATGCGTATAGGGAAGAGGTTGGTATGGTTTTCCAACACTTTAACTTATTTGCCAATAAGACAGTGGAAGAAAACGTAACATTAGCTCCTGTGCATCTTGGTAAATGGACTAAGGAAGAGGCCTATGATAAAGCAATGAAACTATTGGAACGTGTCGGAATGGAGCAAAAAGCCAATGCATATCCGAATAAATTATCGGGTGGGCAAAAACAGAGAGTGGCGATTGCAAGAACATTGGCAATGAACCCCAAAGTATTACTATTTGATGAACCAACTTCGGCATTAGATCCCGAGATGGTAGGAGAAGTACTGGCAGTTATGAAACAGCTTGCATCAGAAGGAATGACTATGGTGGTGGTGACACATGAAATGGGATTTGCCAAAGAAGTGAGTAATCGTGTGTTATTTATGGTAAGAGGTCAAATACTGGTGGATGGTGCTTCGGAAGAAGTATTTGGAAATCTATCGAATGAACGATTGAAGTCATTTTTATCAAAAGTATTGTAGGAGGTCGTATATGAAGCTGATTAATAGAGAACAAATTGCTGGGATGAATATTCATTATTTATTCTATTCTTTGGAATACTTTTTAGATGCACAGATGAGTGCTGGTAGAATAGTTTAGAAATAAATTAAGATAAGAGACAGACTAGCTAATTTAGGAGTCTGTCTTTTGCTTACCTTATGTATTAAGGACGGGGATTAGTGGATAAAGGAAGAAATTATTCCCATAAAATGAAAAGAACTATATTATTTTTCAAAATTTTTAGATATAATTTAAATGGAATACAAAAAAATAGTGCAAGAAATAATGAGGTGAAAATGAGAAGGCACAAAAAGGAAAACAAGAAACTAGGAATAAAATATATTCGTTTTTTTATTTTTAATACTATTTTGATATTTATTTTAGCAGTAATTGAACCTGCAGTAGGGAAATTTTTGATACTACAGAATGAGAACCCAGTCGAAGTATGGGCTAAGGATGAAACAGTATCAGCAGGAAAAAGCAAAATAAACCAGGCCGAAATTGTATATGCAAAGCCAGAATATGAATTCAAACAGGAAGAAATTACGATTGAAATTCCAGGCTTGCAACGGGAATACAAGTTAGCGTGGGTCAGCGATTTGCATATGGTCACTGATAAAGCGGCAAGCAATGATGTGATGATAGAATCTATGGAAAAAGTAAGATCCAGATATGATTCTTTTCAAACAGAGAGTGGTGTCCATGCGGAAGACTTGTGGCCAGAAATTGTCAAATTTATAAACTATGAAAAATTTGATGGTGTCATTTTGGGTGGAGATATCATGGACTATTGCAGTGCTTCCAATATGAGCGTTTTCATGAACGCATATAAAAATATAAATAAATCAATACCGGTATTATATATCAGGGCGGATCATGATTATGGATTTTGGTATGGAGGAAATGTCTTTACAGAAGAAGATGCCCATAATGCCCATAAGCAGATAGATGGAGATAGACTTGAGGATAAAAAGCTTGATTATGGAGAATTTCTGGTGGCAGGAATCAATGGTTCCACAAAAAATATGACGGACAATCAATATGCGATTGTGAATGATTTACTGGAACAAAAAAAACCAGTGATTATAGCCACTCATGTTCCCTACGCATCTAAGGTGGATTCATCATTAGAAGCATTGTCAATGAAAGCAAGAAACAAAATATACTATTGGGGTGCTGGTGACTATATCCCTTATGAGCCGACAACAAACTATTTAAATAAAATTTATGCGAAAGATACTGCAGCCTGTCAGATACTCGCAGGGCATCTTCATGCAGCTTGGGATGGCATGATTACGGAACAGGTACCACAACATATATTTTCACCTGCTTATCAAGGTGTTGTAGGGGTGATCCATATTAGACCAACCAAATAAAAATGACCTTTTAAAAAAAGTATAGGTGGTAAAAATTTATGAATAAACTAAAAAAGTTTAGAATAAAGATAGGATTTTTGTTAAGTTGTTTGATATTCTGTTTTTTGCAGATACCGTTATATGCAGAAGAAAATGCAGAAACCAATGTCAGTAGTCCTGTTACAATCATTGATATGGGAATGAAACCAGCAGTAAAAATGCAAGAGAGTACACTTGACTATGAAAATCCCTATAATACATATGAAACCTTAAAAGTGCCGACCCAGATCACAAAACAGGGAGACTATTATTTTATTGTGGATTGCTACCATAATCAGGTTATCTATACAAAGAATATGGGAATACCTCTAAAGCAATGGAAAGTAATGACAAATGATGTTACGTTACCGCATGCGATAGCCAGTGATGGCAATTTTTATCTGGTAGCTGACACAGAAAAAAATCGAATTCTTGTGTTTGAATGGAAAAATGGTCGTTTTCAGAACACCCAGAGATTGGATGACATTGGTATTAGACCGCATTATATCCAATATGACAAAGAAACGGATTCTTTTTTTGTTTGGAGCTCCATGACAGGAGATATGTACATTTTGAATAAAGCCCCTGATACTGAAACTCTCTGTATTCGGGAAGTACGTCATATTAAGGAACTCGGAAACTATTATGTCAGATCATTTACGATTGATGGAAACCAAATAATATTTCCATCAGGGACGAATCGCTATATGATGATAGTGAATAAAAATACCTTTGAAGTGTTGGGAAGATATCCTGTTACATCAGAAATATCAGGAATGGCCTATGTACTTCCGATAGGCAGCTATTACTATATGACAGTCTCATGTGATGCAAATGCAAATCAGGATGCTGCTACCTTCATTCGCACCAATGATTTGAATGGCCTGGCACAGGGGAAATACGAGGTTATGTATCAGTATGTTTCCAATAAAGGAATACCCTATTATATAGATCATTTTAATGATGCTTTTTATATGACCAATTCCGGAGTCTCAAATAACATATGGCGGTTTCAAGTGTTAAATGACCAAATAACGGGTGTAAATGCAATGTATTAAAATTCATAACAAAAATTAAAAACGTTTCAACTCATGGGAGATACAGCAAAGCTGCACGTTCCGATGAGTTGAAACGTTTAAAGAGAAATCAAGAATTTTTAGGTATTATCTTAAAATAGGAATACCTTTTATCATCCTATTTTAAATAGGTTTTAGTTTGAAAGAGTAAGTACTTCATTTGGATTTTGCAGGTTTTTAGTGAGGGTATCGAAACTACTACTATCCGTTACGATGACCATTACAGTCACACCATATCCTTGATTTTTAATATAATTAAAGTCTGCAATTATTGCAGATTCGCCTGCTTTAACTTTCTGGTTTTCCTTGATCATGGATTTGAATCCTTTTCCATTCAAACTTACAGTATCAATTCCAATGTGTACTAATATGTTGATTCCGTTAGATGTTTCGATACCAAAAGCATGTAATGACGGATATAGCATGGCAATCTTACCGCTCACAGGTACTTTGACTTCATTTTCTGTTGGCTCAACTGCAAAACCATCACCCATCATTTTTGAAGAAAACACTTCATCGTTCACGCTTTCAATAGGGATAATGTTTCCCGCTACCGGGCTTATAATAACTTCGGAATTTTTATTTTTTAAGAATATATTTTTTAGCATGCTTTAAGCTCCTTTATTCTAGGTCTGCTCCATTCGTTTCAATCACTTTTTTATACCAATAAAAGGAATCTTTTTTATATCGTTTCAATGATCCTTCCCCATTATCATTTACATCTACGTAGATAAAACCATAGCGTTTTGCCATTTCTCCAGTGGAGCAGCTGACAACGTCAATTGCTGTCCAGGGTGTATATCCTATTAAATCAACACCATCGTCGATTGCAAGGCGCATCTGTTCAATATGCTGTCGATAGTAATCAATTCTGTAAGAATCATGAATTTGTCCATTTTCAAAAGTATCTTTAGCACCAATACCATTTTCGGTAATCATGATAGGAAGCCCATATCGATCATAGATATGGTTCAATGTGTAACGCAGACCTACTGGATCAATTTGCCAGTTCCATTCTGTGGCTTTTAGATATGGATTTTTTGCCCCACCCATAATATTACCTGACACTTGTTCTGCTTCTTTATTTGCAGTGATACAGTTGGTCATATAATAACTGAAGGTATAGAAATCGCAGACTCCTTTCTTGATGGTAGAATAGTCATCAGGTTGAATATCAAATTTAATATTATTATTTTTAAAATATCTATTTATATAATATGGATATACTCCTAATATCTGAACATCGCCTGAAAAGCGATTCCGTAATTGATCTTCTTGTTGTGTTAACAGAATATCATCAGGATGACATGTCAATGGATAAACAGTTATATGACATATCATTGTACCAAAATGAAATGCTGGGTTAATTTCTTTTCCGATCATAACTGTTTTAGCACTAGCAATGAATTGATGGTGCAATGCAGCATAACGTTTGTTCGGGTCGTCTTTTTGATTTTGGAAAGTTTCTGTTCCTGGATTTTTGATTCCGCCATGATTCCAATTTCCTACACTTGTTGTCAAATCGTTGATTTCATTAAAAGGAATCCAGTATTTTACACTATCCTTATATCTCTTTAATACTGTTGTTGCAAAGCGCATAAAGTAATCGATACATTTTCTATCGGACCAACCTTCAATTTCAGTGACCAGATTTAATGGCATTTCGTTGTGGTATAGAGTTACCAGGGGTTCAATATTATATTTTTTTAATTCACGAAAGATTTTATCGTAAAATACCAGTCCTGCTTCGTTCGGGCTTTCTTCAGTTCCTTTTGGGAAAATGCGGGCCCAGCTGATTGACAGACGATATACTTTGTATCCCATTTCAGCCATTAAGGCGATATCCTCTTTGTAATGATGATAATGATCTGCAGCATTGTGACTTGGGTAATAGTATTTAGATGGATCAATTGTAAGAGTTATTTTTCTTTCTTTTGTATTGCTTCCTGCGACCATTGCATCAGACAAGTTAGGTCCTTTGCCATCTACGTCCCATGCCCCCTCTACTTGATTTGCTGCGGTTGCACCACCCCATAAAAAATTTGGTGGAAATGATTTCATATGTTCTTCCATGTTATTACCTTTTATCTATTGTCACAGAATAAAATAACAAGTTGAACAATAGATATACTCCTTTCTTTCAATTTGTTCTGCTGTGAGAAGATCTTTTAAGTCTGAATTTTCATAAAGAATTATTTTTTTATAAATGTAATCTCTATGAGGTGATTATAACACAATAAAAAAATAAGTAAAATATATTTTACTAAAAATTATATTAATAAAATATATTTTATAAAAATAATTGACGTTAATATATTTAAGTGATAATATTAAAGAGTGAAAAATATTTTAATAAAATAGAGGGGAAGTTAGGATTGGGGAAACTATTATTAAGGAGGAAAATATGATAAAAAGAGTTAGTACCGAAAAAGCACCAAAAGCGATTGGACCCTATTCGCAAGCTGTTATGGCAGGAAGCCATTTATATGTTTCAGGAGTGATACCAGTTGATCCATCTTCAGGGATGGTCGTCGAGTCCAACATCATTGCTCAAACTGAGCAGATAATGAAAAATATCGACGAAATTATGAAAGAAGCTGGATTCAGTGAAGCGGAAGTTGTAAAAACAACTTGTTACTTATCAGATATGAATGATTTCAGTGACTTCAATGAAGTATATGGACATTATTTTGTTTCAAAACCTGCACGTGCCTGCATAGCTGTGAAAGGCTTGCCTAAGGATGTGCTTGCTGAGGTTGAATTAATCGCATATAAAGAAGAGAGAGGATTAGACAATGGCTAAAATAAATGTAAATGAGATTATTGATGCATTTGGCGGTAAAGAGAATCTTTTACAGGCAACTCATTGTGCAACACGATTAAGGGTGACGGCAAAAGACAGAGCTAAAGTTGATAAGGAAGCATTAAAAAATATCGATGGTGTTATGGGTGTTGTTGAAGGAGCCACGCAGATACAAGTTGTAATTGGTCCTGAAGTGTCAAATGTGTACAGAGAATTTGTTAAAATTACTGGGGTTCTGGAAGAATCACCAGTAAAAGAAGATCTTGACGCTGAGAAAGTGTTGAAAGATGACTTAAAGAATAAAAAGGGAATCCTGATAACAAAATTTTTTGAAACAGTTGCTCAAATCTTTAATCCTATTGTACCGGCTTTAGCGGGATGTGGTTTCTTATCGGCTATTATCATGGTTGCAATGGCTTTAGGTGCTTCAATGACAATGCCGACTTTTTCAAACTTTGTTACTATTTCAATGGCTATCTTTACTTTTTTACCATTTTTAATTGCAACTTCCACAGCAAAAGTATTTAAAATGAACCAATATGTAGCTTTGACTATTTGTGCGGCGATGATGGCACCTTCTTGGGCAGGCATGTTAGCTGATGGAGTGACCACATCTTCAATCTTAGGTATTCCGTTTCAAGTAATTAATTATCAATCTTCGGTCTTACCGATTGTTTTTGCTATTATCATAGCATCTTATGTGGAAAGATTTTTTGATAAAATCGTAAAAGGTCCATTAAAAATAGTTATTGTTCCAGCGTTTACAATTTTAATTGCAACCGTTATTAGTTTAATGTTTATCGGACCTGTAACATACTGGATCGGCGAAACTATTGCAGCAGGAATGAACTGGTTATTTTCTTATGGTGGCTGGGTCGCGGGTCTTGTCTATGGCGGTATCTATGCGGGTATGGTCGTACTTGGTATTCACCATGGCATGGTACCAGTACTTACCCAGATGATTGCAACAAATGGATTTAATTATGTATCACCTACTTCTGGTTCAGCGAACATTGGACAGGCAGGTGCAGCCTTTGGGGTCTGGTTAAAAAGTAAAGATAAAAAATTAAAAGCAAATGCTGCATCTGCCTGTATTGCAGCTTGTACAGGTATTACAGAACCGGTATTATATGGTGTTACCGTACCACAGGGAAAAACTGTAATATTTGGATGTATCGGTGGTGCTGTTGGTGGAGGTATTGCAGGTATTCTGAAATTAAAAGCTTATGCAATGGGCGGACCATCTTTCCTGAACTTTGGAATGTTCATGGGAGGAGAAAATCCTTTCCTGAATACGGGTCTTGTTATGTTATGTTTTGTGATTTCATTTATAATTGCAGCAATTTTAACAGTTCTATTCTGGAAACCAGTTGAAGTAAGATAAAATCTGATATAGTTAGATAGATATTTTTAAAGTGGGGCGTAAATTTTTTACGCCTCACTTTATCAGGAGGTAAGTATTTTATGAAAGATAAAATGATCTCTGCATTTAAACATGCAGAAGGAGGACTGTTCCGTTCAGTTGAAAAAGCAGATGTGGGAAGTTCTTACCAGGAAATGGAAAAACAGGGAATTTCTCTGATGGGCTGGGCCGATCCATTCATGCCGGATAAATCATTGCCGGAGCATGTAGAGAAAGCCTGGATCGATGCTATAAAGGACCAGTCTTCACCGCATTATACTGCACCAATCGGCAGTATGGATCTAAAGAAAAAAATTGCTGATAAATTAAAGAGAATAAATAAAATAGAGGTAGATCCAGAAAGAAATATACTGATTACGCCAGGATCTGACAGTGGACTTTTCTTTGCAATTTTACCATTTATTAGTGCAGGTGATGAGGTAATAATTCCGTCACCAAGTTATCCTAATAATTTTTTAAGCGTTGAGATTATGGGAGGGAAGGTGGTACCTGTCGAACTTAATGCAGACAATGGATATCAATTGGATATTTCTAAAATGGAAGAGGTTATTTCGGAAAAAACAAAAATGGTGATTATTACACATCCAAATAATCCGACGACTACTGTCTATAATCGTGAATCATTAGAGAAATTACAGAAGTTCTTAATAAAATATGATCTGATCCTGGTCTGTGATCAGGCTTTTGAAGATTTTACTTATGAAAATGAAATGATAACTCCGGCGTCGCTGCCTGGCTTATTTGAAAGGACGATATCTGTTTTTTCATTTTCTAAAGGGATGGGATTCAGTGGTTTACGCGTAGGATATATAGTTTGTCCAGATACTATTATGGATAGTCTGTTTGCGAATGCTGTAGGGGTTGTCGGAGCAACTTCAACATCGGCACAGAAAGCAATTATAGCAGCAATGGAGCATCCAGAGTTTATGCAAGAGTTCAGAGACGCATTTGATTACAGGCGGCATAAGGCTTATGAAATATTGAATACAATTCCAAATGTGAGAACTGATCTTCCTGAATCTGGATTTTTATGCTGGGTGGATGTATCAAAAATAGGTGAATCCTCTGAAATTGTTTCCTATCTAGTTGAAAGAGCCAGAGTATCTGTCAATGATGGCTTAAATTATGGACCAGGCGGTGCAGGACATTTGCGAATTGTATTAGGCGTCTATAAAGAAAATGAAAAAGTTGTAGATGCTTTAAAGAGAATAAAGACAGCTTTAATAGAATTTCAAAAATAATTTTTGATGAATCAGTAATGTGAATGAACTTATTTGGAAGTACTTTCGCGAAAATGATGCAGAAAAAGCATCTGTTACAGGAAAACCTGTACTGGATGCCTTTTTTGCTTGAATAAAGCATTAAAATGAACAGCAAAATATAATTTTTTCTTTCATAAAAATTATTGATGTGCTAGTATAATTAGTGAGATTTTATGCAGTTGCCTTACTTAATAAAAGGAATATACCAAAGCTTATATAAATAATAATTACGATTTGAAAGGATATTGTTGTAAATGAATAATATAGTTTTAACAAATATTGATAAACAAATTTTGAATTCTTACAAATATGTATTGGATGGACTTGCTGCGTATTTATCAAAATCATATGAGTTTGTTCTTCATTCTTTGGAGGATTTTAATAAGTCAGTAATTTATATTATAAACGGAGAGCATACTGGACGTAAAGTGGGAGCACCTATCACTGACCTGGCATTAAGTATGTATGGAAAGATGTCAAAGGAACAGGTAAATCATATGGTATATTTTAGTAAGAATAAGAGGGGTGAACCTTTAAAATCTACAACGATAGCAATACGTGGGGAAAACGATAGAGTAATTGGACTGATCTGCATTAATATGTATTTAAATTCTCCGTTTTCTGAAATTTTATCTTCTTTCGTTCCGGGAATAAGGGATTCCAATACTTCCGATAATATATCCGAGGATTTTCCACAGAATCCAGATGATTTAATCAAATCAAAGCTAGATGAAGAAATAAAGATTGTTATGTCAGATGAAACAATTATGCCGTCCAATAAAAACAAGGTGATTGTCGAACATCTCTATGACAAAGGAATTTTTCAATTAAAAGACTCTGTGATTACAGTAGAAAAGTTAATGGGAATTTCAAAAAACACTATTTATATGCACATAAGGAATTATAAGAAGAAAAGTTGCAAAAAAAATCAGCCAGATAGAAATATGTAAAATAATGATAAAAGGAAGCGGCTTAAAAAAGCTGCTTTTTTGATGTAATAATAAGCGGGCAATCGCTATAGATACTGCGAGTCTGCAATTGGAAAGAGTAACGATTCGTGGAACAATTCCATGAAAAATATTGAATTATGAAATAATAGGTGGTATACTCCACACTATATATGCACAGTATATTAAAACGTCTAAAGGAATGGTATTAATTTCGTCAGCTGGTTTTGAGAATATCGTCTTTAACTTCGTGCATTGAAAATAAAAGATAATTCAGGAGAAAATATGATTGCTGGAAATTGCAAAGAGAAAATATTAGGAAAACTCCCACAACTTACAAGTACAGAGGCAAAAATAGCGAATTATGTGCTGGACCATTATGAAGCTGTTTTGCAATATAATGTGTCCGTATTAGCGAAAAAAGCTGGTGTCTCAGATGCATCGATCGTACGTTTTTGCAGAAGTGTTGGGTATAAAGGCTTTCAGGATTTTAAGATGAATGCTGCACGGGATATACTTCCTAGAGCAAAACAGTTTGATCCGATCTTGGATCAGGAAGATGATTCGGAGACAATATGTAAGAAAATTTTTACATCAGAAATTAATGTGCTAAACAGAACTTTGCTGGGTCTGGATATACCTGCTATTAACGAAATAGCAGACAAGATATATAGTGCGCGTCAGGTACTTATTTTTGGGACAGGCGGCAGTCACATCGTTGCAAAGGATGCACAACACAAATTTCTTAAAATTGGTGTAAAAGCGCAGGCGTATGATGATATTGATTTGCAGATGATGGCATCTTCTCTAGTGAATTCGGATGATTTAGCAATCTGCATCTCCTTTTCGGGAAGCAACTATCTTTCTATTGAGTGTATGAAGAATGCAAAAGACAGAGGAGCATATTGTGTTGGAATCATTAGTCAGGGAAAATCACCGTTGTCAAAAATAGTTGATGTTACGATATACTCGGCATATGATGAGACTCTGTTTCAATCGGAATCTGTCAGTACCAGAATAGCCCAACTGGCAATTATTGATGCTATTGTAAGTAATGTAGCCTTTAAAGATTATGATGCTTCTTATAATGCGATTCAGTCAACGAGAGACGCAACAGCACGGAATAAGTATTAATTATATTTTTCAACAATAATATAAAAAAATATGTCAAAAAGGATTTTTTGAATGATATCGATTTTTGTTCAAAGGAATCCTTTTTTTTATGCGGATAATTAGGAAAATGCGCTGCTGGTAGAAGCATTTGACGAAGGATTTTTAGTTTTGATGATTCATTGGAATTGAAATGAACAAAAAATATAACAGAAATATAATTTCAAGATTTTAAATATAATAAAAGTGAGTAAAACAAAGGCAAAATGAAGTAATTATTGAGATGAATAATAATATTAGAACAAAATAAAATTACAAAAAAGAAAAAATATTACAAAATATTTCAAAACCTATTGAAAATAAATTTCAGAAGTGTTATTATGCAAATACAAATAAAAAAGAAGGGAGAATTAGAAATGAAAGCAGTTGTGTTACATGGCCCCGATCATTATCCGGATAATTTTGAGGTCACGGAGATTGCAAAACCAGTATGCGGAGATAATGATATTCTTTTAGAAATGAAGGCTGCCGCGTTATGTGGTACGGATAAGAGAATTTTTACTGGTGCAAAAACAAAGGGTGTCCGACCAGATTCTGTTATAGGTCATGAAATGTGTGGATTGATTGCAGAAGTAGGAAAGAAGGTCACCGGTTATTCGGTTGGAGAAAAAGTTGCCATAGCAAATGTGATTCCTTGCGGACATTGCCAGGCATGTCTGACTGGAAGAGAAAATGCCTGTATGAATCGTAAGGCAATTGGGTATGAATTTAATGGAGGATTTGAAGAGTATGTATTGATTCCAGAGGTTTGTATCAAGAGCGGGAATGTAATCAAACTTCCAGAGGAAATTAGTTTTGCAAGTGGTGCTTTAATTGAACCGTTGGCATGTTGCATCAGGGGCTTGGAGAATACAGGAACAGGATTTAATGATACAGTTCTGATCATTGGAGCTGGTCCAATTGGACTTATGCACCTTCAACTGTCTAGAATTGTAGGAGCGAAAAAAATACTTGTAAGTGAGTTGGATGCGGGAAAGAGAAAGATTGCAGCTGACCTTGGAGCTGACAGGGTCATTGATTCTAATATCGAAGATCTTGAAAAAATCGTTATGGATGAGACAGATGGTCAGGGTGTTGACAGAATCATTATGGCGATTGGCGTAAATGCACTTGTGAACAGCACATTGAAACTTGCTAAAAAGGGAGGAACAGTTTGCCTGTTTGCAGGATTTCCAACAGGAAAAACAAGTGATATCGATCCAAGCATTGTTCACTATAATGAACTGAATGTTACAGGAAGTACAGCATATAAGAGAGTTGATTATTTACAAGCTGCAGATATGGTGATCACAAAAAAAATTGATTTGGATGCAATCGTGTCTGATACATTCAAACTGGATGATTTTAATGATGCGCTGGCATTACATATGGCGGGTACGGCATTAAAAATAGTAATTGTACCGTAATATGAATGCGAACAAAGAAAATAATAGATAGCAAAAGAGGAGAACAAAATGACAAACGTAGAACCAATGATGGCAATGGGAAAATCGGTAAGACTTTCAAGAATGGTGAACCCGACATCGAACAAGATGATGGCAATTACTGTTGATCATGCAATATCAAGAGGAATCGCTCCAATGACGGGAATTCATGATGTACAAAGTGCAATTGATAAAATTGTAGCAGGGCGTCCGGATGCAATGACAATGACAGGCGGAATCCAAAAGCGTTGCTGGGGTCCTCATGTTGGATCAGGGATTTCCATACTGCATAAGATTTCTAATTATGCACCTACATCACCAACCAATGATGTTGTATTTGGTTCCGTAGATGCAGCGGTACGCATGGGTGCGGACGCAGTTTCAATGGGTGCTATGACGCTCGGTGATTTTCAAAATGAACAGTTTGAGAAAATTGGTGAGGTAGCTGAGTATTGTGATAAGATTGGAATGCCTCTGATCGGCCATGTATATCCAAAAGGAGAAAGTGTTCCTGATGATAAGAAAACAGCTTGGGAAAATATTGCATATTGTGTAAGGAGTGCATGCGAACTTGGTATGGATGTTGTAAAAACAACATATACAGGAGATCCTGAAAGTATGGCAAAAGCTATTGCCTGCGTACCTAGCTCATTCAGAGTAGTGATTCAGGGTGGCGATGCTTGTAAGACGCTTGATGATTATCTTCAGATGACAAGAGAGGCTATGGATTGCGGTGTAGGTGGTGTTACAATGGGCAGATTTGTATGGGATTACGATGATGTTACAGCTTTGGTCATTGCTCTTCGCTATATTATTCATAATGGTTACAGCGTAAAAGAAGCAAAAGAACTTCTTGCGCAGCTTGAAAATGATAAGAACTACGATCAGTTTTAAGCAGATCGAGCTGCTAGATTAACTTGATTTAAGAGAAATGGAAATAAAACATGGAAAACTATTTATTGGGAGTTGATGTGGGTACAACGAGTCTGAAAGTAGCTGTCATCGACGAAAACGCAAATTTATTGGGAATCAGCAGCAGTAGATATAATTTCATCACACCACAGAAAAATTTTGTTCAGATTGATGCGGAAAGCATGTGGGGTGCATTTATTACATGTATTCGTCTGTTAAGAGATGGAAAAGGCATTGATATGTCAAGAGTTGCCGGAATTAGTATTTCTTCACTCTGTCCCGGACTGATTGCTTTGGGAGAGAATGGAGAGGTGCTTGTGGATCCGATTATTTATTCGGATAGACGAAGTACAGAAGAAGCAGAAATGATCCTGAATGCTGTGGGAGCAGAAAAGCTTTTTGAAATTACGGCTAATAGTTCCATGGCAGGTGCATTTTCGGGTTCCTCCATGTTATGGGTGAAACATCACTTACCTGATGTGTATGCGAAGACAAAATACTTTGGCCATATCAACACATTTCTTGCAAATAGAATGACTGGTACATTTGCAATAGATTTTTCAAATGCATCTTATACAAATCTCTTTGAAACAACGGGTGATAAGAAATGGTCAGACTTCTTATGCGAGAAAATTGGCATCGATATTCATAAACTCCCTGAACTGCATGATTCTACCGATGTGGTAGGGGGGCTGCTTCACAAAGATTTAATAGACATGGGAATTCCGGAAGGGACTCCGGTAGCAATAGGTGG
Organism: Bacillota bacterium; assembly: GCA_023398375.1. Classification (GTDB taxonomy): domain Bacteria; phylum Bacillota; class Clostridia; order Lachnospirales; family Lachnospiraceae; genus SZUA-378. Next base: position 14,375 of record JAEWSH010000037.1, on the reverse strand, counting down.
TGCAGATACACCTTGTGCAACTTTGGCGGCAGGAGTTACTGAGGCTGGAGATGTCTGTGAATCCGTTGGAACCACAGATGTACTTACAATCTGTATCGATAAACCTGTATTTGACAGAGGATTTATCAATCGATGCCACGTTGTTCCAGGGAAGTGGATCTACCAGGGTGCCATGTCATTTACAGGCGCAGCAAATGAATGGTTTTTGAATCAGTTCTGTAAAAATCTTATGGAGCAGGCAGAAGGAACAAAGGATGCATTTTTGCAAATGAATAAAGAAGCAGAACTGGCAAACCCGGGATGTGATGGAGTGGTATTTCTTCCTTATATGTTGGGAGAGAGAAGTCCGATTTGGGATTCCTATGCGCGCAGTGTTTTTTTTGGAATCTCGCTTCATACGACACGCAAAGAAATGAATCGTGCGGTTCTTGAAAGTTGTGGATACGGATTGCGCCAGTTGGCAGGCATTGCGGAACGAATAACCGGTACCAAGATCAAGGAATTTACATCCATAGGTGGAGGTGCAAAGAGTGATGTCTGGGCACAAATCAAGGCTGATATCACGGGAAAAGATCTTAAAATTCTAGATATGTGCGACATGGCGCCTGTTGGTGCAGCACTGCTTGCGGGTGTTGGAGCTGGAATTTTTAAAGATGTGTATGAAGCATCGGATAAAGTAGAAAAGAAGGTTTATAAAGTGGTTAAAAGTAACCATGATCATGATGAGGTTTATGCAAAGCGTTTTGAAGTTTATACAAATTTATATCCGGCATTAAGGGATATTTATAAATTAAATATGTAATTGTATGAAAAGGTGTAAATAACAAACAACTATAGTATTTTAGGAGGAAACAAATGAAAAAGAAAATCGTAGCTCTAACTTGTGCAATCGTAATGGTATGTGTGTCTCTTGCAGGATGTGGATCTTCCAACAGTTCTGCTGAAATCAAAACAGAAGCAACGTCAGAAGAAAGCAGTAAAGCGGAGTCTGACAATAATGCGACAACAACGGCAGCCGATGCAACAAAAATTACTATCGCAGTTCCGGATCCGGAAGCTTCCTATATTTATGCGGCGGCAATCGAATTTGCGAATCGTGCAATGGAATATTCCAATGGATCACTTAACATTATGGTATCAGGAAATGGTTCTTTATATGGCGGTGATACTGCTGCGGGAATCAAACAGCTTTCAGCAGGTTCTTTACAGATGCTGATTCTTGCTTCGTCTGTATATGCCAGCTTTGAACCTGGGTATAATGTAATATCAGTTCCTTATATGTTCGACGATCAGGAACAACTTCTTAATTATCTGAATAGCGATACAGGAAAAGAATTAATGAATCGTGTTAACGATATGGGTATTACGACAGTGGGAAGCTGGACAAGATCTTTCCGTGAAGTGACAAACGCTAAAAGACCAATTACCAGTCCGGAAGACTTAAAAGGTGTCGTTCTTCGTGTTCCGAACAATTCACTGTATGTAGAATTTTTTAATGCGTGCGGCGCTGTCACAACACCTATGAACTTCTCGGAAGTATATAATGCATTACAATTAAATACCCTTGATGGACAAGAAAATCCAGTCGATGTTCCTTTTTCTAACAAGTTCTATGAAGTGCAAAAGTATATCTCTTTCACAAATCACATGGCTGATGCATGGTTAGTGGGAACAAATACGAATTTCTTTAATAAATTGACGAAAGAGCAACAGGATGCAATTATTAAGGCTGGTGAAGAATTACAACAATGGAATGTTGATATGATGGCAGAACAAAATCAAATTGCGTTAAAGACACTGACAGATAATGGTATGGAGTCTAATGAAATTACAGAGGAAGCACGCCAGAAATTCGTTGAGGTATCTAAATCCTGCTATCCTAAATTTAAGGAACTTATTCAAGATGATGAATTATTCAATGCAACTGCAGAATTCTGCGGAAAAGCGGCCGAATAATAAATAATCCGTCTGTCAGCGGGAAATGACAATACCAAAAGCTTTATGCGCCCTGCCTTATGGGCAGAGCGCATATTTTAGTCAAATATGGAGATTGTGTTGGCTAACGGAAAATTAGTTGGAGGATGAAAGATGAAACGAAAAGAATCAAAACTTTCCGGATTTTTTAATGTGATAAATAAAATTGAAGATATTCTACTGGCAACATTAGTCATAGGAATGATACTTGTTATTCTGGTACAGATTGTTGGCCGTGTGATTGGACATCCTTTTCCTTGGACAGAAGAGACAAGCCGTTATCTTTTCTTATGGATGATGTTCATTGCATTAGCGTCTGGTTTTAATATGTGTGAATCATCTCGTGTTACTCTCTTTTTGCAGGCAGGACCTAATTGGCTTAAAAAATTTAGTGAAATTTTATATGCTGTTGTAGTTTTTGGATTTTTTACTTTTATGTTCGTATATGGTATTCAGGTCGTTCAGCAGCAGATTATGCTTCATGAAATGGGAACAGCACTTCGAATCCCGATGTATTTTATCGGAATATGTCAACCGATCAGTGCTGTTTTAGGATTTATCGGTACCATACAAAGCTTTTTGGAATATCACGGAAAAATAGCTATTGGTGATAAAGAAATTGAGAAAAAGAAATCTCTAGAGAATGAGGGGTGATTAGGCGATGAGTATGAGTTTGGTAATTATTCTCTTTTTTATTATATTGATGTTTTTGGGCGTGCCGATCGCGATATCTCTTGGTGCTTCCTCTGTTTTGGTCATGGCACTAATGACAGAACTACCATTGAACATGGCGACTCAGTCAATGTTCACCGCAATGAATTCATTTATTATGGTAGCAGTACCTTTGTTTATTTTATGTGGTTCTCTCATGGATGAAGGAGGTATTGCAGATCGGATCTATGACCTTGCTGAGGCAATGGTCGGCTGGATCTTCGGTGGCCTTGGACATGTGTCCGTAGTAGTTAATATGCTATTTGCAGGAATGTCAGGATCATCTGTTGCTGCGATTGCGTCTATTGGTAAAATGAGCATTAATGCGCTGGAGAAAAAGGGATATCCAAAAGATTATGCAACAGCGATCAATTTGTCGGGTTCCATGCTGGCTTCTGTTATTCCGCCAAGTATTCTGATGATTAATGCAGCAGCAACAGCGAATGTATCTATTGGTCAGGCTTTACTTGCAGGTCTGATTCCTGGAATTATTATTGGTATCATCTTTATGGTATATAATTATTTTTATTGTAAAAAGCATGATATAGGAGATAGGGTCCCATATTCGGGGAAAAAACTTGGAAAGGCATTCGTAAGAGCAATTCCTGCTTTGCTGACACCGATTATTCTTCTTGGAGGAGTTTATACAGGCATCTATACCCCTACAGAGGGAGCAGCAATTGCGGTAGTGTATACCTGCCTTGTATCTATTTATGTGTTCAAAAACCTTAAGTGGAGTGATATTCCAAGAATTATTATCAAAAATGCCCGATCAACAGGTACGATACTGTTCGTAGCAATTGCTGCAAAACCGGCATCTCTTTTATTTGAAATCGATGGACTTCCGAGTAAAATTGCCAACATGATCGCAGGAGTTTCCGATAATCGTATCGTAATTTTACTTGTACTTTATGCATTCCTGATCGTAGTTGGTATGTTTATGGATGCAACAGCGGCAATTTTCATATTGGTACCAATTTTGCTGCCGGCAGTACAGGCAATTGGGGTATCACCATTGTTTTTTGTCGTATTCCTTGTAATTACATTATCTTTTGGATTGATCACACCGCCAGTTGGTGTTTGTCTATATGCCGCAGAAAATGTTACAGGGCTGCCGCTGGAGAAAATTATAAAAGCGTCCGTGCCGTGGATCGTTTTAATTGCTATCTCCATTTGTATATTTATTTTTATACCTCAAATTATAGAAGTACCGGTAAAATTGATATTTGGAACTTGATAAAATCTGGAATTCCATGCAAAATACCTCCTGGAACGAGTAGCAAAGAATCCAGGAGGTATTTATTCTTATTTTATTAGAAAAAAAGAAGTAGTAATATAGAAAAATTAGGAGGAATGAATGGAAATGAAAATCGTAGTGTTAGATGGATATACAGAAAACCCTGGTGACTTGAGCTGGGAACCATTAAAAAAGTTAGGTGAATTGACAGTATATGACAGAGTATCTTATGTGGAGAGCCCGGTCATTGCAGAAACAATTGGAGATGCAGATATTGTGATTACCAATAAAACCCCTATTTCAAAAGAGACTATAAACAAATGTCCAAATATGAAAATGATAGCAATGCTGGCAACAGGCTATAATGTTGTTGATTACAACTATGCCAGAGAGAAAAAGATTCCGGTCGTAAATGTCCCGACCTATGGAACACAAATTGTAGGACAGTATGCGGTTGGACTTCTGTTGGAAATCTGTTCTCACTATCAGTATCATTCAGATACAGTGAAGGCTGGAAAATGGGAAAACAGTATAGACTGGTGCTATTGGGATCATCCTATGATTGAATTGTATGGAAAGACTGCCGGTATTGTCGGACTGGGACGCATAGGACAATCTACAGCTAAGATCCTTAAGAGTATGGATATGCGTGTCTTAGGATTTGATAAGTTTGAAAGTGATGCAGGTAAGGCTGTTGCAGAATATGTAGATTTAGATACTCTGTTACGGGAATCTGATGTTATTTTCCTTCATTGCCCGTTACTTCCGGATACAGAAGGAATCGTTAATAAAGATAATATAGCTAAAATGAAGGACGGAGTCATTATCATTAATAATTCCCGTGGACAGTTGGTAGTGGAACAGGATCTTGCGGATGCATTGAACAGCGGAAAAGTCTATGCAGCAGGTTTGGACGTTGTTTCTTCGGAGCCTATCAAAGGAGATAACCCACTGCTTCAAGCTAAGAATTGCCTTATTACACCACATATTTCCTGGGCGGCGCAGGCGGCACGCCAAAGAATCATGGATATAACGGTCAACAATGTAAAGGAATACATCAGTGGCAATCCGATCAATGTTGTAAATAAATAAAGGGAGATGAGATATGAACCAAAATCATAAAAGAGTATATAATTTTGAAGAAGGTAAGGCCGATATGAGGAACCTTCTGGGAGGAAAAGGCGCCGGTCTGGCTGAGATGACAAACCTGGGTCTTCCAATTCCACAAGGTTTTACAATTACGACTGAGGCTTGCACGGATTATTATAAGGAAGAGAAGCAAATCAATGAACTTACACAAAAACAGATCTTTGAAGGAATAGAATGGCTGGAAAAAAGGGAAGGTAAAAATTTCGGTGACGTAAAAGAACCGTTGTTAGTATCTGTCCGCTCTGGGGCGCGGGCTTCTATGCCAGGAATGATGGACACAATTTTAAATCTTGGTCTGAACGATGTGTCAGTGGAAGGATTTGCAAATAGCACTGAAAATGCAAGGTTTGCATATGATTCCTATCGTAGATTTATTCAAATGTTTTCAGATGTCGTAATGGGTATGAGCAAAACATTTTTTGATGGAATTCTGGATGGCGTTAAAAAAGAACATGGATATAGTTATGATACTGAGCTTACTGCAGATGATTTGAAAGCTATTATCGTAAAATTCAAGGAAATATACAGAGATAAAATGGGGACAGATTTTCCGCAGGATCCCAAAATACAATTGATGGAAGCAGTAAAAGCGGTATTTCGTTCATGGGATAATGACAGGGCAAATACATATAGGCGCATGAACGACATTCCATATGACTGGGGAACAGCAGTCAACGTACAGGCAATGGTATTTGGCAATATGGGAGAAACTTCCGGAACGGGTGTCGCTTTCACACGCAATCCGGCAACAGGAGCAAAAGGAATTTTTGGAGAATACCTGATCAATGCACAGGGCGAGGATGTTGTGGCAGGGATACGTACGCCACAGCCGATTGCCAAACTACAAGAAGACATGCCAGAGTGTTATGAGCAGTTTACTAAAATAGCAAAGATTCTGGAAGAACATTATCGTGATATGCAGGATATGGAATTTACGATTCAGAATAAACACTTATATTTTCTACAGACTAGAAATGGCAAGAGGACTGCTCAGGCAGCTTTACAGATCGCATGTGATCTTGTAGAGGAAGGCATGATCACAGAAGAAGAAGCGGTGTGCAGAATAGAAGCAAAAGCATTAGATCAACTTCTTCATCCTAATTTTGATACAGAGGCATTAAAAAAAGGGATTGTGCTTGGACAGGCACTTCCGGCATCTCCAGGCGCGGCAGCAGGCAGAGTATATTTTAATGCAGAGGATGCAGTTGCGGCACGTGGCAGGGGAGAGAGAGTTATCCTGGTGCGTCAGGAGACATCTCCGGAAGATATCGAAGGCATGCATGCAGCTGAAGGAATTCTCACCGCGCGAGGTGGCATGACGAGCCATGCAGCAGTGGTAGCGAGAGGTATGGGTACCTGTTGTGTGTCGGGCTGCGGTGAGATAAAAGTTCTGGAAGAAGAACACAAATTTGAACTGGGAGAGTATATCATCAAAGAGGGTGATTATATTTCTCTTGACGGTACAACAGGTAAGATCTATCTTGGTGATATGGCTACAGTGGAACCTGAAATTACAGGAAATTTCCAAAGAATTATGAGCTGGTCAGATAGATTCCGAAAATTAAAAATATATACGAATGCAGATACACCGAATGATGCGAAGCAAGCTGTAGAACTGGGAGCGGAAGGGATTGGATTATGCAGAACGGAACACATGTTCTTTGATCCGGAGAGAATTCCAAGAATAAGAAAAATGATTCTTTCTGACACGACAGAAGAAAGAGAAAAGGCATTAAATGAGCTGATACCATACCAAAAGAATGATTTTAAAGAAATATTTAAGGTGATGGATGGAAGATCGGTCACGATTCGATTTTTAGATCCACCACTGCACGAGTTTGTACCTACGGAAGAAAAAGATATTGAAGATCTTGCAAAAGAAATGAAACTATCGATTGCTGAAGTAAAAATGAGATGTGACAGTTTGCATGAATTCAATCCTATGATGGGGCATAGGGGATGCCGTCTGTCTGTGACATATCCGGAGATTGCAAAAATGCAGACAAGAGCAGTTCTGGAGGCAGCAATTGAAGTAAATGAAGAAAATAATCTTAATATTGTACCTGAAATCATGATTCCTTTGGTAGGTGATAAGAAAGAATTTGAAGTTGTTAAAAAGATTGTCATTGAAGTTGCCGAAAAAGTAAAAAAAGAGAAAAATGTTGATATCAATTATCACATAGGAACCATGATCGAGATCCCAAGAGCAGCTTTATTGGCAGACCAAATTGCAGAAGAAGCAGAATTCTTCTCCTTCGGAACTAATGATTTAACACAGATGACTTTTGGATTCTCGCGTGATGATGCTGGGAAATTTCTACAGGATTATTACAGGAGTAAGATATATGAAGCTGATCCATTTGCACATCTTGATCAGAATGGTGTTGGTCAGTTGATTCAAATGGGCACTGATAAAGGACGCAAGGTGCGTCATGATATGAAAATCGGAATCTGTGGAGAACATGGTGGGGATCCGTCTTCGGTAGCATTCTGTCATAATGTTGGATTGAATTATGTTTCATGCAGTCCGTTTCGTGTACCAATTGCAAGACTGGCAGCAGCCCAGGCAGCAATTTATAATAAGTAAGGAAAATATTCAATCAGGAATAGCTTGCACTAGAATGATAGGTTGGATTGATCTTTGGAACAAAGAACATGACAACTGGTAGTTGTCATGTATAAGAGTTATATTTATAATAGAGAAGGGCGGAACAACAAGATGAAGATAGTAGTAGCAATTGACTCTTTGAAAGGCAGTCTCACATCCATAGAGGCGGGGAATGCTGCCAGATCGGGAATTTTAAAAGCTGACAGAACAGCAGAAGTGATTGTCAGACCTCTTGCTGACGGTGGGGAAGGTACCATGGAGGCACTCGTGTCAGGATTGGGAGGAGAATTGATATCTTTACGGGTACAGGGACCGTTGGAAGAAAAAGTAACAGCACAATATGGATACATAAAGGAAACTAAGACAGCGATCATTGAAATGGCTGCCGCTGCCGGAATTACGCTGGTACATCATGATAAGAGGCCGCTGGATGCCACCACCTATGGCGTTGGAGAACTGTTAAAGGATGCAATAGGTAAAGGATGTCGTCACTTTATTGTTGGAATTGGCGGAAGTGCTACGAATGATGGAGGAATTGGTATGCTTCAGGCACTTGGATATGAATTTCTGGAAGAAGACGGAAAGCAGATACCTTCTGGCGCCAAAGGACTTGCCCGGATTGCAGAAATATCTGATAATAATATATTGCCCGAATTGAGAGAATGTCAATTTCAAATCGCCTGCGATGTCACAAATCCATTGTGCGGCATTAACGGAGCTACTTATATCTATGGACCTCAAAAGGGGGTCACAGAGGAATTAAAGGATACATTAGACAAAGATATGCTGCATTATGGGCAGGTGGCAGCGGAATTTACCGGAAAAGACTTTATTTCTGCAGAAGGTGCCGGAGCGGCAGGTGGGCTGGGATTTGCTTTTTTGACCTTTTTGAATGGAGTATTACAATCGGGGATAGAGCTGGTCATGAAGGCAGTTAAATTAGAAGAAAGTATGCAGAATGCGGACTATGTGGTCACTGGAGAAGGAAGGCTGGATTATCAGACTGCTATGGGAAAAGGACCAGTGGGAGTGGCAAAGATGGGAAAGAAGAATGGAGCTGTTACCATAGCACTGGCAGGAAGTATTGCGTCGGGAGCAGAAAAATGTAATGAGGAAGGAATCGATTCCTATTTTCCGATTCTGACACAGATTGTTACATTGGATGAGGCGATGAAGCCGGAAACTGCAAAGGAAAACATAGAAAGAACTGCGGAACAGATTTTTCGCCTGATTTGTGCGAAAAAAAGCTGAAGCAACAGTGGGATCGAAGAAAGGACACTATATTTATGGAAACACTAATCATGCTTGGCACAGGAAATGCTGTTGTGACGAAATGCTATAATACATGCTTTGCCATTCAGAAAGAAGAGAACTATTTTCTTGTGGATGCAGGTGGAGGAAATGGAATCCTGACTCAATTGGAGAGAGCGGAGATTCCATTGAAACATATCCATGAAATCTTCATAAGTCATGAACACACAGATCATTTACTGGGGCTGGTGTGGCTGATCCGCATGATTGCTACGCAGATGAAAAAAAATCAATACGAAGGCAATCTTGCTATTTATTGTCATGAAGGATTGATAGAAACCATAACAACGATCACAAGACTTACCATTCAGAAAAAATTCTATGAAATGATTGGAGAGAGAATCTTTCTTTATCCTGTTTATGATAAAGAGGAGAAGGAAATATTCGGACATCAATTCACATTTTTTGATATTGGATCTGAGAAAGCAAAACAATTCGGATTTATGACAACACTGGATAATGGCAAGAAATTCACATTCCTTGGGGATGAACCTTATCGGGAATGCGAATATCAATATGCGATAGATGCAGACTGGCTTTTGCATGAGGCGTTTTGCATGTATCGTGACAGAGACATTTATAAACCTTATGATAAATTCCATACTACAGTAAAGGAAGCATGTGAGTATGCAACAATGCTTCGTGCAAAAAACATGATTCTGTATCATACAGAAGATCACAATCTTAAGGAACGGAAAAGGTTGTATACTGAGGAAGGAAAACAATACTATGCAGGAAACCTGCTGGTACCAAATGACCTGGAACGAATTGAACTTTAAGCAAAATTTAATTGACAACAGGATACGTAACTAAATGCAAAAAGCTAATGACTTCTACAAAAAATGTAGAGTTATTAGCTTTTTAATGTATTTAATGACGTAAATAAAAATCCACTGACTTTTATTGTGTGATATAATATTACTTGTTTCGATAGATGTGTAAGGGAAAGCATGCTTGAGGGTCCATTCATAATGAAATTTAATAGATTTTATATATCCCAAAACCGTCTATGCACTGATTAGTATAGATGATTTTTTATTTTTATAATTTAGGGGAGAATACGGATGGAAAAAATTATTTTTCTGGATATTGATGGAGTGCTTAATAATAATACTTGGAGCCAAAATCATCAGGGTGTGATTAGTGATGATATATTAATAGATGAGAAAAAAGTTAAACTTCTGTATAAAATTATAAAAGCAACAGGTGCAGGGGTTGTTCTGCATTCAGGATGGAAAATTTGGTTTAATGATATGATTCAGCCCACACGGAAAGAATCTCAGAAATTAGTAGAGATATTGGGAAGATGCCACATTACGATATTTGATATAACACCAGATTTCTCAACAGAAGAAATAAGGAAGACAAGAAAGTTCAGCCTTGTAAAGGCAAAAGAGATTTTATCATGGCTTCATGGACATCCCGAGATTAGAAATTGGATAGTTTTAGATGATTTATATTTGCATGATGCGGAAATCGAGAAACATCAGATAATGACAAATCAGGAAACGGGACTGGTACAAGAGGACGTGGAATTAGCGATTGCCATGTTAAATAAGCTGTGATATTGGGATTGGGAGAGTAGGTTATGGACATTGATTTAAAAAGGGCTAATATTATTGATGCAATACTGATATGGAAAATGCAACAGGAAGCCTTTCGAGATTTACTGCATAAATATCAAGATTATGATACAAATCCGGGTAATGAGCCGTTAGATAAAGTAATAGATAAAATAAAACAGGATTTTACTTTCTTTTATCTCATATCCGTGGATGAAAAAATTGCTGGTGCAAATGGGGTATCATCAAACTGGTAAAATAGAAAAGATGAACGATAAATTGACGCTTATCTTTTATGAAAAGTAAGAATGAAAGTCCTCGACAAATATTAAAAAAATATTTATGGAGGTTACTGTTATAATGAGAATGCGACCTTATGTTAGCAGCAGAGACTTTGGATGTCTAAAAAATGGGATACGGTGCAAAAAAGTGTTATTTAAAAGCAGGATTTATAGAACAAAATAAAGTATCAAATGCTTTTTCATATAAAGGCGAGAATTGGAGCAGATGTAATATTGTAGCTAAAAGGTAATATGGTACTTTGGAAGAGCTTAAAGAAAGATACAATAAATAATAATTGGGAGAATAGAAACAATATGAAAAGAGAATTTAACAACTGTCCATCCTTTATGAGAGATAGAGAGTTATATGGTTTTGATTGGCTTGAGCATGTAACAGCTATACCGGCGCCTCTTGTTTTGGTTACAAGTTATAAGAGTAACGGAAAAACAAACGCAACAATGCAGTCGTGGTTGTCTTTTACTAATGATAATGGTTTTTATTGCGTATTCGCAAGTGTAAATAAACATTCGCATATGTATTCTTCTGTCAATGAAAAAAAACAACTTGTAATAAATTTTCCCACTGCTGATTTATATATAAAATGTCTATCTACAATAAATAATAATCAATTTGAAGATGACGAGATTCTGCTTGCGAACCTCACCTCTGAAAAAGCAGCAAAGGTGAATGCACCGATGGTAAAAGAATGCTTTTTGAGTCTTGAATGTGAATATTCATGGGAAAAAGAAATATATCATGGAAGTAGTCATGTGGTCATGTGTGTAAAAGTACTTAACGTATGGATGGATGACAATTACTATAACGAAAATAGAAATGGTAGATATGGAGAAACTGGTTATTTATATAATATTCATTCTCCGATAAACCCAGAAAATGGAGAAGAAAATGAAACATATATTGGGATTATTAATAAATTTAAAACTTATGATGAACTTTAATGTTAAGTGAAGGTGGAGACAAAATGGAAGGAACAGTAAGAAGTAATATAAAAATAGGTGCAAAGGTCCTGGTGGTCCAGAAACAGGATCAGAAAACCGCGAAATTAACAGAAGGTACTGTTATGAGGATTCTTACCAATTCGCCAAGACATCCAGAGGAATCAAGGTAATGTTAGAGGGAGGCATTGTGGGAAGAGTACAGAGCATCCTATAGTCTGGATTTAGCAGAAAGGAAAAAATAGAATTGAATGTACAAATATTTGGAACAACGAAATGCTTTGATACAAAAAAAGCACAAAGATATTTTAAGGAACGTGGAGTAAGATTTCAATTCATTGACTTGAAAGAAAAGGGATTAAGTAAAGGAGAATATATCAGCATAAAGCAGTCATTGGGTGGATTAGAACCTATGATAGATCAGAAGTGCAAGGATAAGGAAACTTTAACGTTGATTCAATACATTACAGAGGAAGACAGAGATGAAAAGGTATTGGAGAATCAACAAATACTCTTAACGCCAATCGTTAGAAATGGAAAAAGAGCAACGGTCGGATATCAGCCAGAAATATGGAAAACCTGGGAGTAAAGTTATTAAAATTAAATTATATACGAAAAAGGTAGCTGATTAAGAAAATAAATGATAGAATTGAATGGTTATTTTTTATTATGAAATGATTGGTATCTGTAGTGTGGTTCGTGTGGAGGATTAAGTTTTATGGATGTAGAAGTATTTGAAAAGTATCAGCTCTTTACTGAAAAAACGATCAATGATTTATCGAAAAAGGTGACATTATTAGAGAAGAAACTTAATATGTTTTCAAATCTTTTGGAAATAAGTAAGTATATCAATCAATTTATAAAGAACCCTAACCTTTTACCAATAATCAATGACATGTTAATCGGGGTGTTCGGAGCAAGGTATTCGACGATTTACATCAAGGGAAATGAAGAACATTTTGAAGCATCCTCTCAGACTTTTTCCTATGAATCCATTGAAGAAGAAAAAAAGTTAATTATGAAACACTTTGAATCAGAATTCATTCTTAATAGCAGCACGCCCATATATGAGACACAAAATGAGGAAGAGCTTGTTTTTTCCTGCATGGGAGTTCCGATCAAGGTAGATCAGCGGCTCATGGGATTCATTTTGATCCAGCATAGGGAAAAGAATTATTTTACAAAGGAGCATGCACTTTTTCTATCTGCTTTGGGAAATCATATTGGTGTGGCTATTGAAAATAATATATTATATAACCAGATTAAAGAAAATTCTTATCGGGACGGACTTACAGGAATTTTCAATAAAAGCTATTTTTTTGAGACGCTGAAACAAAATAATATATTACTTGAAAAGAACTATAATATTATTATGGCAGATCTGGATGATTTTAAAAAAATTAATGATACCTACGGGCATCCATATGGAGATGTGGTCTTAAAAAAAGTAGCAGAAATCATAAAAAATACGGCTAGCCCAAATGATATTGTTGCAAGATATGGCGGAGAAGAAATTATTATTTTTTCTAATGAATTTACGGAAAAAGAAAAAGTATATCAAGCAGTTGAAAAAATCCGGCAGGAAGTGGAAAAAACTATCTTCGAAGAGAAGGAAATTAAAGCTTCCATTACAGCAAGCTTTGGCATATACATAAAATGTGAAGAAAAGATTCCGTTAGAGGAAGCAATCAAAAGAGCAGACTATAATCTCTATTTATCAAAGCGTAATGGAAAGAATAGAGTAACTGTGAATGAGAGGTAAGATCATAGGAGTGACAAATGAAGATAGTGCTGGAATTTTTGTTGAGAACCAGGGTATTGTCCAGTCAGACACGTTTTTGATCGAAACGAAACCGATTATAATAACAGACAGTGCCGCATTAAAATGGCTGGAAAATACAGAACTATCTGGGACCGTGGAACAAGAGCAGAAATACATAGTAATAAAAATCTATAACAATTGAGAAAAGATAGGGCAGATTCATTCTTTGTTGAATCTATAAAACCGCCTTGAAAATCGCAGCATGCAAAGCCGGATTTTCAAGGCCTATATGTATTTAGCTATTTATTAAGCCAAGTAGCCGATCACTGGATTTTTTTATTCCTTTCATTAAAAGAAAGATATTTTCAACATTTGAATTATTTTCTTCTATCACTGAATTTAATTCTTCTGTAGCAGCAGTTTGTTCTTCTGATATGCTTGCTATGCTTTCTGCTTCCATCACAATATTGGAGAATAGTAAAGAAGTATTATCGATTTTTTCCATTTCTCCCTGAATATGCATATCGATATCTCGAAAGGCTTCCTGAATATGGTTAAAATTTTCGTTCACTCGTTTGATTATTTCTCCGCCTTCCTCTGTCGCAATATTTTCTTTGTTGACTTCCTCCAGAACAGCTTTGGTTTTTACTTTTATCTGATCATTTATTATGTTGATATGTTCTACTGTTTTTGCACTTGTGAATGTCAATGAATTTTTGAGCCAGGTGCTACTGAATTTCTGAGCCACCTGTGCTAATCAAAAAGTATACCACTTCTGGCTCCTATGCTACTGAATATTTGAGCCACTTTGTATATAAAAGAA
>JAEWSH010000009.1 GCA_023398375.1 Bacillota bacterium | reverse complement strand
GATGACCCTTCAGCCGCACGATACGGATGTGAAGGCGTTGACCCGCCTTGCCGGTGTGGAGAACATCGTGTTCTGCTGCAACCGCAGTACGGCAGACCATATCATTTCCAGCCCGTTGTTTGTCGACCCGACGTATGAACGCACTGTTCCCGATTACAGCAACTACACCAAGCGGTTTGCAAATAAGCCGGTGGTGGCCGAAGCGGTGGAATCGGCAAAGAAGCGGAAACGGAAGAAGTAGGCATTTTATTGTGCTTTATAACCTTCACCTTTACAAAGAAGTAGTTGATTGACAGTGCTTTCTGGTGAAAGATGTTTGAACGAAAAACAGATAAGGTGAATGATGCTGAAGCTGATAAATTTAAACCGATTATAAAAGTTGCACATCCCTTGTGTCGGGTATGTGCAACTTTCTTATAGACTTTAGTTTTTGTATCAGAATTGATAGCCTACGCTGAGCTGATAACCATAGTTGCGTAGGTTACATTGTTTCTGTACTTTCTTTATGGATTCGTAGTATTGGAGTGAAACGGTGTATCTGCCTGCTATTACTGCTTTCATGCCTCCCACCGCACCATAATTCCAACGGCGGAAAGCGTCTATGGTAGCTTCATATTCATACGGGATGTCTGCTTCTGTCGGCACGATGTATGAATACCCGTCCATAGGTTTCCAATGATTGGTTTCTCCTGTATAATAAGGGTTCTTTACGTCGCATTTACCTGCATTGAAGTTGATGGAGCCGTAGACACCGATGTAGGGTATCAGGCTGAGGCTTTTGTTGATACGGATGTTGTAGCCTATTTTTATGGGGATGTTCAAGTGGTTCATCTTTATTTCCGTATCGGGGAAGTAAGGCACGCTGGCATTGAACAGCTCCATACTGCTTCGGGTTTGCATCCAGGTAAGTCCCGACATCAACATCCAATGCTGCTTGAACTCATAGTCCACGGTTCCGCCCAGTTGGAAACCGCCTCCCATGCTTCCCACTTGTTCGGCTTTCGATTTATCGTTTTTGTAGTGAGACCAGTTGCCGCCAGCTTCAACGCCGAATTTGACTTGTTGGGCAGAGGCTTGGGGCAACAGATATGCTGTAAGAATGAAGAATATTATAATCTTTTTCATTTTTATGGCATTGTTAATGTGAAACTACCTCCGTATGCTTTATTGTTATCAAGTCTTGGTAATTTGTGGTCACCGAAATTCCCATATTTTTTTCCTTCATAGTTTACATATACATATTTGTATAGAACTGAGTCTGCTGTATTGACCATCATGTCTGTCCAAACACGTAAATTCCCTGAAAGAATTCTATTTCCCGGTTGTAACCCACCCGTAGCAAATTTATAATCTCCACCGTTATCATGGAATGCATGATATTGCACAAAATTGAGTCGGTAAGGTTCTCCAATGGCATTAGGGAGAGTATAATACATTGGAGATGCACTTAATTGAAAGAATATATCTCTGTGTGTATCTCTTCTCCAACCATACCATAACTTCTTTTGGCAACCCACATGGACAAATATGCCACTTGATGCTTCAAGAGTGACGGAACCAGTTGTCTTTTTCCCATCCTTTGTTTCTTTGAAAGTAAATTGGTTTGTTGCACCGGCTCTCGTATCAGCAGCAAATACTGCTTTCTCAGAACTACTCATGTCATTGTTTAGTGAAATTTCTTTGACTTCATTGCCTATCACTACTTTTTTGTTTTCATTGATAAGGTAGGTAGAGAGGTTGTCGCCATCGGGAACGTACAGTGTCAAGTCTTCTACATCATATTTGTTCGTAATCAGTTTTTCACTGTACTTTTCTACGTATTGGGCATATCTCTTTCTGAAGTCGGCTTCGCTGGTTGCTACTGCGCCTATTTCATCTAATTCCATGTCTGCTTCGTTGGCAAGTTTCTGCAGAGAGATAAAGTTGTCTACGTATTCCAATCTTTCTTTAGCAGTCATGTGGCTGATTTCTGTTATAGTCGATTGGTAATCGGACTCGGAAATGAATTGTAGTGCAAGTTCTCCTTCTACAGAACTTCTGGTTGTAGTTCCATTGATTGGAATAATTTCCCCTTGGTTGGTGATTTGCACAATTTGAAGGTTTTTAGATTGGGGTACGGAAGGCTCGATTTGTGTGTTGATTTCTTCCTCTTGGCATGAAATATTAGCCAATAGGATGGTTGCAAGAAATAAAATTTTCTTCATGATTAATTGTTTAAAATGTAAATAATATGTTGGTTAATCCTCTTCCTCTAATGTGATTTCTCCCGTGATGTCTACAGCAGGGGAGGTTATTTCTATTGTATAAGGATAATCTTCAGGTGTATAGATATACAATGTTTTACCTTCGTAAATGGAGGTTTGTTGTTCGTTGATTACGATGTTCCCATTTTTATCTGCTACGGTGATGTCGGATTCATGCAATGGAAACTGAAATAGTATTTGCAGACAGTTATCGTTATTGCTTACATCTATAGTATAGTCTATAGGGATGCGTGGAAGCACATTTTTGCGTGTTTCATG
Organism: Bacillota bacterium; assembly: GCA_023398375.1. Classification (GTDB taxonomy): domain Bacteria; phylum Bacillota; class Clostridia; order Lachnospirales; family Lachnospiraceae; genus SZUA-378. The sequence goes on along the minus strand of JAEWSH010000009.1, from coordinate 2,121 downwards.
CTTCCTCAAAAGGACTGGGCGTTTTCTTGGCTTATTAACTGCTCCACTTATCGGTACAATAAAGAGTACCACTAAAAGAATCATAAATAACTTTGCTTTCATTATTCGTTGTTTTATCGATTTATGGCGGCAAAGTTAGAGGGAAAAACTAAAATGTAAGCATGAAATCAATCACACTTGTTTTTTGTAAGGTGTTGATTTGCAGATGTATTGTGTTTAGAATAATCACACTTACTTATTCTTTAGCTACATCCGTTCCTTTTTCATGCGGTATTTTCGTTGGGCAAGGGCATGTGTGTCGATATTGCCAAAACAAAGGGATATTGTTTGAGAAGAGAACCCAATTTCATCTAAGCAGAGAAATAATAAGTCTTCATCTGTCAATTTGGGATATTGGGCTTTTATGCCAGCTATGTAATCAATATAAATATCCAATACGGTTTCCTTTAGTTTTTTCAGTTCTGCATCTGTCAGTACACTTCGTTCTTTTTTACTTGACACGTTTTGTTTGGAGAGTTTTATTATCTTCTTGTATATGTCGCTTTGTTTGAACAGCCAGTTGCGCAAAGCCAGTTTTTCTTCTTTCAGTTTCTTTATTTGGTTTTCCCGCTCTTGTATTTCTTGATTGTTTTTTTCTTTTTCTTGTATTAATGTAGAATGCTCCCTCTGCAATAGAACTACAATGCGGTGACTCTCTTCGATGGTGGTTTCCAAAGAAGTGAGCTTTTCTTGGGCTTGTTTCAGGTTTTGCTCATTGATGAGTTGCAGCCTTTTTCTTTTGTTTATGCGATGTTGATAGAAGAGGGCAATGAGGAAGCAGCAGAATGTGAAACATGCGATCGCTGTCCTTAGTTTTTTTTGTCCTTTAAACTGTTCTTCCTTTACTTTTGTTTGGGAGTCATACTTATGGATAAGTTGCTGTATCTTATTGGATTGCTCGGTGAAATATATTGAGTCAATGATGTCTACAAACTGATATAGTAATTCTGTGGTTGCTTGATAATCCCCTTGCTCTTCTTTTATATAAGATAAGTTTAATAGAGCATTTGCCCGTCCTTTTATATTTGTGCTATCTTCTATTTTTTTGTTTATATAATATATGGCAGAATCTCTTTCTTCTTTATCCAAGAATATATTGCCAATATTGGCGTGATAATCACTTCTATTTTTGTTTCCGGGAAGCCATTGTAAGGACATTCGCGCATAATATAAGGCTGTATCATTCGCTTCTTTACTGGAATATTCTACACTGAGATTAAGGGCTGTTGTTGCAATCATGGCAGAATCTTTCGATATTTGGGCGTATTCCAAAGCCTTACATTGAAGTATAAGTGCAGAGTCTTCTTTTTCTGTTACAGCATAAAAAGAGGCAAGGCTGTTCAATGCTATCGACTTGTCTTTATCCGTGGTGCAACATTTGTAAAGTTCTTGATACGCCTTTCCTGCTTTCTCGTACAGCCGTGCATCAAAGTATTCGTTTCCCAATGAGCTGAATAGATATTTTCTGGTTTCAATCTCTTGGGGGAATTTCTTTATGATTTCCAGTCCTTCTAGCAAGAAGCCGATGGCCCGTTCGCTTTGTTCCATTTCCACTTCCAGTCTTCCTTTATAGAGAAGTGCCACGGCTCGTTCGCGCTCGTCATCGTCATAATAATCCAGTGCCACGTCCAGTAGCGAGTCGCAGGGTAGCAGAGGTTTTTCGCATTTGTCTGTGGCTTGTGCCAGCAGCAGGGCGTATCGGGCAGACTCCCGACGTGTAAGTTCGGTGGTTGCAGGCAGTGCCTCCAGCAGTCGCAGAGCACTGTCCGGATTTGCTGTCAGCAATGAGTCGGCGTTGTTCAATAAAGCTTCTGCCCGTCCGTCCGTCCGGTGGCAAGCGGCCGGTAGCAGGAAGAGAGCGACGATGGGGAGTAATGCCAGTCGTTGTATAGCGTTTCTCATTGACTTTTTGTTGATGATGGGGCAAAGGTACGGAATATTGGTATCAATGGTCGTATTCTACGGCAGAAAAGTTGCTGCATGCTCACTGCAGAACTTCTGTATACATTTTGCAGTGCTACTGCATATCTGTTGCAGCGTCACTGCAAAGCTATTGCAGTACTACTGCAAATATATGTGCAG
>JAEWSH010000130.1 GCA_023398375.1 Bacillota bacterium | reverse complement strand
CAGAAATTGCCTATGAGGTGGGATTCAGTTCTCCAAAAAGGTTCACTGTAAACTTCAAGAATGAATTTGGAATATCACCATCTGATTACATCCGCAGTCTAAAATGATAACTTGAAACATAAAGGTATGTTATTTGAGACATGATAGACCTATGCTATTATGATAACTTTCCATATTTGCAGTAGCTTTTAATAACAGTTATTTTTAAATCTTAAATTAAAGTATTATGAAGTTACACGCAAATGTATGCTCTCAATGGGAATGGACAAAATTGAGACAATTGCTTGTTATCGTGTTACTAGGTTTGGGTATTGTTTCCACGTATGGACAAACCAAAACAGTATCCGGTATCGTTAAATCAGAATCGGGCGGTGAGCCACTTGTAGGAGCCACCGTCAAAGTGAAAGAAACCAATACGGGCGGCATTACCGACATCGACGGCCGTTACACCATCCAGGCAAATCTGGGACAAACATTGATAGTCTCTTACATCGGCTACCGCACCAAAGAGGTGAAAGTAGAGCGCACCACCCGCATCGACATACTGCTGCAAGAAGACAATGAGATGCTGGACGAAGTAGTAGTAGTGGGATACGGTACGATGAAACGCAGTGACCTGACCGGTTCCGTAGTCAGCGTGACGGGTGACGAACTGAAAAAGTCCGTAGTCACCTCGCTCGACCAAGCTTTGCAAGGACGTGCCGCCGGTGTGCAGGTGACCCAGAATTCCGGAACTCCGGGTGGCGGTATCTCGGTCAGCATCCGTGGTATCAACTCCTTGAACGGCAACGAACCGCTCTACGTTATCGACGGTGTAGCCATCTCAGGCAACAACACCAGCAACAGCAGCGTGCTCAGTTCCATCAACCCTGCAGACATCGTTTCCATGGAAGTATTGAAAGATGCATCGGCCACAGCCATCTATGGTAGCCGCGCCTCCAACGGTGTAGTACTCATCACCACCCGTCAGGGCGAAGAGGGCAAAACGAAGGTCTCCTACGAAGGTTACTATGCCTTGCAACAGCTTCCCAAGAAACTGGAAACACTGACACTCCCCGAATATGCAGTTTACCAGAACCTCCGCGCCGCCACCATCGGCTTCGGTGCACGCGAAGAGTTCAAAGACCCCTCACTCCTCAGCCGCGGTACCGACTGGCAGAATGAAATCTTCCGCACTGCCCCGATGCACAACCATCAGATAAACATCTCCGGAGGTTCGAAGAGCATGAAATACTCGCTCTCCGGCGGCTACATGCAGCAAGACGGTATTGTATTCGGTTCGGACTTTGAGCGTTTCTCTTTCCGCGTCAACATGGACAACGACATCAACAAGTGGCTCACCACCGGCTTGCGCGCCTCCGTAGCCCGTACACAGCAGACCAACAACGTAGACGGTTCGGGTGCCATCTACAATGCCCTGAACCAGCTCCCCGAAGTGCCTGCCCGCAACCCGGACGGCAGTTTCGGCATGCAGACGGAGAACATGTATGGAACTTACTTCTCCAACCCCCTCTCCGACCTTATCCAAAATGAAAACTATAGTCGCAACACACAAGTCTATGTCAACGCCTTTGCCGACATCAAGCTGTGGAAAGGACTCGTATTCCGCACGGAATATGCCGCCAACTTCAATTACAGCAACGACTATAAGTTTACCCCCTCCTACGACTACGAGCACTTCAAGCAGCAGTCGTCAGCAAGCCGTGGAGCCGGCAACGGAAGCAACTGGACATTGAAAACTTACTTTACTTATAATAATACCTTCGGCAAACACGGCCTCTCTGCCATGCTGGGACACGAAGCGCAAGAAAACAAGTACGAGTCGCTGAGCGGCAGCCGTACCAACTTCCTCTTCAACTCCGTACACGAACTGGATGCGGGTGATGCCACAACAGCAAAAGCCAACAGTTCCCGTGGTTCATCCGCCATCGAATCATACTTCGGCCGTCTGAACTACAACTACGACGACCGCTACTTGCTGACCGCTACGCTCCGTGCCGACGGTTCGTCTTCGTTTGCCAAAGAAAGTCGTTGGGGTTGGTTCCCTTCGGTAGCATTGGCTTGGAAAGTCAACAACGAAGCTTTCCTCAAAGATGTGGAAGCCATCAACTCACTGAAACTCCGCCTGGGTTGGGGTGTAGTAGGTAACCAATGGGCGGGTTCCTATGCCTACGGCGTCACCATGGCTTCGGCAGCCTCCATCTGGGGTACTGGTTTCTATGCAGGCAACTATCCTAATCGTGAACTGAAGTGGGAAGAAACAAACTCCTTCAATGTAGGACTCGACCTCGCCCTCTTCAACAACCGCATAGAGTTCATCGCCGATGCTTATTACAAGAAAACGGACAATCTGCTGATGCAAGCTTCTCTTCCTACCTACGTAAGCGGTCTGATTCGTGCACCGTGGGTCAATGCCGGTGCCATGACCAACAAAGGTGTAGAATTTACCCTGAACACGCACAACATCCAGACACGTGATTTCACCTGGACCTCAGGACTCACCTTCTCCATCAACCACAACGAAGTGACGAAGCTCTACTCCGAATCATCCGCTATTTCGGGAATCAACGGTTCGGAAACACTGACCTACACCATGGTGGGCGAACCGGTCGGGCAGTTCTACGGCTATAAAGTAATCGGTATGTTCAAGGAAGAAGGAGATTTCTACAAGAAAGGTGCCGACGGCAACTTCCTGCTCGACGAAACGGGCAACCGCATCCAAGTAGCCATCCCGAAAGACCAGACCATCGGCAAATCGGGCATCTGGGTAGGTGACTACATCTATGAAGACCGCGACAACAACGGTGTAATTGATGAGAAAGACCGCACGTTCCTCGGCAATCCGGCACCCAAATTCACGTTCGGCTTCAACAACTACCTTTCTTATAAAGGATTTGACCTCAACATCTTCCTGAACGGCTCGGTGGGCAATAAGGCTATCAACCTGATTCGCCGCACCTTCACCGATCCCATGCGTAACAGCAACCTGCTGAAAGAAGCTACCGGCATTGCCCAAATCGCCATGCACGACCCCGAAGTGGGCGACGAGGTACTTTCCAATGTTTACGTGGCCAACGCCGATGCAGCCAAAGTACAACGCATCACTACCAGTAGCGCCAACGACAACAACCGTATCTCCGACCGCTTTGTTGAAGACGCTTCCTACCTCCGCATAAAAAACATCTCGCTGGGGTACACCTTCCCACAGAAATGGTTGCGCCGTTTGCAGATAGACCATCTGCGCCTCTACGTCAACATCCAGAACCTCTGTACCATCACAGGCTACAAAGGCTACGATCCCGAAATAGGCGCTTTGAACTACAATGTATTGCTACGTGGTGTGGACGATGCGCGCTATCCTTCGCAACGTATCTATACATTTGGCCTTAACTTCAATTTCTAATGAGCCAGACAAATCATTTATCATTTAAAATCTCAATATAGTTATGAAACACAGATTTCTAACCCTTATATCATCGCTCCTTCTGCTTACGGCATGCAGCGACTCATTTTTGGAACGTGCTCCCGAAGGAAACTACGTAGATGTGACATACTACACTTCCGACGATGCACTCGAACAAGCCACTGCACCGCTTTACAACCGTGCATGGTTCGACCTCAACTCCCGCGCCATCGTGCCGCTGGGCAGTAACCGTGCCAACGATAACTTCAGTCGCTGGGGAGCTCCCGAGTTCACCAACTTCAAGGTGACAGCCCTGAGCGAAAACCTTGCCAATGCATGGACAGGTTTCTACTCGGTCATTACAATGGCCAATGCAGTTATCAGTGATGTGCAGACCAAATGTAGCAACAGCGTAAGCGAACGTGCCAAGCGCACAGCCATTGCCGAAGCCCGCCTGATGCGTGCTTGTGCCTACTTCTACATGGTTCGCCTCTGGGGACCGGTTATCATCATCGAAGACAACGACAAAGTGGTTGCCAATCCCATGCAACCGCTCCACCGCGAAGAAGATGTGCTGGAACTCGTTATTCGTGACCTCACTTATGCAGTCGAGAATCTTCCTGAAGTGGCAACCGCCAAAGGACGTGTCAACGCATGGGGTGCAAAAGGCATGCTTGCCAAAGTCTACCTCGCCCGCTCAGGCTGGAAAGGAGGCACACGCGACAACGCCGACCTGGAGAAAGCCAAGGAACTGGCCGCCGACGTGATAAACAACAGCGGCATCAGCCTTTACGAAAACTATGAAGACCTCTTCAAGTATAAGCACAACAACAATCCCGAATCGCTCATTGCCATGCAGTGGGTGCCACTGGGTGATTGGGGCGTATGCAACACTCTGCTTGCCGACCTCGCCGGCAACAGCAAGATGACCGGCGGTGTAAACGTATGGAGCAGCTATCAGGCAAGTATAGATATGCTCCAGCAATATGAGTTGGGCGACACTATCCGCCGCAACGCCACCTTCTGCACACCGGGTACATACTATTCATACATCTGCATTGCCGACGGTGGTTATACTTACGACGGCGCCACCTCTTGCATTAAAAAAGGTGTACCGGGCGGTCCGGACGACGACAACGACGGTTATATCCAGTCCATGAACTCTCCGCTCAACACCTACATCCTACGCCTTGCCGATGTTTACCTGACCTATGCCGAAGCTTGTCTGGGCAACAGCGAAGAACTGACCGGTGGTCCCGGCCTGGAAGCATTGAACCAGGTGCGCGACCGTGCACGTATCCCCCGCAAGGAACGCGTAACCTTCGAAGACATCATTCGCGAACGCCGCGTAGAGTTCTCGATGGAGTATTGTAACTGGTATGACATGGTATCGTGGTATCACTGGAAACCCGACTACATGCTGAATTACTTCCAGAACCAACACCGCGGCTACACAGTAGACCTCATCGTGAAAGACGAAGACGGTTACCTCCACTTCGGCAAGAAAGAAGGCGACACTTTCCTCGAAGGCATAGAAAATTGGCAGGAACCGGGCGAGAACATCGAAATCCACCACGGCAACATCCTGATGCCTTATCCGGAAAGCGATGTCATCCAGAATCCGCTACTGAACGAAGAACCGGTAGCATACGAATTCAGTGAATAAACCAAGTTATACATTCATTATCTCAAATAACGACTTTAATATGAAATATATACATTTTCCTTTTGTGTTGCTCACCATCCTGTTGGCATGCAACCTTTTCACCGCCTGCAACGATGACGAGGGCGGCGGTGTTCCCGTAATCCACCACATCCGTCTTGTCGACCCAGAGAAGGCCGACAGTACGTTCACCGATGTAAATCCGGGCACCATGATTGTAGTCATCGGCGAAAATCTGAATGATGTGCGGAAAGTGTTCATCAACGAACAAGAAGTTTCGTTCAATAGCAACTACGGCACTTCCACCAGTCTCATCCTCACTATCCCCGGCGAATTGCAACTGACGGGTGCCAACCCCGAACTGAAAGGCGAACTGCGTATCGAGACCTCGCACGGCATTGCCACGTACTCCATGCATGTACTCTCGCCCGCACCCTACATCACCCGTGTAGCCACAACCTTCCCCGTGGAGACGGGCACGCCTCTGCGCATCGTGGGCGGTAACTTCTACGAAATTCAGCGCGTTTATTTCACCACTGCCGTGGACGACATCACCAATGCACCTGTTTCGGTAGAAGTAACGGACTACACGGTAAACAAGAACTTTGACGAAATATCATTCAATGCTCCCGCAGGCCTGATTGATGAAGGCAGTCTGGTAGTGGAGTGCTATACCGCATCCGCATTTACTCCCTTCCGTCGCACAGCCCTCCCACCAAGTATCAGCAAGGTAAGCTCCATGATGCCTATCACGGGTACCACAGTTACCGTACTGGGACAGAATTTTATGGATATCGCCTCCATCACAATGGGCAATCGCTCGGTAGATCTCTCTACTGTTACCGTAAGCGAAGCTAACGATATGCTTACCTTTACCATGCCGCGTGCACCGCAAGGCACTTGCTCACTCGCCATTACCACAATGGGCGGTACTGCCGAAGTTCCGGGCTTCTATCCTTTGGAGAATATAGTATTGAACTATGACAACATCGGTTGGTTCTCCTGGGGCGGGCAAGCTGTACCCGTCACTGCCGACGGTACAGCAGCTCCTTTCTTCTCGGATGGTAAATGCTACAGCATATCAGGGGAACTTTCAGCATGGAATTACTGGTGGGGCCAATTGCAGAACGGTGCCGTATGGGGCATTGACACAGCCTTCCTGCCTACCGATACACCGACTTCCGAACTGGCTTTGCAGTTCGAATGCTTCGTGGCAGTGGAATATGGCGAAGGTCCTGTATTCCGCATCTACCTCAAAGGGAATGAGGCTCACAACTACACGAACTATCGTCCGGTGAGCGACTTCACCGGAAAAACCGAAGTAGGCCAATGGATGCAGTGCAGCATTCCGCTCTCCGAACTGGTAGACGAAACCACTTGGGGCGAGTTCCAAAAACGTGACGGTGACGAGTTGGCACTCCAGATGACAAACCCCAGCGAAAACGGTCCATACAACATCGAAATGTATTTTGATAATTTCCGAGTTGTCAAGATACAATAATTTGAATTAAATTCTGGCACAGGATTACACAAAGTGACACCTTCTTTTAAACTCTTAGACGCTGATTCAATTGAATCAGCGTCTAAAAATAAATACACCGAAATTATTAAAACGAAATTTTACCGATACCATGACACAAATCTTCAAGAAAACCTTATTAACCAGCCTGGTTCTATTTCTGATGACAGCTTGCTCTGACGATAAAAAGGAGCTGAAAATCATCGTAGAGCCTACTTCTTTCCATTTTGAACAAACGGGTGGTAGCAAGAAATTCGGTATCACCCCCAATGAACCAGCCACTTTCCAAAGTTCGGAAGCATGGTGCAAAGTAACCTCGGAAAGCAGCACTCCCGTACAGGCAATCT
>JAEWSH010000114.1 GCA_023398375.1 Bacillota bacterium | reverse complement strand
GAGTTATTTCCTGGCGTTTATTGGTGCGTTTATCTGGGCAGCCTATTGCACAGTAACGAATAAATACGCACGCGGATTTAATGGAATTACCGTTTTTGTCCTGCTAACGGGAGCAAGTCTGTGGGTTTACTATTTTCTTACGCCACAACCAGAAATGATATTTAGCACGCCCGTCATGATTAAACTCATCTCTGCGGCATTTACCTTAGGATTTGCTTATGCTGCATGGAATGTCGGTATATTGCATGGCAATGTCACCATTATGGCGGTAGGTTCGTATTTTACGCCTGTACTTTCCTCAGCGCTTGCAGCCGTGCTGCTCAGCGCCCCGCTGTCGTTCTCGTTCTGGCAAGGCGCGCTGATGGTCTGCGGCGGTTCCCTGCTCTGCTGGCTGGCGACACGTCGTGGTTAAAATAACTGCCGGGTCTACGGCCCGGTAGTTAATCAGATAAATTCCGACAATATTAAAAAAATAAATTTCAAATACCAGTAATTCACCTTATATCTCATTTCGACTTCGATCACATATCGATAAATAATATTATTTCATCTATTTTTCTCATTGTTTTTAATCACCATTCTATTTTAAAAACAGTATGTCATTTATAAATGACGCCGTTTAAAATTCGTTTAGAAAATACGTTTAACGATAATTAAAAGGATTCTGTTAAATGAAATTAAAAATAGTTGCGGTGGTTGTAACTGGTTTGTTAGCTGCGAACGTAGCACACGCTGCCGAAGTCTATAACAAGGATGGTAATAAACTCGACCTTTATGGCAAGGTTACCGCTCTACGTTATTTTACTGATGATAAGCGTGACGATGGTGATAAAACTTATGCCCGTCTCGGCTTTAAAGGAGAAACGCAAATCAATGATCAAATGATTGGTTTTGGTCACTGGGAATATGATTTTAAAGGCTATAACGATGAAGCCAACGGCTCGCGCGGCAAGAATCTCTGATTGAGTTAAGTGCCCATCACAATATGATCACTGACCTTATATTACACAATCATCCCAGGATGAAAACAATCACTTTAAACGACAACCATATTGCACATTTAAACGCCAAAAACACTACAAAACTGGAATATTTAAACTTAAGCAATAACAATTTACTGCCAACCAATGACATTGATCAACTAATATCATCAAAACATCTTTGGCATGTATTAGTTAACGGCATCAACAATGATCCACTTGCACAAATGCAGTACTGGACTGCAGTAAGAAATATAATTGATGACACTAATGAAGTGACCATTGATTTATCAGGACTTAATTTAACCACTCAACCACCAGGGCTGCAAAACTTCACCTCTATCAATCTTGATAATAACCAACTCACACATTTTGATGCAACCAACTACGATAGACTCGTAAAGCTAAGTCTGAATAGTAATGCTCTTGAGTCAATAAATTTTCCTCAAGGCAGAAATGTAAGTATTACACATATATCTATGAATAATAATGCTCTCAGAAATATTGATATAGATAGGCTTTCATCAGTTACTTATTTTAGTGCGGCACATAATCAACTAGAGTTTGTGCAATTAGAATCTTGCGAATGGCTGCAATACCTGAATCTCAGCCATAATCAATTAACTGATATTGTTGCAGGTAATAAAAATGAACTCTTACTGCTGGATCTATCCCATAATAAACTAACAAGTTTACACAATGACTTATTTCCCAACTTGAATACGTTACTTATTAACAACAATTTGCTTTCTGAAATTAAAATATTCTATAGCAACTTCTGCAATGTTCAGACATTAAACGCTGCTAACAACCAGTTGAAATATATAAATCTTGATTTCCTGACTTATCTTCCATCTATCAAAAGTTTAAGACTGGACAATAATAAAATAACCCACATTGATACTAATAATACATCCGATATTGGAACTTTATTCCCCATAATAAAACAGAGCAAAAACTTAAATTTTTTAAATGTTTCTGGGAAGAACAATTGCCCTACTATGCAGCTCATGTTATTTAATTTGTTTTCCCCAGCACTTAAGCTTAATACTGGCCTGGCAATTCTTTCGCCTGGTGCATTTGAAGTTCACTCTGACGGAATAGATGTGGATAACGAATTGTTTCACTATCCTATTAAAAAAGCATATACCCCATATAATATACACACTTACAAGACAGAGGAAGTTGTAAACCAGAGGAATATAAAAGTTAAAAACATGACCTTAGATGAAATAAACAATACTTACTGTAATAACGATTATTACAATCAGGCAATAAGAGAGGAACCGATAGACCTTCTGGACAGATCGTTTTCCTCCAGTTCATGGCCTTTTTAGTGAATAAATCATCACTAATTCTATAAGTGTCTGGTCTTGTTGATAATATAGTTAATATGTAACCCTTTAGATTCACGATCTGAAGGGTTGAAACATGACATACGTTCAAAGATTAACCCCCGTTTGAAGGTTAGCTTGTTAGTTACATTTAGTAACACATATCTGGCTACTTAATCCCCATTCTGCCCCCGCGGTTACGCTTTCTTATCTATTCTTTCAATCAGCACTTCACCCAATTCATCCTTAATTCTAATAACTGGCTATTGCGCCTTACCTCGTGTTTTGTCTTTTTTTCATTACCAATGTGTGCATGTGAGGAACAATATGGCACTGCAAAATGAGAAAAATAGTCGTTATCTTTTGCGCGACTGGAAACCAGAAAATCCGGCCTTCTGGGAAAATAAAGGAAAACATATTGCTCGAAGAAATCTCTGGATATCAGTCAGTTGTCTACTTCTTGCCATCTGTGTCTGGATGCTATTTAGCGCAGTTACCGTTAATCTCAATAAAATCGGTTTTAATTTTACTACCGATCAACTCTTTTTATTAACCGCATTACCCTCCGTTTCTGGCGCATTATTGCGTGTTCCCTACTCCTTTATGGTGCCTATATTCGGTGGACGCCGATGGACGGTTTTTAGTACTGCAATCCTGATTATTCCTTGCGTCTGGCTCGGAATTGCCGTGCAAAATCCGAATACTCCTTTTGGGATATTTATCGTTATCGCTTTGCTATGCGGTTTTGCAGGTGCAAACTTTGCTTCGAGCATGGGCAATATCAGTTTCTTCTTTCCAAAAGCCAAACAAGGGAGCGCTCTTGGGATTAATGGCGGATTAGGAAACTTAGGTGTAAGTGTAATGCAGCTGGTTGCACCGCTGGTCATTTTTGTACCTGTATTTGCCTTTCTCGGCGTCAATGGCGTACCGCAGGCCGACGGTTCGGTGATGTCGCTGGCGAATGCCGCATGGATTTGGGTACCGCTACTGGCGATTGCCACGATCGCCGCCTGGTCAGGGATGAATGATATCGCCAGTTCACGCGCCTCAATTGCCGACCAGCTCCCTGTCTTACAACGCCTGCATCTCTGGCTGCTGAGCCTGCTTTACCTTGCCACCTTCGGTTCGTTTATCGGTTTTTCTGCGGGTTTTGCCATGCTGGCAAAAACCCAGTTCCCGGATGTGAATATTCTGCGCCTGGCGTTCTTTGGCCCATTTATCGGTGCCATCGCGCGGTCGGTTGGTGGTGCTATTTCCGATAAGTTCGGCGGCGTGCGGGTGACGTTGATCAACTTTATTTTTATGGCGATTTTCAGTGCCCTGCTGTTCCTTACCTTGCCGGGCACAGGCTCCGGTAATTTCATCGCCTTTTACGCCGTATTTATGGGGCTGTTTCTGACTGCGGGTCTGGGAAGTGGTTCTACTTTCCAGATGATCGCCGTCATCTTTCGCCAGATAACCATTTATCGGGTAAAGATGAAAGGCGGTAGTGATGAGCAAGCTCAGAAAGAAGCCGTCACCGAAACGGCGGCGGCTCTGGGCTTTATCTCAGCCATTGGCGCAGTGGGCGGCTTTTTTATTCCGCAGGCGTTTGGCATGTCGCTCAATATGACCGGCTCTCCGGTCGGCGCGATGAAAGTGTTTTTAATCTTCTACATCGTTTGTGTGCTGCTGACCTGGCTGGTTTATGGTCGGCGGAAGTTCAGCCAAAAATAAGAGATCGATGCCTGATGTACAACCGTGTCGCATCCGACAAGGCATCAGATCCCAATTCATTCCTGGAGCAGGAGTCATGTCATGAGTAAACTTTTGGATCGCTTTCGCTACTTCAAACAAAAGGGCGAAACCTTTGCCGATGGTCACGGACAGGTGATGCATAGCAACCGCGACTGGGAGGACAGCTATCGCCAGCGTTGGCAGTTCGACAAAATCGTGCGTTCCACCCACGGTGTTAACTGTACAGGCTCCTGTAGCTGGAAAATCTACGTTAAAAATGGTCTGGTGACCTGGGAAATCCAACAGACCGACTACCCGCGCACTCGCCCTGACCTGCCCAATCATGAACCTCGCGGCTGCCCGCGTGGCGCAAGTTACTCCTGGTATCTTTACAGCGCTAACCGCCTGAAATACCCGCTCATTCGTAAACGACTGATTGAACTGTGGCGCGAAGCCCTCAAACAACACAGCGATCCGGTACTGGCGTGGGCATCGATTATGAACGATCCGCAAAAGTGCCTGAGCTACAAACAAGTGCGTGGGCGCGGCGGGTTTATCCGCTCCAACTGGCAGGAACTAAACCAGCTGATTGCCGCCGCTAACGTCTGGACCATCAAAACCTACGGCCCGGATCGCGTTGCCGGTTTCTCGCCGATCCCGGCGATGTCGAT
>JAEWSH010000103.1 GCA_023398375.1 Bacillota bacterium | reverse complement strand
GCTCACGGAGAAAGTCACCTCGCCTCTCTCCCCCCCGCTGCGGCGGGTCCCCCCTCTCACCACTCCGACTTTCTCTCTCAAAAAAAGCTAGCCGGGGTACGGTTTTACAAGACGGTGCCGAGCTGGTGCCGCCTGCTGTTTGTCCTGGCATATGTATGTTCCAGAATCTGGGGCCTATATAGTTTCTTTCTTTTCTTGTAAGAACCCCCGTTATCTTAGGTCTATCTTCATTGTTCTGAATATCGGCGTACCCCCACACAAAGAGACAGGGCAGCTGCGCCGTATCCTCCGGCACGGCATTCAGTATCGGCCGACGTGCAGCCACGGTATCACGCAGCGGGAGATAGGAGTTGCTGGAGAACGCGCCGTTTCGCTTCTTGCAGCGCTGTATGTAGAGAAGCCCCGCACAGTCCAGCGCCTTCAGCGCGGCCCGGACGGTGCTTTCTGCAAGGCCGGTTTCCTTAAGCACCACCCTGCCGAACTGGCTCACAAGGTGAGTACAAAGAAGCGCCACGCATGTGCGTGGCGTTACCGTGCATCTGCGGCATAATATTATAGCACACGGCGGAAAGCACCAGGAGTGTGCAGCGCAATTTAACGCCGCTGGAGAAACACATCGACTACCTGACTTCATAAAAAGCGGTCAGCAACTTGTGTTGCTGACCGTGAAAGTTTAATTTTTTCACTGTTTTCTTGACGGGGAGCGGTTCATATGTCAGGCTGCAGTCACTCTTGCTTCTATCTTAACAAAATTCACTAACACAATAATAAACTTCGGTATCAGAATGTCCTGTCAAATTGGGTCCAGTATACCAGGTCGATTCATACTTGTAAACGGTGGTTAAGATGGGCGGATTCATCAGCACATAATTTTTTTCTTTATAAGATAAACCGTATGTCGATATATTATACGCCTGTGCAACGCCATATATTGCAGTAGCTAGGGAAAGAGCGGCCCCTGCAAACGGACAAATGTCGCCAATGACTATGTCAATGATCGTTAGTGATAGTGTATTCAATGCAGCTGTCAGCAAAACATTATTATCAAAAGTATAATCTACGTACGCATAATCTGATGCAGTGGAACCAAACGGCGGGGCGGTGTCATACCAGAGATATCTGGCGCGGGTACTATTTTGCTCATATGTCCCGGTGGATCTTACGCTTACGACTTTGCAACCATCGACATACAACACACCGGTGGCATCAATGGTAGCTTCATTTCTTATCCCGTCGCCTTCTATCACAATGGAATGTTTATCACCAGATACCGGTAGAATAATAACAGTTTCAGTCACACCTTTGTCATATGACATTACGAAACAAGTGTTTCCGGCTTCATCAACGTAAGAATTGGTGATTTTCTGCGTGGGAATTCGAAACATGGAAAGGACATCACGATTCTCGTAAACCTGAGACTGCCAATTATCCGCAGCAAGCGCCTTCATCGGCATAAGAGAGAATAGCATTGCCATTAAAGCAACCACAGAAACGATTCGCTTTTTCATAACTATTCCTTTCAAAATAGGTGGGTGTATTCTTCGTCAAGTGCATTCCGCTGGTACTACGGTTATCGGGATCTTTGATAAACTTATGATCCTGCCCCCCTTCTCAAAAGTATAAACCGCTTTTTTCAATCTCACTTTTGATTGCTTTTTGAAATGCTTTTGAGAATTCTGTGAAAAAAAACGGTGTTTAGAGCAATGATACTGAATGAACAAAACCCGATCCACTCTCCCTTGAGCACCGGCATTCCAGAAAATACAAAGGGTCCAACCATTATATACATCAGCACCAGCAGCCAGGAGGCATTAAGGAACAATCCGCAATAAATATATGTATTTGCTTTTTTAATCATTAGGAATCCTCCTATACAAAAAATCTCTATTAACAAAAGTGCTACGAAAAGCGTATTCTTCATTTGCCGTTTTTTAACTTTTTTGTTATCTAATTATATATAACATAATTATGTCGAAGTCAATCGAAAATGGGTTCTTTAAAAATAATATGCATTAATTATTGTTTCTTGATTTTGATTTTTCAAAGCAAAAATCATTTCATCGCCTATAACTCTCCATAAACTACAAGCCTCAATTTCCATCATCTTATATACGAGAAATCTTATATTGTTGAAAAGCTTGCGAATAATTAAGGCAAGTTATTTTAATTTTTTAAATGCTGTAGAATTCACAAACAATTTAACTTTCGGATCACAAGAATCATGGCAACGTTCTATTTCGTTACTCTTATTAATTAAAACAGGAATTTCTAAATTTCTAAAACACCTGATATATTATCTGATTCTACCATTGCAAATAACCAAGAAATTTGCCGCGATTAGCAGCAGCTGATGGAGAAACGTGTCTTTAGCTACTTTGCTTATATCAACTTTTTTTCCAGATGCATACTTTTGTAAACTCTCCTTATAAAGATCCGCTGGCATCAGAAAGGCCGCAGCAAATTCATTTGCCTAATATTCTTGCTCGGAAGCACCAAATCTATTATGCTTGGCTTTGTTTTGTGCTTGCCGCATTCTAGAATTAGTTCTATATCCCATATGCAAAAATAAATGGCCTAATTCATGCGCAATTGTAAGCTTTGTCTTTTCTGACTTTGAAAAGGGTGATATTGCAATAGTGAAACTGTTTTCTCCTTCTTACTAATAGTTCCATCAAAGAGATCGTTAAAATCCTTTCTTTCTTTAACAGTTCCACCGATTTTCTTAACTACAGCTCTCATGTTAGTTAATGTCAGCTGAACAAATAGCAGTTTTCTCTTCGGATGCGCAGTGCAGCCAGAAATGAGAGCAACCGCAGAAGTGCGCACTGAATTTTTCTGAGATTCAGCACCAGTATGGACATGGCAACACTGTGGGCAACTGTTTCCTGTAGTTTGGTCGCAATCAGTCCAAGTGTCAACGGCCTTTTCGGCTGTGTGATAAGCCGCGAGTAACGGATAAGCCAGAACCACTCGCTCTCCAAAGGGCGAGTGATTCTGGCTTATCTTTTACAGTACTAATTTAAATTATGAAGTAGAACAGTTATACGCGCGAGGGTTAAAACCACTTTTTTGTGCAAAAAGTGCCTGAAACCTCAGAAAAAGCGGTATTTCAGCTGAAAATGAAGTGTAGCAAAAAACAATATAGTTTTTTTTAAAAAACGAGGTATAATATACTTAGTGTTGCTACTCCAAAATAGCTTATGTGGTATTTGATATTACAGATATCCAACGGAAGGAGTATACATATGTTAAAATTGCCACGCATATACTGTACGAAGTTTATTGTTGAAGATTTATCGGGCGGTGAAATATTGAAAAAAATAGGTGTTCTTGATAAACGCAAACAAATTGATATTCTTATAATTGATGATGATGAGTTCACTGTTGGCCCAAAGCTTGAAGCAAACAATTTTCGTCTCACATATAAAAAAGATGTTACAAATATAAAAGACGTGAGTGAATATCAAATTGTTTTATGTGATATAAGAGGTGTTGGCTTAGAACTTAACAGTCAATACGAGGGCGCTTTTCTTATAAAAGAAATAAAACGCAACTATCCAACAAAACAAGTCGTTGCTTATACAGGTAGCAATTATGATGCTGCTTATAATGATTTTTTGCAATATGCTGACGAAATAGTAAAAAAAGGCATGAGTGCTGAAGAGTGGATAGATATTTTAGATGAAGAAATAGACAAATGTATTAATCCTATATATCAGTGGAAAAAGGTTCGTGCAAAGCTACTTGAGAAGGGAGTCTCACTTCCTGAAGTAGCTAAATTGGAATCTGCATATGTTGATGCTGTGAAAAGAGGAAATTTTGAGGGCTTTGAGAAATTAGCGAATCAGATGAGCCCACAAGGAAGTGGATTCATCAAGGAACTACTTTCTTCTGCTGCAATTTCTTTTATTCTAAAGGGGGTGGGACTTTGAAAAGGCTTCTGCCCACTTTTTATTCAATGCAAGTACTTGAGAATGGAAATATAATTGAAGCATTACCATATTGCATTGATATGTGCAAGCAAAAATCGTGTCAAAAATTCTATTCAAGTATAATGAATGCTAACGAGGGTTTTTATACTTGTCCAAAAGGACTGACCGCGTATGTATCTAGAGCTAATACGCCGCCTTTAGTTTATACGTCTATGCGGGTCAAGGGGTTTTATAACAAAGGTTCAGATGATAAATTAAAAAGATCTACAGCAGCGGCAGACTCATTTTCTCCAGTGATGAGTAGAGAATTATTTATGCGGTTAATGGAAACAGATATGCTAGTCTGCGAGCAATCATCTGCAGTAAAGATAGAGCAAAATGTTAATAACGAATTATTGCATGATATTAGAAAAATATGTGCCCATATTAAAAACAAAAGTGAAGACATTATTGGACTTGATGATGATATTCAAGCGGCAGAAGATAATTGCGATGCCTTTGATACATTACAAAAAATAAAAAATATTGAGGCGATGGCGGGCATTGCAGTTAGTAGGTTCGAAGAATACGATATATCGATGAACCCAGAATCTATGTGCTTTGGACATAAAAGGCCACGCGTTATATATCAAAAATTTCATAAAGCTAAATATATGCTTACAAATTATATGGAAAAAATGTTACTATTAGTTTGCAGGGCCATAGTACTTTTGAATATCTTGTATACCAGACTTTCGATTCTTTACCGTTTATCATTCTTGAAAATGCAGTTAAATACGCACCGATAGGTAGTGAGGTAAAAGTTGCATTTAGAGAAGAACATAATAACTTATATGTTTCTGTAACTTCGGAAGGGCCATTTTGCGATGAAGAAGAAATTAAGAATATTTTTACAAAAGGATTTCGCGGTAAAGGTGCACTATCAACGAAAGTTGCAGGTAGCGGATTAGGGCTATGTCTTGCAAAAGAAATTTGCGATGCGCATGATATAGCGATAAAAATTACCAGTAACCGTAGTAACAAGATTTACGACATTCCTTATGGAAGTTTTGAAGTTAATCTATCATTTATTAATAGACCTTAGTTGTGCTGTAACCTTGAAATCGCATAGCTTACATAACCTAAGAACCGATGAGCATAACAGTATTGTTGTAAGGAATTAGCATAAGCCGGGAGACTAAGCACGCAAGCCTGGATCTCTTTTGAACCGCGCAGCTAATAGCAAACGCATGTGTCCGGGAAAGGCTTTGCAAACGTTTAAATTGCGCTTTCAGCTTTGTGATGCACGGACACTGCCCTTCCAGTTACGGAAGACAATCGTAAACTGTAGATAACACAAGCTAGGAAAACATCTGCAGCCGCTGCTATAGGACGCACATAAGGATGCCGACATAAAAGCAGACTGAACATGGTTTTGCTAGGTGGATCCGAGCTGATGTCGCCTGTTTTTTGCCCTGGCATATTGACGTTTCAAAAATATAATGGAGAGAGGCGAGCCAAAGAGCGCCGGCCTGCGTGGCCGGCTCACGGAGAAAGTCCCCTCGCCTCTCTCCC
>JAEWSH010000006.1 GCA_023398375.1 Bacillota bacterium | reverse complement strand
GCCAATGAGTGCTTCTGGGTGCGTATTGACAAGAACCGGAAGCTTCCGATCACCTGTCTGCTGCGGGCTCTGGGCCTGAAGACTGACGCGGAGATCACCGGGCAGTTCGGAGACGACCCTCGGATTCTGGCAACCCTTGAAAAGGATCCCTGCAAGACCTATGAGGACGCCATGCTGGAGATCTACCGCAAGCTCCGTCCCGGTGAGCCTCCCACGGTGGAAGCCTGCGTAACTCTGATGAACAATCTGTTCTTCGACCCCCGGCGCTACGATCTGTCCATCGTGGGCCGGTATAAATTTAATAAGAAACTGTGCCTGTGGCCCCGGATTTCCGGCTATAAGCTGAGCGTGCCTGTAGCCGATCCCTCCACCGGTGAAATTTTGTTTGAGGACGGCCATCTACTCACCGTGAACGAGGCCAAGAGCCTGGATGCCTGCGGTGTCAGCGAGGTTACCATCGATGTGGATGGCGAGCCAATCAAGGTCATCTCCAACAAGATGTGCGATCTGAGCCACTTTGTGGACTTTGACCCCCTGGCCGAGTGCAAGATCAAGGAACGGGTGCGCTATGACGTACTTCAGGAACTACTGGGCCAGTATTCCGGCGAGGAACTGAAGGACCAGATCCGCTTGCACAAGGATGAATTGGTTCCCAAGCACATCATCATCGACGATATCCTGACCTCCATCAACTATATGAACGGCCTCGCCCGGAACGTGTCCAACAAGGATGACATCGACCATTTGGGCAACCGGCGCCTGCGGTGCGTGGGAGAGCTGCTGCAAAATCAATTCCGTATCGGCTTCAGCCGGATGGAGCGGGTGATCCGGGAGCGCATGACCATTCAGGACATGGACATCGTCACGCCCCAGAGCCTCATCAACATCCGGCCCGTCACCGCTGCCATCAAGGAGTTTTTCGGCTCCAGCCCCCTGAGTCAGTTTATGGACCAGACAAATCCTCTGGCCGAGCTGACCCATAAGCGGCGTCTGTCCGCTCTGGGCCCCGGCGGCTTGAGCCGTGAGCGCGCCAACATGGAGGTTCGAGACGTTCACTACAGCCACTATGGCCGTATGTGCCCCATCGAGACCCCAGAAGGACCCAACATCGGCCTGATCTCCTATCTGGCGACTTACGCCCGCATCAACGAGTACGGATTTATCGAGGCGCCCTACCGCGCGGTGGATAAAGAGACGTTCCACGTATCGAATGAGATCACCTATATGACCGCCGATGAGGAGGATAACTACATCGTCGGCCAGGCCGCGGAGGCGCTGGATGAGAACGGCTGCCTCACCAATCCCCGTATCACGGCGCGCCATCGCGACGAGATCGTGGAAGTGGACAAGGAGCGGGTGGATTATATCGACGTATCTCCCCGGATGATGGTTTCCATCGCCACGGCCATGATCCCCTTCCTGCCCAATGATGACGCGAACCGCGCCCTGATGGGCGCCAACATGCAGCGTCAGGCCGTGCCTCTGCTCAAGCCCCACGCACCCATCGTCGGTACCGGCATGGAGCACAAGATCTGCATCGACTCCGAGGTCGTAGTACTGGCCGAGGGCGACGGCGTGGTCACCTCGATGGACGCCCGCCACGTTTCCGTGAAATACGATTCCGGCGAGACCAAGGACTATAAGCTGGTGAAGTTCCTCCGGTCCAACCACACCACCTGTATCAACCAGCGTCCCTTCGTGGCGGTGGGCGAGCGGGTCCACGGCGCGGGCATTGGCCCCGACGGCGAGATGCAAGACCCCACCGTCCTGGCGGACGGCCCCGCCACCGAGCAGGGCGAAATTGCCCTGGGCCAGAACATTCTGGTGGGCTTTATGACCTGGGAGGGCTACAACTACGAGGATGCCGTCCTTTTGAATGAACGGCTGGTCCGCGAGGATCTGTATACCTCCATTCACATCGAAGAATTTGAGATCGACTCCCGGGACACGAAGCTGGGCCCCGAGGAGATTACCCGCGACATTCCCAACGTGGGTGAGGACGCGCTGAAGGATCTGGATGAGAACGGTATCATCCGCATCGGCGCGGAGGTCCACGCCGGCGACATTCTGGTGGGGAAGGTCACCCCCAAGGGCGAGACCGATCTCACCGCCGAGGAGAGGCTCCTGCGCGCCATTTTCGGCGAGAAGGCCCGTGAGGTTCGCGACACCTCTTTGAAGGTGCCTCACGGCGAGAGCGGCATTGTGGTGGACGCAAAGGTGTTTACCCGCGAGGCCGGCGATGAGCTGGGGCCGGGTGTGAATCAGGTGGTTCGCGTCTACATTGCCCAGCGCCGGAAGATTCAGGTAGGCGACAAAATGGCGGGCCGCCACGGCAATAAGGGCGTGGTTTCCCGGGTCCTGCCGCAGGAGGATATGCCCTTCATGCCCGATGGCACGCCGCTGGACATTGTGCTGAATCCTCTGGGCGTGCCCTCCCGTATGAACATCGGACAGGTGCAGGAGGTCCATCTCGGCTATGCCGCACACGCCCTTGGCTGCAAGGTGGCCACCCCGATTTTTGACGGCGCCAACGAAAAGGACATTGCCGACATGCTTCAGCAGGCGGGGTTGGACCCCGAGGGTAAGAGCGTGCTATATGACGGCCGCACAGGCGAGCCTTTCGACAACAACGTTACCGTCGGCTATGTTTACTTCCTCAAGCTCCACCATCTGGTGGATGATAAGATCCACGCCCGGTCCACCGGACCGTATTCTCTGGTGACGCAGCAGCCTCTGGGCGGCAAGGCCCAGTTTGGAGGCCAGCGCTTCGGAGAGATGGAAATGTGGGCGCTGGAAGCCTATGGTGCGGCATATACCCTGCGCGAGATGCTGACCGTCAAGTCCGACGATGTCACGGGCCGCGTCAAGACCTACGAGGCCATCGTCAAGGGCCGCAACGTACCCGAGCCGGGCGTGCCCGAGGCTTTCAAGGTGCTGGTGAAGGAGCTGCAGTCCCTGTGCCTGGATATCCGGGTGCTGGATGAAAACGGCAACCAGATCGAGCTGAGGGAAGACGAGGACGCCATGGATACCTTCAATCTGGCCCGCATGGATGCTGAGGATGACCGTCACCACAGCGTGGTGGAGGAGACGGAGTTCCAGGAGTCGGATTTGACATCGCGGATGTCCCCGATGATGCCGGCGCGGATGCCGGTCTGGACGGAGGAGACGACGCCGGTTTTGATGATGAGTGATTTGGAATTGGAAAAGACCGACACGCAAAAATTCAAATTCTGAATCATGATAGGAGGAAACCATATGATTGACACGAATACCGGCAACAATGTTGCTTTTGACGCCATAAAGATCGGCATGGCCTCTCCTGAGCAGATTCTGGAGTGGTCCTACGGCGAAGTCAAGAAGCCGGAGACGATCAACTACCGTACTTTGAAGCCCGAACGGGACGGATTGTTCTGCGAAAAGATTTTTGGGCCCACCAAGGACTGGGAGTGCCACTGCGGCAAGTATAAGAAGATCCGCTACAAAGGCAAAATCTGCGACCGCTGCGGCGTGGAGGTTACCCGGGCCAAGGTGCGCCGCGAGCGCATGGGCCACATCGAGTTGGCCACTCCAGTTTCCCACATCTGGTATTTCAAGGGTATCCCCTCCCGGATGGGCCTGCTGCTGGACATCAGTCCCCGGATTTTGGAGAAGGTCCTGTATTTCGCCAACTATATTGTCACCAATCCCGGCGAGACCCCGCTGATGAAGAATCAGATTCTTTCCGAAAAGGAATACCGGGACTATCGGGAGAAGTATGAGGATGACTTTCAGGCCGGCATGGGCGCCGAAGCCGTGAAAAAGCTGCTTCAGGACGTGGACCTGGAGGCCCTTTCCCAGCAGCTCCACACCGAGTTGAAGGACGCATCCGGCCAGAAGAAGGCCCGGATTGTCAAGCGGTTGGAGGTGGTGGACGCTTTCCGCATCTCCCACAACAAGCCGGAGTGGATGGTTATTGACGTGCTGCCGGTGAATCCTCCGGAGCTGCGCCCCATGGTGCAGTTGGACGGTGGCCGGTTTGCAACGTCCGATCTGAACGATCTCTACCGCCGGGTCATCTACCGGAACAACCGTCTCAAGCGGCTGATCCAGTTGAACGCCCCCGACATCATCGTCCGCAATGAAAAGCGGATGCTTCAGGAGGCCGTGGATGCGCTGATCGACAACGGACGCCGGGGCCGCGCCGTCACCGGCGCCAACAACCGCGCACTGAAATCCCTCAGCGACCTGCTGAAAGGAAAGCAGGGCCGTTTCCGCCAGAACCTTCTGGGCAAGCGCGTGGACTACTCCGGCCGCAGCGTGATCGTGGTGGGTCCCGAGCTGAAAATCTACCAGTGCGGCGTACCCAAGTAGATGGCCGTGGAGCTGTTCCGGCCTTTCATCATGAAGAAGCTGGTGGAGGACGG
>JAEWSH010000046.1 GCA_023398375.1 Bacillota bacterium | reverse complement strand
CTTTTTCAATTACCATCTGAAATTTTTCAATATATTTATTTTTAATTTCAGTTACTGGTACTGCATATTCATCTATTTTCTTAATTTTGCTCATTTCTAAATATAATTCGTACCATTTCTTTAATTGATTATTATTTAATATTATTGTATCATCATTCTCAACTTTAAATCCAAGTTCTTTAACGAATTCAATATCCACATAATTAGTATCAACCTTAACACCCATTCCCTTAAATGCACTACATGAAGTTAAAGCATCAAAGGTTTTCTTATTTGTAAATTTAGAATCATTCTTTTCAAAAAATTCATTAATATTATTATATGGTGCATTTTGTGCAATACTATTAGCTGGTGGTTTTCCTATACCATTTACAATATTAAATCCTATTCTTAATTGTTTCTTTTCATCACTTACAATTTCAGTTGTAAATCTAGAATAATTTACATGAGGTGGTAACAATTCTAAACCTTCATCTAAAGCTAATTCATAAAATTCATCAAATGTACCTAAGTTTCCATTTAACATTGTTTTATGGAATACCATAGGATAATGAATTTTCATATAAGCAGTATAATAACTTATATAAGAATAACAAACAGCATGACTCTTGTTAAAAGTATCAAATGTTATTAACATGGAGCTTTTTATCTATTAATAGTAGGTCAATTCCTACATCCATCTCTGGAGGTTTCCCTCATTTTCATCAGTATGTCAATTCATACTCAGTTTAGCATATCTTTTCATAAATTATTTGTAGTATTTTATCAAAAAAATTGAATTATTATTTAAATCACTATCGTATTTTTTACCAAGTTTAAACATTATATCTATTCTTTTTTGTCTGGTTTTAAAATCAAAATTATTTTTTTGTGGACTAATTAATCTTATATTTGGAAAAACTATTTTCATCTTAACTTCAATATCATTACAATACAATAATTGCTTGTCATAATCAAAAAATACTCTTTCTGAATCAAAATCATATTGTTGATCACTTAAAAATTTAATTTTTGAAGAATATTTTTTATCAAATTCGCATACGTAATCTTGTAAGAATAAAGATTGTATATCATAATCCACTTTTGATATATTCCAGAATCAAATAATAATAGTATCATTAATTTTATCACCGCTTTTTTTAAAAAATACATTTTAAAACAAATAATTTATGGAGCGGACTCGTGGAGAAATTATTTCATTCTCTATGCGTTGCCTCTGGTAAATTAATTACCTTCAAGTCTGATTAGCATATCTTTCGACTTAGCTTTCCAGTTTATTTCCACTCTAATTATATCATAATAAATATGACACGGCATACATTTTTACCCACAATTATCAAGAATCATTTTCTTTATATATTCTGCATCTTCTTTTGGAATACCTCTTTTAACTGCTAGATTAACACAATTTTCTTTAAAATATTCAACTTTTTTCTTATTTGCTGGTTTGTGCATTTTTTCTAGTGCTCTTCTATAAATATCTGCTTTACCAAATGAAATACCCATTAGTTCAG
This sequence comes from Bacillota bacterium, assembly GCA_023398375.1. GTDB lineage: Bacteria > Bacillota > Clostridia > Lachnospirales > Lachnospiraceae > SZUA-378. The sequence goes on along the minus strand of JAEWSH010000046.1, from coordinate 3,480 downwards.
ATATTTCAGACATAATTTGCAAAGTGTTAATTACGATTCGTTATTTCGTAATAAGAGTTTTAACTCTTCTATGCTATTTCTGCATACGTTCAGACTATATCATCATCCAATAAAATTGGAGTCCCCCACTACCTAGACTACTAGGATACATAGTCGTTGAAGATTCTCCTATTCGGAGCTTTCCTGCTGATCATCGATTTTTAACGATACTTAGACTTACTATCATCATATATCATCTTTTTAATTTTTTCTGAATTTCTTCTGCTTTCGCACTTATTCATATTTCATAATTATGCTGTAGCTTAAAAAGTTTTACGAGTTTCCAGCAATTCAAGGGATTTTCTATAAAGAATCACTTCTTTAAGGGAGCAACTACTCCTGAAATATTATCTTGATTGTTACTAATATATTGTTTATAATTTTATTAATTTCATTAATTCTTTTTTTACACTTTCATAAGAAATTGATTTATTATATTTCCATTCAAGTATAATAAAATTTTTTTGTTTTAATTTTGCTATTTTATCATTATAATCATTAACATATTTATTGAATTCATCAATTGTATTATGAAATATATTTACTTGTTCATAATGTTGTTTACCATTATATTCTACAATTAAATTAAATTTTTCAAAATATGCATCTACTCTATATTTATTATTATTTGAATTTCTTAGCCATTCAAAACTATATTCACGTTTTGCTTTTTCATTTAAAATTTCCTCAATAATATCTATTAAAAATTTACAACTTTTATTACCATTATTTAATGGAACATTTAATTGACTACACAAAGTTGTAAATCCGCCATCAATATTATCATATACATATTTTGCTGATTTATTTTTTAAAGAATTTTTATTACGAAAAAGTTCTACACTAAAAAATCCATATTTATTATATAAATCGATTATTTCTTTTTTAATATTATCCAAATCACATTTTGGTAAAATATTACTTTTTAAATTTAATTTATTAACCGCATCTTGAAAACTATCATAAAATTTATTTTCTAAATACCAACTATATTTAGTATTTTTTCGATAATATCTTATATTAAATTTTTCATTATTTAATATTGACATATTATATATATTTATTATGTCATTGTCAACCATATCCTTCGTGATATTAAAATTTTTATTATATTCAATTATGTCTTTATTTTTAATTCCGACATACTGGTTAAAATATTTAATATCATATTTAAAATTAAATCTTATAAACCTTAAAGTTATTTTAGCATTTTTTATTCTAGCTAATTCAAATATTCTATTCATTTCTTTATCAATATCAATTTTATCTATAACAGATAAATTAATAGTTTTAATCATATCATCAAATGAGTTATAATATTTATCTATATAATCTAGCAATAGATTATTTATAATTTCAATTTTTTGTTTAGTTATAACATTAAATTTATTATTTATATTAATAATTATATTATTCAACTGATTTTTATTTAAAATATTTAAACAATTTTTTGTCCATATTATTTTATTATTGAATCTTTTATTTTTAAAACCTTTTTTTAATAAAAAATTATCAATATCTTGATTTCTTAATCTTTTTTTAATATTATAATCCTCAAAATACACATAAGATAATACTAATTGTCTAGTTACATATGCATTTTCATTATAACATTTATCTATTGCATTCAATAAATAATCTGCATTGACAGCTTTTTTCTTGCATCCACGTTTTGTTTTTTTTAAATTTAATTCAGAATACATATTTTCTATATTATCAAAATAACTAATCATTCTTTGATATAATGGTTTTCCTATAGTTTTCCCATGCTCATATATTAAATTTTTATTTATTTTACCATTTTTATTATATATTTCTAATAATTCATATATTACTTCATCTTTTTCCATCGGTATATATTTTCCCATTTACTTATATTCCTTTCGATATAAAAAATGAAATAATAAAATTATAAAAACAATATACTGGTTAAGTCATTTCTGCTTAACTCTGGGACTTTCGCCTCATTATGAGATGTTAATTCATCTCCAGAACGGACTATATCTTTTAACTAGTCTACTAGTATATTAACATGAGTTCTTATATAAATCACTTTATATAAGCGGAGATACCTCCTAGTCTCTGAACATTTCTCGTGTACTATTGTATTTAGAGAATTTAGCTGCTGATTATCACACTAATATAAATTTTTCAAACATTCACACTCATTCTTTCGAATCATGTTGTAGTATTTATATCTTACGCGATTTCCCAGCAATTTCCATGTTTAGGTACCAAATATTTAGCACCGAATGTAACTTTCAATGGTTCTGCTAAACGTGAATCAATTTTTCTTATTGCTTTTGGATTTTTCTTACCTTCAACATATTGGTCTAATCCACCGGTACCAGGTCTAATTAATGATGTTGCTGCGGATAATTCTTCAATATTATCACACTGCATCGATAATAATACTGGTTTTGCTATTGGACTTGAGAATTGAAAAACACCTTTTGTGTTAAAAGTTTTAAATGCTGTCCAAACCGCTTTATCATCTAATGGTATATCTTCTAATTCAAATTTTTTACCATTCATATATCTTTTTGATATTTCTTTACATTCTTCATCTAATTCTGTAACATTTTTTCCTTTATACCCTCGGTTTCCCGATATTTATTAGGGGAGTAGACTATCTCTTCATCTCTATTATTAGAGATGTTTGGCACTTCCATTCTGGAGTTTCACCAGTAATGTACGGATTTCATAATCATATCACTAAAAGTAACTTAGATTGTATATCCTAGTCGTTACACCTTCAAAGAAATTTCTTTCTAAGCTTGGCACGGTATTGACTTATTAATTTAACAATTAATTTAGCTTTTCACCGTTAGCCAGTTAAAACTGACACCCTAGATTTCTAGGTTCACCAAATTACACTTATATGTCACCATATAAGGAACCGTTAGCGTCATATAGACCACAGTTTGAGGATATCAAGTTTGATTTTTTTTTACATTTATTTACATTTCAAACAATCTCATCTTTAGTAATAATATAAAAATGTAAATAAACGATTAAGCATTTCTACTTAATGCTGGGACTTTCATCCTATATAATATTATTTAAAATACTATATAAAAGTGTCGATTCACTTTCAGAATGGACTATATCATTTAACTAGAATCACTAGTATATTAGCGTGAGTACCAAAAATTGTCACCAATAATTGGCTGAGGTTATCCTCATAGTCTCTGAACATTCCTCTTATATCAAATACTTAGAGGTTTTAGCTGCTGATTGTCCATTGTTACATTTGCATAATTTTCAAACATTCAAGCCTATTCTTTCGAATTACTTTGTAGTTTATGCAACTTTAGGAGTTTCCAGCAATTTCCACACTTTTAGTGGCACAATCATTTTGATATTTTTTATGCCACAGTTTTCCGCTTGTTCTTTTGTTAATTGTGAACGATTACCTTTAAAGGTTGTTCCATCTGGCAT
>JAEWSH010000112.1 GCA_023398375.1 Bacillota bacterium | reverse complement strand
ATGCCGATTACTAACTGGGGATTGATTATGAACCAATTTATGCTTATTTTTGAAAACAGAATCCAGATATAAGAGAACTTATAACTGAATCCCGTTTCTATTTACACAAAATTATGGATACTGCCGGAAATTTAATGCAGACGGTACAGGAATAGAACAAGAATATTATCATGGAGGCCTTGAATCTCCAGTTTCATTTACTTATACTTATGATGCTAAGACTACCGTTCTAACCGTTACATATAAAGAGGACGGAGATTTGGTTCCAACGGATATTGATACTTATTATGTTACATTTAGCGGTAATACCATGACAACAAGACAGTTCTTCGATGATGAAATAGGAGATGATTCTTATGTAACAACTTGGACTAAACAGTAATTAAATATTATTACATTGAAGTATAAAGGCAGCATGGAATTAACCCCCTTGCTGCCTTGACTGTTTCCGCTTCTTGACTAATTTAGGCTTTCGCTTACTTGCCGCATCTTTAAAGAACTGTTCCAGTCTCTCTCTGGTAATAGGCAGGTAACTGACCTCTGTAACCATAGTTTCTTTAATCTCTTGTGGTAGGTAGTAGATAGTGTAACTCTTAGGAGAGTTCTTCTTGGTAAGTCTCATAATTGTATTAATTTGATAATTGATAATTGAATTAATCTGATACGAAGTTAACCATATTACAGAGGGGAAACTAATGTAAACTAAATGTTCTTGAATTTGAAGGTAGAGGTGTAAAGCAAATAGTATAAAGTTGTATGATTGAAGTAATTTCGTCACATGCCATTAATAATATAAGATAGGAGGTGTTTAATATAATTTTGATATTAGTTGATACATAGTGACTTATGAATGTCTTGCTTTGTTGTGACGGTATAGATACCCCGTCACAAGTACGTCACAGAATTAGCAATAATGTGGCAATTTATAGAGAATTTATAGAGTATAATATAGTACACCGTCACAATTGATAAAGTGATGATATTAAAGGATGATAGGCAAAGGTGAGTAGAGCAAGGATAGCGTGGAAGTCTGTTAAAACAAGAAGAGCCTTCCCTAAGGAAAGCTCTTCATATATAATCTGTATATCAGATGATTACTTGCTCAAAGCTTGAGCCACGTCAACCGCACAAGCCACTGTACATCCTACCATCGGGTTGTTACCGATACCCAGGAATCCCATCATTTCCACGTGAGCAGGAACTGATGAAGAACCGGCGAACTGAGCATCTGAGTGCATACGACCCATTGTATCGGTCATACCGTAAGAAGCCGGTCCGGCAGCCATGTTGTCCGGGTGCAGAGTACGACCAGTACCACCACCGGATGCTACTGAGAAGTACGGCTTACCAGCCAATACGCGTTCTTTCTTATAAGTACCGGCAACCGGGTGCTGGAAGCGGGTCGGGTTCGTAGAGTTACCAGTGATGGATACATCCACACCCTCTTTCCACATAATAGCCACACCTTCGCGAACATCGTCTGCACCATAGCATTTTACTTTGGCACGAGGACCGTCGCTGTATGCAATTTCACGAACTACTTTCAGTTCACCTGTGTAGTAGTCGAATTGAGTCTGAACGTATGTAAAGCCGTTGATACGGGAGATAATCTGTGCAGCGTCCTTGCCGAGACCGTTCAGGATGCAACGCAGAGGCTCTTTACGTACTTTGTCTGCTTTAGCGGCAATTTTGATAGCACCTTCGGCAGCAGCGAATGACTCGTGACCTGCCAGGAAAGCGAAGCACTTAGTCTCCTCGCGCAGCAACATGGCAGCCAGGTTACCATGACCGATACCAACCTTACGGTCGTCGGCTACAGAACCCGGGATACAGAATGCCTGCAGGCCGATACCGATAGCTTCGGCAGCTTCAGCAGCGTTCTTGCAGCCCTTCTTGATAGCGATGGCGCAACCTACAACGTAGGCCCATTTTGCATTTTCAAAACAGATAGGCTGAGTTTCTTCACACGTCATATAAGGATCAAGTCCATGAGCTTCGCAGATAGCGTTAGCCTCTTCGATGTCTTTGATGCCGTTTTCGTTCAGGGCAGCGATGATCTGCTTGATACGACGGTCTTGACTTTCAAATTTCACTTCTCTAATCATATTCTTTTCCTCCTTATATTATTCGTGACGTGGGTCAATGTGTTTAACTGCTCCTTGTTCTGCTGTTACGCGTCCGTAAGTACCGGTAACTTTCTTCAAAGCTTCGTTTGCGTCAGTTCCCTTCTTGATTTCATCCATGAACTTGCCCAGGTGAACAAACTCGTATCCGCAAATTTGGTCGTCCTTGTCCAGGAATACATTCTTGATGTAACCTTCAGCCATTTCCAGGTAACGGGGACCTTTAGCCAAAGTACCGTACAGTGTACCTACCTGGCTGCGCAGACCTTTACCCAAGTCTTCCAGACCGGCACCGATAATCAAACCGCCTTCAGAGAAAGCAGACTGAGTACGACCGTAAACAATTTGCAGGAAGAGTTCGCGCATAGCTGTGTTGATAGCGTCGCAAACGAGGTCAGTATTCAATGCTTCGAGGATAGTCTTTCCCGGGAGGATTTCTGATGCCATAGCAGCAGAATGAGTCATACCGGAGCAACCGATAGTCTCAACCAAAGCTTCCTGGATAACG
>JAEWSH010000108.1 GCA_023398375.1 Bacillota bacterium | reverse complement strand
GTTGGAAGCTTCGAATTCTGCTGTACCAGCATAACCGTAATCCTTCGTATATTGTTCTAATAATGTTTGGTACTCATCTTCCGATAGAGTAAGCTTCTCCACTTTCGCAATTTCATCATATAGAAATTCCTGCCTTGTCAGAAATTCTGCATACTGATAATTCTCCGCATTAAAACTGTCCATGTCTACCCCAAGTACGTTGCTAGCAAATCCCGCTAAGTCATAACCATACTTAGAGGCATAATAAGTATAATAATCATCCATCTGCTTTTTGTAATCCTCAATTTTGTCTTGAGGAAGATTCATAAAGATACTACCCTCCATAATCTTAGTGGTAATATCATTATTAAGTGTATTGATTGCCTCTTCTTCTTTATATACTTTAAGCTCCTCTAACAATGCTTCACGGTATTCTAATACGGAATCGAATTCTGTATTATGTTTAATCAATTCATCACTAATTATCTTAGATCCTATGGAGTGAACTGTTACAGTAAAGGTTACGGGTTTCCCTGAGAGCTCTTCATTCGTATAATATGGATCAGGGAATTTCAATAAAAGGTCGACAGTATCGCCAACTTTCACACCGATTAACTGTTCCTCAAACCCTTCAATAAAGGTTCCGGATCCTATTTGAAGCTTTGCATTCTGAGCGCTACCACCAGGAAAGGCAACTCCTTCCATTGTTCCGAGGTAGTCCATAATAACAACATCCCCTAATTGTACAATATCCCGATCGGTAACTAGAATAGCTTCCGCATTTGCTGCGAAGTTATTAAGCTCATTATCAATATCTTCTTCCGTAACTTCAACAGAGGCTTTTTCTACAACGATACCAATATAGTCCCCCAAGATAACATAAGGTTCTCCACCATCGGTCTCTGGAAGCAAATTCGATAGCAATTTAGAACCCTTCGCTCCGAATAATGTTTGAGTTTTCTTAAGAACAGCAGCTATTCTATCAGAGCTAATCTTAAGTTTATACTCCTCGATACTAAGTGATGGTTCAAGATTAATCTTAGTTTCTGAATCAGTCTTATTATTGTCCTTATTCACTAAGAGTTCTGCAATCTCCTTATCTTCCCTAATAATCCTAATTTCTCGCTTAACAATAACGCCCTCTTCATTTACATAACAATCCATTTTAAATGTGTCGCTGCTTAGAATATGACTATTCGATGACGTTAGAGCACTCTTAAGCAAATCAATTTGATTAGCAAACTCTGATCTCTTTACTCCTACATCAGAAAGCGTTTGATATAATTCTTCATCATTTTTTGCCAAAGATAATTGAGCTTTGATTCTCTCACGCAGCACACCTACGTTTGTTTCTGTTGATATTCTTGTTACCAATACATCCTTATCGTTTAGACTGATACTTTCATTCTTTTTAAGCTCCATGTTGTCTAAATGACTAACTATATTAATATAGTATTTTGTAATAAGCTCACTGCCAATCCAAGTATTCCATTCTACTCTTGCTACATTTTCTGAAAGTGCCGGTATCTGAGCAAGTATTTCTTTCTTGGCATAATTTAGGTAAGTGTTTAAACTAAACATGTTCATTTCGGAAGAAAGAACATCTATATTGATATATTGACCATCCTCCTTCTCATTTGAATAGCTCTTCATAAGAATGGTCAATTCATTTACTGTACCTAAGTACTTCGTTATGTCAGATGTCAAAGTTAGTTTTGAATTAATTTGATACTCCTTACCTTTATTATCCTTTGAACTAAGTAACACACCGGATAAAGTATCCGTAATATTCTCCTCTTCAATCCAAGCATAATAGGCATTATCATCTTTGATCAGCATCTGAACACTATTCATAACTTTCTTTCCACCTATTTGAAAGAATAAGAACACAAAAAGGCCTATCAATATGACTACACTTAGAGCGATAAATAGTCCTTTTCGTTTCTTATTTATTTTCATTTCTCCAAACCTATCTTCTGACTTGTTATATTCGTGCATAATGCCTCCCCTATATGTACTAAAAAGTTGCAGCACAATACGGATACCTCCGTTATATGCTGCAACAATGATTCAATGTTTATGTCTTATTTTACTATAGCTGCTTCAAGAACTAAGTCCATAGCTTTCTCTCTTAACAGTGCTTTTGTAACCTCATCCTTACCCTCATTTGCTTCTTCAAAAGCTTCAACGGATTCAAATGAAGTAGACTCTACATATTCAGCTACTTTGGCATTATATTCTTCATCGGTGAGCGTAAGATTTTCTTCTTCAATTATCTCATCCAATACATATCTCTGCTTTACACTTGACTCAGCGATTGTTTTCATCTCAGTATCAAATTGCTCTCTGGTCATTTGGAAGCCATACGTAATCAAATCATCTAAATTCATTCCGTATAAAGAAGTTGCCATATTGGTATAGTAAGATACCATTGTATTATACTCTTCATCGATCTCTTCTTGCTTAATTCCTTCTATTTTAGCATCATCTAGTATAGCAGTCATTACGTCATTAAGCTTATTCATCTCTGC
>JAEWSH010000093.1 GCA_023398375.1 Bacillota bacterium | reverse complement strand
GAGTTAACAAGCCATTGAATTGCTCCAGCATTTCCTTCTAAAAATTTTAATTCTGTGTCAGGCTTTGCCATATATCCAGCAAATCCCCCGATAACTAATGAAGCTAAAACACTTAATGAAATTATTTTTTTACTCATATTATTATTCCTCCTAAATTACCAAACATAGTTTAAATACGGTTTCTTTTCCATTTTTTCAAAATCATATTCCTTTAATTGATCATAACTTGTGATTAAAGCATGAATAGAGTCAGCAATCATCAAATTAATTGTTTCCCCTGTAATATTCACTAATACAACAGGCTTATTTGTAGCATAAGCATAACCTAATTCCCAAGCTGTTCCTGAATCATCATAGTTTCCCTTACATATTATTGCGACAACAACATCACACCAATCAATGTGTTTAACATCATTCTCAAATGTCGCCTTTCTCCATTCTATTGAACCAAACTCAAGATGCTCATTTTGATGCTCTTTTGGACTGAATACCTCAAGCCCCTTTAAATCCAATATTACTTTTACCTTATCAACTCTTTCAAGTTCTGCGTCATCAAAGAATGGACTTGCTAAATATACTTTTTTCATTAACTATTCTCCTCTTATTTCTTTTAATTTATTTTCTATCATCTGAAGAACTTCTTTAGCATCTTCTTCATTATTAACATAATCATATTTATCAATATCAATCACAAGAACTTCTGAGGCTTTGTAATGATTAAATACCCAATCATCATATCCTTCCCAAAGTGTTCTGTAATAATCAACAAGTTCAGGTGCTAATTCATAACCCCTTCCCCTTTTGTTAATTCTGTCAACAATTGTTTCAAAACTTCCTGATAAATAAACCATTAAATCAGGAGCTTTCTTTGGAAGTTCAGCAAGTTCTTCCACCATGTTATTTAGTAGTCTTTCATATAGTTCAAATTCTAAATCTGAAATTCTCCCTAAATCTCTGTTTACCTTACAGAAATACCAATCTTCATAAATACTTCTATCAAGAACATTATTTTTATGCACTAAAGCCTCTTTAATGCTTTTGAATCTTGTATCTAGGAAGTATAGTTGTAATAAAAATGGATATCTTTTAGCTTGAATTTCTTCTTCTGAAGCAGTGTAAAATAAAGGTAATATTGGATTATCTTCCACACTTTCATAAAATACCTCTGTTCCAAAATATTCACCAATTAATTTAGCAAGACTAGATTTTCCAGCCCCAATCATAGCACCAACTGTTATCACCATTACTCACCGTTCCTTTTTTTTATTTATAGTTATCTTTTGTTCTTACTATATATATATTATATCATATTTTTTTTTAAAAGTCAAGTAGTTTCAATAAAAATATGAAACATTATTTATTTTAAATTCAAATTTTTCCATGAGTTATTAAACTTTCTAGCATAATATAATATATCTGCTTTATAATTATTATATAAAAATTCAAATTCACTATTTATAACATTATCGGGTATATATTTATTAAAAGTTAGTTCATCATCGTGACTAAATACCCAAATAACTAAATTTTCATTATCCTTTGAAATAGTTATATTTGTACCACACTTCATATATTGACTATAATAATTTAATGTAGTTTGTGAACAATCTATACATTCACCATAACTATTATCAATAATATTTTGACCAATAAAGTCTTTCATTTCTTGAAAATAATTATTTTCTGAAGCCAAATGTTTCATAGCGTCAAATCTAAAACCACTTACACCACATTCAACTAATTCTTTTAAATAATTAAATTGAAGTTTTCTCAATTCTTTACTACTTAAATTTAAAGCAGGCAAACCACCCAAAGAATAATGAGTACATTCATAATCATCATTATAATTTTGAATATTATAAAATGATGTTTGATACCATAAATCTTTTATGCTTAATATTTCTTTATCTACTAATGAATTAATATCATTGTTTCTATAATTTGCTACATGATGAAATACTACATCTACTATTATCTTTATACCTAAATTATTAGCTTTTTTACATAACTCTATTAAATCATTTTTATTTCCTAAATTATTACCTATTTTATAATTAATTGGTTGATAATAAACCCAAAAATCATAATTATTTTCTTTTATTCCTTGTAATGGTGATAATTGTATTGTGTTAAATCCTACTTCTTTTATTTCTTCTAAATGGTTATTTACATCTTTTATTTTCCAATTTAAAGATTGAAATATTATTTTTCTTGACACTATTATCAACTCCTAAATATTTTAAATCAACAAGAATAAATTCTTATTTGACTTGGATATTCTTCTATACCTTTTGCATATCTGCTTTCACCTACACTTGAATTATCCTCCCTGTCTATTTCTATTACTATATTTAAGTCTTTTAATTGTTCATAATTATACTCTTTAAGTACATTAAAAAGTTCCCAAGCATTAATCATATTTTATCCTCCTTCTAACTCGCAATAGTTTTGAATTGCGAACTAATCCTCTTTAAGTTCTAACCTATATTTTGTGTTGCATTAGGATATTTTTCGTGGTCTACCTCACTTAAAAACATCTTTATAGGTCTTGCATAAACATTATTAGCCCCATATAATGCTTTATAAATTACTAATTCTTCACCTGTTTCTGTATGCTTTGCAACATCTAAAACCAAGTAATCTTTCCCTTTGAAATGAGTTACAACTCTTCCTATCATTCTTCTTAATCTTTGCCCCTCTAACGGTGTTAAATTATTCATATTTCTTCCTCCATTTACTTCGCATTTTTTCAAATTATTCATTATTTCACTCCATAATACTCTGGATATTCGTGATATGGACAACAGCCTTTAGCACCTAAAATTATAAGACTAGGATTATTTAAAGCAGCCGACAATGTACAAGTCCTCACTTCATCTCTCTCTTTATCTTTAATTACATTTTTACAATTTAGACATTGATTCTTCATTCTTGTCTCCTCCATTCTCACTTTAATGCTCAATAATTGGTTTATCTATACTTACACCAGCATTTAATAAATTCATATAGTCATTGGGTGTTAAATCTATGATAATATGTTTATATTCGTTCCATACGCCATAGCTATCATGTTTCCCAAAACTTATTCGCAACTTATACTTAATGTAGTTAATGTTTTTACACTCAAAAACTGATAATAAATACATATAACCCTCCTAAAATGTTTATTTTAATTACATTCTTTTTTTAAAAAAGGTGCTTTCTTGGGACAAAGTACACT
>JAEWSH010000007.1 GCA_023398375.1 Bacillota bacterium | reverse complement strand
TGGTTTCATAGCATTGGCATCAATGCTATCATTTGCAGTGTATGCAGGGGATAATTTGCCCCTTGCAACCGCTGCATCGGGGACAAATGGATCTATTCAAGTATCTGAGCATGGCGTAGATACTTCTAATGAGATTCAACAAGCGAGAGTAATACAAGGAACAGTTCTGGAAGAAGGGACTAATGAACCTCTTATTGGGGTAAATGTTGTCGTTAAAGGAACTACTATAGGTACAACTACTGATGTGGAGGGAAAATATTCGATAAGAATACCTTCTGATAATGCTGTGTTAGTCTTTTCTTATATTGGTCAAAAAACAGAAGAATATTCTGTTAAAGGCTTGAAATCTTTGGATGTTATTATGAAAAGTGATGCTACGATGTTGTCTGAAGTCGTTGTATACACTGGTTATATGACTCAGAAAAAAGCTGACTTAACCGGATCGGTTGCATTGGCGGATTCAAAAGACATCAAGAAGACTTCCGCTAACGTTATGAAAGCTATGCAGGGTAAGATGGCCGGTGTGAAAATTAGCAACAATGGCGGTAATCCTGCAGAAGATATAGGCATTCAAATTCGTGGTCTTTCTTCTTTGTCTGGAGCTGTTACTCCATTAATTGTATTGGATGGTATGCCAGCTGAAGGTCTGAATCTACGTGACATAAATTCAGGAGATATTGAATCTATTCAGGTATTGAAAGATGCTGCTTCTGCCTCAATTTATGGTGCACGTGCTTCTGGTGGTGTGATTTTAGTCCAAACTAAAAAAGGTAAAGCTGGTAAGACTACCATTGACTATAATGGTAGTGTTTCTGTAAGTTCTATAATAAATAGACCGGAAATGATGAACGCCACAGAATGGGGTACTGCTGCCTTCCGCGCTGCTGCTTATGATGAGTGGGCTTATGGTTCAGGCCTATTATTACCCAATGGCTTTGAGTATGAGTATCATAGAGGTGATAATGGAATGCTGGTATTGGATAATATGAAAATGAAAGAATATTTGGATAATAATCAATTGGTAAAAGCAACTGATACAAATTGGATGGATGAGATTTTCCGTACAGCAGTTTCTACAAATCATCAGTTGACTATTTCTAATGGTTCGGATAAAGCTAAAAGTTTGTTTTCATTAGGGTATACTAACAACCAAGGTACACAAATTCATTCTTTTTTCAAACAATATTCTGTACGTGCTAATACGGAATATAGTTTGATTAAAGATCGTTTGAAAGTAGGAGAAAACTTAGCTATTTCTTATTTGCAGTATAAAAGTCAATGGGAAACCTTTTTGGCTATGATTATGCCACCTATGGTTCCTGTTTATGATGTAAATGGTAATTGGGCAGGACCTGCAGGACTTGATGATTTTGATAATCCAGTACGTAAAATGACTATGGGTAAAGATAATATCAATAATTATGTGAAAATTATTGGTAATGTTTTTGCAGACCTGAATATTTGGAATGGTATATCTGCTAGAACTCAGTTTGGTATAAATTATGGTAACTCTTATAGTAGAACAGTAGATGGGGCTTATGTGGAGACAGGTTTTAGAGGCAATGATAAAAATTATGTAAGAAATAACCAGTCCCATCCGTTAAATTATGTATGGACTAATACTTTGTCCTATAATAAAAGTTTTGGAAAACACCATATTGATGCTGTATTTGGTAGTGAGTTTACCCGTTATGTACAAGAAGGTTTTTATGCAAGTAGAGAAGGACTTTATTTGGAAGATCGTGATTTTGCCGGTCTTAGTGTTGCTACCGGTGATGAAATTGATGTAAGTAGTTCTGCTGATGAATATACTTATTTCTCTCTTTTTGCTAAGGCCAATTATTCATATGCTGGTAAATATTTGTTGTCTGCAACTGTACGTCGTGATGGTTCTTCTTTGTTTGGTGTCAATAATCGTTATGGTGTATTTCCTGCATTTTCTGCTGGTTGGAGAATTAAGGATGAAGCTTTTATGGAAGATGCGGACTGGTTGTCTGATCTGAAAATTCGTTTCAGTTGGGGTACGAATGGTAGTGTACAAGGATTACCTCGTGGTTACACAACTACTCCATTTACTACTAATTATTTTGATACTGCATATCCTATTAAGGGACAAGCAACCGGCGCTTTGCAGTCTGGCTATAGAAGAACTTGGATTGGTAACCCTGATTTGAAATGGGAAACAACCAAACAAACAGACTTCGGCGTTGACTTTGGATTTTTCAATCAACGTTTGACTGGTTCTTTTGACTATTACTATAAGAAAACAAATGATATCTTAGTCCAGACTCCATATATCGCAGCAATGGGTGAAGGTGGTGAACCTTGGGTTAATGGTGCTAGTATGAATAACCAAGGTGTAGAATTTACAGTATCTTTCAAGAGTGACCCCTCCAGTGAATTCCAGTGGGCTGTTAGTGCCAATATTGGAACATACAAAACTGAATTGACTGACCTTCCTTCCAATGTAATCAATAAGTATGCTGGTGATGGTGTACACGATTTGATTTTAGGACGTTCTCCAAATTCTGCTTATGGTTTGGTAGCTGATGGTATTTTCAAAACTCAAGAGGAAGTTGATGCTCATGCAGACCAGCCAGGTAAAGCAGTTGGACGTATTCGCTACAAGGATTTGGATGGTGATGGTGTAATCAATGAAACATATGATAGAACTTGGATAGGTTGCTATGACCCGGATTTCTTTGGAGGTCTTAATTTTGATTTCGCTTATAAGGGTTTTGATTTGAACTTGTTTTTTGAGGGTATGTTCGGTAATGATGTAAATAGTGACTGGAAGAAAGAGAGTGATATTTGGCTTTTCACCAATCCTGCATGGAAAAATCATGCAACTCGTATGTTGGGCGGTTGGTCACCTGACAATCCGAATTCTGATATTCCGGCTATCTCGAATAATACTGCCAATCAAGAACAAAGATTCTCTTCTTGGTTCATAGAAGATGGTTCATACATTAAGTTAAGAAATATTGAATTGGGTTATACATTTCCGACTAAGCTTATCAAAAAAATGCATATGAGTAATCTGCGTTTGTATGCTGCTGCATACAATGTATTTACTTTGAAGAAGTTTTGGGGAGATGACAAATATACAAGTTTCGATCCAGAAAGACCTTCTTATCATTATCTGACACCATTTACTTTCAATTTCGGTATCAATGTTTCTTTTTAAATTTAATTAATAAATTATTATGAAAAGCAAATATATAACTTTATCAATTGCTCTATGCTCTATATTAGGAGTCAGCAGTTGTGATTCATATTTGGATATCAATCCTAAACAAGTTCTGGACCAAAATATACTTAACAAACCTAGCGATATAGAAGGTTTTGTCACAGCAGCCTATGCCCGTATGTGTGAGATGGGGTCATTGGATTCCTCTCCTTATATGTATTGGTGGAGTGGTTCTATGCGTTCGGATGACTGCTACAAAGGTGGTGGTGGTGTTGCTGATGCTGTAGGTTCTTTTGGTAACATATCGCTTTTTACTTATGTAAATCCTAATACTGGTGCATTGGATGGTACTTGGTATAATTCTTATCAAGTTATCCAAAGATGTAATACAGCAATTCAAAGAATGGCAAATTTTACGGAAGAAGAGTTACCTAATAAGAATAGTTTTATGGGTGAGATGCTCTTTATCCGTTCATTTACGTTGTATCGTTTGAAAAAACTTTGGAAATATGTACCCTATATTGATGAGAATGTAGTAGGTATGTCAGATGCTTTTGAAGCAGTGCCTAACCGTGAATTGGATAAAGGGAATGATCTCTACTTATGGCAACGTATTCTTGATGATTTTAAGAAAGCTGAAGAATTATTGCCTTTGGATCAGATGGATAAAGGCCGTGTAAGCCGTAATGCTGCTACTGCTATGGTTGCTAGGACAATATTAAATATGGCTTACGAACAGGATGACCGTCATCAGGTGATAAATATCAATAAGGAATTACTTGCAGAAGCTTTGCCTTATATTGATAAAATTATTGATCAAGAAGGTGGTCGTGTAGGTTTGGAATCTGATTTTGGTAATAACTTTTTGGTAGAGTATGATAATGCTACTAAAGAATCCATTTGGGAATTACAATTTGCTCTTGATAATAATTTTCATACAGCAGGTCGATTTAATCGCGCTGAAGGTTTGAATCATCCATGGATGTGGCCCGAAACACAACCTGGTAATTTTGTATTTAAGTGTTGTGACTTTAACCATGCTAGCTATACGTTGACTAATGCGTTTAAGACAGATGAAAACGGTTTACCCCGTTTCGAGGATTATAATGAGGATGATTATGGTCAATATATTAAAAATTCAGATGGTTCTTATAATTTGGATATCGTTAATTCTGGCGCTAAGCCTTACTTTGATAAGTATACATGGGATCCCCGATTTAGCCATACTATCGTAGCTCCTGGACAGCCTTGGAAGTATGATCCTGATTTATTATTCCATTCAACTGCTACTCGTGATCCGATTACTTATAGTTTCTTGAAACCCATCAAAGATATGCCACATCCTGATTGTGGTTGTATTGCTTATGATGGATGGCAATTTAATTCTATGAATAAGAAGATGATTCGTTACGATGACGTGTTGCTGTGGAAAGCTGAGATTTTGATTCAATTGGATAGAGAAATGGAAGCCCTGCCATATATTAACCAGATTCGTACTCGTGCTGCCAATAGTTTGGTTCGTTTGACTCAAGCTGACGGTTCATATACAATGAATTATCATATTGCTACTTATCAGCCGGGTATTAACTGTAATTGGACTAAGGACTTTGCATGGAAAGCCTTAATGTGGGAAAATCGTCTTGAATTTGCTTGCGAAGGTCATCGTTTCTTTGATTTGCAGCGTTGGGGATTGTTGGAAAAGACAATGAACGAATATTTTGCTATTGAAAGAACTCGCTTCGATTGGTTCAATGATGCTCGTTTTACTGCCGGTCGTGATGAGTACTTTCCGATTTCCCAACCACAAATGAATTATTCAAAGGGTAACTATACGCAGAATCCGGGATATTAATGTTTAACTATTAAGAAGAAAATTATGAAAAAGATAGTAACCATTTTTACAATGTTGTTGGTAGTGTTATCACTGTCCAGCTGCTATGACAGAGATGTGCTTGATGACAAGGGCTTGAATTATTTCATGCCTACGCCTGAGAATGTGCAGTATATTCAAGATAATGCTACTACAGTGACATTGACTTGGAGTATTCCTTCAGTAATTCCAGAAGACTTCAGACGTCCTATTTCAGTACAGATTCAAATAGTGGAAAATAATATTTATAGAGATAGAATAACCTTGGTAAATGAGGAAACCTCTCATACTTTCACTATTGATCCTGCTAAGAAGTATCGCTATATCGTTAAATTGGTAGGTACTTTTACTGAGGAAAATCAAGAAACAGGGCGTACATCTACTGTTACTTCTGAGGGTGTAATAGTTAATGTCGAATAGTTTCGAGAAGGATTTTTGTAGTTAATGATAGAGAGTGGGCTTTTACTGGTATTTTTCTGAGTCAGCTCACTCTCTATTTTAATATTTGATATAAGGCGAATGGGTTATCTGGTTACGATAAATTGAAAAATGAATCAATAGACATGAAAAACATATTATTTATAGCATTCTCTTCGTTTATATTTTTATTTGTTTCTTGTACTTCTGAACAAGAAACTGAAACTTATATTCCTATTGATGAAATTATACCTTTGGATACTCATTTGATTCCAAATAAGGATACAAAAATTGTATCAACAACATTGAATTTTAAGGATATTGATGCCATAGATTATTTGCTGGTTAGAAAGAGTGTAGGTGACAGCTATTCAGCTAAGATAAGTCAAAGCGAACTTACGTCTGATTATATTTTCAATTATACCATCCAAAAAACAGATCCACAGAATTTTCGGCTAGTATTGGCTGCCTTTTACAAAGATGGTAATATGTCGAAAGAACTCTCTTTGAATGTGGATAACCGTTGGGGTTTTTTTATTCGTAATGTTACTCGTATAGCTCGCGTTACAGGGAGTATAATAAATGGAGAAAACTTTCCAAGTCCTAATAATACTGCGACAAAATGGAATGTAGGAGGAACAGATCTTGGCATTATTTGGGAGATGCAGCCCGGAAAATATGGAATTTTCTTTGGTGATACTTTTGGGTATGACTTTAAACCGAATCCGGCTAATCCTGGACCTAACGGAGGGAGTTGGCGTAGTAATGTGCTGGCTTTCTCGGAGGATAATGATTTAGAAGATGGATTGTCATTCAGTAATATGGCTACTGATGATAAAGGGTATGCCCGCGAGATAGTATATGGAGGAAAAGATTCGTCAGGTAATGGTGATTGGACTTCTATCCCAACAGCTGCTATTCGTGCTAATGGAATAGATTATGTGCATTATTTTAATATGAGAAATTGGACGGGATGGATTACAAATTATTCGG
>JAEWSH010000122.1 GCA_023398375.1 Bacillota bacterium | reverse complement strand
GTGATGTACAGCCGCAGAGGCGTGATGTTCTCCGCATCGTTCGTCTGGATCATCTTCACCAAAGCGTCCAGGCTCGTCAGGTCCAGTGTTTCAGGGTGGTCGATGATGGGGCGGATTTCGTGTGCCTCACCATCCGCAGTGATTGCAAAAGTGGCATCCCCGATAACCTGCATTACAGGCTTCGCCATGTCTTCGATCTTCTCAATAGCTTCTTTCAACATAATTCATTTCCTCCTAAAAATTAGATTCCGCCGTTGACCAGCTTCAGCATGGGAGCGGATTCCTGTTCAGAACCATCCATTCCGGTCTGTCCAGGAATCTGCGGGACATTTTCAACGGCGCATACTTCGCCGGTTCCTTCCCTCCCCGTGACGTACAGGGAAGTGGTGACCGGATTGGTAGATGCCAGTTTGGACTTGACCACGCAATCAATCCCAATATTGGTTCTGTCATCATCTGGGATAAGGGTAAAGGTGAGTGTCAGGGTTCTCTTTGCGGTGGCTTTGGTGTTGGGATCTATGATGTTGTTCATGATCTTTGCCATCTCATAATCTGCCCTCTCCAAAAATGCACCTCCACGCATTTGGACTATGGATACTGCGCTTGGAATCTTCATAGGTTTTTCCTCCTTTTATTTTTTGGTTCCGGCCCCCTGCCGGATGCCGCCGCTCCCGGGAGGGTAAGAGGCGACGCCCGGCATTAAAGAGGGTACGGGTGGAGTGAACACCCGGCAGGAGGTCGGAGCTTTGTATTGACAAATCTCACTTTCTGCCCGATAACATGGGCATATATCTCTTTTCACTTGCCGTCCTCGGTCTTGCACACCGGGGGCGGCTTTTTTGTGTGCATTGGGGGCATATGTATTTGTGCGGGCTCGGTGCCTTTCTGGACACATTCCAGCAGTGGCGGCAGCGGGCGCAGATACGGTAACGGGGCTTCATGGCTCGTCCACTACTGTGGTACTCTCTGGCGGCTCTACTGATTTCACCGGGGTAGTTAATGCCGCCATCACAAAGGCCACGACAAGCACCGTTGCAAGTGTGAGAATAAGCCGCGCAATTCGTTTAGTCATGCGCCCTCCTTTCTATGCGGTCGATGATTTTGAAAAGTTTGGTTGTGCAGGCGCACACGCCAACGAAAACGAAAAACCAGATCATAGCAGCGCCTCCAGTCACACCTGTTTTTCAGCAATCCAGCGGTTGAAGTCGCTCTCAAAAATTACCGCTACGCAGTTCTTCCGGCCTGGCATCTTTATGATCTTACCGAAAGCGTACACGCCAGCATCCATACCGGCCTTTAGTTTGTCCGGACTAATGTGGTATCCAAGCTGCCGCATACGTCGCATAACTTCCTGCATGGTCAGTTGCTTTAATTCAGGCATTAGACTATTCATGCGTTCTCCTTTCCCAATTCCAAAATCTCATTGATTGCGCTGACGATGGAGGGTGCATTTCGCTCTCCAATGAAAATCTTGTAGAGATAGCCACCGTCACAGAACAGACCTGTTTTTTCTTTAACCTGTCTGATAAGCCATTCCTGAGACTGGCCGATGTCGATCAGGCGCTTCTTTACGGACTTTCCGTAGTCTGTAACTTGTGCCATTCAGATAGTCCACCTCCTATATAAAGTAGTTGACAAGTACGCAACATTGTACTAATATGAATGTACCACCAGACGTATAGAACGATATTTCGTACCTCATATTGGCAATTATAGTCCTGCATTTCGTACTTGTCAATGCTAGAGTTCTGAATTTCGTTCTTTTGTTGTTATGCCTAAAAGGAGAACGTTGAAATGTACGATTTGTACGAGTTAATCAAATCGGAGTGTGAGAAAAACGGAATAACCGTAAGTGCCATGTGCCTTGAATTAGGGATGAGTAAAAGCATGATGTCCGACTTGCACTCTGGAAAAAAGAAATCCCTCTCCACAGATAAACTTTCTAAAATAGCAAGCTATTTTAACGTCTCCGTTGACTACCTCCTAACCGGCGAGCAAAAAGAGAAGCCCTCCGTCAATGATGACGAAGAGCTTGAAAAAGTATTGGAAATGTACCGCACACGTCCGGAGTGCCGGATGCTGTTCTCTCTGGCTAATGGGGCAACGGTGGAAGATGTGAAGAAAGCCGCAGCCATCATAGAAGCGCTTAGAAAGGTCGATGGGCGATAATATGTGGACGCCGGATTATTTTGTTCGGTATATAGATCTCCCGGAAAGAGTTCAGGGTGCCACAATTCCCAACGATGATGGGACATTTGACATCTATATAAACCGTCAGATATGCCCGAACAAGCAAAAGTTAAAACTGGAACACGAAATTAGGCATATCCGAAATGATCATTTTTATAATGATATTCTTCCCATAAGGTCCATAGAAAAAGAGGCCGACGGCATAAATTCTGATACCCCGCCGAGATTACCAGACGTGCTATTTTACCATCCGCCTGGTAAGATAGCGCTTTTTCATAGTCTTGAAGACCTCAACAATTATTCTCGCAGATACGCAAGGCAGTGGAAGAAAGAACACGCAGGGAAATTGTAATTGCGCCACCGGAGGACGGTAAGATAAAGGGGGAGCGGAGCCCTATGAGACCGATAAAAAGCACCTGCCAAAATTCCACAAAAAAAGATCGTGATAATGGCGTCCCCGATTCTGAATTAGAACTGTTCCATCATACCGCCGACACCGTTGCAAG
>JAEWSH010000033.1 GCA_023398375.1 Bacillota bacterium | reverse complement strand
GGCCAGTGCACATAAGTTTAGCAATGATATTCGTCTATTACAGCATTTAAAGGAAATAGAAGAACCATTCGAGAAGAATCAAATCGGCTCTTCTGCGATGGCTTATAAGAGGAACCCGATGAGAAGTGAACGTATTGCAGCATTGTCTCGTTTTGTGATGGTGGATGCCTTAAATCCAGCGATTACTTCTGCTACGCAGTGGTTTGAAAGAACTCTAGACGATTCTGCTAATAAACGACTTAGTGTGGCTGAAGCGTTCCTAGCTATCGATGGAATACTAGATCTTTATCTCAATGTAGTGGATGGTCTAGTTGTCTATGAGAAGGTGATCGAGAAGAGACTAAGAGCAGAGCTTCCGTTCATGGCAACAGAGAATATTATGATGAATGCAGTGAAGGCCGGAGGCGACCGCCAAGAACTTCACGAGAAGATTCGTACACTTAGTATGGAGGCAGGACGCAATGTAAAGGAACGCGGACTCGATAATAATCTACTAGAACTAATTGCAGAGGACCCTTCCTTCCCTATGACCCTTACGGAGCTTTTAAGTATAATGGAGCCATCTAATTATACTGGTAGAGCGAAGGAGCAGACAGAAGAATTTGTACAAGAGGTAATCCTGCCGATACTTAACGATAATCAAGAACTGTTGGGTATAACAGCAGAGATTAAAGTCTGACAAATAGGTCAAGGTGAGAGAAACTAATGCTAGTTTATTACGTGTATTGTCAGTTTTTTAGGACAATGGACAATTAGATAAAAAAAGCCTCGAACGAATTCTGGATAAGCATGCATAAATAATTAATATAATTGTCATACACCACCTTAAAGTCGAATATATTAGGCTATTGGGTGGTGATTTTTATGCGGATGAGAATATTTACAAATGAACAACTTAATGAAGATGAATTGGATTACTCCCGCTGGGAGACAATCAATGGAGATTATATTAACATCTCCATGGTAGGAACAACCTATCTGGAACGTTGTCTCGACTTACTGGCACAGTTTGTGGAAAAGTATCCTAAGCATCGTAATATCGCTATTTGGCTTCGGTATATGAATTGTCTGGAGGATGAGTTATTATCAAGGGACGGAGAGTTAGTCGGTACGTAAACTAAATCGAAGCCAAACAAAACAGAGATGCCAATTGATTTCTTAAAGTAAGAGAAATCGTTGGCATCTTATTTATGTATACGGATATTCTATTGGATTTCCGTTAACATAAAAGGCACTACGTGGCAGAATACACACTCGCGTACATGGAATTATCCTGTAAATAGACTGGTTTTTTCTGCTATTTTATTGTATAATATGAATCGTTCAGGGAGAAAACAATGATAAGAATAAAGGAATCGAGGTGTTGCCAAATGAATCAAGATTATTGTTATCATGAGCTAATAGAGAAGCAACGTATATTTTTCGAATCAGGAAAGACAAAGCAGGTTGATTACCGTATCTTACAGTTGCGTAAGCTAAGGACAGGCATTCAAAGAATGGAGAAAGAAATTAATGAAGCTCTTAAGAAGGATTTGAATAAATCTGAATTTGAATCCTATATGACTGAAATTGGAATGGTACTTCATGAGATAAGATTTACTATTAAGAATACAAGAGAATGGGCGAAACGAAAGCTTAGGAAAACACCATTAGCTCAGTTTCCAGCCATTAGTTTCACGGTATCAGAGCCTTATGGAGTAGTTCTAATTATGGCTCCATGGAATTACCCGTTTCAACTAATGCTTGCTCCGTTAATTGGCGCAATATCAGCAGGGAATTGTGCCGTGCTTAAGCCTTCTGCATACGCATCGGAAACCTCTCGCGTGATTGCCAAATTAATCGCTTCTTGTTTTCCACCGGAATATGTGACGGTAGTGCAAGGAGGAAGAGAACAGAATCAAGGATTATTACAAGAGAAGTTTGATTATATCTTCTTTACCGGTGGAACTGAAGTCGGTAGAATTGTAATGCAAGCGGCAGCAAAGAACCTAACACCGGTATCACTTGAGCTTGGAGGAAAGAGCCCATGTATTATTGATAAAACAGCGAATCTTTCTCTTGCTGCCAAACGAATTGCTTTTGGGAAATTTCTAAATGCCGGTCAAACCTGTGTGGCACCGGACTATGTGATGGTTCAAGAAGATGTAAAAGATGAATTTATACTAAAATTGCAAAAATGGCTGAATCATTTCTTTGGTGATACTCCGCTTGAGAACGATGATCTTCCGAAAATAATTAATCAACACCACTATGAGCGGTTGATGAAACTAATGGAGGGAGAGAATATTGTTATCGGAGGAAAGGGAGATGACAGTAGGAATCTAATTGAGCCTACGATACTAGATGGTATAACGAAGGATTCGGTTATTATGAAGGAAGAAATCTTCGGGCCAATCCTCCCAATAATGACTTATCATCATATATCGGATGTGATAGAGTATGTCACCAAACATCCAAAGCCACTTGCGTGTTATTTATTTACAACGGATTCTACTGTTTCGCATACTGTTGTAAAGAATATATCTTTTGGTGGAGGATGCATTAATGATACCATTATTCATCTGGCTACACCTTATATGGGCTTTGGTGGAGTAGGAGAAAGTGGGATGGGAAGCTACCATGGAATAGAAAGCTTTCACACCTTTAGTCATAGGAAAAGTATAGTGAAGAAGGCAAATTGGTTGGATCTATCGATGAGATATCATCCTTACAATCAAAAGAATTTAACCCTTATTCGCAAGTTCCTAAAGTAAGGAGAGGATTATGGGTAACATTAATCTAGAGTACTATAAGATATTTTATCATGTAGCAAAGGAAGGAAATATCTCGACCGCAGCAAAGCAATTATGTATCTCTCAACCTGCAGTTAGTCAGGCGATTAAGCAATTGGAATCAAATCTTTCGTGCAGACTCTTTCATCGGTTAGCCAAAGGAGTGACACTTACGAAAGAAGGAGAGACCCTATTTTCTTTTGTTAAGAAAGGGTATGAAGTGATACTACAAGGAGAGGACCGACTAAGCCGAATGCTTCTTATGGACTCTGGAGAGATACGTATCGGCGCTTCTGATATGACATTAAAATACTATCTGCTTCCTTACCTAGATAAGTTTCACCAGAAGTATCCAAAAATCAAGGTGATTGTAACGAATGGCCCGACACCTGAGACGTTAGAGTATCTGTATGAAGGTAAGATTGATTTCGGGGTTATCAGTGAAC
>JAEWSH010000104.1 GCA_023398375.1 Bacillota bacterium | reverse complement strand
CTCTTTAAGCAGGGCATGGTGATTACCATCCTCCTCTCTGCGCTGACGGTGCTGCTCGGCTTTTTCCTTGCGATGTTGCTGGCGATCATGCGCCTGTCCAACCTCAGACCATTCCGTTTCCTGGCCGTGGACGAGAAAGACCATCTGCGGGAGCAGGGATTTCTGTTTGCACTGAGCCGGTTCAACCCCGTCAGCTTTATTGCCACCGTCTATGTGGAGGTCTTCCGTGCCACGCCTATGCTGGTGCAGCTGTGGCTGGTATTTTATCTGCTGTTTGATAAGTCTGTGATTGATCTGCCGAAAGTGACGGTACTGGGCTTCATCCGTCTGGAGCGGTTTATTCCCGGCGTGGTGGCGCTGGCGCTGAATTCCGGCGCATACCTCTCCGAGATCATTCGCGCCGGCATCCAGTCCATCGACGGAGGCCAGACCGAGGCGGCGCGCTCTTTGGGACTGACGCAGGGGCAGAATATGCGCTACGTCGTGCTGCCCCAGGCCATCAAGAATACGCTGCCCGCCATCGCCAACGAATTTGTCACCATTATCAAGGAATCCGCCATTACCTATACCATCGGCGTGCAGGACATTATGTTTGCCGTCAATGCCGCGAAGGGCGCGCTGTACATTATGGCGGAGCCGCTGATTGTTGCGACGGTCATGTATTTCTGCCTGACCTTCCCCACCAGCAAGATCATTGCATACTTCGAAAGGAGGATGAGCCGTGGCGACAGGCGGTAGTCTGATCCGGGTCACCGGACTGAAAAAATACTACAACAGAGGCGCAATCAAGGCGCTGGACAACGTGTCGGTGAACATCAACCGGGGTGACGTGATGGTGGTCATCGGCCCCTCCGGTTCCGGAAAATCCACGTTCCTCCGCAGCCTGAACCTCCTGGAGGAGCCCACGGAGGGTTCCATCGTCTTTGACGGTGTGGATATCACCAAACCCAAAATGAAGACCGAGGACGGAAAGACCGTGAAGCTGAACATTGACCAGCACCGTCAGAAGATGGGCATGGTGTTTCAGCACTTCAACCTGTTTCCCCATAAGACGATTCTGGATAATATGACGCTGGCCCCCATCAAGGTCCGGCATATGAATAAGGCCGCGGCCGAGGAAAAGGCATTGGCCCTGCTGGAACGCGTCGGACTGAAGGACCGGGCGGGGGCTTACCCCATCCAGCTCTCCGGCGGGCAGAAGCAGCGGGTCGCCATCGTCCGGGCCCTTGCCATGGAGCCGCAGGTCATGCTGTTCGATGAACCCACCTCCGCATTGGATCCTGAGATGGTGGGCGAGGGGCTGGACGTGATGAAGGGGCGGGCCCGGGAGGGCATGACCATGGTGGTCGTCACTCATGAGATGGGTTTTGCCCGGGAGGTGGGTAACCGGGTGCTGTTTATGGCGGACGGCAGGCTGCTGGAGCAGGGCAGCCCCGACGAAATGTTCAACCATCCTGACAATCCCCGGCTTCAGGATTTTTTGAGCAAGGTGCTGTAAACCAACAGGGGGTGTCTTCCAAATTGCATCCCGTCAGAGGATAGTGAAAAATTATGAATTCTCCCGGCCGGCAGTGCAGACTGCCGGCCGCTTTTTATGCGGCTTAGATAAAAACCATGCTTTTCAAACGGCGTTAAGATTCCAGAATTTTGCTGCACTTCATGTACATCTCGTACCTTATAATTCTGACAGATATCCATCAGACTACCTGCGCCAACTATCCTGCCTGCTTCGTTGATACAGATTTCTCCATTGACAATCCGGTATATCAGAGATACTCTCTCAGCTGACCTCATTTTTTTGCCTGTTCCCCATAATACAACTCCCCCTGCGAAAGGCAGCTTTTTGCTGCCTCTCACAGGGGGGCATATTACGTTTGACATCTCCGGAGATTTTTTCGGCCGGGACAGCAAGAGCTGCTTTAAAATGCAGAGAGTGCCGCCGTGCCTTAAAGCTTGCTCCGGCCCGGCGCGAAAGGGGGAAGGTTCAGCGGTTCATGTAATTGTACAGGATCATTGCGGCCTCCTGCCGCGTGGCCGTCCGGGTGGGATAAAATTTCCCGTTTTTGCCACTGACGATGCCCAACCCCTGCGCGATGGCCAAATAGCCGAGGTCATCCGAAGGGACCTGAGAGGTGTCCCGGAAGGAGGTGACGAAGATGCCCTTGAGCTGTGCCGCCTGAGAGTAGGGTGAAGCACTCACAAGAATCTTTACCAGCTCCAGCCGCGTCACGGTCTGCTCCGGACTTTGTGTGCCCCGGGCCAGAAAGCCCTCGTTCCACGCAGCCTCATAGAGCTGATCCAGCGCGCCGTCGGCGAGGTCCTCCGTGTCGAAACTGTATCCACAGGAGTTGAGCAGCAGGACCAGCAAATCCTGCTGGGTCAGCTTCGCGGTGGGCTGGAATTTGCTGCTGCCGCTGAACCGGATACCGGCGTCTGCTAACGCCTGAATCTGAGTTCTGGCATAACTGGAGGCAATGTCGGAGTATGCGGAGACGCCCTCCGGCTCCGCCCGCACCAGCTTGCCGGTCTTGGCGTCCACGCCAAGGATATTCTTGCCGTCCGCCTCGTAGGTATAGCCCAGCACATAGCGGTAGCAAACGGTGCCGCAGGCGTTGGCATAGATCTTCCAAACCGGGATGGAGGTGTCCACGGACACCGGATAGGCAATGTATTGGAGTCTGGCGGCATAAGCGCCGCAGTAGGTGGCCAGAGCCGCCTTTTCAGCCACCGCACCGTCGGCGGACTGGAATTTCAGATCGTTGTCCCAGCTGCTGTTGAAGCACATGACGGAGCCGTCTCCGGGATCGACGGTGATGTCTACTCCGTTGTTGTGGTAGAAATATCCGTTTTCCTGCCGGTCGTACCGGAACTCGCCGCCCTCGCCCCCGTACAGGGCCACGTGGGAGACGTGATCCGGACAATACAGCTTTAAGAATGCATCCGACGTGTTCTGGAGCTGAGCGCGGTCGGCATGCGCGTCTTTCATGTAAGAGGGGCGGTAGCCCCAGCCGCTGAGCAGAGCGGCGGTTTTGGCGTCGACCGTCAGGGACTTAAACTGCACATAACTGCCTTTGCGGTAGTCGGCCTCGCTCACGTCCTTTAATTCGCTAAACGCCAGCGTGCGCCTGTACCAGAGAGTGCAGACTGCGTCGCCCGTGTCCGGGTCCTGACTGTAACTGGCGGAGGAGAGGGTGTAGGAGCTCAGCCCCAGCGCCGTCATCTTGCGGACGGTGGCGTCCAGCGTATCCTTGGAGAGCACGCCTTGGAGCTTTTGAATGGCAGACTGCTCGGCGTCGCTTAACCCGCCGTCGCCATTGCTGTCCTTGCGGGCAGCGGTGGTATTGAGAATGCCGTTTCCACTGCCCCCCTCCGCGGCGTTCAGACCGTCCCACACACTGGTCAGATCTACCACCGTACCGGTTTGGGCATCCACATAGAGGTCTCCGCCGGAGAGGGGTACGTAGCGCAGTACGGCGGCAGCGCCTTCATCGGCATCTACGTACTGAAGCTCCAGCTTCACGGCGGAGGACAGGGAAGAAGTGGCGGCAGCGGCGGTCACCTTCGGGGAGGCGGTCGGCAGTGTGCCGACGAGCGCTTCATAGACGTCGTCACGACTGAAATAGGTCACGGCGCCGTCCGTGGCGTCCACCTGAATTTGCACATGGATGGGGGAGAGTACGCCGTTGAGCTTCAGTTGGGCGGAGAGCGAATAATCTCCGCCGGAATCGCGCAGAGGGGAGGTGTTGCTGTCCGCCGTCAGCGCCGCCGTCTCGCCGCTGGACAGGACTCTGTCCAAAAATGCACCGGCGGTCTTGGCCGCCTGCGCTGCCGTGACCTTGGCGAGCGCGGGGGTGTATCCCCCGGAGGTCAGCGGCATGACGCCACCCTGATTGACGCTGTACTGCATGATCTTGCCCGCAGCGGAGGCCAGAATGTTGAGACTTCCTCCCTCGTCGTCGGACCAGCTCAGGGACCAGTAACGCAGTACGCCCATGTCCTGCACCGTCCCATTAAATTTGGTATAGTTGCCGGAGACATCCACCGCCTTTTTTACAGCCAGCGTCACATCCGTCAGCTCCTGATCCATGGGGGCATCTGCCGCCAGCGAGGGAACGCACAGACTGATTGCCAGCAGAAGACCTAGCGCCAGAGACAGGTATCTTTGTTTTAGATTCATAATGATCCTCCTTTTTCTGTTTTCTCCGCGGAACGATCCAACCGGTCGATCCGCCTTTACAGAAGATAGACGTGGGCGCTGGAAAGAAGTTCCGGATTTATATAAAAAAACATCGACCATACAAGCGCGCAGAACCCGGAGTGCACCACATGCCCACAGTCCGGAGGATGACTGGCAAAAATTAAAAGACCGCTCTTGCAGGGCGGCTGAATGAGCGGTAAAATAAAATCGGCAATTTCATATATGGTGGCCCAGAAAATTTGTTCGGCGGGATGTGTCCCCGTTTTATCATGGGGGCCCGACGCGTTTGTGCGGCGATGCCTGCACGGACATCAGCCCCGGCAGATAAAGGCTGTGGCGGAACCAAAGAAAAGGGGAGCAAGACAATGACCAACGAGAAGCTGGCGGCGATAGCCGCCATTGAGGAAAAGACGGACCTGATTACCCGGACGGCGGATTCAATCTGGGAATACGCGGAGCTGTCCTTACAGGAGGAGCGATCCGCCGCGCTGTATTGGGAGATTTTGAAAAACGAGGGTTTTACAGTGGAGAGGGGAATTTGCAACATCCCCACGGCCTTTTCTGCGAGTTTCGGCTCGGGCCGTCCCGTGATTGGTATTCTGGCGGAATATGACGCCCTCTCCGGCCTTTCCCAAAAGGGCGGGAGCCTGAAACGCGAGGAAATCG
>JAEWSH010000031.1 GCA_023398375.1 Bacillota bacterium | reverse complement strand
ATGAAGCGGGTCTTGTCCACATAATAATAATTGTCTTGGCGGATATCCGCGAAGTTCATCATGCCGTAGGGAAGTCTCTTTCTGCCGGGTACTATGTATTTCAATGGGTCCATCTGCTGTCCTCCTGTTGTTTTTTCTATTCAATCAGCCACTTTTGGCATCAACGACACAAAGATAGCAAAAGTTCTTGTAGAGAGGCGCATTGCTGCTGATTTTTCAAGTTTTCCTCCACGGCTCTTTCATTTAGAGGAGTTGTCGGGAGCTAGAAGGAGTTATCGGGAGTTAAAGGCCGATACTCTTGTTGATATATAACGATACTACCGGCTTCCAACTCCCTTTAACTCCCGATAACTCCTTCTGACTCCCTTAAATGAAAGAGCCGTGGTTTTCCTCGGTTTAGCTTGACCGATTGTAGAATAAACGATAAGGATTACGAATCAAGAAACACGGATATGACAACAGAACCAAATCAACTTGCGGAACTTCAATATGGTTGCGAGGTTGCTCTCCCTTGGCGTTCATCATCGTCAAGGCAAGCATCCTTATGCTTCAGCACCGTTTTCCTTTGATAAAAACGCCTACAGGGCTGACGCATTATAGTTTTTACCATAAATATTTTCTATGTTGTATTCCTAATAATTGAATACCTTTTTATTTGTTATTAACTTTATAAATCAATCACTTACGTTTTTTGAGTTCACAAAAAGAAACAATATTCATCCCGATTGCGACTAAAGCCACAACCTATGAACTAACCCAAAGCCGTAAGCCTTGTGTCGTTTAAAATTAAATAAAAGCCCTATTAGACAAACTTCTATAAGTTGTACCACAATGTATGCAGCCAACAATTTACTTCTTCAGAATAATAGGTAGGACGCAACAATCTATTTAGAGATGCAACCTTGAAGGTTCATCATAATTTATGCAGGAGTCGTCCCGGTTGAAATTTGCCTGAAGGGCTCTTTTATATTTTCTGTCAGTAACATCTGTCATGCTCATACTTTTTTCCACTTTTGAGTATAATCAGTATTCTGTTTGACAATTTACGGGTTATGCGGATTATCGCCTCTTGCGGCAACATACGCTTGCAATACTCTCCGTAGGCAGCGGCCAATGCCCTGTCTTGCCGTATGGCTACCAAGGCGCTCTCCACCAGTAAAGGGCCAAGCCGCTTATTTCCTCTGAACGTCATCTCGCCGTGACTTGTCTTTTCACCGCTGCTATGGCTTGTAGGTACCAGTCCCAGATAGGAGGCGAATTGTCTTTCATTACGGAAGCGGTGAATGTCACCTATCTCTGTCAAAAGGCACATGCCTGTAATCATACCAATACCGGGAATGGAGACGATGTTCTCGTATGCTTCCCCATAACGCCCGTTACGGGATAACGTACGTACCAGACGGGTAATCTCAAGGAGACTCTTACGAAACAACTCCACTTGTCTCAACAACAGATCCAGTGAATTTCGACTTTCTGATAACAGTTGTACATCTTCATGTACCCATTTAAGATAGCGTTTCGACCAATGAGACTTTGAGTTTTGAAAACATTCAGGATAAATAACTCCGTTATTATAAAGCAGGTGCTTCACTCGTGACTTGTAACCGGAAAGTTGCCGTTTCAAAGTTATACGCAAACGCATGACGTTACGGTCATCAAGAACCTCTTTCTTAGGGATGTAAATACCCCGAAGCAGACCGGACTTCAAAGCCCTCGCTATTTTGGTGGAGTCAATGGCATCTGTTTTCATCACGGATTCGTATTGTCCCGTCGGAATATCGGCAGCATGAACCGGAAGACATTCTATACCAAAATCCAACAATGAATAATAAGTGGAGAAGCCACTGAAACCGGCCTCATAAGCGGACAGATAATTACCGTTGGGATAATGTTTCTTCAAATGTTCAAAGAGCGCTTGGGCGGAAGACTGCTGGCTGTGCTTTTTCAAGCAACCGGATTCGGTGAGGATTGACACATGCCAAGTCTTCAAATGAACGTCAATACCTATATAGATATTTTGACCTTCAAAATTTAATTCTTTTCTTTGCACCATAGGTGTAATAGTTTTAATTACTGAATATTGAATCTTGTCAATTACAAATTTAGTAATTCAATTATTGCGCCTATTTTACTTTATCTAAAATTCATTGGTCGGGGAGCGCCCAGCGGCAAGGGGCGGGACCACCCGTCCCGACAAGCGAATATTTTCAGCATTTACAAACATAGTAACTATTATAATTCTATTAAAAGCATACTTTATATGCTTGATAACTAATAGACAAAACGCTTTCATACATCATCTAAAATCCTTATCTTTATAAGCAATTAAGAAACATAAGTTGACAAGAACAATGGCAATATTTAGTATCTGTAAACAAATCAATGACCCTCGTATTGACAGAAAACGTGTACATTCTGCCGATGCCATCGTTTATATCGCCATGGCTGCTGTCATATGTGGCGCGGAGTCCTGGTATGAGATAGAGGATTTCGGCAATGCCAAGATTGACTTTTTCCGCGAGCGTCTTCCCGGATTGGAATCCATCCCCAGCCATGATACCTTCAACCGCTTTTTCAGCGCTCTGAACCCTGAGTATTTCGAACGTATTTTCCGGCACTGGATGTTTGAGATTTGTGAGAAATATGAGGGTGTCGTGGCCATTGACGGCAAGACCATCCGTGGTGCCAGCAAGTGTACCTCTTCCCACCCCGCCGGGAATCCCGGATTTAAGCTCCATATGGTCAGTGCCTGGGCTACAGCTAATGGAATCAGCCTTGGACAACTGAAAGTCAATGAGAAACATAACGAGATTGTGGCTATCCCCTTGTTGCTGGAAGCATTGGACTTAACCGGATGCCTTGTAACCATTGATGCAATGGGCTGTCAAACGGATATTGCCAAAAAGATAATAGAGTGTGGGGCGGATTATGTCCTGGCTCTTAAAGAAAACCATCGGAATCTTTATAATACAGTCAAAGGATGGTTCGATGATTTGGACAAGAAGAATATAGATGTCAACAAGGCTTATTATGCCACCAGATACGGCAAATACATAACGGAGGAAGAGGCTCATGGCAGACACGAACGCCGTGAGTGTCTTGTGTACAGTTGCCAGGCGTTAACCGGGATGTTAAAGGATTGGAAGGGATTGAAGGCAGTTGTGAGAATCTCCTCGCAAAGAACCATCAGGACGACAGGCGAGACGACTGTAAACCATAGGTTCTATATCACTTCATTGGGACTTGAGCCTCAAAGAATAGCAGAAGCCATACGGGCACATTGGGCTATTGAGAACAATCTACATTGGCAATTGGATGTCTCCTTTAATGAAGACGCAGGCAGAAAAACGGGCAATGCGGCACAGAATGTTTCACTTATGAATAAAATAGCACTGATGGTCATTAAGAAAAATGAAAGAAAGGGAAGCGTGAAAGGAAAAAGAAAGGCTGCTGGATGGGATGATGAACTTCTTTGTGAACTTTTATCAATGAAATATTTTTAATGCGTCAGCCCTGCCCATATGAACAAGAAAGCCCACCATAGTGAGCCGTTGACAGACAAGGTGCTTCAACACGACAAACCTCTGTGATTCAGCATAGAAAGCAAAGGGGTATACATCTTTCTTGCCATTGTTTTTCCCGGATGCCACGAAGCGAGCGGACGATACGCTATGAGAGTAACGCCTTACCCTCATGCTGCCCTCATGGTTACCCTCATAGCTGTATGCCCGATGGACAAAGGGATGCAGCACATTATGAGGGCATGAGGGTAAAAGTGCGCTCAACTTTTTGTCGGGGCTGAGCTGAATCTTGAGCAAATACTGCATCACAAACAATGCAATTATCTCTCAAGTTTTCTTATAAGTACTGATTATAAACCAAGTATGTCGCCATAATTAGCTTATACTATCCGTATTCAGCGTAGCGAAGAATCTCTTCTCTGCGTATTCATAAAGAAAGTAGATTCTTCGCTACGCTCTGACTATACCTTGATGAAATAATCAGAAGAGGTTTTGAGCGAAGCTAATGACAGATACCGATAATATAAAAGAAATAAAAGAACATACTTATAAAAGAATAAAGTCCCGGTTAAATGGAAAGAGTCCGGTACAATACCGAACTCTTTCTATAACCGGTTAATGTTTAACCTGTCCAACTTTTGGGGCGCACTTCACCTGCAGCCCTTTTCATTATAATACTTTATATTCTTTCAGCACATTGTTCTTACTGAATACTCCCGGTATTGTCCTTGAAGTTTAACTTCACTGTTTGTCCGGCAGCTACCTTAACGGCATCCTGATCATTGCCTTTACCGCGGAATAGAATCTTGCCATCAAAAACATTAAATTCAGTTTGCCACCAATCGCAGTTCTCCAATTTTACACACATACGCAAATTCCCTTCTTTGCATACCGGAGACACATACTCACCTTCTGCATTCAATTTGAATTTATCAACATCTGCCAACTGAGCATCCCATCCACCAGCTGCTGCATCACCAATCAAGTAAGGCTCCGGTTCAGAAAGAACAATCTTTCTGTTTATGCTCTTCTTATCCGCAGAAAGTGTACATATCACTACTATCTGATAATAACCTGATGTACTGATTACCAAATTAGCTCCACCTGCCGGATATTCGCCATACCCTTTGGGTTCTTCGTTTTCAGCTCCAAAGTTGTCACCAGTATCCCAGCTCATTTCATTATTGAACTTAACGCCTTGACCTGCTTCAATATAATAGATTCCCCAGAACATACCATCGTGACTATGTACCGGTATCATTTCCGGTGCATTTTCCCACTTCCAATCCCATGGTGCACCAACAACAAACATCTTTTCGGGTAACGTAGCACTTGAAGTGTCTTCTGCCGTACAAATAGCCTGAGCAGAAAAAACACCGGTGCGTAAATCCAGTTTCAATGTAACATCATAAATGCCAGCTTTACCTACAGTAAAGTTATCCCCTCCACCTTTACATTCACTGAATGCCTCGGAAATAGCACCTTTTGCGACGGCTCCCATATTTGAGTGCATCTTCACTGTTGCCCCTTGATAAGGAATATCCACGCCCCAATTATGCAAGTAACGGAACTTCATTTCTTTCTTATCCAGTGTTACATCTTTTATAGTATACTCCACAGTAGCCTGAGCTTCATTCAAAGCACCCGCCATAGCAGTTTCATCATTCCACTGCTGAGGAGTTGCATCACCAATAATACCAAAATCAGTAGGGATAACCGTGAGCTGATTATCAGCCTTATTAAAAGCTACATAATATAATCCGTCTTTCGCAACCGTGAACGGGCTACCACCTACGGTCAATCTATAAGTCGGAGCCGGAGTCGTAGCAACAGATTCTCCACTGCCATAATTGATTTCATTGCCTTCAGAATCCACCTCCAACATAGTGAAACTCCCTGATGATTTGAGCCATGTATAGATTCCTACAATATTAGTTCCTTCCGGAGCATTGTCAAACGCTGGAGTTGTCAATTGAGAGGAAGTGGCAGCCGCACTATAAATTGTAGCATCACCCGTAATATACAATCCTGTCGGAACAGCCGTAATCACCTTCCAGTTATCATTTCCTTCTTCACAACTTGTCCCTACTGCCAGTAGCAATAAGAGTGTTGCTATATATTCAAATACTTTTTTCATTTTATCAAGTATTAAATCATTAAACATTAGTAACCGTAATTCTGAGTCAACTTAGTATTCAGACTTAAAACATCT
Source organism: Bacillota bacterium (assembly GCA_023398375.1). Taxonomy (GTDB): domain Bacteria; phylum Bacillota; class Clostridia; order Lachnospirales; family Lachnospiraceae; genus SZUA-378. The sequence continues at coordinate 5,302 of JAEWSH010000031.1, read as the reverse complement.
TCATGGATAGGAAACACGGTAGTATATCCGTTAGCTTCACCCTGTAGTTGAGGTCTGTCAGTGTAGGCACGTGTAAACTTACCAAAGCGTACCAAATCTTGGCGGCGCAAACCTTCCCAAGCAAATTCCCTCAGACGCTCTGCCAACAATGTTTCAAGGTTAGCTACTACATCTGTACTTGCTCCAGCGCGAGCACGAACTTCATTCAGTTCAACATTTCCACTTTCGCCATTTCTTACCTTTGCCTCACTTATCATCAATAATACATCAGCATAACGGAACAAAACGATGTCATTCGTTTGCAATTTACCATCATTGGTTGCAGCTGCATCCAGTTCGTATTTTTTCATGCGTGCACCGGCAGTTTTTTCAGAAGCCTTACCAGACATATCCAATGAAATTTCAGCAGGAAGATACTCCAAATCTGTTCCATCATCCAATTTAATAATACCTTTCGGTCCTTCTACTTTACCGGCATAATAGGTAACATCAAAACGTGGGTCTACTGCATTTGTTCCATATCCAAAAGCATCGAGAGCTTCTTTGGTAGCCGAAGAGCCATTCCATCCCCCCTGTCCATAAGCATTACCATGATTATAATGACGGGAACGGATCAAGTTATAGAACTCATTTTTATACAAATTAGGATCCATGGGAATAGTAAGAATGTTCTCTACTGAAGTTTCATTTTTCGTAGAGAAGTTGGAAGCAAAGTTATCGGCCAACTGATAGCCCAACTCTTTAATCTTAGTACCATAAGCAATTGTAGCTTCCCAAGCATTTTTTTCTGCTCCATCCACAGTAAACTTGATAGTTTTCCCATCGGGCTTTGAACCGTCAGTCCAATTATCGTCTGTATAAATTTCGGCATTCAAAGCCAATTTTGCCAATAGAAAGTAAGCAACCGGTTTCGTTATTCTACCGTAATACTCACCCGGCAAGTTGCTATGAGCATCACTCAAATCAGCTACAGATTCCTCAAGTTCTGTTTTCACAAATGTGAATACAACGGAACGTTCAGACTGTTCGACATCAGCCATTGCCGTAGTAGAAGAGGTAACCAACGGCACACGAGCAAACATATCCAACAGATAATAGTAATACAAAGCACGGAATGCGCGAACCTCGGATATATACTTGGGCACAGATGTATTTTCGGGGTCTTTCGCCAAAATTTCATTCAACTTATCCAATGATTTATTGGCTTGAGCAATTACCCTATAAAGATAATCCCATGAACCTTTTACCAAGTCGTTCTTCGTTCCCCATTTATGAAGGAATACATCCTGCCACAACCCTCCATCATACCAGTCACCACCACGTGTAGGGAGAACAGCCTCATCGGTAGTAAAAGTATTCAAGTCATAAAGACCACGGTCAGTACCTTGTAAACCCGATCCACCACCATTAGCACCTACTTGGGTATAGAGCGAAGCTACTGTATTTAAATAGAGTAGCGTAGAATTTTGATATGCCTGTTCCTCCGTAATCTGATCTTTCGGATTCTCTTCCAAAAAAGCATCGCAAGAAGACAAACCGACAGTTGCCACTGTTGAAATCAACAAGCTATATAATATATTTTTTTTCATAATATACATCTAATTAAAAGTTAACACTAAGTCCTAAAGAGTAAGTACGAGACAACGGATAGAAACGTTTGTCATCAACACCCAAATCACCACCTACGGTAGTACTGTTAATCAAAGGAGAAAGCCCTGAGTAGCCGGTAATTGTAGCCAAATTATTTACAGAGAACGTGACACGCAAGGACTTGATAGCTTTCATGTTCTTTGTATTAAGATTCCAGCCCAATGTCACATAATCAAAATGCAAATAGTCACCTTTCTCCAACCAATAGTCTGTCACTGTCTGGTCTTTAATATTCTTCTCTGGAGCTCCTTGCATTACGTTGTATGTGGGGAACTGATTCATATTCATGTAGGATAAAGAGGTACCGTTATATATTTTGTGCCCGAACGCACCATTCATTTGCACCTGAATATCAAATTGTTTATAACGGAAGCTAACATTAGCACCCAATAAAGCTTTAGGCATAGCCTGACCTGCTATATAGCGATCTTTTCCATCTGCAAGGTCAACCCCTTCAACACCATCAATGTCTTGGATGTGGTAAGTATAGTCACCAAATCCATTATCGACCAAACCGTCGCATTTAGGTAAATAGAATACACCCACCGGCTGCCCCACCATCTGATAGATAATCTGATTGTAGCCACCAATGAAGCCAGCACCATTCATGCCACCCAAATTCATATATTCTTTGGCGGTCATAGCTTCACCCATATATGTGCCATTCAACGAGAGCAACTTATTCTGTTGGAAAGCTATGTTAGCGTTGATATTCAACTCCATATCTTTGGTTTTCAGAGGAGTTCCACCCAATGATATTTCAATACCCGTGTTACGCATAGCTCCCATATTGGCAAGCAAAGTAGGATAGGTAAAAGGAGGAACCTTCACATCATAATTGTAAAGCAGGTCGGTTGTCTTTGAATTATAATAATCAAAACCCAAAGTCAAACGTTCGTCAAACATTCCCAAGTCAAAACCAACATCAAAAGTTTTCTTAACTTCCCATTTCAAATCCGGATTATAATTGCGGGTCACCCCCATAGTTACTACAGGAAGGCCATTTACTGTAGTTGTACCATTCGGACTCATCAAAGGCAAAGACATATAGGAACTGATAGCATCCTGATTACCAGCAAGACCATAACCAGCTCTAATCTTCAAATTGCTGATAATATCAATATCTTTCATAAATTCTTCTTCAGAAAGCACCCAAGCCAAAGATGCTGACGGGAAGAAAGCCCATTTGTTGTTTGCTCCAACTTTAGAAGAACCATCTGTACGGGCGTTCACAGTTACAATGTATTTATCGGCATATGAATAATTAACACGTCCCATGAAAGATGCCAAACTCGGATTATTATAATAAGAAGTGTTATTACCCCATTTTAACACTGCACCTGCTTGCAAATTGTTATATAAAAAATCATCAGAACTAAATCCATTCACTGTAGCTCCAAAACCTGTGTTAGTTACCCTTTGAACTTCAGCCAAAGCTAAAGCATTGATGTAATGCTTGCCAAAAGCCTTCTTATAGGTCAACATCATATTCGCCAACATAGATTGCGACTTATTGTCACCACGATAAGCTTCACCACGATTACTCAACCCTGCTTTAATAGAAGTAGGGATGTACTTCTTGTTCTCCTTTACATTGTATGTATAAGAACCAAATGCACTCAATTTCAAATCATCTGTAATGCTATAAGTAATGCGTGCATTCGCATTAATAAATGCATTCGTTTCGCGGTCATCAATATCCAAACGACCTAGCGGATTATGCACCTCATTAGCATTGGCATTTTCATCCCACATTCCCGTCTCAGGATTCTTCACATTCGGGAAAGTGGGGTTATAAGAAGCAGCAGAATAAAATGTTTTTTGATAGTCATTCACATATCTGTTTTCTTTCAATGAACCAAACATGCCGAATTCTAATTTCAATTTATTATTGAACATATTTTGCATTGCATCAATCTTTGCTGTATAATTGCGCATCGTATTGTTCTTTATAATACCTTTCTGGTCAATAACGCCAATAGAAGCGCGATAATTGGAATCCTCATTTCCATTTGAGAAAGACAAACGATGATTCTGAGTATAACCGGACTGTTGCATTTCTTCTATAAAATTCGTATCATACCCTTTATCCAGGATACTGATACCCAAATTTTGAGCAGCAGCTCTATATTGACTCGCACTCAACATATCCAGATTCTTATAAACAGTTTCAATACCGAAACTTCCATCGTAACTCAAACTCTTCACACCATTTTTGCCCTTGATAGTAGTAACTACAATTACTCCTGATGCACCACGTGAACCATACTGAGCTGTTTCAGAAGCATCTTTCAATACTGTAAAATTCTCAATATCGGCAGGAGAAATGGCATTCAACATGTTCAAATCGCCAAACACACCGTCAATAATAACCAAAGGGTCATTGCCTCCGGTCAGAGAAGTAGTACCACGAACACGAATAGCGGGGGCAGCTGTAGGGTCACCACCTGTTTTTTGAATATTTACACCAGCTATTTTGCCCTTGATAGCAGCCAATGGATTAACCACTACACCTGCATTCATTTCTTCACGGCCTACTTTTTGAACGGCACCCGAGATAGTTCGCTGACTACCTGTAGCATAACCAATTACCACAACATCACTAAGTAACTGGGAGTCTTCTTGCAAAATAACATTCACATTAGGAGCTGCTTTTACTTCAGCTGTTAAGAAACCGACAAAAGAGACCTGAAGTATTGCACCACGAGAGGTTTGCAACTGAAAATTACCATCAATGTCGGTGATAACGCCATTAGTTGTACCCTTTTCCAAGACATTTGCACCGATTACCGGTTCGCCTGTCGCATCAGTAACAGTACCTTTCACGGTGATGTTCTGTGCATAAGCGCCAACTGACAAGAACAGCCCTAAAACTAGGGTAAGAATCGTTCGATAGATTCTAGGATTTACTTGCTTCATGCATTTAATAAATTAAAGTTAACAATATTAATTACCTATATATATTATTCGTAAAAATAATTTCGTACTTTTGCTTTCTAATGTCTTTCAAGTACCTAAAGCATGACGCCACAAAAATATGCTTTATTAATTTAGTAAAGTATAAAGAATGTGTAAAATGTGGGGAGCAAACAATGCAAACGATTGCATGCAGTTGCACAATACGAAAAAGTCATTTGATTTTGGCTACTTTGCACCATCATACAATGCATCTGTACACTCCACATACGGCATTCCTGCATGCTATGCATATGTTTATTCAACTGAACCACAGAACTTTTCACCGCCTAACGGCCGTAAAGCAATCTGCCAACGGCCGTCAACAAATCGCCTAACGGCCGTCAACAGATCGGATGATGGCCGTTAAGCACTACACAACATCAAGACAAAACAAAAGAAACACAAAGCTTTTACTGAAGAAATGCCATGCATGTATGAACCAAGCAACATACTTTCAGGATATGAATAACGTGTCTGCACAATATTAATATGCCATTAACACGATATTAACAAAATGGCCGACATGATGTTAACTTATTATATTACAACAAGTTAACATCATGTCAACCCTAAAAACAGAGGTGGAAGCAAAATTTGCTTCCACCTTTTTCTGTTGCTTCCACCGCACCTCAAACACCGATGAACAAAGGGTTACAGAGCAGGTGTGGTAGAGTGGAAGCAAATAGTGCTATTT
>JAEWSH010000080.1 GCA_023398375.1 Bacillota bacterium | reverse complement strand
ATGCCGATTACTAACTGGGGATTGATTATGAACCAATTTATGCTTATTTTTGAAAACAGAATCCAGATATAAGAGAACTTATAACTGAATCCCGTTTCTATTTACACAAAATTATGGATACTGCCATCCCCAAAAAGCTTTCTATTGTCCTCCTCCATCAATTGTGACGATACGTCCTTCGGAATCATATTCCAATTCACAGACTTTCAGGCTGCGAAGCCAAGTCTTACCATTGCTGGGAGCACTATCGTGATGGAACAGATACCATTTCCCCTTATACTCTACGATAGAATGATGCGTAGTCCATCCCACTACCGGAGTAAGAATAACTCCTTGATAGATGAAAGGGCCATAAGGATTATCGCCTATGGCATAGCACAAGCGGTGAGTATCACCGGTAGAGTAAGAAAAATAATAGCGTCCGTTGTACTTATGCATCCAGCTTGCCTCGAAGAAACGACGCATATTGTCACCGGCCGACAACGGTTTACCATCCTCGCCCAACACAATCACCTCCCGAGGCGCTTCGGCAAACTCCAGCATATCTTCACTCAGTTTCACCACGCGCGAAGGAAGCGCCGGTTCATCATCAGCAGGGAAAGCGGCACACTCCAATGCCTTGTTGTCGCGGTAGCGCTGCAACTGGCCACCCCACAGTCCGCCGAAATACATGTAATAATTGCCATTTCCATCATCAAGCACAGCAGGGTCGATGCTATAGCTGCCCTTGATAGGTGCCGGTTGAGGAACAAACGGTCCCTCAGGGCAATCGCCCACTGCCACTCCTATGCGAAAAATATCATTCCTATCCTTCAAAGGGAAATACATGTAATACTTTCCGTCCTTTTCCACCACATCGCAATCCCACAGCTGTCGACCTGCCCAAGGAATATCCTCCACTTCAAGCACCACACCATGGTCTTTTATTTCCCCCCGCATCACGTCAGTAGTAGAAAACACATGATAATCCTTCATATTGAAATGGTCACCGTTATCATTCTCAACAATCCCACTTTCCCAATCATGAGAAGGATAAATATAAAGCCGATCATTAAAGACATGCACAGCCGGATCTGCCATATAATCGTCCGGTACCAAATATCTCATCGTCTTTCTTACACCCTCTTCAGGGATACACTGAGCGGTGTCTTGCTGCTGCTTCGTGCCGCAACTGCAAACTAAAGGGATAGCAACTATAAAAAACAAATTCCACTTTCTTCGTTTCATAACTGTTTTGATTGAAAATTTCACATATTTATATAAAAAGGCGAATCTCACGACCCGCCTTTCCTGATTTAACCATTAAACAATTGTACTATTCGGTTAATGCATTTACAATTATCCGATGTTACGGGCGACTAATGAAGTCGGGGAGGTAACGACAACTGCTTTGAGTTGAAATATCCTAGAATTTTAAATAATTTCAAATAGGCTTTGTACTAAAAACAATTGAAATGTTACTTCCTACATGTAGAATAGTAAAAGATGCACCTTCTGAAAGATATTTCTTCATCCCATTAATGTCTATATAAATATAATTACCACTAGTACCTATAGCTTTAACAGTATATGTACCTGGCTTAATATAAAAATAATGAGAACCACCTATATAGCCAGTATAATTGTATATGGAATAGTTTTCCCCATCAGAATCTATCAATGTACCACTGCCATTAGCCCCAATCCCATAAACTTCCATTATTGCGTAACCATCTTTTGCAGGAGGTGCATTATCATAACTACCTGGTGCTTGAATAATACTTGGAGTTGGGCCGGTATAAGTAAGGCCAATATACCCAGTGCTGCTAGCAACAGTAAATGTAGAACCGACCTTCAATTGTCCCCAATTAGAATTCATGATACCAGATTCCATTCCAACAACGCTATATGTTCCATAAGCAACAAAGTAACAATTAGGAGCACTTCCTGGCTCATGAGCTTTTAGTACATATTGAATCCCTTTTTCATCACGAATTGTAACACTTCCAGTTACTGGTAATGTTGACTGCATAACACACACAATACGCCCATATCCTACACGAATATCAGGAGTATTACCTTCCGCTATATAAGGACCCAATACATCTGCCCTTATTGGTAATGTATTTAGCAACAACAATACCAACAAAGAGATTGAAAATAAATAAATTCGTTTCATAATCTAAGATTTTAAAGTTGTATGTGAGGTGTAAAGTCGTACACTTTACACCCCATGCTCCATTTTATTGGGCTTCAAAGACCCACCACCAGCCAGTTCCAGACCACTCCGCATTGGTCTCATTTTCGCACCAACCTAACACTAATCTATCTTCGGTTAATGAAACGAGTTGATATTTTGTAATCATAGTCCCTGCAGATATATAGCAATCATTAAATGCCTTACCACACAAAACTCCACAAGTAGAAGTAAATGTACCATACCAACCATTAAAGCAAGCATCTCCTGTAGTAAAATTAATAACACCAGATTTACCATTACTAAACTCTATCTTTTTCCCGATTAAAGAGAACTTCATAGTTGCGTTACCTCCTTCCGTAGCCATTTGTCCTTCAACATCTGTTGGAGATAATTTCCACCATTCCGGACCTTGCTGATCTGCACGCCATCCACCATTTCCTAAACAATCGGTTTCAGCCCATTTCCAAACCTTTTCACCGGAACCAAACAATAAACCATAAGCCGGATCAATGGCATAATGTATTTTATCCACATTTATAGGAAAGTTTTTTTCCACAATAGAACCGTCGGCACACAACCCCTTCAAAGTGATAGTATTTTCACCTGATAAAAGCAGAAACATTTCACCGCTTGCCCCCGCTTTCGTATCAACTCCATTGGTCCATTGACAACTGATAGGACTTTTACACTCAAAAAAGACCTTATTTACATTCTGACCGTCAATCTGTTCTACGGTTACAGTAGCCTGAATTTGGTCTACTGTAATGCTGCCAGTCATTTCTTCTCTGTCCTCGATAGGGTCGCAGGCTGCAAACGACAAAGAAGCTACCAACAGCGAAAATATCATTATCTTTTTCATTGTATTTCAATTTTAATTATTAGAAATTCCATCCACTAAAGTTTGCACTGGCTTCATCCCAACCGGGATTCTGTTCCAACAAACCTGCTGATAAGTCAACTTGAGCTTTCGGAATGGGGAAGAAGCCGTTAGTAGCTTTATAGCGTTCCTTATACTTACCGTCCCTCATTACGGTTTGTACTCCCTTGTTCCAAATTGTCACGCCGTTCTTTTTATCCAGCATTTCTTCTGCGATACCCCAACGACGGATGTCAGCCCAACGACGACCTTCGAAACAAAGTTCGTGGCGGCGTTCGCGCTGCAACAGTTCAAGGCTATAACCCGGAATAGGAGCCAAGCCTGCACGTGCACGCACTTGATTGATGCCGGCAGCATCTTCCTTCAACTCGGATTGCATCAACAGTACATCGGCATAACGCATGGTAATCAAATCCTGGAAATGTGCTCCCTGCATTTCATCACCGTTATTAGCTTTATCAAAAGCATCATAAGCTACCCAGAACAAGGATTTATTCCATGCAGAAACCTTACCGGACTCGATAGGCTTCTTAGCCAAAATCGGTGCCATCTTTTTGCTCCACAAACCACATTCTTCCATTTGCTTGTCGGCACCGAATACATAATTCGGTAACTCCTCATTCACATTCAAGATGGAAGCACGCATACGCATATCATCCGGTTCGGATGCCTGCCATTCGTCCCAAATAGTAGCTGCAACAGGACCTTGTCCCCAGCCTTGTCCGAAGGGGAATGTACTTTCACCACCATTATCAGCACGAAGACCAAAATAAAGAATAAACTGATTGGTAAATCCCATTTGTCCATCAGATTCCCAGCCCGCATAGTTGCAGAACTTCACAGCAAATACAGTTTCCTCATTACCATTTTCGGCCCATCGTAAAGCATTTCCATTTACATCAGTGGCATTCTTGGTGTATTCATAGTCACCTACAGTAAACTCATTGGTATAGGGCCACAAATTGCGGTAATCATTGACAAGAGAATGTCCGGAATTGGCCACGCAATCATCAATCCAAGCAACAACTTCAGATTTAGAAATACTTCCCACACCATCTGCCGTAACCAATGGAAGAGAATCTTTACCATAAAAACCTGTATAGAATAAATACACACGCGCCATCAAAGCCTCGGCAGCCCACTTGGTTGCATGTCCGATTTCCACATACTGGTTATACTTCTTGCCGGACATCAACTCAATGGCATTTTTCAAATCGGCAGCAATTTGTGCATAGACTTCATCTACGGGAGTTCTCGGGATGTTGGTTTCTTGAGCCGTAGAAGTAATCAAAGGTACAGCGCCAAACATTTCAACCAGTTCGTTATAAAAATAAGCGCGTAAATAATAGGCTTCACCCAAGTATTGCCCATGGGCTTCCTTATCTGTGAATGCCGACTCCTGCGCAATCAAGCCTTCAATGGCACAATTTGCACGAAAAATTCCATTGTAACGGAACTTCCAGAAAGAGTCAAACTGAACATCGGTAGCCTTCATCAAATGCCCGTCGGCCATTGACTCAAAGTCGTTTTCGCCGCCACCGCCAAAGCGGTCGTCGCATGCAACCTCCGACACATAGAAATAATTGGCAGTAGGAGTAGCCATAGCCTGATTCAGAGTAGCATATACTGCAGTTAGTTGCTTCTCCGCATCTGCCGGTGAAGCCGGGAAGTTACCGGTATTTGATTCAATAAAATTCTCGCTATCAAGAAGATCTTCACAACCGGTCAGGGTGACGGCTGCAAGTGCGATAGCTGCTATGTATATATATTTTTTCATATTGCTATAATGTATTAGAATTTAATATTAGCACCAACCAATACTGTTCTCGGTTGAGGATAAGAACCCAGGTCAATGCCGGTTACCCAAGAATTTGCAGTACCATTTGTTTCATATCCATACCCGACTTCCGGATCCAAACCGCTGTAACCGGTAAAGGTATATAAATTCTGAACCTGTACATAGAGACGTGCCTGCTGCAAAGGCATCTTCGGAAATAACTTCTTGAAGTCATAGCCCAAAGTGATATTCTGGATTCTCAAGAAATCAGCATCTTCAATATAAATATCGGAAATCTCTTTGAAATTTACATTCGAACCGTCTGTCAAACGAGGATAACTATTAGAAGTTCCTTCACCATGCCAACGTTTAAATACGTCCGTAGTATAATTATTGTATCTTGAATCGGCAAAACGACGATAAGACTTTGCTATCTGTTGCCCAAATGCACCATTGGCAGTAACAGAAAAATCAAATCCTTTATATGCCAAGTTGATACTGAATCCAAGACGGTAATCAGGATTCGGGTCACCGATCATTGTCTTATCCTCTTCATTGATGGCACCGTCATGATTGCGATCGGTAAAAATCAAATCCCCCGGCTGTGGAGTACCTTGCAAAGTACCGTTACCGGCAGCCTTCCAAGCATCTATTTCTGCCTGATTCTGGAATACACCAGAAGACTGGTAACCATAGAAATAACCGATAGGATAACCTACCTGAGCGCGATACATCTCATTGGTACCTTGTGACAACACATTTGCCGAACCATGAATAATACCTTCTGTATTGGCAATACGGGTAACCTCGTTTTTATTATGTGAGAAATTAACGTTTACACCATAGCGGAAGTCCTTACCAATATTATCATTCCAATTCAAAGCTATTTCAAAACCTTTGTTTTCAACATCGCCACCATTGATAACAGGAGCACCTGTACCGGCAGTAGCCACGATAGGAGCTGTAATCAGCCAATCCTTTGTAGTTTTCTTATACCAATCAAATGCAAAGCCTAAACGATTATTCAGGAAGCGTGCATCCAAACCAATATTCAACTGTTCTGAAGTTTCCCAGCTTACATCCGGATTAGGCAGATTCTTGGCATAACCACCGGTAGCCTTGGAGTCAGTGGTACCTAATGAAGTGGAGCCAAAATTATATACATTATATTTATCGAAGGCTACGGAAGAAACATATTGGAAATTACTAATGGACTGATTACCATTCTGTCCCCAACTGGCACGAATCTTCAAAAAGTCCATCCAGCCTTTAGTAGATTCCATCCAGTTTTCATTACTGATAACCCAACCGGCAGAAACAGAAGGAAAATATCCCCAACGGTTACCACGGGCAAAATTGGAAGAACCGTCGGCGCGGATAATGGCTGTTGCCATATATTTTTCATTATAGTTCCAGTTGACACGACCGAAGAATGAAGCCATTGCCCAGTCTCCCCATGGTTCACCCTTAAAAGAAGAAGAGTTTACATTGGCCGTATTAGTAATCCAGGCATGGTCAAACTGCCCATTCAAGGTAGGAAGTTGTGAACCTTCATTAACCGAGTTCTTCACTTCTATTGTTTCACCTACAGCTGTCTTTTCAAAAGACTGTCCGATCAGGGCATCAATAGAGTGTCCGCCCAATTTCGGCAACACATAAGAAATAACATTTTCCAGTGAGATGTTGTGTCCCAAACTTGCATTTTGCGTAACAGAATAAGAACTGTTGGCAGCTGTGGTACTAGCATTGTATGGAGTCGTAAAAGAACGGTAACTACTAGAACTCATGCGGTAACTGAATTGACCACGGTATTTTAATCCTTTGATAGGTTGAATCTCCAAATATGCTGTAGCATTCAGATTATAATTACGGTTCAGATTCTGACCACGATTAGCGACCAAATCAATAACCGGATTACCAATAGACCCTTGCAGATTCCAACCGTCAGCCGTTTTATCTGCCTGATCGTACAAATTGCCTTCCGCATCATACATCGGCAGCAAAGGACATGCACTCAGTGCCAAATAAACATCATTCCAATATTGGTTGCCTTGTCCTACACCATTTTTGGTACTATAGGAAAAATTCAGATTTTCACCTATTTTGATGATATCAAAATCCTTGCCTTTCAATAACACGTGATCTGAATTAATACGCGCTGTATAACGGTCGTAACTTGAAGCAAAAGGTTTGCCGAGAATACCATCTTGATTAGTATATGAGAAACCCATTGAAAACTTAGACATTTCATTACCACCCGTCAAGTTGATTGCATGGTTCTGCGTAAGGGCATCCTTTTCACGGATAGCATCAAACCAATCAGTCCCTTTCCAACCGTCTTGTACCATACCATATACTCTGGAACCAAGAAGGGACTCCCAATTATTCATTGCCTGACCTTCATTAAACAAGATTTCATCCTGCATTGCCATATACTCCCGTGCATTCAACAAATCAGGCATTTTATAAACATTCTGCCAACCTACATAACCATCATAGGAGATTTCAAGTTTACCCATCCTACCTTGTTTGGTAGTAACCAGAATTACACCATTGGCGGCACGAGAACCATAGATAGCAGCCGAAGCAGCATCTTTCAAGACATCTACACTCTCAATATCAGCTGGATTCAAAGTATTGATATCACCACCTGCCACACCATCAATTACATAAAGGGGAGCAGAATCACCGATAGTACCCAAACCACGGATATTTACCTTAAAACCTTCACCCGGCTGACCATTGTTGGAAGTAATATTCACACCCGGTGTCTGGCTTTGCAAGGCGCCCAAAGCACTTGTTGTATTCAATTTAGCAATATCTTCGCCTTTCACTTGTACAGTAGCCCCCGTTACCAGTTTCTTCTTCTGTACACCGTAACCCACTACGACTACTTCATCCAACAATTCCGTATCTTCCTTTAGCTGAATCTTGAAACTAGTCTGGTTACCTACCACGATTTCTTGCGGCTGATAACCGATAAAAGACACTACAATCGTGGCTCCCGGCTGAACATTCAATGTGAAATTACCGTCAATGTCGGTAATGACACCATTTGTGGTTCCTTTCTCCAATACATTGGCACCGATGACCGGTCCCATTGCATCCGTTACAGTACCTGTGATTTTTTTTGCTTGCTGCACAGCATCTATTGCATCGACCGATGCGGCGAAAAGTTGCGGAGTATAAGTCAGGCTGACAGCCGAACAGATACCCACGAGCAGCGCGGTTCTT
>JAEWSH010000132.1 GCA_023398375.1 Bacillota bacterium | reverse complement strand
AACTACATATTAATGTGGTAAAAATGAAGCATAGTATGCAGAATCTGAGCTAGATGCAGTCATCTCGGTGTTATGAGCATGTACTGTTACGTAACGAGGCTTAGTATGGAATGAAATCTTAAGTCTTGATGGGGATAAGTGGAGGTATTAATGAGTGTGAATGTGAAACAAAAAAGTCTAAAGATTGGTGGAATGACGTGTGTCAGCTGTGAAGCCAGGATACAGAAAAGACTTCAGAATGCTGCCGGCGTTTTAGAGGTTTTAGTGAGTTACACAAAAGAGACAGCTGATATTACGTTCGATGCAGACATTATATCCTTAGACGACATGAAAAACATGATTGAAGAATTGGATTATAGTGTTATTGAGGGGGAGAAGAGTAAGAACGATTCGAAGCTTCTTAAGATCATCGGAGTCGCGGTAATTCTATTTGCATTATATCGGTTGATGCAATACTTTGGGTTAACGAATGTCTTTAATGTATTTCCTCAGGCGGAAGAAGGCATGGGTTATGGAATGTTATTTCTAATTGGGTTATTGACATCTGTTCATTGTGTTGCTATGTGTGGGGGAATTAATCTCTCTCAGTGCATACCTAGGTCAGTGAAGCCTGACGTAGAGAGGGGCAAACTAATTAACCTAAGACCTAGTTTTCTATACAATGCCGGTAGGGTAATCTCCTATACAGTAATCGGTGGTATCGTTGGTGCGTTAGGTTCTGTAGTGAGCTTTTCTGGTAACGCGAAAGGAATTGTTCAGATTGCAGCTGGAATATTCATGGTAATCATGGGCTTAAATATGTTAAATATCTTTCCTTGGCTTAGAAAGTTTAATATACGTATGCCCAAAATTATCGCTCGAAGAGTTCATGAAGAGAAGATAAATAATAATAGTCCGTTATATGTTGGCTTACTAAATGGATTGATGCCTTGCGGACCATTACAGGCGATGCAGCTTTATGCCTTATCGACAGGAAGTATATTTGAGGGTGCTGTCTCCATGTTTTTATTTAGTCTAGGAACAGTTCCATTGATGTTTGGGCTTGGAGCACTAAGCTCCCTCTTAAGTAAGAAATTCACCAGCAAAGTAATGACAGTCGGTGCGGTTCTTGTGGTGGTGCTTGGTATATCGATGTTTGGAAATGGATTGAGTTTATCCGGATTTGTTATACCTTCGGTATCTGGAGCAGGTGGTGGTGCTAATCAAGCAAAGATCATTGATGGGGTACAGTATGTTACAACCTCTCTTTCTTCTGGGCGTTATGAACCTATAACTGTACAAGCTGGAATTCCAGTTCAGTGGACAATAAATGCCGAACAGGGAACAATCAATGGTTGCAATAATCGAATATTTATTCGGGAATATGGGATAGAGAAAAAATTTGAGCTTGGTGACAATATCATTACATTTACACCGAGCGAGCCAGGAGTATATTCCTATACTTGTTGGATGGGGATGATTCGAAGCACAATTACGGTTCTTGCTGAGGGGGAAACCGCACCACCACAGAATACGGAATCGGATAGTGGTGACATAAGTAACTGGAATGGAAATCCGTTCGACGAGATTATAGTACAAGAACCTGCAAATTATGAAATTCCAACGAAAGAGGTAGCGGTTGCTGAAATTAAGGATGGAGTTCAATATGTAACGATTACTATGAATGAAACAGGATTTGCACCGGCAGTCATTGTATTGGAGGCAGGTCTTGAAACAGAGTGGATTATTCATGCCAAGGTAATTACTGAGCAGAATAAAGAACTGTTATTTCCACTATATAATACGATTCTTAACACGATAGAGGGGGATAATAAAATCTATTTATTACCTACTGTGGATTTTGACTTTTCAACAAGTGATTCTGGTTTCTTTGGTTATGTTAAGGTAGTCGAAGATATCAATCAGATTGATTTGGAAGCGATCAAGCAGGAAGTAAGCGAGTATGAAACCTTAATATGGGATGGTAATGTATCTAGTAGTGGAAGTGGAGGAGCTAGTTGCCACTAGGTTAATACTATTAGTATGTAATGTTACGGGATGATTAGTAGTAGCGTAATACAGAATGCGAAAACCACAAGTCTTAGCAAATAAGTAATATATTTTGATAAAGTAACAATTTAGTGAGGTAATATAAAGAAAATAACTAAAATTATAACGATGGAGGAAATACTATGTCTAAGATGAATCAAAAGAAACCACAAAAAAAGGGGATTAATATAGCAGCTATTTTAATACTGGCAATTGTAATCGCAATTATAGTGATTGTATTTGTAAATAAGAGCTTTACTACGAATAAAAATAGTGGTGCTTTGGGAAGCAGCACTCAAGGTGAGACAGTCCAGAATTCCAATGGTGATATATTAATACCAGTTAAAGAAATTACATCAACTGCAACCTTTTATAAAGCAGATGTTGATGGGACTGAACTTGAAGTATTAGCGATACAAGCACCAGATGGAACAGTTCGTACAGCATTTAATACCTGTCAGGTTTGTTTTGATTCTGGACGTGGGTACTATATCCAAGAAGGCGATGTATTGGTATGCCAGAATTGTGGAAATCGATTTAGAGCCAGTGATGTTGAGTTAGTACGTGGCGGATGTAATCCGATACCGATTAGTTCGGAAGAAAAAGTTGTAGATGCGGATACAATTACTATATCATATGACTTTTTAAAAACAGCGAAAGGTATCTTTGAGAACTGGAAGTTAAATTAGTAGGAAATCAGATAATGAGTAAGGAAACTGTTAATAT
>JAEWSH010000116.1 GCA_023398375.1 Bacillota bacterium | reverse complement strand
GTGGAGAAGTAACTAATGCTACATGGAAATATATTCCAGTAAACCAATCTATTTTAATCAGCACAAAGAGTGCTTCGTATATGTTGCATCCTGCGTTTGTTGATGATATAATTTTTGCTTTGCAGTTAGACGGAACAAATCAATATTCTTTTATGATTGATGAATTGCAAAGAGATACATTCGCTCCCAAAAGTTTATCAGATATTGAGAAGTACTTTATCAGAAGAAAACAACTTGAACTTGAAAAGGAAAAACAACTATTAGCACAACGTGCCCATGATAAAATTGTTGCACGTGAGCGACAAGAACAACAGAGAATACAAGAAGCGGAAGAGGCTTTAATAGAAGAAGCTCTAAGAGAAAGTAAGCTTTATCAAACAGTTCTTTCTATTGCATGGATACAGATGTTTCTTACCCCCATTATTCTAATTGTGTGGTATTTGTTTTCTGATGAATTTAGTTATTCCAGTTGGACAAAAAATACAGAAATTATTGTCGTTTTTGCTTTCACTGGAGTAACCTTATTTCTTTTTATTGGCTTTTTTATTCTTGACCCGATTAAAGACAGAATCATAAAACGAATTAAAGAAAACAATATTCATAATTCCTAATTTAATAGCTAACTTGATATGAAAATATTTAGATTATTGACAGCTTCATTATTGATTGCTGTATGCGCAGAGTTGGGGTCTTGTAGTTCTGAAGAAGAAATTCCTACATTATTGGAAATAGACTGCCAACAAGCAGAGAATTTTTTATCAGAAGGTATCATAGCTTCTCCATTTCAATGCTATTTTGAAATCACAGTAACAGCCAACAAAAGTTGGACTTCTACAATCAACTATAATGATAGCCAAAAAGATTGGTGCGAATATCATCCTGCTTCAATGGATATAACAAACGATATGTCGATGTCTACATTCACAAATGTTCGTTTAATGATTGCTCAAAATACAAGCGGAGAAGAAAGAAGTGCGACTATAACAATAACCACTGGTGATATATCCAAATCATTCACAATAAAACAGAAACAAAATGACGTAATTTCATTATCAACAGACTTAATAAAATCTAACAGTAACGGAGGAAATTATCAGATTGAAGTTACAAGTAATATTGACTATGATGTACAAATTCCAACAGAGCATCAAGATTGGGTTAAATTTTCAAACAGAACTAAAGCTATTTCAACTAACAATATTGAATTCACCATTGCTCCTAATCTCAACTATGATAAACGAGAGTGTGATATATACATTATACCCAAAAATGGAATAGTAACCGAATCATTAGCTCCTTCTTTGCATATCTTGCAACTTCCTAAAAGTTTGATTGAATTAGATAAGCTGCAAGAGACATTCCCGAAAGAAGGTGGAAATGCCATATTCCTACTTACCACAAATACAGAATATGAGGTTGTAATTGATAAAACATATAGTTGGATAAAATTGGATAAGATTGAAAATGCACAAGCTAAAGTCCAAAAGTTATATATAAGTGTTTCAGAAACAGAAACTCCCCGAACTGGTGTAGTTTTAATTAAGGATAAAAATTCCGATTTAATTCAGGAACTTTCTATTACTCAGACCAATAAATCTGCATCTAAAAGTGTTGAAGTACAAACGGCAGGAACATTGTTTTCATTAATTGATGAAAGTGAGAAATATCAAATTACCTCTTTAACGGTTTCGGGCAGATTGAATAGTAATGATATATCATTTATCAATGATTTACTATTAAAATCGAAAGGTGGTAAAGGTAAAATCATCGCTGTTGACCTATATAATACTTTAATAGACAAAAGTTATGGAACGGATGAAGAAATAGACAAAAGTATGTTTGGTAACACTTTAATAAAAAATATTATATTGCCTAAATATACTCGAAGCATTGGTTGGGACGCTTTTAGAAATTGCATTCAATTAGAAACTATCCAAATACCCTCTAAAATTAGTTATATTGGAGCTTCTGCTTTCAATTACTGTACATCTCTAAAAACAATAACTTTTGAAGGTAATTCACTAACTCATATAGATAATTGGGCTTTCTCTGATTGCCCAATTAAATCTATTTATATTCCAGCAAGTGTAATCCAAATAGGTTGGGGTGCTTTTAGTTGTCCTCAATTACAAGAAATTCATATGCTTGGAGAAAATCCACCTACTGTTGGTAATTCGTCTCCATTTGCTAATTTTAATGCTACTTTATACGTTCCTAAAGGTTGTGCAACTAAATATTGGGCAGCACCAATATGGGGAGATTTTAAAAATATAGTAGAAGAATAATTATACGTAGTAACTTTTAAACTATCAACTATTATTCAGAATAAGGTATTATTGGAAATCTGTTTTCCTTTAGTACCTTTTTTAGTGAAAGTTAGTTTTATAGACCCCAATTCAAAAAAGTACTATGCTTTACTTTGAATAACTATATAGATATTTGAAACTTCATTTTATAATTGCTATTTTTGCAATGCAGGTTTATTCTGCAAAAGAGATTATTAAATTATTGTCAAACACTTCTTGTTTTGCCTCTAAGTTAAACCAAGAGTTAAACCGCTTCATTTAAGCGAAAAGTAGATATAAGCTAATCGACTTAATACCAGTTATTTTACAATGACATTAATAAGGTTAGCGCACCTGCTTTGGGAGCAGGGGGTCGTGGGTTCGAATCCCGCTACCCCGACAGAAATTAATAAGCTACTGATTTTTTCAGTAGCTTATTTTTGTATATACCCTCTTTTCCATTTATCCAAATAGCAACGTAAAGCAACTCCCTTTTCCCACAGCAGACTGCACCGTAATATTGCCGCCATGCCGATTCATCACTTGTTTACATAAACTGAGCCCGATGCCCGAGCCGGAAGGCTTGGTGGTGAAGAACGGTACAAAAATCTTATCCTGCACTTCCGGTAAGATACCTTCGCCATTGTCGCTGACAGTAATAAGGCATTGCCACGAGAGGGCGGGTAGCATCTTCACTTCTATCAGGGGATGTTCCTTCCTGCTACATGCTTCTTTGGCGTTTTTAATCAGATTAATCAGTACTTGTTCTATCTGTGTCCGGTCTATTTGGAGTATGCGGTCGGTCTCCGGAAGCTCTATCCGGATATACTCTTCCGAAAACAGCTTCTGCAAATCCTGCAGCAATTCGTGGACAGCAACCGGACGACGAACGGGGGCGGGAAGTCTTGTCAGCTTCCGGTAATTCTCCACAAACTCCAGCAAACCCTTGCTACGGCGGTGGATAGTCTGCATTCCCTGCCGCATGACGGGGTAGTTCTTTTCCGACACTTCCCGTTCGCTCAAGGTCTCGGAGAGGGAGATGATAGGAGTAATCGAATTCATTATTTCGTGCGTCAGCACACGTATCAGCTTTTGCCACGCTTCCATCTCATTGCGTTCCAGCACGCGGGTACGGAAATTCCTCATCGCTTCTGAAAGCTCATCCACCATATCCTCCATAGACCGGTTCTTGTAGGGAGAACGGAACGACAGCATCATGTCGTCATAGCGCAGGCTCTCTGCCAAATGGCGCATCATACGCACTTGCATCATCTGCAGGCGGTACAGATGAACGGCAATCGCCAGCAATATCAAAAAAGCCATCAGCGCACTGAACCACAGTCCGGCATCCACCAGCAGATAAACGCCGACCGAAAGGAAGGCTATGCCGAGGATGTGCAGTGCCACAATCAATGAATATCGTTTCATAAGCCCAGTTTTTCAAGTTTCCGGTACAAGGCGAAGCGGGTAATGCCCAAGTATTCGGCGGCACGGGTCACATTTCCCTCGCTGAGCCGCATGGCACGTTCCACCGCCTGCCGTTCCAATTGTTCCAGGTTGAGGACTTCTTCTTCCTTCTTCTGGCGGGAAGCCGAAGCTTGGAACATGAAGTTTTCCGGACGAAGCAAAGAGCCGCCTCCCAGTATCACGGCACGTTCCATGGTATGCTGCAACTCACGTACATTACCCGGCCAGGCATATTTCAGCAACTTGTTCTTCGCCTCGCGGGTCAGCCCGCGCATCTCTTTCTGATATTTGCGGGCATACCGTTGCAGGAAATACTCTGCCAGCAAGAGGATGTCGTTTCCGCGTTCCCGCAGAGGGGGGATATGGAGTTCGATGGTGTTGATGCGATACAGCAGGTCTTGGCGGAAGTCTCCTTCGTCCACCAGCCGACGGATGTCTGCATTGGTGGCGCAGATGAGCCGCACATCAATGGGCGTAGCCTGCGTACTTCCCAAAC
>JAEWSH010000075.1 GCA_023398375.1 Bacillota bacterium | reverse complement strand
CGAGTATGATCAATCAATAAATAGTTTTGTCCAATTTTTAATTTTAACATATGCTATTTTCTCCTCTCTTTTATTATGGTTTGTATATCTATACAGATTTTATTATTTTTTGTATCTAAAAATTTGTTTAAATTATCGGTTTGTAAAATAGTATTATTTGTTCTAGGCGCTTTGGTAATAGTTTTTATATATATATCTTCGCATATTATTGGCTCTGTTAACATCATATTATTTAGCTGTTTGTAAGTTTGTTTTGAGATATCAAAAGATAGTTGTTTTTCTGTTCTATGAGTTAAACTTTCTCCTAGTTGAAGAGATGGAATGGCTTTCTTTTTACTTAAATCATATTTATTTAGATATATTTTTGTTTCTTTATATTCTCTTTCTAAATTATTCTTTAAATTAATATAGGCTTTTTTTAATTTATTTTGTTCATCGTAAGCCGTAGATGAACACATTTCAAACCAATCCACTAAAGCGTCGCTTGTTGTTTGTGTTTCTGTTAGCGATAAATTTTTAAGATAATGATTACAATATACCCTAAATAATTGATTTATAGTATTTACTTGTTCTTCTGTATTTAATATTACATATTCATAAAGTTTGTTGATAAATAATAATGTTTCTACATGTAAGTCTTCTCCTGTTTTATATGGGATAGACATTAGAACAGAACGATTTAATTTAAGGTTATTATATCCCCAATTGGTCAATGTTCTGTTTCCATATGTTTCTCTATATAAAACAGTTATAGGACTTTGAGTGGCACTTCCTTGTATTGTTATATTTTTCATTTTGTCTTGATTAATTCTTAAAAGACACAGAGTATTATTAGCTTTATTATTATTACACATAACAGACAAAAAATTACCATCGTTAATATGATATTTATTTAAGTAAATAATATGTACATTATTTAAAATATTATGACAACGATGTAAACAAGAAATTAAATCGTCATTATCTATCTTACTATCAGTAAATACTAAACTATTTTGTATAATAGTGCCATATATTTTGTCTCCTATAGCATTGTAATCTCGTGATATATAACATGAATAGGGATAAACACCAAAAGTTTGATACCATTCTGTTGGTCGATGATTCATTCCTTCTAATAATCCATCATATACCTCTACATCTATATTACAATTATTAAAATTACCCGTATAAAAGGCTTGTCTAATTTTTTTCTTTTTATCTTTAGATATTCCTGATATATAAAAATTAATACTTGGTATATTATTTTTTGGGAAATTATGAAATGTATTTTCATAACTAAGCGCCAAACTAGGTGAGCCATGACGAGTATATTTACAATCGATAAAAAAGTCAGTTATATATAAATATGATATACCGTCCCATTGTTCAGCATGTGCTATTAATCTATCGTTTAAATTGTTTGCCATTCTTGATAAAAAAGCACGAATATCTCTATATTCCAAATCAGGAATTGATACACTAACAATTATATTGTGTAATTGTTGGATTTTATCTCCTACCATTATTTCTTTTATAGGTAAGGAATGAAACTCATAATTACAATTATGTGAATGATAGGTTTGGCCATAGATTTCTTCTATAATAGATGTTGCTTTTTGTTTTTCAATTTCAACGCTATTATCCCTATCTATATAAACGATACTATTAATTAATAAATTTTTATTTAAGTGTAGCTCTAATCTTTTCATCAATTCTTCACTCTCTTTCTTTGGCTAAGATTGCCTATGTATCTTATTAAATTATAATCTTTGATTTTAATAATTTCTCTGCTTAGATATGTATCTTTTTTTAATTTAGGATGGTCAAATTTTGGAGTGTCCCATTTCTTTTTTGTTGTTAACTTTTGGACTATAACTATATCATCATCTTCAAATCCTTTTATAATAGCAGGTCTTGTTTTTTCCATATTGCCAGGGGTAATATATGGATAATTAACTAGCCATATATCCCCTGTTTTAGGAAGTTTTATTTTACAACTCCTATAAAGTCATATAAAAATAATTTATCTCCTGCTATTGACAAGATTCCCGTTGAAGGAAGAGTCTTTATATATTCTAATTCTTCAAACAATTGTTGTTGTCCATCTATTTCAATTTCTCCCACATTTATATTTTCAAAAAATGTATCTATATCTTCTATAAGATAAATATATATGCGAGTTTTAGAGCTAGTAATTAATCTATATCGATCTTCATACTTTTCTAATAGAAATGCTCTTCTTTTTTTGAACCATCCAAAATATAAACAGCCATATATAGCATGATTATTGTCAATATCCCAATCTATATGTGCTTTATTCGTATTAGGAATAAGGGCAGAAGCTTGAATGAGATATTTAGTATTCTTTTTATTAAACTCTAAAGGCATTAAATTATACCTATTGTTAATTTTTGCTTTTTAAGTTCTAAAGCATAATCAACTTCCTCGTCGTCTATTTTAATTTCATCAGCATTGAATAATTTATATATATTATCCATATTGTGTATACTTGCCCCGTATACAGATA
>JAEWSH010000056.1 GCA_023398375.1 Bacillota bacterium | reverse complement strand
CGGCTTTCAGCTGTTCAATGGCCTTGTTCTTGATACTCTCGAAATCAAATTCTTCTTTCATAAAAAAAACTGTGTTAGCAAAGTTAATACTTTATTCCTTGCTGACACAGTTTAATTTACATCCTCGTTTTAAATTCTTCTGTGCTATCTTTAAACTCTTATGGAACATACTGCTTAACAAATATTTCAGATATATACCACGAGGCAGAAAAAATTAAATTCTTTGATTCAAAAGAAGATGCGGAAAGCTACATTCTACAAAATAAACTTTCCCCAGTCACCATATTGGAAATTTTCATATAATAGTAAAGCCGGATTCCTCCGGCTTTAACTTTACTTTACCCATTAGCATTTCCCATATAAGTCTTACGAGAAACCTGCTTATTCCAACTCGTTCCATTCTTGTTGAAATTTCCCAAGTACCGCCCTGTAATCCGATTCACAAGATTATTAGGATTACTTGCATCACTTCCATAACGTCTTTCTGCGATTCTATTCGCTTGTCGGGCTATTTCCCAACCTGATTTAGTTTTTCTTCTTTTGATTCAGCTTTTAATTTCAAAAAGTTAAACAATATAATTTCGCCATATCTATTTCTTTTTCCTACGATTAGCCAATTCCTTACCACTGATTCTATTCACCTTCTGACCACCATATACTGCGTGTAATTTATCCCGTTGCATCATCAGCAGATTCCGATAAGGGATAATCTCAAACACTTCTGTATAACTCAGATGCAGCGTGTCAATCAAATGGGCTATCTGCCCGAAGAACGTTGTGTTTCCTACTGTTTCGGTCTTGCTGCCAGCATCGACACGTTCCTCATCGAGCTGACACACTGAAAAGCCGAAATATCCATCATGGAAAAACACACTTCCAAAGCATTCCTAACTTCTTCAAAAGTCCCGTTCTCCAAATTATCAGCCAGTTCCTCACTGCCACAGATGAAACAAGAAATGCCTTTCAGCATATCTTCAGTAGCTTCAGGAAGCTCTTTAATAGCTTCCATGACATTATCTCCAGTCATGCCGATATTGGAAAAATGATGAATGGCACGACAGATAATTTTAATTGTAGGAGGTTTAATGGTATAAACCATCCCTCCTATCTCCACATTCATGAAATCCAGCCCTAACAAAGCATCAGAAACCGTTTTTGCTGCTTGATTCATATTCTTAAACTAAAAGGGGGAATGGTATATATCCATCCCCCGGTTATCACTCTTGTGCTTTTACCAATGTTATCTCTTTTTTAAGAGTGGTATCAACTTCAGAAGGAGTGGTTTTAATATCTCCTGACTGAGTGACGTACCCCACTTTCGACACTTCATAGTGAACGGTAGCCCCAGCATTCACCTGCTTTGACTTGACCGTTGCACCGTCCAGCTTTACGGTCGCATCGGAAGGAGTAGGTACAATGGTTACTGTAGTTCATGCCTGCAAAGCTTTAATCTGCCCCTCTTCGTAGTTATACTCAGAAGAAACGCCTTCAATTCCCGGTTCCTGCACCAAGCCTTTTACAGCGATTGCAATTGCCTTATCCGTATTGGCTTCACGGGAAACAATACGGCATTTTGGGAAGATGAACCAGACATCATCATCGGTCAGACAGAACAATGCTTTGTTGATAATAACTTTATCCAAAGCACGCTTCCAACCCACATCTTTAGATGTTGCCTGAATAACATCGCCACCCATGAACGCTTTCTTTGTCTTCCAGTCATATTGTCCGATAGAGAAAGTTGGTGACACTTCTCCCGGCACATCATCGTAACGGTAATTCTTTCCCGTTAATTGGTTCTTGTACCCAGTGACGGAGGCTTCCGTCTCCTCAATCTGCCACGTTTCCCCGTGTACATTCAAGACCTCATCTTTGGCAGCGATGGCTGCTTGAATCAAAGTTTTTGCAATTTCGGGGGTAATGTCTGCCGTTACCTTATCAATGTCGGCAAACAAGATTCTTTTAATTCCTACTGCTGAAATCATAATCTTATAGTTTTACATTTAATACTTCAAATAAAATTCTCACATTCACATAATGACATTTCAAAGCTGTGTCCGCTTCCGTACCAATTGATTCAATAGAGTAACGATAGGTTGTACTGTCATAGGTGCTTACTACATCATCAAGCAGCTTGCCAGCCTTTCTTTCAAGTTCGTTAAGCCGGATTGTGTTCGCTTCATTCTCGCTTAAATTGGGTACACATAGATTCACTTCTGCGAAAGACTTCTTCCAATACTTTCCCGGCTGTTGTTTCTTTGTGTGGATAACGATTCTTTCAGAGGCCAATTCACCCGTCAGCGTTTCTCCTGCTGGCACTATGCATATCTCGAAAGCCTTGCAATCCCGGTAGAGGATGTTTCCTATGTCGGTGGTTACTATCATACTATCAAATATTGGACGTTTTCGTCATATTCGAGAAATACGTGACAAACCAAATCTCCAAGTTGAACCGTTCCGGCAAATCTTTTTCCAGCCAAATCTGCATCTGATACGTGTTGCCCCGTTCCGTACATATAAATATCCACAAAGCACAATTCTTTCTGATATTCATCTACGATAGCCCACAAGCAAACAGTACCTCGTTGTACTTGAACAGACAATATCCTCGCCCCGATAGGCAGACATAGTTTTGAATGGTCTGCAACAATCAATTCATACTTGAATATTCTTTTCATTTTTCAAATTCTTCTTTTAATCGTTTCTCCGCATATAAAGCAGCACTACTCAAAACATCATACCCTTTAGATTCTACGAATGAAGCGTATTCCGCTTCGTTTTTCAGCGTCAAACCGTCTTTATCGACATCGTAATCATTGGACGTTCTCAAAGTGAGTGTATGGTCTTGATAATCGCCATTTTCCTCTGCGTACTTCACGGCTTCATCGCCTACATCAATCATCTTCTTTTCGACCTCCCATTCTCCTTCATCGAAAAAGGAGTCGACATCTGAGAAATCGAAATCTACATCCATAATTCCGAGTAGTTAAAGTAGTTTGTACTCTTTATCGTGTAGACTTCGCCTTGACCTCTTACGCCATCACCATCCATGCAACGTACTTCATCACCAGCCTTGACAGTAATTCTCTTCTCACACACCACATGATAATTCGGACGATACACAGAGCCGTTATCAGATGAAAACTCTTTGGTAGTGTTATCATCACAACGGCACTTGCATACCTCCTGCCAGTATTCACCACCTGTTCCAGGAATAGGTCTGCCAAACTCATCCTTATCCATCGGGGTGATAACTTTTACCTGCAATATGTGTGGAGCGAATATCATAAAAAAGTCACTTTAGGTTTGTTACTCAGTTCGTCTTTCAAGCCGTACTGCTTACACAGCCATGAGTACAATTTCATTAGGCTATCAACATAATTAGACCAAGACACAGAAAATCCGCTTTCGCTGACCGAAGATGGATTTTGTATCATCCACGGAATTTGCTTTGCACAAGCGACCTCTAATCTTGCCCGATTTTCCTCGGCAAAAGGTTCTTCACCATCCAATCCCGTTCTTGAAAGTATATTTTCAACTACAAGATTAGACGGGGTGTTCTTATCAAATACGCTTAATACAAACTCCTTGTTACTCATGGCTGATATCATTCAATATGGTGTAATCAGTTTACTATATGCGGTATAGCTATAATGCGTACAATGTTTAGATTTATAGATGTATCTGAACGGACATTTGGGAACATTAATTCGTATCCCTTGAATAGCCGCTTCCTCTTTCATCGAACACATCATAGCCGGGTTATTTGCAACCAAGAAGACGGGAGGTGTCATGGTCAGTACAACACAATCAGCCGGAGCCGTTTCCAAAGTGATAAACTGAATATCCGGCAGACCAACATCAACCGATGGATTCACGTATTCACGCTTAGGAGATTCCACACTTGATGCCTGCACGCTCAACGAAACCAAAGACATCATTAAAAAGCCACACATGGCAAAAATAAAATTCTTCATTCCTTTTCTGATTTATAAAATTAGACAATGGAAGGGTAGAAGCACTACCCTATCCTTTTACTCGATACCTAATGCTTCTTTCAGTTTGGCTGTTGATTCTTCATCTAGTTCTGCAACCTTAGCCAAAAGAGTTTCCTCTTTCATGTTGCCGGAAGCCTGCGCACCGATAGACCTCAAAGCGTCAACCAAAGTCTTCTTCTCAAACTCCTTTTCAAAGAGGGAGATTTTCACCTCCTTCTTTTCTTCAGGGGCTTTCACTTCGGGATTTTTTGCCTCAATCCGTTCAGCAAGTCTGCGGCTTTCCATATCCAGCACACGGGCTTCCTCACCGACTTCAATCACTTCACCGGGAGTATAATACTTTCCGGTGAACTTGT
>JAEWSH010000032.1 GCA_023398375.1 Bacillota bacterium | reverse complement strand
AGGATATTGTGCATGGAAAGGGACTTGCGGCGCTGACACCGGTGATCTGTGATGCATCTTATGAGGCCGCGCCCGAAAAATATGCTCTGATCAGCCGGATATTAGGCGGCAAAGATGGAGCGGACTGCGGCGATCAGATCAGAAGGTTCTTAGGTTGGCTGGATCTGCAGACGGGCTTGGCACAGCTTGGGATTAAAGAGTCCGACATTCCATGGATGGCACTCAACTGCATGAAGGTATCGGCAGCTGGCATCGTCAATCATCCCCGTATCTTCAGTCAGGAGGAAATCGAAGAATTGTACAGGCGGGCGCTGTGAGCTGTCCGGTCTGCATGACTGTAAAATGCCAAACCGCAAAAATTTTAAGAAATATGGATAAAATCTATTGACAAATGGCGGTATTATTTAGTACAATAGCAAAGCGGGTTTGAAGTATAATCCGCCACCTTGGGATCTTAGCTCAGCTGGGAGAGCATCTGCCTTACAAGCAGAGGGTCATAGGTTCGAGCCCTATAGGTCCCATTTTGCGGTATGAAAAGCTTTTGTGCCGCACGCACCAGACAATTTATAATGGCGAGATAGCTCAGCTGGCTAGAGCACACGGTTCATACCCGTGGTGTCGAGGGTTCGAATCCCCCCTTCGCTATTAACCAAAGGCCCTGACAATGATTTCTCATGCTAGGGCTTTTAAGTGATTTTTAATGTTATTACCCCATTAAAGGGGCTCATAATAATCTTTAAGTTATTTCTACAAAAGCATATCTGAACATTGGTCAAGTGAAACGCCTCCTTAAGTGTACATACCTTAGATTCTTATACGCCATTCCAAAACAAAAGACGTCAATTTACCCTACAATTCAGAAAGACATACCTATCAATAATTCACAGGATATTACCCCCAAAAATAGTAATGATATTTATAGATTCTTGATATTGTATCTATCAAAGTGTCAAATGTTTTACAAGATGCAATACATAAACAGAACTTGAAAGTATAATATTGTTAGCATATAATAATAGAAAAGCTAAAATAAATAGCGTCCATGAACTTATTAAAAGCAGGAGGATAAGTTTTCTGTGATTGAAACAAAGAATATTATATGGAAGAAGTTTGAGAGGATTAAACTGAGCAGGAAATTTACAATTTTGATTCTTACGGTATTAATGGTACCGATAGGAGTTTTTCTGCTGCTGATTTTTCAGAGCATGGAAGCGGCACTGTATTATGATGAACAAAGACAGACAATGTATGAACTTGCAAGAAGCGGACAGAATGCTGAGCAGATTGCGATTAACTGTAATCTTTCTACGCAGATGTTTGTTAATAATGAATCCATGAATGAATTCTTGAATCAAATGGAGTCTGATAAAGAATTCAGTTTTATGGATATCCTTGATTTTTACGGGAAAGAGATCAGCGGAGTGCAAAAGGTTATAAACAGTAATCCCTATATTTACAAAATAAGAATTTTTGTAAATTCAGATACGGTAAAAGAAACGATACCTCTTTTGTATAAGAAAGAAAAAATAAAGGAACTGAAGTGGGGAAAAAATGGAGTTCCCCCGAGCGGTACATGGTGTTTTGACTATATAGATATGCTGGAACAGGCGGATGCATCTGATAAGAAACCAAGAATTGCATCTGTAATCACAAGACTGAATAGTTATCGTTATGGGCAATATGGAATTATCGAGGTTGCGGTTAAAATGGAAGATATGTTTCCGGATATTTATCAATCTACAGAAGTAAATTGGAATTGTTTTGTGGACCAGGATGGCAACTTTTATTATGATAATAAAAATCCTGTAAAATGGAAATTGCATTTGAATCAGATATCGGGTTTTATTGAGGAAAATTCTGATTTTGACTGGGAGTCGGATGAAGGAGTTATTTGCCGCAAGGTGCGGATTGGAGGAGAGGAGATTCTGATAGGATGTGAAAAAATTACTTCCTTTAAAGGATATTTAATCCGTATCGTTTCTTTGAGCAGCAAAAAAAAGATTGTTAATTCTTACAAAATAGCGTTTCTTTTATTATGGATAGCTATAGTTGCAATACTTCTTTTATTTGCAAATAAGCAAGTGGCGCATATTCTGAAACAATTTTATGAGATTAATGAAGTTGTTTACCACGTTCAACAGGGTGAAATGAAGGTGCGGATAAAAAATTTGAGCAGGGATGAGTTTGGTGATCTTGGCAAGGAAATTAACAAGATGCTAGACCGAATTCAAAAGCTGATGGACGAAACGACCAGGCGTGAGTTGATTATTAAGGATTCACAGATCAAGGCACTTCAGAATCAGATCAATGCACACTTTATCTATAATGTACTTGAATCGGTTAAGATGATGGCAGAGATTGAGGAAAAATATGAAATAGCCGATGCGGTGACATCTCTTGGAAGATTATTGCGCTACAGTATGAGATGGAAGTCACAGGATGTAACGGTTGCTGAAGAAATAGATTATATTCGAAATTATCTGGTGCTTATCAATTTGCGATTTGATTATGAAATCTATTTGAGCCTGAGCATGCCGAACGAGGTTATGCTTCAGAAAATACCAAAAATGTCGCTTCAGCCAATCATAGAGAATGCGATATGCCATGGAATTGAAGAACTTGCAGCGGATACCAGCATCTATATGAAAGGGATCATAGATGGAGATGACTGTTATATTAAAATAACGGATTCCGGGAGAGGAATGAGCGAAGAAGAGGTGGATAGGCTGCGTAAGAAAATTCAAGGGGAAATAGAGGATTCCTGTGGTTCCGGAAATGGAATCGGTCTGAAAAATGTACAAGATAGACTGCAAATCAGCTTTGGAAAAGAATACGGGGTCACGGTCGCCTCAAAAGAAGGATGTTATACACAGGTGGCAGTAAAAATTCCATATCGTAGGAAAGAGGAGATGATACTATGAAAAAAGTGCTGATCGTGGAAGATGAAAAAACAATCCGCCAGGGAGTTCGAGCAATGATTAGCCGTTGTGGCATATCTATTGAACAAATGATAGAGTGTAAAAATGGTCTGGAAGCACTTACAATCATCCAAAAAGACAGGATTGACGTCATGGTAACAGATATACGTATGCCCAGAATGGACGGAATTACACTTGTAAAAGAGCTGCAGAAACATTTGTATGTACCTAAGATTATTGTGATCAGCGGCTATGATGATTTTTCATTTGCGGTAGATCTACTGAGATGCGGGGCCAGAGAATATCTTCTGAAGCCGATTAAAAGAGAAGAAATCAAAGCAATTATGGAAAAACTTGAGGAAGAAATACAGAAAGAAACAGATGAAAAAGAGAATAAAAAAGAGTTCTGCTATGGGCAGCTGCGAATGCTCCTATCTTCCGATTTCATGACGCGTGAAGAGATTGATGACATAGAGGCGTGTATGGGTATTGAAAATAATAAAGAGTACCGAATTATATGTACCAATTATCATATGACGGATAAATATATGAATGAAGAAGCCTTTTTTTTCTCAAATATTGATGGGAGCAATGTAATTCTTATATCATCTGAAAAATCAGAAAATTTTATTCAAAGCATACTTTCCGGATATCGTATTGGAGTCAGTGAATGTCATTGCGGCTTATTTGACCTGAGAAAAGCATTTCATGAAGCCAGAGAACGAAGGATCAAAGCTTTCTGTACACAGGAGCAGAAAGAAGGCTCAAAATCAAAAAGTTACCAGATATCCTTAAATGAGCTGGAGTGTTTTGCACAGCGGATCGGGACGTCAAGAGTTAAGGAAAATGACCGATGCCTGAATGAAATCGTAAACCATGTCAAGAGAGGAGAGATTGACGGGAATCGCTTTCAGGAGACAATTCACCAGCTCATCAGCCGGGTAAAGGATTTTTATGGAGGAATTTTAACGGCAGAAGGTATACATATTGATAATCTTTATCATATGCTTACTTTTGAAAGTATTGATGATTATTGTGATGAAATACATAGAATTTTTTCAGAGATTAATCAGAAAGCACTTAATAAATGTAATGATTATCCTAATCGCATGAAAGTGGAACAGGCAATTACCTATATAAAAGAAAATTACGGAAAGGAAATTAACATGGCTATCGTATCGAATCATGTATCTATGAATTATACAGTCTTTTCCATTGCGTTTAAAGAATATACAGGTGAGAATTTTGTAAATTATCTGAGGAATATTCGGTTGCGGGAGGCGAAAAGGCTCTTGGAAGAAACGGATCAGAAGATAATGCAAATCAGTGTTATGGTAGGCTATGATAATGAGAAGCATTTTATGAAGACATTTAAGAACATAGTTGGCGTTACTCCAAGTGAATATCGAAAAAATGTATGGATCAGAGGGTAATGGTAAAAATATAACACCAAAAACGAAAATAAGTCCATTTCATTTATAATGGTGAGCATCTAAAATAGTATTGTACAAGATGCTCGCTTTTTTGATGCTTGAACTAATTAAAATATACAAAATAAACAATATTTTGGAGCTGGCACCGGGTACTAAGCCAGAAGCCCTATGGGACTTCTGGTAAAAAATAAAAAGTGGAGGTAGGAAGATGAAAAAGAAACACAACAGATTGATTGCGCTTCTTACAGTAAGTGCAATGACAATGACTATGATTGTCGGATGCGGAAAAACTGAGACAATGCAGCCCGAACCAACCGATAACGAAATCGGAACGGAAGCAACTACAGAAGCAGCTTCGGAAGCAGCAACCGATACTTCAGGAGCGGGTTCAACTCCGAGAAATGAGACACTTTATTTTAATGGACAGCAGTGGGGGACTATTAATGACTGGAATCCACTGAGCTCTAATTCAAACAATGCAATGGCAGTTACACAGCAGGATAACGCCCGAGAGCTTATTTATGAAACATTGTTTATGTATAACATGCTTGACGGTGAGCTTTATGGTCTACTCGGAAAAGAATATTCATGGAATGATGACCAAACAGAACTGACGATTACGATGAATCCGGATGCGAAGTGGAGCGATGGAACTCCGGTTACGGCAGAAGATGTGGCATACACCTTTGAATGTCATAAAAAGTATGAAACCTCGCAGGGCAGCGATTATGCAAATTACATTGATACAGTAGAAGCTGTGGATGACCAGACTGCTGTTTTCAAGGCAAAGCTGGATGATAAGGGATTGCCGGTCAATCCTTTAAAGGTAATTGAATATACACCAAAGATTTATGTATTGCAGAAAGCATATCTGCAGACCGTTGAAGATCGCAACGACAATGATGTAGATAAGATCAAACAGGACAGAATGGATGATTTCGTTTCTTCTGGTCCGTATACCTCTTATTACAATGATGATCAGAAAGTTGTCTTTGTAAGGAACGATAAGTATTGGGGAGTCGCTTTGTGGGGCAGTCTTCCTGCACCAAAATACATTACACACGTTATTTATGAAAACAATGCTGCCGGAGATACCGCTTTTAAAGCTGGTGAAGTTGATGTATCACAGCAGTTTATTACAGATGTACAGAAACTTTGGGAAAATGATGGTCTTCCGATATCTACTTATATCGATGAAGCACCTTACGGTGTTTGTGCAACAATGCCGACGGCTTTCTTTAACGTAGAAGTACCGGGTCTTGATAGAAAAGAAGTTCGTAAAGCAATTGCAATGGCAGTTGACTATGATCAGATCATAGCATCTGCAATGTCGAATCAGTCACCGAACTTTAAAGAGGTACCTCGATCAATCATGAACCCGACAACCAGTGAACAGGCACTTGTAAACCAGGGAGAATTAAAAGATTATCAATTTACGGGTAAAGATATAGAGGGTGCAAATGCGCTTTTGGATGAGGCTGGAATAGTCGATAAGGACGGAGACGGAATCCGGGAAATTGATGGAAAGAATCTATCCTTTAAGGCTGAATGCCCGGATGGATGGACTGACTGGAATGCATCGCTTGAAATCGTTGCGGCAGCAGGCAAGGATATTGGAATCGAAATCGAGACTTATTTCCCTGATGCTAATACATTCTATGATGATATGACTACGAGAAAATTTGATATCTGTATGTGGAATCCGCCGGCAGCATCGGTAGCGAACCCATGGGGACGTGCGATGGCATTCATGTCAACCGATTATGCAGGGCTGGAAGTAAACTGGACTGGTAACTACGGAGGTTATGTCAATAAAGAAGCGAATGATATTCTTGAGAAGATTCCGCTTGAAACAAATAAAGATACCTTAAAAGAATATTATACCAAACTAAGTAAAATTTATCTGGATGATGTTCCTTCTTTTTCACTAATGTACAGACCGATGTTGTTCCACGCAGTAAATGAGAGCGTTTGGACCGGATTCCCGCAACTGGATGATGGAAATAACATTCCGCCGACAGATTGTACAGACGGATATGGTATTGCAGCACTATACAAGCTGGTCAATGTTGAATAGAGAAGTACATAAGATGTCATAAAGAAGTATTCATAAAAGGACCATGTTTCTATATGGATGATAATACGGTGGAAGCATGGTCTCTTTTTGACTAATAAGAATTATGTTAAAAATATACAAATTGACGAATTCAAGTATATAAACGAGTCTTTGACACTTGAGTCCTGATAGAAATAAAAAAATGGCAAATGGGGTGAGCATTTGAACGGATATAAAAAATATTACACTAATAAAATGATCTGGTACCTGATTACGTTTGTTATTGCAGTTGGATTAAATTTTGTATTACCCAGATTAATGCCTGGCGATCCTGTTTCCGCAATTGCGGCAAGGGCTGTGGATGGAATGACGGATTCTACTGCGATACAGGCTGTATATGAAGATTATGCTGAGAAATTTGGTGTAAATGAACCGATGATAACCCAGTTTCTGGTTTTTGTGAAAAATGCTATAAAAGGAAACTTTGGCGTTTCCTTCAGTCAGTATCCAAGAACGGTATCTGATATTATATCATCATCTGTATGGTGGACAGTATGCTTACAACTTCCTGCAATTATGATTGGATGGATTTTAGGTAATCTGCTTGGCGCGGTTGCCGCTTACATGAAAGGGGTATTTGATAAAGGAATTCTTCCTTTTTTCCTGTTTATCAGTAATGTGCCGGCTTTTGGTATGGCAACAATCCTGTTGTATGTTTTTTCTTTGAAACTTGGCTGGACACCTTCCAGCGGAGGCTACGGATTTGATTTGATTCCCAATGCCAGCTGGACTTTTTTTAAATCTGTAATCTCCCATTACCAGCTGCCATTTTGGTCTATCGTGCTGATTACGGTCGGTGGTCAGGCAATCGGTATGCGTTCCATGTCAATTTATGAATTAAATGCTGATTATGTAAAGTATAGCCGTTTTTTAGGTATTAAGGATAGAAAAATAGTCGCATATGTATTTAGGAATGCAATGCTCCCGCAGATTACGGGTCTGGCGATGTCAATCGGTACCATGATCGGCGGCGCGCTTGTCGCTGAGATTATTTTCAGTTATCCAGGTCTTGGAACTACGCTGCTTTCAGCGGTGAAAGGCAGGGATTATCCGTTGATCTCAGCATGCACACTGATTATTACGATCATGGTGCTTCTGGCAAATCTGTTTGTGGAATTGATTTACGGGGTGATAGATCCGCGGATCAAGGCTGCACAACAGGATTAAGGAGGATATGTTATGAAGAACCAGATAAAACAAATCTTACATTCTCCCAAATTTGTCATTGGCTTTGTAATATTTATGGCACTTTTTCTGACAACGATTATTTATCCGTTAGTTGTGACAGATAATCCGTTAGAGATGATTGGTCAGGGAAATTTTTTTAAACCAGGGACCTATATTGGGGTTGCAGATACGATTGATACAAATTCTTATGCACTAAATATAAATGCTTCTTTCAATAAACTGGAAAAGAACCTTGAGATAGAAGATCGTGTTGCAATGGCCGAATGGCTTGAGAAATTCGGCAACGTATCCCTCAGCGAAATCGATGTAACAGATGCGGCCGGTCTTGTTTCGTTGTGGAAGACACATTATGATGCTTCTAATGAGCAGAAAGGATTAATTGCCGCTAAAAAGAAATTTTATAACCGGCTGGATAAAAAAGTTGACGGCTTGCTGGAGGAAAGTGATGTACTGATTGCCAAAGAAGATAGTGAAACCGGAGAGCTTTCTGTGAAAAAGAGTATTCCTTCTACCTCATATGTCAATGTTACCGACGTAACAAACAAGAGAGTCTTTATTCTTGGAACAGATAATTTTGGGCGTGATGTTCTGACAGAACTGATATCAGCAATCAAAACATCTTTGAAAATCGGGTTGATTGCAGGGCTGATCGCGACGCTGATTGGATTATCCCTTGGTCTGCTCGCAGGATATCTGGGGGGATTTATTGATGATCTGATTATGTTTGTGACGAATCTGTTTACTGTCATTCCGAGTTTTGTACTGTTGATATTGATTTCATACAGCATCGGCAAAAATGCCAGAGGAGTCATGATGGTGGCAATTATCATTGGTGTAACCTCATGGACATGGACGACGAGATCTGTACGCTCACAGGTAATTTCCTTGCGAAACAGAGATCATGTAAATCTATCAAAATTGTCAGGGCATAGTCTGCTTAGAATCATTTTGACTGATATTTTACCATACATAGCTTCTTATGTTGTTATGGCACTGATTCTGCAGATGTCTTCAGGCATTCTTGCAGAGGCACAGCTTTCCATGATCGGACTTGGTCCTGCTACAACAACAGTATCGACACTTGGTCTTATGATGAACTGGGCAATGTCATATAGTGCACATCTGAACGGAAACTGGTGGGCATATTTTCCGGTCATTCTTTCCATTGCGTTGATATCATTCTCCCTGAATCTGATGAATACAGGGTTGGACCAGGTATTTAACCCGCAGCTCAGAGATTAGGAGGAGAAAAGTTATGGGAAAAGTGATGTTGGATGTAGATCATTTAAAAACGAAATACGTTACCAGATTCGGTGAGGATATTTATGCGGTAGATGGTGTGTCTTTGACTTTAGAGGAAGGAAAATCCCTTGGTATTGCCGGGGAATCAGGCTGTGGAAAGTCAACTCTGGCACTGAGTCTGATGGGTTATTATTTTGCACCGCTTCATTATCAGAGCGGTATAATCAAGGTGGATGGCATAAATATTTCCGGAATGAAGCCCGACGATATCCGAAAAAAAATACTGGGAAATGAGGTCGCCTATATTCCGCAGGCAGCCATGAATGCGCTGAATCCGACCCAGAAGATCATCCGTTTTATTGAAGATGTCATTCATGCACATGATCCGCAAACGAGCAAAAAAGAAATTTATGATCTTGCCAAAGAGAGATTTGAAATCCTGGGTCTGTCTGAAAGTGTATTGCAAAAGCATGCGGTAGAGCTTTCAGGAGGTATGAAACAAAGAACGGTAATCGCGATATCCACGATTCTCTCTCCTAAAGTACTGATTGCTGACGAACCGTCTTCCGCACTTGATGTAACAAGCCAGAAAATGGTGATCAAAATGCTTCGGGATTTGATGGATAAGGGTTTTATCAAATCCATGATCTTTATTACGCATGAGCTTCCGTTGCTTTATAATGTTACGGATGAGATTATGGTCATGTATGCCGGACAGATCGTTGAGCGTGCCCCAGCTAAGGAAATGGTGTTCGATCCGCTTCATCCTTATTCCAAAGGTCTGATGGGATCTATCATCGTACCGGAGGAGGCAACAAAAAATGTAAAGTTGGCTGCTATTCCTGGAACACCTCCCAATTTAAAAAATCCTCCGAAAGGATGTCGATTCTCAGAGCGTTGCAGATATGCAAAACCTCAATGTATGCTGCATGGGATAGCAGAAAGTCATTTGGAAAATGGGCGAATGTACCGCTGTTATCTGACTGAAAGTGAATTGAGGGAGGTGTACAGCCATGAGTGAAAAAAAACAGAAGAATGATAGTACTTTATGCTTAAGTGGAAAAGCAGTAACGAAAGTATTTGGATTTGGAGATGCGAAAACAATAGCTGTTGATCACGTGGATTTTGAATTTTATGAAGGAGAAATTATTTCCATAGTAGGAGAGAGTGGTTCCGGAAAAACCACATTATCAAAATTGCTTCTTGGACTGATCAATCTGACTGAAGGAGAAGTCAGCTTTCAGGGTCAGCCAAGAGACATCGGAAACCATAAAAAGAAAAAAGAATATTGGAAGGGAATTCAGGCCATTTTTCAGGATCCGTTTTCTTCCTTTAATGTTTTTAATAAAATTGACGCCGTGCTTCTTGACTGTATTAAAATGAGAGGCGGCGGAAAACTTTCTTATGAGAAGAAGGTTGATATGATGACGGAGGCATGCAGTTTTGTAAATCTTAAATTTGCGGAACTGACAAATAAGTACCCATTTGAGTTATCCGGCGGACAGATGCAAAGACTTATGATTGCCAGAATTTTTCTGTTGAAACCCAAAATATTACTGGCAGATGAGCCGACATCCATGATTGATGCCTGCTCAAGGGCTACTATTCTTGATATGCTTCTTAAGCTGAGAGAAGAAATCAATATGACCATTATTTTTATTACCCACGATATCGGGCTTGCTTTTTATATATCCGATTCCATCTATATTATGGAGCATGGGAAATTTGTGGAATCAGGGGATGCGGAGTCAGTCATCTTAAATCCAAAGGCAGAGTATACCAAAAGACTGATCAGTGATGTGCCGAAAATTCATGAAGAGTGGGATCTGTCTACGGTCTGAAAAAGGAGTTTGCGTTAGAAGTGTAAAAAGGAAATTTATTCTATATTATTTCGACTAATGTGAACCGAGGGTTATGTAATGAGATGTATTATAAGTTTTTTTTGGAACAGGCACTTCCCTTTCGGAATCTGATGGTTCTGGAAGGGATATTTTTTCTAATGTCACTGCTGGCGCTGGCACAGCCGGAGGTATTGCGGCGGGCTACAGACTCCATACGCAGGGGAGATGGAGAGGGGCTGAAGCGGACGCTATTGTTTGCAGCTGTGACGGCCGCTGTTGATTTTAGATGAGCCGTTTTCAGCATTGGATACTGATAAAGAAGAGCGCCTGATTGCGTTGTTGAGACGCGAATCGAAAAAGCGTATAATTTTGATTTCCTCGCATCGAGAAGATGTATTTAAGAAGTTGGATGCGCAGTGTATATATTTAAAACATTGTGGAACAAACGCACTTTTCTAAAAGAATACTATCTGCCAGAAAAGATAACAGAAATTTTTATGATGAAGTTGAGAGAATAGCAAATGCAAATAATAAAATTAAAAGTATTGTATCTTATAAAAATAATTCATATAATAAAAGCAAATAAAATACATTACAAATCGGCAAATAGATAAGGAGAAGTAACATGCGAATAGG
Source organism: Bacillota bacterium (assembly GCA_023398375.1). Taxonomy (GTDB): domain Bacteria; phylum Bacillota; class Clostridia; order Lachnospirales; family Lachnospiraceae; genus SZUA-378. The sequence continues at coordinate 173,623 of JAEWSH010000032.1, read as the reverse complement.
AATGGGCTATGATGTGCATAGATTAGCAGAAGATAGAGAACTGATAATAGGAGGTGTGAAGATACCATATGAAAAAGGACTATCAGGTCATTCAGATGCAGATGTACTTTTACATGCAATTATGGATGCACTGCTAGGTGCTGCTGCACTTGGAGATATCGGAAAACACTTTCCGGATACAGATTCTGCATATAAGGGAATTTCAAGCATTACATTGTTGGAACATGTTGGTAAGCTGCTTGAGGATAACTATTTTTTAATTGAAAATATAGATTCCACAATTATCGCGCAGCAGCCAAAGATGAGACCGCACATAGAAGCCATGCGTCAGAATATAGCCGATGCATTGGGAATTACCACAGAACAGGTCAATGTGAAGGCGACAACAGAAGAAGGATTGGGCTTTACAGGAGCAGGAGAGGGGATTGCATCCCAGGCGGTCTGCATGCTCACGAGTCCCGTTAATTATATGGATATCGATGTTACCAATGAGACCGGAGAAGATAAATGTGCAGAGTGCAGTGGATGCAGTAAGTGCCCTAAGCATTGATTAACGCGTAATTATAGAAGGAACTCAGTGAAAACTATTGACAAAACAGTTATTTTTGCATATGCTAACAATGACTAAATAAGAACAAAGACGTTGAGCGAAAAGAGTAAGTTGTTGGAAGATAACAGAGAGGGAGTATCACCGGCTGAAAGTATTCCTGATTAGAAAATGACTGAAGTGCATTCGTGAGTTGACTGAACGAACACTGTATCAGATACAGGAATAGTTGAGTACGGAAGCCACCGTTATGGGTGTTGAGATGAGAATACATATTCTTAATGTGGAGTGGAACCGCGTATATTCGCCTCCTATAGAAGCTTTGGCTTTTATAGGGGGTTTTCTTTTTCCGTTTCTAACGTCGGAGGGTAAAAAATGGGATTAATCAAAAATGTGAAAGAAGAAATCAGGATCATAAGGGAAAGGGATCCCGCAATTCATTCATCGATGGAGGTCTTTCTGTATCCTAGTTTTAAGGCAATGCTGCATTACAGAGTAGCACATAAATTATATGTTAACGGACATTATTTTCTTGCCAGATGGGTGTCTCAGCGCGCTGTACGGAAGACAGGGATTGAGATCCATCCCGGTGCACAGATTGGAACAGGATTTTTTATCGATCATGGAAATGGTGTCATTATCGGTGAAACGGCAGTTGTAGGTAATAATGTAACTTTATATCAGGGCGTAACACTTGGGGGTACCGGTAAGGAGCATGGAAAGAGGCATCCGACAGTTGGAGATAATGTTATGATCAGTGCAGGTGCAAAGATTTTAGGTTCTTTTACGATCGGAGAGAATTCTAAGATTGGAGCAGGCAGTGTAGTTTTGGAAGAAGTACCGCCGAATTCAACTGTTGTCGGGGTTCCCGGCAGAGTCGTGAAAAGAAACGATCAGATGTTACCAAGAGAAGAACTGGATCAGTGTAATCTTCCGAATCCGGTGCAGGAGGATATTACAGTATTGCAGCGTGCCAATACAGCACTCACCAATAAGATGATTGAGTTAGAACAGGAATTAAAAGAAGTAAAGAAGAGTCAAATAAATAATGATTAAAAAAATAGAAACTACTACAGATAATAAGAAACAGAAAACGGAAATAATAAAAGTGTGAGAAGAAATTCTAAGCAGTTAAAATACAGCAGCTAAGAATTACTAAATCTCACACAGGAAGAAGCCTCTTGCGAGTCTTCTTTTCCCGGATTATTTGTGCCGCTTGCAGCGGCATATCGGGAAGTATGATAAAAAAATAGAGAAATAGGAGTATGCTATGAAGATATTTAATACACTTTCAAAAAGAAAAGAAGAATTTGTTCCGATCGAACCGGGGAAAGTTCGTATGTATGTGTGCGGACCTACGGTATACAACCTGATTCATATTGGAAATGCCAGACCAATGATTGTATTTGATACAGTAAGGCGTTATATGGAGCATAAAGGATATGAAGTAAATTATGTCAGCAATTTTACGGATGTTGACGACAAGATCATCAAGCAGGCGATCGCAGAAGGTGTAGATGCATCTGTAATCTCAGAACGTTATATTGCTGAATGTAAGAAAGACATGGAGGCAATGAATGTAAGACCTGCAACAACACATCCGAAAGCAACAGAGGAAATCTGTGGAATGCTGGATATGATTGCATCATTAATCGAAAAAGGATATGCGTATGTGGCAGCTGATGGTACCGTTTATTTTAGAACAAGAAATTTTAAACATTATGGAAAATTATCCCACAAGAATATTGATGATCTGCAAGGCGGTAACCGTGCATTGTTAGTATCCGGTGAAGATCAGAAGGAAGATCCGCTTGATTTTGTATTGTGGAAGCCAAAAAAAGATGGAGAACCATATTGGGATTCCGATTATTGCAAAGGACGTCCGGGATGGCACATTGAATGCTCCGTTATGAGCAAAAAGTATTTAGGCGATGAGATTGATATTCATGCAGGCGGAGAAGATTTAGTATTTCCGCACCACGAAAATGAGATTGCGCAGAGTGAAGCAGCAAATGGAAAAGAATTTGCAAGATACTGGATGCATAATGCGTTTTTGAATATTGACAATAAAAAGATGAGCAAATCACTTGGTAACTTCTTTACGGTTAGGGATATCAGTGAGAAATATGACCTTCAGGTACTTCGTTTCTTTATGTTATCCGCACATTACAGAAGTCCACTGAACTTTAGTGCAGATCTGATGGAAAGTGCCCAAAATGGTCTTGACAGAATCATAACCGCAGCAGAAAATATGAAATTTTTATTGCAGACTGCAACAGGTGATACGTTAATAGATTCAGAAGCTTCCTTAGCAGAAGAGGCAGCAGAATTTATAATAAAATTCGATGAAGCGATGGATGATGATCTTAATACAGCAGATGCAATTTCGGCTATTTTTGAATTGGTAAAATGGTCAAATACCAATATAAATGCAAATAGTTCGAAAGCATTGGTTGAAAAAGTATTTGCAGAATTAAAAGAATTGGCTGATATTTGTGGTCTGATTGTTGACAAAAAATCTGAAATGTTGGATTCTGATATTGAACAATTAATTACAGACAGGCAGACAGCAAGAAAAGAAAAGAATTTTGCAAGAGCAGATGAAATCAGAGATGAACTTTTAAATAAAGGTATTATATTAGAGGATACACGCGAAGGTGTAAAATGGAAGAGAGCTTAAGTTTATTAGAAAAACTGAAAAAAGAGTTTGGGTGTACACAGGTGGATATTAAGACATATTCGCCGTTGACATTAGCTTATATCGGAGATGCCATTTATGACTTAATGATCAGGACAGTTGTGGTAGAGCGTGGGAACCGTGCTGCAAACGGACTTCATAAGACAACAAGCAGAATCGTCAATGCTGGAACACAGGCAGCTTTAGTAGAAGCACTGGCAGAGCATCTGACAGAAGAAGAGATGGCGGTATATAAGAGAGGCCGCAATGCCAAGTCTTATACATCTGCCAAAAATGCATCTATTGGTGACTACAGGAAGGCGACAGGCTTGGAAGCATTATTGGGTTATCTGTATCTGACGGATCGTATGAATAGAGCAATCAGTCTTGTGAAGCTGGGGCTATCCAGAATAGGCACAGACATTTAGACAATAGATACGCTTCAAAATGTCTAGTAGAATAGGAGTGAACATGGGATATACAGAATTTACAATTGAGGGAAGAAATGCTGTTATTGAGGCGTTTCGTTCAGGAAAGACCATAGACAAGCTTTATGTATTGGACGGTTGTCAGGATGGTCCGATTATGACAATTAAAAGAGAAGCAAAGAAGCAGAACACATTGATTAAGTTCGTGGAGAAGGAAAGACTTGATCAATTATCAGAGACAGGCAGACATCAGGGCGTGATTGCCCAGGCAGCAGCGTATGAGTATGCAGAAGTTGAAGATATTTTGAATAGAGCAAGGGAAAAGGGAGAAGCGCCATTTATTTTCTTGCTGGATAACATAGAAGATCCCCATAATCTTGGTGCGATTATCAGGACAGCGAATCTGGCAGGTGCGCATGGAGTAATCATTCCTAAAAATCGTGCTGTTGGACTTACTGCTATTGTAGCAAGAACTTCAGCAGGAGCATTAAATTATACACCGGTCGCGAAGGTTACAAATCTGTCTAAGACGATTGAGGATCTGAAAAAAGAAGGGCTTTGGTTTGTATGCGCGGACATGGACGGTACCAAGATGTATGATCTGGATCTAAAGGGCCCGATTGGACTGGTCATTGGAAATGAAGGAGAAGGCGTCGGCCGCCTGATAAAAGAAAAGTGTGATTTCGTTGCGTCAATTCCTATGAAAGGTGATATTGATTCGCTGAATGCTTCTGTTGCAGCGGGAATATTGGCATATGAGATCGTACGTCAGAGACTTTTGTGAAAGGAGAACACTTTCACATGTAACTTTGTGCCTACAGCCCAAAGTTTGCAGGTTGTGGCAGGAATGGAGATTAATATGCCATATGAGGATATGAAGGATGAAGAACTGATCGTGAGATTACGTGACGGGGAATCTGCCATCACGGATTTTATTATGAATAAATATAAGAATCTGGTTCGCAGCAAGGCAAAAGCGATGTATATTCTGGGGGCAGATAATGATGATCTGATTCAGGAGGGGATGATAGGATTATTCAAGGCAATCAGAGACTATGACAGCGGACGTGATGCAAGTTTTTTTACATTTGCAGATTTGTGTATTTCCAGACAGATGTACACGGCAGTTCAGGCATCGCGCAGGCAGAAACATGCACCTTTAAATAGTTATATATCGTTATATACCAATGTGGCAGAAAAAGAAAATGGAAATTCGGAAGATGCGACACTTTTAAATGCATTAGCTTCGCAAGCAGAGCTGAATCCGGAGGAACTATTAATTGATAAAGAGAATGTTATAAATCTGGAACAGACGATTGAAAAGGAATTGAGCAGCTTCGAAAAAGAAGTATTAGATCTGTATATTACAGGAATGAGTTACTCTCAGATTGCGAAAGTGTTGGGAAAAGATGAAAAATCAACAGATAATGCCTTGCAGCGTTTAAAGGGAAAGTTAAAAAAGGCAATTACATGGCGCTGATAAAGCAGCAATATTAATTTACACAAAATTTTTCAGGAGCTGGGTAATACTTGACAATAACAGCAATTGCGATAGAATAGAGAGGATATGATTTATTTTGGAATGGAAAAGGTGAATGATAAATGAAACCAATTACATTTTCAGATGTAAAAGTGCATAATGAAATGGCACTATGTACTGTTCTTAATATTGATACGAAAAATGAAATAGAGCAATTATTTTTGAAGAATCGAATCTCATATTTTGAAAAATGGGAAAAGGCGTCCTTTTGGCAACGCTTATTTAGAGAGCAGAAAGAGAAATGTACTTTGTGTGTGAATGAAGCGCAAAAGGATAGAGCACAGGAACTTATCGCATCTTTGAAAAATGCTGATACAAAAGTTGTTCTGATATTACAAAAAGTAGATAAAGTATTTTTTTAATAAAAAATAAGCAACTAGTATTTTGCCCAAAAAGGTGCGGCGTGCTTAGTAATACAAAAATTGCGACAAATAAAACCGATCAACTGATATGGAAAAACTTGACAAATAAAAAACCATCTATTATAGTTTTAATAGACATAGGTGTCTGATTATATTTAATCAGGCATTTTTTTTTGTACTTCTGATCTTACTAACATTTTTTCTGAAATTCCTTATACCCACAGATAATCTTTTAAAAAATCCCTAAAATACTCCCGAAAATACTAAATATTGCAGAAGTTTATTGTCAGTAAAATGTTGAAAATGCTGTTGAGCCAGATAGCAATTTTTTATGAAAAGGGGCAGATATATGATTAAGATGGTAAATGTGAATAAATATTTTGGAGAGCTTCATGTTATAAAAGACTTAAATTTAGAAGTCAAAGAAGGAGAAAAACTGGTAATGATCGGTCCATCCGGTTCTGGAAAGTCCACAGCTGTCCGGTGTATGAATTTTTTAGAAGAACCTACCAGCGGGCAGGTCTTTATTAACGGAGAAAAAATGACGGTAAAGAATAAGACAAAGATAGTAAGGCAGACCACATCCATGGTGTTCCAACAGTTCAATCTATATCCCCATATGTCGGTATTAAAAAATCTGACACTGTCACCGGTGAAATTGTATCATAAAAGCAAAAAAGAAGCACAGGAACTTGCATTCCATTATTTAGATGTAGTAGGACTGACAGATAAGGCAAATGTATATCCAACGACCCTTTCCGGCGGGCAGCAGCAGAGAATTGCCATTGCCAGAGCGCTATGTGCACAGACCAAAATTATACTTTTTGACGAACCAACTTCTGCGTTAGATCCTGAAACCATTCAGGAAGTATTGGATGTAATGGTAAAACTGGCAAAAGAGAATATAACTATGGTGGTTGTTACACATGAAATGGGATTTGCCAGGCAGGTGGCAGACCGGATCGTATTTATGGATGATGGATGTATTATTGAGGAAGGAAATCCGGAACATTTCTTCAGCAATCCTGAGAATGAGAGAGTAAAACAGTTTTTAAGTAAAATAATCCGCTAAGGAAAGAATTAATCTTTGAACAAAGCGCAGCAGCGTTTTGAATATATTATGAAAGGAGATACCATTGTGAAAAAATGGAAAAAACTTTTAGCTCTTGTCTTAAGCAGTTTGTTGGTGTTTTCTATATTAGAAGGCTGTGGTAAAAAAGAGGAAACTGCAAAAGTAACAGAGGAGACTACCGCAGAAAAAAGTACAGTGACGGGAGAAACCGCCGAAGAAATAAGAGAAGCAGCAAAAGACGTACAGGAAATTATGGATAGAGGGGTATTACGAGTAGGTGTAAAAAATGCTGTAATCGGTTTTGGATTTCAGGATACCCTGACGGGTGAATATTCGGGTATGGAAATTGTGCTGGCGGAGAAGATTGCAGAACAATTAGGGGTCGAGGTCGAGTTCACACCAGTGACAGCAGCCACACGCACGGAGCTTTTAGATTCTGGTGATATTGACTGTGTATTGGCAACCTTTACGATCACAGATGAAAGAAAGGAAAGCTGGGATTTTTCTACTCCTTATTTTACCGATTATGTTACTGTATTGGTGGAAAATGCCTCAGGGATATCTGCGCTTTCTGATTTGCTTGATAAAAAGGTCGGCGTTTCTTCAGGCTCCACATCTGCAAAAGCTCTTGTAAGCGCCATGATCGAACAGGAATTAATCAACAGTGATGGTTTTAATGCGGAAAACTTTGATCCGGCTATTTGGAGCGAAGGGGTGTCATTTCAGCAGTATGATGATTATCCTACCATTTCAACTGCACTGAGTGCAGGAGAAATAGATGCCTTTTGCGTAGACAAGTCAATTTTAGCAGCATATCATACAGACACACGCTCTTATATTGATGACAAATTCTCGCCGCAGAATTATGGTGTGGCAACTACGAAAGGCTCCGGACTTTCGGAAGTAGTGGAAGGGCTGATAACTGGCTGGCTGTCGGATGGAACCATTGATGAACTGATTTCAGAGAATGGACTAGAGTAAGGGTAAGATGTTTTAAAGGCTTCGCACTTTACGAAGCCTTTAAGCAATATAGGAAATTATATAAAAAGTTGGGAGGAAACGATATGGCAGGTATTTTCTCGGCAAGTGCCTGGAGAAAAGTATGGATATACCGGGAAACCTTTTTATTTGGACTTTTGAATACAGCATTGACTGCTATTGCAGCACTATTTTTATCCCTGTTTTTAGGAATTATTTTTGGATTAATGGTGACCAGCGGAAAGAGGGGACTTCGATTTGTCAGTCGCTTTTACATAGAATTGGTACAAAATACACCACTTATTTTACAGTTATGTTTTTTATATTATGCGCTGGCTTTTTCAAAAAATAGTATCGGTATTATTCCTACGGGTATCATTGCGATAGGGATTTATCATGGAGCCTATATGGCAGAAGTGGTGCGAGCAGGAATTGAATCTATTCCGAGAGGACAGTTTGAAGCTGCACAATCTCAGGGATTTCATTATGCGGGTCAGATGTATTATATTATTCTTCCTCAGAGTATTAAAATTATTCTTCCACCTATGGTGAATCAGGTTGTAAACCTTATAAAAAACACTTCCTGTCTTTATATGATAGGCGGTGCAGATTTGATTTCACTAACTTACAGTTTTGTAACGGGGGCTTCTACAGGAGGAGCCTATGCACCGGCTTATCTTGTCAGTGGAATACTGTTTTTTATTGTGTGCTTTCCGTTATCAACGATGGCAAGTATTTGGGAAAATGCCCTAAAAAAAAGAGACATCAGAACGAATTCCACAAAAGCTTCATTATATACGGGAGGGTCTTAGAATGAATACATTAGAAGGAAGTCTTTCCATCTTAAAAAATACATCGATACTCCTCTATATTGCAAAAGGGATCGGTTTTACTTTAGTTATTTCCTTTATTGCTGTAGCAATCGGTATTCTGCTGGGATCTGTGCTGGCACTGGTCAGAAATTATTGTATTAGTAAAAAAACTGTGATATTAAAGTGGTTAGCAATTGCATATATTGAAATTTCCAGAAATACGCCATTGTTATTATGGATTTTTATCTGTCTGGTATTTTGTCCCAGCCCCCAATTTTTTACACATAAGATGTTGGGTTTATCCTCTGTTGAGGTTAAAGTATTGTTTAAATCTGCGATTGCTCTAATTCTATTTACATCGTCTGTTATTGCAGAAATTGTACGGGGAGGACTAAATTCCGTAGCTCATGGTCAGTTTGAAGCAGGACATTCACAAGGTTTTCATACGGTACAGATCATGATGTATATTGTACTTCCTCAAGCTTATCGAAACATCATACCTACGCTGCTAAGTCAGGTCATCACAACCATTAAGGATTCTTCCTATCTCGCGAATGTGGCGACGATAGAACTCATGGCCAGAGTTAAGCAGTTATTAAGTTCTGCATATAACTATAATGGATTAGGCAAGGTAAATATTTCTGATGTATTTGTTTTATTTGGATTTGCATCAGTAATCTATTTTATTATTAATTTTTCTCTATCGACAATAGTGAGGCATCTTCAGCGGCAGCACGCAATATAGGTGCTTTTTAGGAGGAATAGATGGAAAAATATATTGTGACGATATCCAGACAGTTCGCTAGTCTGGGCAGAACGATAGCGCAGAAGATGTCAGAAAATCTTCAGATTAATTATTATGACCGGGATATCGTAGAAGATACTTCAAAGAGAATGGGGCAGCCGATATCAGTTATTAGTAATGAAGAAGAGAACGCCCAGTCTGCCTTTTTTCGAAGACAATACCCATTGGGCATGGGAGTAGCAAATATGCAGGATGAAATTTTTCGTATCCAAAGCAATATTATAAAAGATCTTGCGAACAAGGAAACCTGTATTATCGTAGGGAGATGTGCCGGCAGCGTATTAAAGGATCATTCCCGTTGTCTGAATATCTATATTTACGCCCCTTTTGAAGCACGTATGCGAAATTGTACAGAAGTACTGGAAATGGATAGCAAAACGGCAAAAAGGATGATTAGGGAAGTGGATAAGGCTAGAGAGAACTACCGATACCACTATAGCCCGGAAGTAAAAAATGCATTTGATGGTTATGATATTATGATAGACAGCAGCAAATATGGCGTAGATATCACGGCAGATATCTTGACGGAGATGGTAAATAAAATCTTTCAGTAGAGGATTGGTTCGTTACTACCGCAAATGAAGCGAATGTGTGTTGACTTGTGAAAATGTTTGTGCTAAGCTAGGCAAAGTAGGAATTACATAAATTCAGTAATAGGTGTCTAATATATGCGTTATGCGGAAGCATATGATTAGAATAATAGGGAAATGAGTGAAAGTCTCATACGGTCCCGCCGCTGTAAAGGAAGAGTTACGCTTCAGATAAAGCCACTGCATGGTAACATGTGGGAAGGAGAAGGTAATGAGGAAGCCTGAGTCAGAAGACCTGCCTGTTTACGTTGATTACATGTGAGTCACGGTGTATGGCTGCTAATGTCAGGAACTTTTTGAGTATAGGAAAAGTGCGCCTTTTTGCGATATGTAATCATTGGACATATTGCGAAGGGGCGCTTTTTATTTACGTGAGCAGCGAGCCAAATGCAAGCTGGCTTGCAGAAATTGTGCTGTAAAGGGGGAGAGAATGATATGAAGGGACAAAAACATGCATATGCAATTGATTTTTACGCATATCATTCACCAATGAGGGCATGGAATCCAACATTAAAAGTTTGGTCTGCGGTTTTGTTTATTATTTTATGCATTATCTTAGATAATGGATACGTATCTTTTTTTCTCATGCTCAGTATGAGTTATATGATCATTCAGAAAGGGAAAGTTCATATTTATGAGTATTTTTCTTTGTTGAAAATACCCTTGTTTTTTATTTTGGCCGGTAGTATTGCAATTGCAGTAGAAATCGGTACAAGGCCGGCAGGAATCTATTATTTTCCTGTCGGACAGATCTATATTTATATAACAGGACAAAGCGTGCACAGGATGCTTCGTGTAATGTTAAATGCATTTGCAGCAGTCAGTGCATTGTATATGATGACGCTGTCAACACCTATGGGTGAAGTAATTACTGTATTACGGAGGGCTCATCTACCGCAATTGATTACGGAATTGATGTATATGATTTATCGTTTTATTTTTATATTACTGGATACTCAATGTCGTATTTACAATGCAGCAGAATCCAGACTGGGTTATTGTGATTTTCGAACGTCCTGTCATACATTTGCTTATTCCATGGGAAACTTATTGGTATTGTCCCTGCAGAAATCGCGTCATTATTTTAACGCCATGGAATCCCGCTGTTATAATGGTGTACTTAGCTTTATGGAAGCAGAAAAAGAGATAAAAAAAATACAACTATCAGGAATGCTGATAATTGCACTTCTTATGATAGTAATTGCGTATTTTACGGGAGCTGGCTCGCCGATCACCTTATATCTGGAGGGATGAAATGGATAAGATCTTAGAAATAAGAAATCTTTCGTTTTCTTATGAGGAAGAAAGAAGGGTATTAAGTCACATCAATGTCACAATTCATAAAGGTGAGAAAATTGCAGTTGTTGGTGCCAATGGTGCTGGCAAATCCACTTTATTCCTGAATATGAATGGTGTGTTGCAGCCCGATGAGGGGGAAATACGATATCGCGGAATAACGATTACCAAGAAGAACATATCAGATCTTCGAAGAAACGTAGGTATTGTATTTCAGGATGCGGATAATCAGATTATTGCATCTACTGTAATGCAGGAGGTTTCCTTTGGACCGATCAATCTGAAACTGTCTAAGGAAGAAGTGAAAGAACGTGTACAACAGGCACTGTCATTTATGAACTTAACGGAGTTTGCAGACAGACCTCCGCATTACTTAAGCGGCGGGGAGAAGAAAAGAGTAGGGATCGCAGATATCATTGCGATGCGATCAGAGGTCATTATATTTGATGAACCGACAGCTTCGCTCGATCCGGTTAACCAGCAGGTGCTGGAAAAAGTGTTGCGGCAATTGGAAGCAGAAAATAAAACCATTCTGATAGCGACGCATGATACAGATTTTGTATTTCGTTGGGCAGACAGAATTCTTGTACTTGGAGAGAACGATATTCTGGCTGACGATACGCCAATTACAGTATTTAAGGATACTGTTCTCTTGGAAAAAGCCCATTTACGGAAACCAACTCTGTTGGAAGTCTGTGAGATTTTGGTGGAGCAGGGAGTATTGGAGGCCGAGAAAGCGTATCCAACTACCATAGATAATTTGCGTCAACTTTTTAAATAGTAAGATACAGGTCAGTGAAAAGTGCAAGTTTGTGTCTGCGCTGCGACCACAAACTTGAGATGCGCAAAAAGCAGCGCAGAAATGAGGGAGAAAAAAATGTCAAAAAGACAGAGAAACGTAGTTCTATTAACAGCCGTATTCGCATTCGTGTTGGCAGTAACGCCGGCAGTAAATGCAATGCATATTATGGAGGGGTATCTGCCGCCTAAATATTGTGTTGCATGGGGGATATTGTGTGTTCCATTTCTGGTCAGCGGATTTTTTAAGATCCATAATAAGGTAAAGGAGGATCGTAAGTCGATTACTCTATTGGCAATGGCAGGGGCTTTTATTTTTGTAATATCTTCCCTTAAGATACCATCCGTAACGGGAAGCTGTTCCCATATGACAGGGACAGGACTCGGTGCATTGCTATTCGGACCGTCACCCGTTGCAATCTTAGGGATTATCGTGTTACTGTTTCAAGCAATCCTGTTAGCACATGGAGGACTTACCACACTTGGAGCCAATACATTTTCCATGGCGATCGCAGGTCCATTCCTGTCATTTGGTATCTACTGGTTATGCAAAAAATGCAACGTAAATAGGAAATTTAGTATTTTTTTAGCAGCATGTCTTGGTGATCTCTTTACCTATTGTGTGACAAGTATGGAGTTAGCAATCGCATATCCATCCGCAGAGGGTGGTATAGCGGCTTCCGCAGTCAAGTTTTTAGGCGTATTTGCGCCTACCCAGTTACCGCTTGCTGTTATTGAAGGAATTCTAACAGTTATTATTATGATAGCACTTGAGACTTATGCCATGCCGGAACTTAGAGCTGTCGGATTTGCAAAGGAGGGGAAATGAGATGAGTAAGAATGCGAAGACAGTTGTCATATTATTTATTCTTGTGTTACTGATTGCATTTGTTCCTCTGTTTGCCTTAAGAGGAGCCGAATTTGGAGGTTCTGATGACGCTGGAAGCAAGATGGTGGAAGAAATCAGAGGAACGACATACGAACCTTGGTTCACGCCTGTATTAGAGACCTGGATCGACGGTGAACTACCGGGTGAAATCGAAAGTTTACTATTCTGCCTGCAGACCGGAATCGGCGTTGGAATCATGGCATTCTTTATGGGCAGACTGGTAGAACGTAAAAAGTGTGAGAAAGAATTCTAGTTAAGAGATACTTAACGTAAACGGGGGAGAAAGTTTGATATGAACACCTTAAAATGCAATTCCAATACTTTAAAAATGATAGCATTTATTACAATGACAATTGACCACTTGACATGGGTAATATTTCCAGGGTATCAAAAAGAGATATGGATTCTTATCTTACATATAGTGGGAAGAATTACAGCACCCACAATGTGCTATTTCATTGCAGAAGGGTATTACCATACAAGAAATCTGAAAAAGTATATGGGAAGGCTATTTCTATTTGCAGTGATCTCTCATTTTGCTTATAATTATGCCTTCGGAATTCCTTTTCTTCCTTTTCAAACGTCGTTATTTAACCAAACGGGTATTATATGGTCGCTGGCCTGGGGGCTTGTGGCATTAACGACAGTAAAGAGTGATAATCCAAAGCTGAAACAGTGGATGAAAACAGGAGTAGTCATTTTGTGCTGCACAATATCTTTCTGTGCAGACTGGAGCAGTATTGCAGTATTACTTGTTTTACATATGGGTATGAATAGAGGAAATTTCAAAAAACAGATGACTTGTATGCTGACAGATGTGGCGATGTATGCAGCTGTATATACGGTATTCATCGATCCGGTATATGGCCTCCTGCAGATGAGCGTAGTGCTTGCTATTCCATTATTATATAGTTATAATGGCGAACGTGGAAAATGGAAAGGTATGAAATGGTTCTTCTATCTATACTATCCTGCACACTTGTTCCTATGCGGAATAATCAGGGTGGTTCTTCATGGATGGGGCGGAGTCATGATTGGAGGTAGCTGATGTAGATACGGCCAATCATTTAAAAATCAGTATCGAAACATGGGATACTGATTTTTTTTGTGTAGATAAAAATACAGTTGACCGGTAACCGTATCTATGTAATAATAACGGTAATTACAGACAGGAGGAATTCTATGAGGATTAACATATCTCCGGTTTCACAGCTTCCAATCTATGAGCAGATAGAAAACCAAATACGGGAAGAAATTCTGGAAGGTAAATTAGTGCCTGGGACACAGCTGCCTTCTATACGGGCGTTAGCAAGGCAATTAAAGGTGGGCGTAATAACATCAAAAAGGGCATATGATGATTTGTGTGAGGAAGGAATGCTGATAAGCCGGGCAGGAATTGGAGTGTTTGTGGCGCAGTTGGATTGTAAAAAGATACAGGAGGCACATAGGGAGTTACTGATAGAGCAACTTGCGGATGTGAAAAATTATGCAGACAGCATTGGAGTCGGAAAACAGGAACTGACAAAATTGCTGGAGCTTGTATACAAAGGGGGAGATTAGAATGAGTGAAAATGCAATTGTATGTCAGAACTTTTCGATAGCACAGGGAATTTTTGGAATGGAGAACATAAATATACAAATAAAAAGAGGGTATATAACCGGATTGATAGGTAGAAACGGTTCCGGAAAAACTACTTTGATAAAAGGAATTGCCGGAGTTTTGAATGCTACCAATTCTAATGTGATTATTGAGAATTTTAGAGTATGGAAAAAATGAACTTGAAATTCACAGAATCCTATCTGTAATGTATGATAATCCGAATTTCTCAATAAAAAGAACTGCAAATAAAATTGCAGAGGATATTGCAATGTTTGAAGAAAGTTTTGACATGACTTTTTTCCATGAGAAAATGACGCAGCTGGATTTGAACCCGAATAGAGGCTTACATATGTATTCAGCAGGAATGCTTAAGAAATTTATGCTTATTGTAACACTGGCAAGAAGACCCCAAATTCTTATTCTGGATGAACCGACATCAGGCGTAGATCCTGTTTCCAGAATAGAAATGTTAGATCTGATTCAGGAATTTATGGAGAATGAAAATCATACCGTATTATTTTCCATGCATATTACGTCGGATCTGGATAAGATAGCGGACTATATAGTACTGACAGAAAAAGGAAAAATTTTGTTTATAAAAGAAAAAGAAGAATTGAAGGCTGCTTATAAGACCGGAGATGTATTACCGACAATGGAAGAGATTATGTGACGCAGACTATTCGCTTTTACAGAATTTGGAAAAGCTTTTTGGAGCCGTTACGTATCATGCTGTTGATTTTGAAAGTGCTGATGCCTATTTTGCAGTAGTTGCGGTAAAAGAGGAATATAAAAAACGGAGTGGCTATCAGAAGCAGATTATTATCTGAACAATTCAGATGTGGTAGGATGCATACTGGTGAAAGATGGAAAATATTACTACGGAAATTATGAGAATCAGATCCCGGATCATCTTGCAAATGAGATAAAGGGATATATTTTTCTTGACAGATAAGAATACTCGGATTTTAATCAGAATAAGGGGGAGACATGATGCATATAAGAAAATTCAATTTAGATGATATAAATATATTTAAAAGGTGGTTAAAACAAGATTATATTGCAACATGGTATGAAAATCCTGAAGAATGGGTATATGAAATAGTGAGTGAAGATTTTTCATGGATCAACCATTTTATTGTGGAGTGTGATAACCGGCCAATTGGATTCTGTCAGTATTATGAATATGTGAAAGGAAAAGAAACCTGGCATGGCTGGATTCCGGTGGGTGGTACATACAGTATTGATTATTTAATAGGAGAACCTGCTTTTATAGGAAAAGGGATAGGAAAAGAAATAGTAAGAGCTCTGAACAATATTATTTTTGCTGAAACAGATGCGAAGAGAATTATCGTACAGCCGGAAAAAGAAAATCATGCTTCCTGTAATACGTTGTTAGCGGCTGGTTATGAATATGATGAAAAAAATAAATTATATATGATTACAAAACTTGAATTATAAATTAGGAGGAATAAAATGAATCTTGAAGAGATTATGCAGCAGAATACCTTTGCAGTAGTCGGTAATACCTTAAAAGAGGAAAAATACGCTTACAAAATCAAAAATAGCTTACTTGAAAATGGTTATAAAGTGTATAGCGTAGGAAAGGAATTGAATTCCTTAAATGAGATAGAAGAAGAAATAGATATTATTGATCTGTGTATTAATGCGGTAAAAGGATTAGAACTTATAAAGGAATGCAATAAAGAATATAAATGTATCGTAATCCAGCCGGGAGCAGAGAGCCCGGAACTACTTGCTTATTTGGAAAAAGAAAAAATACCGTATATAGAAAGCTGCCTATTGGTCGGGTTATCTTTATATAACAAAAAGAAGAGTTTGTAAATGCAGAGTATTAGATTTACTCATAAGGAAAAAAGAGAAGTAAGTCGATAACAGGGAGTTGCTGTGCAATATGGTGAGGAGATGTACGATGAGCTTCCTATGCCGAAAGTGAAAAAGAAAAAATGAAAAATAAGATTATTTCTGTTATTTTATGCATCATGTTAATAAGTGCGGTAAGTATTACAGGGGTATATGACCAAAAAAATGATGTAACTGCATCTGTTCAACATGTGTCAAATGAAAAGTCTGGAAAAGAGGCAGCAATTTCTATTGAAACTGGAGTAGAAGAAAATACGACGGAAGATGCAGAAGAGGAAGATAATACCCCAATAATAGGATTCTGGGGGTACACAGGTTACCTGGATGAATGTAATTCTTCAATTGGAGAAGAATTCCAGAACTGTGACTATGATGGGGACGGAGTTAACGACCGGGTATATAGATGGAGTGTAGAAGATCAGGGTGATGGGAATGATACCAAATACCGGATTGCGTTTGGGAATGGGGAAGAATTGATACTTGAACATGCGGTTCCGGACAGTGGATTTCCCTACTTATTAGCTGCCGATTTTTCGCAGAATGGAATAAATGAAATTGTTTTTGGGTTCACTTATGGGACCAGTACGGATCCGATGGCATTTGGTGAAATAGCGGTTTTTCAGAAAACAGATGATGGCTATAAACAGATACAACTTCCAATGCAGTTAGGTGATGGTGATAGCGCTTATACAATGACACTGGACTTCAATTATCAAAAGGTCAAAGAAAAACTAATACAGGTTACTTGTGCAGATACCGGTTTTAATAAAAATATTGTGATTGAGGATACTTTATGGGAGCAGCAAGGCTATAAGGATTATTTTACGGCTGTGACGAATAGTTCCTGCGTTTGGAATGCTGAAGAAGTAGAGGGGAAAGATGGGATACCGGAGTTGAAATGCTACTTTGAGTTATTTGATAAATGGGCTGACTGTGAAGTTAGTCTATTGTTACGGTATAGGGATAATAGATTTGTATATGATGGAATGGACTTGGTAGAGAATAATCCATAGTCAGGGAGATAAAAATTTCTTATTGGAAGGGATTGTTATAATGAAATGGTTCGTGAAATTTCAGGAAAGATTAAAGGGACTGACATATGCAGTTGTCCGTTACCCATTGACGGAGTTATTTTTGATTGCGGTGGCTGTTATAATTGCTGTTTCCATTCAAACGGATGCGGACTATGGAAAACAGATACTTGCGTGTGTGACAGGAGCTGTTTTATCTGCTTCACTGCAGGCATTTTATGAACGGTTTTCCAATAAAGCGCCGATCAGATATATCTTAATGGGAAGCGGTATTGTTCTGACGTTTGGATACTATCTTATTCTCAGGTCGGCGCCTGAACTTAGCATGGAAATCGGTATTAGGACATGGGTTGCGGTCTTCGCGCTTTGTATTGCCTTTCTATGGATTCCTGTAGTTCAAAGCAGCATAAGCTTCAATGAAAGTTTTATGGCTGCATTCAAAGCATTCTTTCATGCTATATTTTATGCCATCGTTATCTATGCAGGGTGTGTGCTTATTTTTCTTGCCATTGACAATCTTTTAATGTATGTGAGCGGCAAGGTCTATGCACATATGGGGAATATTGTATTTGTGCTGTTTGCACCCTTATATTTTCTATCCCTGATTCCTATATATCCAGGGAAAAGGAACAGAGAATTGGATTTGGAGGAGATCAGGGCGCGGGAGGAACAGATTCATAAGGCATCTTTTTGCCCTCAGTTCCTGGAGATTTTAATTTCTTATATTATTATTCCGATTACAGCTGTATACACGATTATTCTGATTCTTTATATTGCACAGAACATCAGCGGAGAGTTCTGGAGGAATAACCTTCTGGAGCCAATGTTAGTTACCTACGTCATTACGGTAATTTTATTATATATCCTTTCAAGCAGGCTGGAAAATAAATTTGCGGTTCTGTTTCGTCTGTTTTTCCCCAAAGTACTTATCCCAATCGTACTTTTTCAAATTGTATCTTCTATAATCATTATGAGGGAGACGGGAGTTACCCATATCAGGTATTTTGTTATCTTATTTGGTATTTTCGCCGTTTCAGCAAGCCTTGTGATGAGTTTTATTCCTGTCAGAAAAAATGGCATCATAGCAGCAATGCTCATTTCATTTTCTATCATTTCTGTAATTCCGCCTGTAGATGCTTTTACGGTCAGCCGCATCAGTCAGAAAAATTTGCTGAAATCGATATTGGTGCAAAATAAAATGCTGAAAGATAATACCATAATACCGAATGCTTCGATTTCTGATGCAGATAAAAAGAAAATAGTTTCTTTTGTAGAATATCTGAGTATGATGTCATATACTGATAAAGTAGAATTTCTGCCAGATAATTTTTCCATTTATGAAGATTTTTATGATACCTTTGGTTTTTATGAATATGATTCACTTGAAGATCAAAATCGTTATAGTAACGTTTTTTTAGATTCTTCCAATCCGATTGACATTACAGATCATGATATTCTTGTCCATACGTATATAACCTCCGATGAAAATGTGAGCAAAAAAATCTGTGAGATTGAAAAATCAGGGAAAATTTTTACATTAAAAAGTGAGAAGCGCGGTGAAGCGAATGACATTGTCCTGCGTGATGAAAGTGATCAGGAAATGATACGATTCCATACGGATGAGATTTTTTCCAAATATCAAAACTACACAGCTGATAAGGCAGAATTAGACATGGAAGAAGCAACTTTTTCTACTGAAAATGATAAGGCAGGACTTACTGTTGTCGTACAGAATGCAAATATCAATGTTTCTAGTAATCAGACGTATTATAATGCAGATGTATATATTTTAGTCCGGTTTAAATAAATATTTTTTCTTATATCAAATATAAATATTGAATAACTCATGGATAAGGTTACGAATATAGCTGCTTTGCATATTTTCTTTTTTCCATATGATAGATATCTCATGCATCATATGAAAATCGGAGACAGGAATTTCTATAACTTTTTTTTGGGAAAGCATATCGGTTACTGCATTTTTATATAAGAATGTAATTCCGCAATCATCAGCAACCAGATCAATAATTGCATTCATATTTCCGATCATTGTTACATTCCTAAAATCTTCTACCGATAAATCATATTTCTCTAAAGCAATTTCCAGTATTTTTCTGGTACCTGAACCGGGTTCCCGGATAATCAGGCGTTCTCCAGTCAGATGCTGCATTACGAGAGGTGTTTGCCATGGGGAATGCTTAGAGGAACAAATGGGTATAAATTCTAAGTTAAAAAGGGTCTCGTAAAAATATGAGGATTTGGAAAAATCTCCTTCCAGTATGGCAAAATCAATGATTCCGGAATCAAGTTTTTGTAATAGCTCCTTTGTATTGGAGACAATAACAGAAACGTCGGTATCAGGATGCGATTTGATATAATGACTGATGGATTTGGCAATCATAAACTCTCCAACCGTGAGAGTAGCCCCCATATTAATGATATTACTTTTATTTTTTATAATACGCAGCTGTTCTTTCAGATATTTTTCGTTATTTTGCATGGACAGAAGAGAATTATAGAGTAGTTCCCCATATTTTGTTAACTGAAAGCGTTTTCCTTCAAATATAAAAAGGGGAACTCCATAATAGTCTTCCAGATTTCTGATGTGCATAGAAACCGCTGGCTGGGTAATGTTCAATTTTTTTGCAGCTTTCGTATAATTCATTTCCTGACAGACAGATAGAAAAGTTTCAACTTTCATATCAAGCATATTGTTTCCTCCATAATAATAACAATATCTTATCATAACATAATAAATAATAAGTAGCAATTATTGAAATTATTAGTTAATATGGATACATAATTTACGCGAGCAACGAACCAATACAAGCTGGCTTTGGCGACTGTCGCGATAACTAGTTTATGATAAGTGAAGCGGCTTGCCGATTCAGCTTGTCAACGAGGAGGATATAGATATGAATTTTGTTAAGAAAAATAGCTTTGGTATATTACTTTGTGCGGCAATTGCATTACCATCCTGGTTTTTGGGTAAAAAGTTTCCTATCATCGGGGGACCTGTAATTGCGATTGTGGCAGGCATGGTAGTTACTCTTTTTATCCATGATAAAAGTAGATTTGAAGACGGTATTAAATTTACATCAAAAAAAGTCCTGCAGTATGCTGTCATATTATTAGGTTTTGGATTAAATCTGAATGTGATTCTTAAGACGGGATTACAGTCATTGCCGATCATATTGGCAACCATCACAACTTCTCTTGTAATTTCTTTTGTTTTACAGAAAGGAATGCATATACCTGGAAAGATATCAACGTTGGTTGGCGTTGGTTCCTCAATCTGCGGTGGCTCTGCAATCGCAGCCACCGCACCGGTAATCGATGCCGATGATGAGGAAGTAGCACAAGCCATTTCAGTTATCTTTTTCTTTAACGTGCTGGCGGCCATTTTGTTTCCGGCATTTGGTACATGGCTTGGATTTTCGCAGACAACCGGTGAGGCGTTTGGTATTTTTGCCGGTACCGCTGTAAATGATACTTCATCTGTAACTGCAGCAGCATCTACATGGGATAATATGTATCAGCTGGGATCAGCTACATTAGATAAAGCTGTTACCGTGAAATTGACCAGAACACTCGCCATTATTCCAATTACTTTAGTACTGGCCTTTATCAGGACGCGAAAAGAAAAAAATAGTGCATCGGAGAGCGTTTCTTTGAAGCATATTTTTCCGTTCTTCATTTTGTATTTTATTTCAGCTTCCATTATTACGACAGTTGCATTGAATCTTGGTGTGCCATCAGATATTTTTATGCCTGTTAAAGAACTAAGCAAATTTTTCATCATACTGGCTATGACAGCAATTGGTATAAACACAAATATCATAAAACTAATCAAAACCGGTGGGAAACCGATCATAATGGGATTTGCATGTTGGATCGGTATCACAGGAGTGAGCCTGCTCATGCAGCATATTCTGGGAATCTGGTAGTTTGCCAAAGTAATTTTATTTTACTGCTTGACAAATGAAAATAAATTGCATACAATCTACCTATAAAGGTTGATAGCAATTTAATTGTGCTAAATATAAATAAAAGGAGATAAGAGAATGGGAATTTATGATTATAAAGTAAAAGATGCAAAAGGAAGCATGGTCAGTCTGAATGATTATAAAGGGAAAGTACTGTTAATCGTCAATACAGCTACCGGATGTGGTTTTACCCCTCAGTATAAGGGTCTTCAGAACCTATATGATAAATATCAGGAACAAGGATTTGTGATACTTGATTTCCCGTGTAATCAGTTTGCAAATCAGGCACCTGGAACAGAATCGGAAATTGCAGATTTCTGCCAGCTTAATTATGGTGTTACTTTCCCCCAGTTTTCAAAGATAGATGTGAATGGAGAAAAGGAAGAACCTCTGTACACATATTTGAAATCTCAAAAGAATGGAATCATGGGCGGTAAGATCAAATGGAATTTTACTAAGTTTTTAGTAGATAGAGAAGGGAATGTTGTGGAGCGTTATGGTTCTGCGACTACGCCGGAGAAAATAGAAGTGGAACTAAAAGAATTCATCTAGGAGGAAGAAAAATGGGAATATTTAATTTTGAGGTTATGGATGCAAATGGGATACCGGTATCACTGGAAAAATACAAGGGAAAAGTAATATTAATTATCAATTCTGCGACACAATGTGGATTTACCCCACAGTATGATGGATTGCAGGATATGTATGAAAAGTATAGAAATGATTTTATTATTTTGGACTTTCCATGTAATCAATTTGGAAATCAAGCACCCGGAAGCAATGAAGAAATCGCAAGTTTCTGCGATGCCAAATTCGGTATTACGTTTCCTATCTTTTCAAAAGTAGAGGTAAATGGGGAAAATGCATCTAAGTTATTCCAATATCTGAAAAGAGAAAAAGGATTTAGGGGGTTTGATGAGGAACATCCATTGACAGCAATGTTAGAAAGCATGTTAGAAAGAAAAAATCCGGATTATGCAAAAGAAAATGACATCAAATGGAATTTTACAAAATTTCTGATAGACAGAGAGGGAAATGTAGTTGAAAGATTTGAACCAACTGCAGATCTGGCTTATGTGGAAGAAAGAGTAAAAGAGCTAATTTAGAATTGATAAATTTTATTACCTAATAGTAAATATTAGTCAGGAATGAATTGCAGTGAGGCTCAAATCTGATATAATCATAGATATATGTCATATAGCCGTAAAGACATAATCATTTGATACAAAGGAGAGAAGACATTGTTCAGAAAACAAAAGACACCATGTTCAGAAATGGAATGTATTATCCAGTACGTAGAGAATACGATGCAGGGAAAAAAAACAGAATGTCCGAAAAGCGATCATTACATTCACAGTCAGGTAATCGTTCAGTTCAACAAATTGCTTGAAAATGAAAACAGAATGTCAGTAGCTGCAAAAGAGGTGCTTGATATAGCAAGTGCAATCAGTAATTTTGATGTAGGTATGTCACATATTTCCAACCAGCTCATGGAATTTGCAAAAGAAATGGCTACTTTAAGTGAATCTAATCTTGCAATTGTGGAAGAAACAAATGCAACAGTAAATACAGTAACAGATACGATAGATGTTACAGCAGAAACGTTAGATAACTTAGCAGCTGAGTCGGAAAATCTGACGCAGAAAAATAATGAGAGTAAGATACTGCTTCAGGATGTTGAGCAGTTAAAAGAGAATGTAATACAGGATACTGAAAATATGAGCGGAAAAATTGAGCAGCTGGTAGAGCTCACTACTGAGGTAGGAAAGATTGTTGAAAGTGTTCAGGCAATTGCAAACCAGACAAACCTGCTTGCATTAAATGCGGCAATAGAGGCTGCTAGAGCCGGTGAACAGGGAAGAGGATTTTCAGTAGTTGCGGATGAAGTGAGAAAGCTTGCAGACGATACGAAGCAGAATCTGGATGGTATGAGAGGCTTTGTTGATAAAATCTATGGTGCGGCCCAGGAAGGAAAAGAAAGTATGGACAGGGCGCTTGATTCCACACATCAGATGAGTACAAAGATCGATATGGTGTCCAATACGGTTGGTTCCAATATTGAGATGCTTCATGGAGTGGATCAGAAAGTAAAAGAAATAAACACTTCCATGCAGAACATAAAGATTTCTGCAGATGAAATTAATAAAGCAATGGAAACTTCAAGTATTGACGCACAGAGATTGACTGAAATGACTCAAAATATACAAAGAGACGCAGAGGATACAGTTGAATATGCTAAAAATATTTCCAAGATTGATGACAGACTTTCCAATGTGGTCAATGATTTATTTAAAGGACTGAAGGACGGAAAACATGCGATTTCAAATGAGGAAATCCAGATTGCTTTGAAGAAGGCATATCAGGCTCATATTGATTGGATGAGTAAGCTGAAAGAAATGGTGGATACCATGACAGTTCTTCCATTACAGACAAATTCCAAAAAATGTGCGTTTGGACATTTTTATCATTCTTTACCGATAGAACATCCGGCAATATCTGAGGAATGGAAGAAAATAGATAAATTGCACCATGAATTCCATATGTTTGGAGATAAAGTAATTGGGAAAATTAAAGAGAACGATTCTAACGAAGCGCAGGTAATATATCAGGAAGCGGAACAAATATCATTTCAATTAAGAGCATTGATTGATGCGCTGATTCAAAAAATCGCAAAGCTTATGGAACATGGAGTTCAAATTTTTAAATAATAGATAATTTTCAAAATAAAGGACTGCAGCCAATTGGGTTGTGGTCTTTTTTAATTCATGACAAGTGAATCGGCTTGCCGATTCATCTTGTTGATAGGAATTACCGTGTTTATCACACTATCGTTAATATAGCATACGGTATTATAAATTAACATTTGAGGTTCTATACATGAATTATGTTAACAATCAGGGGAATAGTTCTCCGTATCCCAAATCATTCAGGATACTTCCAACACAATTTGAAACCCAGAGCATAGGACAGATTCGAGTACGTTGTACTACAGTGGATTCAATTCCTATTGAAAACGCGACTGTCATAATAACATCCCATGAACAACCGACACGCATTTTAGAACAGTTAGTTACGAATAGTTCGGGTCTGACTGATCTGGTATTTTTGCCTGCTCCTAATATAGATTACAGTCTGAAGCCATCTGCGGTACAACCTTTTTCCTTATATGATATCAGAATAAGCGCAGCAGGCTATGAAACTTTGATTTTTTACAATATTGAAATACTCGCAGATACGATATCTGAACAAAATGCGACACTTAATCTGTTACAAAAAGAAGGAGGTGGAGATGAAGAAAGGGTTATCCTATCGCCTAATACACTTTATGGTGATTATCCGCCTAAAATTCCCGAAGCTGAAATAAAGCCTGTCAGTGAAACAGGTGAGATCGTATTAAGTCAGGTGCTCATTCCTGAATATATCATCGTTCATGACGGAGCACCGTCCAGTGCTGCAACGAATTATTGGGTCAGATTCAGAGACTACATAAAAAACGTTGCGTGCAGCGAAGTATATGCTACTTGGCCAGAATCGGTTATTTATGCGAATGTCTTGGCAATTCTTTCATTTACATTAAATCGAGTCTATACAGAATGGTATTTCAATAAAGGATATGATTTTACAATCACTTCTTCTACCGCATATGATCACAAATGGACCAATGGAAGAAATATTTATCAAAATATTAGTTTTATCGTTGACTCTGTCTTTGTAAATTACCTGTCATTTCCTAATGTAAGACAGCCAATATTAACACAGTATTGTGACGGATACAAAGTTCAGTGCGCGGACGGGATGGAGCAATGGGGGTCAAAATCTTTAGGAGATCAGGGTTATTCAGCCATTGAGATTTTAAGATATTATTATGGCAGTTCCATGTATATTAATACTGCTATTAAAGTTTTGGGCGTCCCCGTATCTTGGAAAAATGTGGATTTAACGATTGGATCCAGGGGGGAAAGTGTAAGGACGATTCAAGAACAATTAAATCGGATCGCGGGTATTTATACGGCTATACCCAAATTAAGTGTGGATAGTATTTATGGTCCCAAAACGGCTGCATCTGTAAAAAAGTTTCAGAGTATATTCTCTTTACCGGAAACCAGCATTGTAGATAAAGCAACCTGGTATAAAATATCCCAGATTTATGTCGGGGTAAGTAAAATGATAAATTAACGTATAGATATTTTTATTATTGGAGAAAATCATGAAAAGGATGGTGAACTGATGAAAAAAATATTTTTACTATTATTGATTGCTTTTATAATGGGTCTGCTTCCGGCCTGCAATAAGAAGAATGATATGAATGAAGGCGGCTCGGAAAAGACTTCGGAAGAAACGACGCAGAAGATGACGGAGGAGATTTCGGGAAAGACAACGGAAAAAAAGACTTACACTTTGGCGGATTATTATCCGTTTTTATACAATACTATGTATACCTATTATGGGGAAGGAAATGAATATGCTTCTTTTAACATGAGTTTTGATGCCTTCAATGAGGCAAGGGTACAGACAAGAAGCAATAATGGAGGAACAGAGAAGGTAGATGTGATTGAGATAAATAATGGACGGCTAACCCGTATTTTTTCAAGAGACGAGTGCTATTACAGAGAGAATTTTTTATCAAAAGAACCAGAGATGAGAGATGTGCTTTTAATGGAGCCATTAGTTATAGGTACTGAATGGACTGCGTCAGATGGGAGAAGGCGTTATATATCAGGAACAGATGTAAAAGTTATTACACCGGCAGGAACCTTTCATGCTGTAGAAGTAATAACAGAAGGTGATAATGATAAGAATGTAGACTATTATGCGCCGGGAAGCGGTCTTGTTAAGACGGTATGGGAGTCTCAGGAAGGATACATGGTGTCTTCGACGCTAAGTCAGATAACAAGGGGCCACCAATTCATTCAGAGCATAAGATTTTTCTATCCAAATAGAAATGCGGACAGGCTATATTATATTGATAAAGACATAAGCTATGATACAAATGACATAACAATGATTGTGCTTCAGAACGCTTTCAAAGATCTGCCGGAAGGAAATATAGCCAGGGTACTTACAGAAAATGTAAAGATCAACAGGCTCTATCTAAACGAAGACGGCAAGCTGTATGTTGATTTTTCAAAAGAGCTTGTAAGTGAAATGAATGCGGGTGCAGGTTATGAATCTCTGATACTTGCAGGTATAACGAATACGCTCGGATGCTACTATGGCGTTGAAGAAGTATATATTACGGTAGAGGGGAGCCCATATTCATCAGGTCATATCGAAATGGAGGAAGGGGATGCATTTATTGTAGCAGATAAGGATGCTTTACCTGTTCAAAAGTGAAAGGATCTTGAGGAATCAAGACCTTTCACGTAAAAGTATACTTGTCTTTAATTTTTTATTATTGCATTTCTACCATACTTAAGGCATGTCTTGTGCCGGTAGAGGAAGAAATTTTTTTAAAATCTCCTCTCAATAATTTTAAAGTAAATTTTTCATTTTGAATCTCCTGTTCGGTACGTATTCCCATTCTTCGAAGTATTGGAAGGGGTGGGCACCATCCCTGTATAGCGTGCTGGAGAAGAAAGAAACTGATAAGACCAGTTATGAGGCAGTACTTATTTTTATTTATGATAAAGCAGGAGATGGAACTTACCAAAATAATCGATGCAGCATTTGACTCCAGAATCCTTTCTATATCCCACTCATAATCTAATTCTTTTATTCTATTTGACATCTTATTTTTATCATTTCGTTCATCATTTATGTTGCTGATCGTTTTTTCACGTATACGCAAATTAATAAGATTATTTGTGTTATGGGAAACTCTTTTTGAAGTTGAAGGGGGCAGATTTATAATCATAGTATAATCATCCTTTTCTTATAATTTTGATAATATTATAGTACCCGATATATGATTTTTTATTTGGCATTATAATGAATTCGCTGTATAAATAATTCCATTGGCTTTGTTACAAATTTATTCTGATGATAGGTAATATAGTAATTTCTGGTAAAAAAGATGTTTGTGATTTGTATTCTGTGAAGCGTACCTTCTGATAATTGACGCTGTACCAGAACTTCTGGAATGATAAGAATACCAAGATTATGGACAGCTGCCTCTATCAGAACAGTCATACTTAGGCTTTCTATTGCAGGTGAAATCTGCAAACCCGCTAATTGTACTTCACTCTCAACGATCTCGCGCAGACCACTTCCTTTTTCGCGCAAGAGCAATTGTTCCTGTGTCAATGCAGGCAGAGTAATTATGTCAGGGAGGTGCCGCTTATATTCAGTACCACACACTATGGTCATGTTCTCGACATATAGCAAGTCTGAATGCAAATGGGGTGAGATAGATATGTTATCAATGATACCGATATCTATCGCATTTTTTATTAGAAGCTGTTCAATATATTTTGAATTACCAACAACGGAAGTGACATGAATAGAAGGGTGGCAAGAAGCAAAATATTGTAATGTAGGAATGAGACAATGAATGCCGACTGAAACGTTACTTCCAATACGTAAGGTCGTATATGAATCTGCATTGCATACTGTATTCTCAGCTTCAGAGAACTGGTTGATAATAGTTTTGGCGTAATTCAGCAACTGACGTCCGGTATCAGTAATATAGATTTTTCGGTTCATACGCTCAAAAAGCCGTACGCCATAGTAATCCTCCAATTCTTTAATTGCCAGACTGACAGCAGGCTGTGTCATATGCAGGCTCTCTGCAGCCAGGGTAAAGCTTTCTGTTTGGCAGACTTCTGCAAATATTGTCATATGTTTTAAAGTCATATTTTATTCCTCTCTATAATAAATGCGATTCATGTAAAAAATAATATATATTACATAATAACATATGATTTGACTTATGGAAAAGAAAGCATAATACTTTATATAAAATGACACAATAGGGAGCAATATACAGATGAAGCAAAAAATAAAATTATATTGGAAATTGTTTATTTCAACATTCTATCTCAGCGCATTCACATTTGGGGGGGGATATGTCATTATTTCACTTATGCAGAGGAAATTTGTAGATGAATTGAAATGGTTGAAAGAAGAGGAGATGCTGAATATGGCAGCGATTGCCCAATCGTCTCCTGGTGCAATTGCAGTAAATGCAGCGATATTAGTTGGATATCGGGTTGGTGGGATAACGGGTGCATTTGTTTCTATTATTGGTACCGTATTGCCTCCGCTTGTGATAATTTCAGTGATTTCTTTCTTTTATGATGCTTTTCGCAGTAATGTGGTCGTAAGCGCAGTATTAAAAGGCATGCAGGCCGGTGTTGCTGCAGTTATCGCAGATGTCGTTATCAGTCTCGGAGGTAATGTAATAAAAGATAGGGATATGGTCTATACTTTGGTTATGTTTGGGGCATTTACAGCAACTTATGTGTTGAATCTAAACGTCCTATCTATTATATTGCTATGCGGTATTATTGGTGCCATGAAAACTACGCGTGTTGTAAAGGAGAAGAAGAGATGATTTATGTAGAATTATTCTGGAGTTTTTTTCAGGTAGGTATGTTCAGCTTTGGTGGTGGTATGGCGGCAATGCCTTTGATACAGTCGAAAGTCGTTAATGATCACAGATGGCTGACTATGACACAGTTTACAGATCTGATTACGATTGCACAGATGACGCCGGGACCAATAGCAATTAATTCAGCAACTTTCGTAGGTATTCGTATAGCAGGTATACCGGGAGCGATTGTAGCAACTTTGGGCTGTGTCATGCCGTCAAGCATCTTTGTGCTAGCTCTTGCATGGGTCTATAATAAATATCGTGATGTTTTGATCGTTAAGGGAGTTTTAAGCGGATTGCGTCCGGCGGTAGTTGCGTTGATCGCATCTGCAGGTCTGACGATCATAATCCTTGCATTCTGGGGTGAAAGAGGTATATCCGGCGGTAGGGGGACTTTTAACTGGACTGCGCTTACTATGTTTGCCGTTGCGCTGTTCATCTTAAGAAAATCG
The DNA here is from genome assembly GCA_023398375.1 of Bacillota bacterium. GTDB lineage: Bacteria > Bacillota > Clostridia > Lachnospirales > Lachnospiraceae > SZUA-378. The sequence continues at coordinate 144,348 of JAEWSH010000032.1, read as the reverse complement.
AAAATAAATCCCATTTCCATTATGGTAATTTGTGGGGTGATTGGTGGATTCTTATATAGCTAAGGGTTTGTAATAATTATTTTTGCATGATTGCTATTTTTGGTAAAAATGACCTCTTTACATAATATCAGGTATCTGATATATTCAAAAAAGAACATATGTTCTGCATTTGGAGGTAACTATTATGGGAAGTGAGATAAAAGAATATACTGAGGATATCAATATACCAATACAGCTAGATTCTGTCTGCAGTACAAAAGGAGACTTTACACCCAGGTGGTTCCGCTATGAAAATAAGGAACATCAGATAGAAAGAATAGTGATTGAAAAAATATTATCACATAAAGAAATAAATTTTGTAGGTATCAAAATGATCCAATATATCTGTACTTCTACAGTTAATGGCTGTGAAAGAATATTCGAAATACGGTACAATGTGAGCTCTCACAAATGGACTTTTTTCCGGATGCTGTCTTAATCGGCAGGAGTATGTAAAATGGGTAAAAGTATAGTATTTCATATCGATGTCAACAGTGCTTTTCTGAGCTGGAGCGCTGCATACAGAGTGAATATTCTTGGAGCAAAATTGGATCTTAGAGAGATTCCTTCTATTGTAGGCGGAGATCAGGAATCAAGACATGGAATCGTACTGGCCAAAAGTATGCCGGCAAAGAGATTTGACATACAAACAGGCGAGGCAATCGTAACAGCGCAGCAGAAGTGCCCCGATCTGGTAGTGATTCCACCGGATTATCATTTGTATGTGGCAGCGTCCAGAGCGTTAATAGAATTATTAAATAAATATTCTGACAACGTGTTACAATATAGTATCGATGAAGCATGGGCAGAGTTTGAAGGGTTTGAAAGGTTATATGGTGGAAGCGTAGGATTTGCCAATGATCTTAAAGAAGAAATTAAGAGAGAGCTGGGATTTACAGTAAATATTGGTGTGTCAAGCAATAAATTGCTAGCTAAGATGGCCGGAGATTTTAAGAAACCTGATTTTGTTCATACATTATTCCCATGGGAGATAGAAAAGAAGATGTGGCCATTGCCAGTGGAAAATTTATTCTTTGTGGGAAGAGCCACGGAGAAGAAGCTACATACACTGGGAGTCCATACAATAGGTGACTTGGCAAAAACAGATCTATCAATTTTGCGGCAGCATTTAAAAAAGCAGGGAGAAATTATCTGGAATTATGCAAATGGAGTCGATCTGTTACCGTATCTATATAAGACAGAGGCAAATAAAGGGTACGGAAATAGCATGACGGCTCCGAGAGATATTATTGATATCTTATATGCAAGGCAGATCCTGTTATCATTGTGTGAGACAATTGGAATGCGCTTACGGGCTGACAAGGTAAAGGTAAGCTGTATATCAGTCAGTATCACGACCAGTCTTTTTGAAAGAAGCAGCAAGCAGACGAAACTGATATCTGCGACGGACATTACCGAAGAGATCTATCAATCAGCATGTGCGGTCTTTGACAAGCTATGGAATGGAATCAGCTCCGTAAGACAGATCGGAGTTCATACAAGTAAAGTATCTGGAGAACAGATGCGGCAATACAATTTGTTTGATATGACTTCCTATGACAAGCTGGAGTGCTGTAATAAGGCGATAGATGAGATTCGTAAGAAATATGGGGAAGACTCTGTTATGCGGGCCTGTTTTTTATCTGCAAATATAGTACACATTGGCGGTGGGCTGGATAGGGAAAGGAGAACAGGTATTACAACAGGAATCTCATTGGAGAAAGAATTGAGACTATAATATATCGGAGGGGAATAAGATGTGCGGAAGATTTTATGTGGATGATGAAATGCTGAATGAAATTCATAAAATCTGTAAGAAGATAGATGAAAACTATCATCATAGATCAGGAGATATCAGACCGTCTGAAAAGGCTCTTGTCATCAGGAAAGATATAGATAATGAATTATGTGCCATACCAGTTGTATGGGGATATCAATTGAAAGAAAGCAAGCGGCTTCTGATTAATGCGAGAGTAGAGACGATTCAGCGAAAACCGCTTTTCAGGAATGATTATAAGTATCATAGGTGTGTAATTCCGGTAAGTGGATTTTATGAATGGAATCAGGAAAAGGTACAATTTAGATGCAGACCATTACAAAATCGAAAAATACTTTACTTAGCAGGAATTTATTCGGAATCAGATCAGGGGAGCAGGTTTACCATTATTACAACGCAAGCCAACGAAATAATGGCAACTGTGCATGAGCGGATGCCGGCTGTCATTTTGGAAGAAGACTTGTCGGACTGGCTGATTGGTATAAAAACAATTCTTAAAGAGAATAGGGATTCTTTTCAGATGGAACGTGTAAAAAAAGAAGAGGAATATCAGCAAATAAGTTTTTTGTAAAAAAATAAAGTGAAAGAATCCTGAAAATCAAGACCTTTCACCCTTTTGCTTAGTTCAACGAGAAGAGCTAGCAACGGGAATCGAACCCGTGACCTCAACACTACCAATGTTGCGCGCTACCATCTGTGCCATGCCAGCTTACGTGACAGAATTAATGCAGTCACCGAAAAATATTGTAGCAAGGAATAAGATGTTTGTCAATCATTTAAAGAAACTGAAACAAAAAAAACAAAAAAGTTGTGGCAAGTATAACAATTTGCTAGAATAAGAGAGAATGAAAGCAAAAATATATGGGATATGGAGGTATAAAAATGAAAGCATTGTTTATTGGGGGAACGGGAACTATCAGTATGGCAATTACAAAAGCCTTTGTAGAACAGGGGAATGAACTGTATCTGTTAAATCGTGGCAATCGAAGTATTGCAACCCCAGAGGGAGCACACAACATGATTTGTGATATCAATCAAGAAGAAAAAGTACAGGAATTGATAGCAGATAAAGAATTTGATGTAGTGGCTGATTTTATTGCCTTTACGCCGGAACAGGCAGAGCGGGATTACCGTTTATTTAAGGGAAAAACAAAACAATATATTTTTATTAGTTCAGCTTCTGCGTACCAGAAACCGTTATCAGATTACTGTATTACAGAAGGAACGCCGCTTTCGAATCCCCATTGGGAATATTCGAGAAATAAGATTGCGTGTGAAAACTTTTTAATGGATAAGTATAGAGAAGCGGGATTTCCAATTACAATTGTCAGACCAAGTCATACATATGATGAAAGAACGATTCCATTAGGTCTGCATGGCAACAATGGAAGTTTTCAGAATATAAAAAGAATGTTGGAAGGAAAGAAAGTTATTATTCATGGAGATGGAACTTCGTTGTGGACGGTAACTCATAATAGTGATTTTGCAAAAGGATTTATCGGACTAATGGGCAATATCCATGCTATCGGAGAAGCAGTACAAATTACGAGCGGTGAGAGTCTGACTTGGAATCAGATCTATCAGGTGGTAGCAGATGCATTGCAGGTCCCGCTTCATTCGATTCACGTTTCATCAGAATTTCTGGCAGCGGCCAGTCACTATGATGTAGAGGGTGGATTGATTGGAGATAAGGCAAATACAGTTGTATTCAATAATACAAAGCTGAAGAGATTAGTACCAGATTTTGTAGCAACCAAGAGATTTGATCAAGGTGCCAAAGAGAGTATTGCGTATATCATGACGCATCCGGAGTGTCAGAAAGAAGATCCTGAGTTCGATGCATGGTGTGACCATGTTATTGAAGCATTAGAAGCTGCTCGGAAATCAGTATTACAGACGTTGTCCTAACTTAAAAAAACATAAAAAGATATATTAAGTAACAAAAGGAGATGAAGATAGAACTTAAAATGCAGGAAGACATATTATTAAAAAACAGATTTCAGGATTTGGCAAGTAAGGCCTATGAGCATAATCAATATACCTTTACAGGTTTTTTAGATGCAATGGAGATATCGACTCTAGCGGCATATGCCAAAGAGTTTTCTTATATCTCTTATACTCTTTCCGGTGGTTATGAGGGCAGTGAACGGCAAGTGGCGAGATTTGGTTCTGAAAAGATGCTTGGATACGAGATGGAATTTCCGATTTGTTGTATCCTTGCGCAACCATTGATTAAAAAGTTTGCAGATGAATTCTCACATAGGGATTTTTTAGGGGCACTGATGAATCTTGGAATTGAACGCTATACAATAGGAGATATCGTAGTACAGAAACAATGTGCGTATATTTTCTGCCTTGAGAAGATGGCTCCATTTATTATGGATAATCTGGACAAGGTCAAACATACCCATATGAAGTGCAGTATTGCTCAGGAACTCCCCGAAGAAGTATTTCATGTGTTTGCTGATTTGGAAGTGGTTGTAGCATCAGAGCGGATTGATGCAGTATTGTCAAAAGTACTTCATATGTCCAGAAGTCAGAGTATGCAGTTATTTCAGGAGAAAAAGGTATTCGTGAATGCAAAACTTTGTGAGAACAATACTTATGGTCTAAAAAAAGAGGATATCGTTGCAGTTCGTGGATTTGGAAAGATGATATATGAGGGCATTGCCTATGAGACGAAAAAAGAAAAGCTATGTGTCCGTTTAAAGAAATATTAATTGTTTTGAGTTCGCCAATTTGCACAATTTATGTTACTACAAAATTGATGCTCAACATAGTTCATTCGCAACACGCTCCCGCTTGGATTCAGCCGCAATGGTACATAAGAACATAAAATACATGTTCTAAGTACCAGCGGCTTCATACAGATGCTCACCAAACTATGTTGAGCATCAATTTTTGTTTTACATGTTTAAGTGCAAATTGATGAAGCCAAGTGTTACAGTCGCATTAGGTAGCGATTCCAAAGCGAACTTGTTCGCTATTTAATACGATACAATTTTAGAAGTAACTGCTATAACGAAAACCAGAAGGGGAAGAACTTGTTAATTTTCCGGTAATATCGTAGGTGCTATTTGCCGTACATGCATAGTAATTAATTTGTGAGGCTTTCGCAGATATAGTATACGAATAAGAGCTATTTCCGTTAAAGAGTGATTTGATACTTGATATATTTGCGGCTTTGAAGGCATCTTTGTCAATAGATAATTTATTGTTGGAATCAACCGTAATTCCAACAGCAGATAATAAGCTGGAATATGCTTTTGTAGTGGTAGTCATATTTAATGTTTGACTTAATACATTTTTATTTGAAGAATTACTTCCGGAATCCAACATAGAATTATAATCGTCGACAAAAGATTTAACTCCCTTATAGATAGCTTCCATGTCATAACCATAAGTGGTAGAGGTAGTACCGTCAGAATTTTTTGTAGTGATATTTTTTTTATTAAAAAGAGAATCGGTTCCCGTTTTGATTAATTTATCGGCAGAATTCTTTAAGGAATCAGAATCAGTCTGAACAGCAGCAAGTGTAGAAGCTGAATCACCGGAATTTTTAGAAGATGAACTTTCGGAGGTGTTTTTTTTAGCATAATATGCTTTTAATAATTGATAATAACTTCCATTCTTGATACTGGCATAATCAGAAAGATTAAGTGAAGAATTGAAAGCAGCAGAAGAACTCGGTGAAGTTGAAGTAGATAGACTAGAGAACAGTGTAGGGTAGTCTAAATTCAGATTAATACTCATGATATCACTCCTTTGATTGTGGCGGCATCCATGCCTATGATTCAATAGTTTACTAATATAATAAATATCGGCATATAACACAAAAAAGTTTATATGCCGATATTTATTATTCATGACAAGTGAAGCCTCTTATTGAACTGGAGGAGCTGTATTTTCCGGGTTTGTCTGAGGCACTGGTGGAGTAATACCAGCCGCCGCAGCAGCCGCAGCATTGGCGGCCTGTCTTTGCTGCAATTCTAACGCTTGTTGTTGAATGATTGCATCAGCGTTTGGCTGTTGGAAAAACAAGTCATTATGCGGGCACATCTGGGTCGTACCGGTCTCCGCGCCTGGGGCAGTAGCATTGGCGGCAGTAGTCGTTCCGGATAATGCGGCATCCAGAGAAGGTGTTAATTCCAAAGCCTGCGATACTTTGAATGGACAATGATCACTGGCAGGAAGTCCGCTATAGAGACATACCATACCCTGATAATGAACGTCACAACTTTCAGTAGGAACGGTACCATCTGCAAAATATTCTGTTTTTAAATCTGCATCACACAAACCGGCAATTGGTAATTTACCCGATTTTGCACATACGGTTGCCTGTACGATCCCACTAGGAACGGTAAATGATTTATTTGGTAAATCAACATGAATCTGGGACATTACATTTTTCCACATCGTTTTTGCAAGATTCTTTTCAGTTCCGGACAGGTTTGCATTGTTATCATACCCGGACCATGTCGTAGCAGTATAGTATGGCGTATATCCACTGAACCATACATCTTTATAATCAGAAGTAGTACCGGTCTTACCGGCCATAGCCATACCGCCGAAGTTAACGCTGGCACCGGTTCCTTTCGTAACAACATCAACCATAGCATCTGTTAGCAGAAAAGCAGTTGTTGCTTTGATAACCTGATGAGATTCCGGTTGGGTATTGTCTATTAATACGTTGCCGTCATGATCGACAATCTTGGTATAAAGGGTAGGTTTGATATAAGTTCCTTGATTTGCTATTGTTGCAAATGCTGCATTTAGTTCCATATTTGTTACACCATCAGTAATACCGCCAAGTGCCAATGGCTGGCCAATATCAGAGACGACACGGCCATCTGATTCAGTACGTCTTGCAACCAATGTAGAAAAACCAAAATTTTCAAGATAATCAAAACCTAATTGAGGTGTAATTGTAGTTAAAGTCTTAACAGCAATGATATTAAGAGATTGCTCAATACCATAGCGCAGGGAACAGATTCCTTTGTACCCGCTGCTATACCAGTTCTTAACAGGACGTCCATTCTCATAGTTGAAAGGGGCATCCACAAATACAGTTGCAAGCGTCAAACCGGCACTGTCAAGTGCGGGAGCGTAAGTGGATACTACTTTAAAACAGGAACCAGGCTGCCTTTTCGTGTTAGATGCACGATTTAATGTACGGCTTCCCTCTTTGGTGCCACGACCGCCGACCATAGCAACAATGTGTCCAGTGCTTTGATCTTCAATCGTAAGTGATACCTGTGGCTGAGGAGTAAGTGTTTTTGTTTCAGCGATCACTTCATCGCCTTCCGCCATAACGGCTGCTTTATATGCTTCAATAGCAGCATCAGCTTCTTCGCGGGAAGCGTAGAGCATATTGAATTTGGAATTCTGCTGTTGAAAATAGGCTTTAAACATTTCAGAACTAAAGTTTTCTGTTTTACCATCCGATTTTTCGATGCTTAATGTATAGTTCAGATACCATTTTGTATTTTCAGGATAATTGGATTCATCATTATATACATTATCACAAATTGCCTGGATGGTCGGATCCTGTGTCGTATAAATACTGAGACCACCACTGTATAGAGCAGTATAAGCCTGTGTCTCGTTATAGCCCTTAATATCAATAAGATCCTGTAACACCTGTTCTGTCAATTCATCAATAAAGTATGTATATACGGAATCAGTTTCTGCTTCAGTATTTACAGTTTGAATTCTATCATATACGTTATCATTGATAGCTTCATCATATTCGTCCTGTGTGATATATCCCAATTCTAACATATTATTCAGAGTCTTTTTGCGGCGTTCTGCATTTTTATCAGGGTGTGTAATTGGATTATATTTGGAAGGATTCTGAGTAATACTGGCAATAACGGCGCATTCAGATAGATTTAATTTATATACAGGTTCATTAAAATAACGGAGTGAAGCAGCCTGTACACCGAGTGTATTTTGACCAAGGTTAATGGTATTCATATAATTTTCCAGAATGGTATCTTTATCCATTACTTTTTCTAGTTCAAGAGCAAGATATTGTTCCTGTATCTTCCGTTTTGCTTTTTCCATAAAAGAATTTTCGTCGACCCAGCCTTTGAAAACATTGTTTTTTAATAACTGCTGCGTTATTGTACTGGCACCTTGCGAAAAGTCTTTATTTTTGATACCAATGGCAGCAGCACGAAGAATCCCCTGAATGTCAATACCATTATGTTCATAAAAACGTTCATCCTCAATTGCAACAAATGCATGTGCCATATTTTCCGGAATTTTGTCCATGGAGACCGGAATACGATTGGAATCAGAAGATACCAGTTTAGTGAGTTCATGTCCCTCACAATCATATACAAAAGTAGAAAAGCCGGATGGAGATACATCAATATTAGAGATATCAGGTGCAGTACTTATAATGCCTTTGAGTACGCCGATACCTGCACAGAAGCCGATGACTCCAACAGATAGCAGAACAACGAGAACCGCTTTTAAAAGTGTTACGGTAAACATTTTCTTCATTTTTATTGATTTTGAATTGAGTGCCTGCTGTTTCTTACGCACTCCTTTTTTTCCATAATTCATTGAAAAGCCTCCTTAATCCTCTGCTTGGGCACAAAGGTAAATACGATTATGAAAAATCGCACTATTCATATTATACCAAAAGAAAAAAGGTAAATAAAGGATTTTATGATATATTAAGAATTGTTAACAATTATATACACATTTATTCGTGTATATGCTAAGATGTTACCGAACAGTTGAAATACAGGCGGATGCCCTTTATATAAGATTAGTTTGCGATAACTTGAGAAACTCGCAAAGCGTGTTTCTGCCTGTTTAATAGTAATAGAAAGATGGAGCAGATGAAGCAATTAGAATCATATAAGATTGTACATACTGGTGGCAGCGGCGAGTTGGTAGAGAAAAAATCAAGATTTATTGCAACTGTTCATCCGGTAGAAACAGAGGAGGAAGCCACAAACTTCATTGAAAAAGTAAAAAAGAAATACTGGGATGCCAGACACAATTGTTCTGCATTTGTAATAGGAAGGAATGCAGAAATTACCAGGTGCAGTGATGACGGAGAACCGGGGGGGACCGCAGGGAAACCGATACTTGAAGTGCTTTTAGGAGAAGAAATCAGGAATGCTGCAGTTGTTGTGACCCGCTATTTTGGAGGAACGCTTCTTGGAACAGGGGGATTGGTCAGGGCGTATACGAGAGCAGCACAATTAGGGCTTTCGGCAAGTGAAGTTGTAACCATGCGTTATGGAATTAGATTTCGAATCGTGACAGATTATAATAGTTCAGGAAAGATTCAGTATATATTAGGACAAGCCGGTATTGTGGCTTATGAGACGGAATATACAGAGCAAGTTGTTTTTACAATATTAGCACCGTTTGATAAGGCAGAAATGGTACAAAAAAGAATTATGGAAGCAACAGCAGCAAAAGTAAAAATGGAAGAAGTTGAGAAACTCTATTTCATTGACAAAAGAGAATTGGTCTAGTATATTAAAATAAGTTTGATAAAAATAGAATGTAGTACAATTCTTTGAAAGGTGGTGGTTTTTTATGAAACGAATGACGCAAGTTGCGGGCGCAGACATTCCTCTGCCCGGGTGGAGCATAGAAAACAGCCACCTGGAGACGGGCGGCTCACATAAGGAGAGTTGCTATGGAAGAATTAATAGAATTAGTGAATACCAAGCAATATACAAGGCTTCGTCAGGAATTAGCTGAGTTGAATGACGCTGATATTGCGGCTTTTTTAGAAGCTTTAGAAGGGGAAGATATGCTGAAGATATTCAGAATACTTCCTAAGGCACTGGCAGCAGATGTATTTTCATATCTGCCGATTGAAGATCAGCAGGTAATTATTACTTCTTTATCAGATAAGGAAGCAGCCAGCATTATTAATAATCTGATGGCAGATGATGCAACAGACTTATTAGAAGAGATGCCTGCCAATATTGTAAAAAAATTACTTGCCAATGCCAATTCTGAGACAAGAAGAGATATCAATCATTTATTGCGGTATCCGGAGTATTCTGCCGGTAGTATTATGACAGTCGAATTCGTTGACTTAAAAGAAAATCTTACTGTGGCAGAATCAATTGAAAGAATTCGAAAAGTAGGTATCGATAAGGAAACTATCAATATCTGCTATGTATTGGATAATAAACGTACTTTAGTTGGTACAGTTGCATTAAGATATTTGCTGTTAAGTGAGCCGGAAGCGGTCATTGGCGAGATTATGCATGAAAATGTGATTTCTCTTCATACATTAATGGATCAGGAGGAAGTTACAAGACAATTCCAAAAATATGATTTTACCGCTATGCCTGTTGTAGATAATGAGAACAGGCTTGTCGGTATTATTACAGTTGATGATGTTGTCGATATCATGCAGGAAGAAGCAACAGAAGATATTGAAAAGATGGCAGCTATCGTACCATCAGATAAGCCATATATGAAAACAGGTGTTATTGAGACTTGGAAAAAAAGAATTCCATGGTTATTGTTATTGATGATATCTGCTACATTTACAGGAAAGATCATTACTTCTTTTGAGGATGCGCTAAGTGCCTGTGTGGTCTTAACAGCATTTATCCCCATGCTGATGGATACAGGCGGTAATGCGGGAGGACAGTCAAGTGTTACCATTATTCGTGGGTTATCATTGAATGAGATTCAATTCAGCGATATGCTGGAAGTAATATGGAAAGAAGCAAGAGTAGCTTTACTATGCGGAATGACACTTGCAGTGGCTAATTTTGTTAAACTGTTGGTGATTGACAGAGTCAGTACTGCAGTAGCAGCAGTTGTTTGTACTACGTTAGTTGTAACGGTTTTTATTGCGAAAATAGTTGGCTGTATATTACCAATGGGCGCAAAAAAGGTGGGGTTCGATCCGGCAGTTATGGCAAGTCCATTTATTACGACTATCGTAGATGCATTATCTTTAATCATTTATTTTCGAATCGCATCAGTATTATTGCATTTATAATTCATAATAAATAGCGTGAAAATTGATACAAAAGCGTATTGCGGTAAAGGACAGAAAATGAAGGCAGAAAGAAGAAAATCGATTTTATATTTGGCACTTGCAGCTTGCTTATGGAGTACTGGTGGACTCTTTATTAAGTTAATTAACATGAATCCCATTGCTATTGCTGGAATACGAAGCGGAATAGCAGCAATCGTAATGTTTTTGTATCTTAAAAAAGCAAGAATAACAATAAACAGGATGAATGTTGCGGGTGCCTGCACCTATGCTGCATTGCTTTTTTCTTTTGTTGGAGCCAATAAGTTAACAACTTCGGCAAATGCTATTTTTTTGCAATTTACTTCGCCGATATGGGTAATCATTATTACGGCAGTCGTATTGAAGGAGAAGATAAAAAGGGCAGATTGTATTACCGTTGCGGCGGTGTTATCCGGTATGCTTTTATTCTTTATCGGAAGTTTCGGAAAGGGAACCATATTTGGGAACGTTATAGCCTGCTTTTCGGGAGTATTTCAGGCATTGCTTGTCATTTTGCTCCAAAAGCATAAGGAAGGATCTGTGGTAGAGGTAACGCTGCTCGGTAATGTACTTGCATTTTTGATATCCATTCCATTTTTACCACACCAGATGCCACCGGCTTCTTCCGTATTGTATTTATTGCTGCTCGGAGTGCTGCAACTTGGAATTCCTTATATTTTTTATACATTGGCAGTGAAACGGGTATCTTCAATGGAAGCTATTTTAATACCCGTTCTCGAGCCGCTCTTAAATCCATTATGGGTATTCCTGTTTACGGGTGAAAAAGTTGCGTGGACAGCATTATTGGGTGGTTTTATAGTAATTAGTTCCGTTGTTATCAATGAGTTCATGTTGGAACGTGGTGTCAGGATGAAAGAGGCAGCAGGATAAGATTTGTGCGGCTCTTCTTTTTACGTTAATGATGTTTCTCACATTAGGTATTCAAAAAAGCGTGTGATAATTCACACGCTTTTTTGAAATGATTAGCCCTTTTTATATCCCGCACGTTTTCTCATGGTAGGATCCAAGATTTTTTTACGGATACGGAGACTTTCAGGAGTTACTTCTAATAATTCGTCGGTATCAATGAAATCAAGAGCCTGCTCTAAGCTTAAGATTCTTGGCGGTGAGAGACGAAGTGCATCATCTGCACCAGAGGAACGTGTATTAGTAAGCTGCTTCTTCTTACATACGTTAAGTTCAACATCTTCTGGTTTTGCACTTTGACCAATGATCATACCAGAGTATACTTTTTCGCCAGCTCCGATAAAGAGAATCCCACGTTCCTGTGCATTGTATAAACCGTAAGTGATTGTCTCACCAGCTTCAAAAGCGATAAGAGAACCTTGCTTTCTATATTGTATCTCACCTTTGAACGGACCGTAGCCATCAAAAGTTGTATTCATAATACCGTTGCCCTTTGTATCTGTCATGAATTCACCGCGGTAACCTATCAATCCACGGGCTGGAATAGAGAATTCAAGGCGGGTATATCCGCCGTTGGAAAGTCCCATATTACGGAGCTCCCCTTTTCTCTGTCCCAATTTTTCGATAACACTGCCGGAAAATTCTTCCGGGACATCAATATATACCAATTCCATAGGTTCTGTTCTCTTACCATTCTCGTCAGTATGAAATAAAACTTCAGCTTTACTTACTGCAAATTCATAGCCTTCACGACGCATGTTCTCTATCAATACGGATAAGTGAAGTTCACCGCGGCCGGATACTTTAAAAGAATCGGCTGAATCTGTTTCTTCGACACGCAGACTTACATCAGTATTCAATTCACGGAACAGACGATCACGAAGATGACGGCTTGTTACATATTTTCCCTCCTGGCCGGCAAGCGGAGAGTCGTTAACGATGAAAGTCATAGCAATAGTAGGTTCTGAGATCTTCTGGAACATAATAGGCTGTGGATTTTCAGGAGAACAGAGTGTGTCACCGATGTGAAGATCTGCAATACCTGAGATGGCAACAATAGAACCGATACCTGCTTCAGTTACTTCGATTTTATTCAGACCATCGTATTCATATAATTTACTGATCTTAACTTTCTTCTGCTTTTCTGATTCATGAGCATTTACAAGAACAACTTCCTGGTTGACCCTGACGGAACCGTTGTCAACTTTACCAACACCGATACGACCCACGTACTCATTATAATCAATGGTACTGATCAATACCTGTGTACCTGCTTCGGGATCGCCGGTTGGAGCCGGAATGTAATCAAGAATAGTCTCAAAAAGCGGAATCATGTCTGTACCCGGTTGATTTAAATCGAGAGTAGAAGTTCCTGCTTTTGCAGATGCAAATACAAAAGGACAATCCAATTGTTCATCATTGGCATCAAGGTCCATAAATAATTCCAATACTTCATCAATAACACTTTCAGGTCGTGCTTCTGGTCTGTCAATTTTATTGATACACACAATGACTGGCAATTGTAATTCCAAAGCTTTGCGGAGCACAAATTTTGTCTGAGGCATAGCGCCTTCGAAAGCATCGACGACTAATACAACACCGTTAACCATTTTAAGAACACGCTCAACCTCACCGCCAAAATCAGCATGACCTGGTGTATCTATGATATTTATTTTCGTATTTTTATATACGACAGCAGTATTCTTGGAAAGAATCGTGATACCACGTTCCTTTTCGATATCGTTAGAGTCCATAATACGTTCAGCAACTTCCTGATTGGCTCTGAATACGCCGCTTTGCTTTAATAATTCATCGACTAAAGTTGTTTTACCATGATCGACATGGGCAATAATTGCAATATTTCTTACATCTTCTCTTGTTTGTTTCATTTGTTTACTCCTTCATGTACGATGCCGGAAGGCAAAATACATGGAACTCATTTAATTTTTTGCAACTTATTAAGTTTATCATATTTTAGCGAGATTACAAGGGATATATTAGTATTATTGCCAATTGTATTCAATTTTGTACGCGATAACTTAAAGATAGGAATCAATATTTTTGTGAATAAGTAGCGGAACACTTTCATATATATAGTAGTGCATTACAGGAAAAAATTCTTAGGGGAAGAGATGCAGAACTATAATAGCTGCATCCGGAGAAGGGAGAACAAGTATGACAGATAAGGTAATTGAGAACAACCAGGTGATGATTATGGGAACTATTGTGAGTGGATTCAATTTCAGCCATGAAATATTTGGCGAAGGGTTCTACATGGTGGAGGTACAGGTCTCACGATTGAGTGATTCGGCAGATATTATACCGTTCATGGTATCGGAACGACTGTTGGATGTAACGGAAGATTATACCGGTAGAAATATTGCGGTAGTCGGACAATTCCGTTCCTATAACAGACATGAAGAGCGAAAAAACAAATTGGTATTATCCGTATTTGCAAGAGAAGTAGAATTTATTGATGAAATAGGGGAAAATGCGAAGACAAATCATATTTATTTGGATGGTTACATTTGCAAGCCGCCTATTTATCGTAAGACTCCGTTGGGAAGAGAAATCGCTGATTTATTATTAGCGGTGAACAGGCCCTATGGAAAATCAGATTATATTCCATGTATCTGCTGGGGAAGAAATGCACGTTATGCATCAGGATTCGAAGTGGGAAGCAGATGTGCCATCTGGGGCAGAATCCAGAGCAGAGAATATATGAAAAAAGTAAGAGAGGATGAATTAGAGCGAAAAGTTGCTTATGAAGTATCGGTAAGTAAGCTTGAAATCATGGATGAGCCATAATACATAGTTACAAAAATAACATAAAATTTGCTTTATCTTACAAAATATGGTATGATAAAACCCAATTTTGGTTCTTTTATGAGGTGGCTTATGAAACAAGGTAAGGTACAAATTTATAGCGGAGAAGGACATGGCAAATCTTCGGCGGCACTTGGGAGAGCAGTAAAAGCAGCAAGTGCAGGCAAAAAAATTGTTATTATTCAATTCTTAAAAGGGATGGAGGATAATGAATTCCTAAAACGATTGGAACCTGAAATTAAGTTCTTTCGCTTTGAAAAGTCAGAATCTCATTTTTGCGATTTGTCAGAAGAACAGCAAAAAGAAGAGGTCCAAAATATCAAGAATGGCTTAAACTTCGCGAAAAAAGTATTAACGACCGGAGAGTGTGATTTATTGATTCTGGATGAAATACTCGGTCTTGTGGATAATGCTATTATTAGTGATGAAGAGTTGAAGAGTATGATTGATATGAAAGCAGATAATGTGGATATTATTCTTACAGGCATTCAATTAAGTGATGATGTCTGTGTTCTGGCAGATGAAATATCTAAAATTGAGACCGTAAAGTTTAAAGTTTGGTAAAAATCAAGCATAACCGTTGACAGAGTGCGCGCGGAATGCTATTATGTTAATAAGTATTAGATAGAGGTTGCGTTATTTCAAAAGTAAGTTCTCGGATGTGGTAGGCACAGAAGATGAGGAACGAAAGGGAAAGACGCCGAAAGATGAGATTTCCTAACAAATTGAATCTTGGGCATATCGTGAAGAATGATATGACTGTCATCTTACAGATGGGGCGCTATCAAATGATCAGATTAAAGATTTATTAAAGTCGACCATTTGTGTCGACTTTTTTTGATAGTTTCATTTCGTTATAAGAAATTCCATCATGATGCGAACCGTGTTTCTAAGAGTTCGCAATTTTAAGTGGCTGTCTTGTTAACAAATAAGGAGGAAGAGAAATGGCTATTTTTACAGGCGCAGGTGTTGCAATTGTGACACCATTCAAAGAAAACGGAGATGTAGATTTTGAAAGATTTGCAGTGCAGATCGAGTATCAGATAAAGCATGGGACAGATGCAATTATTGTATGTGGTACGACAGGTGAGGCTTCAACATTATCACATGAAGAACATCTGGCTACCATAAAATTTTGTGTAGATAAGGTAGCAGGACGTATTCCTGTTATAGCAGGTACAGGCTCTAATTGTACAGCAACTGCAATTTATCTTTCAACAGAGGCAGAAAAGTATGGTGCTGATGGCATTCTTGTAGTGACACCATATTATAATAAAGCAACGCAAAAAGGGTTAATAGAACATTTTACAATGATAGCAGATTCGGTGAAGATACCAATGGTGTTATATAATGTTCCGAGTCGAACAGGTGTGACCATCCAGCCGGAAACGATTGTTTCGCTTTGCAAAAATGTTTCGAATATTGTAGGAGTAAAGGATGCAACCGGTAATTTGTCAAGTGTTGCAAAGCTTATGGCAATGGCAGATGGCTGTGTAGATTTATACTCAGGAAATGATGATCAGATCGTTCCGATTATGTCTTTAGGCGGTATTGGTGTTATTTCTGTATTATCCAATGTAGCTCCTCGGCAGACACACGATATCTGCGAAAAGTACTTGACAGGTGATGTCACAGGAAGCAGACAGATGCAATTGGATGCAATAGAATTAGTTGAAGCACTATTCTGTGAAGTAAATCCAATTCCTGTAAAGAAGGCGATGAATCTGATGGGGATGGATGCAGGACTACTGCGCCGTCCGCTAACAGAATTGGAGCCGGCACACGTTGAACAACTGGAAAGAGCAATGAAAGCTTATGGTATTTTATAATCTTGCGTAACTGATAATAATATATTGAACAAAAGGCAGTTATACTGCCTTTTTGTTTTATCCGGTGAAAAAATATGGTATAATGATAAAAGCAAAGCTGTTACAGATGATTGCATTTTTGAATGTAATGAGGGACATGGAGGAAGGTCATAAGATACAAAAGAATTTTTTCTATGTTGATATCTGCAACAGCAAACAGGAGGAAAAATAATGATAAAAGTAATTATGCATGGGTGTAATGGGAAAATGGGGCAGACAATTGCCGGTCTGATAGCGGATGATCCTGAAATTAAGATCGTTGCCGGAATAGATATCTCAGATCATTTAGAGAATCCATTTCCGGTTTTTAAAGGGCTTCATGAGTGTATGGTGGAAGCAGATGTAATTATTGATTTTGCTTCATCAAAAGCTGCAGACGAACTTGTTGCATATTGCGTAGAAAAACAAATACCTTGTGTACTGTGTACAACAGGTCTGAATGAGGAACAATTAAAAAAAGTAGAAGATGCTTCAAGGAAAGTCGCAATATTAAAATCAGCAAATATGTCTCTTGGTATCAATATGCTGTTAAAATTATTAAAGGAAGCCACTAGAATATTAGCACCTGCTGGATTTGATATCGAAATCGTTGAAAAGCACCATAATCAGAAACTGGATGCTCCAAGTGGTACGGCACTGGCATTAGCAGATTCTATAAATGAAGAAATGAATCATGAATATACCTATAAATATGATAGAAGCCAGGACAGGATAAAACGCCCACAGAAAGAAATAGGTATTTCAGCGATACGAGGAGGAACAATTGTAGGCGAGCATGACGTTATATTTGCAGGTGCAGATGAGGTGATTACTTTTTCTCACACTGCTTATTCAAAAGCAGTATTAGGAAAAGGAGCTGTTCAGGCAGCAAAATTTTTAGTTGGTAAGCCTGCAGGCTTATATGATATGAGCCATGTTATTAATGCTGAATAGTTGTTTTCTCAAAGATGGGGGTAATTATGAAAGAATTAGAAATTAAATATTTAAAAAGTCTGGCTAATCAATATCCAACCATTGCAGCAGCCTCAACGGAAATTATTAATTTGCAGGCAATTTTGAACCTGCCAAAAGGAACGGAACATTTTTTGACAGATATACATGGGGAATATGAACAATTTAATCATGTTTTGAAAAATGGCTCCGGTTCAGTACGTGGGAAGATTGATGAGGAATTCGGGAATACGCTGAGTACTAAGGATAAGAAGAGTCTTGCGACATTAATCTACTATCCGCAGGAAAAATTGGAAATCGTGATGGAGCAGGAGGAAAATATCGAAGACTGGTATAAAATCACACTTCACAGACTGGTTCAGATTACCAAAAGAGTCTCATCAAAGTATACACGATCCAAAGTACGAAAAGCCTTACCAGGAGATTTTGCCTATATCATTGAAGAGTTAATAACGGAAAGATCGGAGCTGCAGGACAAAGAAGCATATTATAACGAAATTATTCATACTATCATTCGAATCGGACGTGCCCAAGACTTTATTATAGCCTTAAGCAATCTGGTACAGCGTTTGGTTATTGATCACTTACATATAGTGGGAGATATTTATGACAGAGGACCAGGTCCGCATATTATTATGGATACACTTAGAAAATACCATTCGGTGGATATTCAATGGGGAAATCATGATATTGTATGGATGGGAGCAGCAAGCGGACAACTTGCATGTATCGCTACTGTATTAAGAATGTCAGCCCGTTATGCTAATCTTGATATTCTGGAGGACGGGTATGGAATTAATCTGATTCCACTGGCAACATTTGCAATGGAAAAATATGCAGATACCAATTGTGATTCTTTTGCAATAAAGTATAACACCGACTATAATACCAAGGATCTAAGTCTTGACATGAAGATGCATAAGGCTATCGCAATGATACAATTCAAGCTGGAAGGACAGGTCGTTATGAGAAGACCGGAATTCCAGATGGAAAACAGATTACTTTTGGATAAGATTGATTATGAAAATAAAAAGGTTGTTGTAGATGGCGTTACTTATGAACTGAATGATACCGATTTTCCAACGGTGGATCCAGCACATCCCTATGCATTAACACCCGAAGAAACACAATTAATGGAACGTTTACGTCAGGTTTTCGTTCGATGTGAGAAATTGCAGGAGCATGTTCGCTTTCTCTTTGCAAAAGGAAGCCTTTATAAAGTATATAACTCTAATCTGTTATACCATGGCTGTGTGCCGATTGATGAAGAGGGTAATTTTAAAAAAGTCAATATCTATGGAAAAGAATATTCCGGAGTAGCGCTTTATGATGTTTTGGAGAGTTATGCGAGAAAAGGATTCTATTCCACACAGGATATAGGTGAAAAAGAAAAGGGACAGGATATTTTATGGTATATTTGGTCAAGCCCGAATTCACCGGTGTTTGGCAAAGACAAAATGACAACATTTGAAAGATATTTTATCAATGATAAGAAAAGCCATGTGGAAACAAAAAATGCTTATTATAACCTGCTGAATAATGAAAATGTACTGAATAAAATATTGCTGGAATTTGGATTGGAAACAGGAAAATCACACATTATTAATGGTCATGTACCTGTTGAATTAAAAAAAGGAGAGTCTCCGATGAAATGCGGCGGGAAGCTTTTAATAATCGATGGTGGATTTTCGAGGGCATATCAGGGAAAAACCGGAATTGCAGGCTATACGCTGGTATCTAATTCGCACGGTATGCGATTAGTTGCGCATGAACCATTTGAATCAACAGAAGATGCAATCCGTCAGGAATCAGATATTTTCTCTGATAATATGACAGTGGAGACTTCTATGTTCCGTAAAAGTGTTGCAGACACAGATATCGGTGCAGAACTGAAAGAAAGTATTCGTCAGTTAGAGGATTTGTTACGCGCATATAGAGAAGGAGTCATTATAGAAAAAGGTGTTTAATGCAGATCCTAACAGGTATAATAAATAATAAATATAAGAAATGCCACAGTGGTAGTTAGCTGCGGCATTTATATATTATGAGTTATTTGCTATATTATCTTTATTAGCATCTGTAGTATTGTTATCGCCATCGGTAACATCATCGACAGTGTCACCGACAGTGTCACCGATTGCTTCACCTGCATTATCAATTGCATCGCCAACTGTTTCACCGGTTTCGGCTATAGCGTCACCTGCGGTTTTATCTGTTTCTGTATCCGCAGTATCTGGTACATCAGTGGTGGTATTGGTAGCGGGTGTGGTACCGGTAGCAGCGTTGTCAGTACCATTTGCTTTATCTGCAGTGTTTTCTACCAGATCATTTGTGTCTTTCTTGTTATTGTTACAAGCAGTTAAGCATGCAAAAGAAAAAATCATGATTGTTACAAGAATGAGAAATTTACTTTTTTTCATAATATTTACTCCTTTTAATATTTTAGAATTAGAATCGCAAATTGAAAAGAACGATAGCATATGTTCTTTTTTCTATTGTTTGTAGTAATTATTTTTTTATGCAAATTTTACAAAATAAAATATTACTAATTAAAATAATTGACAGGCAGAAAGGGATAATAACATGGAATTCAGACCTTGTATTGATATACATAATGGAAAGGTAAAACAAATCATAGGAAGCAGCCTTAAAGATGAATATGATAAAGCCAAAGAAAATTTTGTATCTGCATATGATGCGGTGTATTATGCCCAAATTTATAAAAAAAGAAATATAAAAGGCGGACATATCATCCTGCTAAATGCAGCCAGCAGTGAATATTATGCAGAGAATAAAGAACAGGCTGTCAAAGCGTTACAGTCATATCCGGGTGGTCTGCAGGTCGGAGGAGGCGTAACAGCAGAAAATGCAGCTGATTATATTAATGCGGGAGCTTCCCATGTAATTGTAACTTCTTACGCATTTCAAGATGGGAAGGTCCAATATGAAAATTTGAATAAACTGAAAGCGGTCATAGGGAAAAAAAGGCTGGTATTGGATCTTAGCTGTAGAAAAAGAGATAATTGTTATTATGTTGTAACAAACCGTTGGCAGAACTTTACAGAGGTAGTGGTTAATGAAAGGATATTGGATGAACTGGCAGCTTATTGTGATGAATTTTTGATTCATGCAGTGGATGTAGAGGGAAAGTCGAATGGAATAGAAGAAGAACTTGTGACATTACTTGGAAAGTGGAATCAGATACCAATTACATATGCGGGTGGTGTGCACTCTTATGAAGATTTGGAAGCATTAAAGAAGTTAGGAAAAAATCATATTCATGTTACGATCGGGAGTGCTCTCGACTTATTCGGAGGAGATATGAATATGGATGAAATACTGCGGTTACTAAAACGTTAATATAATATTTAAATGATATTTTAATGACGGATAACAAAAAAGACTAGCCGAAAGACTAGTCTTTTTGACGATTATTGCAATCGTTTTAATCCGTTAATAATGATATTGCTTATTTCAAAATATAAAAACTATATAAGAAAAGGCACATCGATAAACTGATTAAATTTGTTATGGTAGAACCAGATTAGCATTTTACAACGTTAACTGCTTGAGGTCCTTTTTCTCCGTTGATTACTTCGAATTCAACAGCAGCGCCTTCTTCTAAAGATTTAAAGCCTTCCATGTTTAATCCTGAGTAATGTACGAATACATCATTGCCTTGCTCATCTGAGATAAAGCCATAACCTTTTTGGTTGTTAAACCATTTCACTGTACCTTTGTTCATTGTAGATTCCTCCAAAAAAAATATGATATTATGTTGTGCGATTACAACAAGTTAAGAATATCACACAAAAGTATAAAAGTAAAGATAAAAATTCATTTAAAATTATAATAAATACAATGTGATAGACAGAAATTTTATGATAGAATAATAAAATGTGAGAACAATTATAGGAAGGTGGTATTTCATATGGATGGAGAACAGAGAAGGGAAGAAATCCTAAAAGTTTTGCAGTGTATCAAACAGCCAATATCCGGAATGGAATTAGCAAAGCGCCTGGGCGTAAGCAGACAGGTAATTGTGCAGGATATTGCTTTGCTGCGTGCCGTAAATAAAAATATATTGTCAACAAATAAGGGATATGTATTATTTATAGATACACAGGAAAATGGAAAATGGAAAAAGAGCATCAAAGTAAGGCATAGTGAATCAGAGATTCTGGATGAATTATTTACAATTGTAGACTATGGGGGAAGAGTTCTGGATGTCGTAGTAGAACATCCGATTTATGGGCAGATCATGGTTGATTTAATTATTAATAGCAGGGCCGATGCAGAAAAATTTGTTTGTCAGGTAAAAGAAAACAGAACAAAGCCATTGAATGATCTGACTAAGGGGATTCATTATCATACAATCGTTGCACAATCAGAAGATGCATTGGAAGCCATAGAACAGCAGCTGTTAATAAAAGGATACTTGATAAAATGATCCAAATATGATATCTTTACTCTTGACTGACAAGACAGGTGTTTATACAATGTGAATCAAAATGTCTGAAAAGAGTGTGGAGGATCAGAATGAAAAAGTTAAAGAAAGTAGCAGCGCGTATTTTTATCGATGGTTTAAGCGGTATGGCATCAGGCCTTTTCGCAACATTAATTATTGGAACCATTATTCAACAGATAGGAAGTTTAATACCAGGGAATATTGGAATGTATATTGTTATGCTGGGAAAAGTAGCAGCTACTGTGACAGGGGCGGGAATTGGTCTTGGTGTAGCGGTAAAATTTCAGGAATCATCATTGGTGATGTTATCAGCGGCAGTTACCGGAATGGTTGGGGCATTTGCAGCTAAGATTATTGCGGGAACAGTTCTTGTAGATGGTATCATGCAGTTTACGGGACCGGGAGAACCATTGGGTGCATTTATAGCAGCATTGACAGGTATTTATATGGGACATGCAGTAGCCGGAAAAACAAAAGTAGATATCTTGATTACACCTTTTGTTTCGATTATCTCAGGTGGTACGGTAGGACTTATTTTAGGTCCGCCTATTTCAGCATTTATGATGGGCATTGGTGAAATCATTAATTGGGGAACGATTCAGGCACCGTTTTTAATGGGAATTGTGGTATCTGTATTGATGGGAATGATATTGACACTTCCTATTAGTTCTGCAGCGCTTGGTATTATTTTAAATTTATCAGGATTGGCTGCAGGGGCGGCAACAGTCGGATGCTGCGCTAACATGGTTGGTTTTGCGGCTGCTAGTTTCCGTGAAAATAAAGTAAATGGTCTGTTGGCGCAAGGTCTTGGTACAAGTATGCTTCAAATTGGAAATATTGTAAAAAAACCAATAATCTGGCTGCCGGCCATTATTACGAGTGCTATTTTAGGACCTGTTTCTACCATGCTTGTAGGAATGATAAATAATGCAACCGGATCTGGAATGGGAACGGCCGGCCTGGTTGGACAGATTACCACTTATCAGACAATGACAGAATTTCAGCCGGCGATAATGGTTCTCATAGAGATCATATTATTACATTTCTTATTACCTGGCATAATTTCTTTTGGAATCTCAGAATTTATGAGAAAAAAAGGATGGATCAAAGAAGGAGATATGGCCTTATCGGTCTGAAATGTAATCATAATTTACAGATATGCAAGCCATTGAAAGTATAAAATTAAGACTTTATAATGAAAAACGCGATAAATATTTATAAAATGTTACGAAAATATTAAGAAAAGATTGTGAAAAAAAATCATCTGTGATAAAATGGAAAATGTTTATCGGAGGTGATTTTTCTATGCAGAAGAAAACCAAAAAGAAAAAACGATATACATTTATGATTGTAACGAGCGGGACGAATGATAGTGTAAGGCAATGGCAGATGCCAAGATGGACATTATATACAATTATAGGTGTTATCATACTTGTATTAGCGTTTGGCACCTATGGTGTTGCTAATATTACTGGATGCGTTAATATCTCCTCAAAATCAAGTGAGGAAGTGCAGAAATTAACAACACAGAATCAGGAACTTGTAAAACAAAATGAAGAACTGAATAATAAAGTTACAATATTAAGCGATACGGTGAATCAAAAGGTCGAAGCAGAAGAAAAAAAAGCAGAGGAAACAGCAGAAAAAAGTAAACCTACAGGTTTTCCGCTCAGCGGAACAGCTACAATGACGGAAGCAAATGCGAACGAGGCTGCCGGTGAAGGTGCATTGGAGATTCCAATGGTGATTTTTGAAGCGGGAGCAGGAACCAATGTGATTTCGGCCGGGGACGGTATTGTCACCTATGTGGGTCCTGATGATACGGATTATGGCAATATGATAAAAATTGATCATGGTAATGGTTATGTTTCTATCTATCGGAATGCAGCACATGCCAGAGTGTCTGAAAAAGATGAGATTCCAAGAGGAACAGTGCTATATCAGATGGATGAGACTAGTACGAAACTAGGATATGAAATCATGGTCAACGACCAGTTCATTAATCCGTTAACATTATTAGAAATCGCAGGTTAAGAGGAGGTAAGAATATGTTTGGAAATAAAACAAAAGATTTTTCTGGGGAGAAAATAAACAGTATTATTGGCTCAGATGCTGTCATAGAGGGAAGCTTTACGACAAAAGACACAACAAGAATTGATGGAGTCATTAAGGGCGATATTCATTCAGCAGGAACTTTGATTATTGGAAAAGGTGCTAAGATAGAAGGCAAGGTAAAAGCCGCTAATATAATGATCGCCGGAGAAATCACAGGTGATTTACATATTAAAGAAAGAATCGAAGCAACTGGTACGAGTAAAATAATTGGAGATATTGTAGCAAAAAGTTTGTCCATTGATGAAAATGCTAAGTTCCAAGGCAAGTGTACGATGAATATGAATGGAAGCCAGAAAGAAACAGAGAATAAAACCAAACAAGTGATAAGTGAAGTAAAAACAGAATCATGATAGATAGAAGATAAAGAAACAGCCTTTGGAGATATGATAGTACTCCAGAGGCTGTTTCTCATAGTTCACTGTTGTCTTTCAAACGGTTGAATATTAATTCATAACCATCGGTTCCATAATTCAGGGAACGGTTTACACGGCTTATAGTTGCTGTCGATGCGCCGGTCTTTTCAGCGATTTCCAAATAAGTCTTATGCTCCCGAAGCATAGAAGCAACTTCGAATCTTTGAGATAAGGACAGCAGTTCATTCACTGTGCACAGGTCTTCAAAAAAGTTATAACATTCTTCTTTGTTATTCAGACAAAGAATGGCATCGAATAAATAATCAACAGATTCTGTTTTGATTTTCTTATTCATTTACAACATTCCTCACTTTCATGCTGTGAAATTTTACAATTCTACGCTATCTGTATTTTAACATTTTAACGTTGTGAAGTAAAGGATATTATTGGATAAAAGATTTAAATTTGTCAATTGAGGTATTTACGACTAATTCTTCGGGGAAATCCATTTCCTGAAGAAGTGAATAGGAAGCATCGTGACGTCCAACAGCGGTATCCACATGTGCATCGGAATTTAATATTACCGGGACTTGATAGTGCTCACATAACTTTAACATAATAGTATAGTTTTCTCTTGCATTTGCACGGTAGCTTGTTGGCAGAAGTGAGGAATTATTTACTTCAAGTAAAGTATGATATTCTTTTGCAGCTTTCACGACTGCCTCATAGTCAACAGGGAAGCGGGCATCATCTAGATGACCAATAATGTGAATAGCCGGATTTTCGATGCAGCGAATAATGGTATTGGTTGTTTCTGCTTTTGATAAAATCGGAATGCAGGGTGAATGTAAACTTGCAATATTATAATCCATTTTTTGAAGCAGATCAGGACTTAAATCTACAGATCCTTTTTCATCAATGATATTCAGTTCACATCCTAATAAGATTGGAACAGCATAAGCATTACGATCAATAATACGTAAATTTTCAAAATGGTATTCGTGACAGCTTCCAGGCATATTAGGCGCATGATCTGTAATACCTAATAATTCAAGTCCGCGTTCTTTACCCGCGTTTGCCATTTCTTTCATTGTGCTATATGCATGTCCGCTTGCAAGCGTGTGTGTATGTGCATCCAGTATATACTTCATATCTTTTTGCTCCCGTCCGCCGCGAAAGCGGCATTAAAATCAATTACAAATTAATAATATAGCACATTTTTCTGGGATTCTCAAATAGATTATAAAATACTTGCCATGTAGTTTTATGTACTATATAATGAAATTGTTATTATACATGCTGATTATTAATAGATGGCATGTGGAGGTGGAACAAAATGACTCTTAACATGGATGACCTAATTAACAGCATTATGGAGAGTTTGGGAAGAATTGATTATATTAAGCCGGATGATATTCCAAATATTGATTTATATATGGATCAGGTCACCACATTTATGGATAGTAAACTTCGGAGTACCAGCAGGAATCCAGAAGATAAGATTCTGACTAAGACAATGATCAATAATTATGCCAAAAATAATTTATTACCTCCTCCGGTAAAGAAGAAGTATTCTAAGGAACATCTAATGCTCCTCATTTTCATATACTACTATAAGGGGATATTGTCGATCAATGATATTCAGAGCTTACTTAACCCTTTGTCAGAACGTTTTTTTGGAAAAGAGGAAGAGTATAATCTTGAGAAGATATATAAAGAAGTGTTTTCGCTGGAGTATGAACATGTAGCTGAATTAAAGAGGGATATTAAGAAAACATATGAAAAGTCTAAAGGTACCTTTCATGATGCGCCGGAAGACAGTGAAGAATTCTTACAAATATTTTCTTTTATCTGCATGCTGAGCTTTGATGTATATGTAAAAAAATTATTGATTGAAAAACTAGTAGATGGATTTAATCAAAATCAAGAGAAGCAAAAAAGTGCAAAGCAATATACTAAGAGTGAGGAAAAAAAATCATAAAATATTCTTGACTAGAAAAAAGGTTTGATATATAATTCTACAAGTGAGCAAAAAATGCTTACTTAATAGAATAAGCGCGAGTGCTGGAATTGGCAGACAGGCTAGACTAAGGATCTAGTGTTGGCAACGACGTGTGGGTTCAAGTCCCATCTTGCGCATTGCTAAAAAGAGTGGGGCTGTTGCAAAATAGCTGAGAAATCAGCTATGGAGCAATGGCTCCCTTTTTGTTTCCAGAACTTAAAAAGCAGGTGCTTTGGCACCCGCTAGTGGTATAATCAAATTATGACTAGTAACTTAACATACCAAAAAGATTATACGGTTTTTCAGGATTCTTATCAACTAGTATTGCCATTAAATCTGATATATATAGATATGCTATTTACACTTTATTCAAATTTGATATACTGTAATTAATAAATACTTAATTATACAGGAGAGAAAATATGAGGAAGCTGTTAAAACTATTTATGGGGATATGCCTTGTTATTTTATTATGCCCATTACATGTAAAGGCAGAAGAACAATATACAGAGGTAGATATGAATGTTAATGCTTTTACGTCATGTTTTGTTAATTTACGAACTGCACCTGATATGTCGGCAGGTGTTGTTGGAGCAGCAGTTAAAAATTTTTGTCGCGCCGAAGCACCTATTACAGTTCTAAGTGCAACATCAAATGGTTGGTATAAAGTGAATGCTGGTGGTTTTGTGGGTTATATTCCAGCGAATGTTGTTACAACTGCTATTGAAAGAACAACTGATCAAAATGGAACAATCGTTGCAAAGCATAGCGTAAGAAGTGTTGTCCTTGAGCCAGATTACAAATTTGATAGTTTAAATGTAGATACATCTCTTGAATTGTCAGACAGAGTGGGAACTTATATTAATAATTGCAGAAAAGAAGCTGGATTACCTTTGTTTGATACATATAAAATTGAAATTAATTTTTTGGGAGATGATATTCCGTACGATGATAATAGAGATGCTACTCTTGAACAAATGGCACAATATGCATTGGAAGCGATATACGATGATGCAATGATTCCTAATGCAAATGAATTAGCAACTTTCGGGGCCGTAATTAGAATTTTAAGAGGAGAAGATGGCAGAGTTCGTTATAGAATAATGCCTAAATACTATTTTTCTATAAGTGGTGTTACAATTTTATCTGATTTTCATATTTCTAGGTCGTATTATGGATAGAAAGATATAGATTTTAATTGAACACGTTATTATTAGAAGATGTGTTAAATGCCTTTCTTATCACATTTTTAAATTCACAAATGCGTTCAAGTCCCATCTTGCGCAGTGAAAGTACATTCATTACAGTTCTACACTGGAATAATGGATTTTTTAATTCATGACAAGTGAATCGGCTTGCCGATTCATCTTGTTTATACATTTACAGGAATTGGAAAAGGCTTGGTAGATAATTATATACTATGAAAAAATATAATAAATATTTAACAAAACAGAACTTGCTAACATGGAATAAAGAGATAATGGTGGAATTTTCTATCGCACTGGTAATTATTTTTTTATTTTTGGATGTTATAGTTGTAATCGCACTTTTGCTATGTAAAGATCCAATTTCAGATATATTTAATAATGATTTATTAATATTGCATTTGTTCCCTATAGGATTGATTGTGTTTCTCTATATTCTATTTATTATTTTTCGGGTACAGTGTTCCTACTGGTTACATCGAGAAGAGTCATATCTTGATGTACGGTTGGATCATGTTTTGGGGAATGTGTCCATACGTAATACGGATGTTTGTTATATGACAGATGACTGGTTCGTAATTCCGGGCAAAGCCTATGCTTTTCATATTAATTTCATAACTGACATGGGAAAATTCAAATATCATACATATCGTTTTTGCGGCTATGACGGCAGGCTTTATACTGCTGATGGCGGTACATGGAAAATTTACAACATCAGTAATACTGAATACAAAAAGCTGAGGAAATGGTTCAGGCAAGGGAAAAATAAAAGTAAGGAAATTGAATAATATAGATAAAGAAATATTTATAGGAGAGAAACAAATGAAACATGATGCGTTATTAATCATCGATATGCAAACAGCTCTTATTGAGCAACATCCATATAATGAAACTACCGTTGTGGGAAATATAAAACAGTTATTACAAATTTGCAGAGCCAAGGGTATCCCTGTCATATATATTCAACATGATGGCGGCATTGGTGATGAATTAGAGCATGAAAGTGCAGGCTGGAAAATATGGAATGGCATTGCGCCGTTGCCAGACGAAGTGGTATTTGAGAAGAAATATAATAGTGCTTTTCGAAAAACCGGATTACGAGAATACCTTTCACAGATCGGAGCTCAGAATATTATTTTATGCGGCATGCAGACGGAGCATTGTGTTGATGCTTCCTGCAAAGTAGCCTTTGAGTATGGATATCATGTAACGATTGCAAAAGAAACTACTACGACATTTGACAGCGATTTCACGAGCGGGAAACAATTGTCTGAATACTATGAAGATAGAATTTGGAATAACCGATATGCACGTGTGATATCAATGCAGCAAACGATGACAGAGTTGGATAAGTGAGATGCCACGCATGAAATAGACGAACTGTTAAAATGGAAAAGAAGGCCAGTTTAATTAATACAAAAGTGTTTTGCAAAAAATGCGATATTTTATAAGAGAAACCAAATTGGGATACCAATCTTATATCAATACGGGACCTCAACTTACTGATAACACGGAAAGATGGGGTCTTTTTTGTATCTGAAAAGTGTACTGATTATAAATACAATAGTTGTATCCTGGACAAAGCTTCGATCTTAAAACTTGAAATGCATGTCTTGAATGAGTATAATGTTTTAGAAGGATTTGGTAATTTATGAATTCAAAATATATGGGGAGTAAAATTGGAAAAAGAAAAGACAATCGTATATAAATGTAAAGAATGCGGAGAGGAAGTAACTTTACTATTACCGCAGATCATCAATGAGGAGAAAATGGCAGAGGTAGAGGACATGTCTTTATTTAAGTGGACATGCACTTCTTGTAAGCATGTATGGAAATTGTTATACCCATGTATGTATGTAAATGAGAAAAAGAAGATACTGATCTGGTTTGTAAATGGTCTGAAGGAAACCAGTCAATTAGAAGCAGAACTAGAAGAAGAATTTAAAAAGAGAGCACAGGGATTTACAAAGAGATTTTGCAATACATTAGAAGAATTTTCAGAGAAAGTACGTGTATTAGAAAGTGGACTTGACGATAGAACTGTCGAATTATTAAAAATCATGACTTTTGCAAGACTTCATATATCGGTTCCTTCTT
Source organism: Bacillota bacterium (assembly GCA_023398375.1). Classification (GTDB taxonomy): domain Bacteria; phylum Bacillota; class Clostridia; order Lachnospirales; family Lachnospiraceae; genus SZUA-378. The sequence continues at coordinate 114,701 of JAEWSH010000032.1, read as the reverse complement.
TAGAGAGCATTTATTATTACCAGCAAGATGAGCTGGGCAATTTTGAATTTACGATATTTAGTGAAGCAGGTCCTAATGGCATAGCTTTGCCGTTTACAATGTACCAGGAGATAGCACAGATTGTTCAAAATGAGATACCAGAGCTTAAGGATCGATTTTACAGAATTGATCTTGAATGGGCAGGAAAGCAAATTGTTGGATTCCAGAAATGAGATGATAATGGAGGGTTCTAAATGGTTAAGCGGGGTATGGTGGCAGCAATATTGATGGTGTGCATTACCGGAGTGACAGCGTGCAGCGGCAGTATAGATACTGCTGCAGTTGAGTTGCCAACGGAAGGGCAAAAGTCAATAATGACAGAAGACAGCATGCAGGAAGAACAAGAAGAGGGTACGTTAACTACACAGGAAGATGAAAAGGCGGCAGAGGCGGAGGGATTACAAAAAGTACGGATTTATTACGGAAATGGAACAGCCGCTGGTTTGAAATCGGAAGAGGTGACTTTGAGTGAGGTTTCTCCTGAAACCATTCTTGGCTTGCTGGGACGTCACAATATTGTGTCAATAGATACAAAAGCGCAGAGTTTTGATGATGTGGATGATAACGGCAAGCGGATCCTCAAATTAGATCTTTCAAAGCAATTTAAGGATTATATAGGTATGATGGGTACGGATGGTGAGTATATTGTTATGGCAGGTCTTGTGAATACTTTCTTAGATATCTATGATGCAGATGCTTTAGTACTTACAGTTGCGGGAAAGAATCTTGAAACGGGACACAACATCTATGATAAACCATTGAAATTTTTTAAGATCAATGATGATAGTAAGGAAATAAATGATTTATCCTATCAATTATCTGAAGAGGTAATTACAACAGAAAATGCGAGTATTGTATATCCACAATTTATAAATATGAAAAATGAAAAGCTTATGGCACAATGGAATGAAAATATACGAGAGGCTGCGACAGCTAATTATCGTGAGGAAGAAGTATTGGAGTATTCTGTCAAATATGAGATAACAACACAGAATGCCGGTATGGTATCCGTGATCTTACGCGGAGATTGCAACTACAAAGGAGCGGCTCATCCATATCAATTCAAATCTACATTTAATTTTGATCTTACGACAGGAAAGAATAAACGACTGAAAGAGTATGCCGATATTGAGGAGATTGCAAAATGCCTGGAAGGCGGATATGGCTATAAAATTCTGAATGAAGGAATCGAAAAAGAAGATTTGACTGCTTATCTGACAGATGGCTTTATTGACGACTATGCAAAGTTATTACAAGATTATGATTATGATTTTTCAAATAAAAATCTGATTCCAACAGGATTTTCTTATATTAAGGAGGACCAGACGCTTGTTTTAGTACTTGAAGTAAATCATGCTATGGGAGATTACCTGGAGATAGAGATAGATTAACAGAGTGAGAATTACAGCATAGTAGCTTACAGATAAAAAATAGTTTGCCAAAAGTGGCATGCGGAAAGAGGTAAAAATGGCAAAGATTACAGCAAAAGAACAACTTATATTTGATATAGCCAAAATAGAATGGGAAATGTTTCAACATGTTCAGAATACAGATGGCCGTGCGAGCTGTCAGGATGATCCGGATACATTTTTTCGTATGCGCATGAGTCAATGGATGGTATATTCAGAGAGATTATTGCAAAGCTATAAAGAAGACTGTGATCAGGCAGTTGCATTAGGAAAAAATCTTATTTTTGAGAAGTATGCAAGAATGATGAAGACCACATATCCGGAAGAATATGAAGAATTAAAAGAATATCTGCCAGAGAAGACAACGGAAGAAAAAGAGATCATTGAACAGATTATAGTCATTCATCTGGAATGGGATAAGGAAGTAATGGAAAGGTTTCCGAACGTACGCGGGTGTGGGAGAACATCCACGACAGCGGAAGATAATAGCATGACAGGATCTTCCATGGAAAGCTATCTGAGAGCGGAGGCAAAGACATATTCATGGAAAACACTTCAATTATTATATCGTGAGACAAAAGGGGCATATAAAAAAGGCGACAATCTTTTACAGCAGATCATCGCCAATGAAACCGCATTTTATGGATACGAGTCTCTTGAGGCAGCAGAATCAAAAATGTAATCTTCTTCTTACCTCATTGCGTAATCTTGCACGCGATAATACGGTAATCAGTGCGATTACGATAATACTGCAGATCGTAAGGACGATGGCGGACCAGGACAATCCAAGAGGATATTTCAGATAATTTTTGATCAACAATTCTAAAACAACACAGAAAATAGCTATTTCTGCAAATACATATAGTGATGTGGTGAGGATAGATACCGGTAAATGTACGCAGAGAAAGAGTAGGACTTCCAGTAATAGCGTAAGTAACAGTACGATCGGCATTCCGAGAAAGAAAAACCAATCGTCTTTTCTGGTAAGGAAAGTCAATGCATAGAGATAGCAGGCGACTGCAATACCATCCAAAAAAAGAGATAAATAAACAGTGAGTTTTGTATAGATTACTGCAGGAATGGCCAGCACCCATATAAGAACGCAGACACCGATGATCGGAACGGACCACAGCATATTATTAAAAACAAAAAGATTCAGCAGGGCACAGGTGAGTGCAGTAGAAGAAAGAACAATCGTTAAAAGAATAGCGAGGTCTTTTCTTTTTACAACATCTACCTGTCCTTTTTCTTTTGGAAATGCAGATGTTTTTTTGCTCACAGCAGTTATTTCCATGGGATGAATGACAGGTGTATTGCATAAAGGACAACAGGTCAGATCTTCATTTAATTCGACACCACAATTTACACAGTATGACATTATTAAAATACCTCCATATCTCGATTGCTTTCGATTTTTACATGAATACCATCTTGGACCAGTTTTCGGAAAAAGAGACGTTCTACATCGGCTTCAATGATGGAACTGGCAAAATTAATCGTAAGGATATCCTCAAAACTGACAATGGCACAATTTGTTCTGGAAGAGAAAGGTTGTCCCATATAGATATCAAATCTTTCTATATGGGGTTTCATATCTTCCGGCACCTTCAGCGCGCCCATATTTGTGAGTCCTGCTGAAGAGTTCCGATCCTGAATTTTGGTGTAGAACTGTCTGACTACAAAATCCTTTATAAATAGCGGAACAACACGAATGAGAGGATTCTGTTGTGTTGCAGCATTTGTCGTAATATCACCACGCAGGAATTTTTCATTGATATGATATTGCATATAGTTATGCACATGCTGAAGGATTTCATCAAATGTATAGTCACCGAGCCTCGGATCTACAGAAGGATAAATCATAGTAATAAAATTCCGAAGTGTCTTAGACGGGAAAAACCTTCGGAGATTTACCGGCATGGCAATTTTAATTGGACGTAGTTTGAGATGCCATTCGGATTCCTGTTTTTGCAATAGGGAATACAGAAGAACAGAGTTCAGATATTCTGTTATGGTGGCATTGTATTTGGCAGCTACTTCACCAACAGCCTTCACAGACATGATGCCATCAATGACATTTAATGTATAGAAAGGTTCCTTGGTACCTCGGACCCGGTATGTTTTTTCACCGGGGCGCGGCGGACGGACTTTTGCGTTGGCATAACGCAAATAAGCATCTTCGAATTCTTCCGGGTCTGGTGCAGCATTCACATCCAATACAAAGTACTGGTTACTGATTTTATGTCCAAGTAATCGAAGATACGTGGCGGTAATCGTCTGCAAGACGCACATACCACCGGAACCGTCTCCCAGAGAATGGTGAGATTCAAAAGAGATTCTTTTTTCATAATAATAAATGCGGATGACGTATCGGTTGTTCGCTTTAAATGGCATCGGCATGCAGGAATTACGGATATCCGGTTTCACGAAAGGACCGGGTCTGTTATTGGGTTCCAGATAACGCCAAAATAATCCCTTGCGAATGGCTACTTTATAAGTCGGGAATCGGTTAAGTGCGATATCCACAGCCTTTTGCAGTATTTCCGGCTGAATGTTTTCTTTCAGAACTACGGAAAGCCTATATACGGAAGAAAAATCTTTACGCTGTAAAGTTGGATAGACAATGGCTGATAGATCCAGTTTATACCAGCTGTCTTTTTCAAAAGTTCTAATCTTACGTTTCCTTTTATCTGTCATTGGCGCTCCATAAGTAAATTGATTTTTAATAAAAAAAAAGTTATGATAAATACAAACTAATTATATCCAGTTGTGGCAAGAATAGCAAGAAAACAAAATGTTTCCTATAGGAGATTAGTATGTCATTATCCACGAAAAGAAATCAAAATTTAATGAATCTGATTAAAAAAGTTCACAGTGTTGTGGAAGAACGTGATATTGAACGCCAAAGGCAGACGCAAAATAATCTGGGTATTCTTTGGGGTAAACAAAAAGAAATAGTAATCAAGAGTATTGAAATACAAGGCATGTATGCTGAATGGCTCAGTGTAAATCGTGCACATATGAAGAAATATGTGATTCTGTATTGTCACGGAGGCGGTTATATGACAGGCAGCAGTCTATATGCAAGGACATTAACAACGAAGCTTGCTGGTTCGACATCAATGGACGTTCTTTGTTTTGATTACAGGCTCGCGCCTGAGAATCCTTATCCGGCAGCACTGGAAGATGCGGTAAAGGCATGGGATTATCTGATGCTTTTGGGATATGGTGCATTAGATGTCATACTGGCAGGTGACTCAGCCGGCGGGAATCTTGCGTTAGCATTGATGCATAAATTGAAGGCAGAAGGAAGGCATCTGCCAAGAGGAGTTGTATTAATGTCCCCGTGGACAGATTTGTGTGCAACCGGAAGATCGTATGAATCCAGGGCGGAAGTCGACCCGGTACTGGATGCAGATTATATCAAAAGGGCAACGGAATCTTATGCTGCCGGTCAGGATTTTATGAGTCCTTTGATTTCACCGCTGTATGGTGACTTTAAAGGATTTCCAAGAACTTTTATTCAGGTGGGAGATAATGAGATTCTATTAAATGATGCTACCATGCTATATAAACGTATGTTAAAGGCCGATGTACCGGTAGAATTAAAGATATATAAGGGTATGTGGCATGTTTTTCAGATGTCACCTTTTAAGACTGCATACGATGCAATGGATCAGAATGCAGAGTTTATTTTTGAAATCTGCAGATAGGATCTATGGTGTTGATTGTGGTAAATATTTTAATAAAATAGGAATAAAATAAAGGAAATCATGAGGGGACACAGAATATGTAAATTAGGAGTGTTTGTGAGAAGATAAAAGAACTACTGGAAAGAATGTTGCAGAAGGGAGTCTTATCATGTCGATTCGTGAAGATTTGGAAAAGCGGGAACGGGAGTACTTAAGTCCATATGCTTCTTTAAGCATGCATTCAAAAGGACGGGAAAAGCAAGAAGAGCAATGCGATATACGGCCGGTTTTTCAGAGGGATAGAGATAGAATCCTACATAGTAAATCTTTTCGCAGGCTAAAAGACAAAACACAGGTATTTTTAATTCCGGAAGGTGATCATTATCGAACCAGATTAACACATACATTGGAAGTGTCTCAGAATGCAAGAACAATTGCAAAAGCACTTAGAATGAATGAGGATCTTGTAGAGGCGATTGCATTAGGACATGATCTTGGGCACACGCCGTTTGGTCATGCAGGTGAACGGGCATTGGACCGTAAATGCCCGAATGGCTTCAAACATAGTGAACAGAGTGTAAGAACGGTGGAAGTACTTGAAAAAGGGCTGCAGGGTCTAAATCTGACATATGAAGTAAGGGATGGTATTTTAAATCATCAGACAGAAGGTATGCCTTGCACACTGGAAGGCAAGATTGTGCGTTTATCTGATAAGATTGCATATATTCATCATGACATGGACGATGCTATCCGCGCGGATATTTTGCAGGAAGGAGATATTCCGAAAGAAATAGGCGATGTAATCGGGTATACAACAGGTGAGAGGCTGGATCATTTTATCCACGATATTGTTACTAACAGCACCGATAAAAATGATATTTGCATGTCTGAGGAAGTAGCAAAGGCAATGAGGGATCTGAGAACGTTTATGTTTGAAAGAGTATATACCAATCAGGAGGCCAAGAGTGAGGAAGGCAAAGCAGAGATACTGATGGAGACCTTGTATGATCATTATATGGTACATATTGAAAAATTACCGAAAGATCTGATCTCTCTTATGGAGAAACGGAATGAAACAAGAGAAAGGGTTGTCTGTGACTATTTGGCGTCTATGACGGACAGGTTTGCGATTGCAACATATGAAGAAATATATATTCCAAAATCATGGGACAGATAATTTGGCGTGAAAGGTGTTAGGACATGTATTACCCAGAAGAATTAGTTGAGGAAATACGGCAAAAAAATGATATAGTAGATATTGTTTCTGGATATGTTCGCTTGCAGAAAAAGGGAAGTAATTATTTTGGGCTCTGTCCATTTCATAATGAAAAGTCACCTTCTTTTTCTGTAAGTCCGAATAAACAGATGTACTATTGTTTCGGGTGCGGAGCGGGCGGAAATGTATTTACTTTTATTATGGAGTATGAGAATTTTACATTTGCAGAAGCAATAAAGCATCTTGCGGACCGTGCGGGCATTACATTACCTGAATTAGAATATTCGGAAGAGGCCCAAAAAAAGGAAAGCCGCAGAGCAAGGCTTCTGGAAATAAATAAAGAAGCGGCCAAGTACTATTTCTATCAGTTAAGAACGGAACAGGGAGCTGTCGGACACCGGTATTTGCAAGAGCGGAAATTGTCAGAAGAGACAATGAAACAGTTTGGTCTTGGATTTTCTTTAAAATACAGTGATGATCTGATTCAATATCTTAAGAAGAAGGGATATGCAGAAGATATCATCAGAGAAGCGGGATTGGCCAACGTGGATGAACAACATGGTATGTATGATAAATTCTGGAATCGCGTGATGTTCCCGATTCAGGATATTAATCATCGGGTAATCGGATTCGGTGGCCGTGTCATGGGCGAAGGAAAACCAAAATATCTGAATTCTCCCGAGACTCCCATCTTTGATAAGAGCCGTAATCTATACGGTCTGAATTTTGCCAGAACCTCAAGAAAGAATCATATTATTTTGTGCGAGGGATATATGGATGTGATTGCGATGCATCAGGCTGGATTCGTACAGGCAGTGGCGTCGCTTGGAACGGCATTTACTTCCGGACAAGCCAATCTATTGCGGCGGTATACAGAAGAAGTATTGCTGACGTATGACAGTGACGAAGCAGGAGTGAAAGCGGCACTACGGGCAATGCCGATATTAAAAGAAGCGGGACTGACAGGCAAGGTCATTAATATGCAGCCCTATAAGGACCCGGATGAATTTATAAAAAATATGGGGCAGGAAGCCTTCCTGAAACGGATTGAACAAGCGGAAAACAGCTTCTTTTTTGAAATTCGTATGTTGGAACGCGATTACAATCTGAAGGATCCGGAGAGCAAGACAAAGTTTTATAAAGAGATCGCCAAAAAATTATGTAATTTTCAAGAAGAAATGGAAAGAGATAATTATATTGAGGCAATCGCTGATAAGTATCATATCGGCACTGAAAATCTTAGAAAATTAGTAGTAGGATATGCAGCTAAGACTGGTCTGGTTTCGGGAGCAGTCCGGCCGAAGTCTGGTATACAGAGTAAAACGACACCCCAGGATGCTGCAAAAAGAACGCAAAGGCTGTTATTGACATGGCTCGTAGAAGAACCGGAATTATATCATCTGATACAAAAATATATTTCTCCAGAAGATTTTACAACGGAATTATATAAAAAAGTAGCAGCAAAGTTATTTGAAGGTTTAAAACAAGAGAAAATGAATCCAGCAGCGATTATTAGTTTGTTTACGGATGAAGAGGAACAGAGGGAGGTCGCGTCTCTTTTTAATACCAAATTAGAGCAGTTGGAGACGAAACAGGACAGGGAAAAAGCCTTCCATGATATCGTTGTTAGTGTGAAAACGAATAGTTACGAATATTTCAGCGCAAATCTGGGAGCAGATGTAAAAGCGCTGAGTAAAGTGATTGAAGGCAAAAAAGCGTTGGAAGAACTTAGAAAAACGCATATTTATCTAAAATAAGGATAAAAATAAAGAAGAAGCCGTATAAAGACGGGCTTTTCTAGGAGTTATGGAAGGATGGACTAACAATGGATGAAAATGTACAGGCAAAGTTTGACGAGAGGTTGAAAGAATTGCTCGCGCTTGCAAAGAAGAAAAAGAATGTTTTGGAATATCAGGAGGTCAATGACTTCTTTCATGATATTACATTGGAAGAAGATCAATTTGATAAGATATTAGAGACGTTAGAGCTAAACAGTGTTGATGTGCTTCGCATCACTGAAGATGAAGATGAAGACGAAGAGATCATTATCGCTGAGGAAGATGAAGTAGATGTTGAAAAAATAGATTTGTCAGTGCCGGATGGTATTAACATTGAAGATCCAGTGCGTATGTATTTGAAAGAAATTGGTAAAGTACAGCTTTTATCAGCAGAAGAAGAAATAGAACTTGCAAAGAAAATGGAATTAGGGGATGCAGAGGCCAAGAAAAGACTGGCGGAAGCTAACCTTCGACTGGTTGTCAGCATTGCAAAAAGATATGTTGGACGTGGAATGCTGTTTTTAGACTTAATTCAGGAAGGCAATTTGGGATTGATCAAGGCGGTGGAAAAATTTGATTATCGTAAGGGCTACAAGTTTTCAACCTATGCAACATGGTGGATCCGACAGGCAATTACGAGAGCTATTGCAGATCAGGCACGTACGATTCGTATTCCGGTCCACATGGTGGAAACAATCAATAAATTAATTCGTGTGAGCAGGCAGCTATTGCAGGAATTAGGAAGAGAGCCGTTACCGGAAGAAATTGCGAAAGAAATGAACATGCCTGTGGACAGAGTTCGTGAAATTCTAAAAATATCACAGGAACCGGTGTCTTTGGAAACACCTATCGGTGAAGAAGAAGATAGTCATTTGGGAGATTTTATACAAGATGACAATGTTCCGGTCCCAGCAGATGCAGCAGCATTTACGCTGCTTAGAGAGCAACTGGTTGAAGTGCTTGGTACATTAACAGAAAGAGAACAAAAAGTATTGAGGCTGCGTTTTGGTCTCGATGATGGACGAGCTAGAACGTTGGAAGAAGTGGGCAAAGAATTCAATGTAACACGTGAAAGAATCCGACAGATTGAAGCAAAAGCGCTCCGTAAGCTCCGCCATCCAAGCAGAAGCCGTAAATTAAAGGATTATTTGGACTAATGGAATTATCAAAAAGACTGCAGGCGGTAGCAGATCTGGTTACGACCGGGAACAGGGTAGCTGATATTGGCTGTGACCATGGATATGTGTCTATTTATTTAATTGAGCATCATATTTCTCCAAAGGTAATAGCAATGGATGTAAATGTAGGGCCTTTGAAAAAGGCGAAAGAACATATTGTGCAACATGGACTTTTGCCGTACATAGAGATACGCTTGTCGGATGGACTGGCAAAACTTATGCCAACGGAAACCGATACTTTACTTTGTGCAGGAATGGGTGGAAAACTGATGATCAGGATCCTGGAAGATGGAAAGAAAGTAATCCCGTATGTAGAGGAAATTATTTTGCAGCCTCAATCAGAGATTCATTTGGTACGACAGTATTTGCGGAAGGCAGGTTTTCACATTACAAAGGAGAATATGATTTATGAAGAAGAAAAGTTTTATCCGATGATGCGTGCAGTACCGGTTTCTTCAGCTGAGTCAGAAAATGAGACTGTGGAAGACTTTGTGTATGTACTTTATGATAAGTATGGAAGACTATTGTTAGAAAATAAGAATCCGGTACTACAGTCATTTTTGCAAAAAAGGTTTCAGAATGTGGAGCAACTGATAGCAGCATTGTCGAATGAAACAGGTCAGACGGAAAAGCAGCAGCAAAGAATTATGGAATTGAAAAATGAACTGGAAGAAATCCGGCATGCACAAAGCTTTTACAGGAGAACCTAAGGAGAAGTACTATGAAATGTTCTGAGATCATTCATAAATTAGAAGAATTATCCCCCCCTTCTTTTGCAGAAGATTGGGACAATGTGGGGCTATTGGCTGGAAGAAGAGATAAGGAAATTCTTCGTGTAGCAATCGCTGTAGATGCAACAGAGGGAGTAATCAATCAGGCAATAGAGCAACAGGCAGATATGCTGATTACGCATCACCCGCTTATTTTTAAGGCGGTAAAGTATATAAACACGGATGATTTTATCGGAAGGCGTCTTATAAAATTGTTACAGAATGATATTAGTTACTACGTGATGCACACCAATTTTGATATTATGGGAATGGCAGACGCGGCAGCGGATGAGATCAGTCTTCAGAATCGCAGGGTGTTAGAGGTTACTTATGAAGATGAAATTGCAAATGAAGGCATCGGAAGGTATGGCAGATTACCAAGAATTATGTCAATGGAAGAATGTGCAGGATACATAAAACAGATTTTTGCATTGGAGCATGTACAGGTCTATGGAGAACTGGATGCGGCGGTTGAGAAAGCAGCAATATCTCCGGGTGCAGGTGGTGATATGATTTCTGCTGCGCTGGATGCTTCTGTCGATGTATTGATAACGGGTGATATTAAACATCATGAAGCATTGGATGCAATGGAACAGGGATTAATGATTATTGATGCAGGACATTTTGGATTAGAAAAAATATTTACACCATATATGAAAGAATTTTTTGGCAGAGAGATTCCTAAGATTTCTATTTGCAATATAAAAGAACAGAATCCGATCAGGACAGTGTGAGAAGAAGCCTCTTATGAGTCTTCTTCTCACGGATTATTCATGACAAGTGAATCGGTTTGCCGATTCATCTTGTTTATGCAACCGGTAGCGGCATGTTTGGAAATGTGAGTGTACATGTGGAAAAGAGGTAGTGTGTGAAAGATCAGGTAACGGTTACAATAGGAGATAAAAAAAATATATATAAAAAAAATACGAAATATGAAGAAATAGCAAATGAATATCAAGCTCAATATGAAGGATTAATTGCAGCAGTCATTGTAGACGGAAAAATTCAGGAACTTATAAAAACAGTTCGGAAAGATTGCACAATAACATTTGCTACACTAAAAGATGCAATAGGACATAAGACATATGTCAGAACGGCATTATTGTTACTCACAAAGTCAATTCATGATGTTGTCGGAACGAAAAATATTGAAAAAATAAAAGTAGAGTTTACGATTGGAGATGCTTTATATTGCAGTGGAAAAGGAAATTTTGCAATTGATCAGAATTTAATCGACAAAGTATTGATGCGCATGCAGGAACTGGTGCAGAATAAAACACCTATCATTAAGAAAAATTATTCAATTGATGATGCAATCGCGTTGTTCGAAGAACGTGGTATGGTAGATAAGGTAAAATTATTCCGCTATCGAAGAAGTTCGACGATCAATGTATATGAAATGGATGGCTTTTATGATTATTTTTATGGATATATGTTACCGAGTGCAGATTATATTAAATATATTGATTTGATTCCCTATCATGAAGGCTTTATGCTATTGCTGCCAAATAAATGCAAACCGACTGAGATTGCGCCGTTTGTCCCTAGAGAAAAGTTATTTGATACCCTGATCGGAACAACGGAATGGGGCATTAAGATGCAGATTGATACGGTTGGAGATCTGAATAATGAAATATGTCATGGCAGAGCGGGTGAGATGGTGTTGGTGCAGGAGGCATTGCAGGAAAGAAGAATCAGTGAGATTGCAAAAGATATTGAAAGCCGTGGCGGTGTAAAATTTGTAATGATCGCAGGGCCTTCTTCATCAGGAAAAACTTCTTTTTCTTACCGGTTATCAATTCAGCTCAGGACACTGGGACTGATACCACATGCAATAGGTGTTGATAATTATTTTGTGAATCGTGAAAAGACGCCGAAGGATGAAAATGGCGATTATAACTTCGAATGTCTCGAAGCCATTGATGTGGAGCAATTTAATAAAGATATGTCAGATCTGCTGGATGGAAAAACGGTAGAAATACCAAACTTTAATTTTAAGACCGGAAAACGGGAATATAGAGGAAACGTGAAAAAACTCGGACAAGAAGATATTCTGGTAATTGAGGGCATACATGGTTTAAATGATAGAATGTCTTATGCACTTCCAAGTGAAAGCAAATATAAAATATACATTAGTGCATTGACAACATTGAATGTAGATGAGCATAACCGTATTCCGACAACAGATGGAAGGTTGCTGCGCCGGATGGTACGTGATGCAAGAACGAGAGGCACTTCTGCAAAACGAACGATCGAGATGTGGCCTTCTGTAAGACGTGGAGAAGAAGAGAATATTTTCCCTTATCAGGAGAGTGCGGATGCGATGTTCAATTCAGCTTTAATCTATGAATTGGCTGTTCTGAAACAATATGCGGAGCCATTATTATTCGGTATTCAAAAGGGAGAACCGGAATACTTTGAAGCCAAGAGACTTCTTAAATTTTTGGAATATTTTTTGGGTATGAGCAGTGATATTTTGCCAAAGAACTCAATTATAAGGGAATTTGTCGGCGGTAGTTACTTCAATGTATAGATACCATGGTCAAAAGGTCATGTGTTTCATGCTTGCATGAAAAAGCATGACTTTGGGACCCGCAAAACATGAGAAAGTAGCCCGGATAGGGCGGATTTCGAATGTTTTTAGGATTGTGAGAGCAAAAAATGCGTAACAATCCGTAGGTATCAGGGGGCATTGAATTATTTGGGAAATATTGTAAATATAAAAGTAAAAACAGTGCTTGTCACTCTGAAATGAATATGGTATATTATTTAAGCTATAAGTAGGACAAATGATCGCGGCTGTAACGTAAGGTTATAGGTGAGGAAAGTCCGGGCTTCATAGGGCAGAATGCCGGATAACGTCCGGTGGAGGCGACTCCAAGGCTAGTGCAACAGAAATGTACCGCTTCACATGTGTGGAGTAAGGGTGGAAAGGCAGTTTAAGAGACTACCGCTTTCTTGGTAACAGGAAAGGCATATGTAAACCCCATTCGAAGCAAGACCAAAAAGAAAGCGATGCGATTGCCCGTCGTGCTTTCAGGTAGGTCGCTTGAAGCTATTGGTAACAATAGTTCTAGATAGATGATCATTCAATGACATAACCCGGCTTATCGTCCTGCTTATAAAAAATTATAAAATAAAGTTACAACTTTATGTTTGCATAAGGGGTAACTTTTTTTTCTACACAACCTGATCGGGTAAGGGACAAAGAATGTGTTGAATACAAAGGGTCCTGTATTTGACGAATACGTCTGTGTGTGGTATATTAACTAACGTATTTGCAGTTCATGCAGATATAGTAACTGATAGTCTTATCTGCATCGTGCAGATAATAGTCAAGGAGGAAAATGATGAAAAAAATATTAGCAATTATGGTAGTTGGCGCTATGACATTCTCATTAGCAGGATGTGGTAACACAACAAAAACAGCAGAGACACCTGCATCAGAAGAAGTAACAACGCAGGCAGCAGATACAACTGAGAATGCAGCAGAAGCAACAGGAAAGAAATATATTATTGCAACTGATACGACATTTGCCCCTTTTGAATTTGAAAATGAAAAAGGAGAAAGAGTGGGTATAGATTTAGATTTATTAGCAGAAATTGCAAAAGATCAAGGTTTTGAGTATGAATTGCAAAGTTTAGGATTTTCAGCAGCTGTAACAGCCTTAGAGGCAGGACAATGTGATGGTGTCATTGCTGGTATGTCTATTACGGAAGAACGTCAGGCAAAGTATGATTTCTCAGAAGCATATTTTGAATCAGGCGTTGGTATGGCGGTGACAAAAGATTCAGACATTGCTGCATATGAAGACCTGGCAGGCAAGACAGTAGCTGCAAAAGTTGGTACAGAAGGATGTACCTTTGCAGAAGCAAAAGCAGAAGAAATTGGATTTACAGTAACTCAATTTGAAGATTCAGCAAGTATGTACCAAGATGTTTTAGCAGGTAATAGTGTCGCTTGTTTCGAAGATTATCCGGTTATGGGATATGAGATCTCAAGAGGAATGGAACTTAAGATGCCTTTGGAGATGGAAGCAGGAAGTTCATATGGATTTGCAACAATGAAGGGCGCTAACCCAGAATTAGTAAAAATGTTTAATGATGGTCTAGCTAATTTAAAAGCAAGCGGCAAATATGATGAGATCATTAACACATATATTGCAAAATAACCTGTTTCTATAAAATATCTATGAGGATTTTATAAATAGAAAACTTCTGGAACATTAGTTTTGGAAGTTTTCTATTTTATATAAAATTGTTAAAAGTACAACATAAATGCTTTTTATATGAAAACACTTATGCTATACTTTTAACCAGAATGCAGGACAGAGGGTATTAAAAAACAGGAGGTAGGAAAGTGAAACTTATAGAATTATTTATTCAGTATTTCCCTTCATTTATTTCAGCATTACTATATACACTAAAACTGACAGCAATGTCTTTATTTTTTGCGTCAATTCTAGGTATCATATTTGGATTATTTAGTGTATCCGGAAATAGAGCACTGAAAACAATGACTAAGATTTATGTAGATATTATCAGAGGAACGCCGTTATTGGTACAAGCTTTTTTTGTGTATTTTGGTCTCCCACAGGCTTTGGGAATTCGTATGTCTGCAATTGTTGCAGGTACGATCACATTAAGTCTGAATGCGGGTGCTTATATGTCTGAAATTGTCCGAGGCGGAATTGAATCTGTAGACAAAGGACAAATGGAAGCAGCAAGAAGTCTTGGACTTACATATCGAATCGCTATGATTCGTATTATTTTGCCGCAGGCGGTCAGAACAATGATGCCTTCCATTATTAATCAATTTATTATATCATTAAAAGATACATCTATTCTTTCAGTAATTGGGATTCGGGAATTAACAATGAACGGAAAGATTATTATAGCAAATAATATGGAAGCGATCAGAATGTGGACAATTGTTGCATTCTATTATCTGGTAGTGTGCACCATTCTTTCTAGAGTTGCAAAAGCATTGGAAAGGAGAATGTCTTATGGCAAGTAAGATTAGTGTTCAGGGATTACGGAAAACATTTGGAGAGTTGGAAGTACTGAAAGGTATGGATGTTGAGATTCGGGAAGGGGAAGTAGTTTGCCTGATTGGTCCATCTGGTTCCGGTAAAAGTACATTTCTTCGATGTCTTAACAGATTAGAGACGGCAACAGCAGGAACTATTATTGTAGACGGAAATGCAATATCGGATAAAAAGATCAATATCAATAAAGTGCGTGAGAATATAGGAATGGTATTCCAACACTTTAATTTATTTCCAAATCTGACAGTGTTAAAAAATATTATGCTGGCGCCGGTCGAATTGAAGAAAATGGATAAGAAAAAGGCGGAAGAAAAAGCCCGGGAACTTCTTAAAAGGGTTGGACTTGCGGATAAAGCAGATGCATATCCGATTCAATTATCAGGTGGTCAGAAACAGCGTGTAGCGATAGCAAGAAGTCTTGCTATGAATCCTGATATTATGTTATTTGATGAACCAACTTCTGCATTAGATCCGGAGATGGTCGGTGAGGTTCTTGAAGTTATGAAACAATTAGCAGCCGAAGGAATGACGATGGTGGTTGTTACACATGAGATGGGATTTGCCAGAGAGGTATCTCACAGAGTCATTTTTATGGATGATGGTGTTATTGTAGAAGAAGGTACACCGGCAGAGATATTCAGTAATCCTAAAGAAGAAAGAACTAAGAACTTCCTCAATAAAGTATTATAAGAACAGAATAAAATGCTGCAGAACTATAAGAAGTCCTTAGATATTCAGTCTAAGGACTTTATTGTGTGGTGGTATGGATTTTTAGAAACATGCGTGATATGATGTTAAGAAACAACTAAATAATAAATTCCCATTCTGAAGCGGCTATTTTTCGCCAATACTGCGTTGTCCTCAGTTGCAATAGCATCACTATTGCGCCTTCCTCGGCCTTGTCTTGACCAAAACTATCTCGCTTGAGAATCGGGTTTTATTATTTAGTTGTTCCTAAGCAAAGATATCATGATTGGAAAAGAAAGGTGATTAGAATGACTAAAATCGATATTGTATCTGGGTTTTTAGGGGCAGGAAAAACTACATTGATTAAGAAATTGTTAAGTGAAGCATTGAAGAACACGAAAGTAGTGCTGATTGAAAATGAGTTTGGCGAAATCGGTATTGACGGCGGTTTCTTAAAGGATGCAGGAATAGAAATAAAAGAAATGAACTCCGGCTGTATCTGTTGCTCTCTGGTAGGAGATTTTGGAACATCTTTAAGGGAAGTATTAAATAAATATGCACCTGAAAGAATTTTAATTGAACCTTCAGGTGTCGGTAAATTATCAGACGTCATAAAAGCAGTTGAAGGCGCGACCGATGGTGAAGACGTGCTGTTAAATAGTGCAGTCGCCGTAGTTGATGCAACAAAATGCAAAATGTACAGCAAAAATTTTGGAGAATTTTTTATTAACCAGATCGCATATGCAAAAACGATTATCTTGAGCAGAACGGATAAGATGACAGATGAAAAGATCAAGACCTGTATAGAAGTAATCCGCCAACACAATGCACAAGCGACCATTATTACAACACCGTGGGAACAATTGGAAGGTGTAAAGATACTGGAGACAATGGAAGATGCACCAAATTTAGAAAAACTATTGATGGAGCAGGTGCTTGCTCAGCATGAACATCACCACCAACATCATCATGAACACGAAGAAAATTGTAGCTGCGGATGCCATTCGCATCAAGAACATGAACATCATCACGAACATGATGAGAACTGCTCTTGCGGATGCCATGACCACGCAGGCCATCATCACGCAGATGAAGTATTTTCAAGCTGGGGAATTGAGACTCCGGCTGCTTATACGTCAGATGAGATAAAGGGTATCTTAGAAAAAATAGAAGACGAAAAGAAATATGGGTTTGTGCTCCGATCAAAGGGTATGGTTCCGGGTGCTGATGGAACATGGATCTATTTCGATTATGTACCAGGAGAAAGTGAAGTAAGAACGGGGCAACCTGATGTTACCGGAAAAATCTGTGTTATAGGATCAAAATTAGTGGAAGAAAATTTGAAACTGTTATTTCAAAAATCGTAAGGGAATATAAAGCATGAAACCTGTATATGTTATAAATGGATTTTTAGAAAGTGGGAAGACAGAATTTATTCAATATACGTTATCGCAGCCATATTTTGTAACGAAGGGACTCACACTTCTGATATTGTGTGAAGAAGGGGAGATAGAGTATGATGAAAAGTTGCTCAGGCAGACACATGCGGTAAAAGAAGTGATTGATGAAGAAAATGAATTTACACCGGCTTGTTTGTCAGAATTAGAAAGGAAATATAAACCGGAGCGTATCATAATTGAGTATAATGGTATGTGGAATTATAAAAACATGAAATTACCACGTAATTGGTTCATAGAACAACAAATTACAACGATTGATGCTTCTACATTTCCTGTCTATTTTAATAATATGAAAAGTCTGCTTGCTGAAATGGTACGTAAATCAGAAATGATCATCTTTAACCGCTGTGATAGTGTGAAAGATGAATTGAGCAGTTATAAAAGGAATATCAAGGCTATTAATCAGAAGGCAGAAATCATATTTGAAGATTCACAGGGAGAAGTGAATGAGATGTTGGAAGAAGACCTGCCATATGATCTGAAGGCGGAAGTAATTATACTGAAAAATCCAGGATATGGTTTCTGGTACCTTGATGCATTAGATCATTTGGATAGATATATTGGAAAAAAAGTGCAGTTTGTCGGCATGGTATTACATCCGAATAATTTTCCGAAGGGATATTTTGTGCCTGGGCGCATGGCAATGACCTGTTGTGCAGACGATATGGCATTTTTGGGTTTTGCCTGCCAGTATGATAAGGCGGATGAATTAAAGCCGAAACAATGGGTTATGGTAAAGGCCGAAGTACGAAAAGAATTTTTTGCCGATTATAGAGGCGAAGGACCCGTTCTGCATGCAATATCGGTTGAACCGACAAAAGCGCCAAAGGAAGAAATTATTAGTTTTGTATAGCCAATAGGGGGTAAGATACATGTATGAATACAGTATGATACAATGGATATTTTTTTTCTATCTTTACTGCTTTTTGGGATGGTGCTTCGAGTCCTCTTATGTATCTTTCAGAAGTCGTAAACTAATTAATAGAGGATTTATGAGAGGGCCTTTTCTTCCTTTATATGGAAGTGGGGCAATTATTATGCTGGTGTTGTCAGCACCGTATCAGGAAATTCTTTTGCTGACTTATATTTCAGGCCTAATCGGAGCTACTTTGTTGGAATATTTAACGGGTGTTTGTATGGAATACTTATTTAAAATGCGTTATTGGGATTATTCCAGTCAACCATTTAATTTCCAAGGATATGTATGCCTGTCTTCTTCTATTGCATGGGGATTTTTGACTATTTTGATGACAAGGGTGATCCATAGGCCGATTGCAGAGTTTGTCTTAGCAATACCCAATATTTTATTGACATTATCAGTCATAATACTGACAGTACTCATTGTAGCTGATTTTTCAATTGCTTTCAGAACTGCTTTGGATCTGCGGGATATCCTGATTCATATGGAAAAGGGAAAAGAAGAACTGCTGCGCATTCAGAAAAGACTGGATATTATCATTGCGGTTATGGATAATACCAAGGAAGGGATTACAGAGGAAATAGCACTTAAGAAAGAGCAGTTGCGTGAAACACTGGAAAAAGACCTTAAAACAGACGATCTGTTAAAGGGAATTGAAGAGCGATTAGGGCAGGTGAAAAACGCTATTTACGAGAAACCCTCAAGATATCTCGAAAGCATACGTGATGAAGTATCAGAATTACGCGGTAAATTTAGTCTGCAATCAGATCGGCATTATACCAAAGTTGCAAAAGATTTTCTAAAAAGAAACCTGATTTTGGGAAATCCTACGATGCGCTCTACCCGCTATAATATGATGCTGGAAGAATTAAAAAGGGAAATAGAAGAGAGAAGACATAAGAAAAAATAAATGTCGAAATATTTTGAAAAAATATCATTATAGTGTTAAAATATAAAGTAGGTTGATAATTTGTGAGAATCAACAAAGCAGCCTATAAATTCATATTGTTTGGAGGTATTCGCATGGCAGGATTAAAAGGAACAAAAACAGAAAAAAATCTACAAGCGGCATTTGCAGGAGAGTCTCAGGCAAGAAACAAATATACTTATTTTGCTTCAAAGGCAAAAAAGGATGGATATGTACAGATTGGTGAAATTTTTGAAGAAACAGCCAATAATGAGAAAGAACATGCAAAGCTCTGGTACAAGTTATTGCATGATGGAATCGGAACCACAATTGATAACTTAAAAGAGGCAGCAGAAGGCGAGCATTATGAGTGGACTGATATGTATGCACAATTTGCAATAGAGGCAAGAGAAGAGGGCTTTGATAAAATTGCAAATTTATTTGAAGGCGTGGCTGCAATTGAAAAGGAACATGAAGAAAGATACCGTAAATTGCTGGCTAATATTGAAGGAGACCTTGTATTCTCGAAGGATGGAGATCAGATATGGCAATGTATTAATTGCGGGCATATTGTCATCGGTAAGAAAGCGCCGGAAATATGCAGTGTGTGTGCACATCCACAATCTTATTTCAAGATAAAGGCTGAGAACTATTAATACAGAATAAAAGTAAGTTTGAAAAGTCTGCATTCTTACATATACGAATAATCAGATAAAATGATACCATTAAGGACGAGTTCTCCGCTGGCAGGGAGGACCGTCCTTTACACGTATATAGAATTGAATTATAATAATTCTGCACGTCAAATTAAAAAGACAGGAATATTAAAAATGAATATCAATAATAAAATTTTAAATGCTATTTTCATAATTTTCATTGCGGTTACCCTGGTAGGGTGTGTACCATCTTTAAAACGTGGGCAGGCAGAGGTGCAAGACGATAAGATATCTATTGTTACTACAATCTTTCCGCCTTATGATTTTGCAAAAAGAATCGGCGGTGATAAAGTTCAAGTTACAATGCTGCTGGCACCGGGAGTAGAAAGCCATTCCTATGAGCCGACCCCGCAGGATATTATTAAGATCAGTGAAAGTGATTTATTTATTTATGCAGGCGGAGAATCTGATGCATGGGTGGAAGGGATTATGGACTCCTTAGACAAAAAAGTGCAGACGCTGACGCTCATGGATTGTGTAGAGACAGTTGCTGAGGAACAGGTGGAAGGCATGGAAGCAGAAGAAGAGGAGACGCATGGAGAAAAGGAATCAGAAGAGATTGAGTATGATGAACATGTATGGACTTCGCCAAGAAATGCTTCTCTGATAGTTGAAAAAATAGCAGATTCTTTCTGTGTAATGGATGTAAAAAATGAGGCAGAATACCGCAGTAATCAAAAGGAATATCAAAAGGAATTAGAAGACCTGGATCGCGCATATCAGGAACTTACCGATCATGCAGTTAGGAAGGAATTGGTGTTTGGAGACCGTTTTCCATTCCGATATTTGGCAGATGCTTATGGATTGACATATTACGCAGCCTTTCCAGGATGTAGTTCGGAAACAGAGCCAAGTGCTGCAACAATAGCATTTTTATCAAAAAAAGTAAAGGAAGATCAGATTCCAGTAGTATTATATCTGGAGTTATCCAACCATAAAATAGCTGATGCGATTGCCGAGGCAACAGGAGTTGAGACAGCAATGTTACACTCCTGCCATAATGTCTCTAAAGACGAAGTAGAAGAAGGTGTTACCTACTTAAGCTTAATGAAACAGAATCTCGAAGTATTGAAAGGAGCCTTGCAATAATGGCAATGATTACATGTGATAAAGTATCGTTTTCTTATGAGAACCAGACTGTTGTCCACGATCTTTCTTTTTCGATTCATGGGGGCGACTATCTGTGTATTATCGGCGAGAACGGAACCGGAAAAACAACGCTTATGAAGGGGCTGTTAGGACTGAAAAGACCATCTGGAGGCAGGATTACGGTAGGAGATAATTTTAAGGCGACTGAAATAGGATATGTTCCACAACAGACTAAGGCGCAAAAAGATTTTCCGGCTTCTGTTTATGAAGTTGTAATATCAGGCTGTCTGAATCAGAGAGGATTATGCCCAGGTTATAGTAGAGAAAATAAAGAACGTACACATGCTAATATGGAATTACTCGGAATTTCAGAACTTAGTAAAAAGTGTTTTCGAAAGCTCTCAGGAGGGCAGCAACAGAGAGTTCTATTGGCACGTTCGTTATGCGCGACCAAATCCCTTCTCTTGCTGGATGAACCGACTACAGGGTTAGATCCTGTTGCAACTGCGGAATTTTATAGTTTGATTGACAATCTGAACCAAAGGTATGGGATTACAATTATTATGGTATCACATGCAATCAAAGAATCTATTGAACATGCGAAGAGTATTTTGCATTTATCACATCATAACTATTATTTTGGTTCAACAGAGGATTACAGAAACAGCAATTTGGGGAAACACTTTTTGGGAGGATTGGAAAATGATAGAATTGATTAAGGAAATGTTTTCTTATCCTTTTATGGTGCGTGCATTGATTGTTGGTATTCTGGTATCCATCTGTGCCTCGTTATTGGGTGTCAGCCTTGTATTAAAACGGTATTCCATGATTGGAGACGGACTATCACATGTAGGTTTCGGTGCATTGGCGTTGGCAGTTGCTTTCAATATGGCACCGCTCAGGGTTGCAATACCAGTAGTCATAATAGCAGCATTTATTTTGCTTCGTGTGACTGAAAATAGTAAGATTCAAGGGGATGCGGCAATTGCTTTAATATCAACAGGTGCGTTGGCTGTGGGAGTTATGATTCTATCGTTGACGACAGGAATGAATATGGATGTATATAATTATATGTTTGGAAGCATCCTTGCCATGAGTGAAAGTGATGTTATTCTAAGTATTATAATCTCAGTTATTGTATTATTTTTGTACATTTTTTTTTATGAAAAGATATTTGCGGTTACATTTGATGAAAACTTTGCAAAAGCAACAGGAATTCGTACTAACATGTATCACATGTTATTGGCAGTTTTAACAGCAGTTATTATCGTGCTGGGAATGCGGATGATGGGCGCGTTACTCATTTCAAGTCTGATTGTGTTTCCGGCTGTTACATCCATGCGTGTCTGCAATACATTTAGAATGGTAGTAGCCTGTTCGGTGTTCCTATCCATTGTAAGTTTTGTAATCGGAATTATCATGTCGTATTTATATGCAGCACCAACAGGAGCAAGTATTGTAATCGTTGATATTATTTTATTTATCCTATTTCAAATATATGGACTTATCCAAAAAAGAGATGTATAATTGTAGGAAATAAGTACTAAACATATTGATCGTGTTGTTTATATTCATTGGTTTTCCATGAGCAGGGGGAGCTTTGGATGATGAAAAAGAAGCGGAATATCGGTTTGATAATTGGAAATTTGGAAGCTTTGCATGCCTATGAACTTGCAAGGGGAATGAGTCAGGCAGCAAAAGACTATGATGTAAATTTATTAGTATTTCCTGGCATGCATTCGGGCTCTTTTTATGACAAGAGCCTTTTGAAGCATCGGGAGGAATTTGATTATCAATTTAACACAGTATATGACTACGTAGCAAAAGAAAAAATAGATATCCTGTTAATATCACTGGGCACAGTAATTGATTTTTTGGGAACAGAGGATTACCAGAACTTTCTGGCAAAGTATGACAATATTCCCAGCATTATTTTAGAAGATAAAATTGACGGAAAGATATGTGTTACATTAGAAAATAGGGTTGGTTTACATGAATGTATCAAACATTTAATTGTAGATCATCATTATAAAAAAATTGCATTTGTATCCGGACGTAAGAATAATTTTGATGCAAAGGAACGTTTAGATATATATCGTAAAATTATGCGCGAATATCATCTCCCGATAGAAGACGGTATGATTGCATATGGAGATTTTACCGAGTATTCGGATGAATTGGTAGCAGGTATTTTGGACAGGCATCCAGATATAGAAGCAATTTGCTTTGCAAATGACAATATGGCGCTTGGCGGTTACAGAGTATGTGAAAAACGTGGACTTATAGTAGGAAAGGATATTGCAATTACAGGATTTGATGATAATCAACAGGCAATTTCGTATGATCCGCCATTGACGACGGTAAGAGTCAGGCCTTACATCATGGGATATCAAGCTGTTACAAAGGCAATAAGGGTGTTAGAAGGTGAACCTGTGAGTTCTGCCATCATGGATTCTACGTTATGTATTCGGAATTCCTGCGGATGCGAGTCGCATACATATAACAAAATCGGTCTTCGTCTTAATAAGAATCTGACTTTGGAACAATGTATAGAGGAACATACGGCGATTGTCATTCACGAGATTACGAATTATCCGGAAGGTGAAGTGATTGGACAAAAAGTCGGAAGTAAAATCAAGAAATTGATGACATATTTGATTCGTACCTATTTTGGGGAAGAAATAGATAACTTTTCTGAAAATGTAATTACAATTGTAAAAGAACTTTTAAGAAAAGAATATACAGGATATTATATCACTGAAAAATTTCAATTTGTTTTGCTCCGTTTCATTCAAGGAGTCATTAAGGAGACTGGAAATGAACTATTAAAGCGGCAGTTTGCTGATTTATCAAGCAGGATATTTGCTGCAATCAGTACTTATACGCAAGGTGAGTACCAACGGACAATAAAACGTTGTAAAAAGGAAGCTTGGTATGCAACCTATGTAACAAGAGATACGATGGTGTATTCTGCGGATGAAAAAGAAGCACTTTATCAGATTGTTGAGAAGATGCATTTATTACGATTCCGAAGTGCCTATATTTATTTATTTAAGGAACCAATTAAAAATTATGACAACCGTTATTGGATATGCCCGGAAAAAATGTATTTGGCAGCTAAAGAGGATAAAAATGGCGTTAAAGCATATGAAGTAGGAGACCGGCCATATATTACACTGGCAGATGGGATAGAGGATGCGATAGGACAGAAAGAACGGTTCATTGCAATGCATTTTAGTTTGTTTTCTAATGAAACACAGTATGGATTGTTGGTTTGCGAGGCAGATCTCCAAGAAGCCTCATATGCCTATTCAATCAGCTTGCAGATAGGCACATCACTCAAATTTTTGGAAATGATGAATGAGCAGATGCAGATGCAGAAAAAGTTGCAGGACAGTTTGGAAGTGATCAGCAGAAAAAATGACTTATTAAATCATATTTCAATTTCTGACGAATTAACGGGTTTGTTGAACAGGCGTGGTGTGTTTGAAGCAATGCTGAATAAATTATTGGATAATCCGGGAAGGCTGGTTGCCATTGTATTTGTCGATATGGATAATTTAAAGCAGATTAATGATACATTTGGGCATAATGAGGGTGATTTTGCTTTAAAAAGTATTGCTGACATATTGAAAAAGAGCTTTCGGGAACAGGATCCTATTGGAAGGATTGGCGGAGATGAATTTATCGCATATGCTGTAATTGATGAACCAAATCTGGTTCATTCTATCCGGAGAAATATAGAGTGCCTTAGTGAAGAAATGAATGCCACTTGTAACAAGCCATATTATATAGAAATGTCAGTAGGAGTCAAAGAAGTGATTTCTCATCAGAGAATGGATCTAAAAGATATTTTAAAAGAAGCAGATAATGTATTGTATGAAGATAAAAAAAATAAAAGAAAATCGTGCTTAAAAGAAGCAGATAACAGTTGTTAAAAAACAAAAGAGAAAAAGAGTATCCAAAATGTATTTTAGATACCTTTTCTCTTTTGTTGTAAGTATTAAATAGAGTTTAATTTTATTTTTTATTTTTATTATCCCAGTATTCACATTCTATGCCAATGACTTCAGAAGTGAAAAGTGTACCATCCTCCTTTTTGAAATGTACGGTTGCCTTCATAACATAATCAGCACCGATATATAACAATGGAATATTTGCAAATACGATCAGGATATTTCCGAGATCGGATATTGCCCATAAGTTACCAAGATTAAGGCCGGCGAGACTACAGAGTATTCCGAAAGTAGTAATAATAACGCCGATAATACGAATGATGCGAATGAAACTTTTCTTTTTACTAATGCGGTTGGCAGCTATTTCAGAGAAACTGATCATACCAATCAAACATGTAAAAGCAAATAAACAGAAACAGAAAGTTAAAAGAAAAGCAACTATATTGTTAAATAGGATGCCTGGTGTAAGCATCTCGGCAGAAAAAAGAAAGCGAGGAAGCTTATCAAGCGCGAACCATGCTTCACTATCGGCACCGGTCCATGCGTGTGCCATTACAACAACAAAACCTGTTAAGGTACAAATAACCATAGTATCTAAGAATACGCCAATACATTGTACACATCCTTGTTCGCAAGGGTGTTCGGTATTGGCGGCACCGGCAGCCATTGTAATGGTACCTTGACCTGCTTCATTCGACATGAGTCCTCGTTTTACTCCCTGTGCCAAGACAGTACCGAACGCACCACCAAAGATTGCCTGCGGTGTAAACGCGCCGCTCAGGACGGACGCAAAGAAAAATGGGATAGATTTAAAATTGATAAGAACCAAAATAAGTACGGTAACAACATAAATAACTGCCATAACAGGTACAGCTCTATCCGTTACTTTTGTGACTTTCCGGATACCACCAAAAGCAATATATGTAGTAGCAATAATAAGAATAGCCGCAACAATATAATAAAAGGAAGATGTGGGTGCAATTGTGGCGCCTGTTATGATAGATGCCATCTGCCCGATTGAGGACACGACATTGAAGCCTTGGGCCGGGAGACAGCACATTGCATATACGATGAACATAACGGACAGAAGGACACCGGCCCACATTTTATTTCCAAGAAGCCGTCTTCCATAGAAGGGAAGGCCGCCAACAAATTCATCCTCTTTTTTCTCTTTAAAAATTTGTGTAAGTACTGCTTCTGAATAGGCAGTAGACATACCAAAAAAAGCAGATATCCACATCCATAGTAGTGCACCCGGACCACCAACTGAAATAGCGCCTGTAACCCCCAGGATATTACCTGGCCCAACACGCATGGCAGAGCTTAGGAAAAAGGCGGCGAGTGAGGAAATACCAGTTTCATCAATTTTTTTCTTTGTCAGAAGATGAATTCCCTTTTTAAAATGTGTAACTTGAATAAAACCTGTTTTGATACTAAAGAAAATACCTGAACCAATCAGCAGGATAACGGCCAGAGAGAAGTTCCCAAGAACAGGAATATTCTTATACCATAATAAATTGGTAGGAAAATCCCAAAAAAAATCGGATATTGGTGTTACAAATTTAAAAACATTATTGATTGCCGTAAAAAGCTGTTCCATATATAAGCCTCACTTTCTTGAAGATACCCTTCTTTCAATGTACTTTTAGTCTACAGCACACGATATGCAAAAGATACCAATATAGTGCTTTTAATATTGCATAAAATGCTATATACTATGTTACAGTTGATCATAAAATATCATGTTAACCCCGTTAAGATTCACTTATGGAACTATAATAAAGAAGAATGGAATGAATTTAAAGTATGATTGAAGATTATGAAAAAAAAGGATATCTGGAAAGCAATTTTAGAATGTTTTACCTTTCTGATAGTGAACCGAAGGAGTATGAGAATCACTATCATGAATTTGATAAGATCATTATTTTTTTAAAAGGAAAGGTAAGTTATGTTGTGGAAGGAAAATCCTATGAGCTGGTACCCTACGATATTGTATTTGTAGGACATCATGATATACATAAACTGCGGGTCGAGAGTGTTCCTGTATATGAGAGAATTATTATATACATAGCTCCTGAATTTTTAGCAAAGTATCAGGGTGATACATATTGTTTAAATGATTGTTTTAAAATTGCGAAAAGAGAACATTCAAATGTATTGCGTATTTCGAATCTTTCAAAGAGCAGGGTCTATCAGACTGTTATGGATATCAAACATAACTTGGAACCAAATTTTATGCATGATAAATATGCACATAATTTTTATTTGCAGCTTTTGTTTCTGGAATTTATGGTGCATCTGAATCGGGCTTGCATTGGAGAAAAAGTAGTCTATATCAACACTGTCATATGCAACCAAAAGGTAATAGATATTCTGGATTTTATTAATTCGAATCTCACAGAAGAGATCAGTATTGATTGTCTTGCAAACAGATTCTTTATGAGTAAATATCATATGATGCGATTGTTTAAAGAAGAAACTGGTTATTCAATCGGTAATTATGTCAGCAATAAGCGTCTGCTTTATGCAAAAGAATTGATTCTTGGGGGAATGCCGATCACACAGGCTTGTTTTACATGTGGATTTAAAGAACATTCTACTTTTTCACGTGCATACAAGAATTTATTTGGAGAATCGCCAAGGCAAATGAAGAAAAATATTAATAAAAATTAAGATTCTAATTTATTGCGAAGCACCATGGAAGATACTATAATACAAACAAAGGAGCTGCGAAAGCAGCGGATTGGAGCAATCATGAAAATAAAAAAAGCATTTGTGCTGGCAGCAGTTATGGGAATGTTGAGCAGTACTGTATTACAGGTATCAGCGGCAGCCAATGTTGTTCGAAATCAGAAATTTACAACTTGCAGGGAAATGCAAAAAATGATGCAGAGCAGTGAGAAAGACGCCTGGTTGCCTGTTTATTTAACGAAAATAGAAGGATATTATTGGAATTTTGGACATGCAGGTGAAAGAGATAATGTCATAATTTCGATGAATCTTGCGAGCAATGCATACCAGAATCTTGAAATGTTTCTGGATAATGGATACTTATTGGATTATAATGAACTAAGAGCATATTGTGAAAATTATAAGGCCAGAGCAGGGAGAGAAGATGCATATTATCTGATTCTTTCGGACTGTTTGAAAAATCCATATTTATTGAACAAGCCGGATGCTGTAGTGACGGCAACTACATATAACGGGAGAGATTATTCAGCTGTTTTTGATGCAGGATATTACTATCAGAACAATCCTGATCTGCAGAAAACCATCGGCAATAATCCATCCGAATTATTGCGTCATTTTGTAGAATGCGGGATCAATGAAGGCAGAATAGGGAATGCCCAGTTCAATATTTATACCTATATGAAACAGATTGATACAGATGTGTATCGACAGATTTCTCAGTTGCCGATACAGAATACAGGAAACTATGTAGGAAAATATAGTTACAGCCTGGCTAATTATTATGGGAAATATATGAATCATTATAATTATGAAAATTTGTATACACAAGATGAGAATGAGGCATATTGATGTAAGGAATCTAATGAAGATTATAATAAAAATAAGTGGTATGGAGGGAAATTATGTATTTAAGAAAATTATCCAAATGGATAACTGTATTAACAACCATTACTTGTGTTGGTGCTATGACGCCAATGCAGTCTGTTCATGCAGAAGGTGAGTATGTAAGAAGTGTTTATACGAATGAAGTGATACCTGCCGCACAGGCAGCAAATCGACCAATAGCGATTATGATGCCTACCGACCAGGTGGCACAGCCATCCTATGGAATCAGCAATGCCAAGATTCTTTATGAAATTATGGAAGAGGGTGACATTTCCAGGCAAATGGCAATCATTGATGACTGGCAAAGTTTATCAAAGATTGGCAACATCCGAAGCTGCAGGGCATATTATATTCCAGAAGCAACAGAATGGGATCCGATCTTGATTCATTTCGGAGGAGTTGTATATATGAAAGACCGCATTAGTGCGGCTGATATTACTAACATTTCCGGAACTTATGAATATGGCGTTGGAGGTGAAGCTCCAGGAGCAGGATATTTCTTTCGTACAAGTGACAGGAATGCACCACACAATGCATACATTAATGCAAGTGGGATTACAAAGGCCTGCAGTCAATTAGGATACTCAATGACAGTCCGCAATGGATATTATAATGCGAAACATTTTAACTTTGCAGAAGGTATTAATACATTAGCACAGTATGCAAATGCAGCAACGGCCAATAGTATTAACTTATCCAATATTTTTTCTTACACAAGAAGTGCATTTACATATAATGCAGCAGATGGTCTGTATTACAAAACACTTCACGGAAAAGCACAGATAGATGGAAATAATGGACAGCAGCTTGCATTTGCCAATGTAATTGTCCAGAATACTAATTGGGCTGTGCTTGATAAAAAGGGATATCTGGCATTCCAAAACTATGATAATACATCAGATGGATATTATTTTACGAAGGGAAAATGTATCCACGTGTATTGGAGAAAATTGACGGACTATTCGCCAACGCAATATTTTGATGAAAATGGTAATGAGATTCAGATGAATGAAGGGAAGACATACATCGCTATTGCGCAAAAAGGAAAGAATGTTGCATTTCAATAGCAAATAATAAATTAGATGTTGACAAGATGAAAAGTTAGGTATAAAGTAAACACATAAATGAAAAACCGTTGAGAAAGAATAGTAGGCTATAAAAACTATTTCAGAGAGTTGCAGGTGGTGTGATTGCAACATAGTGGATATAATTCGAATTTTTAATACGAATATTGCTGAATGGACTTTTGAGGGCAACCTGAAATGGAAGCTTGGATAATATGATCTTAGCAATCGATAGTAGGCGTTGTCGGGAACCGTACCCGTTATCATTACGGCATGTATGATAGTACGTGAAAGAAGTGGACAGATGTCAATTTGAGTGGTACCGCGATAATATAATTATATTACCGCCTCAAGCAATAGCTTGAGGCGGTTTTTTTTTATTCATAGAAAAGACCTTCCTATGAATAAAAAAAGCACTCCGTGCAGGAGGCACACTTGCTTTCGCGGATGAAATCCTCCCGATGGCCGGATGTGCTCGGCGCGGAGAATGTGCAAGGCACATTCTTTGTTCAATTTATATCAAGTACCGCACTCTCATTCTTCACAAATACAAAATGGCGGAACAAAATAAAAACCAAATGAAAGAGGAGAAGAGACATGAAAAAGAAAGTATTAGCAATGGTATTGGCAGCAGTAATGGTGGCAACAATGGTAACAGGATGTGGAAATAGTACTGATAAAGGTGCAGACACCCCAACAGATGTAAATACAGAGCAGGCAGCCACTACAGAAGCAGCAATCGAAGATACAGCCGAAGGAGTGACAGATTCTGAAACTGTTGATGGGGAATTTACAATAGGTATTTCACAATTTGCAGAGCATGGTTCTTTGGATAATTGTAAGGAAGGTTTCCTGGCAGGACTTGCAGACGCAGGCATTGTCGAGGGTAAGAACTTAACAGTTAATTTTGATAATGCACAGGCAGACACAGGAACAGCAGCAACAATTGCAGATAATTTTGTTTCTCAGAAAGTGGATATGATATGTGCAATTGCTACACCAAGTGCTATGGCAGCATATAATTCAACGCTGGATACTGATATCCCAGTAGTATACACAGCTATTTCAGATCCAGTCGGAGCGGGAATTGCAAAAGAAGATGGTTCCAGTGTAGGAAATATTACAGGAACATCAGATACGCTTCCAGTAACCAATCAGTTAGAAATGATTCGGGCTATGTTACCGGATGCGAAGTCAATCGGTATCTTATATACAACGAGCGAAGCAAATTCAGTTAGTACAATTGAAGCATATAAAAAAGCGGCACCGGACTACGGATTTGAAATCGTAGCAACAGGTATCAATACAATTGCAGATGTACCAATGGCAGCTGCGGATATGGCGGGCAAGGTAGATTGTATCTCAAACTTAACAGATAATACAGTTGTATCTGCTTTACAGACAGTTTTGGAAGAAGCGAATAAGAAAAATATCCCGGTATTCGGAAGTGAAGTTGAACAGGTAAAAAATGGTTGTGTAGCTTCTATGGGTATTGATTATCTTGAACTTGGAAAGCAGACCGGAGCGATGGCAGCTAAAATCTTACTTGGAGAAGCAGCTGCGAAGGATATGCCATATGAGATTATTTCAGAAGCAAGTCTTTATGTAAATACTGCAGCAGCTGAAAAAATTGGTATGACATTAGATGATGCATATATTGCAGATGCAAAAGAAATATTTGATGAAATCGTAGTAGAATAAGATTTGTGATACGGATTTGGAGGAAAATCACATGGCCTTAGTACTTAGTGTTTTTGAACAAGGAATGATATATGCAATTATGGCACTTGGTATGTATATTACTTATAAAATTTTGGATTTTCCTGATATGACCGTAGATGGCAGCTTTCCAATGGGAGCTGCCATTACGGCTGTTCTGATTTCTAAGGGAATGAATTCACTTTTAGTGTTGCCGATTTGCTTTCTTGCGGGAGCCTTTGTGGGAATGCTCACGGGATTGATTCATGTAAAACTCAGAGTCAGGGATCTATTGTCAGGTATTATCATGATGACTGCATTATATTCGGTGAATCTTGCGATTGCAGGTCGTGCCAATGTACCTATTTACAATATGCAGACTATTTTTGATAATCATTTCATCAATGGAATGATTCCGCAGTCATTGGATTTTTTAAAAACATTAATTGTAATTACAGTCATCACAATTGCGGTAAAACTTATACTGGATGCTTATATGGCAACGAAATCAGGATTTTTATTAAGAGCAGTTGGCGATAATGATACTTTGGTAACATCATTGGGAGTTGATAAGGGGAGTGTTAAAATTGTCGGACTTGCGATTGCGAACGGTCTTGTTGCATTAAGTGGCTGCATGTTTGCGCAGCAGCAGCGCTTTTTTGATATTTCGATTGGAACTGGAACAGCAGTTATTGGTCTTGCCAGTGTAATAATTGGGACAAGTATTTTAAAAAAAGTATCGTTTTTAAAGATTACAACAAGCGTAGTGATAGGCTCTCTCATTTATAAGGCATGTGTTGCGCTTGCGGTCAGAATGGGACTTCCGTCAAGTTATTTAAGGCTTATTACAGCGGCCTTGTTCTTAATGATACTGGTATTGGGAATGGACAGAAAAACAAAGGTAAAAAATATTCAAATAAGTAATAGAAAGCAGGAGGATTAATAATGATTGAATTGAAGAATATCAATAAATATTATAATCCCGGTTCTGTGAATGAACTTTGCCTTTTTGATAACTTTAGTCTGACAGTGAACAGGGGTGAATTTGTCTCTGTAGTTGGCAGCAATGGTTCCGGAAAGACATCTATGTTGAACATAATCTGTGGAAGCATTCCGATCGACAGTGGAAATATTTTAGTAAATGGTATCGATATTACCACAAAAAAAGATTATCTGCGTCATAAGAAAATCGGGCGTGTATTTCAGGATCCGTCAAAAGGAACCTGTCCAAGTATGAATATTCTGGAAAACATGTCGATTGCAGACAATAAGGGAAAACCATACAACCTTGGCAGTGGCACCAATAAATTCAAAGTTGAATACTACAAAGAATTATTAAGACCGCTGAATCTCGGTTTGGAAGATAAGATATATACTCAGGTGGGATCATTATCAGGCGGACAGCGGCAGGCTTTGTCTTTATTAATGTCTACTATGACACCAATCGAATTTCTGATATTAGATGAACATACTGCAGCGCTCGATCCCAAAACCGCAGAAATTATCATGCATTTGACAGACCAGATCGTAACAGAAAAAAAACTAACTACAATTATGGTAACTCATAATCTTCGTTATGCAGTTGAATATGGTGACAGACTCATTATGATGCACGAAGGAAATGTGATCATGGATAAAATCGGTGAAGAAAAGAAGAAAGTTCAGACTGAAGAAATCATGCGTATATTTAATAAAATCAGCGTTGAGTGCGGAAACTAATGCAAGTATCAAAGAACTACCAGTTGATGACATTATATTAAGGTAAAAGTTATATAATCAAACTATTAAAAAGATACTATATTTAACGATATAGTATCTTTTTTAATGTTGTTAATCAATACTATATAAGGTAATACAATTGTTGAGAAATGCGAACTAAGAAATAAACAAATTTTGTACTTTGATAACTGAATATTGCGGTAAAAATAATATAATTTATTATTTATAGAAATCCTTTTTCTTGACAAGAAAATTACCATAATGTACTATGTTAAAATATGTTAAATTTCAATGAATTGTTAAGGGAGGAGATTAGTAAAATGAAGAACACAATTGCAATAGTCGGAGAATATCACGAGGGTTATCAGACTCATGAAAAATTGAACGATTCTCTTGAGCATGTGAAAGAAAAGTTTGGATACGATTTTGATTATGAATGGATTAATACATTAACGATTGCGCAACATAAAGATGAAGTGCTAAAAAAATATTGCGGCATATGGAGTGCACCTGGTAGTCCATTTTTAAGTCTTGAAGGATCATTGTATGCAATCACATTTGCTCGTATTAATAATATCCCCCACTTAGGGACATGTGGAGGCTTTCAACATACGATTATTGAATTTGCTAGGAATGTACTCGGTGTTAAAGAAGCACAACATGAAGAATATGATGCAAACGCATCTTCTCTCTTTATTAGTAAACTTACTTGCTCATTAGCAGGTAAAAAAATGAAAATATTCTTGCAAGAAAATTCAAAAGCCTTTTCATGTTATAATCAAAAGGAGATTTTCGAGAATTATTATTGTAATTTTGGTATTAACCCTCAATTTAGGAATAAACTTAATCATCCAAGTTTACTAATTTCTGGCGTAGACCAAGATGATGATATCCGAATAATCGAAATTCCAGAAAGTAAATTCTTTGTTGCTACTCTTTTTGTACCGCAAACAAATTCAACGATTGAAGTACCACACCCTTTAGTTCATGAATTTTTAAAGGCTTGCCTTTTTTGATAGCATAACGGTTACTTTATATTCTTTCACAAAAGTGAACTAAATATAAGGCTTGCATTGAATTGATTATACTATTTATCCTATATTCATTTCTCCTCTGGTAGTTTTTTAATTTATAGGAACATGCAAGGCAAAAATTGATGCACAACATAGTTTGGTGAGCAACTGTATGAAGTCGCTGGTACTTGGAGCATGTATTTTATGCTCTTATGTACCAATGCGGCTTCATCCAAGCGGGAGCGTGTTGCGAATGAACTATGTTGTGTATCAATTTTGTATATATTTAGTAGTTTCCATCAAACTTTTCTTCACAGTACTTGCAGCGATAGCTTTCTTTTTCTTCATCAGTAAGAACAAAGATATGAGGGAGTCCCTGCTCTATGGAAGTAATACAGCGTGGATTTTTGCATTTTATGACATTTCGGATTTCTTTTGGGAGTATTAGTATTTTTTTGTCTACGATTTCACCATTTTTTATTACATTGACAGTGATATTATGATCAATAAATCCTAAGATATCAAGATTTAGCATATTGATGTCACATTCTACTTTTAAAATATCTTTTTTACCCATTTTTCCACTTTTCGCATTTTTAATGATAGCGACAGTACAATCTAATTTACCCAACTGTAAATGCTTGTAAATAGATAAACTCTTACCAGCTTTAATATGATCTAATACAAAGCCTTCTTCAATTTTGCCTACATTTAACATATCAATTACCTGTTCATCTCAATCTTGAGCTTGAGAATCATATCCTTTCTAATGAAATACGGTGATTAGTTGTGCCGCTGGAAGCGGCATGTCTGGAAGTGTGAATAATTATGCTAATTT
This sequence comes from Bacillota bacterium, assembly GCA_023398375.1. GTDB lineage: Bacteria > Bacillota > Clostridia > Lachnospirales > Lachnospiraceae > SZUA-378. Next base: position 79,929 of record JAEWSH010000032.1, on the reverse strand, counting down.
CAACAAAGTAAGGATCAGTGCCATACGGACATAGACACCATATTGTACTTGCTGAAAATAGGCAGCGCGGGGATCTTCATCTACTTCAACGGATATCTCATTTACTCTTGGAAGTGGATGTAAGACGAGCATATCATCCTTGGCAAGTTCCATTTTTTCTTTATCGAGAATATAAAAATCCTTTAATCTGACATAGTCTTCTTCATTAAAGAAACGTTCCTTTTGCACACGTGTCATATAAAGCAGATCCAAGTGTTCCATACTGTGTTCCAGGCGGATGACTTCTTCAAACGGAATATTGTTTTTGCGTAATATATCTTCCCGTATATAATCAGGGATTTTTAATTCTTCAGGCGAGATAAAGATAAATTTTATATTTGGATAGCGAATTAGAGCATTGATTAAAGAGTGAACTGTACGGCCAAATTTCAAATCACCGCATAAACCAATGGTGAAATTACCAAGGCGACCTTTTAGAGAACGAATGGTAAGTAAGTCAGTAAGCGTTTGGGTCGGGTGTTGATGTCCGCCATCACCTGCATTAATTACTGGGATGCTTGATTTGGTTGAAGCGACCATTGGTGCACCTTCCTTTGGATGGCGCATTGCACAAATATCTGCATAGCAGGAAATCATGCGAATTGTGTCGGATACACTTTCACCTTTGGCCGCAGAAGAAGAAGCTGCGTCAGAAAATCCTAATACATGCCCCCCAAGATTCAGCATAGCTGATTCAAAGCTTAGTCTAGTGCGTGTACTTGGTTCATAAAAGCAGGTCGCAAGTTTTTTCCCTGTACAGGAGCGAGAATAGTTTTCGGGATGGTGCTCAATATCCCCTGCCAAATCAAATAAGTTGTCTAATTCCTCGGTGGTAAAATCAAGAGGGCTCATTAAATGTCTCATAAAACGTATCTCCTTATCTTAATTATTGCGTTGTCATTACGCATATTTACATCAAATTGGATAATGTAGAAATAAACTCCGAAAAAAATCGAAGAGAAAAATAAATTCTCTTCGATTACAATATCACTTGTAGGATAATAATTCCCCTAATGGAAATATAGTTTTTTCTTCATCAGAAATGTCAAATATAACAGAACCGAGTACCTTCTCGTAAACATAGGAAACAGCTTTAATGATATAGCCTAATGTTTTATGGGATTTAACGGTATTCTTGAATTTACGAATGCTCTGGCATCCTCGAATAGATTCATTACCTGTCATGGCAGATCTCCTTTGATGAAAATACAATTGGTTCATTTCAATTATGATACCATAACGTCATCACCATTACAATGATAATATTTGGATTATTCAAAGAAAAAACCAGAATGAATTGCATTGACGATAACTATCTTATATAATGAATATATTGAATGAAAAGGAGATTTTACGATGGAATATGTAGAAAAAAAGAGAATTGTTTTTTGTGCATTACCTTGGACTTTTACGACATATAAAATAAAGGAGAATGTTATTACAATTGATAGCGGATTCCTGAATAAAGAAGAAAATGATTGTTATATGTATAAAGTGCAGGATGTGAGACTTACGACTACATTATTTGAAAGAATCTTCGGATTGGGCACAGTTACTTGTTTTACCGGAGATGTGACGAATAAGATTTTAAACATAGAACATGTGAAAAATGCAAAGGAAATAAAGGATTTTATATTAAAATCATCAGAAGAGGCAAGGAGAAAGAGACGCACGCTGAATACATTAGATATTAGTGCAAACGACGTGGACAATTTTGATATTAATTAAGACAAGATAATATAATGTTAGTGCAGCAATATAGTTGCTGCACTTTTTTACGTTATAAGAACAAGTCTCCACTGTATAGTGATAAAACGAAGAATAGATAATACTTCTAAAAAAAGATATTAAATTTAGTTAAAAAAGCATATTGCTTTTGGATAAAAACATGATAAAATGGTGATTGTCGTCTAATAGAGCAGATTTAACGCAAGGTGCATTTGAGAAATGCGGAGGTAACATAATGGAATTGGATATGACGAAGGGAAGTCCATTCAGACTCATTATAAAATTTATCATTCCAATTGTCATTGGCAATATATTTCAACAATTCTATAATATGGTTGACACTGTTATTGTAGGAAGATTTGTTGGGGTAAAAGCATTGGCAGCAGTTGGTGCAACTGGAACGATCATGTTTTTAATTCTAGGATTTATGCAAGGTCTAACAACTGGCTTCACAGTACTGACGGCACAAAGATTTGGTGCAGGTGATTATTCTGCTATGAAAAAGAGCGTAGGAAACGCTGCGGTTCTTTCTATTATAATAACAATTATAGCTACAATCCTAAGTGTTATCGGTATGGATGCATTATTGAGAGTCATGAATACGCCGGATGATATTTTTAATATGGCAAAAGAATATATTGTGATTATCTGTCTGGGGATGGGATGCAATATTTTATATAATTTATTGGCAAGTATATTACGGGCAATAGGAAATAGTAAGATTCCTTTATATTTTCTGATTGTGTCTGCAATATTAAATATTTTTCTGGATATTTTTCTGATTGTATATGTACATATGGGAGTTGCAGGAGCAGCATGGGCGACTGTTATTTCACAAGGGGTGTCCGGCATTATGTGCCTGTTCTATATTCTCTGGAAGGTAGAACTGCTTCATACGAAAAAGGAAGACTGGAAACTGGACTACTATTGTGTTCGTAACCAATTGTCAATCGGATTACCGATGGCGTTACAATTCTCCATTACAGCGGTGGGAACCATTCTGGTTCAAAGCGCATTGAATATTTTGGGGTCAACGGTAGTAGCTGCCTATACAGCGGCAGGCAAGGTGGAGCAGTTAGTGACACAGCCATATGCGGCGCTGGGAATGACGATGGCGACTTATAGTGCGCAAAACAGAGGAATTGATGATTTAGCACGTATCAGGAGCGGAGTGAAGGTTGCCAATATATTAAATTTTATTTATTCGATTTTAATTGGTGTAGTGATTGTAAAGGCAATGCCGTATGTGGTCTCGCTATTTGTAAGCGGAAATGTCAGCGCAATACTAGAATATGCACAGACGTATATTACAGTCGTAAGTATTTTCTTTATACCATTAGGTATGATATTTATCTACAGAAATGTGTTGCAGGGAAGCGGGCTATCTATGTTACCAATGCTTGGGGGGGTTGTAGAATTATTGAGCCGTTCGCTCCTTGCATTTACGGCTGCACAGTATAAGAGTTATCTTGGCGTGTGTCTGGCGAATGCAGCAGCATGGCTTTCAGCAGGTATATTCCTGTGGATAGCTTATCTGTTTGTTGTTAGAAAATGGAGAAAGCAGGGTTTATTCAAAGATTAGAATTGGAAGTATTTATTTTTGCAAAAGCCGTAGCAGATGTGAAAAAATCTGTTACGGCTTTTGCTTACTCAGTGTCCTGTTTTGCAGTAAGTGCAGATAGGATGCGTTCATATAATAATCCTGTAAGAACCCAAAAAGGAAAATAATCGATGCGAATGACATTTTTATAGTTCCATCTTGAAGAGTTATAATTCCAGGGGCAGCATTTCTTTTTCATAAGAAAACGGCCGGATATATATTCGATGGTAAAAATACTAAGCGCATAGGATACACCACGCATGAAACAGGACCTTTTTTGAAGTACGTTGCTGATAGGACCAAGGATTACAGCCATTCCATATATCGGGAACATCCAAAGAGAAGTATTTCCGCGCAGTGAAAAATCATGACGTTGTAACGAACGCAATGCTGTAAAAATAATTTCAAGGCACCAGCCTACGACTCCACAGATCAAAAAATGTTTCAATAATGTTTTCATGAAAAAGAGTATTTCCATTTTTATATTTTCTATTCCACTTTTAAGGGAATGTGCTATAATTCGAGATGGACATAAATTATATAACAAGGCAGGACATGTCAGAATGAACTATAGGGAAACATTGGAATATGTAGAAGAAATCAATCATTATGGAAGTGTACTTGGTTTGGATAATATTCAGACACTGTTGACATATTTACATGATCCACAGGATAAATTACAATTTATTCACATTGCCGGCACGAATGGAAAGGGTTCTACGCTGGCTTTTATTTCTACCATACTGAAATGTGCAGGGTACAAGGTGGGACGGTATGTTTCACCGACCGTTTTCGATTACCGTGAGAGAATTCAGATAAATGGAAGAATGATATCGAAAACAGACCTTGCTCTATATATGACTAAGATAAAAGAAGTAATCACAGAAATGCAGGAAGCTGGCTACCCACATCCAACAGCATTTGAAATAGAAACGGCCTTATCCTTTTTATATTTTAAAGAAAAAAAGTGCGAGATTGTTGTGTTAGAAACTGGGCTTGGAGGGCTTTTAGATGCGACAAATGTAATTGCGACAACACTTGTTGCAGTATTGACTTCCATTAGTATGGATCATATGGCATTTTTAGGAAATAGTCTGCAAAAAATAGCAGAAAATAAAGCAGGTATTATAAAAAAAGGATGTTATGTTGTTAGCAGTGAACAGGAGAAGGAGGCATGGAATGTCATAGAAGACGTATGTGAGAAGAAAAAAAGCATACTTCGTGTGGCTAAGTTGTCTGATGTAAAAAATGTAAAATACGGTATAAAAAAGCAGAGTTTTCAGTATAGAGAATGGAAGAAACTGGAGATAACATTGCCAGGAAAATTTCAGATTAAAAATACAATATTGGCATTAGAAGTAATTGGAACTTTGCGCAGGCTTAATTTTAAGATAAGCGATCATGCAATTTATAAAGGATTAATTGAAACAGAATGGCCTGGCAGATTTACGATAATTGCAAGGAATCCTATTTTTATTATAGATGGTGCACATAATGAAGATGCTGCAAAGCAGTTGTCAGAATCTATCCGCTTTTATTTTACAAATAAGAGGATTATCTATATAATAGGAATATTGAAAGATAAGGAATATGATAAGATTATCCAAGAGACTTACTCCTGTGCGGAACATATCATTACAGTAACGACGCCAAAGAACCCACGGGCAATGGCAGCATATGAATTAGCGCAGGAAATTCAGACATATCATAACAGTGTAACGGTGGCAGACAGTCTGCAGGAGGCTGTTGAGATAAGCTATTTATTGGCAGATAAAGATAGTATCATTATTGCATTTGGTTCTCTTTCCTATTTGGGAGAGTTAGCTACAGTTGTACAAAATAGAGATAAAATCAGGAGAGACAGCCATGGTAGATCAGAATAAAATAAAAGAAGCAGTAAAGCTTTTATTGGAAGGTATTGGTGAAGACATCAGCAGAGAAGGGTTGCAGGAAACACCGGATAGAATTGCAAGAATGTATGCAGAGATTTTTTCGGGACTTGATGAAGATCCCAAAATACATCTGTCGAAGACTTTTAGCATAACGGATAAAGAGGATCAGAATGGAATCGTGCTGGAAAAAGATATTACATTTTATTCGATGTGCGAACATCATTTCATGCCATTCTATGGGAAAGCGTATATTGCATATATTCCAGACGGTAAGGTAGTAGGACTTAGTAAACTGGCACGTACCGTGGAAGTCTACGCCAAAAGACCACAGATTCAGGAACAGATGACAGCGCAAATAGCAGAAGCTGTCATGAAGTATCTACAGCCAAAAGGCGTTATGGTCATGTTGGAAGCAGAGCATATGTGTATGACAGTAAGAGGCGTGAAAAAGCCTGGAAGTAAAACAGTTACCTTATGCACAAGAGGTGTTTTTCAGGAGAACGAAAAATTGCAGCATACATTTTTTCAGATGGTAAAGTAAATGGAACGAGTGAATCGCATCCTGCAACATGCGGGATATCAGAAAAATAGAGAGCAGATAGAACAATGCGAGTCAGAACGAATATTCTGTAAGCATGATATGGGACATTTTTTAGATGTTGCAAGAATCGCCCAGATTTTGAATTTAAAAGAAAGATTGTATATTTCGGAAGAACTTATTTATGCGGCTGCATTATTGCATGATATTGGAAGGCACATACAATATAAAGAAGGAACACCACATGAAAAGGCAAGTGTTCCAATCGCTGCGGGAATTCTCGAAGAATGCGGATTTGATAATACGGAGATAGAGCTTATCCTGTATGCAATAGAAAGCCACAGGACAAGTAAGATAAAAGAGAAGAACGACCTGGCTGGTATCATCTATCGCGCAGATAAATTGAGCAGACCTTGCTTTTCCTGTCAGATGGAGTCGGAATGTAATTGGAAAAATGAGAAGAAAAATAGAATCATATCGCAGTAGCTATATGATTATGTAGGAGGAATGCCAATGCGAATCGGAAATAAGGAATTTGATATTGAAAAGCATACACATACTTATGTTATGGGAATTCTTAACGTAACACCGGATTCATTTTCGGATGGCGGGAAATATAATCAGATGGATCAGGCACTGCTGCGTGTAGAGCAGATGATAGCAGATGGTATGGACATTTTGGATCTGGGTGGGGAATCTACAAGACCTGGTTACACGCAATTGCCCGATCAGGAAGAAATAGAACGTGTCGTACCTATTATTGAAGCAATGAAAGCAAGAATTGACATTCCGATTTCGCTGGATACCTACAAAAGCAGTGTAGCAAAGGCAGGAATTGATACTGGTGTTGACTTGATCAATGATATATGGGGCTTAAAATACGACGAGAATATGGCAAAGGTGATTGCAGACAGTCAGTTGCCTTGCTGTCTGATGCATAATAGAAGCGATATGAATTATGTTTCTTTTATGCAGGATATTGCGGCAGACCTGGCTGAAACAATTCAGAGAGCGGAGAAAGCAGGCATTGAAGATTCGAAAATCATACTGGATCCCGGAGTTGGGTTTGGAAAAACATACGAACAGAATTTACAGATTATAAATAACCTGGAATCTTTACATGTATTTGGATATCCATTACTGCTTGGAACTTCTAAAAAATCAGTGATTGGTCTGACATTAGATCTTCCAGTAGGAGACCGTATGGAAGGGACATTGGTGACAAGTGTACTGGCAGTCATGAAAAAGTGTGCATTTGTCAGAGTACATGATGTGAAAGAAAATGCCCGGGCTATTAAAATGACAGAAGCAATATTGAATGCTTAGAAGCATTGGTATATTGTTACTATTCAGCCATGAATACCGCGAGGTGTTTTTTGTGAGCGAAGGTCACAGAAGACCAGAGTTTTTCATGCGCGAAATTATGCAGAATGCATAATTTCTGTACATAACTGTTGCTATGAAGCCGTAAGGCTGAATAGTAACGGTATATTTGCTTAAAATCAGGTTTTTATTACCACGTCAGCTGGAGGAAAAATTGGATCAGATTATTATAGAAGATTTGGAAATTTATGCTTATCATGGAGTATTTCCAGAGGAAAATAAAAAAGGACAAGAGTTTTATGTATCGATAACGTTGCATACAAAAACAAGAAAAGCGGGGCAGCAGGATGACTTGGAACTGTCAACGAATTATGGTGAGATATGTCATTTTATTCATACATATATGACTAGCCGTATCTGCAAATTATTGGAAACAGTTGCAGAAGGACTGGCGGAAGCAATCTTGTTACACTTTACAAAAATAGAGAGCCTGACATTGGAAATACGAAAGCCGCATGCGCCAATTGGATTACCTTTCTCTTCCGTATCAGTTAAAATTGAACGTGGGTGGCATAGGTCCTATATAGCATTTGGTTCCAATATGGGAAATCGTAGTGACTATATAGAAAGTGCTTTAAAAGGAATAAAAGAGCATCCGTTATGCAAAGTAAAACGAATATCTAAGATACTGCGTACAAATCCATATGGTGGACAGGCGGAGGGTGAATTTTTGAACGGAGTGTTTTCCATGGATACGCTATTAACACCAGAGGAGCTTTTAGAGGTACTGCATGAGATAGAAACTGAAGCAGGGAGAGAGAGAGACGTCCATTGGGGTTCCAGAACATTAGATCTGGATATTCTTTTTTACGATGATTGGATTATCAGTAATGAAGAACTGACCATTCCGCATATTGATATGGCAAATCGGGATTTTGTTTTGGAGCCATTATGTGAGATAGCACCTTATCTCAGACATCCGGTCACAAAGCAGACTGTATCCCAAATGTTAAACGATTTAAAGCAAACAGAGCAACAGTATGTAATTAAAGAAAAAAATAACGTTAATTAGCAGCGCCCCTTTTCAGGAGTATAAGTTTATCACCTAAAGTTATCAACGAGTAGAAATACGCTTTGCGAGTTTCTACTCGTTATCGCGGTATTCGTCAAATGCTCCTGCTGGCAGAGCATTTTCCTCATTACTCGCGTAAAAAATAACAGCCAGATTTTATTTATGATTTTGAATCGCAGCATCTCTCGCTGCATCGAAGGTAGTGACATTGACAGAACCAGTCGTACTTGTCATATAAACGGGTACAGGAGAATCATATTCGTTAAAGTAGGCATATTGTGAGGTGAGATTAATATTTTCAAAAACTCCCTCGGCAACTGTTTCAATATTGGAACCATCAATGTTCATGCGCTTGAGCATAGGCGAGTCTTTTGAACTGACCTGATAGAAGATTACATTATTGAGGACATTAAAGTAATCAATGCGGTCGGCAGTCAGTGTCTGTGTCTCCTGTGTATTTAAATTGTAACGGCATAATGCGTAATTATCATGGACATCCATATAATATATATATTCACCCTGAGCAATTGGATTCCAGATATCATAGGACCATACCAATGAGGTAGAATCATTAGCGGTATTAAAAGTATAAAGGTAGTGATCTTTTTCAACACCGTTATAATAGATTAATTCATTTTGTACACTTGCGGGATTCACAACATAGTCTGCCAATTCAACCTGATTTTTTTTATCAGTCCGGGTTCGGTAAAAGGTCATACCATGATCAACATCATAATGCTGGTAGTAGAGATAGTCATCGATTAAGGTCACAATTCCGGAAGGATCACTGTTGATGCAGGTAAATTTTTTCCCATTTTTGGTAGAACGATATACACCTGACAAAGCACGAATTGAGCCAAGACCGCCTGATGAGGATGAGTTCGTCAGATAGAAATAAAGATAGTTTCCTGCTGCATTTATGTATTCAATGCTTGAATTAGATAAACGCTTCATATTAGTTCCATCCGTATTCATGGAATATAAAGCGCCATCGGCATAAGCATTGGAAAAATACACAACACCATCATTTTCACAAAAGAGTCCTTTATTATTTAGATTCCCGGCAGTGTTACCAATGGTCCCTTTTGGATTGGAAGGAATTATATGTGGAAAAAATAAAATTAATAATGATAGGGACAGTAAGAAAGCTGTTATTATTAAGATACCTATTGAGGATCTTCTATTGCTCATATGTGAAACCTCCTTTGTGTAGTTCGTTATAGATTTAGTATAATATTTTTAGATATTTTTTAAAAGAAGTATTTTAATTTTATTTAAAAGGTTCCTTAAGATAATTATATAGAAAAGTTAAATACATCTTAGAATCAGGTAAAATTGGGATCATAAACTTGCGGATGGACAGGATTTGTTATAAGATATCAAGAAGAATCATTTTCTAACAGGAAGGATAAAGTGAGATGGAGGATTTACTGGTATTAAGGGGTAAAATTGATGAGATAGACAAACAGATTGTAGAATTATATGAACAACGGATGGGGATATCCCAAAAAGTTGCGGAATATAAAATTGGAACCGGGAAAAAGGTTTTTGATAAGCAGAGAGAACTTGAAAAATTGCAGAAAGTAAAGTCCATGACTCATAATCAATTCAATAGTCATGGAATAGAGGAATTATTCGAGCAGATCATGTCTATGAGCCGCAAACTTCAGTATCAGCTGCTTTCAGAGAAAGGAAGCCTTGGGAAATTGCCATTTATTGGCATGGATGAACTGGACACGGAGAAGGCAAGAGTTGTTTTTCAAGGCGCTGAAGGTGCTTATTCACAGGCAGCAATGGCAAAATATTTTGGAGAGCATGTGAACAGCTTTCATGTAGATACATTTCGAGATGCTATGAGTGCAATTGACGAAGGGAGTGCTGACTTTGCAGTATTACCGATTGAGAATTCTTCAGCAGGAATCGTAAGTGAAAATTATGATCTACTGGTTGAATTCGAAAACTATATTGTTGGAGAGCAGATACTCAAAATAGAGCATTGCCTGCTTGGACTACCGGGAACCAGCCTGAATGATATTAAAACGGTATATTCCCACCCGCAATCATTATTGCAATGTGCAAGATATTTAAATGAAAAGCCGGGATGGCGTCAGATCAGTATGCAGAATAATGCATTTGCAGCAAGGAAAGTTTCTGAAGATGGAGATAAAGGCCAGGCAGCAATTGCGAGTGCTTATGCAGGGCAAATTTATGGACTTGAAATCATAAAAAAAGGTGTGAATGACTGTAACACAAATTCGACCCGCTTCATTATCGTGAGTAATCAGAAGATTTTTTTGAAAGATGCTAAAAAGGTAAGTATCTGTTTTGAAATAAGGCATGAAAGCGGTTCTTTGTACCACATGCTGTCACATTTCATTTATAATAACTTGAATATGACCAAAATAGAAAGCAGGCCGATAGAAGGAAGAAACTGGGAGTATCGTTTTTTTATTGACTTTGATGGGAATCTGGCGGATAGTGCAGTTAAAAATGCCTTACGCGGATTGCGTGATGAAACAACAAATATGAAGATATTGGGAAATTATTAGAAAATAGAAGGCTTGTATGTGATGAGAGATAAAGAACTGGTAATTTACAAGGAGTTTAATGACGGAAAATTATTGCAGGATATATCTTGGCTTATGGAAAACTATAAGAATGAAAATTATAATAATAAAGATAAGATATCTTTATTATATAATTGTTTACATGAGTTAATGAAAATTACTGCAGAACATGGATTTTATGGAAATCTGTGGCATTGTTATCTGACGAACCTGTTTGTTAATAATGAGAATGCATATTCAACTGCATGTGAAATCACAGGTGCAATTGCAGGAAGTATCAATGAATTGGCATTGCATGATTTTGTAATTTTTAAAGAATATTTTGACTATGATTTTTCGGATTTACTTGATACATTGGATGCACAAGCATTATCGGTAATTTTTAGTTATGAAGGAGCAAGCAGTACGAGTAAGATTTATAATGACAGGATTCGCACTATGATTTGTGAGGCAGCTGTAAAACTTGGGAATGCAGCAGATGCATATGAAATAAAAGACATTATGACAGATTTTTATAAAAATTTCGGAGTAGGAAAATTTGGGTTACATAAGGCTTTCAGAATTATTCATCACGAAGGTGGTGCTGAAATTGTACCGATCAGCCGTATCGCCCATGTACATCTTGAAGATTTGATTGGTTACGAAATAGCAAAGAAAAAACTGATCGATAATACAGAAGCTTTTGTAAAAGGGAAAAGGGCTAATAACTGTCTGCTGTTTGGTGACGCGGGAACGGGTAAATCGTCCAGTATAAAAGCAATTGTAAACGACTATTATGAGGAAGGACTGCGTATTATAGAGATATATAAACACCAGTTTCAGGATTTGAATGATGTCATTGCCCAGATAAAAAACAGGCATTATAAATTTATTATATACATGGATGATCTTAGTTTTGAAGAATTTGAGATTGAATATAAATATCTGAAAGCAGTCATTGAAGGCGGTATGGAAAAGAAACCGGATAATGTTCTAATTTATGCAACATCAAATCGCCGCCACCTGATTAAAGAAACGACAAGTGATAAAGAGGATAGAAGAGTAGAAGATATGCATTCTGGTGATACCGTACAGGAAAAACTATCCTTAGTAGCAAGATTTGGCGTAAGTATTTTCTTTTGCTCGCCAAATAAAAAGGAGTTCCAAGTCATTGTGAAATTTTTAGCAGATAAATATCATATTGACATGCCGGAGGATGAATTGTTATTAGAGGCGAATAAATGGGAGTTATCACATGGAGGATTATCTGGAAGAACTGCACAGCAGTTTATTGATTATTTACTGGGAACAAGATGAAAGTTACATACAGTTTGTATCGTAAAGTAAGTGAGGGAATCATATGGCAATAAAAACCTTTGCAGCAATTGATGTCGGTTCTTATGAACTGGGAATGAAAATCTATGAATTATCAGAAAAAAGGGGGATGCGTGAAATAACGCATGTCCGTCATAGAATAGAATTGGGAACAGAGACGTACACAAATGGTAAAATCAGCTATGGCCGTGTGGACGAATTGTGTAAAGTATTGCGTGAATATAAAGAAATTATGCAGTCATATCACGTAGATGATTACAGAGCTTATGGAACAAGTGCGATACGTGAAACAGAGAATACGACAATTATTCTGGATCAGATACGCATTCGGGCAGGTATTACGATTGAGGTCATTAGTAACTCAGAGCAGCGTTTTTTAGATTATAAATCAATTGCATCCAGAGGAGAAGGATTCAACAGGATTATTGAAAAAGGAACAGCAATCGTAGATATTGGAGGCGGCAGTATCCAGATTTCATTATTTGACAAAGATAGTCTTGTGACCACACAAAATTTAAAATTGGGTATTCTCAGATTACGAGAAAAATTAAACAAAATACATCCTAAGAATTCGCAGGTAGAAGAACTTGTGGAAGAGATGATAAACAATCAGATCTATAATTTTAAAAAAATGTATTTAAAAGAGTATGATATCAAAAATATAATTATAGTAGATGATTATATTTCACCAGTACTAAAAGGTACAGTGGGTCAAACTGGGGAGGCAGGCTTTATAGATGTTGGAGCCTACTATAGTTTTGCAGATGAGCTGCGGAAGAGAAAAGTAGATGGTATGGCAGAATATCTTGGAATAGCAGAGGAAAATGTATTTTTATTTTTCCTTGCAGCTATTTTGATAAAAAAGCTTACAAAAGTATTGGAAGCGGAATATATATGGATACCAGGAGTAACTCTTTGTGATGGAATGGCTTATGAATATGCAGAGCAGAACAAGATAATTGCACCTGCACATAATTTTGAGCAAGATATTATTGCCTGTGCACGAAATATTAGTAAAAGATATATGGGAAGCAAGAAACGTGGAGAGACACTTGAACAAATAACACTTACTATTTTTGACAGCATGAAAAGGATACATGGATTAGGCCAAAGAGAGCGCTTGTTACTTCGAATAGCTGCACTTTTGCATGATTGTGGAAAATATATAAGTTTATCAGCGGTTGCTATTTCCTCCTATAATATTGTAATGGCTACTGAAATAATTGGCTTGTCTCATGCAGAACGTGAAATAGTAGCAAATATAGTTAAGTATAACCATCTTGAATTTGATTATTATGAAGAACTTACAAAAACTACTTTTTTAGACAGAACATCTTATTTGATGATTGCAAAGCTGACGGCAATTATTCGTGTTGCAAATGCACTTGATAAGAGTCACAAACAGAAATTTCAGGATATCAAAGCAACGTTAAAAGAAGGAGAACTTTTGCTTATGGTAGATAATAGTATGGATATAACATTAGAAAAGGGATTGTTTCAGGAAAAAGCAGATTTCTTTGAAGAAGTATATAGTGTGAGACCGATCATCAGGCAGAAACGTATCAATCAGTTCTGATAGTAAAGTGATGAATAGTTTCTACATCATTGCCGCAGGAAAGGAAGGTAACAACTTTGAATGAAGTGAAAATAGATTTAAAAAATCCGGAGTATTATACCAATAGGGAACTAAGCTGGATATCATTTAATAAAAGAGTATTAAGTGAAGCAAGAGATAAACAGTTACCGCTCTTTGAACGTTTGAAATTCTTAAGTATTACTGCTTCTAATCTGGATGAATTTTTTATGATCAGAGTTGCTTCGTTAAAAGATATGGTAGATGCGAATTACAATAAGCCCGATATTTCAGGTATGACTCCAAGCGAGCAGCTGGAGAAATTGAATGATCTGACACATGAACTGGTTACACTGCAGTATTCAACATATAACCGTTCTATATTACCAATCCTGAAGCAGAATGGTCTCTCCGTGATTGAATCACACGAAGATCTGACGCAGGAGGAACGAAAGTATGTAGATAATTATTTTAAGGAAAATGTATATCCTGTATTGACACCGATGGCAGTAGATTCTTCCAGACCATTTCCGCTGATACGAAACAAATCTTTGAATATTGGAGCACTTGTGCATAAAAAGAGTGAAGAAAGAGAATTGGAATTTGCAACAGTTCAAGTGCCAAGCGTGCTTTCCAGAATTGTATTACTACCTGCAAAAGAAGATGAAAATAAGAAAGTAATCTTATTGGAGGAAATTATTGAGCGTAACATGGAGAAACTTTTCCTGAATTATGATATTGTATGTGCGCATCCATTTCGAATCATGAGAAATGCAGATCTTACAATTGATGAGGATGAAGCAGCTGATTTATTGAAGGAAATAGAAAAACAGTTAAAGAAAAGGCAATGGGGGCAGGCAATCCGTCTGGAAGTGGAAGAAGGAATTGACAAACGACTGTTAAAAATAATACGAAAAGAGTTGGCAATCAAAGACGAAGATATTTATTATATTAATGGTCCGCTGGATCTGACTTTTTTAATGAAGATGTATGGAATGGAAGGGTTCTCAAATCTGAAAAGAGAGCAGTATATACCACAGCCGGTGCCGGAACTATCATCGGATGAATCTGTATTTAACCAGATCAAAAAAGGAGATATATTATTGCATCATCCTTATCAGACATTTCAACCTGTCGTAGACTTTATCAGGCAGTCGGCAAAAGATCCGGATGTATTGGCAATTAAGCAGACACTATATCGTGTAAGTGGTAATTCACCTATCATTGCAGCGCTTGCGCAGGCAGCAGAAAATGGCAAACAAGTATCAGTTCTAGTAGAACTAAAAGCAAGATTTGATGAAGAGAATAATATCGTATGGGCAAAGATGTTGGAGAAAGCAGGGTGTCATGTTATTTATGGATTGGTCGGTCTTAAGACACATAGTAAGATTACGCTTGTTGTTCGCAAAGAAGAAGATGGAATTTGCCGGTATGTGCATTTAGGAACTGGGAATTATAATGATGCAACTGCAAAACTATATACGGACCTTGGTCTGTTAACCTGCAATGAAGCAATTGGAGAAGATGCCACAGCAGTCTTCAATATGTTATCAGGATACTCAGAACCGCTGTCCTGGAACAAATTATCTTTAGCACCACTATGGTTAAAAGAGAGATTCATATATTTGATACGACGCGAAAAAAGAAATGCGGAGCAAAATCTGCCTTCTCATATTATTGCAAAAATGAATTCTCTATGTGACAGAGATGTTATGGAGGCTTTATATGAGGCTAGTACTGCAGGTGTGCAGATAGAGCTGATTGTACGTGGTATCTGTTGCCTTAAGGTTGGGATAAAAGGGATCAGTGAGAACATTAAAGTGCATTCTATTGTTGGTAATTTTCTGGAGCATGGAAGAATTTTCTATTTTGAAAACGCTGGTAAGTCTGAGATTTATATGGGAAGTGCAGACTGGATGCCTCGCAACCTGGAAAGACGGGTCGAAATACTATTCCCTGTGGAAAGTGAAGAATTAAAAAAGAAGATCTACCACATACTAAAGATGCAGTTAAAAGATAATGTAAAAGCACATGTTTTATTGCCGGATGGCACATATGAGAAAATAGACAGAAGAGGAAAAGGATCCTTCAATTCACAGGATACCTTTTGTATGGAAGCATTAAAAGAAAGTGAGAAAAGTAAGATTATATGTGGTAATAACCGTGTGTTCATACCGGAAACACGTATTGACTGATATACGATTATGTAAATAGAGAAAAGGATATAGGAGCACATATGAAGGCAGCAATTTTTGATTTGGATGGCACATTAGCAGATTCTTTGGATTCCATAGCGTATTGCACGAACAGGACAATCGCAAAATTTGGTTATGCACCATTTGAGAGAGACAGATATCGATATTTTGTGGGTGATGGTGCAGCAGAGCTGGTAAAGCGTGCACTTATTGCTTCTGGTGATATTAATCTGACATATTATAAAGATGCTAAGGGACAATTTGAAAAGAACTTCAAGGAGGACTGCATGTATCAGGTAGTACCTTATGCAGGAATTGTAGATACCCTGAAGGAGTTTAAAAAGCTTGGAATTCTACTTGCCGTGAATTCAAATAAGCCACATGCAAGAACCGTGGAAGTGATTCATACCTTATTCGGAGCTGAACTGTTTGATGTGATTCAGGGACAAACGCCGGAGCTTAGAAAAAAACCAAGCCCTGATGGAATTTTTCATATTGCAGAAACATTACATGTGGAGTTGTCAGATATTGTATATATTGGAGATACCAGTGTTGATATGAAAACTGGAAAGGCAGCGGGTGTATTTACAGTTGGTGTATTGTGGGGCTTTCGGGACAGACAAGAATTAGAGGAGAATCATGCGGATGCAATTATCATGCAGCCTGCTGAATTATTAAGATTATGAAAAGATTGATTGCAACGGATATTGACGGCACTTTGGTAAAAGACTCATCACCGGTCGTGGAAGATGTGATTCCGGAAACTATGCATTCGCTGATTACGCAGGGAAATATATGTGTAGTGGCAAGTGGCAGACAGTATCATAGTATTCGAAAAGTATTTAGTAAAATTAAAGATGAGATTGCGTATATTGCTGAAAATGGTGCTCATATCAGATATCAGGGAAATGATTTATATGTAAAAGCAATGAAACGGGAAGAAGCAGTAGGGATTATTCAGGATTACCGCAACTATAAAGATACATGTGAGATTATCGTGTCAACACCTGACGGAAGCTATCTTGAGACTGAAAATCGTGAGTTTATCGATTTGATTCATTATAGTTATCATAATAAATATCAGGTCGTAAAGGATATTCTGGCAGAAGATATTACGATTATTAAGATTGCAATTTTTCGAAAAGGAAGCATTCGGGAACTTGGTGAAAAAGTATTCATTCCAAAATGGGAATCACACGTGAAAACATGTCTGGCCGGAGAGGAATGGGTTGATTTTATGGATGCATCTGTTGATAAAGGGCGTGCGCTGCAGTATTTGCAGGAATACTTCGGGATATCCAAAACAGCCACAATGGCTTTCGGAGATAATGCAAATGATATTGGAATGCTGCAGGCAGCAGGGGAAAGTTATGTGGTTGCCAATGCAAGGGAAGAAGTAAAAAAGTGGGCAAAACATATCTGTCCGCCATACTGGGAAAAAGGTGTTTATCAAGTATTAAAAGAGTTGATTTAGAGGCAGACAAAAAGTTGTTTCTAAAGTTGTTAACTTATGATTGACAAATGTAAGACCACATATTATAAATATACCATAGAGTTATATCAACTTGGTGTGACTTGAATATTAATATTGAAAAGATAGGAGTTGAGACATAGATGCATGAATTTGATGATGCCGTAATAGCATGCTTTTTAAAAAATCAGTTACAGCTGTTTCCAGACCGGGTTGTTGAAAATTTAGAAGAAGCAGAAGCATATTTGGAAGAATGTATGGCAGTAGTTGTTAACTCTGCACAAGAAGTAATAGAATACTTCGAAGAAGAAGGCATTGATATTGATGGTCAGGACGAAGAAGAGATATTAGAAGCTTCAGAAGTTTTTGACATTGGTGATGGAAGATATTTAATAGTTGAAGGTTAAGTAGAAAAAAAGTAAATGACCCCATATCAAAGGAATGATATTCCTATATGATATGGGGTCTTGTAATATTAAATAAATTTTAAGGTAAGGTAAAGAATTCTTTGATATAAGGTAGTAAACCATCATGATTATTATCATATTCTGATGTGAGATCAGCGATTTCTTTAACTCTGGGTGCAGCATTTTGCATGGCTACACTGCATCCGGCAACTTCTAACATGGAGATATCATTTTCCATATCACCGGCTGACATGGCATTGGTAAGAGGAATCTGGAGATGCTTGCATAACTCTGCCAAAGCCTGCCCTTTTCCAGCGGATGCCGGGACAAGCTCCAAATACATGGGGTTGGAATAAAGAGTGGTAATACGACCATTTGCCCATGGCATGAGTGTTTTTTTGAATTGCTCCAAATTTTCATGATTATCTAAATCAATTGCCAGTAGTTTAAAAGGTTCTTCAGATAAGGCATCTATCGGACGCGGGGTACAAATAACTGGTAAATGTATCGTCTTTAGATAGAATTCCAACTCTTTACTTTCTTTTTCCGTCACAATATGAGTAGCTGTGTATGTTTGGCAATATGTATGAGTGTGCCTCGCAACGTCTAATATGTATGAGACATCCGCGAAGGAAACACGTTTTTCAATTACTGATTTTTCCAAATTGCAGTCATAGACAAGCCCACCGTTGTAAGCACTGACATATAGTCCGCGATTCTGTAGTTCCAGCATTTCTTTTACTTCTAAGATACTGTCCAATGGACGGCCGGAAGAAAGAACTAAAATGTGTCCCTTTTCCTGTAATTGCTGCAAAGTTTCAAAGAGAGCATCGGATACCGTCTTATTATCATTTAATAATGTACCGTCAAGATCAGTGAATAATATTTTTGTTTGCATATGTATTTGGTACTCCTATCAGAACAGAGAATTTCCTTCGTAAACAGATTATAAAATCTTTGTTAAGAGTTACATTTTTTGTTTCATGAGTTTATGATTTCTCAGATGGATTAATATTTCTTCTGGAATAAAAAGTTTTCCGTAACCGACAGCAAGATCCAATCCTGGTTTTGCCGTGCCGTGGAAATCGGAGCCACCGCTGATACTTAAATTATATTTCTTTGCAAGACGCTTCATATCCCGCTCATCGGACAGAGCGTAAGTGCTATAGACAGCCTCAATACCGATAAGCCCTGCTTCGGAGAGGCTGCTTACCAATAAGTCGAGTCGGTCTTTGCCCATGTGATAAAGCGGAGGATGTGCCAAGATGGGAATTCCGCCAGCTTGAAGAACTAATTGCACCGCTTGTACAGGAGTTACTTTTTCTCTTGGCACAAAGTATGGACTGTTATCACCGATGTAACGCTCAAAAGCTTCTGGCAGGCTTTTAATATATCCGTGGGTCAATAGATACCTGGCATAGTGAGCGCGGGTAATTACAGACCCCGGAAACTCGTTTAACAATGATTCGTAAGAAATATCGATACCAGCATCTCTAAGACGTGTACACATCTTTTCATTACGGATAATCCTGGAATTTTGAAAAGCAATAAGCTGCTCTTTAAAATGCGGTTCTTCATATTGAATATCAAGACCTAGGATATGCACGTCTTTACCTTCATATTCCGTAGAGAATTCAATACCTGGAATTACTTCGATGGGTTTATTTCTGGCAGCTTGGAATGCTTCTGCCAATCCGTCAGTTGTATCGTGATCGGTCAGCGCAAAAGCAGATAGTCCTTTTTCAATTGCATACGATACCAGTTCAGAAGGGG
This sequence comes from Bacillota bacterium, assembly GCA_023398375.1. GTDB lineage: Bacteria > Bacillota > Clostridia > Lachnospirales > Lachnospiraceae > SZUA-378. Next base: position 60,437 of record JAEWSH010000032.1, on the reverse strand, counting down.
TATAGGAACCGTCTGATTTGGTAGAGTGCACATGTAAGTCAACGATACGCATAGTGTGAAATCTCCAATCTTAGGTGAGTTAGGTTGAATAAATATCATTCAACTCCTTGATTTGTACGCGACCAAAGGTCACAGACGGGAGCTAAAATTTATCAATCTTCGTCATCAGTTTTTTCAGCATTATATACGGTACGCTTTCTGGCAAATTCGTCATTTTCCAGATATTCATCGTAGGAGGTGATCTTGTCAATCATAGTACCGTCCGGAAGGAATTCCATAATACGATTTGCTGTTGTCTGAACGATCTGATGGTCATGAGAAGCAAATAGGATCACACCTGAAAATTTAATCAGACCATTATTAAGGGCTGTGATGGATTCCATATCCAGATGATTGGTAGGTTCATCTAAAATTAATACATTTGAAGCTGAAATCATCATTTTAGATAATAGACAACGAACCTTTTCACCACCAGATAATACTCTTACTTTCTTAACACCGTCTTCACCAGGGAAAAGCATTCTTCCAAGGAATCCACGAACATACGTAACGTCCTTTACAGGAGAGTAGCCTGTTAACCAGTCTGTAATGGTTAAGTCATTGTCGAACTCCGCAGTGCTGTCTTTTGGAAAATATGCCTGTGAAGTAGTAATTCCCCATTTATAAGTACCTTCATCAGGTTCCATTTCACCTGTCAGTATTTTGAATAGAGTAGTTTTTGCTAATTCATTACCGCCCACAAAAGCAACTTTGTCTTCGTGCCCGATGGTAAAGGAAAGATTATTTAGTATCTTAACACCATCGATTGTTTTGCTCAAACCTTCTACGCTCAGTACTTCATTTCCAATTTCTCTTTCCGGTCTGAAATCGATATAAGGGTATTTTCTACTGGATGGGCGTATTTCATCCAATTCGATTTTTTCAAGCGCTTTTTTTCGGGAAGTAGCTTGTTTTGATTTAGAAGCATTTGCAGAGAAGCGGGAGATGAATTCCTGTAATTCCTTAATCTTTTCTTCTTTTTTCTTATTTGCCTCTTTCATTTGTTTCACAAGTAATTGGCTGGATTCATACCAGAAATCATAATTACCCGCATACAATTGAATTTTACCATAGTCAATATCAGCAGTATGGGTACAGACTTTATTTAAAAAATATCGGTCATGAGATACCACAATAACAGTATTTTCAAAATTGATCAAGAATTCTTCCAGCCACGCAATTGCATCAAGATCCAAGTGATTGGTAGGCTCATCGAGCAGCAGAATATCAGGATTTCCAAACAGTGCCTTTGCAAGAAGAATCTTTACTTTCTCATTCCCGTTCAGATCTCTCATAATTGAATAGTGAAGGTCAGAATCAATTCCAAGACCATTCAGTAAGGTGGCAGCATTGGATTCCGCTTCCCATCCATCCATTTCAGCGAATTCGCCTTCTAATTCACTTGCGCGGATACCATCTTCGTCAGTGAAATCTTCTTTTGCATAGATTGCATCTTTTTCCTTCATGATCTGGTAAAGCCGTGCATTTCCCATGATTACAGTATCCATTACGCTGTAATCATCATATTTGAAATGGTCCTGTTCCAGAAAAGAAAGACGTTCGCCAGGTGTAATGACAATGTCACCATTTGTTGTCTCTAATTGTCCGGAGAGAATCTTTAGGAAAGTTGATTTGCCGGCACCGTTGGCACCAATCAGACCATAACAGTTTCCTTCTGTGAATTTAATATTAACGTCTTCGAATAACGCTTTTTTTCCAATACGCAGGGTTACATTATTTGCACTAATCATAAATTAACCTTTCTTATTTAAAATGTGTTTTTTAGCCATCACTCCTATTTTACATTAAATCAGAGGTTTTGCAAGTATTACTTGTGTAAAATGAACATTGACAGAGTAAAAATGGAATGATATAATAGTTTTAAATTTAAAATTATAAAATCGGTGAACAAAGAGAGTACAAATGGATGAGTCATCACAGAGAGTAAACGGTTGGTGGGAGTTTACATGAAGCGCCATTGGGAATGGGTTTGTGAGATGCTAGGTTAAAGTATAGATTGATACGAGTACCCGATGCCGTAGCCTCAACGTTATAGGAGGAGGATATCGAAGCATATTTTAAAATGAGATAATATTCTTCCGTATCTGTAATGAGTTTAAGATAGCATTGGTGGCGGATATTTCCAAATTGGAAATATCCGTTTTTTAATGTATGTGAGCAAATGCTATTTTAAAGAATAAGGGTGGTACCACGTAAAGACACGTCCCTGCGATATGCAGAGATGTGTCTTTTTTTATATGATAGGAAATTGCTTCACAACTTCCTATCATATAAAACCCTCCGGGGGATGCGCACGAATGTATATGGAAGATGTCACTAAAGTGACTACATTCGGCGCGGCAAAGCAGCCAAGTCCCTCAAAAATCAGGGATTAGGAAGTTGAAGCGGACTTGCCGCTTTGTTAATCAAAATGAAAAGAGGAGAAAAGAATGAGGAGAAGATTAAGAGCTTATAAGAAAACAGTTAGTATTGTAAATGAAACCGCGATTTCTATGTTTGAAGGAATCGCAAAGGGACAGAAATCTTTTTTGTTGGAAAGCTATGATAAGAATTATGACAGGTATTCTTTTTTTGGAATTCATCCGGAGGAAATGATATCTTCCAAAGGAAATAGTCTTGTGATTACCAAACGGGATGGCTCTGTAGAAATCAGGGAAGGAAATCCGTTAGAACGATTAAAAGAGTATTACAGTGAATTTGAAGTAACGAAAGATGACGGAGAACTGTCCATGATCGGAGGGTTGGTCGGTAGTCTTGCATATGACTTTGTGCGTTATTCAGAAGTGCTTCCGGATGAAAACCCCGATGAAATAGGTATTGAGACAATTCAGCTCATGTTAACAAAAGAATTTATTACAATTGATCATATGGCTGAAACTCTGACAGGTGTCGTATTAGAAGAAGATACAGAAGAAGGCAGGCAGATAGGAGAAGCAAAGGCGGCAGCTCTTGTGCAGCAAGTATTTGAGAACAGGAAAGAAGCAGATAAGGATTTCTATCATGATGGAAAGATTGTAAAAAAAACAGATACGCTGAAAGAGTATTGTGAAAAAGTAGATAAAATAAAACAATATATTAAGGAGGGACATATTTTTCAAACGGTATTATCACAGCGCTGGACCATTGAAACCAAACAAAGCGGAATTGAATTATATAAGGAACTTCGTGAATTAAACCCCTCTCCTTATTTATATTATTTTAATTTTGGGGAATTTGAAATTATAGGCAGTAGTCCTGAGATGATTGTAAAACAAGCAGATAATAAAGTGTTTACCTGTCCGATTGCAGGAACCAGAAAACGCGGTAAAAATGAAGAGGAAGACCAGATGCTTCGTGAGGAATTAATGCAGGATGAAAAGGAACGTGCAGAACATGTCATGTTAGTAGATTTGGCAAGGAATGACATGGGACGCATTGCAGAGTTCGGAACCGTGAAAGTAACACAATTCATGCAGGTACAGAATTACTCCCATGTTATGCACATTGTATCGTTGGTAGAAGGAAAGAAAAAAGGAGAATTCCATCCATTGGATCTGGTAGCCTCATTCCTGCCGGCAGGGACACTAAGTGGTGCTCCAAAGATTCGGGCCATGGAGATTATTGATGAGTTAGAAAACGTTCGAAGAGGATTGTATGGAGGTGCAACGGGGTATCTTGGATTTAATGGAAATATGGATTTTTGTATTACGATTCGTACGATGATAAAAAAAGGAAATCAGGTCTATCTGCAGGCAGGAGCCGGAATCGTAGCAGATTCTATTGGTGAAAATGAGTATGAGGAGTGCTGTAATAAGGTAATGGCACTTGCGAAAACATTGGTAGAGGAGGAAAATTTATGATATTATTAATCGATAATTATGATTCTTTTACTTATAATTTGTATCAATACATTGGAATATTTACAAATGACATTAAGGTCGTAAGGAATGATCTGCTTACAATAGAAGACATAAAAGTATTGCACCCAGAGAAAATCGTATTATCTCCGGGACCGAAAAGTCCAAAAGAAGCAGGAATCTGCATGGAAGTGGTGAGACATTTTTATGATAAAGTACCAATACTTGGAATCTGTCTTGGACACCAATGTATTGGTGAAGCCCTTGGCGGTACCGTATCCTATGCCAAGAAGATATTTCACGGAAAGCAAAGTGAGATTGCCCATGATGGCAGCAGCATCTTTAAGGGAATTCATTCACCCATTAAGGTAGCCAGATATCATTCGCTGGCAGTACAAAGTGAAGACTTACCGGATTGTCTGCAAATATTGGCACAGACTGAAGATAGAGAGATTATGGCTATGAGACACAAGGAATATCCGGTAGTCGGTTTACAGTTCCATCCGGAATCTATTTATACAGAACATGGAAAACGTTTGATTGAGAATTTTATAAATGACCAGATATAAGAAGTTTGAGATTTTTGTGACAAAAATAAAGTTCAATAAGATGCATGAGGTGCAGAATGATATTAGAGGAAATTGTAGCGGATAAGAAGAAAAGAATCATAGAACAGAAAAGAATAATCAGCGAAGCGCAGATGAAGGAAATGGCTCTGAACTGTGACAGAGAGAGCATTGGTTTTTATGAAGCACTTTCGAAAGATGGTTTGTCCATCATTGGAGAATTCAAAAATGCATCCCCTAGTCATGGAAAGATGAATAACAAGATTACATTGGAAGAACGGATTGTACAATACAATGAATCTGTAGACTGTATTTCCTGCCTGACAGAAGAAGATCACTTCAAGGGTAGCGTGGAGTATTTTAGAAGAGTACGTGAAATCAGCAAAATTCCGATGATACGGAAGGACTTTATTATTGATCCTTATCAGATTTTTGAAGCAAAGGTAATTGGAGCTGATTGTATTCTGCTGATTGTCGCAATTTTAACAGACAGGCAGCTGAAACTGTTCTATGAATTAGCGTATGCGCTTGATATGGATGTATTAGTAGAAGTCCACGATGAGACAGAGATGAAGCGGGCAATCGGTTTAGATGCCGCTATAATCGGTATCAACAATCGTAACTTAAAAGATTTTTCAGTTAATCTGGAAAATACGAAAAAGCTCTCCGAAATGGTACCAGAAGAAGCAATTTTGGTATCTGAAAGCGGTATTGCTACAGAAGCAGATATTGTTTATTTGAAAACATGCAGAGTAAATGCAGTATTAATTGGAACAGTGTTCATGGAAGCAGAGAATCCAAAAGTACTAGCCACACGATGGCGGAATTGTTTTGATAGTAAATAATACGCAGATGCGGGAGCTTTGGAAAGGCTTGAAAATGACAGAAATAAAGATATGTGGAATTACAACGTGCGAAGAAGCGGCGTGGTTGGTAGAAGAAAAAGTAGAGTATGCAGGGATCGTTCTGTTCTTTGAAAAAAGTAAACGCGTGAATACGGTAGAAAATGCTTATGGAATATTGCGTATTCTGAAAATGCCTGGAAAAGAAAATACAACGAAGGCAGTCGCGGTTACGGTAAGCCCTACGGTAGAACAGATCGCAATCATACAAAAATTGAGATTTGATTATATACAAATACATGGAGAACTTTCAGAGGAAGCTTTTAACGCGATTGAAATTCCTATTATCAGAGCTGTAAATGGTGATGATTTTGAATCTCTTAGCAGATTTCTGGAATGTCCTAAAGTTGCAGCCGTTCTTTTTGATTCACCAGAATATGGCAGTGGTAAGACATTTGATTGGAGAATCTTAACGGAACACGTGAAAAAGGTGAGGATAAGTGAAAAAAAATGTGTATTAGCGGGCGGCTTAGAGGCTTCCAATGTAGCTGAAGCTATTAAGACCGTGCAGCCAGATATTGTAGACGTAAGCAGCGGAGTTGAGACTGCGCTGCTGAAGGTAGGGAAAGACAGACAAAAAATAAAAGAATTCATAGGAGAGGTGAGAACAAATGAGTAACACTTATTATGGAGAATTTGGTGGTCAGTATGTATCAGAATCATTGATGAATACACTGGCAGAACTAGAGATTGCTTTTCATGAAGCAATAAAAGATACCAAATTCATGGAAGAATATTATTATTACCTGAAAGAATATGTTGGCAGGGAAACGCCGCTTTATCTGGCAGAGCGTCTGACAGATAAATATGGAACGAAGATTTATTTAAAAAGAGAAGATCTGAACCACACAGGTGCTCACAAAATCAATAATGTAATTGGCCAGATCCTGCTTGCAAAGAGAATGGGCAAGACAAAAGTGATTGCTGAGACAGGAGCTGGACAGCATGGTGTGGCAACAGCGACCGGGGCAGCTTTGTTCAATATGGAATGTACGGTGTACATGGGGGCAGAAGATATAGAAAGACAGCATTTGAATGTAATGAGAATGGAAATGCTTGGAGCAAAGGTGGTGAGTGTGCATTCTGGAAGCAATACATTAAAAGATGCGACGAACGAGGCAATCAGAACGTGGGCAAAGACAGCAGAAGATACGTTCTATGTCATTGGTTCTGCTGTCGGACCTTATCCATATCCAAAGATGGTAAAAGAATTTCAAAGAGTGATCAGTGCAGAGACAAAAAAGCAGTTCATGGAGAAGGAGGGAAAACTTCCGGATGTAGTTATGGCTTGTGTCGGAGGCGGCTCAAATTCCATTGGAATGTTCGCAGAATTCATTGATGAAAAAGAGGTGGAATTAATCGGTGTGGAAGCAGCCGGATTGGGAATAGAAACCGGAAAACATGCGGCAGCCATGGCAGAAGGCCGTGTCGGAACATTGCATGGTATGCGTTCATACTTATTACAGGATGAAGATGGAAATATTGAACTTGCACATTCCATTTCGGCGGGTTTGGACTATCCGGGAGTAGGACCAGAACATGCTTACCTGCGAGATACCAAGAGAGCAAAATATGTATCCGTAACAGATGAAGAATCCATGGAGGCTTTATTGGAACTGTGCCGTTTAGAGGGAATCATCCCGGCAATCGAAAGTGCACATGCATTAGCCTATGCGTTTAAACTTGCAAAAAAAATGAAGAAGAATCAGTCTATTGTCGTATGCCTGTCAGGACGTGGTGATAAAGATGCGAATACGATTGAATCTTATTTTAAAGGTGAAGGATATATGAACTAGAGAGGGGAGAATGAAATCGTATGAATAGAATAGAAGATAAATTAGCGCTTTTACAGGAGCGACAGGAAAAAGCTTTTATTACGTATATGACAGCGGGACTTCCGGATATGGAAGGCTGCGGCAGACTGATAAAAGCACAGGAAGAGGCTGGTACAGATATTCTGGAATTGGGGATTCCTTTTTCGGATCCGGCAGCCGACGGACCTGTCATTCAGGCAGCATCCTACAAGTCTATCCAAAAAGGAACGAACCTTAAAAAAGTTTTTGAACTGGTAGAGAAGGTAAGGGGAGAAGGCTGTCAGATACCAATCGTATTTATGATGTATTATAATACAATCTCTTATTATGGATTCGCAGCTTTTGTAACTAAATGCGCCATGGTAGGTATTGATGGATTGATCATTCCGGATCTTCCATATGAAGAACAGGCTCCCTTACAGAAAATAGTGGAGAAAACGGAAAATGCGCCTATTTTAATCCAACTGGTTGCACCTGTGTCCAAGCAAAGAATTCCTATGATATTGAAGAACGCGAGAGGATTTGTCTATTGTGTATCATCTATGGGTGTGACAGGACAGGCCGCATCTTTTCATAAGGATATTGTACAATATCTGACAAAAGTAAAATCGGTTTCTTCCATTCCTGTTATGATGGGATTCGGTATTCGCACAGCAGCAGATGTAGCACCAATGAAAGAGATTATCGACGGTGCAATTGTAGGTTCACACTTTATTGAGCTGATGGAAGAGAATGATTATAATGAGGAAACAGCCAAAGAATATATCCGCACATTTAAAGAGGAACTGAATCAGAAATAGATGTTACTTTTTGTGGTACTTATGGTAAAATAAGAAATAACTTACAGTGTAAAAAAGAGCCATAATATTTTAGCAAAGAGAGGTATTTCGTATGGAATATAAGGTGACATCCTTAGAAAAAAGACTGAAAGAAAATATTAAAAATTATCATATTAATAACCTGTTTAGTATGAGAGCCTTGCAGGAGTTTATGAAATGCGTTGCAACAATGGCGGGGGTTAGTTTGTTGCTAACGGAAAGACATGGTGAAAAGGCAATTGTAATCGGTGATTTTGTTATGGATGATCCAGATGTGGTCGCTAATCCGGGAAGAAAAGTGAAAGTATACGGGAGAACAATAGGACATTTGTATACAATTAATAGTAACGATCGACCGGACAGAAAAGAAAATGCAGAAGAATTCTTGGATGCTCTGGTGAATCAGATGGCAGCACATGCGACAGCCTCTTATGAACATTCCGAGGTAGCTCTTTATGCCGATGAATTAGAGGCTATTCTTGAAAAAGAGCGCTATCAGGCAAAGCATGGCGAAAAAGAAGATATGTTAACAGGGGTATTGAGTAAAACTTATTTTCAAAGCCGTGTCAAAGTAATTGAACGGTCAGAGGTAATTCCGGTCGGTTTAATTTGTGTAAATATTAACGATTGGAAATATGTAAATGATCATTTTGGTGATCGTGAGAGTGACAGACTGATTAAGATAATTGCAGAGATTTTAATGAAAGAAGCGAAACCTGAATATATAATCGGCCGTGTGGATGGAGATGTTTTTGAAATATTAATTCCGATGGAAGAAGAAGGCGAGGCTGAAAAGTATTGTCAACGTTTACAAAATCGATGCAATCAATATGAAGATGATAAATTAGCACCATCCGTAGCTTGTGGATATGTATTAAAAACAAATGTGGAACAGAATCTGGAGGAGCTATATTCTGATGCAGAATATAAAATGTTTGAAAACAAGTTGGAAGTCAAAAATGCAGTAGGTTATAAAGAAAGATTGGAAAAATTGAAGTAGAATGTAAACTGTTATGGACAAGTCAGCATCGTAGTTGTGCTGACTTGTTTCTTGTATCATAGAAATATATTTGTAATAAACATGGAATTTATGCATATTTTAATTTGTAGGATATGGATAGGGGTAGTGCAAAGTTATACCTACGGATTGTTACGCACTTTGTGCTCTCACAATCCTAAAAACATTCGAAATCCGCCCTATTCGGGCTACTTTCTCATGTTTTGCGGGTCCCAAAGTCATGCTTTTTCATGCAAGCATGAAAAACATGACCTTTTGACCCTGGTATCATAATTATAAAATAATTATAAAATTAAATATTTGTGGATAAAATAAGAAAAAACGAGAAAATGTGAGTAAAGAAAAAAAAACAAGAGATATAAAGAGGATATACTGGTTAAATGGTGTTGCAACCAAAAGGTAAAAAATCTAATATATGTTTAGAAATTAGCACTCGAGACAAATGAGTGCTAACAATAAGAAAAAAATATCATTTTATATTATAAGGAGGTTATTATAATGAAGTTAGTACCATTAGGAGACAGAGTTGTATTGAAACAATTAGTTGCTGAAGAAACGACAAAATCAGGCATCGTATTACCAGGGCAAAATAAGGAGAAACCACAGCAGGCAGAGGTTGTAGCGGTAGGACCTGGAGGAGTGATCGAAGGTAAAGAGGTGAAAATGGAAGTAAAGACTGGCGATCAGGTCATTTATTCAAAATACGCGGGAACAGACGTGAAAATAGAAGAAGATGAATACATTATCGTTAAACAAAGTGATATTTTAGCAATTCTTCAATAAAAATAAAAAATATGAGAACGATAAAAACATTTTAGGAGGCAATTCATTATGGCAAAAGAAATTAAATACGCTGCAGAAGCTCGTGCAGCTTTGGAGTCAGGAGTCAATCAGTTAGCGGATACAGTAAGAGTAACATTAGGACCAAAAGGAAGAAATGTAGTACTTGATAAATCATACGGAGCACCACTGATTACCAATGATGGTGTAACAATTGCAAAAGAAATCGAATTAAAAGATGCTTTTGAAAATATGGGCGCTCAATTAGTAAAAGAAGTTGCTACAAAAACAAATGATGTGGCTGGTGACGGTACTACAACAGCTACAGTACTTGCACAGGCAATGGTTAATGCAGGAATGAAAAATCTGGCAGCAGGTGCTAACCCAATTATTTTAAGAAAAGGTATGAAGAAAGCGACAACTTGTGCAGTTGATTCCATTGCAAAAATGAGTTCAAAAATTAATGGTAAAGAACACATTGCAAGAGTAGCATCTATCTCAGCTGGTGATGATGAAGTCGGTGCATTAGTTGCAGATGCTATGGAAAAAGTATCGAATGATGGTGTTATAACAATTGAAGAATCCAAAACAATGAAAACAGAGTTAGATCTTGTTGAAGGTATGCAGTTTGACAGAGGCTATATTTCAGCATATATGGCAACAGATATGGATAAGATGGAAGCTGTATTAGAGAATCCTTACATTTTAATCACTGATAAAAAGATCTCAAGTATTCAGGAAATCTTACCAGTGTTAGAACAAATCGTTCAATCCGGTGCCAAATTACTTATTATCGCAGAAGATGTGGAAGGCGAAGCATTAACAACATTAATTGTAAATAAACTTCGCGGTACTTTCAACGTAGTAGCAGTAAAAGCTCCAGGATATGGTGACAGAAGAAAAGCTATGCTTGAAGATATTGCAATTCTCACAGGCGGTCAGGTGATTTCTTCAGATCTCGGACTTGAATTAAAAGATACGACAATGGAACAATTAGGACGTGCAAAATCTGTTAAAATTCAAAAAGAGAATACTGTTATCGTTGAAGGTGAAGGCGATAAAGATGCTATCAAAGCAAGAATTGCCCAGATTAAGAACCAAGTGGAAGAAACAACTTCTGAATTTGATAAAGAAAAGTTACAGGAAAGACTTGCAAAACTTGCAGGTGGTGTAGCTGTTATTCGCGTTGGTGCAGCAACAGAAACAGAAATGAAAGAAGCAAAACTTCGCCTGGAAGATGCTTTGGCAGCAACAAGAGCAGCTGTGGAAGAGGGTATTATTGCAGGAGGTGGTTCCGCTTTTGTGCATGCTTCTAAGGATGTTATGAAACTTGCAGAAACACTGGAAGGCGATGAAAAGACAGGTGCCCAAATTGTACTAAAAGCGTTAGAAGCACCATTATTCCACATTGCAGCAAATGCAGGATTGGAAGGTTCTGTAATTATTAATAAAGTAAGAGAATCCAAAGTAGGTACAGGATTTGATGCACTAAAGGAAGAATATGTTGATATGGTAGAAGCAGGCATTCTTGACCCTGCTAAAGTTACAAGAAGTGCATTACAAAATGCGACATCTGTAGCAGCAACGTTGCTTACAACAGAATCTGTAGTTGCAAATATTAAAGAAGACGTTCCTGCAATGCCAGGTGGAGCAACCGGCGGCATGGGCGGAATGATGTAGTTTTTAAATAGATTATTATAACAAAAATGGTATAAAACAGACAGCGTGGATTTGATGCATATCCGAGCTGTCTGTTTTTTCATCTTGTTTGCCAAATTATCCTACAGTTTTTATTAATTATGCCGATATACGATATAAATGATAAAGTACAACAGGAGGTGTTTAACATGTCGATTAATATTAACAATCGAAATAAATATTCCAACCAAACAGAAGTTTCAACTTCCAGAACAGCAGGACAGTTGTCGGCAACCCAGTCCTCAGATGGTACAAGTGAAAACAATACAGTATCTTTTCAGGAGTCCATGCAGGCTTTTAAAGAAAGAGCATTGGATCAGATTAAGAATGGGGAACCGACCTACCAAATCGGTGCTTCCGAAATGTCCATAAGGGAATGGGATAAACTGATGGATAAAGTGGATAAGGACATAGATTCCATAAAAGAAGAACAAAAAGAACGCTTGGAAAAAGAAGAAGAGGAGCGGAAAGAAAAAGAATTGCTTGAAGAAGCTCAGACGAAGATAGAAGAAACTGATCATTCAGAATTGGACGAAACTGCTATCGATAAATTATTTCAAGAAAGCTCCATTCTGTAAAATTTGAAATGAGAGTTTAGGAAAAAGAAGCCTTGCAATTGTTAAATACAGTTGTAGGGCTTTATTTTGGCGAGCAAAGCTTGTTTCCCATGGCTATAGGATTAAATATCCTATCATAGAACTTGGCTCCGTCAATTTTTTCATAAACGTAAGTGTGCAAATTGGCGGACTCAAATAAGTAAACAATATTTTGGTACTTGAATCAAACCTGTCTGCAGTTTTTAGTAATATAGTAGCTTTCTTGTCAATCGAGGTAAAATCTTTTGACTTCCTTTACAAATGATAATATAATAAATACTGATATTTTTAAAATTGCGTGTATTTTGGGAATATAAATAATAGAAATAGGAGTAATTATGAAATTTCAGTTTGCGCATAATAATTATAATGTAATAAATCTAGAAAAATCGCTTGCCTTTTATAAGGAAGCACTAGGACTTGTGGAAGAACGCAGAATAGAGATGCCGGACGGCAGTTTTGTGATTGTATACCTTGGAGATGGGATTACGGGACATTTATTGGAACTTACCTGGCTCAGGGATTGGGAAAAAGAAAATTATAATCTCGGAGATAATGAATTTCATCTTGCACTTGAAGTAGATAATATGGAAGAAGCACATGCACTTCATGAAAAGATGGGTTGTATTTGCTATGAAAATAAAGAGATGGGGATTTATTTTATTACTGATCCGGATGGATATTGGATTGAGATTATTCCCATAGGATAATAAAGATAATGGAAGATAAAACAAATAAATTGTAGATAATGATAGGAGAGAAAATTATGAAAAAATTAGAAGAGTATGTAAGAAGTATTCCGGATTTTCCTGAGAAAGGAATTATCTTCAGAGACGTTACCAGTGTTCTGCAGGATGGAGAGGGACTGCATCTTGCAATTGATACAATGCAGGATCTAATCAAGGATATAGATTTTGATATTGTAGTAGGACCTGAATCCAGAGGATTTATTTTTGGAACACCAATTGCTTATAACACAAGAAAACCGTTTGTATTGATTCGTAAAAAAGGAAAACTTCCTTGTCAGACAGTAGAGAAAGAATACGATCTTGAATATGGTACAGCAACGATTGAAATGCATAAAGATTCTATCAAGCCGGGACAAAAGATACTAATCGTTGATGATTTGATTGCAACAGGCGGGACAACAGAGGCAATGATTCAGTTGATAGAGTCTCTAGGCGGCGAAGTCGTGGGTATTGTTGTATTAATGGAACTTGCCGGATTAAAAGGCAGGGAAAAACTTTCTAAATATCGTTTGGAATCTGCAATTTGTTATCCGGGTAAGTAAATCTCTTAGTAAGTACTGTATGGTTAGACTATAAAAAGTTGAACGGTGATTCTTATGACAGATGAAAAGAAAACAGATCTACAAGACAAGAGCAGAAGTGTTGTTATTGATGATGGAAGAATAGAAGCCATGAAAGAATTCTTAAGTCCTGAGGAATTATATCAGGATCTTATTAAACGTGTGCAAAAATATCATCCATCGGACGATATTTCCTTGATAGAAAAAGCTTATAATGTGGCATATAATGCACATCAAGACCAAGTCAGAAAATCGGGAGAACCATATATCATCCATCCGTTGTGTGTTGCTATCATATTAGCAGATCTGGAACTTGACAAAGAGACGATTGTAGCAGGTCTTCTGCATGACGTAGTCGAAGATACCATATTAACGGATGATGAGATAAAAGAAGAATTCGGTCCGGATGTTGCACTGCTTGTAGATGGTGTGACAAAATTGCAGCAACTGCAGTATTCAGGAGAAAAATCCGGTGATAAATTGGAAATTCAGGCGGAGAATCTTAGAAAAATGTTTCTTGCTATGGCGAAAGACATCCGGGTCATTATGATTAAACTCGCGGATAGATTGCATAATATGCGCACACTGAAACATATGCCGTCGGAAAAACAACAAAGAATCGCAAGGGAGACATTGGATATTTATGCACCGATCGCTCAGCGTCTTGGTATTTCTAAAATCAAGGTGGAATTAGATGATTTGTCACTTAAATACCTGGAGCCGGATGTATACTATGATCTGGCAGACAAGATTAACATTCGAAAAGGTGTCAGAGAGAAATATGTGCAGACAATCGTGGATGAGGTGCGGGAACATATTGAAAACGCCGGTATCAAAGCACAGATAGACGGACGCGTAAAACATTTTTTCAGTATTTATAAGAAAATGAAGAATCAGGATAAAACGATTGACCAGATATATGATCTGTTTGCTGTTCGTATCATTGTAGATTCTGTAAAAGACTGTTATGCTGCACTTGGAGTGATTCATGAGATGTATAAGCCCATTCCAGGGCGATTTAAAGACTATATAGCAATGCCAAAAGCGAATATGTATCAGTCACTGCATACAACATTAATTGGCTCGACAGGGCAGCCTTTTGAGATTCAGATTCGTACATTTGACATGCATAAAACTGCTGAATATGGTATTGCGGCACATTGGAAATATAAAGAAGCTTCGGATGGCAAAAAAGTAGAAGCACAGGAAGAAGAAAAACTAGTATGGTTAAGGCAGATTCTGGAATGGCAGAAAGACATGTCGGACAATAAAGAATTCATGAACCTGCTGAAGAGTGATCTGGATTTATTTTCAGATAATGTATATTGCTTTACACCAACGGGGGATGTTAAAAATCTTCCTGCTGGCTCTACCCCAATTGATTTTGCTTACAGCATCCACAGCGCAGTCGGTAATAAGATGATTGGTGCAAGAGTAAATGGCAAGCTTGTTACGATTGATTATGAGATTAAGAACGGAGACAGAATTGAAGTTATTACATCTCAGAATTCAAAGGGACCTAGCCGTGATTGGCTGGGCATTGTCAAAAGCACACAGGCTAAGAGCAAGATCAATCAATGGTTTAAAAATGAGTTAAAGGAAGACAATATTGTAAAAGGGAAAGAATTGCTTCTTGCATATTGTAAAGCAAAATCCATAAGTACCAATGATATTATGAAACCGGTCTACATGGATAATATCATGAAGAAATATGGTTTCCGAGACTGGGATGCGGTGCTTGCAGCTGTTGGTCATGGAGGTCTGAAAGAAGGCCAGATCATAAATAAAATGCAGGAAATGTACGAACGCGATCATAAAAAGATAGTTACGGATGCGCAGATTTTGGAGGAAGTTGCAGAAAATGCGCAATCTAAAATGATGCAGCCTCGTAGATCTAAGAGTGGAATTGTGGTGAAAGGAATTCATGATATCGCAGTACGTTTTTCTAAATGCTGCAGTCCTGTTCCTGGTGATGAAATCGTAGGATTTGTAACACGTGGACGTGGTGTTTCTATTCATAGGACAGATTGCATCAATGTTATTAATCTACCGGAATTAGACAGAGCGCGTTTGATTGATGCAGAATGGCAGGCGGTAGATAATACAGTGAGCGGCGAAAAATACCTTGCTGAGATTAAAGTGTTTGCGAATAACAGAAATGGTTTACTTGCGGATATTTCGCGTGTACTGGCAGAAAAGAATATTGATATTTTGGCTATGAATACGAGAACAAGTAAGCAGGGTGTTGCCACAATGGCGATTTCTTTTGAAATTGGATGCCGTGAAGAATTGAACAGAATCATTGAAAGAATTCAGGGAATAGATAGTATTATTGATATAGAGAGAACAACAGGCTAATAGGAACTAGTCGGAAGGCGAGGCATATAGTGACAGAATTAAAGGTAGGAAGAATGGTGATTGGAAGTGTACAGACGAATTGCTATTTTATTTATCGGGAAGGCACTTCGGAGGTGATTTGTATAGATCCTGCAGATAAGGGGGCACAGATAGCAGCAAAACTTGAAGAAAAAGGATTAAAAGTAGCAGCTATTTTTCTTACCCATGGGCATTTTGATCATATTTGGGGATCAAAAGAAATGCAGGAATATACAGGTGCAAAGATATATGCTTTTATCGGAGAAAAGGAAGTATTGGAAGATGCAACATTAAATGTATCTGCACAAGTCGGAAGACCATATGAAGTTGTTGCTGATGAATACTTAAAAGATGGTGAGATAATTACCATTCATAGTATGACTTGCAAGGTACTTGCGACTCCAGGACATACGCAGGGGAGTTGTTGTTACTATTTTGAGGAGGATAGGATTCTTATCAGCGGGGATACGTTATTTCAAGAATCTGTTGGAAGAACTGATCTTCCCACAGGAAGTGAAGCAGCACTAGTACGTTCTATTAATGAAAAACTGCTGTTATTGCCGGAAAATGTAAAGGTGTATCCTGGGCATGGAGATCAGACTACCATTGGTCATGAAATGAAATATAATCCTTATTGTCAATAGTCTTAGATAAGGAAACGTTAGGAGATAAGCGAATGCTTATAGTGAAAATCAATAAGGCACAATTTGAATATGATATACATTCATTGGTAAAAGCATTTTACCCTGAAGAAGATATAAAGGTGATTCTTTTCGAAGAATCATCTTCCTTTACGTCTGAGCAAACATCGCTTATGATAACTTTTGAAGAGAAAAAGATAACGGCTTCAGTGAATGGGACAGCGATTACAAAGACAATACATTTAGAACAATCTGACGTAAGAAGCGTAGTAAAGAACCAGTTAAAGCAGTTATTGTATCGAATATTATCTGAGCTTACCGGTAAGCAGCTTCCATGGGGAACTTTAACGGGCATCCGGCCGACAAAGATTCCAATGACATTACTAGAAGACGGAAAAAAAGATACGGAAATTCTTAAATATATGAAAGATACGTATTTTATGAGTGATGAGAAGGGAAAGCTGAGCCTGGATATTGCAAAAAGAGAACGGGATCTATTATCTAAAATTCATTACAAAGATGGCTATAGCCTGTATATTGGTATTCCGTTCTGCCCGACAACTTGTCTATATTGTTCTTTTACATCATATCCGATTTGTGTATGGAAAAAGCGTGTGGATGAATATCTGGATGCAGTCGAAAAAGAACTCGTATTTGTTGCCAATGCTTATAAAGACAAAATATTGGACAGTATCTATATAGGCGGAGGTACACCGACGACTCTGGAGGCGGAGCAATTTGACAGACTGCTGGGTGTCATTCGTCGTAGCTTTAATTTAAAAGAAGTAAAGGAATACACAGTAGAGGCAGGACGTGCTGACAGTATCACAAGAGAAAAACTGAAGGCACTTAAGAGAAATGGTGTTACCAGGGTATCAGTAAATCCGCAGACCATGAAAGATGAAACATTAAAAATAATCGGAAGACAGCATACGGTCGCTCAAGTAGTTGAAGCATTCCATATGGCAAGAGAAGAGGGCTTTACCAATATTAATATGGATCTTATACTGGGATTGCCGGGGGAGGATGAGCATGATATTGCAAATACATTGGCAGCTGTAAGAGAACTAAAACCGGATAGTCTGACCGTACATTCTCTTGCGGTTAAAAGAGGATCCAAACTGAATGAATGGATACAGGAACATGGTGCTGCGACACTTAAAAATACTGACAGTACTATGGAAATTGCAGCAAAGGGTGCAAGTGAAATGGGAATGCAGCCTTATTATTTATACCGGCAGAAAAATATGGCCGGCAATTTCGAAAATGTCGGTTATGCAATACCGGGTAAATTCGGGATCTATAATATATTAATAATGGAAGAAAAACAATCCATAGTAGCATTGGGCGCAGGAAGTATATCAAAAGTCGTTTTCGATGACGGTAGAATTGAAAGAGCGGACAATGTGAAGGATGTTGCGCTATATATTGAAAAAATTGATGAAATGATCGAGCGAAAGCGTAAATTGTTCACATTAAAATAGTAGTTGAGATATTAGAGAAAAAAGTGTAATATTGTACAGAAAGAAAAGGGAAAAATAGTACCACAATTTTTCAGGATAAAGGAGAACCCTTATGGCATTAAGTAAAAAACCTGTAACAGGAATGAAAGATATTCTGCCTGCGGAGATGCAGATCAGAGATTATGTAATCAGTGTGATAAAGGAAACTTATGCACAATTTGGATTTACTTCTATTGAGACTCCATGTGTGGAAAATATTGCCAACCTAAGTAATAAGCAAGGTGGAGAAAATGAAAAACTCATATTTAAAATATTAAAGAGAGGTGAAAAACTCAATTTAGATATTGCCGAAACAGAGGCTGATCTGGTAGACGGCGGACTTAGGTATGATTTAACGGTACCGCTTGTCCGTTATTATTCAAATAATGCGGGACAGTTACCAAATCCATTCAAGTCGTTGCAGATCGGACCGGTATGGCGTGCCGACAGACCTCAAAGAGGAAGGTATCGTCAATTCTATCAATGCGACATCGACATTTTAGGGGAGCCTACTAATCTTGCAGAAATTGAATTAATCCTTGCAACGACAACAACACTTGGAAGGTTGGGATTCAAAGGTTTTCAGATACGTATTAATGAAAGAAGAATATTAAAAGCCATGGCAGCTTATAGTGGATTTCAGGAAGAAAGCTATGACTCGGTATTCATTACATTAGACAAAATGGATAAGATTGGATTAGATGGTGTTGCGAGCGAACTCTTAGAAAATGGATTTCCGCAAGAAAATATTGATAAATATCTGGCATTGTTCAAAGGGATAGAAGAATCAGATGACGGTATTTCCTACTTGGCTGCAACTCTGGAAGGTGTATTAGAGAAAGAAGTGGAAGAAGGTCTGCAGGAGATTATTACGAGTGTAAAAGCAACGAAGGCAACTGATTTTGAGATTATATTTGATCCGACACTTGTAAGAGGAATGTCCTATTATACAGGCACAATATTTGAAATTGCCATTCCTGAGTTTGGAGGAAGCTGTGGCGGCGGAGGCCGTTATGATAAGATGATAGGGAAATTCACAGGCAATGAAACGCCAGCCTGCGGATTCTCGATTGGATTTGAAAGAATCGTTCTTCTCTTACTGGAAAATGGTTTCCAAGTTCCGGCAGAAAGCAAAAAAATAGCATTTTTAATAGAAAAAGGTCTTACAACGGATTCATTATGCAAAGTAATTGCGCAGGCACAGGAGCTAAGACAACAGGGAACACAGATACTGATCGCAAGAATGAATAAGAATAAGAAGTTCCAGAAAGAACAGCTGAATGCAGAAGGATATGAAGAATTCAGGGAATTCTTTAAGAGTTAGGAAGCTAATAGATAGAAAAATTTAGGAGGCACATGATGGCTGAATCAATGCAAGGGCTAAAAAGATCCCATAGATGTACGGAATTATCAATTGGTAATGTTGGAGAAACAGTAACTGTTATGGGGTGGGTACAGAAACAAAGAAATAAAGGCGGAATTATTTTTGTCGATTTAAGAGATAGAAGTGGTCTGCTGCAGATTATTTTCGAAGGTAGTGATATTGATGCAGAAGGATTTGCAAAAGCTGAGAAGCTGAGAAGTGAATTTGTAATCGCTGTTGTAGGAAAAGTAGAAAAAAGATCAGGTGCTGCAAATGATAATCTTACAACAGGGGCTATTGAAATTCGTGCAAATGGCCTGCGTGTATTATCAGAAGCTGAAACACCGCCATTCCAGATCGAAGAAAATTCAAAGACGAAGGAAGAGCTTCGCTTAAAATATCGCTGCCTGGATCTTAGAAGACCTGATCTTCAAAGAAATATTATCATGAGAAGTAAGGTGGCAGAAATTATCCGTTCTTTTATGACAGAAGAAGGATTTCTTGAAATTGAGACGCCGATATTACAAAAGAGTACACCGGAAGGTGCGAGGGATTACCTAGTACCTAGCCGCATTCACACAGGTGAATTTTATGCATTGCCACAATCACCACAGCTGTTCAAGCAATTGCTGATGTGCTCTGGGTATGATAGATATTTTCAGATTGCAAAATGTTTCAGGGATGAAGACTTACGTGCGGACAGACAACCGGAATTTACACAAGTTGATATGGAGTTGTCTTTCGTAGATGTGGATGATGTCATTGAAGTGAACGAGAGACTGATTCAGAAAGTATTTAAGGAAACGTTGGATGTAGAGGTAGAGCTTCCGATTCAAAGAATGAAATGGATTGATGCGATGAACCGTTACGGTTCTGATAAACCGGATACTCGTTTTGGGATGGAGCTGACAGATGTTTCTGCAATTGTGAAAGGTTGTGAATTTAGCGTATTTACAAGTGCATTGGAAAATGGCGGCTCTGTCCGGGGTATTAATGCAGAAGGACAAGGTGAACTGCCACGTAAGAAAATAGATGCTTTAGTAGAATTTGCAAAGGGATATGGGGCAAAGGGCCTTGCTTATATTGCAATTCAAACAGATGGTACTAAAAAGTGTTCTTTTTCAAAATTCATGAGCGAAGAGCAGTTAGACGTGCTTGTATCAGCAATGAACGGTAAAGCTGGAGATTTGTTGCTCTTTGCAGCTGATAAGACAAAATTAGTATGGGATGTTCTTGGCGCATTACGTGTTGAAATCGCTAAGAATCTTGGTTTATTAGATAAGAATCAGTATAATTTCTTGTGGGTAACAGAGTTTCCGCTTCTTGAGTGGAGCGAAGAACAAAACAGATTCATGGCGATGCATCATCCTTTTACCATGCCTATGGATGAAGATTGGCAATATATTGATTCAGATCCGGGCAGAGTCCGTGCCAAAGCCTATGACATCGTACTCAATGGGACAGAACTTGGAGGCGGCAGCGTCAGGATCCACCAGAGCGATATTCAGACTAAGATGCTGCAGGTTTTAAAAGTTGAGAATGCAGAAGAAAAATTTGGATTCCTTTTGACTGCTTTTAAATATGGAGTACCTCCTCATGCAGGATTGGCTTACGGACTAGACAGACTTGTAATGCTTATGGTAGGTGCTGACAGTATTCGTGACGTCATTGCATTCCCGAAAGTTAAGGATGCATCCTGTCTTATGTCAGAGGCACCAAATGTAGTAGATGAGATACAACTTGAGGAGTTGCATCTGAAAATAGTTCCGGATCAAAAGAATGAATAATGATAGGATTCAAGCGACAAAAGCTTGTTTATATATTTGAATTCAATTTGCACAATTTATGTTACTACAAAAGTGATACACAACATAGTTCATTCGCAACACGCTCCCACTTGGATTGTTACTATTTAGCCTTACCAAACTATGTTGTGCATCACTTATGATATTGCAAGTATATGTGCAAATTGAAGCCAAGTTCTATGATGAGCTTTTGACACAGAGAATATAATCAGATCAAGGACAGCCGCCATGCAGGAGAATCTCATACATGGCGGCTGTCGGTTACAGTTCAGCCATTGATACCGCGAGGTAGATAATGAAAAAAGATATTGTCTCAGGAGAGTTCAAGTATGGTGAAAGTATATGTGGCATCCATTGATAGGTTATTAGAAGACGATTATTTTGAATTAAAAAAACAATCTGTTTCAGAAGAACGTAAGAAAAAAATAGGTGCATGCAAAATGAAAACGGATAAAGCAAGAAGTCTCGCAGCGGGCTTATTGCTTCAATTTGCATGGAATTCATATAAAAGAAAAAATTCGGAGATGATAGAAATTTCGTATATAAAGAATGGAAAACCAGTATGTATCAGTGACAAAGCATTTCATTTTAATCTGTCTCATTCGGGTGAATATGTGGCATGTGCAGTATCAGAGGAAGTAGTAGGAATAGATATTCAGCAAGTAAAAAAAGTAGATTTATTAATTGCAAAAAGATTTTTTTTGCCAGAAGAATATGAATTGATTCTGAAGACGCAGCAAAATGAACAATCAAGAATTTTTTGCAAGTTATGGACGGGGAAAGAAAGTTATATAAAATATACAGGAGATGGTATGATGCAATTGATGAATTCATTCATGGTAAATACAAAAGATTCTTACATTTATGACAAGAAAAATAGTATAAAAATTCCGGTCAAATGGTATACAGATATACTGGATTATCAAATAGCCGTATGTAGTCTGGAAAAACAATTTATTGAGAAACCAATCCAGGTTACTCTTTAACAAACGAAAATCAGGTTCTACGCCTACTTCTCCCTCCTCAATAAAAATATGACCAATTATTACATGGAAATGCCTGATTATTACAATTAGATTAAATATAGATATTTTATCATATATACTACTAAAGTACCGCATAAAAGGCACGAGCGAAGATAAATGTTTCTTGGGATTGAGTCAGGTATTTTGCTTTTTATAATCACATCTATAACATCTTTATTTCAAATCTGTAATAAATTGTTCCTTACTTCTTTCATCTGCAGGCGTTCATTTATATTGCAGGCAATCCTAAGAATACATATCTTTGCAGTGAAATCCAAATGAAAGCATCTAATCTAAGTGAAGTCAGTCTGCAAAGAAGGTGCGTAAGAAAGGTAGCATATGTTAAAAGTTGCAGTATGTGATGATTCAGCGATTTCACTGGAACAAATAGAATGTCATTTTGAATCATTACATAGTATTTCATTTGAATATGAAATATTTTATAGAGCAAAGGATTTATTGAATTATATCAGTTTAAATATTGGCAGTTTTGATGTTTATTTATTAGATATCGAGATGCCGGATATGAATGGTATTATGCTGGCAAAACAGATAAGAAGCTTTGATATCTCATCACTGATTATATTTCAGACAGTGCATTTGACTTATGTATATGATGTCTTTGATATTATAACGTTTCATTATCTGCAAAAACCGGTTTCATTTGAAAAATTGGAAGAAGTATTGAAGAGAGCAGAAGTTTATATTAATAAAAAAAAGTGTCGATTTCATTTTACCTATGCAAAAGAATACTTTACTATTTCCTGTATGGATATCCTTTATTTTGAGCAGAGCCGTAGAAAAGTAGTGATAAATACGAAAGAAGGAATCTATGTAAGCTATATGACGGCAAAAGAAGTTATGAGGCAATTGGATACTACGATGTTTGTAGAACTGGGAGCGTCTTATATCGTTAATTTGGAATATGTAAAGGTATTGTCAGGGAATGAGGCAATTTTATATAATGAAAAATATTTACCGATAAGTAGAAGAAATAGAAAAGAAGTGAGAGATAAGCAATTACAATATGAAATGAAGAAAATGTAGATATATGCATGGAGAAGATAATTTATTATTTCTAATTATGTGACAAACTTATATTTGTGTTCATATGCTATTAGTAGATAAAAAGTGGAGCATAAGCGATGAAAATTGTATTGGATGCAGGACATGGGGGCGCAAATCCTGGTGCGGTTTATGAAGGAAGGCAGGAAAAGGACGATACGTTAGCTTTAACATTAGCACTGGGAGATATATTAACGAACAGCGGATTTGATGTGGTATATACCAGAACAGATGACGTTTTTGAATCGCCGTTTCAAAAAGCACAGGAAGCAAATCAGGCAGGAGCTGATTTATTTATATCCGTTCATAGAAATTCAAGTATGTATCCGGAAACCTATTCGGGTGTAGAGACATTGGTATATGAGGATTCCGGTATTGCGGGAACATTAGCGCGTAATATTAACAGTGAATTGGAACAGATAGGATTTAATAATATTGGGGTTTCAGAGAGACCTAACCTGATAGTGCTCAACAGTACAAATATGCCTTCCGTATTACTGGAAGTAGGCTTTATAAATACTGCATATGATAATAATCTGTTTGATAGTAGATTTGATGATATAGCAATGGCAATCGCAGATGGAATTGTTGGAACGGTATATGGATACTAAAAAAATACGAATTCAAAAAGGAGCAGAAGTAAGCAAACCAATTTGAATTCGTTTTTTTAGTTAGTCCTGTGTGGTTTCTGATTCTTTAGAATGAGTTGATAAATCCAATGAAATGGAAGATTCGCCTGATTCTGTTGATACATTGATATCCGGGAGCAAAACGCGTACCCACTCAATGCGATTTTGGTTTACTTTTTCAACAATGAGAGTGATATTGTTTGCAGTGGTCACCTGTTCGCTGTCTTCGGGCAGTTTATCTAATAATTCAATCACGATACCGCCAAGGGAATCAAAATCATCAGAATTAAAATTCGTATTCAGCACATCGTTAATATCATCTAGTTTCATTCCGCCGGCAATCAGATATTCATGGTCACTTATTTTTTTGATGGATTCTTGTTCATCGGCATCATATTCATCCCGAATCTCACCAACAATTTCCTCTAATAAGTCTTCAAGTGTGATAAGTCCAACAGCAGAACCGTATTCATTCAGCACGAATGCGACACTGGAATTAGTAGCACGCATTTCTACTAATAAATCAGCCGTTTTTTTATATTCATACGTATAATATGCTTCCCGTAGAATATCCTTGATGTGAAAACTTTCAATATCAGTCACCAGTAGTAGATCTTTTACATTGATCAAGCCAATTAAATTAGATGTATCGTTTTCATAAACGGGAATGCGGGTGTACATGGATTCCTGAAAAATGGAAAGTAATTCTCCATAAGTTGCATCTACATCAATACAAGTCATATCAATTCTTGGAATCATAATGTCTTTTGCAAGTGAATCGCCAAATTCAAAAACATTATAAATCATTTCCCGTTCTTCTGATTCAATAATACCACCTTCGTGGCTTACATCTACTATTGTTTTCAATTCACTTTCCGTAATAGAATTTTCTCTGGCAGTAATATCAATGTGTAACAGGCGATAGAGCAGCAAAGATAATGTATCAATAATCTTTATTACGGGTGTCAGAAGCTGCATCATAAAGTAAATAATGCTGCTGTAAAAAAGTGCTAATTTTTCTGAATTTAGGGAAGCCCAAGTCTTCGGTACAATCTCACCAAAGATAAGGACGAGAATAGTAAGAATTCCGGCGACAATACCTACCGAAAAATTACCCCATAAGTGAATCGCTAATGTTGTGGCAAGTGAAGAGGCACTGATATTAACGATATTATTGCCGATCAGTACTGTGCTTAACATTTTACTATATTGTTCTATAATTTTTTGCAATCGAATGGCTTGTTTATTATTTTCTTCCGCTAGTCCGCGTATCCGCATTCTGTTTACAGTTGTTAAAGCTGTTTCGGCAGATGAAAAAAAGCCTGATAAGATAAGTAGGATGAATAAAATTATTATTTGAATGACACTTTGCATGTCCAAAATGGTATCAACTCCTTTTTTGTATATAAATGGAATATACAATAGATCAAAACAAGTTGTCAAGTTATCGTCATGTACCAGGTCCGGGCAGAATATATATGAACAAAGGAGGAGATACGATGCCAAAAACAATTCAATCTAACGGAAAAATTATCTTTGTACTGAAATGTCTGTTATGCGCCTACATAATAACGGGGGGATTGCTTTTATTACTAGCACTTCTTTTATATCGGTTTCAATTAAAAGAAAGTGTAGTAGCGATTGGAATTACAGCAATTTATATAATCGCTTCGTTTCTGTCAGGGTTTATCACAGGAAAGAAAGTAGAAAGGCAAAAATTTCTGTGGGGACTGCTGATGGGCAGTTGTTATTTTTTCGTTCTTATTATTATTTCACTATTAGTCAATCATACAATTCATGATGTAACAATGCATTTCTGGACAACGTTATTTGTCTGTTCCGGAAGTGGTATGCTTGGGGGGATGCTTAGTTAACCTTTTTGATAAAAAAAACTTTAAATAGAAAAAGAACTGTGATATAATACTCCATGTTATGAAACATAAGGAGGCTGTGTTATGAAACATATCAAAACATTAAGCACAAGGGATTTAAAACAATCCATGAAAAAAGGCGGATGTGGTGAATGCCAGACATCATGTCAATCAGCTTGTAAAACATCTTGTACCGTTGGCAATCAAAGTTGCGAAAAAGTAAAATAAGGAATGATGTTTTTGTAAGCAGCGATTTATTTCGCTGCTTATCTTATGATAAAGTAAAAACAACGGAAGGATACAGACAAGTGGTTCATCAATATAAGAATAATGGTTATAATATAGTATTGGATGTCAATAGTGGTTCTGTGCATGTTGTAGATAACATAGTATATGATTTGATTCCAAAGGTGGAAACGTTTATTAAGAATAACGGAAGAGATAAGGCAGCGATTGTAGCGTCTTTAGAAAAAGAAGGATTCGTTTATCGCGCTCGTGAAATAGAAGAGGCAGTGGCTGAGATTCTGGAACTAGAAGAAGCGGAAATGCTGTTTACGGAAGATATTTATAAAAGTTATATCGGCGATTTTAAAAATCGTAAAACAGTAATAAAGGCATTATGTTTACATATAGCTCATGATTGTAACCTTGCCTGCAAGTATTGCTTTGCAGAAGAAGGAGAATATCATGGCAGACGTGCTATTATGAGTTATGAAGTTGGTAAAAAAGCACTTGACTTTCTGGTAGAGAATTCAGGGAACAGGGTGAACCTGGAGGTAGATTTTTTTGGCGGTGAGCCACTGATGAACTGGCAGGTCGTAAAAGATCTGGTTACTTATGGAAGAAATCTGGAGAAAACTCATAATAAGAAATTCCGTTTTACGCTAACAACAAATGGTGTTCTTCTGAATGACGAGATTTTGGAATTTGCCAATAAAGAAATGGGTAATATTGTACTAAGTATTGACGGAAGAAAAAAAGTACATGACTTTATGAGACCACACAGAGGCGGACAGGGAAGCTATGACGAGATTGTTTCAAAGTTCAAAAAGGCCGCTGAAAGCAGGGAGCAGATGAATTATTATGTGAGAGGTACTTTTACAAGGCATAACCTTGACTTCGCGGAAGATGTAAAGCACCTTGCCGATCTTGGATTCCAGCAGATATCTGTAGAACCGGTTGTCGCAGATGAAAAGGAAGAATACGCGCTTTGTGAGAGCGATGTACCTGGATTAAAACAAGAGTATGATAAACTTGCAGTTGAATTGCTGAATCGTCAGAAAGAAGGGAATGGAGTTAATTTCTTTCACTTTATGATTGATTTGGAAGGCGGACCATGCGTAGCAAAAAGATTGTCGGGGTGTGGTTCCGGAACCGAATATCTGGCAGTGACCCCCTGGGGAGATTTTTATCCGTGTCATCAGTTTGTCGGACAGGAAGATTTCTTAATGGGAAATGTAGACGAAGGTATCTTGAATACTGAGATAAGAGATCGTTTTAAATTATGCAATGTATACGCTAAAGATAAATGTAAAGATTGTTTTGCAAAATTTTATTGCAGCGGTGGTTGTGCAGCCAATTCCTATCATTTCACCGGAGATATTAATGGGGCATATGAAATAGGCTGTGAATTGCAAAGAAAGCGCATTGAATGCGCGATTATGATAAAAGCGGCGTTAGCCAGTGATGAAAAGGAGAACTAGCAATGAAAAAGAGTAGAGGAATCATAACATTATTAGTTGTGATACTATTGCTGTCTGGTCTTGCTTATACTGCAGTTGCAGGAATCGGTACAGAACAGGCAGGAGCAGCTTCGGGAATCAAACAGGGTCTGGATTTAGCTGGTGGCGTAAGTATTACGTATCAGGTAGTCGGAGATGAAAATCCATCCAAAGAAGATATGGCAGATACCATATATAAGTTACAAAAGCGTGTGGAGGGGTACAGTACAGAGTCACAGGTATATCAAGAAGGTGGTGACAGAATTAATATTGAGATTCCGGGAGTATCTGATGCGAACACAATATTGGAAGAACTTGGAAAACCAGGGTCCCTATACTTTATTAGTCAGACAGATAGTGAAGGAAATAAAAACTATGAAATCGATCCGACAACTTATTCTTATAAGCTGAATAAGACAATTGATGAGTTGGTCGCAGATGGCTCTGTTGTGATAACAGGTACTGAAGTAAAAGCAGCGCAGGCAGGGCAAAGAACAAATGACATGGGAAATAAAGACTATGCAGTTGATCTTGAATTCACAACAGAAGGAAGTGCAAAGTTTGCAAAAGCAACAGAAAAGGCATATGCTGCAGGCGAAACAATTGCAATTTATTATGATGAACAATTCGTAAGTGTGCCAACAGTAAGTGCGGTTATTTCTAATGGACAGGCTAATATTACAAATATGTCATCTTATGAAGAAGCAGAAAAATTGGCGTCTACAATTCGTATCGGCGGTTTGAAACTGCAATTAGAGGAATTAAGGTCAAATGTTGTTGGTGCTCAGCTTGGTGAGGCGGCTATTTCGACAAGCGTGAAAGCGGGTATGATTGGTTTTGCATTGGTTGCAGTATTTATGATCGGTGTTTACTTTATTCCAGGTCTTGCATCTGCAATTGCGTTAAGTATTTATATTGCGTTAATGATCATTTGCCTGAATGCATTTGATATTACATTGACGCTTCCGGGTATTGCGGGTATTATTCTTTCCATTGGTATGGCAGTAGACGCAAATGTTATTATATTTGCCAGGATCCGTGAGGAACTAGCAAAAGGAAAGACGGTGACATCTTCCATTAAGATTGGTTTTCAGAAGGCGTTGTCAGCAATCATCGATGGTAATATTACGACTTTGATCGCCGCATTAGTGCTCGGTCTCAAAGGTTCCGGCAGTGTAAAAGGATTTGCACAGACATTGGCATTGGGTATCATATTATCAATGTTTACTGCATTAATAGTAACAAAACTGATATTAAATGCACTTTATGCAATTGGATTCAAAAATCAAAGATTCTATGGAAAATCTAAAGAATTAAAGAAAATTAATTTTATATCAAAGAAAAATATATTTTTTGTTGCTTCACTGGTGGTTATTGCTGCAGGATTTGTATTTATGGGTGTGAATAGGGCAAATGATGGTCAGATACTAAATTACAGTTTGGAATTTAAGGGCGGTACATCTACGAATATTACATTCAATGAGGATTTATCGATTTCAGATATTGAACAAGATGTAGTTCCTGTTGTGGCAGGCATTACCAGAGATAAGAGTATTCAGACACAGAAGGTGACCGGTACAAATGAAGTTATCATAAAGACAAGGACATTATCTGTAGAAGAGAGGGAATCTCTGAATAAGGCATTAGAAGAGAAATTTGATGTAGATGCAGAAAAGATCACGGCTGAAACCATAAGTTCTACAGTAAGTTCGGAAATGAAAGCGGATGCTATCATAGCAGTCTTGATTGCTACGATATGTATGTTGATTTATATTTGGTTCCGCTTTAAAGATGTACGTTTTGCGGCGAGTGCTGTTATTGCATTAGTCCATGATGTATTAGTAGTATTAGCATTCTATGCAATGGTAAAAGTATCTGTTGGCAGTACCTTTATTGCATGTATGTTAACGATCGTAGGATATTCCATTAATGCAACAATTGTTATTTTCGATAGAATCCGTGAAAATCTGGGTGAAATGAAGAGAAATGAGGAATTATCAGATCTTGTTAATGCAAGTATTTCTCAAACATTATCACGAAGTATTTTTACTTCATTAACAACGTTCATTATGGTTGCAGTGCTCTATGTTCTGGGGGTTACATCTATCCGTGAATTCGCGCTCCCGTTAATGGTCGGTATTGTGTGCGGTACCTATTCTTCTGTATGTATTACAGGCGGATTATGGTACACATTTAAAACCAAGATTAAGAATCAAAAGAAAGCAAAATAAGATATTTCATGGGAGCTAATTAATGGCGCCCCTTTACAAGTGCATAAGTTTATCACCTAAAGTTACCGAAACAATAGCAGCGAATGGTTATCCAACAGAAGACACGTTCTCACTCGGTTGCCGCTCATAGCGGTACATAAGTTTGTGGCAGATTTTATCTGCCACAAACTAAGTACCGATGGCGTCAAAACGGTCTCTTTATGGATAATCCATTCGTTGCTATTTCATTTTAGACTGTTTAGTGATAAACCAATTAGATTATGATGGGGCGCTGTATTCGCAACAATTAGAAACATGGTATTATAATTTCGATACGTAAG
Organism: Bacillota bacterium; assembly: GCA_023398375.1. Classification (GTDB taxonomy): domain Bacteria; phylum Bacillota; class Clostridia; order Lachnospirales; family Lachnospiraceae; genus SZUA-378. The sequence continues at coordinate 30,491 of JAEWSH010000032.1, read as the reverse complement.
TTATTTTGGAAATTCATTTAAGGAAAAAAGGTGAAATTTACGATGGCTAATTGGTTTGTAGCAGCTAAAAAAGCAGATTTCAATAAAATTGCAGATGATTTTAGTATCAGCCCGATGCTGGCCAGAATCATACGTAACAGAGATATTATAGAAAATGAAGCGATTGAAAAATTTCTTTACGGAACAATAGAGGATTTACATAAGCCAGAGCTGTTGAAAGATATACAGAACGGGACAGATATTATTAATAAAAAGATAAAGGAACAAAAAAGAATCCGTATTATTGGAGATTATGATATTGATGGGGTTTGTTCGACCTATATTTTAAAAAAAGGCTTATTAAACTGTAATGCGTTTGTTGATACAGTAATACCGCATCGCATCCATGATGGATATGGATTGAACGAGCAACTGATAGAACAGGCTTACCAGGATGGAATTGATACCATTATTACCTGTGATAATGGAATAGCCGCATATGAGCAGATAGCATATGCGAACAAATTAGGTTTAACAGTAGTAATAACGGATCATCATGAAGTCCCGTATGAAGAACGGGAAGACAAGCAAAGAATGTACCGTTTGCCATTGGCGGCAGCAGTAATAAATCCAAAGCAGGAAATGTGTTCCTATCCCTACAAAGCTATTTGTGGAGCTGTTGTAGCCTATAAATTTGTGCAATTTCTGTTGGAGAGAATGGGAAAAGATAATCGTATTTTAACAGAATTGTTAGAATTTGCAGCGATTGCAACCATAGGAGATGTAATGCCGCTTTTGGATGAAAATAGAATTATTGTTAAGTATGGATTAGCATCCATGATGCATACAAAAAATAAAGGACTTAACGCGTTGATCAATGTGAATGGTCTGTCAGATAAGATTTTATCACCGTATCATGTGGGATTTGTCTTAGGACCATGCCTGAATGCGACAGGACGCCTGGATACCGCTTCCAGAGCACTTCAATTATTTGAAACAACAGAGGATGCGGAGGCGGCAATGATTGCTGCTGATTTGAAGGCGATCAATGACAGCAGAAAAGATATGACGGAAAAGGGTGTTGAAAAAGCAATTCAACAGATAGAAGAATCAACAAGAAAGAAAGATAAAGTACTTATTATTTACTTGCCGGATTGTCATGAAAGTCTTGCAGGGATTATTGCCGGAAGGATACGTGAGAGGTATCAAAAGCCGACTTTTGTGTTGACAAAAGGAGAGGAGGGAATAAAGGGTTCCGGGCGATCGATAGATGCTTACCATATGTATGAGGAAATGTCTAAACACAAAGAATTGTTTGAAAAATACGGAGGACATAAATTGGCAGCGGGTCTTTCCATGAAAGAAGAAAATGTGGAACGATTCAGACAGTTGATGAATCAGAGTACGTTGTTGAACGAGTCGGACTTTGTAGAAAAAATTCAAATTGACATTCCAATGCCGCTTCGTTTTGCAACGAAAGAGTTTGCAGATGAACTGAGTATGCTGGAACCGTTTGGCGTAGGAAACCAAAAGCCTTTGTTTGCACAGAAAAATGTGAAGTTTTTAAGTGGTCGAATTCTGGGACAGAATAAAAATGTTGGAAAATACATAATAGAGGATGAAATGCAAAACAGATTTGATGCCGTTTATTTTGGCGATATAGAAAAAATGAATCGGTATATCACGGAGCGTTTCGGTATGGAGCAGAAACTTTCCTTATATGAGGGAAAGAAAACACAGATACAATTTTCAATCTGCTATTATCCTGAGATAAATGAATATAGAGGAAACAAAAATCTGCAAATTATTATAAAAGATTATCAATAGGAAGTTTAGAAAACGATTAGATTTTCTTAATAAAGTTGTTTGTTTTTTTAGAGTTTATACACACTTTAAACACATATATCGTTTAAAATAATTTATAGATAGTTGAAGAACACTCACTATCTCCCCCCCTCATAAGATGAAAGACACCGATTCGTTTTACTTCGATATCGGTGTTTTTCTTATATGATAAAAAATTGCTTCACAACTTCCTATCATATAAAACCCTCCGGGGGATGCGCAAGAATGTATAAGGAAGATGTCACTAAAGTGACTACATTCGGCGCGACAAAGCAGCCAAGTCCCTTAAGGATGAGGGATTAGGAAGTTGAAGCGGGCTTGTCCGCTTTGGTCTACGCGAACAACGGATGTTACATAAACACCGGTTGAAAAAAGCACTGTTTTATGCTATCTTAATAGGTACGTGTAAATAAAATGGCAGATAGGAGCAAGTATGATTCAGTTAAGCAGTTTACTTGAAAATTTACAATATGAATGTTTGTTAGGGACTACAGATATAGAAGTATCAGAGGTAATCTACGATTCAAGAAAAGTTACAAAGGACTGTTTGTTTCTATGTATAGAGGGTGCAAATTTTGACGGACATCAGTATTTGGAGGAGGTGCTTCAAAAAGGTGCCGGAGCAGTGGTCGTATCCAAGGAAATAAAACTACCGGAAGGATGTGATGTGCCGGTCATTAAGGTGAAAAATACGAGATATGCTATGGCTTTCATTTCAGCAGCTTATTTTAGAAATCCAGCCGAGCAGATGAAAATTATTGGTGTGACCGGAACAAAAGGAAAAACGACGACTACATACTTGGTAAAATCTATTTTAGAAAAAGCCGGTTATAAAGTAGGATTAATCGGAACAATAGAAACGATTATTGGAGATAAGAAAATTCCGGCAAGCAATACCACTCCAGAGTCATATGTGCTGCAGAGTTATTTTAGGCAGATGGCAGATGCAGGATGTGATATTGTGGTAATGGAAGTGTCGTCCCAGGGGCTTATGCTTCATAGAACGCAGGGATTTATATTTGACATTGGTATCTTCACAAATATGGAACCGGATCATATCGGACCGAATGAGCATGCAAGCTTTGAAGAATATATGTATTGTAAAGGTCTGTTGTTTAAGCAATGTAAAGTTGGGATTGCCAATAGTGATGATGAACATTATGATACAGTCATGCAAGGACATACGTGTGAATTGGAGACATTTGGATTTAAAGAACGCGCAGATCTTAGAGCAGCCAATACAAAACTAGTAACAGGACCAGGATACCTTGGAGTTGATTTTGATGTAACAGGTCTTATGAATCTTAGCGCGGAAATAAGTACACCAGGAAGATTTAGTGTATATAATGCATTAGCAGCAATCGCGATTTGCAGACATTTTAAGGTGGCTGAAGAAAACATAAGAAAAGCTTTGAAGGAAGCAAACGTAAAAGGCCGTATAGAAATGGTAAAAGTATCGGATCAATTTACATTAATGATAGATTATGCACATAATGCCATGGCATTAGAAAGCCTGCTGACAACACTAAGAGAATATAACCCAAAGCGTTTGGTCTGCTTATTTGGATGCGGCGGCAACAGATCTAAATTAAGAAGATTTGAGATGGGAGAAGTGAGCGGACGCCTTGCAGATCTTACAATCATTACATCGGATAATCCAAGATTTGAGGAGCCGCAGGATATCATGCTTGATATCAGGACCGGTATTTCAAAAACGAATGGTAACTATATTGAAATTGCAGACAGAAAAGAAGCAATTGCCTATGTAATTAAGAATGGTAAACCTGGTGATGTTATTGTTCTGGCTGGAAAAGGACATGAAGATTATCAGGAAATAAAAGGGGAACATTATCCTATGGATGAAAGAGCCATTATTGCAGATATTCTGGAAGAGATGAAATAGGTAGGATGAATAACAGACAGAGGAGAAGAAGTGGAAGGAAAATTTGCGAATATCATTGTTGATATATCTCATGAAAAAGTAGACAGGCCATTTCAATATCGAATTCCTCAAAACTTACGAGGACAACTGGAAGCAGGAATGGAAGTTATGATTCCGTTTGGAAAGGGGAATTATAACAGAAGCGGATATGTAATAGAGATTACAGATGAAGCCTCTTTTGATGAAAATCGGTTAAAAGATATCTTAGGCATACAGAGTAACCGCATGTCGGTAGAATCGGAATTGATTCGGCTGGCCCTGTGGATGAAAGAGCGATATGGTTCAACCATGATTGCAGCATTGAAAACAGTTTTACCAGTGAAACAAAAGTATAGACCAATAGAAAAAAAATCAATTACGCTTTTATTATCAGAGGAAGAAGCACTGGAAAAACTTTCGTTTTATAGAAAGAAACATCAGGTCGCGAGACAAAGATTGATGGAGCAGTTAATAACTGAAAGACAGTTGCCACAAGAATTGGTGACCGGTAAATTAAACGTTCCACTCAAAACGATACAGGCGTTAGAAAAAACTGGAATTCTTAGAATAACAATAGAAAACAGTTACCGTAATCCGGTTAAATGTAAGGAAGTTGCAGAAGAAGCAAAACAATTAAGTGAAAAACAAAAAGCTATCGTTACGGATATCATGAGAGATGCAAAAGTACAGAAATTAGGCACGTATCTGATACATGGGATTACAGGAAGCGGGAAAACAGAAGTTTATATGGAACTGATCGCAGGGAATATTGCACTTGGAAAGCAGGCAATTGTATTGATTCCGGAGATAGCACTCACTTATCAGACTTTACTTCGTTTCTATAAAAGATTTAAGGACAGAGTATCAGTAATAAATTCCAAATTGTCACCTGGTGAACGATATGATCAATTTGAAAAAGCCAGAAACGGTGTAATCGATATTATGATTGGTCCAAGATCGGCTTTGTTTACACCCTTTCTGAATCTCGGGCTTATCATCATTGATGAAGAGCATGAAAATAGTTATAAAAGTGAAACAATGCCAAAATATCATGCACGTGAAGTTGCAATAAAAATTGCGTCAATGCATGGGGCAGGTGTCGTGCTTGGTTCCGCAACCCCTTCTCTGGAAGCATATTATATGGCAAAAAGTGGGCAGTGCAAACTGTATGAATTGACAGAAAGACTTACCGGAGGTGATTTGCCGCAAGTATATATAGTGGATTTGAGAGAAGAACTAAAACTTGGCAATCGCTCCATTTTCAGCAGAAAATTACAGGAAATGATTGCAGAGAGGTTAGAAAGAAAGCAGCAGATCATTTTGTTTTTAAATAGAAGAGGGTATGCAGGTTTCATATCTTGCAGATCCTGCGGACATGTTATGAAATGTCCGCATTGTGATGTGGCATTGTCAGAACATAAAAATGGAAAATTAGTTTGCCACTATTGTGGTCATGAAGAATCGATGGTTCAAAAATGTCCAACTTGTGGATCCCCTTTTATTACAGGATTTAAGGCAGGCACGCAACAGATTGTAGAAGCACTTCATAATAAATTTCCTGAGGCTTCTGTGTTACGTATGGATGCGGATACAACGAAAAGCAAAGATAGTTACGATGCGATATTGTCTGCATTTTCAAATCGGGAAGCGGATATTCTTGTTGGCACACAGATGATCGTAAAAGGACATGATTTTCCGAATGTAACGCTGGTCGGGGTTCTGGCAGCGGATTTATCCTTACATGCTAATGACTATAGAGCTGGGGAGAGAACTTTTCAATTGTTAACACAGGCTGTGGGAAGGGCAGGAAGAGGCACAGTGCCTGGCGAAGCTGTTATTCAGACTTATCAGCCGGAACATTATAGTGTAATATATGCTGCTAATCAGGATTATAAAGGATTCTATGAAGAGGAAATACTATATAGGCAGATGCTGCAATATCCGCCGGCAGCACAGATGATGGTAATACTTGTTTCTTCTGAAGTCGAAGAAAAAGGGAGAATGCTTGCACAGGAAATTGCAAATAGAATTCAGATACAAGAACATGAGTTTCAGGTGATAGGACCGACTGCTGCAACAATAGGTAGAATTCATGATATTTATCGTACTGTTCTATATATAAAGAACAAAGATTATGAACAATTGATAAGAATAAAGAATGGAGTAGAAGCTTACGTGGAAAAGCTGGAGTTAAAGACAGAATCGGTGCAATTTGATTTTAATCCGCTCAGCAGCTATTAAAGAAAGGTACGCAAAGGAGAGATAACAATGGCAATTCGCAATATTAGAGAAATAGGAGACGAAGTATTAACGAAGACATGCAAGGAAGTAAAGGAGATGACGCCCCGAATTCAGGAATTAATCATGGATATGTTTGATACCATGTATGAATCATTTGGTGTGGGACTTGCGGCGTCCCAGGTTGGGGTATTGAAGAGAATTGTTGTGATTGATACGACGGGTGATGATCCACATGTATTGATCAATCCGCGTATCGTTGAAACGAGCGGAGAACAGACAGGTAATGAAGGATGTTTAAGCGTGCCGGGCAAGACTGGCATTGTAACAAGACCGAATTATGTAAAAGCGGTCGCATTAGATGAAAATATGAAATCATACGAATTAGAAGGGACAGAACTGCTGGCGAGAGCTATCTGCCATGAAATAGAACATTTAGACGGGCACCTTTATATAGAAAAAGTGGAAGGTGAACTAATGGATCTCAAAGATGAAGATGAGGAAGAGTAAAATGAAGATTGTGTTTATGGGTACACCTGATTTTGCAGTCGGTGCGTTGCAAGCAATAATAGATGCAGGGCATGAAATCGCAGCAGTCGTAACACAGCCGGACAAGCCAAAAGGGCGTGGGAAAGAAATGCAATTTACACCGGTAAAGCAATGTGCGGTCGCAGCTAATATACCGGTATTCCAGCCGGTTAAGGTAAAAACAGAGGAAGCGGTAGAAACGCTTCGGGCATATCAGGCAGATATTTTTGTGGTAGCAGCATTCGGACAGATATTAAGCAAAGAAATTCTGGAAATGCCACGTTTTGGCTGTGTTAATATTCATGCGTCCCTGCTTCCAAAATATCGTGGAGCTGCCCCGATACAATGGGCAATTATTGACGGTGAACAAGAAACTGGTGTTACGATCATGCAGATGGATGTGGGAATTGACAACGGTGATATGCTGATAAAGAAAGTCGTTCCGATTGCTAAGTCAGAGACAGGAGAAAGTCTTCATGACAAGCTGATGCAGGCAGGCGCAGAGCTGATCGTTGAAGCACTGCCGAGGATCGAGGCAGGTGAAGTGACGCCCGTAAAACAATCAGAAGAAGATTCCTGCTATGCTAAGATGTTAACCAAATCGTTGGGGCATATTGATTGGAGCACTACGGCAGTATCTATCGAAAGATTAATCAGAGGTCTGAATTCCTGGCCAAGTGCATTTACATATTTGAACGGAAAAACGTTAAAAATATGGAAAGCAGAAGTGGTCTTTCAGGAAACGAAAGAACCTGTCGGAGTCATTACAGATATTACAAAAGATTCCTTTACAGTAAACACAGGAGACGGACAGCTTAAAGTATTGGATGTACAACTGGAAGGAAAAAAGAGAATGCGCGTACATGATTTCTTATTGGGAAATCAAATAACAATTGGATACAGATTAGGTGAAAAGGAATAGGAGGTGTTATTATGTATCCTTATTATGGTTATGGTTTTTATATGGATTGGACTTATATTTTAGTAGTAATTGGTGCGGTATTATCAATTGCGGCATCTGCAAAGGTGAATTCAACTTTTAATAAATACGCAAGAGTAAGAAGCATGACAGGAATGACAGGGGCAGAGGCAGCGCAAAGACTATTGTATTACGCAGGTATCACAGATGTCAGAATAGAGCATATCAGCGGAAATCTGAATGATCATTATGATCCAAGAAATAAGGTATTGAGACTGTCGGACGCGACATATGGGTCAAATTCAGTGGCAGCTGTAGGTGTAGCGGCACATGAATGCGGACACGCAATTCAGCATAAGGAAGGATATCTTCCGTTACAGCTTCGTTCGGCTTTGGTGCCGGTAGCGAATATTGGTTCTAAATTAGGACTCCCTCTTGTTATCCTGGGTGTTATCTTCAGCTATAATTATACACTGATTCAAATTGGGATATGGGTATTTGCATTAGCGGTAGCATTTCAGATTGTGACTTTACCGGTAGAATTAAATGCTTCCAGCCGGGCAGTCAGATTGTTGGATCAGCAGGGTATTCTGGCAGGAAGAGAAGTAAGTGACTGCAGGAAAGTACTTGGTGCGGCAGCTTTAACATATGTCGCTGCTGCAGCAGCTTCCGTATTACAATTGCTAAGATTACTATTGATATTTGGCGGCGGAAGAAATAACCGTGATTAACGTAGACAGATAGGAGCAAACGTGGGTAATCCGAACGGTAGGAAGAAAATAGAAAAGGCAAGTGTTAATACAAGGGAGTTAATACTTGAGATGCTGTTAGAAATAACTTCGGGAAAAGAATATAGTCATTTGGTCATCCGGAATGTACTGGATAAATATAATTATTTACGACCTGAAGATAAGTCCTTTATGAAAAGAATCTGTGAAGGCACTTTGGAACGGATGATACAAATCGATTATATACTGAATGAATTTTCCAAGATTAAAGTAAACAAGATGAAACCAGTGATTCGGAACATTCTCCGTATGAGTGTCTATCAGATTCTGTTTATGGATGCAGTACCGGATTCTGCGGCATGTAACGAAGCTGTAAAGCTTGCAGAAAAAAAGAAATTTCATCAATTAAAAGGATTTGTGAATGGAGTGCTCAGAACTATTTCCAGACAAAAAAATGCCATCAGCTATCCAAAAAGGGAGAACGATATCGGACTGTATCTTTCCATACAATATTCTATGCCAGAGTGGATTGTAAAAAAATGGTTACAGGAATATGATGAGCAAACAGTAGAACAGATTCTGCAGGGGTTACTAAAGGAACATCTTGTAACTGTAAGAATTGATGAGAACTTACGGGAACAAGAGAAACTGAAATTATTAGAAGCAGTCCGAAACAGGGGGATTACCATCCAAGAACACCCCTATCTTCCCTATGCATATCAACTGGAACACATGGAGGGAACTTTGAATCTACCCGGATTTCAGAAAGGTATGATTACTGTTCAGGACATCAGCTCCATGCTTGTATCAGAAATAGCAGGAATTAAAAAGGGAGATTTGATTATCGATGTATGTGCGGCACCAGGAGGTAAGGCGTTGCATGCAGCCTGTAAACTAAATGGAACAGGACATGTAGAGGCCAGGGACATTACAGATTATAGGGTGAATCTGATCAGACAGAATATAGAACGTATGCAATATACCAATATAGCAGCGCTGGAAGCGGATGCATTGATCTACCAGGAAGAAAAAGCGCAGACGGCAGATATTGTGTTTGCAGATCTACCGTGTTCCGGACTTGGCGTAATAGGAAAAAAACGTGATATTAAATATAGGGTTTTGGAAACAACTCTTACGCAGATAACATCATTACAACGATCGATTCTGGATGTTGTCCAAAACTATGTAAAACCGGGCGGAATTCTGATCTATAGTACATGTACTGTTAATCGTGCGGAAAATGAAGAGATGGTAAAGTGGTTTGTCGAAAAGTATCCTTATGAAATGGAAAGCCTGGATTTCTATTTGCCCAAATTACTACAAAGCGATACAACAGCGAAGGGGTATTTACAAATATTACCGGGCATTCATGATGCAGATGGATTCTTTATTGCAAGAATGAAGAAAAAGAGAGGCTAAGCGTTCGTGATTGATATTAAATCTTTGAATCTCATAGAATTAGAGGAAGAAGTAAAAAATAATGGTGAAAAACCTTTTCGAGCAAAGCAGCTATATGAATGGATGCACGTAAAGCTGGCAAGAAGTTTTGATGAGATGACAAATCTGCCAAAACAATTGCGGGAAAGGTGCAAGGAAAAATATCAGTATACAGCATTGGCGGCAACCAAAGTACAAGAATCTGCATTGGATGGTACAAAGAAATTTTTATTTGAGTTAGCAGATGGAAATGTTGTGGAAAGTGTGTGGATGAAGTACAAATTTGGAAACTCTGTCTGTATTTCTTCCCAGGTAGGGTGCCGTATGGGATGCCGTTTTTGTGCATCCACCCTGGATGGACTGGAAAGATCTCTTCTGCCATCAGAGATGCTCGATCAGGTCTATGAAATTACAAGACTTACAGATGAGAGAGTTTCTAATGTGGTTGTTATGGGAACCGGTGAACCATTGGACAATTATGATAACTTATTAAAATTCATTGAACTATTAACTGATGAGTTTGGCTTACATATCAGCCAGCGGAATCTGACGGTATCAACCTGCGGAATTGTTCCGAGAATGCGGCAGCTGGCAGATGAAAAATTACAAATAACGTTAGCATTATCTTTGCATGCCGCAACAGATGAAAAGAGAAAAAAACTGATGCCGATAGCGAACAAGTATCGCTTGGATGAATTAATGGAGACATGCGCATACTATTTTGAAAAGACTGGAAGAAGGCTTTCATTCGAATACAGTCTGGTGGGCGGCGTAAATGATACAAAAGAAGATGCAGAACAATTAATTGCTCTTGTGAAACCCTTAAATTGTCATGTGAATTTGATTCCGGTAAATCCAATTGAAGAGCGTGATTTCGTGGAATCTGGCAGGCAGGAAGTGCAGGAGTTTAAAAATAAACTTGAAAAAAACAAAATAAATGTTACTATTAGAAGGGAAATGGGTCGGGATATTGATGGCGCATGCGGACAATTAAGACGTAGACATAAGAAAGAAAAGTGGGAGGCAGACTGACGATGTTAAGGACATTTTCGCTAACTGATATTGGAAAAAAAAGACAATTGAATCAGGATATTGTTTTTACATCAGAAGAGGCGTTAGGAAACCTGCCCAATATTTTTATCGTTGCGGATGGAATGGGCGGGCATAAAGCAGGCGATTATGCATCACGTTATACAGTTGAAACGATTGTAAAAGAAGTAGAAAATTCAGAAGAAAAAAATCCGATTAAAATAATAAAATATGCGATAGAAAAAGCAAATGAAAATATTCGAAGCGCAGCAAGCGCAGATGAGAGACTGGAAGGAATGGGAACGACAGTTGTGGTTGCGACCTGTGAAGGAAATCTTCTGCGTGTAGCAAATGTTGGAGACAGCAGATTATATATTGTAAATCGTGAGATTATACAAATTACGAGAGATCATTCACTTGTAGAAGAGATGGTTCGCATGGGCGGACTTGACAAAGCAGCTGCAAGAAATCATCCGGATAAAAATATTATCACAAGAGCCATAGGAGCACAGGATACTATTGAAGTTGACTTTTTCGATGTTATGTTAGAACCAAATGATATTGTTCTAATGTGTTCGGATGGTCTGAGCAATATGCTTGAAGATGAAGAAATCTATATGATTCTGAATGCACAAAGCGATATCGTTGAAAAGGCAGAAGAATTAATAAAAGCCGCTAATAATAATGGTGGTAAAGACAACATTGCCGTAATAATTATTGAACCGTGTATAGATGAGGTGAAACTATGATTAAAATAGGAATGCTGATAGGTGACCGCTATGAAATATTAGAGAAAATAGGAACTGGCGGCATGTCTGATGTATATAAAGCAAAAGACCACAAATTGAATAGATGCGTTGCAGTGAAAGTATTAAAACAGGAATTTAGTGAAAACACCAATTTTGTGTATAAATTCCGAGTTGAAGCGCAGGCAGCAGCAGGTCTGATGCATCCTAATATCGTAAATGTGTATGATGTAGGAGAAGAAAATGTAATTTACTATATTGTTATGGAATTGGTTGAAGGTATCACGTTAAAGAAATATATTGAGAAAAAAGCCAGATTATCAGTGAAAGAAGCAATCAGCATTGCGATCCAGGTTTCGATGGGAATTGAAGCAGCACATAATAATCACATTATTCATCGTGATATTAAACCGCAGAATATCATTATTTCCAAGGAAGGAAAAGTAAAGGTAACAGACTTTGGTATAGCCAAGGCCGCAACCAGTAATACGATTACTTCCAATGTGATGGGGTCTGTTCATTATACCTCTCCTGAGCAGGCACGCGGGGGATACAGTGATGAGAAGAGTGATATCTATTCATTAGGTATTACATTGTTTGAAATGCTTACGGGGAGAGTTCCGTTTAATGGGGAAACTACGGTAGCAATCGCAATCAAGCATATCCAGGAAGAGATGCCATCGCCAAGAGATTTTGTTCCTGAGATTCCAATTAGTGTAGAACAAATTGTATTTAAATGCACACAGAAAAGTCCGGACCGCAGATATCAATCCATGGGCGAACTGATTGCAGATCTGAAGAAGTCCTTAATCAGTCCTGATGAAGATTTTGTAAAAGTAGTGGATTTAAACAGTCAGGAACAGACGAAAATGATTTCTGATCATGATATGGTGCAGATTAAGAGACAATCTTATAACCGTGATGCATTAGATGATAAAGTGAATGTGAAAAGTGTGCCCAAGAAAAATATGAATACTGCTCAGAATGTAACTTCGAAAACACAGGCGAAGAAACCCAAAAAGGTGGAGCGGTATGAAGAGTATGATGAAGAGGATGAATACGACCCAAAGATGGAAAAGATAACAACGATATTAACCATAATCGTTGCGATTATTATTGGTTGTGTTCTGCTGTTCTTAGCAGGAAGGGCAGTTGGTCTGTTTCCGGCTAACGGTTCTGCCAGTGAAGAGAGCACTACTTCCAGTGGAGATATGGTTATGCCTGAAGTATTGGGGAAAAGTCTTGCAGATGCTCAGGCAGCTTTAGATGCAAAAGGAATCCAATATGAAATTGTATATGATATATCTTCAGAATATGACAAGAATACAGTTATGAAAAGCAGTGCAGCTGCAGGAAAAACACTCACAAAGGATGATAAAGTAACGTTGACAGTAAGTGCCGGCGCGGATGGCATTAAAGTGCCAGAGGTGTCTGGATTATCAGAGGCAGAAGCAACTGCTTCTCTGGAAAAAGAAGGATTTACGGTAAAAAAAGAAACAGGGACATCTACAGAAATCGCAGAAGGAAATGTAATATCACAGTCTCCAGAGGCTGGAAAAATTGTTGCAAGGGACAGCTCTGTTACAATTGTAATTAGTCAGGAAGCACAGGCTGACACGGTTCAGGTGCCAGAGGTGAGAGGAATGTCAGCAGATGCAGCGAAAGCAGCGTTGGAAACATCAGGGTTGAAATGCGGAACAGTTACAGAAGTAGAAAACAGTGAATATGATGCAGGAACAGTCTGTTATCAGAGTTATTCAGCGGGTCAGGAGCAGCCTGTCGATACGGTAGTGGATCTTCGAATCAGTCTTGGGGCTACGTATTCATGTAACATCAGTGTGGCAGCACCAGCAGATTATCAGGGAGGAAACGCTACGGTTGTTTTATCGGCAGCAGATACAGGAGCTATCTTATTTAATACAACAACCACTTCATTTCCGGTTGCCATTAATATTAGTGGAATCAAAACAACAGATACCGGTATTGTCACAACTACGTATTCTGTTCCGGTGAACCCACCCGAAACGGATGCTGATGGTGGGGTAGTATCATCTAAACTTGTAGCGAGTGAGCAGCCGGTACAATTTACAAAGGAATAGAATGCATGCAGGGAAAAATAATGAAGGGCATAGCAGGATTTTACTATGTACATGTGCCGGAAATGGGAACTTATGAGTGCAAGGCAAAAGGAATTTTTCGCAAAGATAATAAGAAGCCATTGGTTGGTGATAATGTAGAACTTCAAATATTAGATGAACATGCTATGCTTGGTAATATTGAGAGCATACTTTCAAGAAAAAACTCCCTGATCAGACCGGCGGTTGCGAATATCGATCAGGCGATGGTGATATTTTCCATTGCAAGACCTGAACCAAGTTTTAACTTGCTGGATCGTTTTCTGATAACAATGAAACAACAACAAATACCTTGTATTATTTGTTTTAATAAAGAAGATATTGCATCGCTTCATGAAAAAGAAAAACTTGTACTCGAATATGCTTCTTGCGGAAGTAAACTACTTTTTGCAAGTGCAAAAGAAGAAAGCGGTATTGATGAAATCAAAAAATGTTTAAAAGGTAAGACAACGACGGTGGCAGGTCCTAGCGGTGTCGGAAAGTCATCAATTATCAATTGTCTTCAGTTGGGAGTAAGTATGGAAACCGGTGCAATCAGCAATAAGATTGACCGTGGAAAACACACCACAAGGCATTCACAGTTAATTGCCATTGAGAAAGATACTTATATTATGGACACACCTGGTTTTAGCTCTCTAAGTATCAATGAAATTGAAAAGAATGAATTATGTCAGTATTACCCGGAGTTTTTATTATATGAAGCAAATTGCAGGTTTCAGGGATGTGCACATATTCATGAACCGGTTTGCGGTGTGAAAGAAGCATTAAGCGAAGGGAAGATCAGTCAGACCAGATATGATAACTATTGTGTTCTATATGAAGAACTAAACGATAAAAGGAGATATTAGAAATGATGATACTATCACCATCCATTTTAGCAGCAGATTTTTTAAATCTTGGAAAAGATATAAAAGATGTGGAAGAGGCAGGCGCACAGTTTTTACATTTTGATGTTATGGATGGTATATTTGTTCCTTCTATTTCTTTTGGGATGCCTGTCTTATCTGCAATCAGACAGGCATCAGGATGTTTTCTTGATGTACATTTAATGATTGTCGAACCGGAAAAATATATAGATGAATTTGCAGCATGCGGAGCGGACGGTATTACGATTCATTTGGAAGCTACGGAGCACGTTGCAGATGTGTTGAAACACATGGAGGAACTTGGAATCAGAAGAGGGCTTGCTATCAGTCCGGATACGGAAGTGAGTGCGGTCCTGCCATATCTTCCTATGCTGGACATGATTCTGATTATGACAGTTCATCCGGGACGGGGAGGACAGAAGTTCATTGATTCCTGTGCAGATAAGGTAAGAGCTATTCGCCGGATTATTACAGAAAAAGATTTACATATAGATATTGAAGTAGATGGAGGAATTAAACAGAACAATGTGCAGATGATTATGGAAGCTGGTGCTAATGTAATAGTAGCAGGTTCTGCAGTATTTGATAAAGAATGTACAAGAGAGAATACGCTGGCTTTTTTGGAATTATTTCATAAATGGGAAATGCAGCAAACAAGGTAGCTGGTCAATAAAGAGGAGAATAAAGTATGAAGTTAGGAATAGTAGGGTTACCAAATGTAGGAAAGAGTACGTTGTTTAATTCATTGACAAAGGCAGGTGCAGAATCAGCAAACTACCCTTTCTGTACAATCGATCCCAATGTTGGCATCGTAACGGTACCGGATGAAAGATTAAAGTTGTTAGGAGATATGTATCAATCTAAAAAAGTAACGCCTGCAGTGATAGAGTTTGTTGATATTGCAGGATTGGTAAAAGGCGCATCCAAGGGAGAGGGACTTGGCAATCAATTTCTAAGTAATATTAGAGAAGTAGATGCAATTGTTCATGTTGTACGTTGCTTTGAAGATACCAATGTTGTGCATGTAGATGGCTCTGTCGATCCAATCAGAGACATTGAAACAATCAATCTTGAATTGATATTTTCTGACATTGAGATTTTGGAAAGAAGAATTTCAAAAACAAGTAAAGGTGCCAGAATGGATAAGACCTTGGCAAAAGAGCTGGACTTATTGGAAAGAATGAAAATACATTTGGAAGAAGGGAAACTTGCAAGTTCTTTTGTAGAAAATAATGATGATGACGAGCTTGCATGGAGAAAATCTTATAATCTGCTAACGGATAAGCCAGTGATATTTGCAGCAAATGTTTCGGATGAAGATCTTGCAGATGATGGTGAGAATAATGCATATGTTGGAGCGGTCAGGGAATTTGCAGCATCTAATGGCAGTGAAGTATTTGTTATCTGTGCACAAATCGAACAGGAAATATCGGAATTAGATGATGATGAAAAAGCAATGTTCTTAGAAGATCTGGGCTTGAAAGAGTCTGGACTCGACAAACTAATTAAGGCAAGTTACCATTTGCTGGGTCTTATCAGTTACCTTACAGCAGGAGAAGATGAAACGAGAGCATGGACAATCAAAGCCGGAACAAAGGCGCCTCAGGCGGCAGGTAAGATTCACACTGATTTTGAACGTGGATTCATTAGAGCTGAAGTTGTAAATTATAAAGACTTGTTGGAGCAAGGTTCATTATCCGCAGCGAAAGAAAAAGGACTTGTTGGATTAGAAGGAAAAGAATACGTTGTAAGAGATGGGGATGTTATTTTGTTCCGCTTTAATGTATAAAAAATAATAAACAAAACAGAAGGGGCACAACTACATGAATGAAGCAATGGGAGTAAATGATATTTCATTTCCACACCTGGGCATTTATCTTGAAAATGTTCCAAAAACATTTTCTGTATTTGGATTTGAAGTAGCATTTTATGGTTTGATAATTGGAATCGGTATTTTATCAGGGGTATTAGTTGCAGCAAAAGTAGCTAAAATAACAGGACAAGATCCTGATCTGTATTGGGATTTTTCGATTTATGCAATTATATTTTCCATTATTGGTGCCAGAATCTACTATGTAGTCTTTTCATGGGATTCTTATAAAGATAATCTGCTGAGTATATTGAATACCAGGGGCGGTGGATTAGCGATCTATGGTGCTGTCATAGCAGCGTTTATTACAATGACTGTATATACAAAGCTTAAGAAGCAGAATTTTTTCCAGATGGCAGACACGGGAGTCGTGGGTCTGATCGTGGGTCAGATCATTGGCAGATATGGAAATTTTATGAATCGTGAGGCATTTGGGGAATATACAGATAACTTCCTGGCGATGCGTCTGCCGATTGAGGCGGTAAGAGCAAATGATATTTCTGAAAGTATTGCAGCCCATATTACAAATGGAGTGAATTATATTCAGGTTCACCCGACATTTCTTTATGAGAGTTTATGGAATGTCATGATTTTGATATTTATTTTACTTTATCAAAAGCGGAAAAGATTCGAGGGAGAGATATGTTTATTGTATCTTGGCGGTTATGGACTCGGTAGATTCTGGATAGAGGGATTGAGAACAGATCAATTATGGATAGGCGGCACTACAATTGCTGTTTCACAGGTACTTGCAATGTGCATGGTGATTTTTGCTGTTGCTGTTGATATAGTTATAAGAATTCGCATAAAAAAGAAAACAAAATAGAAATTGTGAAATATGAAGAGTTATGAGAATCGTCCCCATGGGATGAAACTCATAGCTCTTTTTTTATTTACGCGAGTGTCAAAAACTTATCATAGAACTTGGCTTCGTTAATCATAAATTGTGCAAATTAATGAACTCAAATATGCAAACAAGCTTTTAACAATTGAATCAAACTTGATTGAAAAGAAATCGTAAAAAACTTAATAAAAAATTCATATAGTACTTGTAAAATAATGTGATTTAGGATAAAATTGATTCATAAGTGGTGAAAAGTGGTACAGAGTGGAGTAAAGTGGTAAATCAATTCGTTCTGAAGCTTTTCGTGGCAGACTGCTTAAGCGGGTGACTATTATGTTTATGGGAGAATACAATCATACAATCGATACGAAGGGCAGATTGATTATTCCATCAAAATTTCGAGAAATTCTGGGAGATGAATTTGTTGTGACGAAAGGTTTGGATGGATGCTTATTTGTGTATGATAATAATGAATGGAATGTGTTCGAAGAAAAATTAAAGTCCCTGCCACTTACGAATAAGGATGCGAGACAATTTGCAAGATTTTTCTTAGCGGGAGCAGCAAGTGTCGAGGTCGATAAACAAGGAAGAATTTTAGTACCTTCTGTATTAAGAGAATTTGCGGATATTAATAAGGAAGTTGTTTTGGTCGGCGTTGCAAGCAGAATTGAGATCTGGAGCAAGGCAAGATGGGAAGGAACAGCTAACTATGAAGATATGGATGAAATCGCAGAACATATGGCAGATTTAGGTCTTGGAATTTAGAAGTACAGATAGGAGCTATCAAATATGAAATTTGATCATGTATCAGTTTTGTTAAATGAGACAATTGAATCACTTGAGATAAAATCTGACGGTATCTATGTAGATGGTACATTAGGTGGAGGCGGACATGCCTTGCATGTATTAGAAAAACTCAGTGATAAAGGACATTTATACGGAATTGATCAGGACGAAGCAGCAATACAGGCAGCAGGAGAAAAATTAGCGCAGTTTGCAGATAGAGTTACCATAGTCAGAGATAATTATAGGAATGTTAAAAATGTATTACAAGTATATGGTATACCAGGTGTGGATGGGATTGTGCTCGATCTTGGGGTATCATCTTATCAGTTGGACACTATTGAACGGGGATTTTCCTATAAATATAATACGGTATTAGATATGCGTATGGACAAGCGTCAGACATTGACTGCTAAAGATATCATCAACACGTACAGCGAAATGGATCTGTTTAGGATGATCAGGGATTATGGAGAGGACCAATTTGCCAAAAATATTGCAAAGCACATTGTAAGAGCAAGGACAGAAAAAGAAATTGAGACAACAGGCGAGCTAAATGAAATCATAAAAGCGGCAATACCTGCAAAGATGCGGGCAAACGGCGGGCATCCTTCCAAAAAAACATTTCAGGCAATCCGAATAGAATGTAATAAAGAATTAGAAGTGTTAAAGGATTCACTGGACGAGTTGATCAGCGTATTGAATCCAGGTGGAAGATTGTGTATTATTACATTTCATTCTTTAGAAGACAGAATTGTAAAGACGGCATTTAAAAGAAATGAGAACCCATGTACATGCCCATCGGAATTTCCAGTATGTGTGTGTGGAAAGAAATCCCAGGGAAAAGTAATAACAAAAAAACCAATTTTACCACAAAATGAAGAAATAACTATTAACAAACGGTCAAAAAGTGCTAAACTAAGAGTGTTTGAGAAAAAATATCAAATACAATAAGGCTTGCGTGAGAATGACAGAAAGGTAGTTGTGTATGGGAAGACAAAGTCAGGGGAGACAAAGTACAAACCAAAGAAAAACTACATATGGAAATAGTACTTATATACAAGGAAATACTGTACGGAAATTAAATATACAGGAAACTGTTGAAGAATTGCCAAGGAAGAGATTGAGCCATGCTGCAAGGAAGAACAGAGACAAAGCAGTTTATATGAATATGGGATATGTGATATTCCTGTCGATCGCGTTGGTAATGGCTGGTTTTATTTTGATCGGATATATTAAATTACAATATGAGATTACGAGCAGCGTTAAAAATATTTCAAAGTTAGAGAGCCAGTTGAACAATATGAAATTGGATAATGATGAGGAATATAATCGTGTATTGGCATCTGTCGATTTGGAAGAAATTAAAAATATAGCAGTGAATGAACTGGGAATGAAATATGCAAATAAAGGACAAATCGTAGTAGTTGATGGTGAAGAAAGCGATTACGTACGACAATATGCGGATCTTCCAAAGTCTAAGAAGTAGAACGGAAGAGGAGACAGGTATTTTGAAAAAAAACATTAGAAAAATTAATAAATTCACTTCTAAAATGCAGAAAAAGCTGGTAATACTATTTGTGTTAGTGTTACTAGCTTTCGTAGGATTAAGCGTTAAATTAATTCTCATAAATAAAGAAAATGGAGAAAGCTATAAGAAGCAGGTACTGTCACAGCAGCAATATGACAGTAGAACAATTCCCTACAAACGTGGTGATATTGTAGATGCAAAAGGAACACCAATTGCTATGAGTGAGAAAGTATATAATCTTATTCTTGATACCAAACTGGTGATTGAGAAGGAGGCTTATATTGATCCAACTGTAAAAGCGCTCGTGAAATATTTTAAGTTAGATGAAACGGAATTACGAGCCTATATCACCGCGAATCCAAATTCTCAGTACTTTATATTAGCAAAACAACTAACATATGAAAAAATCAGTCCTTTTATCGAATTACAGAATGACACGAAAAAAAATCCAAATATTAAGGGTGTGTGGTTTGAAGAAGAATATAGACGTGTTTATCCATATAAGACATTGGCTTGTGATGTGATCGGATTTACAGGAAAAGATAATGTAGGGACTTATGGATTGGAAGAATATTATAATAATGTATTGAATGGTACCAATGGCAGAGAATACGGATATTTAAATGACGATTCCACATTAGAGAGAACCACGAAAGCAGCTGTAGACGGAAACACCATTGTTACGTCCATAGATGTAAATATACAAAGTATAGTAGAGGAAAAAATATTAGAGTTCAATGAAGAACATCGCAACGAAGCCCGGGAAGGTGCCGGAAGTAACAATACAGGTGTTATCATAATGGATCCTAATACCGGTGCAATAAAGGCAATGGCGAGTTATCCGGTATATGATCTGAATAATCCTAAAAACCTGGATGCTTTAAAAGCGCAATTTACGGATGAAGAAATTGAAGCAATGGATGAAAAGGAGCAGTTAGAAGAATTAAACAGAATCTGGAAGAATTTCTGTATTACAGAACCTTATGAGCCGGGATCAACGGAAAAACCGTTTACGGTCGCAGCAGGTCTCGAAACAGGAGCACTTACAGGGAATGAAACCTTTTATTGTGGTGGCTGGAAACAGGTCGGAGATAAAAAAATCCGCTGCCACAATAGATTAGGTGATGGCATGCTTACGGTAAAGCAGGCAATAGAAAAATCGTGCAATGTAGCATTGATGGATATGGCTGAAATAATAGGAAAAGAAAATTTCATGAAATATCTGCAGATATTTAACTTTGGGCTTAAGACCAATATTGATCTTGCAGGTGAAGCGAGAACAGATTCCCTTATTTATGATAAGAATAAAATGGTACCGACAGATTTGGCAGTTTCTTCGTTCGGGCAAGGTTACAAGGTTACCATGATTCAACAGGCGGCAGCATTTTGCTCACTCATTAATGGCGGATATTATTACCAGCCACATATTATCAGCAAAATAACAAGCGCAGAGGAAGCGACGGTTCAGAATATTGAATCCAGAGTCTTGAAACAAACAATTTCGAGTACTACTTCGGATACAATTGTCGACTATTGTAATGGTGTAGTTACAGAAGGTACAGGTACCACTGCAAGACCAGCCGGATATACGATGGGTGGTAAAACTGGTACAGCTGAAACATTTCCACGTGGGCAGGGAAATTATGTGGTTTCCTTTATAGGCTATGTACCAGCGAATGATCCGCAGGTACTTATTTATGTGGTAATAGACCGACCTAATGTAGCAGTGCAGGATAATGCTAGATATGCAACACTTCTCACCAAATCAATTATGACAGAAGTACTCCCATACTTGAATATTTTCCAGACAGAAGAATTGACAGAAGCTGAATTAAAAGAATTAGCAGAAAATGAAGCGGCATCTGTGCTGACGAATTCTGTTTCGGAAAATAAGGTACCGGATCAGAAGAGTGCTCAGGATACGAAAGGTAATTCTTCAGAAACCAAAGAAGTAACAGGAGAGGGTACAGGTGAAGAGGGGCTTGAAACAGTGGAAAAAGAGGAAGTTAAGATTGATAAAGAGACAGGCTATGCGATTGATCCTATAACAGGAGAATTTTTAGATCCTGAAACGGGAGTAGCAATTGATCCGGCATCTTCTCTAATTGAATAGCAAATTATGAATAACCTAATATAAAAAGTAATAGATTGTAGTAATTACCTTTATGGGGTTACTGTATTGAAAAATAAAACATTCCATCGCAAAAAGATTTTCTCTCTATTTATCTGCTGTTTTATTTGTTTCCTGATACTAATTGGAAGACTATGTTATCTTATGCTTGCATGTTCAGAATATTATACAATTCAGGCAGAAGCGCTGCATGAAAGAGAACGGGATATCAAAGCAGCAAGGGGAAAAATATTGGATATGAATGGAAAAGTTCTGGCAACGAATAGAACTGTCTGCACGATATCGGTCATTCACAGTCAATTAGAAAAGCCGGAAGAAGTCATCGATATGCTTGTGAAGGAATTGGATTTAAAAGAAGAAAAAGTAAGAAAACGGGTTGAGAAGGTGTCTGCAATTGAGCGGATAAAAAGTAATGTATCCAAAGAAATAGGAGACAGGATACGAGCTTATGAATATGCGGGCGTAAAAGTAGATGAAGATTATAAACGTTTCTATCCATATGAGACATTAGCATCTAAAGTTTTGGGTTTTACAGGCGGAGATAATCAGGGCATTGTTGGATTGGAAGTTAAATATGAAGAATATCTGAAGGGAGTCAATGGAACTATCCTCACAGTGACGGATGCAAAAGGAGTAGAGGTGGAACGGGAAGGGGAAGAACGTATAGAACCAATCAGCGGGAGAAATCTTCAGATTAGTATGGATATCAATATCCAGACATACGCGACACAGTTAGCCAATCAGGTTATGGAAAATAAGAATGCGGATAGTGTATCTATCATGGTCATGAATCCCCAAAATGGTGAAATATATGCTATGGTAAATGCACCCGAATTTAATTTGAATGATCCTTACACATTGCCTGATTCAGTAAGTGCAAATCAGCTGAATGAAAAGGAAAAACAGGATGCTCTTAACAAAATGTGGAGAAATGCCTGCATCAGCGACACCTATGAACCAGGATCTGCTTTTAAGATTATTACGGCAGCCGCGGGATTGGAAGAAAAAGTCGTTACGTTGGAAGATCAATTTAGCTGTCCGGGGTATATTGTAGTCGAAGACAGAAAAATACGGTGCCATAAGGTAGGAGGTCATGGAAGCGAAGACTTCCTGCATGGAACCATGAATTCCTGCAATCCCGTATTTGTAACAGTCGGACTTCGGCTGGGTGTAGAAAGATTCTATCATTATTTTGAGCAATTTGGTTTATTGAAAAAGACAAATATAGACTTACCAGGAGAAGCCTCTACCATAATGCATAAACCAGAGGATATGGGACTTGTGGAACTGGCAACGGTTTCATTTGGACAGTCATTTCAAATTACGCCAATTCAAATGGCAGTAACGGCATCTTCTATTATTAATGGAGGAAGACGTGTCACGCCCCACTTTGCCATGCGTATAATTGAAGAAGATGGTAAAATTTCTAAAACCTTTCAGTATAAAGAAGAAACAGGTATTGTTTCAGAGGATACTTCTGAAAAAATGAAATATATCCTGGAGCAAGTCGTGGAAAATGGAACCGGTAAAAACGGATATGTAGAAGGGCAAAGAGTAGGTGGAAAAACAGCAACAAGTCAGACTCTGCCAAGAGGAAGCGGAAAATATATAGCATCTTTCGTTGGATTTGCACCTGCAGATGAACCGACAGTACTTGCAATTGTGATCATCAATAATCCAAGTGGTGTTTACTATGGCGGTCAAATTGCGGCACCGGTCATCAGACAATTATATGAAAATATCTTGCCTTATATGGAAACGACAGAATATAATTGACTTTTTATATTAAAAGGGTTATCTTTCTTAAAGGCAGGGGCTTCAGATAAGAAGCTAAAAGATAAAAATCAGATAAAATCCGGAAAGGATAGGGAGTATATTATTATGAACGTTACGATGGTGATTCCAGTTATTATATCATTTGGAATAAGCGTGCTTTTGGGGCCGATTGTAATTCCTTTTTTGCGAAAATTAAAAGTAGGGCAGACAGAAAGAACGGAGGGACCACAGACACATCTTAAGAAATCAGGGACACCGACAATGGGTGGAATACTTTTCCTGACGAGCGCTGTGATTACCTCACTTCTTTATATGAAGCAATATCCTAAAATTCTTCCGATTTTATTTTTGACGTTAGGGTTTGGATTGATTGGATTTTTAGATGATTATATTAAAGTTGTGCTAAAGCGTTCCATGGGATTATCACCGTTTCAAAAGATGACCGGACAGATTATTGTTACGGGGATTTTTGCATATTACTTAGTAAATTATACAAATGTATCACTTGCCATGAAGATTCCCTTTATGCCAGGAAGCTTCTTGGATTTAGGAATTTTAAATATTCCGTTCTTATTTTTTGTTGTGATAGGAA
Source organism: Bacillota bacterium (assembly GCA_023398375.1). Lineage (GTDB taxonomy): Bacteria > Bacillota > Clostridia > Lachnospirales > Lachnospiraceae > SZUA-378. The sequence goes on along the minus strand of JAEWSH010000032.1, from coordinate 6,593 downwards.
CTGTGAATGGAACAAATTTTACGGATGGTCTGGACGGTCTCGCAAGCAGTGTTACTGTTATGGTTGCAACTTTTTTTACAGTCGTTGCAATTGGAACGAACAGTGGGATTGAGCCAATCACATGTGCTGTAGTCGGTGCATTACTGGGCTTTTTATTATTTAATGTATATCCTGCCAGTGTATTTATGGGGGATACAGGTTCCTTGGCTTTGGGCGGATTTGTTGCAGGCACCGCATATATGCTTCAAATGCCATTATTTATAGTGATTGTTGGCTTCATTTATCTGATTGAGGTAATATCTGTTGCATTACAGATAAGTTATTTTAAAATGAGCGGTGGAAAGCGTATTTTTAAAATGGCTCCAATTCATCACCATTTTGAATTGTGTGGATGGTCTGAGACAAGAATTGTTGCTGTGTTCTCAATTATTACAGCAATACTATGTCTGATTGCATTATTAGCATTATAAAGGAGATAAGAAAATGAATGTAGAGAACAAGACGGTTTTAGTAGTAGGAACCGGAGTCAGTGGTATTGGTGCAGCCGAATTGCTGAGTAAAGCAAATGCAAAGCCAGTATTGTTTGATGCGAATGATAAATTAGAAAGGGATGGTATTGCACAAAAATTGAGTCCGGGTGTGCAGGCAGATATTATTTTGGGTACTATTCCAACAGAAGTTGAAGAAAAAATAGAACTTGTAGTAATCAGTCCTGGTGTACCTGTAGATAGTCCTTTGGTAGAAAATTACCGCAGTAAGAATATTCCGATCTGGGGAGAAATTGAACTTGCATATCAATTTTCGAAAGGAAGAATATTGGCAATAACAGGAACGAACGGAAAAACAACTACGACTTCATTGTTGGGTCAGATTATGAAGGATTACTATGAAAGTGTTTATGTTGTTGGAAATATCGGGAATCCATATACAAAGATTGCACTTGAGACAACAAATGATACTGTCACAGTGGCAGAAATCAGCAGTTTTCAATTAGAAACCATTCATGAATTCAAACCTGTGGTATCTACCATCTTAAATATTACACCAGATCATTTGAACAGGCACCACACAATGGAGAATTATATTGCTGTAAAGGAGGCCATCGCAAAAAATCAAACCAGTGAAGAAACTTGTGTTTTGAATTATGAGGATGAAAATACAAGAGCATTTGGGGGAGTGACAAAAGCAAGTGTAATCTATTTTTCTTCTGCAAGAGTATTGGAAAAGGGAATTTATACAGATAAAGATGATATTTATTTTGCAGATGGCATCCAAGCACCTCAAAAATTGATGAATATTCATGACATGAAGCTGATAGGTTTACATAACGTGGAAAATGTGATGGCTGCTATTGCCATGGCAGAGAGTTTTGGAGTTCCATTAAAAAATATCATTGCAACTGTGAAGGAATTTAAGGCGGTAGAACACCGCATTGAATATGTTGCGACCAAAAAGGGAGTTGATTACTACAATGATTCAAAAGGAACAAATCCGGATGCTGCTATTAAAGGAATCAAGGCTATGAGCAAACCAACACTGTTAATTGGCGGTGGTTATGACAAAGAAAATGAATATGATGACTGGATAGAAGCATTTGATGGAAAAGTAAAATGGCTGATCCTGATTGGGCAGACAAGAGAAAAGATTGCGAAATGTGCAAAAAAGCATGGTTATACAAATATTATTTTTGCAGAAAATTTAGAAGAGGTTATGCAGATCTGTATGGAAAAAGCTATTCCTGGAGATGCAGTATTGCTTTCACCTGCATGTGCAAGCTGGGGAATGTTCCCGAATTATGAAGTAAGGGGAAAAATGTTTAAAGAATTTGTAAACAATATGAAGGGGTGAGCTTGTGGCGGGAAGCAGAGCAAGAAAGAAAAAAACAGAATATTTTTTTGATTATACATTACTGTTTGTGGTACTCTTTTTGTTGGGATTTGGACTAATAATGATTTATTCTACTAGTTCTTACGAAGCAAGCCTGGAATATCACGATCCTTCCTACTATTTAAAAAAGCAGGCATTTGCGGCTACATTAGGATTGGTGGCCATGATGGTGGTAGCTAAGATTCCGTATCATTTCTGGGAAAGGTTTTCGGTATTGGGATACATAGTATCAGGAGTTCTTATTATGCTCGTAATGACACCGCTTGGAAGGGAAAGCCATGGTGCAAGAAGATGGCTGAATCTTGGTTTATCCGTGCAGCCGGCAGAGATAGCTAAGCTTGGTATGATTCTTTTTCTAGCGAGTCTGGTATGCAGTATGGGAAAGGCAATTAGGACCAAAAAGGGATTTCTGATTATTTTGGCAGCACCGTTACCAATTTGTGCTATGGTTTATTTAATTACAGATAACTTAAGTTCAGCAATTATTATATTGGGAATTGCACTCCTCATGTTATTTGTATCAAGTCCACAGTATAAACAGTTCATACTGATCGGGGTAGTCGGTATTGCTTCTGCATCAGCTGGTGTATTCCTGATTACTAAATTAGCCGGCAATGGGAAACTCGGATTCAGGGGCGAACGTATTCTGGCATGGCTGAATCCTGAGGCGTATGCCAGCGGGAAAGGATTTCAGACATTACAAGCTTTATATGCAATTGGTTCCGGTGGAATCTTTGGAAAAGGACTGGGGCAAAGTATGCAGAAGCTTGGATTTATCCCGGAAGCACAAAATGATATGATTTTTTCAATTATATGTGAGGAGCTTGGCCTATTTGGAGCAATAGCTATTATTTTGTTATTCATGCTGCTGATTTGGAGATTTATGATCATAGCCAATAATGCACCGGATTTATTTGGGGCATTATTGGTAGTCGGAGTTCTGGGACATTTTGCAATACAGGTCATTCTGAATATTGCTGTTGTTACAAATACGATACCGAACACAGGCATTTCATTACCTTTTATCAGCTATGGCGGTTCATCTGTTATGTTCCTGTTAATTGAGATAGGATTAGTACTGAGTGTGGCAAGGGGAATTAAATTTAATGAAGTATAGCGGCGTACAAGATACCAGTTATGGATGCAGACATATAATAGAATAGGTCATATTTTTATAAAATATAAAGCATGAGGGTACATTCGTGGATTCTATTCAGATTGAAGGCGGCATTTCATTACAGGGACAGATAAAGGTACAGGGTTCAAAAAATGCAACGTTACCGATTCTCGCAGCAACAGTACTCATTCATGGAACAAGTATCATTGACAATTGCCCCAGAATTGCAGATGTCAGTACGATGGTTAAATTATTGCAGAACATCGGCTGTTCTGTTACTTTTGAGGAACATTCTATTATTGTGGATGCAACAAAAGTGCGGGAAAGCAGATTGCCCAAGGAAGACGTTATAAAAATGCGTTCTTCAATTATGCTGATGGGTGCATTACTTGGAAGACTAAAGCAAGTGTCTTTAGATTATCCGGGTGGATGTGTGATAGGTAAACGACCGGTCGATTTTCATTTACAGGCTCTCAAAAATCTTGGCATTACGATTGAGGAGGAAGATAACAGTATCTTAGCATTTACAAAACGGTTAATTGGAAATGAGATCCATCTTCCGTTTGCAAGCGTAGGCGCTACGGAAAATTGTATTCTGGCAGCAGTTTGTGCGGAGGGAAACACTAAGATATATAATGCAGCAAAAGAGCCGGAAATAACAGCGTTATGCCAGTTTTTAAATAAGGCAGGCGGTAAAATCCAGGGGATGGGAACGGCATGTATTACGATTGAGGGGGTTGAGGGATTGCATGGCGCGTCATTTCGGGTGCCAAGCGACCGGATTGTTGCAGGAACATATGTATTTGCCTGCGTGGCATGTGGCGGTGATATATCCCTTTTACAGGCACCGACGAAGCAGATGGAATGTATGATTTCCTGTGCGGAGCAAATGGGTGGCAAAGTTGTAAAGGAAGAAAATAAGTTAATGATATCAAGGCATGAACAGATTCATGCAATACCCTACATAAAAACAGCAATATACCCTGGATTTCCAACCGATATGCAGTCAATGCTCATGGTTGCCTGCGCATTGGCTGAAGGAACCAGCAGAATAGAAGAAACAATATTTGAAAATCGATATAAGATGGTCAAAGAATTGAAAACGATGGGTGCAAAAGTTGCAATTGATGGTGCCAATGCGTATATTACAGGTGTTGGCAGATTACAGGGAAAACATGTGATTGCAGAAGAACTAAGGGGAGGCGCTGCACTTGTAATAGCGGGAATGGCGGCATATGGCATAACTGTTGTGGGAAATAAATACTTTATAGATAGAGGATATGAAGATATCTGTAAAGATCTTAGCATACTGGGTGCCAGAATAAGTGTTGAGTGAGGCAAGAAAATGCATATTTTGAAAAAGAAAGATAAGAGCAAAGCAAAACAGAATATATCGGTTGCCGCATTTGAAAAAAAAGTAAGATTACTTATTATTGCATGTGTAGTTTTGATTCTACTGATTGTGGGCGTATTTATCTATGAAAAATATACAATCAGGACGGTTTATGTAGAAGGAAATACACACTATACGGATGATGAAATAAAAGATATGGTAATAGATGGAAAATTGAGTAATAATTCCATCTATTTATCCATATTATATAGGAATAAGGAAATTAAGGATGTTCCATTTATTGAGACAATGGATGTATCGATCCTGGCTCCGGACACCATTCAGATAAATGTATACGAAAAAGCACTTGCCGGATATGTTGAATTCCTTGGACGGTATATGTATTTTGACAAAGATGGGACAATTGTTGAAAGTTCAGAAGATAAAACAGCTGGAATTCCACAGGTGACAGGACTTAAGTATGGTTATGTAGTATTGTACCAGAAGCTTCCGGTAGAAGACGAGACCATCTTTAAGCAGATACTGAATATCACGCAGTTATTAAATAAGTATGGTATCTCCACAGATAAGATTTACTTTGATGCTGCACTCAATATGACATTATATTTTGGAGAAGCTAAGGTTATGATAGGTGGACAAGACTATCTGGATGAAAAGATTATGAAGCTAAAATACATATTGCCTGAACTTGATGGAAAGAAGGGAACCTTAAGAATGGAAAATTATTCTGAGGATACGAAAAATATAACATTCCAATTGGAATAATTTCCCGATAAAAAAGCGAAGAAAATGAAAAAATGTGTTGATAAATTCACGAAAAAATTATATTATGAGATATGTGGAGTTTAAATGGGAATAAGAAGGAGGAACTACCTTGCTTGAAATTAAGACAAATGATGCAGAAACTGCTGCAAAAATCATCGTAGTAGGCGTTGGTGGAGCAGGCAATAATGCTGTAAATAGAATGATTGATGAAAATATTGACGGGGTTGATTTTATTGGCCTTAATACAGATAAACAGGCTTTACAGTTATGTAAGGCTCCTAAGTTACTTCAAATCGGAGAAAAGCTGACGAAGGGACTCGGAGCAGGTGCTAAGCCGGAGATCGGCGAGAAAGCGGCTGAAGAAAGTGCAGAAGAGATCGCTGCGGCAGTAAAAGGTGCTGATATGGTATTCGTGACCTGTGGTATGGGCGGCGGAACCGGAACAGGTGCGGCTCCAGTTGCGGCTAAATTGGCAAAAGACATGGGTATTTTAACTGTAGGTGTTGTAACAAAACCTTTTCGTTTTGAAGCAAAAGCACGTATGTTAAATGCAATTTCGGGAATTGAAAAGTTAAAAGAAAGTGTGGACACTTTAATTGTAATTCCAAACGATAAATTATTGGAAATCGTAGACCGCAGAACAACAATGCCAGATGCTTTAAAGAAAGCGGATGAAGTATTGCAGCAGGCAGTACAGGGTATTACTGACTTAATTAACCGCCCGGCAATTATCAATCTAGATTTTGCAGATGTGCAGACGGTTATGAAGGACAAGGGTATTGCTCATATAGGTATTGGTGTAGGCAAGGGTGATGATAAAGCAAGTGAGGCTGTTAAGATGGCAGTAGAAAGTCCGCTGCTTGAGACGACTATTAGTGGAGCAACGCATGTTATTATTAATGTATCTGGTGATATAACATTGGCAGATGCTTCCGATGCGGCAAGCTATGTACAGGAGTTAGCAGGTGATGATGTCAATATTATTTTTGGTGCCATGTATGATGAGTCATTAACAGATGCTTGTACAATTACAGTAATCGCAACAGGACTGGAAGAGCAGCCTGTACAAAATAAATTTGCGGGAAGTTTTTCCTATGGAAGTAAACCAGGTGCGGTTCCGAGTGTAAAACCAAAGACTACGGCACTAAACGGTGTCGGATTGACTCCGTCCGTTTCATCTGTAGGGACAACCCCTATTAAACCGATTACAGGTATTCAGAAACCTCATGATTTAAGAAGTAATGTAGAAGAAAAATCATTAAAAATACCCGATTTTTTACAAAGAAATAAATAAAATAATCATAAATTAATGTTAAAAGCCATTTGGATGACTCTCCAAATGGTTTTTTTGTAGTATGACGGGCATGTCCCGAACCTTGGGTGAAAGTCCCAAAGGGCGTAGTTGCCGACGAACCTGATAGCGACTTGCAAGGTTTGCGCTGTGAAGTGCAGGCGAGAAGAAGCAATAAC
>JAEWSH010000115.1 GCA_023398375.1 Bacillota bacterium | reverse complement strand
ATCATGCATCACCTGAAAAGTGGCATCTGCTGCAGTGCTCACTCCCTTTTCAGTAATGGCAGATGCTACTTGCTTTTTTCCCTCACTGATAGACTGAAAGACCTGATTTAAACTTTCGTTTAACATATTTTTACTGATTAGAAATATAGACAACAACTCTGCTCCTTTATATAATTTAATCTGCCTAAAAATATAAATAGAATAAAGGAGAATAGTATAGTGCTGAAGGAAGAGTTAACAAATCAAGTATTATCAGAAATGAATGACGTTTTGGAAGAGGAACAAAAAGACACATTAAAATCGGTATTAACAGTACTTTTTTATAACTTTGATATTAATAAAAAAGAAACCGGGCTGACAACAGAAAGAGATAATAATTATTTCTATATTGAAAAATTCAAAGCGACTATGCAGGTGCAGCATATGGCACCTGCAACGATATATCATTATACGAATTCCGTACATAAATTTTTATTGTTCGTTAACAAAAACTTTAAAGAAATAACGTCAGATGATGTCAACTTTTATCTTGCGAAACTGACCAAAAAAGGAACAATGAGCGCAACGTCCTTAGATAATGAACGAAAATATATTAAGCCTTTTTTTAAATGGGCACTAAGAAATGATTTAATTGACAAGAATCCTTTTGATAAAATTGATCCTATAAAGAGAATAGAAAAGAAAAAAGAAATCTTAACAGAGACAGAAATTGAAATGATAAGAGATATCTGTAAAAATAATAAAAAGGAATTGGCATTAGTCGATTTTTTATTAGCAACAGGTGTCAGAGTATCAGAGTGTTCAAACGCAAAAATCAGTAATATTGATTTTGATAGAAATATAGTGAATATATATGGACAAAAAACAGGAAAATGGAGAGAAGTGTTTATGGATGCAAAATCCTATAAACATTTAAGTGAATACTTGAATGAACGTACAAACAGCCCGTCCTGTTACAATCAGCAAGATATACTATTTATGCAGGAACGTGGTGAACACAGATCTATGAGCTCTTATTGTATCAATAAAACACTAAAAAACATAGCAGTTAGAGCAGGAGTTAATAAACATTGTACCTGCCATCTATTTAGAAAGACACTTGCGAGCAAGTTATCGGCAAAAGGGATGTCTAGTCAAAAAATTGCAGCTATTTTAGGAAATTCATCTGCAGTATCAGAAAAATATTATATTCTTATACCTAGTAAAGATATAGAAAATGAATATATTAAGTGCATGAACTAATTATTATTTATATTTAGTCGTAAAAATACCAAAATGATGTTCAGTAACGTCTGTAAAATATAAGTATAATAAGAATATATAGATATATAAACTAAAAATATTGACATCTTTAAATTAAATGGTATAGTATACCATTAGAGGTGTACAGATGAAACAAAAGATTTGTATTTTAATGGCGTGTCTATTATTAATAACGCCGTTTGCGTCTTATGCGGAAATGGTTCAGACACAGGCGATTGCAAATGACGTACTGGCAGTTACCAAACGATTGGAACTGTTATTGCAGAAATCATACGAAACGGAGTTGGATCTGATCAAAAGAGAAATTAATGAAAAAAAGTATGATTATGAACTTACCATGGAGACGAGTAACATACAAGGGAATCCATTTTCTGATATGGATTATGTGGCATTAGTTGCAGCATATACCACAGCAAAAGAATTTTCTGGGGAAGATATCACAATCAATGATGTAAAATTTATTGATCATACAATAAGTGAAAATTCACTAAAGGAAAAGATACCAATAGCATTACCAAAGTATGCGAAAAATGCAAGTGGGACATATTACATAAATGGAAAAGAATATATTACAGATAATAAGTTCATTGATACCTATGAAAAAATTGGAGAAAATGAATATAAAAAAGCAGGAACAAAAGGAATTGAGCTAAAGACAAAAACTACAACATATGGAGAAGTGACTTTTCATGTATTAGATCCGGAATCATTACTAAAAAAATACAATGCCTATTCAGAAGCAGCACAGAAAAGATATTCAGAAAGAAAAGCGATCATTAATATGTGTATTAGTGGAAGAGGATTGGCACAAAGTATATTCATTAATCTTTCTACGAAAAATATACTTGCCCCTGAGACATTAAGCTATATTACTCTGTTAAAAGAAGATGGTCAATTAAGTGAAAATCAAAAAGCAATCATTGACACCGCAACAGCATTAATTGGGAATGTACCATATGAATGGGGTGGAAAAGCAAATAAACCAGGCTATGACCATACATGGTGGACCTTTGAAGATAATGGAAAACAAAAAGGATTAGATTGTTCCGGATTTGTGGAATGGGTATTTAGAACTGCAGGATATCCACAAGATATTTGGAATGAACTCCATTCCACTTCTGAAATATTAAAAAGGTGCCAACCAATTACCCAAAACGAACTTGAAATAGGAGATCTTGGATTACTTAATAATGGAGAAAGTGTCAATCACGTAGGAATTTATTTAGGGAATGGATTATGGATTCACTGTTCTTCTGGTGAAAATACAGTAGTAATCAATCATTTTGATTTTAAAGTATTTAGAAAAGTTGAAAAGATAGGATTAGCGGATATCGTTCCTACAGAAGTAGTGATCGTACAGAAATCGGATGAAGAATATACAGAGGAAGAGATCTATCTGCTTGCACAGACGATGTCGCACGAAGCTGCAGGAGAGGGAATGAACGGATGGGTCGGCGTTGGAGAAGTAATAGTAAACAGGATTCATTCAGAAGATTTTGGAAATACAATATCTGATGTTATCTATGAGCAGGGACAATTTGAAAATGCAGATGAAATCGCAGCCATCATACCAGATGAAAAAATAATAGCTGTAGCCCGGATGGTATTAAATGGTTCTTTACGAATCTTTAATAATACAGATGTCTTATATTTTAGAAATCCTAATGGAAATGATACATCTGATTGGGGTTCCTATAAAATGTATACGCAGATAAACCATCATGCTTTTTATCTTGGAAATAATAATATTCTTTATAGCTCAAATTGAGCTATGCATAACAGAAATATTAGTTTTTCAATAAAAGTATAACATACTAATTGACTATCGTTAATTAAATGGTATAATATACCTTATAACAACAAATTTAAGGAGGGTTAAAATGACTAAAGAACCAAAAAATGTGGCTGAAGATTCAATGGAAGATATAAGTACAGAGATAGATCGTGAAGAAATATTATCGGAAGAATCCGGAGAAGCGGCCTCTGATGAAGATATGTCAGAGGAACAGTTAAGAGATGAAATCAGTAAAAATAAAGATGCATTTGAAAAAGTATTTGAAAAAAGAAGAGTTCACCCGGCGACAAAGGAAAAAAGAAAAGAATTATACAAGAGTGAACATGTTTACACAGAACGCGATTCCAAAACACCAGTAATGACAACGGCAATGCAGAAGAGAAAAGAATATGAGATTTTGATGCAGGCCTCAAGATCGGCTCCTAAACCAAGAATCCTGAAAGGAACGATTGTTGGAATGAAAGAAACAGATGCGTTTGGGATTTGTGCAGTCTCTAATCTGGAGAATTCGAAAGGATTCTATGATATCCTGATTCCAATTAAAATGCTGGTTCATAGAACCTCACTATCAGATACGCAGAAAGACCGCCTTGAAATTATTAAGATCATCCAGAACCGAATCTGCTCAGAAATAAAATTCGTTGTGTACGATGTGATTGAAACAGAAGGAAGCGCAGTTGGCTCAAGAATTCATGCAATGTCACTGGAAGGACTTGATAATTATGTGAAGGAGCTGGATGATGGGCTTCCAAGAATCTTCCCGGGGAAGATCGTTCAGGGATACGTTACAGAAACAAGAAAAAATGGAATGTATGTGGAATCTCATGGGGCAGAGTGTTTTATAAAAGCGGCTGAATGTAGTCATAATGCGGTAAGGGAAGTGAATGAAGAATATGAAGTCGGCCAACCAGTATTTATGAAGATCATGGAAGTTGGAACCAAAGAAGTCGTATATGGTAAGAAAAAAGCAAAGATAGTTACAATCATTGGTTCCATGAAGGAAGCAGAGGACGATCCGAAAGATATTTGGTTCGACAAATTCAACATAGGTGATGTCAGCCAGGGAGAAGTAAAACTGAAATATGAAAAAGGTGTACTGGTGAATTTACAGGGAAAGATGGACTGCATGTGCTTTTATCCTAATTACAATAATGAATTAATGAAAGGCCAGCAGGTAGTAGTAAGAATCATAGAAAAGAAAGATGCAGAAAAAAGAATCAGCGGAATGATCGTAAGAGTATTAGATTTTGTTTAAAGGAGATAGAACATTGAAAGTAAAGAAAAAAATAGTATCTATTTTGGCGGTTCTTTTAGTTGCAGCAATCGCATTTATTGCATATGGTGTCTACATCTTGAAGATAAGAACAGAAGAATATGATGCATTAAAAGCAGAGAGCGATGCAAATCAGCAAACGGTATATGTTGCAAAAGAGAGAGTTGATGAAGAAGGAAATACCTATGGAATAAAAAAAGGTGAAAAGATTACAGACCAGGGAACGGATGCCAATGTATACCAGCAGAACCTTTATACAGGTCTTGATCCATACAGCTATATAACAGAAGGAGATATGGGAAAAACCGCAATTGTTGATATTCCGGCAGAGGAACCGGTAATGCTGAACATGGTCACAGAAAAAGAGATTCAGGCAGATACGAGAGATTATGAAGTAGTCGCAGCAAACCTTATGACGGACCAGCAGGAGAATGATTATGTAGATATCCGTATCATATATCCAAATGGAGAAGATTATCTGGTAATTCCCAAGAAGCAGATCGAAAAGCTGAACTTTGAAAATTCTGTTTTTAACATCCAATGTAATGAAGAGGAAATAGTCAGATTTTCGAGTGCGATCGTAGATGCCTATATGACAACAGGTGCAAGACTTTATACCACAAGATATGTAGAAAGCAATCTTCAGGAGGAAGCGATTCCAAACTATCCGGTAAGAGCAGAAACAATGGATCTGATCAAATCGGATCCAAACATCTTAACAACTGCTCAGAATACCCTGAATCTTTCAGCCAGAATGAGCCTGGAAGCAAGATTAGGAAAACTCACAGAAGACCAATTATCTGCTGTTTCAGGCGGATTCGGATTAACAGATACTGCAAAATCATCGGTTCTGACCGCAAACACGATTGCGGATCAACAAGAGGGTGATACGCAGGTCATAGATGATACAGCAACAGATGAGGCAGCGGCAACAGCAACAGAAGAGCCAGGGACAACAGCAACAGACGAGTCGGGAACAACTAAAACAGCTATAATCGACCATGCAGCAGAAACGGAGTGATAAAAATGTCAATGATACAAGGAGAGAAAGAAACAACAATAATTTCTTTTATCGGTATGGAAAGATGTGATATTTTACACTACATAGCGGATGCCGGAATCAAACAAAATAAAAAAGTGCTGGTAATCGATAATTCCTATAGCAATGATTATTATTCCTCATTTGCCACGATGGAAGATGGTATCTTCGTGGAAATCGGAGATCTGATGGTCGTGAAAAATATTAGATTCAGCGAAAATCTATATGCTAAATTTGACTATGTATTTGTTTACCATGGCAGGAACCTTGAAAAGGAAAGCTATCAATGCAGCGATCTGCGGTATGTAATGACAAACTATCAGCCAACGCAGATACAAGAGCTTCATAAAATAGAATTTGATCACTCACTTGTACATCATATGATTTTCAGGGATAAGGTCTTAAAAAAAATTACAGAGGATATTGTTGTTGATGAAATTCAAATAACAGTTGGTGAGATATATGTCCTTCCTATCGATATGAAAGATTATGAACTATATTTAATGCTTTCTTATAACAGCTTTAAAAAATTGGCAGGGTGCAGTCAGGATATGTATCAGACCATCTTAAAGATGGGAACCTGTATTTATGGTATTGATGAGAAACAAATGAAAAAAATCATGAAAAAGTAGGAGGGAATGCATATGTTAATCGGAGTTCAGGGTGTTAATGGTAAGAGTTATGGTGCTGTCGGTATTGCATGTTCCATTGCAGGCTTTCTTGCTCTGAATAGAAATAGAAAGACATTGATATTGCAATTTATAAATAAGACACCAAACAGCGCAGAAAAATTACTGATTGGCAACAGGCTGAGAAGTGAGCAGGGAAATATCGACGAAAATGATGATTCCGGATACAGTGATGACGGGATGGATTCCTTATTAAGATTGGTAGAAGGTGCAAAGTTAATGGATGCTGATTTTAGTGCGAACTGTACGCCAATGAATGAAAAAATCAAGTTTCTGTTCGACGTTGCAAATGTAACAATGAGCAATGATTTCATTAAAGACCTTATGGAACGAATGGACGAAGGTGAAAACAATATTGTAGAACGGTTAATTAAAAGTGCGGCCGATGATGAAGTACAGGAGAGAGTCGGGATCTATAGCAATGTAATTTTGATCATTGAGTCATCCAATGTAAAATTTGCCGCAAAAATCAAAGAATTCGTAGACTACTCCATCTATTGTGTTCCCCAGGGGTTTGCGCAGAAAAATGTAAGAGTTGCAGATAAGAAAAAAGAGATCATCGTAGTCAATGATTTTGACACGGACTCAAAATTCAGCTTAAAAACAATGAAAAAAGAATACTATGTCAAAAAAGTATATCCGGTTGTTCATAACGTAGGATATAAGGATGCGCTCCTTGCAGGTACACTTCTTTCATTTATTAGAAAAAACAGAGAGTGTGAAGCGAATGATAAGAACTATGAATGGAAAAAATCAATCAGCGAGATCGTGACATTCCTGGTAGGAAAAGAGGTAGAACCAGAAAAACTGTACACGAAGGAACTAAAATATGAATCTCCCAACAAGGAATTACTGGATATGGAATCCATTCCCTACCAGGAAATTGAAGAAATTCCTAAGAAAACTTTATTTGGACCAAAAAGAAAGAGAAAAGTTACTGGAGTGGTCATTACAGAGTAGGAGCAGGCAATGGTTAAAAACACAATATTAGTAATTTTAGTAATCGCTATATTTGCAGGACTTTTTTGGTATTTTTGGAAAAAAATCATGAATGATGAAAATGACGATTTGGAAGAGGATGATGAGCAGGACCAGGTACTAGACCTAAATTATCTCGTAAATGATATCTGCGACACCTTATCCAGTCAGATCGGAGAGGATCTGAAAAACTCTAATATGGGTAAAAAAGCATATTATCGTAAGCTGGATAGAAATAAAAAACTGAACCAATCAATTACCAATGCCCCACTGGGAGATATCAGTGCAAAGAAGTACCTTAAGAATGTCATAAAAGATCAATTAAAAAAGAAGAAATATGGGATCAATGAAGAAACAATAGAGCACATTATTCCTTTTTCCGAAACAAAACGGATGCAGCCCATGGATAAATTCAAAATACTTCTGACTGTCTACCTGAGAACGTATGGTAAAACGGGGTTCACAGAACTGGTCGAAGAATTTGAAATGGCGAAACCGGAAAAAGATGATCAGGGCGCTGAGAGATTTTATATCTCTAAAAAGAAAACAAACTATGCCTATGAGGAAGTAAAAAAAAGATTTATTAGAAACAATCAAGTATTTATGAGCTGGAATGATAAATTAGATTATCTGGCACAACTGGTCTATGAAAAAGGATATGCACTTGGGGCAATAGACATTTTAAATGAAACAGATGTCGATGAGATAGATGCAGGTGTGTCTGGTGTTCCGGCAGGTGGATATTTTACAGACACGGATCTAAAAGACTTACCCTATTCCTTTGAGTCCATCTGGGCCTTATATCATGGCACAAATATCCAGATCGAACCGCTGACATTTGAAACAGAAGAAGAGCTGATCCGTGTGTGTGATAATATTTATAAATTTGAAGCACCTTATGAAATGAGTAAAGAAAAAGGCTATGTAGCAGCAAGAATGAGAGATGGTTCGCGTATTATTGTGAACCGGCCGGATTTTGCAGAATCATATGCATTCTTTTTAAGAAAATTCAATCCCAATACGAATAAAAAGATCGTGCAGGGAGTGGAATACGATAAGTATGAGCCGACGCTTGGTATTTATGGTGAGAACTCTATTATTCCGGAACTCTTCCTTAAATGGGCCATCAGAGCAGAGCGCACAGTCGGGATAACGGGTGCTCAGGCAACAGGGAAAACGACCTTCATGCGTAAGCTGATAAAGTTTATTAACCCACGTTACAATATTCGTATTCAGGAATTATTCTTCGAGCTAGATGCGAGAAGATATTATCCTACAAGGAATATACAGACCTTTCAGGAAACAGAGAACATTCCTGCACAGGATGGTCTGAACCTGCAAAAGAAAACAAACGGTGGTGTGAACATTATCGGTGAAGTTGCAAAAGCAATTCAATCCTTCTTCGTAAAGCAGACAACAGGAATCGCTTCTTATTTCACACTGTTTACATCTCATCATAATACACCGACTGCATTAGTGGAAGGTTTTGGTGCGGACTTTATGTCTATTGGACAAGCGCATAGTATTGCAGAGGCAAACTTGGCAGCAGCAAAAGTACTGAATATTGATTGCCATTTAGCATTCAAAAGGGGCGTAAGATTCGTGGAAAGAATCTCAGAGATCATTCCATTGGAAACGAACAGGAAATATCCATCCCAATTAAAAGAAAATGAGGATAAGGGCCTGGAAGAAAAGAAATTATTAGATGAGATCGAATTCATGCATAGAAGTACAAATCCACAAGTATTTGATTACCAGAACGATGTAGAGTTCATAAATGGAAAATTCTATTACCGGGGAATATCAGAACACTTACATGAAATCATAAAAGACAAGTTATCGGAGGAAGATTATGCAGAATTCCTGGAAGATATGGAATATTGTAAAAAGTTATCCGGAGTCGGAGAAAATGAGGTGGCGTAATGTTAAAAATCTTCTATTGGATTCTGCTGGTCGCGCTATTAGGATTTCTTACTGCAATCGTAATAAGTAAAAAGATTGCAAGTAAAAGAGGACTGGAAGAAAAAATCGTAAAAGAGAAAAGAGGAAATGGAAATCCTTTGTATTTCCTCTTCAAAATATTTTCTTCCGTACCTCTTTTAAAAAGAATATTTAACAAAACATACCGCAGAGTAGCGATACTCTATCCTACCAACGGAGAAGTAGTACAGAAAAAAACATCGGAGATTCTTTTTCAGGGAACCATAATATTTGCAGCAGCCGTAATATTTACAATACTCAGCAGTGGAGGGAATATTTTTTATCTGTGTTTCAGTTTGGTGGTCATCATGTTTATCTTTACACAGACCATTAACAGCTCCATCAAAAAAGCAGATAACGAGATCATGGATCTCCTGGAAAAATATATAGAGAAGATCGCAGAAAACTACCATCATTACCATATCATGGCAGTTGCTATTTCAAAGTCTATGGAACGGGCACCCTATTTAATCTACCTGCATTTGAAAAAAGCATATGAAATCACGTCATCATCAAATGTCAAAAAGAAGCTGGATGAATATGTCGGCCATGAGCCGAACAGGTATTTCCTTGAATTACTGTCGATCGTCGCTACGACAAAAGAATTTAGTGATAAAAAATTAGAAAATGGAAAAAGCACATTTTCAACAGGAATTAACCAGTTGAAAAAGCAAATCAGTGATGAACTGCTTAACAGAAAAAAGAATTCCAATGCATTCAGGGGATTATTATATATGACACTGATACCGGTTCTTCTTATAAAACCAATTGAAGCATGGGCGGATCATACAATCGAAGGATTGGGACAGTACTATGATGGAATTTATGGAATTGTGGCCATGATCGTTATATTTATTGTTTCTACCATCTGTTATCAATTAGTCGTAACATTACGTGACGATGATGAAGAGGTCGCTATCAAAGAATTTGATGAAAATAGTATCTGGGGGAGAATCATCAGGATCCCATTGATTTCATCGGTTTCAGATAGAATGATCAATAAGAACTATACACATTATCTCGTAATCAATAATAAAATGCGCTCAATTGGAGATCATACCGGACCCAAAATATATATTGCTAAGAAATTTTTATTTGGGATCGCGGCATTTGCTGTTTCCATCTTTCTATTAGTCGGTGCAGACATAACCAGTAAAGTCAATACACTTAATAATTTTGTGGATGAATTTAGTGATTGTGTCACACCGTCTGAAGAATATCGGGATACTATGAAAAAAACTGCAGAGACCTATAGCCAGTCATTAAAAACTCTGAAAATTGATCAAACGACAGAAGATGAATTAACAAAGCAGATCATGAAAGAGACAGAGGTAACCAAGGAGACCATGGCGAGAGATGTAGCAAAGACAGTTATATCAAGGGTCCGGAAATATCAGAATACATATTTCAAATGGTACTATCTGGTGGTAAGTGCAGGGATTGCTTTTTTAGCGTACATGATTCCGACATGGTTACTTAAATTCAAGAGCGATGCCATTAAAATGCGGATGGAAGATGAAGTCATACAATTCCAGTCTTTAATGCTCATATTAATGCACATAGACGGAACAACACTTCCCATTATTTTAGAATGGCTGGAAAGATTCTCTTATGTATTCAAGGCAGATATTACAAAATGCAGATTGAATTTAAGCAGAGGTTATAGAAAAGCGTTAGAAAAGTTAAAGAATGACAATGAGAGCTGCGAGTCCTTTACCATATTTGTAGATAAGCTTCTAACGATCGAGAACGTCGGAGTAGAAAAAGCATTCCAACGCATGGAAGTAGACAGAGAATCACAGATTGAAAATAGAAAAGAAGATCAGGCAACCAGCAGATCTAAGCGTTCTATGAAAGCAGGTATGTTGACATTTGTGCCGGTTATTGTTGAATTTATATTCTACATTATCATACCAAGTGCACTTTTGTCTTATAACACATATACAACAACAATGACAATGTTCAAATAAAACAAAGGAGAAACAATAATGGAAAACATCCCTAACAAAGTCTTATTTTTAATTTTTGGAGTAGTATTGGCACTGGCAGTAATAGGTATCGCATCCGGAATGACAAATTCTGCAAAGTCAAATTCTCAAATCGTTCAGAACAAAATGGATTCTAATGTACAAGGTGCGTTGGATGCAGAGTTTACAGACTATGAAGGTACGACTCCAAAGGGTGCGACCGTAGTGAACCTGATTAAAAACTGGTCAAATGAAAAAATTTGTGTAGAAGTAATTACAAAAAAGAGTACTACCTATTATGTATACACAGACATGAATTACAAAACAAAAAGTACGGCAACCATTGCAAAAGCCTTGGACAAATCAGAAGCCGCATACATCAATCAAAATGCAGACTTCTTATGCACGATTACATATGATGCAAATGGAGCACCTGGAAAGATCACGTTCAAACAACAGTAAATGATCTGATTGCCGGGGATTTACCTCCCTGGCAAAAAGGAGAACTATAACATGGGGCATATAGTAGCAACAATACAATACATGATATTTGAGGCTTTAACATTTCTTTTTGCCTTTTCCATGGTAACTGGACTTATAAATGCAGCAAATACACAAGTTAAGTATATCAACAAGGAAGTACAGGAAAAATCAACAATAACCACTAATTATGAGAAAGAGTATCAACAGTCCTTACAAGTATCCGGAAGAAGCGTTTATTCGGATATTATAAATCTGGATGGATCCTTAAAGGTATACCTAAATAACACACTATTGAATACCGAAGTAACAGTGAATGGAAAGAATTTTTTGGAGCACGTTAGAAATACCGATAACACAGCATTAGCACCCTATATTTTATTTGACCACGAATATACGAAAACAGTGCTTATGAATACAGATGGTGAAGTAATAGGCATTCGTTTTTCACTATAAAATCCGTTGAAAGGAGAAGTAGATGCTTGGAGAAGTTTACAGCAAATTAGTATCCTATTTCATTGCAGCTTTAGCAATGTTCATAGTTCCGATCATAATCATAAATGTACGATTAAATGCTTCGGTACAGGATTATGTGCAGGATAAGACTGTAGAATTTGTAGACAATTGCAGGGCGACTGGATATATATCCCCTGAGAATTACAAATTATTGAATAAAAAACTAGGATCCTTTGGTGCCTATCAGATCAGACTGACACATGAGAAAGTATTATCCTATGCAGATGAAACAAAAAAAGGGGCCTATATCGATTACTATATGTACGTTACAAATGACGAGATCTTGGGATATATGTATCCTGAAACAGGCGCAGATAGAAATTACTACATGAAACAAGATGATAGGATCGTAGTGAACGTAAAAAACCTTAATCAAACATTAGGCGGAAAATATCTGTTTGCGTTTACAGGATTGACGGAGCAACCCATCGTCGTAAATTATGGTGGGCTGGTAGGGAACACAACAGGCCATATCAATGAATACTAGGAGGATATAAAAGTTGAAGATAGAATTATGGCACATCGTATTTACAATACTTTTTATTTTCCTTGTGTTCTGGTTCTTTGCAAAGGGAGCCTATGTAACAAAAGAAGAAGATGTTACGATTACCTATACAGAGTACTTGACCAACGCCTGTGATGATGCGATCTCAACAGTAGATAAAGAAGAAACAATAGTATTTGATACGGAAGAAAAAAGAAAGAAAGCAATGGAACAATTTTACCATACATTAGGAAGAAATTTTGACGTTACAAATACCAATAGGGAGTCATTACTATATGATAAAGTCCCATGTGTGCTGCTGATCGATAATAATGGATTTTATGTATACTATACGGAAAAATATAATGCTTCAGACGGAATGAACTATTACGGCCAGGTATGCTCCGGAATCAATACATGGCTTGGAAAATATGATGTTTATTTTGTACAGTTCCAATTGGATGATACCATTAAAGTAACAAAAAGCGGAAGTGATAAGATAATTAGCGGGTATTATTCAGATGTCTATCAAGAATTAGTAAATAACGGAATGTCCGTTGCAAATCTTACATTCCTAAAAAGTAAAGAAAGTTTTTTATTGGAAAAAGACTCTGTCATCATAAATGGAGTCAATGAACAGACAGAGTACTATATGAACAACCATAATAAAGCGTATGGGAATAATTATATGAAATATTCATTTACAATGACAAAATCGGTGGAAGATGAATTGCAAGGGAAACTTACAGGGCCAGCCGTATTATCCTTTATACAGGGACCACAGACAAATATTTCTGATGAATTGATTAATGTATATGCGTTATCTGCAAGTCAAATAAAAGAAACGCTTACTTATTCTGTATGTAAAAATAAGGATGGCAATCTGTATTATCA
Source organism: Bacillota bacterium (assembly GCA_023398375.1). Lineage (GTDB taxonomy): Bacteria > Bacillota > Clostridia > Lachnospirales > Lachnospiraceae > SZUA-378. The sequence continues at coordinate 6,043 of JAEWSH010000115.1, read as the reverse complement.
TGAAAAGGGATGTTCCGAAATAAAAGCAGATTCAAAAGTAGATAGAACCATGAATGATGCAGCAGCACATGGTGCAGATCCCTGTCCCAAATGTATGAGGGAATAAAGGAAAGAATTTGCAGAAAATATTGCATAAATTCTAGTATATGATATCATATATAATGTGAATAGTTCTATAGTACTATAAAAGGGGAAAGAAAATTAAAATCTTTGACTTTAATTTTCAAAAATTAGAAAAGAAGAGGGAAAACGAATGATATCAAATTATTATGAATTACTGGAAAGACTAAAAGAAACAAAAGAGTTATCAATGGAAGAGAAAGTTGTTATTACATCACTGGAAGTCGATTTACATGAAATCATGAAAAGAAAACTCATGGACTTAAGAAACGAAACCACAGGGGAAAAACGATTTAATATGGAGAATATATTATTGTCATTAAGCAGGATGGATGATGATTATGAAAAATCAACAATGATTGCCGAATTAGAAAATATGAATGAAGTATCAAAAGTCGTAGGGTTTTAGTAAAGTCTCCGGCAGATAGACCACACTTGAACGATGAGCGGTTCATAGGGTGGTTTTTTTTTCACTCTTTTTAGTAAAGAGAAAAATATTGAAATAAATAGTACAAATATCCCATATTATGGTAAAATTGGAAGAATAAAATGAAATCCAGGGGGAACGAAAGATGAACAATACAGAAATTTCAGAACAACAACTAATTGAATTTCAAACAAGAATGCAAAATATTCTTGATCCATTAAATCAAATTTCAAATTTACAAGCCAATAAGACAGCTTGGGAACAACAGTTTAACAATAATAAATTTGCTAAATTTACACTTGCTAAAAATAAAAAAGATTCGACTATCTTGGGAGCAGTTGTTGGTGGAGTCCTATTTATGTATGTTGGTTTATCTCTTATTTCGGTAGTGAATAATAAAATTTTAGCATTTATAACGATTGCATTTATATGTATTGTAATTGGAATTATTACAAAACTAATTTATTTTTCTTCACAGGAGAGTAAAAGAAAAATAGGAGAAAAAATTACAAATAATTCAACCCAAAACATTGCAGAGATAAATAGGAGAATAAATCAACTACTGACTCAGTATGGCAATGAAATTGTCGCACTATTGCCACCAGATTATCAATATTATATTGCTGCAAATTACATTTATTCTTGTTTTTTAAATGGGAGAGCATTTACGATGAGTCAGGCTATTAATTTGTATGAGGAACAAGTCCATAGATGGAAAATAGAGAATTATCAGCAACAAATGGTAAATATTCAACAACAGCAACAAGCTACAATGAGAGCCATTAAGACAAATACAGCTATTTCAGCAGGAGCAAGTGTGGCAAATTTGTTTTTATAAAAACATGAGAGCAAAATTTCTTATAATGGAAAGAGATTAATCATTTAGATTGGTATATACGATATCAATAAGAAAAAATTATATTGATTTCATGTAAAAGGAGAGATAAGAATGAAAAAGAAAATAGTAAAAGGAATCCTAATCATTTCATTATTAATGGCAAGTGTAATGCCAGTATATGCAGGACCGAATAATTACGGACCAGGAGGAACACCATACACCGGACCGAAAGGAGTAAGAGTAAATACCGGAGCACCGATACCTGGAAGTCGGGATAATGCCAGAATATTATATGAGACAGAACTAAAGAAAGGAAATATTACTGAAGAGATATTTTACGCTGAAGTAATGGCAGGGGGATTTTCACCATCTGCAGTAGCGCAGATACTTGAGGATGGTTATCTTGCAAAATATGCAGAGAACTTTAAAGCGGCAGGACTGCTTCCTAGTGATTATGTGATAAAAGGCTCCACGAATACAACTACAACGACGGTAACAACCGCAGATCTGCAGACATACTCAGCAGTATTTGATGCAGCATATTATTTGAAAGCATATCCAGAGCTGGCACAAATCGTAGGAACAGATCCGACGGCATTGCTGAATCATTTTGTTAATATAGGAATGAACGAATGCAGACAGGGCAATGCAGATTTTAATGTGTATGCTTACGCACAGAACAATCCGGATTTATTTACAGCATATGGCATGAATGCAAAGCAATACTATATTCACTATATTACCAGTGGTAAGGTTGAGGGCAGAATTGCAAAATAAGTTTTCTGTCATGTATAGATTGATATTATTTAGATTGACAATATACGACATTTAATGAGAAGACATTATAAGTATTTTATGTAAAAGGATGGATAAAGAATGAAAAAGAAATTATTAAAAGGAATTATAATTATATCATTATTAATGGCAAGTGTTATGCCAGTATATGCAGGAACGAATAATTACGGACCAGGAGGAACACCATACACCGGACCGAAAGGAGTAAGAGTAAATACCGGAGCACCGATACCGGGAAGTCGTGATAACGAAAGAATATTATATGAGACAGAACTAAAGAAAGGAAATATTACGGAGGAAACGTTTTATCAGACAGTAATTACAGGAGCGTTTTCTCCATCAGTAGTAGCACAGATACTTAAAGATGGTTATTTAACACAGTACGCAGAAAGCTTTAAAGCGGCAGGACTACTTCCGAGCGATTACGTGGTAAAAGGTTCAACGCAAACAACCACAACCGCTGTAACAACCACTGATTTTCAAACATATTCGGCAATATTCGATGCATCATATTATTTGAAAGCATATCCAGAACTGTCACAAAGCGTGGGAACAGACTCAACAGCATTGCTAAATCATTTCGTAAATATAGGAATGAACGAGTGCAGACAGGGAAATGCAGATTTTAATGTGTATACTTACGCACAGAACAATCCAGATTTATTTACAGCATATGGAATGAACGCAAAGCAATATTATATTCATTACATTACCAGTGGTAAGTCAGAGGGAAGGATTGCAAAATAAATAATCAGTCATGTAAAGAGATTAAATTTTTAGGTTGATATATACAACACCAATGAGAAAACATTATATGTATTTTATGTAAAAGGAGAGATAAGAATGAAAAAGAAAATAGTAAAAGGAATCCTAATTATGTCATTATTAATGGCAAATGTAATGCCAGTACACGCAGGAACGAATGGAATAATGGTAGATACAGGAGCACCGATACCGGGAAGTCGAGATAACACAAGAATATTGTATGAGACAGAGCTTAAAAAGGGCAATATTACAGAAGAAACTTTTTATAGAAATGTAATGGCTGGAGGATATTCACCATCAGTAGTAGCACAAATACTTGAGGATGGTTACTTAACACAGTACGCTGAGAATTTTAAAGTTGCTGGATTACTTCCGAGTGACTACGTAATAAAGGGTTCAAATTCATCAACTACAGTAACAGCCTCAGATTTGCAGACATATTCACCAGTATTTGATGCAGCATATTACCTCAAAGCATATCCGGAACTGGCACAAACAGTAGGAAAAGATCCGACGGCATTGCTGAATCATTTTGTTAATACAGGAATGAACGAATGCAGACAGGGAAATGCAGATTTTAATGTGTATGCTTATGCACAGAATAATCCGGATTTATTTACAGCTTATGGCATGAATGCAAAGCAATACTATATGCATTATATTACCAGTGGTAAAGCAGAGGGCAGAATTGCAAAATAAGTATTCTATATAACTTGCTTGCTTACGTAGCAGGTTATTTTTATTAATGCGAGTAACGAGCCAGATACAAGCAAGCTTGCTTTGGCGACTGCCACTGAAACGATCAAAACTCCAAAGCGTATTTCAGAGATTTGACAATTTGTTCATTTCATGGTATAGTATACATATTCAGTAACTATTTCAGTAAAAAACAATCAGGTGGCACGAATCTGTGTCTTTTTTTATGCCTGTTTCAAGATAGAAACCTAAAACCAGAACCGATAACGGTTCTTTTTTAATGCCTGAAAGGAGGGTAAAGCAATAGTACATCCACTACATGACATGGGGTACAACAGAAAGCAGTACTGCAAAGTAAGTTGATAAACCTTGTTTTTTTAGTTTAAATTTCCTATAATGGAAATAAATTACAATTTTTATTGGTATATGAAATACCGATAAATAACAAATTATATTCATTTCATGTAAAAGGAGAGATAAGAATGAAAAAGAAAATAGTAAAAGGAATCTTAATCATGTCATTATTAATGACAAGTGTAATGCCAGTACATGCAGAAACACCTTATACTGGACCGCGAGGAGTAAGAGTAGATACAGGAGCACCGATACCGGGAAGTTTCGATGATTCCAGAATATTATATGAGACAGAAGTTAAAAAAGGAAATATAACTGAGGGAAGATTTTATCAGACAGTAATGACTGGAGTATTTTCTCCATCTGTAGTAGCGCAAATACTTGAGGATGGTTATCTCACAGAATATGCGGAAAACTTAAAAGTTGCCGGATTGCTTCCTGGTGGTTATGTGGTAAAAGGTTCAACTATCCAAACGGTAATGACCGCAGATTTGCAGATCTATTCAGCGGTATTTGATGCAGCATACTACCTCAAAGCATATCCTGAACTGGCACAGACAGTAGGAACTGATCCAATAGTGTTACTGAATCATTTTGTTAATATAGGAATGAATGAATGCAGACAAGGTAATGCAGATTTTAATGTAATTGTGTATGCACAGAACAATCCGGATTTGTTTACAGCATATGGTATGAATGCAAAGCAGTATTATATTCATTACATTACCGGTGGTAAGGCAGAGGGCAGAATTGCTAAATAAGTTTCCTATATAACTTGCTTGCTTACGCAGCAGGTTATTTTTATTAATGCGAGCAACGATTCAGATACAAGTAAGCTTGCTTTGGCGACTGCCACTGAAACGATCAAAACTCCAAAGCATATTTCAGAAATTTGACAATTTCTTCATTTCATGGTATAGTATACACATTCAGTAATTATTTCAGTAAAAAACAATCAGGTGGCACGAATCTGTGTCTTTTTTTATGCCTGTTTTAAGATAGAAACCTAAAACCAGAACCAATAACGGTTCTTTTTTAATGCCTGAAAGGAGGGTAAAGCAATACTGCAAAGTAAGTTGATAAACCTTGTTTTTTTAGTTTAAATTTCCTATAATGGAAATAGATTACAATTTAGATTGGTATATGTAATACCGATAAATAAAAAATTATATTGATTTCATGTAAAAGGAGAGATAAGAATGAAAAAGATAATAGTAAAAGGAATTGTTATTATGTCATTATTACTGACAAGTGTAATGCCAGTACATGCAGGAACGAATAATTACGGACCAGGAGGAACACCATACACCGGACCAGGAGGGGTAAGAGTAGATACAGGAGCACCGATACCGGGAAGTCGGGATGATGCCAGAATTTTATACGAGACAGAACTAAAGAAGGGGAACATTACGGAGGAAAGGTTTTATCGGACGGTAATGACAGGAGTTTTTTCGCCATCCGTAGTTGCACAGATACTTGAAGATGGTTACTTAACACAATATGCGGATTACTTTAAAGCTGCCGGATTACTTCCAAGTGATTACGTAATAAAAGGTTCCACTGTGACGGTACAAGCAGTAACAACCGCAGATCTGCAGACATATTCGGCGGTATTTGATGCAGCATACTATCTCAAAGCATATCCGGAATTGGCACAAACAGTAGGGTCAGATTCGACGGCATTACTGAATCATTTTGTTAATATAGGAATGAACGAATGCAGACAGGGCAATGCAGATTTTAATGTGTATGCTTACGCACAGAACAATCCGGATTTATTTACAGCATATGGCATCAACGCAAAGCAATACTATATGCATTATATTACCTGTGGTAAAGCGGAGGGCAGAATTGCTAAATAAGCAAAAACAAAAGGAACTATCGCTTTGTCTATAACATGAAAGCAAGTCGAAAGACTTGCTTTTTTTGTAGTATGACGGGCATGTCCCGAACCTTGGGTGAAAGTCCCAAAGGGCGTAGTTGCCGACGAACCTGATAGCGACTTGCAAGGTTTGCGCTGTGAAGTGCAGGCGAGAAGAAGCAATAAC
>JAEWSH010000058.1 GCA_023398375.1 Bacillota bacterium | reverse complement strand
AGTGTGAGAAGAAATTCTAAGTAACAAACATACTGTTACTAAGAATTTCTAAATCTCACACAGGAAGAAGCCTCTTGCGAGTCTTCTTCTCACGGATTATTTGTGCCGCTTGTAGCGGCATGTCAGTAAGTGTGTAATAAAGGACAACAAAAGATAAGTAAGGGATTTTATAGAGGGAGACAAATAAAAATGAGTGAACAATCGGGGAAATTTGATTTTTGTCCAAAATGCGGCGCTTTGGCAAGGGATGGGGTATGTCAAAGTTGTGGACATCATTTAAAAAATGGTGAATCAGGAGATGGAAAGCCGGATACATTTGCTTATTCTTCAGGCCAGATTTATAAGGCAAATCAAGATACATCCAACGGAACCAGGCAACCAGAATCTGCCCAGAGAGAATTATATCAAGGGACACAGAGCCAGGCTGGAAGTGAACAACAAAATGCTTATGGTGCTATCATAACAAATAATGGATATGCAGAACAGTGCAGGAAATATGAACAAAAATATCAAAAGGTGAATCAGGGATACAATCAGAACCAAGGATACAGTCAGGGATATAACCAGAATCAGGGATATAACCAGAATCAGGGATACAACCAGAATCAGGGATACAACCAGAATCAGGGATATAACCAGAACCAGGGATATAACCAGAACCAGGGATATAACCAGAATCAGGGAAACAATATCTATATTCCGAATGATTTGAATATAAATCAAAATAAGAAAAGTAATACAACTGTTATTGTTGCAGTAACAATCGGAATTACTATGCTTGTATTGCTTATTATAGTTATTATATTTTTTGGTTTTTTGTTATATACGGGACAGGAAAGTTCTGCTGTGGATTCGTATACTGAAACGAATAAGCCCGCGGATCCAAGTATCTTTGAAGGAGAAGAGAATCGGGGAGAAGAAGAGTATCTTGAACCAGAAGGAAAGACCAATGGTGAAGATCCTTTTTTAGAGGATGATTACGTAAATCGCTGGGGGACGAATCATGATAATCACAGTAAAAATGAGTTCAAGGGCGAATACTATGAAAATATACGCGAATGCATAGATGAAAATGTCGATTATAAAATTAACAGAGAATTCTATGATTATGAGTCACCTGACAGCAATATAGTAATTCGCGTTGCGTTTTATCAATTAGAAGGCGACATACCTAATATTGAGGAGCTGAATAATGAAATACTTGCTTATTCAGCATATATGGCCGGAAATTATTTTGACAACTATCCGGAAGGCAGCGACTATGAAGGTCTTATGGAACTAAATACGGATTCTTACATAACATTCAATGATGATAAGACTATGAGTATTGTATTGGATGAAAATTGGGAGGTTGACGGAGAGGCTGGGTTCGATCTATATGGAATTAACGTCGATTTACAAAATGGAGTATTGATGGAAAATAATGAGATTTTAGATATCGATGAAACGTTTGCAGGTATTTTTAGAGAAAAAAACAGTGTACAGAATGAATATGATGGTGGGATACCGGCAGTTGATGAGATATCAGATCAGGAAGTGGCAGATAGCATGAACGATACAACTACAAGTATTATATTTTATACGCCAATGGGAATGGAAGTAGGGTATAATTACACATACAATAATTACTGCGGATGGGTCACCATTACGTTGAAAGATTATGAAAAATATCTGAAATCATTTTAACAAATAAATAATAAATTCAAGTGTCAAAAGCTTAATTATATTTAAATTTCAATTTGCACAATTTATGTTACTGAAAAATTGATACACAACATAGTTCATTCGCAACACGCTCCCGCTTGGATTCAGCACGCAATGGCACATAAGAACATAAAAAACATGTTCAAAGTACCTGCGGCTTGATACAGTTGCGCACCAAACAATGTTGTGCATCAATTTTTGCTTTATATTTTTATGTGCAAATTTATTGAAATATAAATTGCAATACGATTTTTTATATGTTACATTAATTATGTCGATTTCTTTGCAGTAATCATAGGAATCTATGTCTTTATTAATCTAGGCAGCTCTGCCGAATATTTTCAACAATTTAGTATAAATAAATAGGACAGGAGGCATGGTGTTAAGGGTGGTTTATTGGACAAATAATGATTTATAATAAATATTGTTATAAAAAAAAGAGAAACTGTTGACAAAGTCGAACAAATGTTTTAATATTTTGGTTATAAGAACGTTTGTTCTAATTAAAAAGGAGATTCGAAATGATAAGAGAAGAAAAGCTAAAAGCATTAGATGCTGCATTGGGTCAGATAGAGAGACAATTTGGAAAAGGCGCAGTTATGAAGCTGGGGGATCCTTCAGCACAAATGAATGTTGAGACAATTCCGACAGGGTCTTTGAGCCTTGATATTGCATTGGGATTAGGTGGAATTCCAAAAGGTAGAATTGTTGAAATTTATGGACCTGAGTCAAGCGGTAAGACTACGGTTACATTACATATGATTGCAGAAGTGCAAAAACAAGGCGGAATTGCTGGATTTATTGATGCGGAACACGCACTGGATCCGGCATATGCAAAAAATATTGGGGTCGATGTAGATAATCTTTATATTTCGCAACCGGATAATGGAGAACAGGCGTTGGAAATAACAGAGACGATGGTACGTTCCGGTGCAATTGATATTGTTGTAGTTGACTCTGTTGCGGCATTAGTTCCAAAAGCGGAAATTGATGGCGACATGGGTGACAGCCATGTCGGTCTGCAGGCAAGGTTAATGTCTCAGGCACTTCGAAAATTAACAGCAGTAATAAGTAAATCGAATTGTACCGTAATATTTATCAATCAATTACGTGAAAAAGTAGGTGTGATGTTTGGAAATCCTGAGACAACGACAGGAGGTCGTGCATTAAAATTTTATTCATCTGTCCGTCTTGATGTAAGAAGAATTGAATCATTAAAGCAAAGTGGAGAAGTAATCGGTAACAGAACAAGAGTAAAAGTAGTAAAAAATAAAATTGCGCCCCCATTCAAAGAAGCAGAATTTGATATTATGTTCGGAGAAGGAATTTCTTATATAGGAGATGTTTTGGATCTTGCAGCAGGAGTTGACATTGTTAATAAAAGCGGTGCATGGTATGCTTACGAGGGAAATAAGATAGGTCAGGGAAGAGAAAATGCAAAGGCTTATTTAAAAGATAACAAAGTAATATGCGATGAAATAGCGATAAAGGTAAGGGATCATTATGGCTTAGCGGGTGGTTCAAATGAAAATACACTTGAAAAGTCAACGGATGGAACTACACCAAAAGGAAAAGAGGCAGGAGAGAAAACCTCTAAAAAAGCATAGTAATTCCTTGTTACAGTTCAGTCATGAATACGCGAGGTGTTTTTTGTGAGCGAAGGTCACAGAAAACCTGAGTTTTTCACGTGCGAAATTGTGCGGAATGCATAATTTCTGTGCATAACTGTTGCGATGAATCCGTAAGGCTTAATAGTAACAATTCTTTAGGAGGAAAGACAGTTCATGCTGGTAACTAAAATGATTGAAGTATCAAAAGTTAAAAGTAAAGTTTATATAGATGATGAGTTCGCCTTTGTTTTATACAAAGGCGAATTGCGTGTGCATCATATAAAAGAAGGGCAGGAATTAGAAGAAAAGGATTATCATGAGATTCTTTATAAAATACTTCCTAAACGGGCTAAATTGCGCTGCATGAACCTCCTTAAGAGCCGTGAATATACCGAAAAGCAATTAAGAGATAAAATGAGACAGGGATTATATCCAGAACTGGTTATAGATGAAGCGGTTGCATATGTAAAATCATATCATTATGTGGATGATGATAAATTTGCATCTCAATTTATTGCATATAATATTTCTATAAAGAGTAAAAAAAGAATTGAAGCAGACCTCTTGAGAAAGGGGATTGAAAAGCAGATAATTCAAAATGCATATGCAAAATTACAGGAAGAAGGCGTAGCATCTGATGAAATTTCAATGATCAAAAAACTGCTCGAAAAGAAGCATTTTGATGCTGCGGGAGCAACAAGTAAGGAGAAGTTCAAAATATTTGGTTTTCTTTATCGAAAAGGCTTTTCGACAGAGAATATAAATAAAATTATACAATCTGCTGAAATTGATGAGTGAAAAACTTGTTTTACTTGACATAACTACAAATACAGTTTAGAATTTAAGTGTTGTAAAATTGCGTATTAGAATGTGTATATGACAATGCACTCATTCTATATTGATAGTAGTACAATGAAAATTAAATAAAGGAGGTGCTCCTGTATATGGCTGGAATTATTATTGCTGTCGTAGTAACTCTTATCATTGGTGTTCCTGCTGGAGCTGCCGTTGGAACTGCTTACAGAAAGAAAATTGTAGAATCCAAAATGGGCAACGCAGAGGACAAGGCTAGAGAGATTATTGATGAAGCTCTTAAAACCGCTGAAACAAAAAAACGTGAGGGTCTGTTAGAAATCAAAGAAGAATCCATTCGTACAAAAAATGAATTGGATAAGGAAATCAAGGAACGCAGAGCCGAGGCACAACGTTATGAAAGACGCATTCAGCAGAAAGAAGAGAATATTGATAAAAAAGCCGATGCAATTGAGAAGAAAGAGTCAAGTCTGATTGCAAAAGAAGAAGAGTTATTAAAGCAAAAAGAAGACATAGCAAGATTAAATGAGCAAAGATTACAGGAACTAGAACGAATCTCTGGATTAACCTCCGAACAGGCAAAAGATTATTTATTGAAAATTGTTGAAGACGAAGTAAAACATGAAAGCGCAATGCTCATCAAAGAAATGGAGAGCAAAGCAAAAGAAGAAGCAGACAAAAAAGCAAAGGAATATGTAGTTACTGCAATTCAAAGATGTGCAGCAGATCATGTGTCAGAGACTACGATATCCGTTGTACAGCTTCCGAATGACGAAATGAAGGGTAGAATTATTGGTAGAGAGGGTAGAAATATCAGAACTCTTGAAACATTAACGGGTGTGGATCTGATTATTGATGATACCCCGGAAGCAGTTATTTTATCAGGATTTGATCCAATCAGACGTGAAGTTGCAAGAATTGCCCTTGAAAAATTAATTGTAGATGGACGTATTCATCCAGCTAGAATTGAAGAAATGGTAGAAAAGGCGCAAAAGGAAGTCGAAGTAATGATTAAAGAGGAAGGTGAAGCCGCTACATTGGAAGTTGGCGTACATGGTATTCATCCTGAATTAATTAGATTACTTGGTAAGATGAAATTTAGAACTAGTTATGGTCAAAATGCATTAAGACATTCTATCGAAGTTGCACAACTTTCTGGGTTGCTGGCATCAGAGATGGGATTGGATGTCAGAATGGCGAAACGAGCAGGCTTACTTCATGATATAGGTAAGGCCGTAGATCATGAAATGGAGGGCTCACATATTCAGTTAGGTGTTGAATTATGTAGAAAATATAAAGAATCACCGATTGTAATTAACGCAGTAGAGTCTCATCATGGAGACGTAGAACCGCAATCTTTAATCGCATGTATTGTACAAGCTGCTGATACTATTTCCGCGGCACGACCAGGTGCGAGAAGAGAGACTTTAGAAACATATACTAGTAGACTAAGACAATTAGAAGATATAACCAACAATTTCAAAGGTGTTGACAAATCATTTGCTATTCAAGCAGGTAGAGAGATTCGTGTTATGGTAGTTCCAGATCAAATTAGCGATTCTGATATGATATTATTAGCTCGTGACATCTCAAAACAAATTGAGTCAGAGTTAGAATATCCTGGTCAAATCAAAGTTAACGTTATTAGAGAAAGCAGAGTCATTGATTATGCAAAATAATTTTAACGGTATTAATTAGCTTTATGAACTATGTTGTAGTCAAACCGCTGTAAATAATATATTTACAATGGTTTGGCTATTTTTTTATAATATATCTTGTATATAAAAAAAAAATGTAGTAAAATAAGCAAGGTGTATGCTTTGGGGTATACAAATGTACGCAAGGGACGGACATGCAAAGAGGAGCATGAATCTATCATAAATGAGAGATTCGCAGGTTATGAAATAATAATTCCAAAAAGTTTAGAAACAAACGATTGGAATAAAACAGGATGGTGAAAGCATGAAATCGTACAAAGAATTAAGCAGAGAAGAATTGGCAGTACTAAAGGAACAATTAGAAAGGCAATATGAAGATGTTAAGAAAAAGGGGTTGACCTTGGATATGTCCAGAGGCAAACCAGCAGCAACGCAACTTGATATGGGTATGGATTACATGGATATCGTAAACTCTTCTTCAAATATAAAGACAGAAGCAGGGTTTGATTGCAGAAATTATGGATTGCTGGACGGCATTCCGGAAGCAAAGAAATTAATGGCAGATATCATGGAAATATCACCGGAGCATGTTGTTATTTGCGGCAATGCTAGTTTAAATATTATGTATGATACAGTTTCACGTTCCATGACGCATGGTGTACTCGGCAGCACACCTTGGTGTAGACTGGATAAGGTCAAATTCTTGTGTCCTGTCCCTGGTTATGACAGACACTTCGCTATTACAGAACATTTTGGTATTGAAATGATCAATATCCCTATGCATAATGATGGACCAGATATGGATATGGTAGAAAAATTAGTTGCGGAAGATGCAGCCATTAAAGGGATTTGGTGCGTACCTAAATATTCAAATCCTCAAGGAATCTCTTACTCAGATGAAACAGTAAGACGTTTCGCAGCATTGCAGCCGGCAGCAAAAGACTTTAGAATCTTTTGGGATAATGCTTATATCGTACATCATTTATATGAAGACAAACAGGATCAGATTGTTGAGATTCTTAGTGCATGCGAAGAAGCCGGTAATCCGGATATGGTATATGAATTCTGTTCGACATCAAAAGTGATTTTTGCGGGCGGGGGCATAAGTGCGATAGCATCTTCAGAGGCAAATTTAAAGGAAATGAAAAAATCAATGACCATTCAGACAATAGGTTATGATAAAATCAATCAATTAAGGCATGTAAGATATTTCAGAAATAGTGCAGGCGTAATAGAACATATGAAAAAGCATGCTGAATTTTTAAGACCAAAGTTTGAAGCAGTATTAGCTGTTTTGGAGAAAGAACTTCAAGGTCTTGAAATAGGTGTATGGAATAGACCAAATGGAGGTTATTTTATCTCGTTTGATGCAATGGAAGGCTGTGCTAAAGAAATTGTTAAGAAATGTAAAGAAGCTGGAGTGATACTAACAAATGCGGGTGCAACTTATCCATATGGCAATGATCCGAAGGACAGCAATATCCGTATTGCGCCATCGTTTCCGACACCGGATGAGATGAAAGAAGCAACTGATCTATTTGTGCTGTGTGTTAAATTGGTGAGTGTAAATAAATTATTAGCGTAATTATAAAAGAGGAATAATTTTTAATTCAAAGCATGTATAAAGGAGTTAAAATGAGCATTGAATTTAAAAGGTTAAATCGGGAATTAATCTATCAAGGATCCATTATTGATTATTATAAAGATACCATACAAGTTCCAAATGGAAATATTGTGAAATGGGATTTTATTGCTCATAAGGGTGCTGCGGCAATTGTTCCGGTAACGAAGGATGGAAAAATACTCATGGTGAGGCAATATCGGAATGCATTAGACCGTTATACCTTAGAAATACCTGCTGGTGGATTAAATGGGATTGATGAACCTACAAAGGCTGCGGCTATGCGGGAACTGGAGGAAGAGACTGGGTATCGGACAGAAGAGGCGGAATTTCTGATTTCAATCCGTACAACTGTTGCATTCTGTAATGAGAGAATTGATATTTATGTAGCGAAAAACCTGATTCCAAGCAGTCAGAATTTGGATGAAGATGAGTTCATTCATGTTGCAGCATATGAGATAGCAGAACTTGAAAAAATGATATATGATGGAACTATTCAGGATTCTAAAACTATATCAGCAATATTTGCATATAAAAATAAGTATCTTTAAGTAAAAATGGGCATATATTGAAGAAACGTTAAAAGCGGGACTCTTTATTATATGCCTAAAAAAATGCATTTGCTTACATACAAAAGGCAGCCAAGCTTACTCTATCCATTTATGATTGGATTCACCATTGCTGTTGTTTTAACAAATATATTTGCACAATCAATATTACTGCAGGAGGGTTATTTTAGTACTTATTCGTTGGAGAGATTGCAATATGTGCAGATTGATTCCAATAAATTATTTTTTGGAATTCTGCAGAACCGATTTCAAATAGTCATTTTAATATTTATTATGGCGACAACAATTATAGGGCTTATCAGTGCGCATTTATTTGCTGGATGGTATGGATTTTCTATGGGAATTATGATTGCAGTATTGATAAACAGATTTGGATTGAAGGGAAGTATTTTATTTGCTGCTTGTATATTACCACAGGTTATTTTTTATGTGCCAGCCTTTAACTGTCTATTAAGTGAATGCAGAGATATCAGTTATATACTATTCCTTCCGCAGAAATCCAGTGCTTTCTATGGACATGGTTCGACGTCCTCTTCCAAAAGAATTTCCAGAATATTAATGAGCCTAGGAGTTGTCATAATAGGAATTCTGCTTGAAAGTTATGTCAATCCTCTGGTTGTGACAAAAATGGTAACTTTATTAAAAATTATGTAAAATATTTTTAATAACTATTTTTACAAGATGTTGTACAATTCAAAAATAGGCTTGACGACATGTTGTGCTTTTATTAAAAAACTCCAAAAAACGTTTAAAACATAAGGAAAATACTAATTGCTTTTCTTTAATTTTCTTATTATAATATTAGCTAGACGCTTTGAGATAGCATTATAATTTGTGGGGAAGGGTTTGGTATTAAATGGAGCAGGAGATTAAAGCATTTATTTCTTATTTACATAATGTGAAAGCAACGTCTAGGAATACTGAACTTTCATATAAGCGAGATTTGAGTAAGATGGGGCATTTCTTGGAAGAACAAGGAATAACAGAAGCTGGAAAAGTTACAACTACGAATTTAAATTCTTACATTTTATATTTGGAAAAAAATAAGTTCGCCGCTGCAACTGTATCTAGGAATATTGCATCAATAAAGGCTTTTTATCATTTTTTGATAAAAGAGGGAATTACAACTGAAGATGTATCTGAAGTATTAAAGTCACCTAAAATCGAGAAAAAGGTACCTGAAATATTATCTACGGAAGAGGTTTTTAAGCTTTTAGATCAGCCGCAAGGTGATATGCCAAAGGAGCTTCGCGATAAAGCAATGTTGGAATTGCTTTATGCGACAGGAATCAGAGTGACAGAGCTGATATCATTAACCATGTCGGATGTGAATCTGCAGATGGGATTCATTGTATGCAAAGATGCGCATAAGGAGCGTGTAATACCATTTGGAGCAGAAGCTAAAAAAGCACTGTTATCATATTTAAATTATGCAAGAGAAAATATTATAACAGATAAAAATGAGGACATACTTTTTGTAAATTGTTCAGGACAAGCTATGAGCCGGCAGGGGTTTTGGAAGCTGATAAAATTTTATGCAAAAAAAGCAGGAATTGTAGCAGATATTACACCGCATACGATTCGACATTCATTTGCAGCCCATTTGGTTGAAAATGGAGCAGATCTTAGAAGCGTACAGGAGATGTTGGGACATTCTGATATTTCTACAACGCAGATTTATGCGAACCTAAATCATAATAAGATAAGAGAAGTATATGCAAAGGCTCATCCAAGAGGATGAGCCTTACTTTCATTTATAGTACGTTATTCATTGTCAGCAATATCATAAATGAGCTGCTCACTTGCTTTCCAACCAAGACAAGGGTCTGTAATAGATTTTCCATAGATTCCGCCACCAACTTTTTGACAGCCTTCTTCTATATAGCTTTCAATCATAGCTCCCTTTACAAGGGCACGGATATCAGGGTTTAATTTACGGTTATGCATAACTTCCTTTATAATACGAATCTGTTGCTCAAATTGCTTATTTGAATTTGCATGATTGGTATCAATAATTGCTGCAGGGTATTTCAAATCCATAGTGCCATACATTTCAAGAAGTCGATTTAAGTCCTCATAATGATAGTTAGAAACTGAGTTCCCATGTTTGCTGACTGCACCGCGAAGTATCGTATGTGCAAGTTCATTACCGGAAGTGTTTACTTCAAATCCGCGATAGATGAAGGAATGCGGATGCTGTGCAGCATATACGGAATTCAGCATCACAGAAAAGTCACCGCTGGTAGGATTCTTCATACCGGCCGGCACATCAAATCCGCTTACGGTCAATCGATGCTGTTGATCTTCAACGGAGCGTGCTCCAATGGCTACATAAGAAAGAATGTCTGATACATATCCCCAGTTTTCAGGATAAAGCATCTCATCAGCTGCAGTAAGACCTGTTTCTTCAATTGCGCGGATATGCATTTTTCTCATAGCGATCAAACCTTGCAAAAAATCTGGCTTCTTCTCCGGATCGGGCTGATGAACGATCCCTTTATAGCCCTCGCCTGTAGTCCGGGGCTTATTTGTATAGATTCTTGGAATCAGGATCAGTTTGTCATTTACCTTTTCATTGATACGGGCAAGGCGATTAATGTAGTCGCAGACAGAATCTTCGTTATCAGCGGAACATGGTCCGATGATGACTAAGAATTTATTTGATTTTCCTGTAATAACATCTTTTATTTCCTGATCTCTTTTTTCTTTGATCGTAACCAATTCGGCTGGAAGCGGGTATTGTTCACGAATTTCTTCTGGTGTTGGAAGTTTTTTAATAAAATGAAATCCCATGTTTATCTCCTTAGTAGTTTATATGAATTGACAAATAGTACACTGTAACCCTTAAACTTTACTTTGTACTAGTTTGCCACTCATTTTTTGTCAAACATATTCATTATAGTATATATGTCAAGTCAGCGCAAGAATGTTACTATTCGGACTTAGGGAGTTACTATTCGGCGTTAGGAATTTATAGCAACAGAAATAGAAACAATTTTATATAATTTTTTTTAATGCAATGATATGTAACCAGGTATGTAGTAATTGACTGATCAGTAATCCCCACAGATATCCTTGAATTCCCAAAACTGGTATGGCAAAGAATACAAAAAGCAGACGGATGGATAGAGTGATCAGTGAAAAACAAAAAGTCAGGTTAGTTTTCCCAAGGCCATGCAGGATACTTCCCAGGGTAGTTGAGATGTAGATGAATGGACAAATAAAGCTAAGTGTTCTGATATAATTACCAACGGCATTGCTGGAAAATAAAAGATATCCGAGATAGTTACCGAATAGCAGAAAACCGCAGGTACAAACAATGCCCAGAATCAGACAGTACTGAATACTTTTATCCACGGCATGTTTGATTCTTTTAGCATTACCAACTGCTTCAGCCTCGGAAATGGTAGGGAGCAGCATTACAGATAAAGAATTGGTAATCGCACTTGGAAATAAAATAAGAGGTAAGGCCATGCCGGTAAGCACACCGTAAATACTAAGAGCAGCTTCTGACGATAGACCGTGTTTCATCAGAGAATTTGGGATATAAACTGCTTCTATACTTTGCAGGAGGTTTAAAATAATACGATTCGCACTCAGTGGAGCGGCCAGCGAAAAAATGTTTCCGCTGGCTGTATAATATTCGCTAATAGAAGGAAGTGATATCTGGCTGCGTACATGAAAAAACCGTATATAAATAGCAATGATACTGATCAGCATGGACATAATCTCACCAAGTACAAGTCCGATAACTGCACAATTAATGGTTAAGAGATATCCTTTTTGCTGACTTAAATAATATAAATAATAAACAGTTCCTACACGCACGATCTGTTCTGCTAATTGCGTGACTGCCGGAAGACTGGCTTTTTTGATTCCGTAAAAATATCCATTGATGCAAGAATGCAGAGAAGCAAAGGGGATAGAAAGAGCAATGATACGAAGTAAAGGAGCACAGCGTACTTCCAGCAGCATATAGGTTGCAATCGGTACAGAATACAGATATATAATATTACTCAAAAAAAGTGATAATATCATAGAGAGGCCTATGCCGCTCAATAGAACGTGGAAAGAGTATTTATAATTGTGCGTGGAAGGTTCACTTGCTATGTATTTTGATATAGAGGTTTGTATGCCCGCAACGCAAAAAGAAAAGGAGAGTGCCAGAACAGGTGCAATGAGCTGATAAATTCCCATTCCCTCTTCACCAAAGGTTTTTGATAAAAAGATGCGGTAGAAAAAACCTATGATGCGAGTAATAAGACCAGTAACGGTCAGTATAATTGTTCCGGTAATAAGTGGTGTTGTTTTACGCATAATGATCCGCTTTTTTTTATTTATTCATATATATGTAAATTGAAATATTGACAGAACAAAAAAGGAGTGTTATTATGCAATTACTAAATCCGAAGTGGTTTACTAGGAATTAAATATATCTCAAAATAATACAAATCATAGAAAGACATAGATTGGAGGAATTATCATGGAAAAAGTGATTTATTTAGATAATGCAGCCACAACAAGAACCGCACCTGAAGTGGTAGGGGCAATGCTTCCTTATTTTACTGAATACTATGGGAATCCAAGCAGTATTTATTCTCTGGCGGGAGAAAGTAAAAAAGCAGTTACAAATGCACGTGAGACAATTGCCAAGACATTAGGTGTTGAAACAAATGAGATTTATTTTACGGCAGGCGGTTCAGAAGCTGATAATTGGGCTTTGAAGGCAACAGCAGATGCTTATGCAGCAAAAGGAAAACATATTATTACGTCAAAGATTGAACATCATGCTATTCTTCATACATGTAATTATCTGGAAAAACAAGGGTATGATATTACCTATATAGATGTTGATGAAAATGGAATAGTCAAGATAGACGATTTAGAAAAGGCAATTCGTCCAGATACGATACTGATATCCATTATGTTTGCGAATAACGAGATTGGGACCTTACAGCCTATAAAAGAAATAGGTCAGATCGCTCATCAGCGCAGAGTATTATTTCACACAGATGCAGTACAGGCATATGGGCAGGTTCCTATTGATATTGAAGAATATCACATAGATATGTTGAGTGCGAGTGGACATAAATTGAATGGACCAAAAGGAATTGGTTTTTTATACATTAGAAAAGGTGTGAAAATACGTTCTTATGTGCATGGCGGACAACAGGAAAGAGGTAGAAGAGCAGGAACAGAAAATGTAACAGGGATTGTCGGAATGGGCGCTGCTTCAAAACGGGCATTTGCAATAATGGAAGATAAGGCAAAAAAAGAAATGGAGTTACGTGATTATATGATTGCCCGAATCAAAGAAGAGGTCCCGTATTGCAGGTTGAACGGTGATGAGAAGAAGAGACTTCCGAACAACGTGAATTTCAGCTTTCAATTTATTGAAGGAGAATCACTGCTGATAAAATTGGATATGGAAGGAATCTGTGCTTCCAGTGGTTCCGCATGTACCTCAGGATCATTGGATCCGTCACATGTGATGCTGGCGATCGGACTGCCACATGAGATCGCACATGGGTCGTTAAGACTTACCTTGAGTGAGGAAAATACAAAGGAAGAGATCGATTTTACAGTTGACAGGATAAAAGAAATCGTTGCATATCTTAGAAAAATGTCACCATTATATGAAGATTTTATTAAAAATACGAAAAAGGAGTAAAGCATATGTATAGTGAAAAAGTAATGGATCATTTTAACAATCCCAGAAATCTGGGTGAAATAGAAAATGCAAGTGGTGTAGGTACGGTCGGAAATGCAAAATGTGGAGATATTATGCGCATTTATCTGGATATAGATGAAAATCAAATTATTAAGGATTGTAAGTTTAAGACATTTGGATGTGGTGCAGCAGTCGCAACAAGCAGTATGGCAACAGAATTAGTAATCGGAAAGAGTATTAAAGAGGCTATGCAAGTAACCAATAAAGCTGTTATGGAAGCTTTGGATGGATTACCGCCTGTTAAAGTACATTGTTCTTTGCTTGCAGAAGAAGCAATCCATGCAGCTCTTTGGGATTATGCAGATAAGAACCAGATTATGATAGAAGGATTAAGCAGACCGAAAACGGATATTCACGAGGGAGAAGAGGAAACAATAGTGGAGGAATATTAATTGGACAGTCTTAGGGGGGTAATGATATACTTCTATAAAAAAATGAAAGTATGATTCAACTTGAGAAACGTGCAAAGCGTGTTACTCAAATTGAACTTAAATGGAGATTGTCAGATGAGTAAAAAAGTCGTAGTAGGAATGTCCGGAGGTGTTGACTCCTCAGTGGCAGCCTATTTGTTAAAAAAGCAGGGCTATGATGTTGTGGGCGTTACGATGCAGATATGGCAGGATGAAGAAGAAGCTGTCAAAGAAGAAAATGGCGGCTGTTGTGGACTGTCTGCAGTGGATGATGCGAGACGCGTAGCACAGGCACTTGAGATTCCATATTATGTCATGAATTTTAAAAGGGAATTCAAAGAAAATGTGATGGATTATTTTGTAGAAGAGTATTTGAAGGGAA
Organism: Bacillota bacterium; assembly: GCA_023398375.1. Classification (GTDB taxonomy): domain Bacteria; phylum Bacillota; class Clostridia; order Lachnospirales; family Lachnospiraceae; genus SZUA-378. The sequence goes on along the minus strand of JAEWSH010000058.1, from coordinate 41,324 downwards.
GAACACCGAATCCATGCATTGCATGTAACCGCTACGTAAAATGGGAATCACTCTTGCAGAGGAGTCTGGCAATTGGAGCAGAATATATTGCAACCGGGCATTATGCAAGAGTAGACCAACTGTCAAATGGAAGATATGCGCTTCGTATGTCAGCAACGGCGGATAAGGACCAGACTTATGCATTATATAATCTGACGCAGTATCAACTGGCACATACTATGATGCCTGTTGGTGAGTATACAAAGGATGAGATTCGAAATATCGCAAAAGAAATGCAATTACCGGTGGCGCACAAACCGGATAGTCAGGAAATCTGTTTTATTCCGGACAATGATTATGCAGGGTTCATTGACGAGGCTGCAGCCGGCAAGGTCCCGGGTACCGGGAATTTTTTGACAGTGGACGGGGAGATTTTAGGACGTCATAAAGGAATCACTCATTATACGGTGGGGCAAAGGAAGGGATTAAATCTTGCACTTGGACATCCTGTATTTGTAACTGAGATTCGTCCGGATACGAATGAAGTCGTTATTGGTGAAAATGAAGATGTATTTGGAACGGAATTAATCTGTACGGATTTGAATTTTATGTCAATTGAAAATCTAACCGGACCGAGGAAAGTATTAGCAAAGATTCGTTACAGTCATCGCGGCGGTATGTGCCTGATAGAACGGATAGACAATGAAAAAGTCAAATGTACCTTTGATAAACCGGTCAGAGCTATTACACCGGGACAGGCAGTAGTTTTTTATGAAGGCGAATATGTACTTGGCGGTGGAACAATCCTTTAACTAGTCTAAAAATGAGGATATCATAGCGGCGCCCCTTTTCAGGTGTATAAGTTTATCACCTAAAGTTATAAAGACAATAGCAGTGAATGGTTTATCCAACAGAAGACACGTTCTCACTCGATTGCCGCTCATAGCGGTACATAAGTTCGTGACAGATTTTATCTGCCACAAACTAAGTACCGATGGCGTCAAAACGGTCTCTTTATGGATAACCATTCGCTGCTATTTCATTTTAGACTGTTTAGTGATAAACCGTTTAGGTTGTGATGGGGCGCCATATCAGTGTGATAGCCTCTTTTAGCTTATAGGATTAGGGTGTCAAAAGCCTATCATAGAACTTGGCTTCGTCAATTTGCACATATGCTTGCAATATCACAATTGATGCACAACATAGTTTGGTGAGCAACTGTATGAAGCCGCGGGTACTTGACCATGTATTTTATGGTCTTATGTACCATTGCGTGCTGAATCCAAGCGGGAGCGTGTTGCGAATGAACTATGTTGTGTATTAATTTTTAATAACCTAAATTGTGCAAATTGACGAACTCAAATATGCTAACAAGCTTTTGACAGCCTAATCCTTATAGGAAACTTCTTCCACAGCAAACTCATTTGCCGTTTTATAGTATTTTGAACTCAGGCAAGCGGTTTTCATAGATACAATAGTATTTGAATCCCAATGATTTTAAGATGTCAGAAGCCTTGTCAAAATCGCCTGCAATATCTTCTGGTTTATGGGCATCTGAACCAACAGTAATAAGTTCACCGCCCAGTTCTTTATAACGCCTTATAATATCAACACTTGGGTTAGGTTCCTTCAAACCGGCGCGAAAACCGCCGGTATTTAGTTCAATTCCTTTTTCGTGTTCAATCAGCAGTCTCAAAATTTCATCAATCTTATCTGCATGTTGTGCATAAGAATAATCCGTATTCTTGTTTTTCCCGTAGCGGACAACATAATCCAGATGACCAAAAACGTCATAATTGTGAAAGGCTTTGATATCTTCAATAATAGCGGAAAAGTATTCATCATATGCCTCCTGGGCCGTACGTCCTTCAAAGAAACCTGGATAGTACGGATCTTTTCCATGGCAGATATGTGCAGAAGCGATGATGAAGTCATATTCATGTCCTCTGGCAAATATCAGTAGTTCTTTTTTAATATGTGTCTGAATACCAAGCTCAACACCAAATAAAACTTGAATTTGATTACTATATTTTTCCTTTAGTGTAGCAAGATCATAAAGATAGGAATCTACATTGAGCAGGAAAACAGGTACCTGATTATCTTCGTATACATAATCGATATCATGATGTTCAGTAAAGCACATATGAGTAAGTCCCTTTTGAATTCCAGCAAGAATCATATCCTCCATATTAGCGGTGGAATCGCCCGAAAAATTAGAATGTAAATGAAAATCAGATGTGAGTGCCATAGTAACTTCCTCCTATTTTGTTTCGTAAAATCATAGTTAGAGTGTAACTGATTCTGATAAAAAAAGCAAAAAAAATGATTCAAGATAGGCGCATTTTCCATTATTCACTAAAATTTAATAAGATTTTTGAAAATACATCTTGAATTTTTCTACTGAACCTTGTAAAATAAACGTGCTGATAAAAATTTGACAATCATATAATATATGATTTTCATAAAAAAATATTTATTTAATTCTAGGAGGAATTACAAATGGCAGTTAAAGTAGCAATCAATGGTTTTGGCCGTATTGGTCGTCTTGCATTCAGACAGATGTTCGGTGCAGAAGGATATGAAGTAGTGGCAATCAATGACTTAACAAGCCCTAAAATGTTAGCACACTTATTAAAATATGATTCATCACAGGGAACATATGCAATGGCTGATAAAGTTACAGCTGGAGAAGATTCTATTACAGTTGATGGAAAAGAAATTAAAATCTATAAATTCCCAGATGCAAATAATTGCCCATGGGGAGAATTAAAAGTTGATGTTGTTTTAGAATGTTCAGGATTCTATACATCAAAAGAGAAAGCACAAGCGCACATCAATGCAGGTGCTCGTAAAGTTGTTATTTCTGCTCCAGCAGGAAATGACCTTCCTACAATCGTTTTCAACACAAACCACGAAACATTAAAAGCTGAAGATACAATTATCTCTGCTGCTTCTTGTACAACAAACTGCTTAGCTCCTATGGCAGATGCATTGAACAAGTTAGCTCCAATTCAATCAGGTATCATGAACACAATTCATGCTTATACAGGAGATCAGATGACTCTTGACGGACCACAAAGAAACGGTGACTTAAGAAGATCTCGTGCAGCAGCTATCAATATCGTTCCTAACTCAACAGGCGCAGCGAAAGCAATCGGTTTAGTTATTCCAGAATTAAACGGAAAATTAATCGGATCTGCTCAACGTGTACCAACCCCAACAGGTTCTACTACAATCTTGGTAGCTGTTGTAAAAGGCGCTGTTACTGTAGATGAAATCAATGCAGCTATGAAAGCAGCTACAACAGAATCTTACGGATACACAGAAGAACAATTAGTATCCAGCGATATCGTTGGTATGAGATTTGGTTCATTATTTGATGCAACACAGACTATGGCATCAAAAATGGAAGATGGAAACACACAAGTACAAGTTGTTTCATGGTATGACAATGAAAATTCATACACAAGCCAGATGGTTCGTACAATCAAATTCTTCTCAGAATTAGCATAATTCGGGAATACTTGAATATAAAGTAAGATCCTAAGATGGGTCCGGTCCATAGGATCGGATCCATTTTCTATGTAAAGTAAATTGTTGTATTCATTTCGATCAAGAAAAATAACAATAAGGAGGACATACACATGTCATTAAACAAAAAATCAGTAGATGATATTAATGTTAAAGGAAAACGTGTTCTTTGCAGATGTGATTTTAACGTGCCTTTGAAAAATGGCGCTATCACAGATATAAACAGACTTACAGCAGCACTTCCTACAATCAAAAAATTAATCGCAGATGGCGGTAAAGTAATTCTTTGCTCTCATCTTGGAAAACCTAAGGGAGAACCAAAACCAGAATTATCATTAGCTCCTGTTGCTGTAAAATTATCAGAATTACTGGGACAAGAAGTAAAATTTGCAGCAGACGCAGAAGTTGTTGGAGTAAATGCAAAAGTAGCTGTTGAAGCAATGAAAGACGGTGATGTTGTATTACTAGAAAATACACGTTATAGAATTGAAGAGACAAAGAATGGGGAAGCGTTCTCTAAAGAACTTGCTTCTATTTGTGATGTATTCGTAAATGATGCATTTGGTACTGCCCACAGAGCTCACTGTTCAAATGTTGGAGTTGCTCAATTAGTAGATACGGCGGTTGTTGGATACTTAATGCAAAAAGAAATAGATTTCCTTGGAAATGCAGTTGAAAATCCGGTAAGACCTTTCGTTGCAATTCTTGGCGGTGCTAAAGTTGCTGATAAATTAAACGTTATCTCTAACTTACTGGAGAAATGTGACACATTAATCATTGGTGGCGGTATGGCGTTCACATTCTTAAAAGCAAAAGGATATGAAATCGGAAGTTCATTAGTTGATGATGAGAAACTGGAATACTGCAAAGAAATGATGGCAAAAGCTGAAAAGCTTGGTAAAAACCTTCTTCTACCAATTGATACAGCAGCAGCAAAAGAATTTCCAAATCCAATTGATGCTGAAATTGAGGCAGTAAATGTAGAATCAGATAATATTCCTGCTGGTATGATGGGACTTGACATCGGAACAAAAGCAGCAGTTATGTATGCAGATGCTGTTAAATCTGCTAAGACAGTTGTTTGGAATGGACCGATGGGTGTTTTTGAAAATCCGGTTCTTGCTAAAGGAACAATCGCTGTAGCAAAAGCTCTGGCTGAAACAGACGCGACAACAATCATCGGTGGTGGTGATTCGGCAGCAGCTGTTAACCAATTAGGCTTTGGTGACAAGATGACCCATATCTCAACAGGCGGCGGAGCATCTCTTGAATTCTTAGAAGGAAAAGAGTTGCCGGGTGTAGCAGCAGCTAACGATAAATAAACGATTCTAATAAAAACAATTAATGAAGGAGATTTATAATCATGGCAAGAAAAAAGATTATCGCTGGTAACTGGAAAATGAACATGACTCCAAGCGAAGCAGTTGAATTAGTAAATACATTAAAACCATTAGTAGCAACAGAGGATGCTGATGTTATATTCTGTGTACCAGCAATCGACATTATTCCTGCAATGGAAGCAGCTAAGGGTTCTAATATCCAGATCGGTGCTGAAAATATGTATTTTGAAGAAAAAGGCGCATTCACAGGCGAGATTTCTCCAGCTATGTTAACAGATGTTGGAGTAAAATATGTGGTACTTGGACACTCAGAAAGAAGAGAATACTTTGCTGAAACAAGCGAAACTGTGAACAAAAAAATGTTAAAGGCTTTTGAACATGGTATTACACCTATTATGTGCTGCGGTGAGTCATTAGACCAAAGAGAACAAGGTGTTACTATGGATTTCATCCGTCAACAGGTTAAAGTTGGATTCCTAAATGTTACAGCAGATCAGGCCAAAACATCAGTTATCGCTTATGAACCGATCTGGGCTATCGGAACAGGTAAGACAGCTACAACAGAGCAGGCACAGGAAGTATGTAAAGGAATCCGTGAATGTATTGCTGAGATCTATGATGAAGCAACAGCAGCAGCCATTCGTATTCAGTACGGCGGTTCTGTAAATGCAGCTACAGCTCCGGAATTATTTACACAGCCAGATATCGATGGTGGATTAGTTGGAGGAGCCGCTCTGAAACCAGAATTTGGAAAAATCGTTAACTGGAAATAAGAATTAAGCTGTATTTCTTAATATAATACGGATTCTAAAACCCTAAGACGCTTAGTTTTAGGGTTTTTCTTCATTTTTTATTCAAATAATGGTATGATAATAGCTAAAGTATTTACATAGTCGGGAGTTTACATATGAATCTATTAGATATGCATCAAGTTTTGAGTATCTTAGAAATGATCGGTGTAGTTGCATTTTCTATATCGGGTGCTATGGTTGCTATTGATAAGAAATTAGATCTATTTGGCGTTATCTTTGTAAGTGTCATGACATCATTGGGTGGAGGTGTTACGCGTGATATTCTAATTGGTAAATTACCACCACAAATGTTTGAAAATTATAAATGCATCGCCATATCTGTGACGACTTCTATTTTAGTATTTATTGTGGTATATGTAACCAGAGAATATTATAGAAAAAATGTAAAAACCATTGAGACGATTAATAATGTATTTGATGCAATTGGTCTTGGTGTTTTTTCCATATTTGGAATTCAGATAGCGATCAACACAGGATTTGGTTACAATAAATTTCTGCTTGTATTTTTAGGTATGATAACAGGTGTTGGCGGAGGCTTGATCAGAGATATCATTGTAGGAAGAACACCTATGATTTTTTCTAAGTATATTTATGCAGTTGCGGCAATCTTGGGAGGAATCAGTTATCTTATCTGTCAGGCCCTGGGAACTTCGGAAGGAATTTCTACCATGGCAGGAATCCTTGTAATATTTGTGATACGAATGCTATCTACCTATTATAAATGGAATCTGCCTAAGATACCTTTAAAATAGCCAATAAATCGATCGTTTATGAAAAGAGTAAATCTATTTTAAATGAAACAGGTTTTTCCGATATTCTATTACTCCTTCCTCACGCAGCTTACTGAGCTCGTTTGACATAGCACTTCGGTCAACAGCCAGATAATCAGCCAGCTGCTGTCTGTTAAAAGGAATTTCAAAAGATGAACTGGAGTTCTTAATAGATTCACCGGAGAGATAAGAAAGTAATTTTTCCCGGGTGGATCTTTTTGAAGTATGCTCCATTTTCTGAGTAAGCAAAAGATTTTTATGTGCGAAGATAGAAATCATATTTTTAATCAGTTTTGTGTGGAAAGAGCAGGTATTACTGCACAAAGTCATAATCTTATTCATATTTAGAAAGAGAATTGTACAAGGCTCAACAGCCACGACGCTGACTTCCAATGGAAGATTAGGAAGACTTGCATACGTTTCTCCAAATAATTTTCCCGCAGCAGCTTCCATCAGGATAGTGCGATTCCCCCAGAAATCTTCTTTTATGATATGAACACATCCAGTAAGCACCATTCCGACAGAATCAGTTGTGTCACCGCTTCGAAAGATAAAATTGCCCTTCTGATAATTGATGGGAGTAGCTGACATACAAGATAATACGGATGAAATATCAGTCTCATCAATTCCCTGAAATAAAAGTGAATTTTTTAATATTTTTGTATTGATTTCCATCATCTGTCTGCGCTCCTAATAATAATATTTTGTGGCATCATAAATTTTGTTGTAATAACAACGGAAATTATATTGATATTGTAATATGATGTACGTAACAAGTCAAATAGAAAGTTACAGAACAAGAGGAATCGTTGTTTGAGTAAATCAGATGGAGGATGAAAAATGTTAAGAAAAATTATAGAAATTAATGAAGATAAATGTAATGGTTGTGGGGCATGTGCAAAGGCGTGTCATGAAGGAGCGATTGCAATGGTAAATGGCAAAGCAAAGCTAATGCGTGACGATTACTGTGATGGTTTGGGTGATTGTCTGCCTGTCTGTCCAACAGATGCAATTCGCTTCGTAGAGCGAGAGGCAGCGGCCTATGATGAAGCGGCTGTTCAAGCCAATAAGAAACAACAGGAAAGTGTATTGGCATGTGGATGTCCTGGTTCACAGGCGCGAGCAATTAATAGAGATAAAATGCAGGAAATTACACAGGATAACAGGGAAGAAGGTGCTTCAAAAACTGTTTACTTATACGCACCGGCGCAGTCGGAATTATCACAATGGCCGGTGCAAATAAAACTGGTAGCACCGAATGCTGGTTATTTTAATGGAGCTAATCTGTTAATTGCAGCAGATTGTACAGCATATGCATATGGAGATTTTCACAATAAGTTTATCAAAAACCGTATTACACTAATTGGATGTCCAAAGCTGGATGAAGGAGACTACACAGAAAAATTGACTGAAATCATAAGTCGAAATGATATTAAGAGTGTCACAATTGTAAGAATGGAAGTACCATGCTGCGGAGGTATAGAATATGCGGCAAAGACTGCCATACAAAATAGTGGTAAATTTCTTCCATGGCAGGTAGTTACCATTAGTACGGATGGAAAAATCTTAAATTAGGGATTGCATTTTATGAAAACAGGGATTATAATTAAGATACTTTAATAATTTAAACCGATGATGTGGAGATAAAAACAAGTCGTGCACTTACAGAGAGCCGGACAATGATGGGAGTTTGGCAGAACGCAGTTTGTTAAATGGACCACGGAGGGCATGGTCAACCGGAGATAGAATCAGGTCTCCTTAGTATCCGTGACGTGAAGACATACGTTAGTTGTCAGGGATATGTTAGTATCCTCAGAGTGTACGATAATATCGTGAATCAAGGTGGCACCGCGGAAAGATTATAGACCGTCCTTGACAGATTCCAGTAGTCTGTCAGGGACGTTTTTTTGCGCGAGTAACGAGCCAAAAGCAAGCTAGCTTGCTTTTGGCGACTGCCGCGACAGCTATGAGAAACTCGCTGAATTGACAGACGAAATCATAATAGTGCAGGAGGAAAAGGATATGATTAGAGAAGCAATTCAGAAGCTTGCAAAAAAAGAAGATTTGAGTTATGAGACAGCAAAAGAAGTTATGAATGAAATTATGAGTGGAGAGGCTAGCGAGGTGCAAAAAAGTGCCTATCTTACAGCACTCAGTATGAAGGGTGAGACAATAGATGAAATTACGGCATCAGCAGAGGAGATGCGAAATCATTGTGTCAAGCTGTTGCACGATATGGAGGTTCTGGAGATTGTAGGGACTGGTGGAGACGGATCTAACTCTTTTAATATTTCAACAACATCATCTATTGTGATATCGGCAGGTGGTGTGCCGGTAGCAAAACATGGTAATCGGGCAGCCTCCAGTAAATCAGGGGCAGCAGATGTACTGGAAGCGTTGGGCGTTAACATATCAGTAACACCTGAGAAGAGTGCTGACATTCTTAAGAAAATAGGGATTTGTTTCTTATTTGCACAAAACTATCATATTGCAATGAAATATGTAGGACCAGTCAGAAAAGAACTTGGAATCAGAACCATCTTTAATATTTTAGGACCACTTGCCAACCCGGCTGGTGCCAATATGCAAGTCATGGGGGTCTATGAAGAAGCATTGATAGAACCGCTGGCGAGAGTATTATCTAATCTGGGCGTAAAGAAGGCTATGGTGGTATATGGTCAGGATAAATTAGATGAAATTTCCATGAGTGCTCCTACAAGTGTTTGTGAGATCCATAATGGAGAATTCAAATCATATGTGATTGAACCGGAACAATTCGGATTTACAAAGTGCAAAAAAGAAGATCTGGTCGGAGGCATGCCTGCAGAAAATGCAGCAATTGCTATGTCTATACTGAATGGGGATAAAGGACCACAGAGAAATGCAGTCGTTATCAATGCAGGTGCGGCACTTTATGTTGCAGGTAAATGCGAAACGGTGGAAGCCGGCGTCAGAATGGCAGAAGAATTGATTGACAGCGGCAAAGCAAAATCAAGATTAGAGGAATTTATCAGATTATCCAATGAATCATAAGGAATCAATAATTTATAAAATGTGACATTCATAAATATGAATCATGTCGTATAGAGCGTCTTTGGTATGAGAAAACCAAAGGCGCTTTCTTTGTTTGGTTTATGATAAGTGATATAGTCACAGATAATATTGTATAAATTGTTATAATACTTTTTGTTGGCGTAATATAAAAGTCTCTTTCAACGCTGACAATTCGAACTTAAAAAAAACCAATTTAAGAAATGAGGAAAAGTGATATGAAAAAAATATTTCACTTATGGAAAAAATATTCGTATGTCGTGTTAATCGCTTTTGTTATTTTAAGCCTATTTGACTTCAGATTTGCACTTGCTGCAATCATTTGTATGCTGGCTCCCATATTAGTATCTATTTTCAAGGGAAGATTCTGGTGCGGAAATTTATGCCCCAGAGGAAATTTTTACGATAATGTGCTTTCTAAATTCAGTAATAATAAGAAAGTTCCCGGTATCATAAAGTCATATTATTTCAGAATCATAGTTTTTGTCGGAATGATGACAATGTTTACACTTGGCATTCAAAAAAACTGGGGCAATCCATATGGAATTGGTTTTGTATTTTATAGAATGATTGTGATAACCACTATCATTGGGATAGTACTTTCCTTCTTTTATAATCATAGAACATGGTGTCATTTCTGTCCAATGGGAACAATCTCTTCCATGATATCAAAAATAAGAAAGCATAAAAATGTCCTAAAGGTATCCAGTAACTGCGTGTCATGTAAAATGTGTGAAAAAAAGTGTTCGTTGGGAATCGTACCTTATGAGTACAAGGGTAATATTTTAAGTCATCCGGATTGCATTCAATGCGGTAAATGTGCTTCTGTATGCCCGAAAAACGCGATTGGTTATTAAATGCGATAAAGGAATCGAGCAAAAAGATTGAAATAGAAAGACAGGAGTGGTATGATGCATATAGATAGTTAAAAAATTAACGGAGGAATTAAAAATGGAAAGAAAAGTAGTATTAGCAGGCGCATGCCGCACCGCAATCGGTACTATGGGCGGAGCGTTAAGTACTGTTCCGGCAGCAGAATTGGGAACTATTGTGATCAAGGAAGCACTCAAAAGAGCGGGCGTGAAACCGGAACAGGTGGATGAAGTATATATGGGCTGTGTAATCCAAGCCGGTCAAGGGCAGAATGTTGCAAGACAGGCAGCTGTAAACGCAGGTTTACCAGTTGAGATTCCTGCTACGACCATTAATGTCTTATGTGGTTCTGGTTTACATTGTGTGAATCTGGCAGCAAAATTAATCGCATGTGGTGATGCGGATATTATGGTAGCCGGTGGTGTTGAAAATATGTCAAAGGCACCTTGGATATTAGATAAGGCACGTTTTGGATATCGTATGGGTAATGCAGTGATGGAGGATGCACTTATGAAAGATGCACTAACAGACGCATTCAAAGGATATCATATGGGAATTACCGCAGAGAATATCTGCGAACAGTGGGGGCTCACAAGAGAACAATTAGATGAGTTCGCAGCAAGCAGCCAGCAAAAATGTGAAGCAGCTATGAAGGCGGGGAGATTCAAGGATGAGATTGTACCGGTAGAAATAAAGAACAAAAAGGGAACGGTAATAGTAGATACGGATGAAGGACCACGTGCAGGTGTTACGGCAGAAAGCATCTCAGGATTGCGTTCCTGCTTTAAAAAGGATGGAAAAGTAACAGCAGCTAATGCATCTGGTATTAATGATGGCGCGGCGGCAATTATCGTTATGAGCGAGGAGAAAGCAAAAGAACTTGGTGTAACACCATTGGCTACCTGGATTGGCGGTGAATTAGCAGGTGTAGAGCCTTCTATTATGGGAATAGGTCCGGTGGCAGCTACCAGAAAAGTTATGGCTAAAACGGGAATGAAGATAGAAGATTTTGATCTGATTGAAGCGAATGAAGCATTTGCAGCACAATCAGTTGCGGTAGGACATGATCTTGGAATTGATCTTAATAAATTAAATGTAAATGGTGGTGCTATTGCGCTCGGACATCCGGTAGGTGCATCCGGATGCCGTATTCTTGTTACTTTAATTCATGAGATGATAAAACAAGATGCCAAGACAGGTCTTGCAACACTCTGTGTCGGTGGTGGAATGGGCTGTTCCGCAATAATTAAGAGAGAGTAAGTATTTGTGCCTCGTATTTTGCTGCTTCCTCGAGATTACCAACAGCTTTATAGCATTTACTAAGCCCTTTCAGTGCGAATATATTTTTTATACGGATATCCAGAATGCATTCTGTTTCAAAAGCAGCATTTTGGTACCAGATGCAAGCATTGTCTAACTCATTGCAGGCAAAATAGTATTCGCCCAACTCATAACATATTTCAGAACAGCTGCCGCAGACAACGGTTTTCAAAGCGTTTGTAAAAAATAGATGTGTATCACCTTGAAGACGTGCGGCTCTTGCTATGATACAGGTTGCTTCCTGAATTTCATCAATAGATCGGGAAGCATCCGATAAGGTTGCTTCAAAGGTAGGAATTGCTGCTAAAAAATCTTCCATATCCCCACATATAAATAGTTCTCTTGCATACATATTGTGCAAGTGTTCTGACAATGGAATTCCGTTCTTATGCATCTCCATAAAATACTGTAAATCTCTGGAAGCATGATTATTTTCCGGCATATGGATAATTCGAACATCGCTGTCAAATACGACTGGTTCCATGGCAATTGTTTCATGGATAGGCTCTACAAAGCGGAAAGTCCGCAAACGTTTAAATAATTTTGGGCGGTATTCTTCATCATAATTATAAGTGGTATTGAATTGCAACTGGTTACAGTATATCATTTGTACGATTTCAATTTCAGGTAAAAGCACAGCCTTGAGATTCATAAATTTCTGAATATTTGCTTTATCGAGAAGTTCATCTGCATCAGCACTGTAGATGTATTCCATCGTTGCTTTTGAAAAGGCAAAGTTTCTTGCATCAGAAAAATTATTATTCCATTCATAATCGTAGATTTTATCTGTATAAGTAGCAGCAATTTCTTTTGTTTTATCAGTAGAACCGGTATCGACAATGATCATTTCATCGACAATGTCTTTCAGACAATCAAGACATCTTCTCAATACGTTCTCCTCGTTTTTTACGATCATACATAAGCTTATTGTCGTCATAGGAATCTCCCTTTTATCTTTAAATGTGTAAATGAGAATAAAATTTGAGTCATTCAAAATTCATACTATAAATGTTATAATATAATAATTGTACGTCAAATGAAGTGCATCGTAAAGGAGAAAATATCGGATGGAAAACGTTTTGGCTTATCAGTCATTTGATGAGAAAAAAAATGGTATCTGCTATATTGTAGGCGCTGGAGAATTTAATAATACCTACTTAAGACCCAATGCACAGGATTATGTAATCGCAGCAGATGCAGGGTATCTTTTTTTACAAAGGTCAGAAATAGCTCCGCATTTAATTGTTGGTGATTTTGATTCTATGGATGGAAATATTCCAGATAAGGTAAAGGTAGTACGGCTGCCGCAGGAAAAAGATGATACTGACATGCTTGCCGCTATCCGGATAGGGATGGAAAAAGGTTATAAGGAGTTTGTATTACTGGGCGGCACCGGCGGCAGAATCGATCATACGATTGCCAATATACAGTGTCTCACCTATTTGAGTAAACGTAATTGTACTGGTCATTTATATGCGCCGGAATATGAAATGAGGGTAGTCACAAATGGAAGTATCGTCTTTCCGCCGTATGAACGGGGGCTGATTGCTGTTTTCTCAATGGGGGATCTGGCGAGCGGAGTTTTTCTGCGGGGATTAAAATATCCATTGACGGATGCTGCCATAAGCAATGACTTTCCAATCGGTGTAAGCAATGAATTTATAGGAAAGGCAAGCTGCATTGAAGTGAAAAATGGCAGCCTGCTGGTTATTCGATACTTTTGAAGAGTTAATTATATTTTTTGTCGATTTCAATAACAGTATAATAGTTAGGATGACTCTCTTTTATGGATGAATCAATTCGTTCCTTTAATTCTGCATCAGTCAGTGCATAGGAAAAGGGAACGACCATATCAAAGATAAGATTTGTATGTGTTGGTCCCTTTACAATACGAAAGTCATGGATGGAAAGAGAATCATCGATCGTACGAATAATATGATTGACCTCCTGCTTTAGCTGCATTGTTTCAGGATCATCATTCATGATTGGATCCATGTGTATTACGGCATCACATTTTAATTCTTTCCGGAGCTGGTGTTCAATCAGATCAATCATATCGTGAAGTTTTAATATGTTGCCGGAAGCTGGAACCTCTGCATGCAGGGAAATCATCAGACGTCCTGGGCCATAATTATGTACGATCAGGTCATGAATACCTAATACACCATCATAGTGCATAACGATCTGTTCTATTTGACTGACAAATTCAGGTTCCGGTGCCTGACCAAGAAGCGGGTCAATGGTATCACGGATTGCATTGATACCCGCATAGAAAATAAAAATTCCGACCAGAACACCACAATAACCATCAATATTAATACCCGTAACATGTACAAAAAGGGTTGCGATCAGTACGACTGCAGTAGCAAGGGTATCACTCAGACTGTCGGCAGCTGTTGCTTTCATTGCAGCTGAGTTGATTTTTTTTCCGATCTTTTTATTAAAATAAGCCATATAACATTTTACACAGATAGAAATGAGCAAAATAATAATAATTAAATAGTTAAATTCGATGGCCTCCGGTTGAAGAATTTTTTGATAAGAAGATTTGATTAATTCAATTGCCATCATTAAAATAGCAATAGAAACAAACAGTCCGGACAGATATTCAATACGGCCATGCCCAAATGGATGGTCAGGGTCTGGTCTGGAGCCAGACATTCGAAAGCCAATCAGAGTTATAATGGAAGAACCGGCATCCGATAGGTTATTAAAAGCATCTGCAGTTATGGAAATAGAATGACTGACGGTACCGGCAAAGAACTTGCCAAGGAAGAGCAGAACATTAAGAGCGATTCCAACGGAACCGCATAGGATGCCATATGACTGCCGCACTTTCGGCGAAGTTGTATTTTCGTAATCCTGAATGAATAGTTTGGATAAAAAAGTAAGCATAGCTGCCTCCTGATGAGTATGGTTGCAATAGTATTGTTAATGAATAGGTATATTTTAGTGGCAATCGTAAAAAAACGCAACCAGATTACAGTTTTTCTCATAATACGTGGTACATGGGTATGAAATCATTCGGACTCGCTCCCGCTCCTATAAAAACGCAGCGGTACTAATACGTCAGAATTGCTTCGCGCTCTGACGTATAAGGACCGGCGTTTTTATAGGGTCCTTTATTGATCTTCATACCCATGTACCACTGGCTGATTGGGAAGCGGGAGTGATCCTTCTTCCCTTATTTTTATTTCTTTTGGCAATAATAATTATACACTAACTATGATTAATGGTTATTAGAGAAAGATTATCAGAACCCCATAATAACTATGAGAAACACGCTTTGCGAGTTTCTCATAGTTTTAGCGGCAGTCGCTAAATGCAAGCCAGCTTGTATTTGGCCCGTTGCTCACTTAAATAAGAAGTTTGTCTTGCACCCTACCTTAAAAACGTGTATAATTTTTCACGGTAGCTTAATTCTCGCTGATTTATGGAAACCAGAATGTGCTCGCACGTTCTTGATAAAAAGATGGAAATTTTTATGATTCGGTGTCAAAATCCTATCATAGAACTTGGCTTCGTCAATTTGCACATATACTTGTATCAATACGCCATTCACATAAATTGTGCAAATTGACGAACTCAAATATTTAAACAAGTAAATATATATAAAGAAGGAGATAAAATTATGAGTAAAAAACCAACCGTATTAATGATCCTTGATGGATATGGATTAAATGACACACAGACTGGAAATGCAGTAGCGGAGGCAAATACTCCTGTTATGGATAAATTGATGAAAGAATATCCTTTTGTTAAGGGACAGGCAAGTGGAATGGCAGTAGGTCTTCCTGAGGGACAGATGGGTAACTCAGAAGTCGGACATCTTAATATGGGTGCAGGACGTATCGTTTATCAGGAATTAACAAGAATTACAAAAGAAATCAGTGACGGCACTTTCTATACAAATCCTGCATTGCTGGATGCTGTTGAAAATTGTAAAAAGAATGATTCAGCACTACATTGCTTCGGTCTGGTATCAGATGGCGGAGTTCACAGCCATATCACACATGTATACGGATTATTAGAACTTGCTAAGAGAAACGGACTTTCAAAAGTATATGTACATTGCTTTTTAGACGGCCGTGATACGCCGCCTTCTTCAGGAAAGGAATATGCAGAACAACTGGAAGCTAAGATGAAAGAAATCGGTGTTGGTCAGATTGCATCTGTGATGGGACGTTATTATGCAATGGATAGAGATAATAATTATGACCGTGTCAAATTGGCGTATGATGCTTTGACAACAGGTAATGGTATGACAGCAGAGTCGGGACCTGCCGGAATTCAGGCTTCCTATGATAAGGGTGAAACGGATGAATTCGTAAAACCTACAGTAGTGACGAAAGATGGCAAACCGCTTGCAACGATTAGTGATCAGGATTCGGTCGTTTTCTTTAACTTTAGACCGGACAGAGCAAGAGAAATTACAAGATGTTTCTGTGATGATGATTTTAAAGGATTTGAAAGAGCAAAGAGACTTGACATTACTTTTGTATGTTTTTCAGATTACGATCCGACCATTCCAAATAAAGAAGTTGCATTCAAAAAAGTGGCAGTTACGAATACTTTTGGAGAATGGTTAGCAGCAAACAATATGACGCAGGCCAGAATCGCTGAAACGGAGAAATATGCGCATGTTACTTTCTTCTTCAATGGAGGTGCGGAAGAACCGAATAAGGGAGAAGACAGAATCTTAGTGAATTCTCCAAAGGTAGCAACCTATGACCTGAAACCGGAAATGAGCGCTTATGAAGTATGCGATAAATTATGTGAAGCAATTACATCAGACAAATACGATGTGATTATCATTAATTTTGCAAATCCTGATATGGTGGGACATACGGGTGTGGAAGCGGCAGCTATTGCAGCGGTGGAAGCAGTAGATGCCTGTGTCGGAAAAGCAGTAGATGCCTTAAAATCTGTAGATGGAACGATGTTCATCTGTGCAGATCACGGAAATGTTGAGCAGCTTGTAGACTACGAGACAGGAGCACCATTTACAGCGCACACGACCAATGAAGTACCATTCATATTAGTAAATTTTGATCCTGCTTATACCTTAAGAGAAGGTGGATGCCTGGCAGATATCATACCTACTTTAATTGAGACAATGGGCAAGACACAACCAGTAGAGATGACAGGAAGCTCATTATTGATTAAAAAATAAAAGACTTGTAAAATAAACAGATGTGATTGCAAAGTATACTGTGAAAATGCAGTATACTTTGTTTTCATATCTGCTGGAAGGCATTAGACAAACTGATATATAGAGAAAATACATTTAAGGGGAAATAAAAAATGTTAGGAACGATTGTAAATACCGTTGCAGTCATTATCGGTGCCGGCATAGGTCTGCTAATGAAACGTGGATTGCCAGAAAAATTAGCAGATACATTAATGAAGGGCCTTGGACTATGTACCATGTATCTTGGAATATCTGGTTCTCTGAAAGGAGAAAATTCTTTAATCATGATTATTTCGATTGTAGTTGGAACCATGATTGGAGAAGGAATTGATCTGGATCATAGAATTAAGCAATTAGGAGAATTTCTGGAGCGAAAGTTTAGAAGCAAAGATGGAACTAACATATCAATTGCAGAAGGGTTTGTAACTTCAAGTCTTTTGTTCTGTGTCGGAGCAATGGCGATTGTAGGTTCTCTTCAAAGTGGATTGACCGGCAATCATGAGATGCTTTTCAATAAATCGATGCTGGATTTTGTGGCTGCCATTATATTTGCATCTTCTCTTGGAATCGGCGTAGTATTCGCAGCGGGATTTGTAATGGTATATCAAGGTTCGATTACCTTGCTTGCACAATGGATATCTCCATTTTTAACGGATACTGTGGTCAACGAGATGACTTGTGTCGGTTCTGTTATTATTATTGGTCTATCTTTGAATATGCTGGGAATTACAAAATTAAAAGTTATGAATTATGTACCAGGAATTTTCATTCCAATATTATTATGTAGATTTTTATAAAATACATTCAAAACATATTATAATGGTTTATTTTACAAAATATTGTGCATACTACAAAGAAATGAAAACTAATTTGTAGGAGGCATGTATGCAGCAATTTTTGGAAATAACAGACGTCAAGGCAAGAGAAATTCTAGATTCAAGGGGAAATCCGACAGTTGAGGCAGAAGTGACGGTAGAGGGATTCATAACAGGCAGGGCAGCCGTTCCTTCGGGCGCATCGACAGGAAGATTTGAGGCAGTTGAATTAAGAGATGCAGAGGTCCGCTATTTTGGACTGGGTGTAGAAAAGGCAGTTAAAAACGTAAATGAGAAATTAAAAAGTGTGTTAGTCGGTAAAAATGCATTACAACAGAATACAATAGACAGTATATTGGTCGAGACCGATGGTACGGACAATAAAGGTAATGTTGGAGCAAATGCAACGTTAGGAGTATCCATGGCATGTGCTAGGGCAGCCGCCAACGCGTTAGAACTGCCACTGTATCAATATTTAGGTGGAAGTAATGCAAAAAGATTACCAGTTCCGATGATGAATATTTTAAATGGCGGATGCCATGCCGCAAATACAGTCGATTTTCAGGAATTTATGATTATGCCGGTGGCAGCAAGCTGTTTTCGCGAAGCACTTAGAATCTGTGCGGAAATCTATCATAATTTAAAGAAAATCCTGAAAGACAGAGGATTATCAACGGGCGTAGGTGACGAAGGAGGTTTTGCACCTGATCTACCGAATGCTTCAGCAGTCTTAGATCTGATCATCGTAGCAGTAGAGGCATCGGGTTACAAGGCAGGCGAAGACATTAAGATCGCACTTGATGTTGCAGCAAGTGAATTATATGATGAAAAAGATGGTATGTATCATTTTCCGGGTGAAACGAAACTTAAGAATGCAGAAGAGGACGGTGGTGAAGTGGTTCGGGATACCGCGGAGATGATTGCTTACTACGAAGAGCTTATCGGGAAATACCCAATTATTTCTATCGAGGATGGACTTGCGGAAGATGACTGGGATGGCTGGAAGGAATTGACAAAAAGAATAGGAGATAAAGTGCAGCTGGTTGGAGACGATCTGTTCGTTACAAATCCGAAGCGTCTGGATGCGGGTATAAAATTAGGGGTAGCCAATGCTATTCTTGTGAAAGTAAACCAGATCGGAACAGTCTCAGAAGCGATGGATGCTATTGAGTTAGCTAAATCAAATGGATATCGGGCAGTCGTTTCTCATCGTTCAGGAGAAACAGAGGATACTTTTATAGCAGACCTTGCAGTGGCAGTGAATGCAGGACAGATTAAGACAGGGGCACCCTGCAGAGCAGAGAGAACCGCAAAATATAACCAACTATTGAGAATAGAAGAATCAATAGGTATCGTTTCTGAATATAAGACACCATTTGAACGTTAAAGTGAAACAGCCTATGCGACAAGTATTCATATAATTCCAAAAAGGAAAATTTATAAAAATAAGTTGATAATATAGAATGCATGTGTTACACTTAATATTGCTTTGATATTAGGAGGTGTAGAAATGGGAGTCTTAAGACTTATTTTAACTATAATCTTTATATTGGTATGTATTGCTTTAACGATATTAGTATTAATGCAAGAAGGAAAGTCTGCAGGATTAGGTGCGATCAGTGGAGCCGCTGAATCTTATTGGGGTAAGAACAAGGGTCGTTCCATGGAAGGACTGCTTGTTAAGATCACAACAGCTTTGGCTGTAGGTTTTATTGTATTGGCTGCAGTTTTAAACATCACTAGATTTTAGATGCTGTTGATAAACACTCTTGCAAAAGAGTGTTTTTTTTAGTTTATAGATTAAGGGTCAAAAGCTTGTTTATAGTTTTGAGTTTGTCAATTTGCACAATTGATATTACTAAAAATTGATATACAACATAGTTCATTCGCAACGCGCTTCGGCTTGGACTTTGCACGCAATGGTAAATAAGAACATAAAATACATGTTCTAAGTACTAACGGCTTCATACAGTTGCTCACCAAACTATGTTGTGTATCAATTAGATATTGTAAGTATATGTGCAAATTGACTAAGCGAAGTTCTATGATAGGCTTTTGACACCTTGATTGTTTATAGAAAAAAAGATTTTGAGGGAAAAATGAAAAAGAAAAGTAGAGAAGAGAGAAAAGAAATTATTTGTGAATTATTAAATGATCCTTTGTATGTTCCGATGAAAGAAAAGGAGCTTGCGGTGGTACTGCAGGTAATGAAAAAAGATAGAGAGGATTTTCATCTCATGCTGGATGAATTATTGACAGAAAGCAAAATTGAGATGACGAAAAGAGGTAAGTATGTAAAACCGGAAGGTGAAGTATTAATAGGTACCTTCATTAGTCACCCGAAGGGGTTTGGTTTCGTTGAGATTGAAGGCAGAACAGAAGATTTGTATATTCCAGAAAGCAGAGTAAATGGAGCTTTTCATAATGACACAGTACAGATTGTATTATTGCCGGGACAAAGGGGCAGAAGACAGGAAGCGGAAGTTGCTAAGGTAATCAATCATGGAATCACAACAGTTGTCGGTACGTATGAGCAGAGTAAGAACTTTGGTTTTGTCGTCCCTGATAATACAAAAATGGCGTCCGACATTTTTGTTTCTAGAGAACGTTCTAAGGGGGCTGTTAACGGTCATAAAGTAGTAGTGGAGATTACTGATTATGGAAAAAACGATAAAAAACCGGAAGGCAAGATAGTAGAGATACTTGGCCATATTGATGATCCGGGTGTAGATATTATGTCTATTGTAAAAGGTTTTGATCTGCCGGTAGAATTTGGCGAAAAGATCATGCATCAGGTAGAGCGTATTCCAAATTATGTGCAGGAAACAGATATGGAAGGACGTATGGATCTTCGCGATATACAGATGGTGACCATTGACGGAGAAGATGCAAAAGATTTGGATGATGCTGTGAGTCTTTCGATGGATGGCGAAAATTACATTCTTGGAGTGCATATTGCAGATGTAGCGAATTATGTACAGGAGAATTCAGCTCTTGACAGAGAAGCAGTTCTTAGAGGAACCAGTGTATATTTGGTAGACAGAGTCATTCCAATGCTCCCGCACCAGTTGTCAAATGGTATCTGTTCTTTAAATCAAGGGGTAGAAAGGTTGGCATTAAGCTGTATTATGACGATTACCCCGGACGGAGAGATTACGGATCATAAGATTGCAGAGACCGTCATCTGTGTGGATAGAAGAATGAATTATTCAGATGTTGCCAAAATACTGATGGATAAGGATGAATCGACCATTCAAGAATACGAAACATTCGTTCCAATGTTTCAGGAAATGGAAAAACTGGCCATGATTCTTCGGAAAAAAAGAAAGAAGAGAGGTTCTATTGATTTTGATTTTCCGGAGAGCAAGATTATATTGGATAAAGAAGGACATCCAATTGATATTAAGCCATATGACAGAAACGTAGCGACAAAGATCATCGAGGATTTTATGCTGGCAGCAAATGAAACAATCGCACAACACTTTTATTGGCTTGAATTACCATTTGTTTACAGAACGCATGATACACCGGATTCGGAGAAGATAAAGAAGCTAAGTCTATTTATTAGAAATTTTGGATATTCAATTAAAACAACACAGGAAGAAATACATCCAAAAGAACTACAGAAACTATTAGCCAAAATAGATGGGACACCGGAAGAGCCATTGATCAGCCGTCTGACCCTTCGAAGCATGAAGCAGGCAAAATATACAACGGATTGTACAGGACATTTTGGATTAGCATGTGAATACTATTGTCATTTTACCTCACCAATCAGAAGATATCCGGATCTACAGATTCATAGAATTATTAAGGATAGCATCAGAAACAGAATGAATGAGGACAAAATTGATAAATATAAAAGTAGATTGCCAGAAGTTGCGAAACATTCGTCTGAGATGGAAAGAAGAGCAGATGAAGCAGAACGTGAAACTGACAAGTTGAAAAAAGTAGAATTCATGGAAGATAAAATAGGTGAAGTGTTTGAAGGTGTTATTTCTGGTATTACGAACTGGGGCATCTATGTGGAATTACCGAATACGGTCGAAGGAATGATCCGTGTGGCAGATCTTCCGGATGATTATTTCTGTTACGATGAAAATGCCTTTGAGATGGTAGGACAGGGAACTGGTAAGAGATATAAACTTGGGGAAAAAATCGCTGTTCAGGTATATGAAGCAGATAAGATTGCAAGAACCATAGATTTTGTGATACCAAGTAAGGAGGAAGAGTAGTTATGGCGAAGGAGCAAAGTATGAAATTGGTCGCTAATAATAAAAAAGCATACCACGATTACTTTATAGAAGAGAGATATGAGACTGGTGTCGTACTGCATGGAACCGAAGTAAAGTCATTGCGCCTCGGTAAGTGCAGTATTAAGGAAGCATTTGTGAGGATTGAAAAAGGTGAGGTATTTGTCTATGGAATGCATATCAGTCCCTACGAAAAAGGAAATATTTTTAATAAAGATCCGATGCGTGCTAAAAAATTAATGATGCATAAGTATGAGATTTTTAAATTATCTGGAAAGCTCGCGGAACAAGGTTTTACCTTAGTACCATTACAGGTTTATTTTAAAGATGGAATGGCAAAAGTTGAGATCGGGCTGGCGAAAGGTAAGAAACTATATGATAAGAGACAGGATATCGCTAAGAAGGATCAAAGAAGAGAAGCTGAGAAAGAATTTAAAATTAAAAATTTATAAAAAGATTGACCTTAAAAAAAGAAAGTAATATAATAAATATATATACCCTCTATTCAATGAATTGGACCTTAGTATTAATTGAGGGGTAGTCAAGGTTTCGACGGGGATTTTGAAGCTGGAGAAGCAAGCCGTTGCGATACGTTAATCGCAAATTAAATTTAAACGCTGAAGAAAATTTAGCTTACGCTGCCTAGTGGCAGCTGTCAATCTTAAGGTACCTATCCTTTAAGAATCTGGCATCGACTAGATAGGAAACGACGTATGCTAAGCTTTGCACATACGGGCGTATCATGAAGCTACCGAAAGTATGAGGATGTTAATCTCCGCTTACCAGAGGGAAGGTCAAAGGATTAACTAAGCTTGTAGAAGTACAGGGAATGGGTCTTCGGACACGGGTTCGACTCCCGTCTACTCCACTAAAAAATTTAGGGGTCATCAAGACCCCTAAATTTTTTTACTGTGCAGCTTTTACACAGCGATAAATTGCTAAAGTATTTGACATAAAAGTGTCAAAAATAGTCTTTGTAGATTCTTTGGCAACAAAAGGATGTCCCTTTTTTAAATGCCTTTTTGTCCATACAAGATATGATTTATATTGTGGACTTGTTGTATTAAAATTCCATTCATCAAATTTAAGTGCATCAAACAGTTGGTCATCGTTTTCTGATATAAGCAGTTCGCTTCCTGCGATTTTTCTGGCTAAATCTTGGCTGATGTAGGTTCCGTAATAAAGCGCATCTGTCTGTATAGAGGTTTCTCCGCAATACCCGTGGCTATTTTCCCATTGTTCACGCGGCTGAAGATTCAATAATTGTGAGTGGGGTTTATATGTATTTACTACTATAAAAATAGCCACTACAAAAATAATAGATATTAGCACAAGAAGGGTCAGTTTTACTTTGTTATTATTTTTCATCTCGTACTATATTAACAGTTTTTCCGTATACATACAACTGCAAAAAAATGCAGTACCCGCTAAGATAATTTAAATTCGACTTTCATAAAAGCCGCTGAGGCATAGGCGGAAAATCACCACACCATGCATATCTGGGATACGAGGCTATCTATTTCATTTACATCGCTTTCATATATTTACTTAAAGAGCACTAATAATTCTAATAAACATATTATATATTAAGACACGCTTATTTTTGGAGGTATCGTTTATGAGCTGCAATGATAATGAAGTAAAATGTGTTCCTACTTCTTGTTGTGAAATATTGGAAAAATTTCATTGTTTAATTAATGAAGCCGAAGAACTGTATGAAAAAAGTGATCAAACTATAGATACAAAAGTGGTCAAATCAATATGTACTGCTATCAAATGTCTTGAAAAAGCTTTTGATCTGGGGAGCAAAGGAGAAGAAAAAGAAAATTACGCTTATAAAATGCTTTATAAAAGCGGTTGCAGTAATGCTTGTAATCAAAATTCTGCTAAATGTAAAGAACTTTATAAGAAATCGCAGGAACAGTTTGCTCTTGAATCGGATTATCTGGTCCATGCACTAAATTTATTAAAGGACGCACAAAAAGATATTAAAAATTCTACTGACGCAAGAAAATGTGGATACAAATTCAGAAATGAATATGAGGAATGTATTCACTGTAAAAAGTGAAAATCTGACTGAACTGGGGTCAGACTCTGAAATAGCTGTGCATGTATTTCAGAGACAGAATCTCACCAGCGGATATTTAAAAAAATCCCCAGGCTGTGGCAGCCTGGGGAACTTGTGCCAAAATCAAGGCACATTTCATTCAAATAATTATCAAAACCGATATTTTATCATTGATCTAAGAGGTTTGCACAGAATTATTTACACTCTCTGAATTTATCATCTTTACAATCGTATTCTTTCTTGCAGGTGTCTTTATAATCAAATTCTTTATATTTAGATTCCTTTCTACAGTCATCACAAAAGATATTAATAGAAACACAAGATTTATCATCTTTGCGTACACTTTTGCATCCGTCTTCTTTATACTTAGGATCTTTTTTGAAATCATCACAAAAGATATTGATACTAACGCAATTTTCTTTTTTATCTTTATAGTCTTTCTTTAAATCATCCTTGTAATTATCGTTTTCGAAATCAATATTATACATAATAAAATACCTTTTTATTATATTATATTCATTATTTCGACAAAATGTTACTATATATGGGTTTTTAAGATTTTAGGCCTTAAATTGATAGAATATCTTTCCGAAGATCTTATAATAAGGAGGGGTATCCTTTTTATAGTCAAATAATTTCCAGTCAATATAATCAAGAATGGGAATGATAACAGCAACTATGAAACACCAGAATAAAAAGAAAATTAGATTGATCTGATCATTCCAGAAGGAAAAGGGGAGATTTCTATAATCCCAAATATGATAGTCTCTGTTAAAAACATTTCCAAACAGCCCTTCGCAATAAGTGGAGAATAAAGATACAGAAAGCACTTGTATGATATAATCGGTGTCATAACGAAAGATATTATTAAAGAACATTGCGAATAATCCAAGAAAACCTGCTAAAAAATACATTTCTAAATAGGTATGACCTCGATACAGAATTTCAATAAATAAATATAATCCACCACAAAAAGTATATGCGAATATAATCTTGATCAAAACTTTTACTATTTTTTTCATACCTTACTCCTAAATAAGTATTTGAACGATTTCATGCCTTGTTTATTACTATGTAATAGATTCTATCAGGATACCAGAGATCTTGAAAAAGGTTTGAAGATGAAAAAATTTAGAATGAAGTTCAATGCTTGTAAAGTTTTATTTATGGTTCTATAATTAATGAATGTAACAATAACAAAAGTGAAATATAGAAGTTGCAATAAAATAAATGAAACGAATAAATAGATAGCGGAATTGAAGAACAGTACGAATTAGCTTAATTCAGTGGATTTTATGAATCATTCAAGAGGTGATTAACAATGGTAACAGGAGAAAAGCAGAGTATAGAAGTGCTACCCGCTCAAGGAAATTGATACGTCAGGCATTTTTTGAACTTGTACAGGAAAAGGAAATGAAACGAATCACCGTTACAGATATCAATCGTAGAACATTTTATGCCCACTATCAGGATGTTAGGGCGCTCGTTGAACAGATTGAAAACGAGACAATTGAAAAAATATATGAATTTCTTGGTGAAGGCAGGGAGGAGGAGTTTGTCGCGAATCCGACGTCATTCCTGCTGAAAGTGGTACAGTGTCTCGAATCGAACCTGGAGTTTTACCGTATTCTCATAAACTCCAATGATGCGGAACTGTTTATCACGAAACTGAAAGAAATTTTCATATCCTATATGGAGAGAGATGAAAATATTCCCAGCATAATCAAAAATGCTCCTGAATTTGCTGTTGCTTCGAATTTTTTATCCGGAGTGGTCATAAGCATTCTTCAGGTTTGGTTTAAGGGAGATATGACACAGTCTCTGGATGAACTTGTTATGTCTGTCGAACGCCTCATTGCAACACCGCTGCCAGACGGTTCATCTATGGAAGAGAGTATCTCAAAAAAGTTTACCCATCACTAACGAGTGCTGTATCACAACATGACAAATGTCATATTACATATGCAAATTGCGTTCTTTCTATGATTCAGCTATAATTAGATATTGGGAAAGCATAGGAAGTAAAGCAGAATGAAAAGAAAAAAGGTGTGGTTTTATATCATTTTCATAAATATAATAATTATCCTGTCCGGAATTGCTTTTTTTATTACAAAGAAAGATTTCTCAGCCGGACAAGTAGAACAAAGCAGGAGAATTGGTGCATGCTATGCGGACATGACCAATTCTTATTTTGCTGTATTAAATAATGAGATTAGTTCTGTGATAGAAGAACAGGGAGATGTGTTAATTACGAGAGACTCTCTTCTTAGTCAGGACAAGCAGAATGAACAGATCAGTAATATGATAAAGACAGGTGTGGATGCGCTCATAATCGTCCCGGTTGATTGGAAGAAGATTAAGTGTGCTCTGGAGGAAGCAAGAGCAGCAGGTGTCGTAATCATCATTGTAGATTCACCCGTCTATGATGAAGAACTTGTAGATTGTACTGTTACTTCGGATAATTACGATGTCGGTATTCAGATGGCAAATTTTTTGAAGGGGCAGAAAAAGGAAGCACGCATTGTATTACTGGAACAGTATGGACCCAAGTCTGCCCAGGATAGGGTGGAAGGATTCAAAAGTGGGCTGTCCGATGATGATTCTTATCACATCGTGGCGGAAAAGGTGAGCGGGGGAACCATAGAAGCAGCTATGGAGTCTATGGAGGATATAATAGCAGATAAGGAGCGCTTTGATTGTGTATTTGCAGTCAATGATCCATGTGTGATCGGAGCCATAGCTGCCTGTGAAAAGATGGGAATGGGACAAGGGATCAGTTTCTTAAGTACAGATGGGAGCCCGGTCGGAAAAAATATGATTCAACAAGGTATCATGATGGTGAGTGCAGCACAGTTTCCTACAGAAATGGGAAATTCTGCAGTGGAATCTATGTATAAGATTCTGCGTGGCCAAGAATGTGAGAAAAATATATTAGTACCGGTAAAGTTAATCACACAATATACCATTAACAGCTATGATGTAGACAAATGGCAGTAAACATGCAGGTAAAAATAGAGCGAGTACGAAACGGCATTGGAAAAGAGGTGTCAGAATGTCCGATAACCAGACGTTATCATTTTTGCGCACGATGATGAAGAATATGAATTTAATCATTATTCTATTGATTTCAGGAACAATGGCAATCACAACCTATAAGATAATAGATGCATATGAAGCACTTACATTTGTGGATATGATTGAAAAAATTCCCATAGCACCTTGGAAAGTGCCCGCAATTTCTATAACAGCATATATTGTGTTACTTTTACTGATGTCTATTCGTAAGAACAATATGGATAAGGATATGTATGTTGCGGCATATATTTTAATAGAAGTTCTTTTGTGTTTTTTTATGATGCAGGCATTGAATTATAATTATAATACGGTGCTTCTTCTTGTAATTGCAGATATGTTCGTATATTGGAAAAATACAAAATTCCGCATTTCCTGCATGGTATTTCTATTTCTAATATACATCATTACAGATATTGCAATTCTTCAGAATAGGGCATCAGTGATTCCGCTTGGCACTTATCTTACCTATTACAATGTGGACATAAGAAATCTGTTTATGGGAATAAAAAGTGTACTGACCTCTCTGACCACGTTATTATTTATGTTTTACATGGTGCTTGTTATAAGACTGCAAAGACTGGAGAATGAGAGAATTCTGGATTTAAATAAACAATTGGATGATGCCAATGAACAATTGAAGATTTATGCTCTTAATACAGAGAAAATGGCTGAGACAAGAGAAAGAAACCGCTTGGCGCGTGAGATCCATGATACATTGGGACATTCTCTTACCGGGATTATTGCGGGGATTGATGCTTGTGTAAAGTTAATTGATTATTCCACAGAGGAGACAAAGAATCAACTGCGAGTGATTGCAGATGTTACAAGGCAGGGAATCAAGGATGTCAGAAGATCGGTGAAGGCATTGCGGCCGGATGCTTTAGAGCAGCTGAGTCTGGAAGAAGCAATCTTACAGGTAATAGACGAGATGAGCAAAGTTACCCATGCACAGATTTCATTTACCAATGAAGCGGGAAATCTGGATTTTCAGGAAGATGAAGAAGAAACTATCTACCGAATCATACAGGAAAGTATTACCAATGCCATCCGCCATGGACAAGCCACAAAAATAGAGATTTCTGTGAAGAGAATCTATAATGTGATTCAAATTGCCGTCCAGGATAATGGAGTCGGCTGTAAAGAAATTGAGACCGGATTTGGACTTAGACATATGTCAGAACGTATCGCATTGCTGAATGGAACATTAACTTATGATGGAAAAGCAGGATTTCTGCTGATTGCCAAGATCCCGATTCGTTGGGGAGAGGAGATGCGAAAATGATAAAAGTATTAATTGCAGATGATCAGGAATTGATAAGGCAAAGCCTTCAGATTGTATTTCGGATGGAAGATAATATCGAGATTACGGATGCAGTAACAAACGGGAGAGAAGTGATCCGATCGGTACGTGAGAAAAAACCGGATGTAATCCTGATGGATATTCGTATGCCTGAGATGGACGGCGTTGCCTGCACGAAGATCATCAAGGAAAATTATCCGGATATAAAGATTATCATACTGACCACATTCGATGATGATGAATATGTATTCAGTGCATTGCGGGATGGCGCTAGCGGGTATCTCCTGAAAGGAATTTCTATGGAAGAATTAATAGACGCTGTATATAAGGTACATAATGGAAATGCCATGATTAATGCGGATGTGACTTCGAAGGTAGTGAACTTGTTTTCTCAGATGGCTAAATGCAATCTTGCCATTCAGGTAAAGAAGCAAGGTGTAGATGAGATAGGTAAGACAGAATGGAAAGTGATTAAGCTGGTGGGCAGTGGACTTTCCAATAAGGAGATTGCATCGGAACTTGTTTTATCTGAAGGAACAATACGGAATTATATTAGTACCGTCCTCAATAAATTGAATCTAAGAGACCGCACCCAACTTGCCATATGGGCGGTGCAGACAGGCACGGTAACAGAAAAAATGGGAAATGAAGAATGAAGAAAAAAGGTATCATTTTAGTTTGTCTGCTTCTTGTATTTTCATGTTTTCTAGTAGTATGGAAAAGTCTGCGGAGTAAAGAGACAGTAATAACCTTTGGTATGTTTGCAGACAGTAATTGGAATGCTCCAAGTGATGATGTGATAACGATTATAGAAGAAGCAATTAAAACATTTGAAAATACACATAAAGACGTAAGGATTGTGTTTGAGAAAGGGATTCTAAAAGAAGATTATTCGGAATGGCTTCTTGGTAAGTATTTGAAAGGAACAGAACCGGATGTATTTCTTATGTCAAACGACAATTTCAACTTATTATCTTCCAAAGATGCATTATTAAATCTAGATACTTTGATTAAAAAGGATAAAAATTTCTCTATGGAAGCGTATTATGGTTCTGTTCTGGAATCTGGTCAGTATGAACAACGGCAATATGCACTTCCCTACGAAGTAGTACCAACACTGATATGTGTAAATACTACACTTTTAAAAAAAGAAGGTATCCAGATACCCGATAACGATTGGAATTGGGGGGATTTTCATGCCATATGCAGAAAATTAACAAAAGATACCGACCACAAAGGGGAACTGGATCAATTCGGTATCTACAATTATACATGGAAGGATGCTTCCTACGCGAATGGTGCAAAACTTTTTAATGAACAAGGAACTTTGAATTATGTAAGCGACAGGAAAGTAGCAAATGCCGTAAACTTTGTCTATCGTCTGGAAGCATTAAACGACGGTTATACCGTTACAGAACATGATTTTGAAGAAGGGCGGGTGGCATTCGCACCTATGTTATTATCGGATTACAGAACCTATAGGACATATCCCTATTGTGTAGAGAAATATACAAAGTTTGACTGGACCTGTATTACCATGCCGGCGGGACCACAAGGAGATAATATCTCTGAAGTTAGTACTTTGCTCGCAGGTGTCAGTGCCAGAACAAAGGAAAAACAGCTTGCTTGGGAATTCCTAAAAATGTTAACTTATGATACAGATATACAGACGCAGGTGGCGTTGAATTCAAAAGGAATCTCCGGATTACGGAAGATTGTCGAAGATGAGAATATTTATGCACAGCAGGAAAAGACAGATACGCAATTTATGACGCTCGTAATGGAAAAAGGTGTTGCAATTCCAAAGTTCCGTAAATATGAAGAAGCTTTTGTTATGATGAATGAAGGCGTGGAAGATGCGATGGAAAGTGATAAGAACATTGCAGTTTCGTTATTGACGTTACAAAGAAAAATTAATAATTACCTTAAGAATGGATAAGCGTTGGCTTATCCATTCTTGCGTCGGGAGTTCGCTTTTTGAATATGATATTTGTCATATCCTAAAAATGACGAATGCGACGCTAAAGTCGTGACACATTGCAGATGTATTAAGAATGAGGATACGGTATGATAAGCCTAAGTTAAGGAAAGAAAGTAAAAGACCTTGATGAAGCAGAGAACTGAGGTGAAATCATGGAAGAAAAAGAAATGAGAATGATATTGGAAATGAAAGATATTGATAAGACATTTCCGGGTGTACATGCATTAGATCATTGTAAATTTTCCCTTCGGGAAGGAGAGATTCATGCATTGATCGGAGAGAACGGAGCAGGAAAGTCAACACTCGTAAAAATTATGACAGGAATCTACAGTGAGTATGATGGTGAATATAGATTTGCCGGAAAACCGGTTCATTTTAATAACATCAAAGACGCACAACAGGCAGGTATCTCTATTGTGCATCAGGAACTGAATATGATGAACGATCTTACCGTAGCACAGAATATTTTTATCGGACGGGAATCCAAAGGATTTTTCTGCTCGGATAAAGATATAAATGAAAAGACAAGAAAATTGATCCAGAATTTTGAGATTCAGGTTGAAGAAACGGAATTATTGAAAAATCTTTCTGTAGGAAAAGCGCAGATGGTGGAAATTGCGAGGGCGATGTCATTTGAAACAACGAGAGTATTAATACTGGATGAACCAACCGCAGCACTTTCGGAGGCAGAAGCGGAAGATTTGTTCGGTAAGATGCGTGCATTAAAGAAAAAAGGAGTATCCATTATTTTTATTTCCCACAGATTGGGTGAGATTATGAGGGTAGCAGACCGTGTGACCGTTATGAGAGATGGTGCTTATATAGATACATTAGATGTAGACACATGTAAAGTGGATGATATCATTCGTCTTATGATCGGACGTGAGATTCTGGAGGAGCCAAAGCAGAAGAGCAACGTGAAGAAAGATGCTCCAATGGTATTGGAGGTCAAAAATCTAAAGTCTTCCAAAGTAAAAGATGTATCTTTTCAATTGCGAAAAGGAGAAATACTTGGGTTCGCAGGATTGGTCGGGGCAGGAAGAACTGAGACGATGCGATTGATCTATGGTGCAGATTCCATAGATGACGGAGATGTTTATATAAACGGAAAAAAATGTACCATACGGCATTCGAAAGATGCGATCCGACATGGTATTGGTTATTTGTCGGAGGATCGGAAGCGTTTTGGATTGGTTCTTGGATTGTCGGTAATGGACAATACCGTAATTTCTTCTTATCATAAGCTGGCGACAGCAGGATTTGTTAATAGGAGAGCCTGCACAAAGGAAACGCAGAAATACATAGACAAATTACATACAAAGACGCCATCTGTACAGCAGGCAGTAAAAAATCTTTCGGGTGGCAACCAGCAGAAAATTGTAATTGCCAAGTGGCTGTTAAGGGATATCGATATTCTGATTTTTGATGAACCTACGAGAGGAATTGACGTTGGTGCAAGGGCAGAAATATATCATTTAATGGAGGAACTGATTGCACAAGGTAAATCCATCATTATGATTTCTTCAGACCTGACAGAAATCCTTCGTATGAGCGACCGAATTGTAGTTATGTGTGAAGGAAGGAAAACGGGAGAATTAAGTATAGAAGAAGCAAACCAGACTAACATCATGACATTAGCAACAAAACATAAAAATGAGGTGTAGAGAATGAACAATAGCAAGGTAAGCAACTTGAGAAAAAATTTAGCGGGAGCCGGATTGCAAAAAGTGATTGCAGTAGGAGCGCTGGCAGTGTTATATATTTTCTTTGGTATATTTGGAAAACACTTTTTAACGGCAGATACTTTCGTGAGTATTTTGGATTCCTCTTATTACATAGGTTTTTTGGCATTGGGGACTACATTTGTAGTAATTACAGGCGGAATCGATCTTTCATCAGGTACTGTCATGGTAGGTTCCGCATTAATCGGCGGTGTTGCCTTTAATGTATGGGGATGTCCAATCGTGGTATCTTTGATGATTGTTATGTTATCAGCAATTCTCTTCGGTGTATTCAATGGACTTTTGGTTGGTAAATTGGGACTCCCGCCATTTATCGCCACATTGGGTACACAATTCATATCACTAGGCTACTGTTCAGTGATTGCAAAAGTGCAGACACAGACTTATCCAAGTTTGAATTCAGAGGATGGCTGGTTTAAGCAGGTAGTCTACAAGAATCATGGATTCCCAATGGGAATTGTATGGCTCATTCTATTCTTTGCAGTAGCATGGGTAATCTTGAATAAAACAGTACTTGGCAGATATACATATGCAATTGGCAGCAATGAGGAAGCTGTAGAATTATCGGGTATTAAAGCCAATAACTGGAAAATACTAATTTATATTGTAAATGGATTTTTCTGTGGATTAGCTGCTATTATCTATGCAGCAACATTCAGCACCATCACACCACAGACAGGTAACGGCCAGGAGATGTATGCTATCGCAGCATGTGTCATCGGTGGGACATCTTTATCAGGCGGTATTGGTTCCTTATCAGGCACGATTATCGGGGTTTATGTAATCAGTGTTTTGAAGACCGGGCTATTATCCATGGGGCTTCCGGTACAGTGGCAGCAGGTTTTGATTGGGGTTGTTGTATTATTGGCAGTATTGATTGATGTGATTCGTATGAAACGCGCAAAAACAGCGTAATATATATGTTTCATAAATGATTGAAGGAGGAAATGAAAGTATGAAAAGAAAAGTGTTAGGGGTCATCTTATGTATCGCAATGACGGCATCTATGTTGGTTGCCTGCGGAGAAAGCAAAGAAACGAGCACAACAGAAACATCTGCTGCACAGGAAACAGCACAGGCAGATACACAAGAAGGAACGGAGGCAGCAGAGGCTACAGGAAATAAGAATATCATTGTTATTTCTAAAAGTTATCAGAACCAATTCTACCAGGCAGCATTTCAAGGTGCTGATGATGCAGCCGCAGATCTTGGAGTAACAGTTACAACGAATGGTCCTGATGCTGAGAGTAATGTATCACAACAGGTAGAGCAGGTAGCAGCAGCGATTAACCAGAAACCGGATGCAATCGTGCTTGCAGCATGTGATCCAAGTGCTTTGGAAGAAGTATTAACAAAGGCAAAAGAAGAGGGAATACCGGTTATCGGATTTGACTCAGGCGTACCGGGGGATACAACAGGAGCAGTTCTTGCCACAGCAGCAACAGATAACGAGAATGCAGGTGCTAACGTAGCAAAAAATATGGCAGCAGATGCAGACTTTCAAGCAGCTATTTTAGCAGGAACAGAAGAAGCGCCAACTGTAATTGGTGTATTAGCACAGGATGCAACATCAGGATCTATTGTGTCCCGCGTAGACGGTTTCATCAATGAGATGATATCACAACTAGAAGCTTTAGACGGTCTGAAAGGATGTGTAGATGTATCAGGACAAGAAAAATGGACAATACCATCAACCACTGCAGCTAAGGTTAAAATTGTTGTTACGGTACCACCATCAACAAGCCAGGCAGATATCCAGTCAGCAGCAAATACTATATTTGCATCAGATAATCTTGTGGGTGTCTTTGCAGCTAATCAGGATGCAGTTAATGGCGTGATTAGTGCAACAAATGATGCAACTGATTTGGATAAAGAATCCGGAAAATATAAAGACATCTTTGTTGCAGGATTTGATGCAGGAAAAACACAAAAAGATGCAATCTCCAATGGCCAGTTCTTAGGTTCTGTAACACAGGATCCATATCAGATGGGATATCAGGCTATCCAGCTTGCAGTAAATGCTGCGGATGACAAAGAAGTAGCTGATGTAGACACAGGCTCAAAATGGTATAACAAAGATAACATTGCAGATGATGATATCGCCATTTTGTTATATGATTAAGCATGAAGATATTAGGAATTGATCATTTTGCAATCAATGTAATATCAATGGAGAAGAGTATTTACTTTTACGGGCATACAATGCAGCTGCAAAAAGGAGATTTTGTTGATATGGGTGACCATATAATTCAATATTTCAGATTGGATGATACGAACACATTGGAACTGATCCAAAATAAATATGAAACCCAAAGTTGTAAGATGCGGGCAGAATCAAAAGGAATCTACAGACATCTGGCCATCCGGGTTCAAAATATACAGGATGCTTATACCCGTATATCGCAAAATCCGGATGTAGAAATATTGATGCAACCTGCTTATTGTAAGAATTTAAAATTCACGAACTTTCTGTTAAAGGATCCCAATGGGGTAGAGCTTGAAATATTAGAAAGATAGATGAATGAAATAGAATAACAAAAATATATAGAGAAGGTTTTTAGCTGTAAACTCCAACTGGGATTTTGAAGAATTCCCAGTTGGAGTTTTTGTATGTATTATGCTATACTAGTACCAAATAATAATACGAAAATAGAGAGGAGTATAGAATGAATAATAATAATCAGAATAGAACCCCTCTTTATATGTTCATCGGAATGGCATTAGGTGGAGTGATAAGTTTTTTTGCAGCGGATAATGCTGTGCTCGGAATTTGCATTGGTGCAGGAATTGGAATTCCCGTAGGAAGTATGCTTGATGTGAAAATGAAGAAAGGCAGATACAAATCTGAAGAATTTATTTATGAGGAAAATATAGCAATTGCCAGCAGTGCTTTTAAAAATGGAGGCGTGATACCAGAAAGATATACCTGTTATGGTGAAAATCTGTCACCAGAATTAAGAGTACCTTGCATATTACCGGAAGCAAAATCTATTGCAGTCATGCTGGATGACATAGATCATCCGCTTTTTGAAGTATTTAATCACTGGTGTGCTTGGAATCTGCCGGTTTCCGATACGATTCAGGAAGGAATACCGCATGGTGACAGCTTACCGGATGGAATAAAACAAGGAGTCGCATACGGAGTACATTGCTATAAGGGACCAAAGCCGCCAATGGGCAGCCATCGGTATAAATTTCATGTTTTTGTATTGGATTGCATGCTGGATATCAATACACGTTCCGGGAAAATGGAATTGATGGAAGCAATGAAGACACATGTCCTGCAGTATGGAACATTAATAGGAAAATACCGTTGATTTTTATCAGAATTAATAAAAGGAATTGGAAGAATGAAAAAGTGGAAGACCTCCAATGAGACGATTATACGGAGATTATTTTCGGTTCGGTGTAATTGTTATGTGCTGGAAAGGAATCATCAATATATCCTGATAGATACAAGTACTAGGATAGACAGGGATCTGATAGAGTACCAACTGAAAAAGATCGGAGTAACAAGGTTAGAGGCTATTTATATCACACATGTACATACAGACCACGTGGGGAACGCTGCATATTTTCAAAAGAAGTTTGCGTGTCCAATCTATGTGAATCAGTTGGAATATAATTATATGGTAAAAGGATTTTGTGAGCCGCCGAAAGGAACGAACAGATATGCCGTTTGTTTATCTAAAATAATGCACATAACGAAAAAATTGGTATTATTTGAACCAGCTAAATGTGTAAAAATGTTCAGGGAAAGATGCCATATAGAAGGATTTGAAGAAAGTCTTAAGTTAATAAAGCTGGCAGGGCATACGAAAGGAAGTACTTGCATTATCGTAGACAATGAAATTGTTATTGTGGGAGATACCATGATTCACCTGGGCAATACTATTTATCCTCCGTTTGCTGATAATAAAGAAGAACTGCCAGAAACATGGCAACAATTATTACAATATAACTGCAGACTCTATTTACCGGGACATGGAAAAGAGATTACCAGAAAACACGTAAACAGGAGTTTGTATACATTAATATTAAAATAAACATTCAGAGGTGTTTTTATGCAGGAAAAAAAAGAACTTGTTGTTGGTGGTTTTCAATTCGGAACGGCGAAAGATGTGCCGATCGCCAAAAAAGAAGTACGAAAGATTGAATTGCTGGAGAGCAGAATGGATTACACGGATCCGGAACAGATATACGCAGTATATGAAAGTACAATTCAGAACCGTGTATTTGAAACACCGATAGGATATACATATTTGCATTCATTACAGGCTTATCTACTGGAACATCCATTAGAAGGAAAAGAGGTAAGCAGTATACCGCTTTTTATCAATTATAGTCAGACAATGCGTGAAAAATCAGAACCAGCAAAAAAAAGGATAGAGCCAGCTCAATTAAAAGCCAAACGAATGGATCGTTTAAAAACATCTATCCTGTGTAATATTTTGTTGGTAATTATGGTAGTTGCGATGTTCACCATTACGTTAACGAGTAAAAATCCTAATGTACTTAATTATGAAAATGCAATTGTAAATAAGTATGCCGCATGGGAGCAGGAACTGACGAAAAGAGAAAATATCGTCAGGGAAAAAGAAAGAGAACTTAAACTGTCTGAATAAGATAAGGTGAATTTCACATTTTCAACATATTTTTTAGGTATACTAATATAAATCCAAACACTTTTTTGAGAAAGGGAAAAAACAGATGGATAAATTGAAAATATTAGTTGTTGATGATGAAAGCAGAATGAGAAAGCTGGTAAAGGATTTTTTAGTAAAGAGTGATTATGAAGTAATAGAAGCTGAAGACGGAAGTCAGGCGTTAGATATATTTTATCAGGTCAAAGACATTGCGCTTGTTATTCTGGATGTTATGATGCCTAAAATGAATGGATGGGAGGTATGCAAAGAAATTCGTTCCTGTTCAAAGGTTCCGATTATTATGCTGACAGCAAGATCAGAAGAACATGACGAGCTACAGGGATTTGAACTTGGTGTAGATGAATATATTACAAAGCCTTTTAGTCCGAAAATATTAGTGGCAAGAGTTGAGGCAGTTTTAAAGAGGAGTGTGCAGATTGAAGCTGAAGAGTTTATAGAAGCTGGTGGTATCGTGATTAATAAAGCAGCACATGTGGTCACGATTGATGATAAACAAATTGATCTTAGTTATAAAGAGTTTGAATTATTGACTTATTTTATGGAAAATAAAGGGATCGCATTGTCCAGAGAAAAAATTCTGAATAATGTTTGGAATTATGATTATTTTGGAGATGCCAGAACGATTGACACCCACGTGAAAAAGTTGAGAAGTAAAATGGGTAAAAAAGGAGAACTGATAAAGACAATATGGGGAATGGGGTATAAATTCGAGGTAGAGTGATGCATATTAAGTATACAATTAAAAGATTGGACCTATAAAAGGTATGAAAAGAAAATCATTAATATCATTTGTGCTTCCTTATGTAATAATTTTTATTTTATTTTTATTATATAGAGCTAAAATAATTCAAATTGTATCTATGAAAACAATTTTGTATTTTGTGATAATAGGAACTGGTCATATCATCTGTGGTATCTTATTATATTATTTTATTGATTTACTAAATAGTATAAAAAAGCCAGATGTGATATTTCTTATATTACATTTTATTAACGTGATAATAATGTGTTTTATAATTTGGGGAGGTATGAGATACCAGTTTCCAATTTACAATTTTGTAGAAAATTCTTTTTTAATAATAGGTATATACATATATAAAATATTTCGTATCATAAGAAATAAATATTTAAATAAATAACAATAAAAAGTATACTTTTTTTGGATATTGAAAAGTATACTTTTTTTCTTTAATAAACCATTACAGAATTTGAATATATAGATGGTAGAGTGAGTAAATTGGTAAACGCGAATTGCTTTGAAAAATATGAACTTCCTGTGAAATAGATTGAATAGATATACTAAAATTGATAGAATATTTTATAAAAGAATCAATATGTATTCTATGGAAAAACAGACAGGAAATAAATAAAATAATTTTGTTTCAGAAATGGTGGAATTATGAAAGGAATGTGTGCGCATATGAAACATTCTATAAAAATACAATTTGCAACGATATTTATTTTACTGGTGGCCGGCACAATTTTATTGTGCTGGTTTATTAATAGTACATTTTTAGAAAAATATTATATTCAGAAGAGGCAACAAGTATTGTTACATGCACATGATAAAATCAATACTGCGGCGAGTAATGGCGATATTATATCTGATAAATTTGATGTTGAGTTACAAAAAATCTGCGGTAAATATAATATAGATATGATTGTCATGGATGCGAAATCAAAGACCATTAAAAGCTTTCATAATGATATGGGAATGCTGACAGGACTACTTTTGGACAAATTATTTAGAGTTAAAAATGGGAAACAGAATATTTTAGCAGATACAGAAAACTATATGATTGAAATTACAACAGACCCAAGGACGCATACAGATTATATGGAAATGTGGGGATTGTTGGATAGTGGTAATCCATTTTTATTTCGTACTCCAATTGAAGGAATACGGGATAGTGTTGCAATTGCAAATCAATTTTTGGCATATGTCGGATTCATTGCAGTGCTGATTGGTGCACTTGTTATTATTTATGTATCAAATAAGATAACCAATCCAATCCTAAAATTAACAGAGATTTCTAAAAGGATGACTAACTTAGATTTTGAAATTAAATATGACGGAAAAGAAAAAAATGAAGTAGGGCAATTAGGACTTCACATCAATCAATTGTCTGAAAATCTGCAAAAAACGATTAAAGAATTAAAAACAGCAAATATAGAATTACTGAAGGATATTGAAAAAAAAGATCAAGTCGATGAGATGAGAAGAGAACTGATCGCCAATATTTCTCATGAATTAAAAACACCGATTGCATTGATTCAGGGATACGCAGAGGGGTTGCGGGAAGGAATCAATGATGACCCTGAGAGCAGAGAGTTCTATTGTGAAGTGATTATGGATGAAGCAGGTAAAATGAATACTATGGTAAAAAATATTATGACATTGAGCCAGCTGGAGTCTGGAAACGATACTGTTACAATGGAAAGATTCTGTGTCACAGATTTAATTATGAATACGATTCAATCAGCGGCTATTCTGACGAAACAGAATAATATTACGATTGAATTTCCAGAAATAAATGAGCCGATTTACGTGTGGGCAGATGAATTTAAAATAGAAGAAGTATTCCGTAACTATTTCAGCAATGCGATTAATCACTGCAGGGGTGATAAAATAATTCAGGTTAAATTGCTTGATAAGGAAGAGAGGGTTAGAATATCCGTATTTAATACAGGAAATCCAATTCCGGAAGACAGTCTGCCGCATCTGTGGGAGAAATTTTATAAAGTAGATAAAGCCAGAACAAGAGAATATGGGGGCAGTGGAATTGGTCTTTCAATTGTAAAGGCCATTATGGAATCTATGAAACAGAAATATGGAGTCATTAATTATAATAATGGCGTGGAATTTTGGTTCGAATTAGATACAAAATAGTAATGATATTTTGTATTTTAGTTGTGAATTCCAAATGTAAAGGGTTTGTTCCATGTTACCCTATTTGTGATTTTTTATGTTGCCCATTGCGTTAAATGGTGATAATATAAATATATTGACTAATAAAACCAAGGAGGAAACGCAGTGAAGAATCATTATTCAGTAATGGCAATTGCGTTAAGTGCAGTGTTTTGCCTGTCGGGATGTCAGATGAGTACAATACCCGAAATGACAGAAGAACAGACCGGCTTAGTTGCGCAGTATGCTGCGAATCTTATTTTAACAAATAATAAAAAACATGATACCGGAATAGCGACCCAGGCTGAGATTGAAAAAGATGAAGCGAAAAGAGAAAGACAGCGCTTAAGGGAGGAAGCTAAAAAGGCTGCTAATGAAACAGAAAAATCAGGAGAAACCAGTGTGGCGGAAGGGATCCCTGCAGTTATTGAAAATGCAGATCTTGCACAATTTTTAGGTTTCCAGGATATTGTGATTACATATCAAGGTAATGAGATATGTGATTCCTATTCAGATGACGAAAGTGAAGATAGTTTTTTTGCAATGAATGCCACAGAAGGGAATCAATTATTGGTATTGAAGTTCAACATACAAAATAATAGTACGGAAGATAAAGAGACAGACATC
The DNA here is from genome assembly GCA_023398375.1 of Bacillota bacterium. Lineage (GTDB taxonomy): Bacteria > Bacillota > Clostridia > Lachnospirales > Lachnospiraceae > SZUA-378. The sequence goes on along the minus strand of JAEWSH010000058.1, from coordinate 1,021 downwards.
CTAAATCAGTATCCGTTATTTAGAATTAGCGTGAACGGCGGAGAATATAAAAACGCATTAACAACTCTTTTATTAAATGATTTATCTACTTTTAAGGATACCTTGGCGGCGGGTGAATCCAAAGAAGAGGTATTGGTGATACAGATAAGTGATGCGGAAGCAGATGAAGGAGTACAGTCATTAACACTACGTACGAAATTAAATGATCAGAGTGCAGATACCATGCTGCAATAATGATTATGAATAGAGAGAAGGCTTAAGAATTATAAATCTTCTCTTACATTTTCCAGTTCTTATAAGGGATAATGTAAGAGAAGATTTTTTAAGCTACAGGAAACACTAAGTTACTATAAAATATTGTAAAAAAATGTTGTATTAATTTTAAAAAAGTCGTTGACAATGTTTAGATACTAATGATACAATAACATTCGCGTCAGAGAGATACACTTAATAGCAAAGTAATAAAATAAAAAAAGTGTTGACATTGGATCGTACACATGATATTATATCAGAGTTGCGTGTTCAACAAAAACGCAAAGGCCGAGCGAGCAAAAGCGAAGGCGAACGAACCTTGAAAAGGAAATTCAAAAAGTGGATCGAAAGAGAAAACAAGTAAGAATTTCTAGGAAAAAATAATTCCTAAACAGTAATGCAACCCTGAAAATTCTATAAAAGAATTTCAGAGAAATAAAAAAGCGAAGTCCAGAAATGGACAACAACCTAACAAAGGTAAATAACAGTTCGAAAGAACTGACGGAAGAGCTAGATGTTCTTCTGGACAGAATCAACTTTAACATGAGAGTTTGATCCTGGCTCAGGATGAACGCTGGCGGCGTGCTTAACACATGCAAGTCGAACGGAGATTATATGTGAGCGTGAATAGCTTGCTATGAACAATCTTTTATAATCTTAGTGGCGGACGGGTGAGTAACGCGTGGATAACCTGCCTTGTACCGGGGGATAACACTTAGAAATAGGTGCTAATACCGCATAAGCGCACAGGACCGCATGGTCTGGTGTG
>JAEWSH010000131.1 GCA_023398375.1 Bacillota bacterium | reverse complement strand
CCTTTTCCTTTGACGATGTTGATGTCAAAGAGAGGGTATACGTCGAATAAATTCATTTTTTTTAGAATGCAGAAGGTTTCAACCGTAATCCTACGGTCTCTTCCAGGTTAAACATTAAATTCATGTTGTGGACTGCTTGTCCGCTGGCACCTTTCAGGAGGTTGTCGATGCAGGAAATGATAAGCAGCTTGTCACCGTGCTTCTCCAGGTGGATGAGGCATTTATTGGTATTCACCACTTGTTTCAGGTCAATGTTCTTTTCCACGACAAATGTAAAGGAATCTTTGGCGTAGTATTCTTCGTACATACGGATGATTTCTTCCAGAGCCACTTTGGTCTTTACTACGATGGTAGTGAAGATACCGCGCGGGAAGTCACCCCGGTAGGGGATAAAATCTATTTCTGCATCGAAACTGTTTTGCAGCTGGCGGAGTGATTGCTTGATTTCGGGCACGTGCTGGTGCTCGAAAGCTTTGTAAACACTCATGTTGTTGTTGCGCCAGCTGAAGTGGCTCGTGGCACCCGGTTTCACTCCGGCACCCGTACTTCCGGTGATGGCATTCACCATGATGTCATCATTCAGCATCAGGTGCTTGGCGAGCGGCAGCAGCCCCAATTGTATGCAGGTGGCAAAGCAGCCCGGATTGGCTACATGCTTTGCCTTGCAGGTGGCGCGGCGGTTCAGTTCCGGCAAGCCGTAAATGAAGTCGTGGTCAGGAGAGGCTATGCGGTAGTCCATGGAGAGGTCGATGATTCTCAACTCCTCGGGCACGTTGTGGCTTTCGAGGAATTTTCTCGTGTCGCCATGTGCCGTACAGAAAAACAGCACGTCGATTTCTTCCAACGGAAGCTGGTCGGTAAATACCAAATCTGTTTCACCGTACAGTCCTTCGTGTACATCAGTAATTTTGTTGCCGGCGTTGCTTGAACTGTTTATGAATACGATTTCCGCTTCCGGATGGTTGAGCAGTAAACGTATCAGTTCGCCTGCCGTGTATCCGGCTCCGCCGATGATTCCTACTTTAATCATTTCTATAATATCTATTGGATTCTTCTGGTATGATAATCAATAATATAATGTATATAATTACACCTGCAAAAGCAGTAAAGACGGTAGCGAACGTATAAACGATGCGTACTAAAGATACGTCAAGTCCGAAAAAAATTGCCAGTCCTGCACATACACCGGAAAGTATTCTTCCGGTTCGGGGACGTGTCAGTTTCCGTTTCTTGTCCGTCATTTAGATTTTCTCGTCTTTGTGATTTGAATAATATGCACGCAGTGCCGTGGAGGTTACTTTGATGAATCCCTTGGCATCTTCTGCCGTCCAGCCTTTCTGCATTTCGCCGTATTCGCCGAACTTGTTTTTCACAAGGTCGTCCTTGCTTTCTACACCTACGGTAGAGAAGCAGAGTGGGTGAAGCTCGAGGATAGCCGTACCGTTTACGTTGCGTTGCGAGGATTCCAGCATGGCTTCGATGTCGCGCATTACCGGTTCCAGATATTGGCTTTCGTGCAGGAACATGCCGTACCAGTTGGCTACCTGGTCCTTCCAGTATTGCTGCCATTTGCTCAAGGTATATTTCTCCAGGAACTTGTGTGCGCCGATAATCAGCATGGGTGCGGCAGCTTCGAAGCCTACACGGCCTTTGATACCGATAATCGTGTCGCCTACGTGCATGTCGCGGCCGATGCCGTATGCTGCACCGATCTCTTCCACTTTCTGGATGGCTTTGATGGGATCGTCGAATGTCTCGTCGTTCACGGCTTTTAGTTCCCCCTTCTCAAAAGTGAGGCGCAACTGCTCGCTGCCCTCTTTGGTGCAGTGTTTCAGGTAGGCGCTTTCGGGCAATCCTTGTGCAGAATCCAGAATCTCACCACCACAGATGGAGGTGCCCCACAGACCCACGTTATAGGAGTATTTCAGTTTGGTGAAGTCGGCGGCAAAACCGTGTTGGTTCAGGTAGTCAATCTCTTCCTGACGGCTCAGTGCCATGTCGCGTGTCAGCGTAATGATTTCCACGCCCGGAGCCATGACGAGGAAAGTCATGTCGAAGCGAATCTGGTCGTTACCCGCACCCGTAGAACCATGAGCAATGGCATCGGCACCGATTTCGTTGGCGTAACGTGCGATGGCCAATGCTTGGAAGATACGTTCGGAACTTACAGAGATAGGATAGGTGCCGTTACGCAGAACATTACCGAATACCATGTATCTCAGGCTTTTTTCGTAGTACTCCTGCGTCACGTCGATAGTGACGTATTCTTTGGCACCCAGTTTATAGGCATTTTCTTCGTTTGTTTTCAACTGTTCGGCACTGAAGCCGCCAGTATTGGCACAAGCTGCATATACTTCGTATCCTTTTTCTTTGGCAAGATACATCACCGTAAACGAGGTGTCCAAACCGCCGCTGAATGCGACTACTACTTTTTTCTTCTTTGCTTCCATAACCTTAGTATTTTTATATTTTATCTTCTTCGTGCAGCTTTGGGTCGTAAAGCATTGCTGTGCAAATGCAGAATTTACGGTTCTTGGCTACCAATATATCATGGTTGATACAGCCTTCGCAACCTTTCCAAAAGGATTCGTCATCGGTCAGTTCGTTGAAGGTGACGGGCACATATCCTAGCTCGGTATTCATTTTCATGACGGCAGCTCCACTGGTGAGACTGAAAACTTTGGCATTGGGCCAGCGTAGGCGTGCCAGGCGGAAAGAGGCGGTCTTGATACGTTTTGCCAACCCCAGTCCCCGGTATTTGGGGTGTACTATCAGGCCGGAGGTTGCTACATATTGCTTGTTGCCCCAGCTCTCTATGTAGGTGAAACCGGCAAAATCGTCTCCACACAAGGCTATGATGGCCTTTCCTTCTTTCATCTTAGTAGCTACGTATTCGTGTGTGCGTTCTGCGATGCCCGTTCCGCGTACCTTGGCAGCTTCCCGGATGGTATCCAAAATCTTGTCCACGTAAACTTCATGTGAGGCGTCAGCCACCATCACATCAATTTGTTTCGAATCCATTTCTTATTTAATTTCTTGTTTTTTGTTGTTATCTGTCATTTAATGTTCGGTATGATTTGCGATAGGAAGCTGCGTACCTCGTCGTGTGACGCCGCTTCGTGCACCACCAGCATGATGGTGTCATCTCCGGCAATGGTACCCAGAATGGCGGGGCACTCCCGGTTGTCGATGTCGTAGGCCATGCTGCTGGCATATCCGGGCCGGGTACGGATGACGGCAATATTGCCCGAAAATTGAAGTGAAACGAATCCGCTTGTCATCAACATCTCACTTGCACTCTGGTCGTTCGAACGTTTATACATGATGTTGTTGGGCAGCACATATACGTATTTACCGTTCATGTTCGCTGCTTTCGCTACTTTCAGCTGTTTCAAGTCGCGTGACAAGGTGGCTTGTGTCAGTTCAAAGCCTTCCTTGCTCAAAGCTTGCAACAGTTCTTCCTGAG
>JAEWSH010000089.1 GCA_023398375.1 Bacillota bacterium | reverse complement strand
GTCCAGGTCTTTTCCTTTCTCGCCGGCGGGACGGTCGTTCTGTGCGCGGCGGTGCTGGCGGATGGACAAGGCTTCGCCGCAGATGCGCTTTTTGGCGGCTGCGTTCTCTTTTTTCTGGGCTTTCTCTGCTCCCTCCAGCCCGACGCGTGCCGTCTGTGCAGCAGCGTGGGCGTGGGAAGGGGGGAGTCTCTATGAACATCAGCGGACTGCAAAAACTGTCCCTCGTGGACTTTCCCCGAAAAATGGCCGCTACGGTCTTCACCGGCGGCTGTAATCTCCGCTGCCCTTTCTGCCACAACGCGCTGCTGGTCACCGCTCCGGCGGAGGAGCGGGAACATTACGAAATGCAGGAAATCCTGGATTTTCTCGCCTCCCGCAAGGGACTTTTGGACGGCGTGGTACTCTCCGGCGGCGAGCCGCTGCTTCAGGAGGGGACTTTGGAATTTGCCGCCGCGGTAAAAGCAATGGGTTTTGCGGTAAAACTTGATACCAACGGCTGCTTTCCGGACCGGCTTCGCACCCTGCTGGGCGCGGGAAATATCGACTACGTGGCCATGGACATCAAAAACAGTCTGTCCAAATACCCCCTTACCGTGGGTATCCCTGGCTTCGACGTCTCCGGCGTGCAGGAAAGCACAGCGATTTTGATGGAGGGACAGGTGGATTATGAGTTCCGCACCACACTGGTCCGGGAATTCCACACGGAGGCAGATCTTTTGTCGATCGCCCGTTGGCTGAAGGGGGCGAAACGCTACCGCCTCCAGAATTTCGTGGACTCCGGCGGTCTGATTCGGAGCGGGCTGCACGGCTTTTCCCCTCAGGAAATGCATACCTTTGCTGAGACTGTCCTTCCCTATTTTGCAGATGTCTCTGTGCGGGGTGTGGACTGAACCGGGCAAAAATTGTCCGTCACGCTCTGTCCCAGATGCTGAAATTCCCTTTTTCCCTGATAAATCGGGATTTTTCGACAATAAGCTAAGCTCTGCAATTTACTAAATCTAGGAGTCAATTGACGTTTTTCATGAAATCGCCCACAAGATATAGGGATTCTTCTAATTGACATCTATTGGTAACTCCGTTAGAATGAAGAGAGGAAAGTGCTTCGGCATCTTTCCTCTCTATGTATGTCCGTATGCATAACGGCGGTAGGGCGTTGTACCCTTTCCCGCCCGGCGTAAGGGCGGCAAATCTGTATACCAAGGGAGAGAGTGGAAGCGGCATGTATCAAGTTTTAAAACGAGACGGCAAAGTCGTGGACTTTAACCTGTCCAAAATTAGCGTGGCCATCACCAAAGCGTTCGACGCTTTGGAAAAGCCCTATAACACAGACATCATCGACCTTCTGTCGCTGAAGGTCACCGCCGACTATCAGGATAAGGTCAAAGATGGTATGATTTCCGTGGAGCAGATCCAGGACAGTGTGGAAAACGTTCTGATCAAGGCCGGCTACAGCGACGTGGACAAAGAGTATATTCTCTACCGCAAGCAGCGGGAAAAGATCCGCAATTTGGGCTCCACCGCGCTGGATTACAAAGAACTGGTAAACAATTACCTCCACGTCAACGACTGGCGGGTCAAGGAGAACTCCACGGTCACCTACTCCGTGGGCGGGCTGATTCTCTCCAACTCCGGCGCCATCACCGCTAACTACTGGCTCAGCGAGATCTACGATCCCGAGATCGCCGAGGCCCACAAGAGCGGCGATCTGCACATCCACGACCTTTCCATGCTCACCGGCTACTGCGCCGGGTGGAGCCTGAAGCAGCTTATTACCGAGGGGCTTGGCGGCATCCCCGGGAAAATCACCTCCTCCCCTGCCAGCCATCTTTCCACTCTTTGCAACCAGATGGTGAATTTCCTCGGCATCATGCAGAACGAATGGGCAGGCGCTCAGGCGTTCTCCTCTTTTGACACCTATCTGGCCCCCTTCGTGCGGGCGGACAACCTCTCCCAAAAAGAAGTCAAGCAGTGTATCCAGTCCTTTGTATACGGCGTGAACACGCCGTCCCGCTGGGGCACGCAGGCGCCGTTTTCCAACATCACGCTGGACTGGACCGTACCGAAGGACCTGGCGGGTATGCCCGCCATCGTGGGCGGCAAAGCGATGGACTTCACCTACGGGGACTGCAAACAGGAAATGGACATGGTGAACAAAGCCTTCATTGAGATTATGATCGAGGGCGACGCCAACGGCCGGGGCTTCCAATACCCCATTCCCACTTACTCCATCACCCGGGATTTCGACTGGAGCGAAACGGAGAACAACAAGCTCCTTTTTGAAATGACCGCGAAATACGGCACGCCGTACTTCTCCAACTACATCAATTCCGACATGGAACCTTCCGACGTGCGCAGCATGTGCTGCCGCCTCCGTCTGGATCTCAGGGAGCTGCGGAAAAAGTCCGGCGGCTTCTTCGGCGCCGGCGAATCCACCGGCTCGGTGGGCGTGGTGACCATCAATCTGCCCCGTATCGCCTATCTTGCAAAGGACGAGGCTGACTTTTACAAGCGGCTGGACCGGATGATGGACATTGCGGCCCGGAGTCTGAAAACCACGCGAACCGTGATCACAAAGCTGCTGGAGGCGGGTTTGTATCCTTACACCCGGCACTATCTCGGCAGCTTTGACAACCACTTCTCCACCATCGGCCTGATCGGCATGAACGA
>JAEWSH010000079.1 GCA_023398375.1 Bacillota bacterium | reverse complement strand
AATAATGTACCCCAGATTTCTCTTTATTATCATCCTATAAAGGGTGATTCGGTGCTCCAAGCAGAACGTGATGACTGGAATGTAAGCTATGAATTGGGTGATACTTGGAAGAATGCACGGAAAATAAAGTTGAAAAATAGCTCTTTGTTCAAGATTGATGTATTGGTGTATCCTCAATTAGCTTTCAAGAATCTGGTGATTACACAGATTTATCAGGTCTTGTTTGATTTGAGCCCTGCGATAGAGGTTTCGTTATGGAAAGGAATGAAACTAACGGCACAAGTGAAAATACCGGTTTATAATGATGGGTATGGAAAATATGAAGGTAAGGTTCATCCGGGAAATTTGACTCTTTCACAACGCTTCAGGTTGCCGTATAATGTGTTTGGCAAAGTGACTGTCGGATATTTTAATGCGGATCAATATGGATTTGATGTGGATTTTTTTAGGCCTTTTAATGATGAGAGATTTTCTTTATTGGCTCGAATAGGATATACTGGAACCGGATATTGGAATGGATTTAAATTGCATTATGATCCTTCTACATGGGTTGCTACTTGGTCTTTGGGGGGTAGCTTTTATTGGCCGCAGTTCAATACCCAGTTCACGCTGAAAGCTGAACAGTATCTAATGAAGGAAAAGGGGGTCAGATTTGAAATGGTTCGTCATTTCCGCTATTGTTCGATAGGCTTTTATGCTATGAAAGCAGAGCATGCCAAGGCGAATGGAGGATTCCGGTTTCAGGTATCATTGCCTCCTTATAAGTATAAGAGAAGAGGGTATATACCGCGTGTAAATACCTCTGCCCATATGGGCATTGTATATAATGCGGGTAATGAAAGGACTTATTATAAGCAATACAAGGCAGAGGCAAGTGATAATATAATGGAAGAGAATAGTTTTAACCCATATTTTATTAAGTCAGAATTGTTAAATTTTTAATTAATTAATTGAGATGAAAAAGATTAAATTCTTAAACGGCATAAATGCAGTGTTTGCACTTGCCGTAGTAGCTTTGGCTACAGCTTTCACTTCTTGTGAAAAAGAAGAGTTCAATGTAAATATTGAGCCTATCAATGCGCAAGCTACTATCAGTCCGATTGTACTTGCTGTAGAGAATGGCGTTACAACTGATGTAACAAGTGTTGCTACGGTCACTATCAGTCCGTCAGCTACGTTTACTGGTAATCCTACTTTGGCAGCAACTACAGCTACGGTTACCGCTTCTTATAATGATATGAGTGTAGAAGTTAAAGTTGCTGTTCCTGCATTGCAAGCTGGCCAGTTTGCTTCTTTAACTCCGACTATTATTCTTCAAAAAGAAACAGCAGAAACAAAAATCGTTGTAGATCCTCAAGAATCTACAAATACTGAGAATAAGGAGGGTTTTGAAGATAATACGACAGATTACTATTACTATACAACAGGAAAATATCTTAATAAGTCAGGAAATAAGGTATTGGAAGATACAAAGGTGATCAATACAACAGATTTACTTGAAATCGGAGCTATTAATTCTTTCTTTAGTACTCTTAAAGATACTTATAAAGAGGAAGAAGTTGAGATAGATAAGGAAATTCCGGTTTATGCTCACTCTCGTACGATAATTAATGTCGCTTATACTGTTGTAACTACTGATTATAAGATTGTTAAAAAAGCTGATGCTAATACAAAAGCAGGGGAAGAAATTTTAGCTTCTATGAAGGTTAAAAATTTTGCGACTGCTTTAGGAGACATCCTGGTTGATCAACAGATTCCTGGTCACAATCACGCTCCTGCAGGTCATGGTCATGGCCATGGTCATGGTGGAGATAATGCTGGTGGCGGTATTGTTGTTGCTGATTAACAGAACGTTTAGTTGTTATTTATCTTAAACTAAAGAGAAAATGAAAAGTAAATTAATGATAGCCTCCTTACTATTGGCAGGCGCTTGTGCAGCAAATCTAAGTGCACAAGAAAAAACGAACTACTACACTCCGAAATGGAGCGATAATATTTTCGTGAGTGTAGGTGGTGGTATCCACGCCATCAACAATGACGGTTTCAATAAGATTGCTCCGCATTTCAGCGTATCAGTTGGTAAGTTGATTACTCCGACGTGGGGTGTACGTGCTCAGGTAAACGGTATTACTCAGCATCTGTGTTTGGATGATGCTTATTGGGAACACAACAAGACTTATGTAGGTGGTAACATTGATGCAATGATCAATCTTTCTACATTGTTCGCAGGCGTTAATCCTAACCGTTTCTTCGAAGTTTATGGATTTTTGGGTCCTCAAGTAACTGTTGCAAAGTCAGCTAATGTGCTGATTCAAAACGATGGAACAATGATTCCTGATGGGGATGAAAAGGCTAGAGCACGTGTAGGCGCTTCTGCTGGTTTGGGCTTGAAGTTCAATATCAACACTAAGTGGGCTATTGACGTAGAAGCTCGCGGTGCTATCGCTCCGTCTGTATTCGGCAATATCAGCAGCCATCGCAAGGCTGAAGGTACTGGAACTTTGACTGCAGGTGTTAGCTACATCTTCGGTGGTAAGAAGTTTATTCCGGTTTCTAAGATTGACGAAGACGCAGTCAATGCAGAAATCAACAGATATAGAAGTGAACTGGCTCAGGCTCAGGCTGACCTGGCTAACTGCAAGAATGCACTGGCCAACGCTAAACCTGAAGTTAAGGAAGTGACTAAGGAAGTTGAAGTTGCCGGGCCGCGTGCTATCTTCTTCAAGATTGGTAGCGCCCGTCTGGACGACTATGGTAAGGTTAACATCGAATTGGCTGCTAAGATTCTGAAGGCTAATCCGGACAAGAAGTACAAGGTTGCAGGTTATGCTGACAAGGCTACCGGTAGCACTTCTTGGAACCAGAAGCTGTCTGAAAAGCGTGCTCAGGTTGTTTACGATGCTTTGATTGCTCAGGGTGTTGACAAAGACCAGCTCGAACTCGTTGGATTCGGTGGTACTGCCAATATGTTCGGCAAGAACTTCCTGAACCGCGTAGTTATCCTGGAATAATATACTCCAAGTGACAAATAGACTCTAAAAATGAAGGCGTCTGGGACTCAGACGCCTTTTTTTGGTACTATGTCCGATGCATGTCATAAAGCAATCCATTTTTTATCAGCGACTGAATTTATATGTGATGATGAAGTTTAAGCTATTCTTTATCGTTCTTTTTTGCAGCCTTTCCCTTTCAGCCTTTTCCCAGTTGACGTATGGTACGACTGGGCTGTTGCATGCACCCTCTGCGGAGATGCAGCGTGACAAGACCTTCATGGTCGGCGGTAATTTCCTGAACAAGGAGCTCACACCACCCACCTGGTACTATCATACCTACAACTATTTCTTGAGTGTAACTATCTTTCCCTTTCTGGAGATAGCCTACACGTGTACACTTTTCAAGGCAGAGGCGTTAG
>JAEWSH010000070.1 GCA_023398375.1 Bacillota bacterium | reverse complement strand
ATTTCTCTGAAATTCTTTTATAGAATTTTCAGGGTTGCATTACTGTTTAGGAATCATTCTTCCTAGAAATTTCGACTCATTTCTCTTTCGATCCATTCGTCTCAAATTTCCTTTTCAAGGTTCGTTCGCCTTCGCTTTTACTCGCTCGGCCTTTGCGTTTTTGTTGAACACGCAACTCTGATAGAATATCATGTGTGCGATTCTTTGTCAACACTTTTTCTAAATTATTTTTTCCCACTCGCTCATTAATTATTTTGTTTCTTTTCGCGGTGGATTTTTATTATAACACTATACCCTATTACTTTGTCAACACTTTTTTTGATTTTTTTTAGACCTTTTTGATAAAAACAGAAAATATATTACTGATATAATTGTTCTGATACAAATATGTAAGAAATGCGCTTTGTTGGACACCTTCCATTATTTTTATTCCTATATTTCCAAAAGTGAAAAACTGCAGAATAATAAATACGATCCATAACATAACAATGCCTTCCAAAGCTCCCAACGCTAATCCGGCTATTTTATTCACGCCACTGATGATAGGTAAATGAAATATAAGCCGAAGTCCTTTTGAAATTAATTGAGCCACCTGCATTAAAATAACAATTGCAATAAATAGAACAATTCCGATTATCATTTTACTGGTTTGTTTCGTAATATAGTTGCCGATAACAGATACAACAATTCCAAGCAGTGCAATCCCTGCTATTAAAGCTACAAAAGATATGAGTTCATCAATCATACCCTTTTTATATCCATTTATTGCTGTACAAGCAATAATGATTAATACTACAATTAAGACTATATTCACGGAAGCCTCCTATTTCAACTCTATGGTTGCAATTTTATCTGATGTAATCGTAATAAACTCTGATATTTTTGATGTCGGTATTAAAGTTTCTACCGCTGTTTTAAACTTTCCATTAAATTTTTCTTTTCCTTTCATGTTACTGATCAAGCACTCAGATTCATTGTAGACAACCGCACAATCCCCACGGAAGAAAATATTAGTATAGTCCAGATCAAATTCTTTTGACATGACAGCCTTACCTGTATCGTTATAAATATCCATTTTATACTTAGAAGCACCGCTGGCATTTAAATATACTAACCCTATGTAATCTTCATTATAATAAACACTTTGCACTTCATCTTGCAATAGAACCTCTGCCTGGCTTGTCGGAATCTGCTTCCCTTTGTAAATAACAAGTCTGTTATCGGCCAGTGCAAAAGAAGTTGTATTATTCAGAAAACCAACTTCGGGAACAATAGCATCAGAATAGCTATAACCACTCACATAGTTATCTACTTCATTCTGTCCAACAGGTCCGAAATTATAGAACGCTACATTAGATGTAACTGTTCCACTGTCCAGATATAGATAAGAAACAGCTACAATTTCACTATTTCCAGATATTGCTACAGAAATGGGGTACCCACTTTTTTTCATCGTTGTTTTAAAATAAGCAATTGTTCCGCCTGTACTGTTATATATATAGATGGCATTCACTTCAGAATCATCCAATACTGCTGCAACTACTCCACTTTGTGACACACAGATCGTTCGAATCGGCATTCCGGTACTAATCTCGCCCATAGACCCTGTATCGTCCACAACATAAATCGTACGCCCATTGTAATCTGCAATTGCAGCGACTTTTCCGTTAATTTTCACCATTGGATTCTGCATCTCAAAGGTCTGATTCCACAATACGTTTCCTTTTGTATCAGTACAGTTCGCTCCATCATTGCTATAAGTCAGAATATTACCGTTCAGATTCTCGCTCACAGCATTCTCTATTTTTGTTCGTTTGGTAGATGATACCACTTGATATTCAGTATAGATTTTATTTAGATTGCTTATATAAAGGGAAGCAAGTACTGCCGCTGCCAATAGTGCAGATAACAACACACGATAAAATACACGCAGTTTATGCTGAATGATTATTTTATTGTAATCGTTATTGGCATTGCTCTCTTTTTTCTTCTCGTACTCTCTTATATTAGTCATAGATATTCCTGTTCTTATTTCTTATACTATGAAAAACCACTATGCCAGATCCTAAAAACTGCATTGTTCTTTTATCGAAACAGAAGATTGTTCCAATAAGTTGTATTATAGCACAACTCGTTTATGGTAGTAAAATTTTTTGTCCCATTATAATATTATCAGGATTTTCTATTGCATTTAATTGGCATATAGCACTTACCATATTTGTTGTCTTATAATATTGAAGGCTGATTGCTGCCAAGGTGTCTCCTTCCTGCACATAATATTCCATATGATTCTTTTCTGGTACTTCTGTATTTGCACTTTCTTTTGGTTCTTCTGTATTTGCACTTTTTGTCTCTTCTGTATTTATGCTATCTTTTGTCTCTTCTATATTTGCATTTTCGTCCGTCCCGCTCTTCTGTGAATCCATAACTTCTTGACCCGGATCCTTATTCTCTTGCTCCTGCGATACGCTAACTTCATTATCAAATACTTCTCCCTCCTGAAAATGCACTGCTTCTGCAATTTCAGCCTCCGTTTCGCTTTCTACTTCACTTTGTATTTCATTTTCGTTGTTTTCATCTGATTTCTGTTCCATCGGCACTGAGTTTTCAAATTGATCTGCTGCAGGTGTTTGTTCTGCCATTTTCTTTTCATTCATAGCCTGAACCAACTGTGTAATCGAATTTTCCACCTGAACCATCTTGTCATAATGGTTTAAGGTGGTGACCCCTATTACACATAATGTTATCATAAGGAGTGTGCACACTCCATAAAATACTGACATGATCCTTTTTGCGTAATTTAAATCCTGCTTTTCCATAACAATAGAACGGAACTGCCTTGCTGCACTATCAGATACATTTTCAATCGAATAATTCTTATTTTCTTTGTGCCACGCAATTAAATACCCTTGCATCATTTCATTTCTATCATAAAAAATGGCATATCCGGCTATATTTTTTACAATTCCATTTTGGTACAATTTCCATTGTTCTTCTTTTTGAGACAAATTCATTTTCAGATACAGCTTCTGTTCGTTCTGCCATTCTGATGGTATATTCCTTTTCCATACTCCGTCATCCGAAATTATGTTAAATTCATTTTCAATAACGGCCCATCCTATAACATTCAGAGAATGAAAATATTCATCTTTTCGTTCCTGTATAAACTTTTCATCTTCCAGATCAAAAAGAGATTTTCCATCTTCCAGCCGCTTTTTTTCACTGCAAACAGCACCATAGATATAATAATAACTTTTATCGTCCTGCCGCTCTATTTTTCCAAGTAATACAATAGCTCTTGATCCAAGTTCCATTGTAGCCGATACCTGATGCAGATATGTAATTACATAATCTTCTATATATATGCAATTATATTTATCGTTTTCCCCTATTTGACATATATTTTTGGGTAGTTCCATTTATCTCAACCCCTTCCGATATTTTTTTAGTTCTATTCATACGTCACCTATGAGAAATATATCACAATTAGAATTTTTATTATGTCCGTTTATGTCGATGGTACCGGTGTTTTTTTCGACACATCAAAAAAGCATTCCGTGCCAAATGTTAGCAGGAATGCCCTTATTGCTTTAATTCTATTGAATAAAAATTGAAGAACCTATTTAAATTTGTAGATAGTCGTCGTATTATAATTTTTTCCTGCACCAAAGAATGGTTGTTCAAAATGTTCATCATTCGCAGAATTTGGAAAATATTGTGTCTCCAGACATAATCCTTTTCTAGGACCGTATTCTTCGCCTTCTTTACCGATGACAGGGGCAATACAATTACCTGCATAGAACTGTACTCCCGGAAGGTCTGTATATACTTCCATCTCACGTCCCTCTTCCTCATCTGTTACTCTTGCGATTAATTGTAATTGACCATTATAATCATCTACAACCCAGTTATGATCGTAGCCTTGTACAAGGTTTAATTGTTCCCAGTCTGTATGAATCTCTTTCCCAACCGTCTTTGGTGTTGTAAAGTCCATAGGCGTACCTGCAACCGGTGCAAGCTCACCTGTAGGAATGGCACCCGCTACTACAGGTGTATAACGGCTGGCTTTGATCCACATTTTCTCATCATAGATTTCCTTTGCTTTATGTCCGGCAAGGTTAAAATAAGTATGATTCGTCAGGTTAAGGACTGTTTTTTTATCACTTATTCCTTCATAATGAATCTGAAGTTCATTATCTTCAGTCAAGGTATAAGTCACACTTATTTTTTTATTTCCCGGAAATCCCATTACACCATCAGCGCTTTCAAGTGTCAAAATGACACTGTTGTCATTATTGGCCGCCTCCCATACTTGCTTATGAAAACCAATATCATGATGACTATGTAAATTATTCAGCCCGTCATTTACATCTAATTGATATGTTTTTCCATCAATTGTAATTTTTGCGTCTTTGATTCTATTAGCAGAAGGTCCTACTGTTGCGCCGAAAAAACTTCCATTCTCATAGTAATCTTCCAGTTTATCGTATCCTAATACAACATCATCCACTACTCCGCCTTTATTTGGAACAAATAAGCGAACTAAAATTGCACCATAGGTAATGATCTGTGCCTGCATACCTGCTTTATTGTCAATTGTATACAACAATATTTCTTTTCCATCCTTGGTAGTTCCAAATACTTCTGATTTTACCGACATTGTATGTCCCCCATTCAATCTATTTTATTATTAATATCATAACTCTGCTGTTATATCGGTGTCCTTCCTTCTAATGCACGCAATAAAGTCACCTCGTCGATATATTCGAGATCCCCCCCAACTGGTACACCACTTGCGATTCTGGTTACCTTAATCCCAGTCGGTTTGATCAGTTTGCTGATATACATCGCCGTTGTCTCTCCCTCCAGGCTCGAATTGGTTGCTATTATTACTTCTTCCACATCATCCTGCAGGCGTTGCATTAACTCTTTTAATTTAATATCATTCGGTCCAATTCCAATCATAGGTGATATTGCACCATGCAGGACATGGTATACGCCCATATATTTTTCTGTCTTCTCATATGCAGCCAGATCTCTTGTACTTTCCACGACCATTATTGTTTTCTGGTCTCTTTTGGCATTTGCACAAATGGGACAAATCTCCTGATCCGTTAATGTATAACATTTTTCACAGTATCGTACATTCTCTTTGGCTTCCAAAATGGCATTAGTAAACCTCATCACTTTTTCTTTTGGCAGATTAATCAGATAAAACGCCATTCTTTGTGCGGATTTTGAACCGATTCCCGGAAGTGCGGACAATTCATCTATTAATTTATTAATATGCCCACTATATAAGTCCATTAGAAAGGTAAGCCTCCACCAAGTCCAAGTCCGCCTGTCATCTTAGACATTGCATCTGCACTTGCTTCTTCTGCCATGCGGAGTGCTTCGTTCGTTGCTGCCATAATCAGATCTTCCAACATTTCAACGTCATCCGGATCTACTACTTCCTGTGATAATGTTACTTTTGTTACTTCTTTCTTGCCGCTTACTGTCACTTCAACTGCACCGCCGCCTGCCTTAGCCGTATAAGTTGCAGCCTCTAATTCTTTCTGGTTCTCTTCCATCTGACGCTGCATTCTTTGCGCCTGTTTCATTAAATTGCTCATATTACCAGGCATTCCTCCACCTGGAAATCCTCCACGTTTTGCCATCTTATAATCCTCCTAATTAATTTATTGTAATTTTTATTCCTCTTCGTCAATATCCATATGAATAATCTGACTTAGATCAGCATAACTATCTTCAAATTTTCTGCCCGCTTCTATGCTCTTAACGGTAATCGAGATTTCCTTACCAATTGTATCAGAGAGTATTGCCTCTAGTCGAGTCCTATTTTCTGGTTCTTTGATAAAATAATCAGATGGTAAACCATCTTCCAGTACTACCATTAATTTGTTGTCTCCTCCAAGACTTAGTTTCGCGCCGCGAAGATATGTTCTCATCGGCTGCTCCGTGCTATTTACGATCACATTCCACTTATTCACGGCTTCTTTCACATCTTCCGGAATTGCTTTTGGAAGCTGCGGTCTATCTGCTAATGGTACTGCTGGTCTCTCCGTTACATTTGTACTTCTTTGATTTGCTGCAGTAACAATGCCATTTGCTATTCGCTCTTCCAGATCACGAATCCGCTCTAAAATAGAATCATAATTATTTTCCATGCTTGGCTTGCATAACTTGATAATTGTCATTTCAACAAGTACTCTTTTCTGCGATGCATACTTCATTTGGCCTGATAATTCAGAAAAAATTCGGATATAACGCATAATGGTATCTGCTTCTACATCCTCAGATTCTTCCTGAAACCGCTGCATGGTCTCGCTGGAAGCATCGATCACTTCTTCCAGGGAAAAGTTACTATCCTGTTTACCGGAAGTCTTGACCAGCAAAAGATTCCTTAAATACCATGTAAAATCCGTTATGAACTGTGTGAGCTCCCTTCCCTGGATCACGATCTCTTCCAGAAGTTCAATGGCACCCAGAATATTCTTGGACGTAATGAATCGCAGCAATTCACTGAATACGCTCGTATCTACTGCGCCGAGTACATTCAGTACTAAGTCATATGTAAGTTCTTTTCCAAAATTGAATGCAATGCATTGATCCAGAAGACTCAATGCATCTCGCATGGATCCATCTGCTGCTTTTCCGATATAACGGAGCGCTTTCTCTTCTACTGATACTTGTTCCGTATCCATTAGTTCTTTCATGCGGTGCACTATTGTATCTATCGTGATACGTTTAAAATCATATCGCTGACATCTTGACTGTATCGTAATAGGCAGTTTATGTGCCTCTGTCGTTGCCAAAATAAAAATAACATAGGACGGCGGTTCTTCTAATGTCTTTAATAACGCATTAAAAGCTCCTATTGATAACATATGCACTTCATCAATAATATAAACTTTATATTTTCCTTCAGCCGGAGAATAAGATACTTCATCCACGATTTCCCGAATATTGTCTACACCATTATTGGAGGCCGCATCAATCTCGATCACATTCATGCTGGCACCTGCAGCGATTGCTTTGCAGCTCTTGCATTCCCCACAAGGACTGCCATCAGCCGGATTCTCACAATTTACTGACTTAGCAAATATTTTGGCAATTGAAGTCTTTCCCGTTCCTCTTGTTCCACAGAAAAGATATGCATGTCCGATCCGGTCTGCCTTTATCTGGTTCTTTAAAGTTGTAACGATATGATCTTGTCCCCTGACATCTTCAAAACCGCTGGGACGAAATTTTCTATATAGGGCAGTATAAGACATGTTCTACACTTCCTCACATTTATTAATATATTTA
Source organism: Bacillota bacterium (assembly GCA_023398375.1). Lineage (GTDB taxonomy): Bacteria > Bacillota > Clostridia > Lachnospirales > Lachnospiraceae > SZUA-378. The sequence continues at coordinate 72,280 of JAEWSH010000070.1, read as the reverse complement.
ATCCCCGAAGCTGATGCCAAGCATCTTGGCTTCCTGTATGATTGTCGCTTCAGGATCTATCATCTTCAATTTTCCGGCTACTTCTTCTAAAGGTACTTTAACAATTTCTCTGTTCTTAATACCTACCATATAACCATATTCCTCGTTCATGATCAACCTGGCAGCCTGTGTACCAAGTCTTGATGCAAATACTCTGTCATAAGGACATGGACTGCCGCCTCTCTGCGTATGACCCGGAACAGTGACTCTGACTTCTTTTCCTGTTTTCTCCAGAATCTGTGCTGCAATTTCATAACATACCGAAGGGTGCGCAATTTTCTTCATCTTTTCTTTCAGTTCTTTTTTGGTAAGTGCTGCATTCTCTTTTGATATCGCTCCTTCTGCCACTGCCAGAATCGTGAATCTGCTTCCCCTTTTATTTCTAAGATTAATTGCTTCAACGATTTTATCAATATCATAAGGTATCTCAGGTATTAGGATAATATCCGCTCCACCTGCCATTCCCGCATTCAGTGTTAACCAACCGACCTTATGTCCCATGACTTCGACGATGAACACCCGCCCATGGGAAGCAGCTGTCGTATGGATACAATCTATTGCTGATGTCGCAATGTTCACAGCACTTTGGAATCCAAAAGTCATATCTGTGCCATATAAATCATTATCAATTGTCTTTGGCAAAGTGACAACATGTAATCCTTCTTCACGAAGCAGATTAGCTGTCTTATGTGTTCCGTTACCACCTAAGATCACTACACAATCCAGTTTTAATTTAAAATAATTCTGTTTCATGGCCTCTACTTTGTTCATTCCATTCTCATCCGGTTCCCGTATCGTTTTGAATGGTGTTCTGGAACTTCCAAGAATAGTTCCGCCTTTAGTTAGGATACCCGCAAAATCACTTGAATTCAACATCTTATAGTTACCATAGATAAGTCCCCTGTACCCATCCAAGAACCCATATATCTCAACGTCTTCCAAACAATTAAAGAGTGTCTTGACAACACCTCTCATCGCAGCGTTCAATGCCTGACAATCCCCGCCGCTTGTTAACATTCCTATTCTTTTCATTTGAGTCCTCCTAAGTATGTTGCTTCTATCTATGTTGAAATTCCCTTACCTATCTATTTTTCTATATCTTCCCACACGTAAAGATTATACTCTATTTTGCACCTTACCTCAACAATTTATTCGTTACGATTCAGTCTGGCGGCTTCTTAGCAGCAAAATGTCTAATGCTGCCCTGCAACATTTATTAAATAAATAACATTCCATGATTGACTATTTCATTACAAACATATTATAATACCTTTTGTAGCTTTTGATAAAAACAGCAAGTCAGATTTTTGCTGTCACTCAAAAGTCACGTAATATATGGAGACGTATCGAAGTGGTCATAACGGGGCGCACTCGAAATGCGTTAGCCCTCCGGGGCACGAGGGTTCGAATCCCTCCGTCTCCGTCACAGAAAAAGGGACACCTCAAAAGGTGTCCTTTTTCTGTGGTGTGTTAAATTAAAAAATGTTGAACAAATAGATTTTTAGACGTAATATGTAATGTATAATGGTTGTAGCTGAAAAAATAATGGAGGGTTAAATGGAAAATAAAAAGCAAATAAGCAGAAAATATTTTATGTTTTATTCATTGACAATTCTACTCTCCATAATATACGGCGGTATCTTCATAGCCTTAAGTATCATGCTTGCCTTTACAAGTTTTTCTCTATTGGATATTTATTTAATACCGGTATGTATAGGATCTATACGAATATTTTTTGCTTTATTGCCACGTATTAATCTTAGAAAAAATAACAGACAGATTTTTAGCGAAAATTGTTTCATTAAAAATACTGAAAGAATTGCTTCAGCAATGAAATCAACATGTCCTAAAAGTATTTATGTGATGTATGATACAAATGCGTGCGCTTTCAACCATAAAGGAGAGGAAGTAATTGCCATTGGATTTCCTCTCGCAATATTATTGAATAAGTCGGAGCTTTCTTTTGTAATAGGCCATGAACTCGCCCATCATTTTCAGGGGGATGTGCGTTATGGTCATAATATACGTAAAGTTGAAATGGTATTTACAAGATTGATGAATACATTAAATAACCGATGGTTATACATTTTAGCTGGTCCTTACAGTTTTGTTGCAAAAATAATATTTAGAGAGATCAAAAAGCTCTCAAGGCAAGATGAGTTTAATGCAGATTTACGTGCAGCTGAAATTATTGGGAAACAACCAGCAATATCTGCGCTAAAAAAACTTGAAATAAGTGATCGCTCATGGGATTTCTATTTATCTTCGTGGATCTGGATACTTAATGAGTATAAAATCTATGTAGATATTGTTGAAAATTTTAGTTTATTTGTTTCCATAATAAATATCAATCCGGAAAATATTAATTTCGAAAAGAAAGTCGCTAATGAATATGATTCACATCCTGCAATATACGAAAGAATCACGAAAATTGAAAATACATGTTTTGATGGTACGGCGATAATTGAGAACAAAGAATATAATATTGATAGTACCAAGTTAAGTAAGCATTTCTGGAACATATTCAATAATGAAACAATAAAGGATCTAAATATTTCAATCGTTAAAAGCAGTAAAGAAGCAATGGAAGACTTGGCAAAAAAAATTACATGTGAATATAAACACATTTTCGCTTCATATACATATTCTGATGCAAAATCAATTATGTCAATATACCCCAAAGTATCCTATCATTTATACGAAAAAACTCATAATGATAATTTTGAATTTGAAGTACAGATGATAACAAAAATTTTGTCCTTTATTATTTATATGAAGGTTAAGCCTGAGCATTGGAGAATTGGGCAATTCTTTACACCTGTACTGATTATTGAGGAAGAAGAGATTGATCTTTATTCAATAATTATTCAAAATTTTAATAACAAATGTACTAGATGGAATGCAATGCTTGAAGCATTGCATATTAATGATCAAGGCCTAATAAGTGAAACAGATTGCTCTTAAAGCCTATTATTTGGAAAAAACTAACTCGTGAAATACCCTGAATCCGCAATTATTCACTTTTCAGCGCATCATCGAATGCAATTTGAGAAGGTTGAAAATTGAGTTTCTTCACAAATTCACATGCTTCTGTAGCGCCAAATATTCTCTCCATTCCGCTATCTTCCCACTCTACAGAGAGAGGTCCCTGATAATTCCCCTCATTCAACACACGGATTATTTTATCAAAATCAACATCGCCGTGTCCAGGTGATGCAAAATTCCAGCCTCTGCGCATACTTCCAAATGTAATATGTGATCCTAAAATTCCATTTCTCCCATCCAGATTAAGAAATGCATCTTTCATATGTACATGATAAACGTGCGTAATAAAATCTCTTAAGAAAACAGCTGGGTCAACACCCTGCCAAATAAGATGACTTGGATCAAAATTAATTCCTAATGTTTTCCGGTATTTGAATGTTTCCAGAAGTCTCTTTGTGGTCCAATAATCAAATGCAATTTCTGTCGGATGTATTTCTAATGCAAACTTTACACCACATTCGTCAAAAACGTCAAAAATAGGTGTCCATAATTCAACTTGCTCCTGATATGCTTCTTCGATCATCTCTTCTGAGGTCTGCGGAAATGAATAAAAGTATTTCCAAACAGCAGATCCCATAAACCCAGTTACGATATCACACCCCATTGCCTTAGCGGCTCTTGCCGTATCTTTTAATTCTTCAATGGCCCATGCACGAATTTTATCTGGCTGTCCCTCATATTCTGATGGAGCAAATCCATCCAATCTGGGATCATATAAATCACCTACACACTGACCTGACAAATGTGCACCGAGTGCCGTACACTTTAAGTTATATTTTGCAAGCACTGCTTTTACCTCTGCTACATAATTAGAATCCGTTGCAGCCTTATGACAATCTATTTGTCCCCAGGTCGCAATTTCTAGTCCTTCATAACCCATTTGGCTTGCTGTTTTACACATATCTTCTAATGACAGATCTGCCCACTGTCCAGTAAAAATTGTTATTGGTCTACTCATCTTGCTTCCTCCTAAATTTTTAATTCATAAACTCTGTCCATACATTGCCATTATCTGAACTCTTCAAACATGTTTCAATGTATGTAACACCATCAACTCCGTCCTGAACTGTCGGATAATCAATCATATCTTCCGAAAAAGTTCCATTTTCTTTTGCAAGGATACACTCCATAAAGCTACGATATAGATTACCCATAGCTTCCAGCCAGCCTTCTGTATGACCACTTGGAAGTCTTTGATATTTTGCAGCCTTTGGATAAATGCTCGAATGTCCTCTGTGTATCTCCATTGCACTTCCATCTTCCTTATACAAATGAATCTTTTCACATTCCTCTTGTGACCATAGAATACTACCCTTGCTTCCATAAATACGGACACGTAATCCATTATCATGACCTATTGCTATCTGCGATGACCAGTAGACTCCAGTTGCACCGCCTTCGTATTCGACCATAACTGTTGAATTGTCATCAAGCGTTCTTGTAGGTACCATAACATCCATTTTTGCCAATAATTTGCGTATTTTTAATCCAGTCATTTGGGATACTGTATTCTCAATATGTGTTCCAATATCCCCGATACAATTCGTTCTTCCTGATAGTTCTGGATTTGTCCTCCATGCACCCTGCTTATTCCCTGATATATCATCTGCTGCTAACCAGCCCTGTGCATATTCAGCCATAATTGTTCTAATTTCACCAATTTCTCCTGCCTCAATCATTTCACGAATATTTTTAGAAGTTACATGTCCGGAATAAGTATAGGTAACCATGAAAAGCAATTTTTTTTCATTCGCCAACGCTTCCAGTTCTTTAGCCTGTTCCACCGTAACACATAATGGTTTATCACAGGATACTGCGATTCCGTTTTCCAAAAATGCTTTGCATGCACCATAATGTGCATTGTTTGTTGTTACGATAACAACAAAATCAATACGTTCTTCTCTTTTTCCTTCTTCTCTCGCCATTTCTTCATAGTCATGATAGCATCTGTCTTTATCAACATGTAACGCCTCTGCTGCCTCCAACGTCTTTTCAAAATTTCTTGAAAAACATCCGGCAACTAGTTTTGCATATCCATCCAGATTAATCGCACGACGATGTGCATCACCAATAAATGCATCAAGCGCTCCGCCTACCATCCCATACTTTAATACCCTACTCATTGTGTTCCTCCTTTACCTTATGATTTATTTTGTTTTCTAATCATCTGTAAGCCTACTGCAATTAGTAAGATTACACCTTTTACAGTATCATTCAGTAGTGCATTCATCCCTAATGCCGTAATAATCTTATCTATTAAAGTAAATGACATGGTACCAAAAATAATACCCATCATTTTACCCTTGCCTCCAGCTAATGATAATCCACCAATTACGACTGCGGATATCGCATATAACTCAAAACTCTGTCCAGAAGTCGCAGGATCAAATGATGTATCTTTGGCAATTTTTAAAAAAGATGCTAGACCGACTAGTATCCCGCAGGCAACAAACATCGTGATCTTTGTTGCAATATTATTGATTCCTGCTAATTTTGCGGCCTGTTCATTACTCCCAAGAGCATAAATGCTTTTACCGTATTTCGTACTTGTTGAAATATAAATTAGAATGATTGCTACTATTAAAAAAACAATTGCAACATTCGGTATGGTCAAAACGGATCCATTACCAAAATTAAAAAGAGTATTGTAACTGCTTTTTGAAGCATCTATCCGATAGCGTGTCTCACCCATTTCATTCATCATATATTGTGATATGGAACGATATATTAACATGGTTGCTAAAGTAACAATAAAAGAAGGCATTTTGCATTTTCCGACCAAAGTTCCGTTTATAAGTCCAAATATCCCTCCTAAAATAATCGCTGCAATTAATGTAACAACAATACTTCCCACTTTGTTGTACGCCAGTATTGTGATACCACCAACAAGCACAAAGGAAGATCCTACCGATAAATCAAAATCTCCAGTAAGTATTACAAGCCCCATTCCTAAAGCAATTGTTCCTAAAATAGCACTATGTAACAATATATTAGTAATACTCGTCCATGAAGTAGAATTACCATTTATAATTAAAAACGAAAAAAATATGATTAAAAAAATTACTATAAAATTGTAATCATGCCATAAGTTCTTTATTGCATTATCCTTTTTTGACCTGTTCATTTTCCACCTCCAGCTTTTCTACCTGTCCAAAATCGGCTTTCGTTGCGTAACGCATTACCTGTCCTTCATCAATTTCGTTTCTTTTTAGAATAGTCTGTATCTGTCCATGATAGAAAACAACACATTTATCTGCGATTTTTTGTATTTCAGGTATCTCAAGCGTATTTATAATTATGCTTTTTCCTTCTTTTGATAATTTCAGTATAAGCTTATAAATCTCTCCTTTTGCACCAACATCAATACCCTGAGTAGGATTATCCATAAGTATAATATTCGCTTCTGTATTTAACCATCTGGCTAAAATCACTTTCTGTTGATTGCCGCCCGAGAGGCTTGTAATGAAATCTTCATAACTATTCGTTTTTATATTTAACAGATACTTAAGTGCATCCATTTTAGCTGCTTCTCTTTTCTTAAAAATATGTTGTTGCTTTTTATTAATGATATGTTCTGAAAGATACATATTTTCAAGAATATTCATGTCCTTGATTACGGAGTTTTCTTTTCTGTTCGCAGGAATCATTGCGATCTTTCGTTTCATTGCTTCATGAATACTATTTGTTTTAACTTCCTCACCGTTTATTAAGATCTGACCGCTTTCCGATTTCAATGCCCCGAAGATCGTCTGCATTAATTCAGAGCACCCCGCACCCTGTAACCCGGTAAAACCCATAATTTCACCTTTATGAAGTTTTAAATTCACGTTATGAAAACCATTGCCCGTGTAATTCTTAAGTTCTAAAACTACATCTCCTAAATTTCTTTCCTCATACATATTTCTATTTGAATCATTTTCACCCACCATATAACGCGTTACCTCTTCTGGTGTTATGTTTTTAATATTACCACTATTAATAAATGTTCCATTTCGCAGCACTGTATATTTATCAGCTATTTCAAATATTTCGGGCATTTTATGTGAAATAAATATAAAACTCTTTCCTTCTTTTTTTAAACGACTGACAATTGAAAATAGTCTCGTAATTTCATCTTGATTCAGAGCGGTCGTTGGTTCATCCAATATAAATAGCTTTGCGTCTGCATATATTGTTTTCGCTATTTCTAATAATTGCTTTTTACTAGTGTCCAAATCTCCTGCAAGAACCATAGGATCTATTTCAACTCCAAGACTCTTCATCAGCCTTTCTGTTTCCGCAATCATTTCTTTCTTTTTTAATTTTCCAAACTGATTCTGGATCTCACATCCAAGAAATAAGTTCTCGTATACCTTTAAATCATTAAACACGTTTAATTCCTGATGCACAAATGCGATACCAGCATTTTCTGCATCCTTTACTGTTGTATTTACCATCTCCTGTCCATCTATCACTACGGTTCCTTCATCTCTTGTATATACACCAGCTAAAATATTCATAAGAGTAGATTTTCCGGCACCATTTTCACCTAAAAGTGCATGTACTTCACCCTTTTCAATACTAAGATCTACATTATTTAATACTTGCACTCCAAAAAAAGACTTAGATATATTTTTCATTTCCAGCAGTTTCATAACCATTCTCCCTTGCCATGAAACAAACGTTTTGCATGTATTGCGACCTGCAAAACGTTTGAAACAATATTTAATTTATTTATTCATAGGTACCGAAAGGTTTAAACTCTGATACATTAGAAGAATCTACTACGCTGACCGGAATAATATAATTCTGCTCTATATTATTTTCTCCGCTTAGGTAATCGACCATAACCTGAGTCGCTTCCTGAATCATTGCCGGATCATAGGTAACAGAGAACATATCAAATGTTTCCGGCAAACTGATCGTTTTATGAGTTTTACCCAATACTGCATAAATTTCAGCTAAGCCTGAAGATGATGCAAGTCCCTGAAAGGTTCCAAGAAATTCATTTTTCTTACCTTCATCCAGGGCAGAACCATTTAGGGATTCTAATACGCCCATAGCAATCTCATCATCATGTGTGAAAATCCAGTTATTTTTGCTCGGATCACACTGTGAGCTGGAAAACCATGATTCGAACAATTCTTTTCCTGTATCACGGCTCCATCCTGTAGCCGCTGATTTTACAACAACTGCTTCGATTTCTGCATCTGTCCATCCTTGTTCTGTTAAATAAGCACGAAATCCATTTGAACGCAGCTCAGGTACAGAAGAATTATCACCGATCATTTCATAGACATAGTCGTTTTTTGTCAGACCTTTTTCAATAAATCTTTTCGCTGTTTCATATCCAATCCCTTCATTATCGCCTTTAACATTAGCAACTACAGCTGCATCAATAATTTCACTATTAATAACACGGTCAAATTGTACAAAAGGTACTTCCGCTTTTGCAATTTTCTCTAATGTTGCCTGAAGGCCGTTATCATAAGGAAGTATCACGATACCGGCTAACTTATCTGTATTTGATAATAAATCATCCGCTTGTTGTATTTGATTTTCTACATCAGTTGCCGCATATACTTTTACTGAGTATTTTTGATTTACCGTACTATCTGCATTAAGTTTTTCTGCTTCTTCCTGTGCATAAGTCAATACTGCTCCTGTCCACCCATGATCAGCACTAGGAACCAAAACTGCAATCTCCTTTGTATTTCCACTTGCTGTTGTTTCTGTTGATGCCTCACTTGTTGTTTCTGTAGAAGTTGTGATATCATTGCTTGTTGCAGTATTAGATGATCCACAACCCATAATACAGGTCGCTGTGAAAGCGGCAGTCAAAAAGGCTGCTAAAATTTTCTTCTTCATTTTTTTCCTCCCTGGTTGAAATTGTTTTTTGATTAACTTGTAATTCAAGTCTAGCAAAAAATCTTCTCTACAAAAGTACTTAATAATGATAAAAGAATCTTTTAACAGCCTCTCTTTTAAATGTTCGGTATCTTTATTTGTAAAACGTATCTTTTGATTCCTGGAATTCATCAATTTGCCTTTGCATTTCAGCAATTACCTTATCAGAACCAGAAAGCTTCATTTTTTCAATCATTTCCTCGTATACGTTCTCCCAATCCTCTGTTGTTCCATTTTCCAGTCCACTTATATATTCGTCAACTATTAAATCAATTTTCGCCATTTCTAATACGATCATTCGTGTATCCAGTTCAAATCCTTCAAGCGGTGATATCAATGCGTTTTCATTATACTTTTTTAATTGTTCGAATTCCCCTTTTGAATTTTCTAAATTAAAAAAAACATTGCTGACTGCGTAAGGAGATACTTTATAAATCGGTTTTCCATCACTTCCCGTTACGCGATCTATTAAATTATCACTTCTATTGATATAATGTCTGCCTTCGGTTCCATTACATAAAAGCCTGCACATATCTGCACCTTCTTCAGAATTCAATAAGTTAATAATCTCCATTGCTCTTGCGGGATTTGTTGATGTTCTTGGTATTGCTACTGCATTTCTGCAGGAATCATATGAAATATATTTATAATTTTGTAACGGAATTCTGATCGCTTCATACTCTGTAGTAATTTTATCTAAAACAACACCATTTTCTCCATATTCGTCTAAAAATATTGTATTTCCATTCTTGGATCCGTTATCATTTTCAGGATCCAGGACTTCCGCAATATCATGTCTGATATAACCTTCCTGATACCACTTATGCATTATTTGAAAGAACTCTTTAAAAGAGTCCAGCTCATACTTATTAGATACCTTTAACTGATTATCAAAAATACGAATTACAAAAGGCGAATCCGGACCATAGATTCCTTCATATCCTTTATTTGCTATTTCAAAAAATGTATCACAGGAAATCCCTGTTCCAATTTTCTGAGCGGCTTTCAAATTGGATAAATAAGCTTCTATAGGCTCATAACATGAGGCATCTGAGTAAAGTGCCCGCTGATTTACATTTGCTATCTCCATCTCGTTTCCATAGGTAGCTAAATCGGATCTTGCCGTCACAAGTGCATAATCCTTCCGATAAAGTTCTCCCAGCAATGGAACACTGTATGTTTTATTATCCCGTTGCTGTTTTTTCCATAAGGTATCCGGAATCATGCTCAATAGATTTGTTCCATAAGTATTTAATAGGTAATCCAACGCAATGAAAGAGCCTTTTTTCACTTCATCAGAGTAATTGAACAAATCATTTCCTATCCATACCATATCAACTGGTTCATCTGTAGCCATCTTCATGTCCCATTTTGCTATATACTGTTCTTTCGGAACAAATTCAAATTCAATTGTTGTGTCAGGGTAATATTCTTGTATCATTGAGTTGAATTCCCCGATGATAGTGTCTGAACTTTTGGCTTTTTCCCCGTAAAGCATCCATCTTATCACAATTTTTTCTTTTTGATTTGCAATTTCGGTATGATTACCTTGCGCAGTACATGCTGAAGAATTTATGGTAAGTACCACTACTAAAATTATGAATGCTATTTTCTTTAATCGTTTCATATAGTTTGTCACCTCATAACCTGCTTACAGGCAGAATCAATGTAACGGTTGTTCCAACATGTTCTATACTAAAGATTTCTAGACCTGCATCGTCACCCATCATCAGTTTTAAACGTTGGTTTACATTGCGCAAACCTATATGATTTTCATTTAATATGTATTTTTTATGCATGTCTTCATTAAGAACCGCCACCTCTTCCTTAGGCATACCAACGCCATTGTCTGAAACCTTAATAAATAATTGTTTTTCTGATTTCAAAATACTGATTGTAATAATTCCCTGTTTGCGAAGAGGCTTTATTCCATGATACACTGCATTTTCTATAATTGGTTGAAGGCTTACTTTTACAATTGGAAATGGTAGAACAAAAGGATCAACATCCCACACCACCCTTAACTTATCTTCATATCGTAACTGTAATATTTCTATGTAAGGTTTTGTATTTCGTATTTCTTCTTCAATTGTTATAATCTGTTGATCGCTTTCTATACTTGTACGCAACATTTCTGATAGATTGAGGATGATTTTTGATACGTCATTATCACCTTTACAAATATCGATTGCTTTCCATCGAATATTTTCCAACGTATTATAAAGAAAATGCGGACTTATTTGCGCCTGTAATGCTGTTAATTGTGCCTTATTAATTACATTTGTGTATTCCTTCATTTCTTCCTGCATCTGTTGGTTCGAGTATAGATTTCTAATAATGTTGACAGCTATTTCATGTGCCTCATCCTGTCGTAAGCCTGGTATCGTTTCATCAACACGATAGATCGCCGGATTCTTTAATAAGTTCAATATATTACTGACCGGTTGATAACAATAAAGCGAAATTCCAACCGCAGCTACAAGAGATAAGATAATACATACCAAAAATTGAACGATGTAAAAAGAAGAAATTCCCTTACTATATTCATCATACGCACTTAATTTTACACAAGAAATATATTTCCATTGAAATTGATCTGATGTTGCAACCGTAACTAATTGATTTTCGGTTCCATCATTCACTATGCTATAACCATCCATATTGTTATAATCCAGATCTTTATAAAAATCAATTTTATCTATCTTTTTGCGCAGATAAGACTGGTTCGTACTAAAAATAATATTGTTACGGTTATCTAAGATGATCAGTGTTTCGTCCAGATCCCGGATGTTGGACACTATTAGTTCTTCTAACTTATCTACATTCACATTCACAATAATGCCTCCCAAAAATTGCATTTGTGTTAACCGGATCGGTTGCATATAACTGATAAGATTAGGATAACTTTCATTTTTTAATCTACTGATAATTCTACTAGGCTCGTATTCTCTTTCAATCAGATTTTTCATCCATGTTACATCTTCAAAATTCTTTATCTCTCCTCCGCCTTCATTGGTAACAATATACTTACTTTTGTTAGAATATACATAGATAGAATCAATATAATCAAATACCCCTGCATACTGTTCAATCCGTTCCTTTGCAATTACCGTTTGATTATTTCCGAATAGTTCTTCCGTATCAGGAAGCATAAATTGACGTATCTCTTTATCCAGGGAAAGCTTTCCTGATATCCTGGCAACCTCTTCCATCACGACATCAATTCGGTCTCTTGTTTTAATCAGCGAATTTTCACTCATATTTCCTATTTCTTCGATCATAATGCTGTTCATTTTGTTTGATACGGTAAACATGATGACAGCAAAACTACAAGCTAAAAAAAGCAATATAATAATAAAACTTCTTACCAAAATACTGTTAAAGCGATAGTCTTTCAGATATCCTACTATTTTATTATATTTTGTCTTTCCCTTGCCATTAAGCTTTTCAGCCTTCTTCATTTATCACCCTTCTCCGTGAATATTCAGTCGGTGAGCATCCTGTATATTGTTTAAAAATACGAAAGAAATACTTTTCACTATGATAGCCCACCATCTGACTTACCTCATAGACTTTATATTTTCCTTGTTCCAGAATTTCTTTTGCATTTTCCATTCTTAATTCAATCAGATAATCCGTAAAAGTACTGCCTGTATACTGCTTAAACAAACGGCTGAAGTATGCTTGATTTAAGAAGAATCTGCATGCCACGCTATCTAATGAGATTTCATCTGCATAATGCTTTTTCATATACTTGATTGACTCTTCAACGACTTTCTTTGATGTTACATTTTGTTTGCTCTGCAAAATCTTTACGACGTCACATAGCAGATTTTTGCATTCTGATTTAAGCAGACTTCTTTTTTCCACTAATAGCAATTTTTCATAATTCATCATTTCATTCATATTTTTCCATACATCAACTCCCATATGAATAAATTTCGCAGATAGCATTGCAAACATATCCACACATAAGTGTTGGACTTGTTTCATGGGTAAATTTCTAAATTCAAAAAATATGTTATCGACTAAACTGTCCAGCCCATCCAGATCTCCATCATTAATTGTTTCCAAAAGCAATTTATATTTCTGCAGCAAACGTTCCTGATCTTCCGGAAGAAGATCTCCCTTATTTCCTGCCTGTTCTTCGTCGGAGACACTTATCATGCAACTATAATCCCTGATATCCATCAAATTCTGCATTACTTTTTCTATTTTCGTGCTTACCTTTATTTTTAATAGTGACTCTGCACCCCTGCATTGTTCATGAAGCAGTACAGTCAGTTTATCCTTAAAAGTGTCTATATCCTCTTCTCTTCTTGTCGTTTCTATGACCCTGATTACATTATCATTTAAAATAATTGGGATGCTTACAATATCTTCGTCATCAATGTTGCATATATTGTGTACAAGATTTCTATAATTTTCCCCTGTATAATATTCACTACCATTTGTATTATCAATTTTGAGTCTCATATCAACAATTGCAAATGGATGATTTTCATCTAAATCAATTTTGAGCATTTTCATTCGTTTCCGTATTTTTTCTTCATCACATAATCCGCCAACAATTAAACTGATCCAAAACTGCTCTCTAAGTTCTGGTAATAATTCGACAAAATTATTATATTTTTCCATATTCTTAGTAATTACGCTATGTTCTTTATCCAGCATTTTCTTGATTTTCAAAAACACCTCTGTAACTTCATCCATACGAATTGGCTTTAGCAAATAATGTTCAACACCATATTCTACTGCTTTTCTGGCATATTCAAACTCTTTGTAGCCACTGATGATCACGACTTTGATTTCGCCTTTGTTTTCATAGATATATTTTGCCAGATCAATTCCTGATACTTCTGCCATTTCAATATCTGTTAAAATTACATCAATGGAATTGTGTTCTATGTAATGAATCGTTTCTCTTCCATCTTCAAAAGATTCCACCACCTCAAAGCCCATACTCTTCCAATCAATGTAATCGCGTATTCCCTTTCTGATTGCTTTTTCATCATCGACAATAACTAACTTATACATACTTTTTCCCCCGGAATCCTAATACGGCGCATTCGGATCAATATAGGAATCAACATTTCTTTTATTGACCTCTACTGTTGAGATCACAGTCATTTCATCATAGTCTTCGCCTTTAATGATCTTTTCTCCGATTCGTATCGCCGTACAAATCATGGCAGGCGAATACGTCAGCGAAAACAATGTATATTTTGTCTCTGTATCAATCCTGCGATACATTTCCTGATCTCCCGCAGAACCAGCTATCACTTTTAGATTATCAAATGAAACGACCTTTTCTGTATCATCTGCGTATTCATCCAAAGCATCTAAAACACCTAATGCAATTTCATCATCATGCGTGAAAATAGCTTGTACTTCATCAATTTCGTCCTGTGTATGACTGGACGCCCATTCTTTAAAAATTTCCTTTGTTTTATCTCTGTTCCATCCGGTAAAACTGACCTGTTCTTTCGTAAAATTGCTATGAATTGTTTGATCGAACCCATCCGTACGTTGTTGAGGCACTGTTGATGTATCCCCCATTATTTCTAAAACCTTAGTACCATCTGGAAACATCCCATTAAAGATATCAGCTGTCATGACACCGATTCCAACGTTATCACCTTTTACTGTAGCTGTTGGTGCAAAATCTGGTATCTCACGATCAAAAATCACCAATGGAATGTTCGCATCCTGCACTGCCATTGCAGCCGTCTTTAAGGATGCGCCATCCATTGGAAGCATAATAATGCAGTCAACTTTCTGTCTGACCATATCTATGACTTGATTCGATTGTTCTGTAGAATCTTCTCCTACCACATATAAATAATTCCAACCATTTTCTTCTGCAATCTCTTTTATTTCTTTTTCTGCATAATACTGTACACCAATTGGCCACTTGTGAGTCTCTCCAATCATGCTGACGGCAATTGTTATCTTTCTTTCCTCTTGCTCTTCTGCAGATGCACAACCTATTAGTTGTGTATACAATATGTTCACTATAAGGATCAATAACAGTATATTTTTCTTCATAGAACTACCCTTTTTCTATCAAATCGCATTTATTTAATTGTATCAAATCTCATACATAATAACTAGTATCGATATATGACATTTAACGTAATTTTACTGTAGGATTTATTAGGCAGAAGCTGCCCTTGGATGTATTATAGATTTGACTTCTGCTTGAACTATAGTTTGGATCGATAAGGATCGAACTCCTGATCAAAGGGGTGTCGGGAGATAAAGTCTAACTTGCTAGAAGAAAAAGGGAAGCTTATCGCTTCCCTTTTTCCTTTAGCAACCATCACATTTCTTTTTGATATTTATTCATGAGATAAAGACCTATGACATTGTAAATTAGAAACACTACTACTACAGCCAAGGTGACCCATAAAGGAGCGGATATAAAAATCGTAATGTATGCGACTCCCATAATCAACCACTGGGTGATGTCTCCAGCTTTAGCCTTTGCACGATTGCGAATTAATGTGTTTCGTTCATCGTTATAATCGATTTTGTTCTGCTTTTCAAGCTCAGGATTTTTACGTTCTATATGTTTCATCAGCAGGTTCGATATACTCAGCCCAATAAAACCCGAGCCGATTCCAATCAAGACACCTGCTATGGGTTT
The DNA here is from genome assembly GCA_023398375.1 of Bacillota bacterium. Classification (GTDB taxonomy): domain Bacteria; phylum Bacillota; class Clostridia; order Lachnospirales; family Lachnospiraceae; genus SZUA-378. Next base: position 56,661 of record JAEWSH010000070.1, on the reverse strand, counting down.
CACTTCAACTCCTTTAATAAAAAAGCTTGCTGTAAAACAGCAGATACCTATAATAAACATTACAACATAAAAAGAGTTTTTTCGTTTCATTTTTTTTCCTCCTCATAGATAAATATTTCTTCAATTGACATATTAAAATAGCGTGCGATTTTAAATGCTAAAATAATAGATGGATTGTATCGACCATTTTCAAGAGAGCCAATTGTTTGCCGGGATACCTCTAGGGCTGCCGCCAGCTCTTCTTGCTTAACACCGTGCTGTTTCCGTATTTCCTCCAGTTTGTTCTTCAAGAAATCACCTCATTATCAGAAAATGGAAAGTTAGCTTTCCTTAAGTAATTATATTACAGCAAATTGCTAATGTCAAGCTAACTTTCCATGCTTATGGTTTAGATCCTTTTTGTTTTTATAACTATTTGATATAATATGTTATAATTATTTATATCGCAAGGAGAGATGAATAAGAGGTATAGCTCACAGGCAGCAGGGGAGATCCATTTGTAAATTAGTTTAACCTGACTTCTATAAACAGATATCTTTGATTTAAAGGCGGTGATAAAGTGAAAAGATGCATTGCAGCTACTGGAGTAGTTAAGTGAAATTATATAGATGATAAAAAGGAGATTTTTATGACTATTCCAGAAAAAAAAATATATCCCAGAACAAATGATTATGAAACTGTATATTTAAAAAATATTATTTCTGATCCTAATATCATAGTCGGCGATTATACTATCTACAATGATTTTCATTCCGACCCTGTGCTTTTTGAAAAGAACAATGTACTGTATCACTATCCAGTTAATAAGGACAGGCTGATCATCGGCAAGTTCTGTTCCATCGCATGTGGCACCAAGTTCATATTCACTAGCGCAAATCATACCCTTGGTTCACTTTCTACTTACCCTTTTCCAATATTTTTTGAAGAATGGGGTCTGGACAAAAAACAGGTGGCGAGCGCTTGGGACAACAAGGGCGATACGATCATCGGCAACGATGTTTGGATCGGATATGAAGCGGTGATTCTGTCCGGCATTCACATTGGCGATGGTGCAATTATAGGAACGCGGGCCGTTGTGACAAAAGATGTTCCTCCTTACACAGTTGTCGGAGGTATCCCTGCAAAAGAAATCAGAAAACGTTTTGATGAAGAAACCGTAAAACAACTACAGCAGCTCCGGTGGTGGGACTGGCCATACGATAAAATACAAGAATTTTTGCCTTATATAATGAATGGTGAAGTAGATAAACTATACTCTTAATCGGATTTCTATTATGGAACAGCCCCGCGTAAATTTCCTATTTACGCGGGGTTCTATTATACCTTTTCATAGTATTCTGATGGAAGCTGCCTTTCTAGCAGTTTATTTTTCCAAAAGTATGGCAATCGTAAGATTGCTTTCATGATAAGTGCTGCCCGCAACATCACCAAACACTTCACATACTTGAAAACCTGCCTCCTTTGCTTCTTTCATCAGCATCTCTTTCGTAAAACAAGTATCCCACAAATAATAAGTGTTTGTTTCATTATCAGAAATAATAGAAATTTGTTCCAATGTCACATGATCGGAATATCTATAACACCCAGTCAAAGCAATGTATTCATCCTCGCTCCAAAAACCGCCATTGTGACAAATTTCCCATGTCTGCTTTTCTTCAAAATCATTGTACTTAGCCATTGAAAATACATCCAACAGGAACTTTCCTCCGGGCCGTAGGTGTTGATATATGGTTTTCATGACTATTTGTCTATCGGCTGCTGACAGTGCACCATAATCGCAATATATCATTGTTGAAAAATCAAAGACTTTATTAAGATTCATATTCAAATAATCTTGAAAAAGGTAAGTAATATCCAGACCTTGCTTTTTTGACGCGTTTTGTGCATAACCTATAGACCGCTTCGAAAAATCAACTCCTGTTACCTGGTAGCCATTTTTTGTGAACTTTTCAGCATAGATTCCAGGACCGCAGCCAACATCAAGAAGTAATGGATAACTTGAGGATGGTACCATTTCTTTTATCCAGGCAGCCGATCTTTCTATAAATTCTAATTTTCTGCTTGCACCTTCAAAATCTGGATCAAGGTGAGCTTTGAGCATCTGTTTGGAAATGTGTTCATCATTCCAAAATGCAACTTCTGTTTTTTTGAAAATTGGCGGCTTTTCTAAAGCCTTGCTAATGCTTTTGAACATAATAATGTTCTCCTTTCATAATTTGGCAAAAGAAAAAGCCGTAGATTTTACTCTACGGCTAATCTTCCTAAGATGAGGAAACGTTAAGAGTAAAATAAAATCAAACATTAGGTATAAAAATAAAACTGTCAGAACAGTTATCTCTTTTACCTATTGAATTTGATTTTATCTACTCTTTTCCAGCTATACCCATGGCACTGATTTTATGACATCTGGTACACCGGTCTTTATCACCTTTTTAGTTGAAGTTTACATATTCATATTACAGTACGTAATGATTTATGTCAATGCAGCAACCACACCCAAATTCTCCAAGTAAGGCCGCCATCGACTTTGCCTCATATTTACAGTCTTGCACCTTATTGTTTTAGTTGCCTGCTCTCTTTTTATATGTTACTATCGTAATGGTCCTACATCACAGACATACAGAACCTCACACAAGAAATCAGGTAAATTAATGAATATTTTAAAATATAAAATTACATGGAAAAGTTTTTTCGGCATGCTTGCAGGTAACATAATTCTGGGACTAGGAGTAGCCATCTTTAAATTTTCCGGATTGGGAAATGATCCTTTCTCCGCTATGATGATGGCTCTGGCAGATCTTACACCTCTGGATTATGCCGCGTTGGCAGCACTATTAAATACTTTTATTTTTTTCATAGAATATTTATTCGGAAAACACCTCATCGGAATCGGCACTCTGGTAAATTGGGTATTACTGGGGTATTTTGTTACATTTTTTTATAATATTATGCAGGTTATCCTCACAGATCCCCAAAACTTTATGACACGATTCGTGTATTTATTTGCTGGTGTTATTATTTTAAGTTTTGGCATTTCTCTTTATCAGTCTTCCGATTCCGGTATCGCACCTTTTGACAGTCTGTCAATCATTCTGGATAGGCACCTGCCTCTGCCGTATTTCTGGTGCCGCCTGATTACCGATGTCCTTTGTGCTTTTATCTGTTTTATAGCGGGTGGTCTGCTCGGTATCGGTACTCTTACTTGCGCCTTATGCCTTGGACCATTTGTACACTTCTTCAATCAGCGGATCACTTATAAACTCATGCACTACAAACCGGCTCCTGACTTCACGTAACAATTTGGTCGAATGAATTGTTACTCCACGCTTGCTATTATCTATAGCATTCTCTTCCGACAATTTCCGAAGTCATGAGCATTAAGACCGCAAATGTCATCAGAAATAATGGTAAGACAGCAAATCCTGTTATCGTTGCAATCAATCCAAAAAGCGGAGGCATAAATGTACTTCCCACGTAGGCAACCGCCATCTGGATACCCATGATTCCCTGGGAACGTTCTGCCCCAAACCGCACCGGAGTCTCATGCAGCATTGCCGGATAGATCGGCGCACATCCCAGCCCTATCAGTATCAGACCTATCATTTGAAAATACACGGAAAAAGGCAGTATCATCGAAATAACGCCAATTGCGATAGTTACCTGTCCCATACGGATCATCTTCCTATTATCCATATAGATAGAAATAAAGCCCGTTAAGAATCGGCCAATTGTGATACCAAGATAATAGGTAGCTATCCATCTTGCCGCAGTTTCTGCTGATATATGTTTATACATTACCAGATAGGTGCTGCCCCAAAGTCCGGTCGTGGCCTCTACTGCGCAATAACATAAAAATGAAAATAGTGCTGGTTTTGCTCCCCTTAAGTTCAATAAGGAAGTTATTTTAGTGTCCGGCTCTGCTTTATTCGTCTTTTCCTGTTTTTTCTCCATTTTTTTCCATAGCGGTAATGAGAGTACAAGGCAAATTACCAAGCCTGCCTGCATCGTTCCTATGGTTCCATACCCTTTACGCCATCCATTTTCAGTTGCTAAAAATAATGACATAATGACTGGTCCTGTAGTAGCTCCAACTCCCCAAAAACCATGCAACCAGTTCATATGCCTGGCTTCATAGTGAAGTGCCACAAAGTTATTGAGAGCAGAATCTACGGAACCTGCACCCAATCCCATTGGAATGCCAAGCAAGCATATCCACAGATAACTCGGGGCAAAACAAATTCCAATAAGCGCCACCGCAGTCATAGCGACGCTAATAGCCGTTATCTTTCCTGTACCTAATCTGCGGATCAGCTTTTCGCTAAAGAAACTGGAAAGTATGGTACCCCCCGAAACAATCATTGTAAATACACCAGCATATGAAACTGGCACTTGCAAATCCTGATAAATCATCGGCCATGCCGAACCCATAGTCGTATCCGGTAACCCCAGGCTGATAAAGGCTATATAAATTATGATTAATAATATTGTTATCATTCAAGTAATCCCTCCACATTCTGTAATTCTCGTGACGCCTGGCAGATCAGGCCATATTCGATATCCCCTGCAAGTTCTGTTGATATATCGATCCAAGCTGTATATTGATTCCGTAACATAAAATTGATTCTCTGTTCTAACTTATCTTTACTGCCTTTTTGAAAAAAATCTCCATACAATACAAATCTGTCCGGTGCTACCACGCAGCTAAGTATGGCAATTACATTACTTATGGCATCTAATACCGCATCTTCATTTTGATAATCCAGTTCATCCCATTTAATTCCATTCGGGAAAAAACCTATTTCTCCGGCAAAGCCCTGAAGGCCTGTATAGATTTCTCCGTTTATGATAATGCCCGCGCCCGGATCATATAGTCTTGGAAAAAAGATTCCAACAACATTTTTATCCGGATAGGCTTTCTTATAATAATATCCATTTACCGCAGCATTCACATCATTCACAAAAAGAATTGGAACCTGATATCTATTCTCATAGTGTTTTATAAAGCTTTTTCCGACGATTCCTTTATAATCATTATAAAGAATATTCCCATCAGCCTCTTCTCCTGGTAATCCGAATGCAACGATCCGAATCATGGGAAATTCCACGAAGGCTTTATCAAGCATACTCTCAAATGATCTGTCGGTAATATTTTCCATTGTCTTACATTCTCTTAATATGCACTTCCCAAATATGTCCGTAACAATCATAGTAATGAAATCCTTATTATTTTTCTGATATCCATAAACTACCGCAGTACACTGATAAAATTCATTATATTGATATTTTGCAGCGGGACGCCCACCGTTAGATACCAGTTCTGCTGAAATAAGAACTTCCTTATCCTCCATCATCTCTCGTAATAAAGCATTTGTTGTCACTACGCTAAGTCCTGTTGCCTGCGACAATTCTGCAGCTGTCTGAATGTGTAATTCAAAAAATGCTTTTCGTATCAGCTTTTTATTCAAATCCTTAATTATCTTTACATCTGATTTTTCCATACTGCTCCCATCTTCCATTAAAACGATATCAGTTATTAAGGTCACTTTATAAAGTGACTTTAATATATCACAAAAAAAAGATTCCCGCAAGCAAATGCAGGAATTTTTATGTACTTTATTTTTGTATTTCTTCTATCTTCTGCATATTTTTAATGCTATAAAGGAAAAGTGGATTCTGAATACCATCCGCATAGGAATTTTCTACCAGTGTAAAGTTCCATTCACATATGGTAGAATCATCATCTGTACCGCAAAGCCTTGCTACAACTGTATAAGTTCCATCCCCGTTATCCGCATAGTCAACAACCTTGGATTGAGACATGCCTCTATCGCCCAAAGAAACAATATACGAATCTGAATCTTCCTCATAATGAATCGCAGCCTTGAGGTTCTCAGGTATCTCCGGCAGTTCCTCATAATCTGCAAATAACGCCGTTGCATACTCCTGTACCACTTGTCGAGGAACCGTCATATCTGAATTACCTACTGTGACCAAATCTCTTTTTGTTCCATAGTTTCCTAACATATAATATAATGATGCCCAAAAAACGGTTGGATCTGACACATTGTATTCATAATTATTTTCTACCATGCACATCATCAAAGCATCCATCGGCATTAACATATTTTCCAAATTATTTTCCAAAGACATGACTGCTCCCGGATCTTCCTTCATAATCCCGGTTACTTCTTCTTCACTGTCTGATTGGTTCATCTCACTTGCAACAGTTTCGCTTGTTATGATACTGTCTGTAGTTGGCTGAACAATTTCTTCCTTCTTTCCACACCCGTATAGCACGCATCCTAAGGTCAGGATTACAAACATTAATACTTTCTTTTTCATAGTAAATTTCTCCAATTACTTATTTACAACTATTTTTCTATGCTGTGTTTCCATTATAAGCCTCCTTTTTATTATTTACTATTTATATTTTTCTTAAGATTATTAATTTATTCTTTATTTTATGAATATTTAAGTGTATGAAAAAAGCTTTACCAATCTATGATCGATAAAGCTTCTTTCTCTTATAATACTTTACTTAAAAAATTCTTTAGTCTGTCCGTTTGCGGGTTATCAAAGAATTCCTTTGGATTATTTTCTTCCATAATTTTTCCTTCTGCCATAAATAGTACTCTGTTCGCTACTTCCTTAGCAAAGGCCATCTCATGCGTAACAACTACCATAGTCATCTTTTCTTCCGCAAGATCACGCATAACACTTAAAACTTCCCCTACCATCTCAGGATCAAGCGCAGATGTTGGTTCATCAAAGAGCATTACATCCGGCTTCATGCAAAGGGCACGTACAATTGCGATACGCTGCTTCTGTCCACCGGATAATTGGCTTGGATAAGCATTTTCTCTATCTGCAAGACCAACTCTGTCTAATAGGATCTTAGCCTCTTTTTCTGCTTCTTCTTTTGATTTATTCTGAAGCTTCATTGGTCCAATTGTAAGGTTCTTCATAATCGTCATATGCGGAAATAAATTAAACTGCTGAAATACCATTCCCATCTTTTGACGGTGCTTATTAATATCTGTCTTTGGATTCGTAATATCTGCGCCTTCAAACAATATTTTCCCGCTCGTCGGCTCTTCCAGCCGATTCAGACAACGAAGAAACGTACTTTTTCCAGAACCGGAAGGCCCAACCACAAACACGACATCTCCTTCATAGATATTCGCCGAAACACCATCAAGCGCATGTAACTCTCCAAAGCTTTTTACCAGATCAGTCACTTGAATCAAAGGTTGTTTATCATAATTCGTATCAATGCTCACTATTACGCAACCTCCTTTCAAGACATTTTACAAAATAGTTAAAGATCATAACCAAAAGCAAGTAAATAATCGCCACACCAATCAAAGGCATAAAAGCATCATATGTTCGGCTTCTAATAATATCGCCGCCCTTTGTAAGGTCTTCCAATGCGATATAACCGGCAACCGAAGTCTCCTTCAGCAATACAATAAATTCATTTGCAAGGGCTGGGAGAACGTTTTTAAATGCTTGTGGCAATATAATATATAACATTGTCTGCCCATACGTAAATCCAATACTTCTTCCTGCTTCAAACTGTCCATTATCAACAGACATAATACCGCTTCTGATAATCTCAGCTACATATGCACCAGAATTAATGCCAAATGCAATCACCGCAACCAGAACTTTGTTGATATTAACACTGCCGAATATAACGAAATAAGTGATTAACAATTGTACGACTACGGGTGTTCCGCGAATAACTGTTAAATACAGATTGCATACCGCATTCAATATTTTAAGCTTTCCTGTCTTATCGTGGGTAGATCGAACTATGGCCACCAAAAAACCTAACAGAATACCCATGATTACTGCAAAGAAAGTTACAGTCAACGTAATTTTCAAACCACCTGCAATGTACTTCCACCGTTCTTCTTTTATAAAATTCAAATAAAATGAATCTGATAATTTGTTAATCATACGTTTTTTCCTTCTTATATATCCTTATTATAGTACTTGATCTGGCTTGCGTCCATTTCCAGGAAATTATTCAGCAGTGATATATTTAGCCTTGATTTCTTCAATCTTACCAGATTCCTGTAATTTTGCCAATGCTGCATTTACTTTATCCAATAAATCAGTTTTATCTTTTGCCATACAGATTGCATAATCTTCTACAGTGAACTCTTCATCAAGGATCTTCAATCCTTCATTTTCTTCAACAAATACTTTAGCCGGTTCACGGTCAATGATAACTGCATCTACTTTATCCTGAAGAAGTGCCTGAACTGCTTCAAAACCTTTGTTATAACGATCAAGTGTTGCGTCTTCTATATCCTCTGCATAGATATCACCTGTTGTTCCTAATTGAACACCAATTGTTTTTCCCTTTAAGTCATCCGGTGTTGCAACCTGGCTGTCTTCTTTTACGATAATAACCTGTGCTGCCTGTGTATAAGGTGTTGAGAAGTTAACAGTTGCTAAACGATCCTCTGTTATTGTCATACCTGCTACACCCATATCCGCTTTACCGGATTGAACAGCTGCAATAATTGAATCAAACTGCATATCTTCGATTTGTAATTCCATTCCTAATTCATCGGCAATTGCCTGTGCGATTTCAGCGTCGATACCAACAATCTTATCACCCTCACGGAATTCGTATGGTGGAAATTCAGCATTAGTTGCCATTACTAATGTTCCGTTTCCTGCTGCCTCTGTCGCTTCTGTGCCTGCTGTTTCTGTCGCTGCTTCCTGCGTAGTTGCTTCTACTGTTTCTGTTGCTGCCTGCGTTGTCTTTGTGTCATCCGTTTTACTTCCACATGCTGTCATGGATACTACCATTGCTGCCATTACGGCTGCTGCGATAACTTTTTTCATAACTTTTTCCTCCTGAATCATACAATTAAAATGTGCTGGTTATTCCTTTAGAAAAGAATATTTTTTCATATTCCAATTTAGCATTTGTAATGTATAATGTCAATGCTTATATGTATATTTATGCATATAAGCGTGTTTTAATGTGTATAATTATTAATTTATTGCATAACAAGACCGTGCGTATTGCGTCGAATGAAGCTCATACACGTTACCTTTACAGTTAACTCCGCCAGGCACCCTCACGGCACACAGAAAGTTCTACTTATAGCTGCTGCATTCCTGCCCTGACTAGGTTCATAGATTTCCATTGCGTGAGACCCAAACTTCAACGCCACTTATAAAGGGCAGCTATACAAGCAAATACCCTCGGCAATACATCACCCCTACTAGAGCGGATTGTAGGTACAGGGCTCCGCTACGTCCCCGGCTGCACGGTTTTTAAAGTATACCTTTTTTTAGCTGTTTTGTCAACTGAAAATCAAGTATAAAGCCTTATTATCCGGCTATTTTCCACTATGTTCCAACAAAATCTTATCATTTTTTTTCTTATCTCTCAGCTCTTTAAAAAACGATGTGAGCATATCACTACATTCTATTTCTAAGATGCCCTTCACGATCTCAACCTGATGGTTAAATTCCGGTATCTGTAAAATATTCAGAACAGACCCTCCGCACCCAGCTTTTGGATTCATGCTTCCCATTACTACGGTCGGTATGCGCGCCTGTACGATTGCACCTGCACACATCTGACAAGGTTCAAGCGTAACATACAATACACAATCTTCCAATCGCCAATCACCTAATTTTTTACTTGCTTTTCGAATTGCAGTGATCTCAGCATGTGCCAGTGTACTTTTATCCGTATTTCTTCTGTTATAACCACGCCCAATAATTTTATCGTGATACACGATGACACACCCTATCGGAACCTCATCTAGCGCATATGCCTTCTTTGCCTGCTTTATTGCTTCTTTCATATATTTTTCATGTTTTTTCATGCGCCACTCCACTTGCTCATTTGTGCATATTCAATCCTGATGTTACTATTCAGCCTTACGGCTTCGTAAAAACACCCTCTATCACTTCAATTTGCGGTCTATGACCTTATCTGCTATACTATAAATATCTTTTATTTTTTATCTTAACATAGGCAGGTATTATTGTGCAAATTCATGGTTTGAACAAAACAACTTTATTAGATTACCCGGGGCATGTTGCCGCTACTATTTTTTTAGGCAGCTGTAATTTCCGTTGTCCTTTTTGTCACAATAAAGACCTGGTACTCCATCCATCTTCACAGCCGGTTCTATCTTATCATGAAGTACTGCAGTTCTTAAAAAAGAGGCACGGCATTTTGACCGGTGTCTGTATTACGGGCGGCGAACCGACATTACATGCAGACTTGCCCAAATTAATAAAGGACATTAAAGACATTGGTTATCTTATAAAGCTGGATACAAACGGTTCCAATCCTTTGATGATACAATCCTTATACTTGCAGAAATTAATTGATTTTGTAGCTATGGATATCAAAACATCTCCTCTGGATTATGCAACTGTTACAGATGTACCATCGGTCAATATGGATGCAATTTATGAATCCGTAGATTATTTAATGCATTCAGGTATTGATTATGAATTCAGAACGACCGTAGTGAAAGAATTCCATAATGCGGAAACATTTTATCAGATCGCTAATTGGATCAGCGGATGCAAGTCATACTATCTACAGAACTTTAAAAATAGCGATACCGTTATCCACAAAGGATACCACAGTTATACCAAAGAAGAATTGCTTTCTTTTGTAGATATACTAAGCACTGATATAGAACACGTATTGCTTCGTGGTATTGATTGACTTTGGCATCCGATTGCGTAACTAAGAGAAACATGCGTAAATAGGAGGTAAAGACATAGACTTCTTCGTCTATATCCTTACCTCTTTCATATAATATCCAAATGCTCCTCTTTCTTCCGAGTCTACACCTTCAAATTCTTCAAATCCAAACATAACAGCAACCATTTTTTCTCTTTCATGAAAAGTTCCCGGAACTCCTATGTAATATTTCACGATCTGTCCCTCGATCTTTTTTCCAAGGATAATGTGCCTATAATTAAAATAGCCATGTAACAGAAAACTATTATTTACCAATGCCTGGTATTTTTCATGAAGAATCACAAAATCTTTAGGTTTCAGCGAGATATATTCTCCTTTGCTCTTTTCATGAAATGGATGGATCGCAGGGTACATTCTTCCTAACTGCATCCATTTATTGCCTGAAATGTTGTTCAACTGATATTCAGGCAAGGCAAAGGCACCTTTTATCTTATCACTCTTGCTTTCTGTCTCCTTTTTCTCTGTGATCAGTTTTTCTTCAATTGATTGTTTTGGTTCAACGGAACGCTTCTGTTCCATTGCCTGTAGATAACCTTGTTTTTCTTCTGTTGAATGATATGTATGATTATCTTGTATCCATGTACATTTTCCATATTTGTGACTGGATAGTTGAAAAATAAGTCCCTGTACATTCGCATATGAAATTTCTGCTCCGGCAAAATGTGCTACTGCATATTCTTTTTCAAATTGCCCCTGTCCCTTTACAATCTGAAACCGATCCAGATATTCTTCTGCACCTACTGTTTTCATTTCGCACATGACCGTATCTGTTGGTTCCAAACCACGTATATTGACTTTTATTTTCCATATATTATCTCTTATCTCAGATTTTACAAATCCAATATTTTTAACTTTTTCTTCATACTCATACAGATCAATGTATGAAATAAATTTTCTATAATAAGACAACCCTGTTCCTCCCATTAATCAAAATCGTACAAGCTTTATAACTCTACGACTATTGTATGCAGAAACAGGGTTTAATATTCCTAAAAATGCTACTCCAACGAATCTAAATAATTCATATAATTTACTACCATAAGCGCTATCTTAAATGTCAATGCATCATCAAAAGTACGGATATCAAGCCCTGTACTCTTCTGCAATTTCTCTATTCTATAAACAAGTGTATTTCTATGAACAAATAATTGCCTGGAAGTCTCAGATACATTTAGATTATTTTCAAAGAACTTATTTACCGTAGTCAAGGTCTCCTCATCAAAATCAATTGATAAATTATTACCAAATATCTCCTGAATAAAAATCTGACAGAGATTGATTGGAAGCTGATAAATAAGTCTGCCAATTCCCAATGTTTTATATGAGATAATGCCCTTTTCGATATAGAATATCTTTCCGACATCTAAAGCCATTTTTGCCTCTTTATAAGACTTTGATACTTCTCTAAGTTCAGAAACAATCGTACCAAAAGCTACTTTAACTGCCATCATAGCCTCTGTATTCATCATATCTACAATTGTATTTGCAATTGCATTCAGGATATCATAATCCTCCGGATTCTCCAGAGATTTAATCAGAATAATACTTCTCTCATCAACAGTCGTTACAAAATCACCCGCCTGTGCAAGATACAGGCTTTTTAACATTTCTATTGTATCATTATCTTTATCTGCTTTTGTTTCTATTAAAAATACTGCTCGCGGTACTTCATCTTCAATATGAAGTTTTTTGGCACGATTATAGATGTCTACCAACAGCAGATTATCTAATAATAAGTTCTGAAAGAAATTATTACGGTCAAATTTCTCTTTATATGCAATCATCAGATTCTGTATCTGGCATACAGCAATTTTTCCCATCACATAAACATCTTCATTTGAGCCTTTGGCAATTAAAATATATTGTACATCCCCCTCATCCATAATCTTTAACAAATGATATCCTGCTATGATCTGACTATCCGCAGGCGATGAAGCAAAACTATTAATTAAAGCAGTATCTAATTCTATTTGTTCAAATGTAGAAGCTGCCACCATACCTTCCAAGTCAAAAACACATAAATCTACTTTTGTTATTGCTTTTAATTCATCGATACTTGTTTGAATTACCTGATTTGATATCATATCTTACGTCCCCTATTTCTTGTCTCATATTTTGCAGTATCTTATTTCTAATTATGATAAAGCATTTTTTCTCAAAGTGCAAGACTTCTTGTCTTTGACTGCTTGCTCGCGTAAAAATAAGGGAGATGCACTTGCATCTCCCTCTGATTATAAAATTAGTTTGTAATAACTTGTTCTGTTTCTTTATCGAATACGTGAATTTTTTCAACATCCATAGCAAATTGAACTTTATCGCCAGGTCTGGCTGTTGAACGAGGGTCAACTCTTGCTGTCATTTCAAATTCATTTAATGAGAAGTGTAACAGAACTTCAGCTCCTAGTAGTTCATATACTTTAATAGTAGCTTCAAATACACTTTGTGGTGAAGTCTCAATAAACATTTCTGAGTCATATACATCCTCCGGACGAACACCAAATGTAACTGTCTTTCCAACATATCCACCTTCAATTAATTTTTTTGACTTTGCTGGTGGAAGAGGAATTGCATTTCCGGTAAATTTAAGAACTGCAACATCACCATTTTTCTCTACTACTGCATCAATGAAATTCATTTGTGGGGAACCCATGAATCCGGCAACAAATAAGTTTTGTGGTTTTTCATATAAGTTCTGTGGTGTATCAACTTGTTGTACAACACCATCTTTCATTACTACGATTCTTGTTCCAAGTGTCATAGCTTCTGTCTGATCATGTGTTACATAAATGAATGTCGTACCTAATCTTTGGTGTAATTCAGCAATTACAATACGCATCTGAACTCTTAATTTTGCATCTAGGTTTGATAAAGGTTCATCCATAAGGAATACTTTAGGATTACGTACAATCGCACGACCCATAGCAACACGCTGTCTTTGTCCACCTGATAAAGCTTTTGGCTTACGATCAAGGAGTGGTGTTAAATCAAGAATACTAGCTGCTTCTTTCACCATTTTATCAATTTCATCCTTAGGAACTTTTCTTAATTTAAGTCCGAATGCCATATTATCATAAACTGTCATATGTGGATACAAAGCATAATTCTGGAATACCATTGCAATATCTCTGTCTTTTGGTTCAACATCATTTACTACTCTATCAGCAATCTTTAATTCCCCTGAAGAGATATCTTCAAGTCCAGCGATCATACGAAGTGTAGTTGACTTACCGCACCCGGATGGTCCTACAAAGATAATAAATTCTTTGTCTGCGATTTCAAGGCTGAAATCTTTAACAGCTTCAAATCCATTAGGATATACTTTACAAATATTATTTAATGATACACTTGCCATTTTACTGCCTCCTAAAATAATTATCGGTTTTTTTCCTCTAAGTTTCATATTTATGTCTGCATTAAGTATATCGAAGATAGAAATCAAAAGCTATGCCACTATTACACAAATATTTTTTTATCAATTGTAAGAAATGCTTATTTTCATTCACTATTTTATTACCTGTAGACAACTTGCCTAATATTTGTGTTTTTTTCTATACACATTGTCCAATCCGTTCTTTATATACCTTTTTTATCTTCTTCCTCTTTCATTTCTAATTTTTTAAATATTGTTGCATACACCATAGATGATATATATGCCACCAGCGAATTACCTATTAACAATATAATCGGTACAACTGCCTGTGAAACATATAATGCTACCCAGGGAATTAATTGAATCAGCATAATAAGTAATGTTTTTGGAAAATTAGATACACTTAGTAAAAAAGAATTTTTCAATATATTCTTTGTGGTATTTTCATATCTTGCCAAAAGTGGAAAAATATATAAGTATGTGCTGTACGCTATCACTAAAATTGCAATCAATAAAATGATAATTGCTTTCGGAAATTCCATTCCAGCATAAAAGATAATTCTATAATCTCCATAAAATAATGCCGCTATTACAATTATGATCAGCCAAATAATTGTAGCCTGCTTAAAATTTTCTTTAAATGCCTTAAAAAATCCTTTTGTAATATATCCTTCTTCTTTATTAACCATCTTTATTGTTATTGTATACATAGCTGTAATAGAAGCACCTGCTGTAATGATTGGGATGCAGCATATGATCATCAATATGTTCAACCATATCAGATCTGCAATTTTTCCCAAAAAAACCATCAATGGGCCTTCAGAATTAAAAAATTTATCCATTATGCTCTCCGTTTCTCTGCAGACTCTTTTCCAAGGAGTTCTTCACCTGCAATATCTGTTCTTTTTTCTTTGTTATTTTACTTTGTATATCATCATAATTTCGAATCACATGATTTACAACTTCTGTACTTAAGCTGCTATTATCGGCTCCTTCCCGCAAAATAGTCTGAATCGTTTTCTTATCTTTTGCTTCTCGATATGGGCGGTCGGATGTTAATGCTGATACCATATCTGCCACTTGTAAAATACGCTGCATCGTATTCATATCTCTTGCTTTTAACTTCTTAGGATATCCGGAGCCATTTCCCCTTTCATGGTGGGCCATAGCAATGTCTACAATATTATCAGGGAGAATGGTTCTTAAAGCTGCTTCTGTTATTTCCACATGTTTTTCTATCTGCTCCATTTCATTTTTTGTAAGCTTTCCAGATTCATTGACAAGTTCCTGGGGGAGCACTAACATCCCTAAATCATGAACCAATGCAGCATATTTCAGTGATTCCCGTTGTTCCTGCGTTAGATACATCTTTAATCCAAGTTCTTCACATAAACACATGCACGCTGTAGTATCCAGTGCGTATCTCTCACTTTTCAGACCCATACAGTAAATTATCATATTTAGATATTTTTCTTCATCCTCATTGTTAAATACCAGATATTCGATCAGTTCATCCAGTTCCTTCAGATATGACTCATCTTTCAACGCATCAAAAAGTTTTTCTTTTTTAGATGTTTCCTCCAGCAGTTCCCATGCCTCTTTCGTAAAATGAGTTCCTTCATATTGTCTTAAAGAATCAATATCAAAATCCGAACCATGTGTTACATAATAAGTATCTATCCAGTCAGCAAGAAAAATACATGCCGCAATATCATCTAATTGAGAACCTGTACTCTCATAATTAGTATGATTTTCATAATAATTAAGCTGAGCCTTAGCCTCCTTCATAAATGGTGATAACTCCTTTAAAAATCGATATCCTTCTATATTTTTGTTTTTATTCGTTAAGGTATTATGTAAAGTAACAAAAACAGTATAATCTGCCATCTCATATAATTCTAGATTTCCTTTATGCTGCAGCATTTTATATAAAATATAAGCTGCTCTCGAACCATGATCCAGCAATGACCTATCTACACATTTTACTGCATATCTCAAAAGTAAAATAATATTTTTATTGCTTACCTGTCCCATAAAATAATCCCCTCCTATATGTAGAATTCCATTGGCGTATACCGTATTCCGTCATTCTCCTTTTCAGTGTCCAAATCCACAAATCCCAATTTGTGATAGAATCCAATTGCATATGGTGCAGCATTTACCGTGATTCGTGATTTTCCCTCTTCTTTACTCAGGTAGGCGGCCATAAACCCAATCAGTTCTTTTCCAATTCCTCTCCTGTGATACTTTTCATCTACGAATAGCAATGAGATATGTGTGATATCTCTTAATGAAATCATACCGACTATTTTTTCTCCGTCCAGCGCGATCGCAACCTGATATAATCCAGATATGAACATTTTATATAATGTATGGTCAGTGACAAAGTTATTAAAGCTTCGGATACCGTCTTCTGAATAATCTTTTGATTCAAAACGCAAAAAAGTCTTCCAGGCAAGTTCCATAATGTCCTGCCATTCATTTAAATATGCAAATCTCAATTCATATTTATTATTATCCATCTTATACCTATCCGACTGTTTTTACCAGTCTTCCAAAGATTATCCGGAATATTTCATATTCCGGATAATCTTTTCTTTAACAGATCTCCGCTCCTGACGGCATTGGCTTTTCAGGAGTTACAAGTGCAAGATTGCCCTCTGCATCTTCTGCACAAAGTAACATGCCTTCAGAAACAATTCCTGCTAAAGTTGCCGGTTTTAAGTTAACAAGAACCATTACCTTTTTACCTACCATATCTTTTGCGGAATAATGTTGTTTAATTCCTGATACGATTTGTTTTATCTGGCTTCCTATTTTTACCTGAGAGCAAAGTAGCTTTTTAGATTTCTTTACTTCTTCGCAAGAGATAATTTCTCCGACCTGAAATTGCATTTTTTCAAAATCTCCGTATTCAATCTCTGGTTTGTCCTCCATATCGATACCTTCTTCCTCCTTCGGAACCTCTGCTGCCTGCTCTGTTTCAGTCCTTCTTGAAGCAAATAGCGCCTCAGCCTTTTCAATCACTTCTTTCGCATCTAATCTTGCAAATAAGATCTCTGGTCTTTCTGTCACTTTATTCCCTTGAGGGTAAAGTCCAAATTTATCAAGATCTTCAAATGCGCGTAAAGTTGTATGCATCTGCTCTGCTATTTTTTTTGCAGTAGCCGGCATAAATGACTCAATCAGCGCTGTTCCTATCATAATGCTCTCTACCAGATTATATAATACGGTCGAAAGTCTGTCTTTCTTTGCCTCTTCTTTCGCGAGTACCCATGGTTCTGTCTCATCAATATATTTATTACAACGTTTAAAAAGAACAAAAATCTCTGTCAGAGCATCTGCAACCTTAAGATCTTTCATCTTATTCTGCACCTTCTCTTTTGCAGCTGTTACAACTGCTTTCAAATCATCATCCACTGTATCAATGACACCTTTGTCCGTAACAATTCCATCAAAATATTTATTGCTCATGGAAATTGTTCTGTTTACCAGATTGCCAAGTGTATTGGCAAGATCCGAATTCATTCGTTCTACCATCAATTCCCAAGTGATCACACCATCATTTTCAAATGGCATCTCATGAAGAACAAAGTAACGAACCGCATCTACACCAAAAAAATCTACAAGGTCGTCTGCATAAATAACATTTCCCTTCGATTTGCTCATTTTACCATCACCTTGCAGCAACCATGGATGACCAAAAACTTGTTTCGGTAATGGAAGGTCAAGCGCCATTAAGAAGATCGGCCAGTAAATTGTATGGAAACGGATAATATCTTTCCCTATCAAATGAAGATCCGCTGGCCATAATGCCTTGAACTGATCTGTGGAATCTCCATCACAATCATAACCGATTCCTGTGATATAATTCGTAAGTGCATCTAACCACACATATACAACATGCCTCGCATCAAAATCCACCGGAATTCCCCATTTAAATGAGGTCCTGGATACGCAAAGATCTTGAAGGCCCGGTAATAAGAAATTATTCATCATTTCATTTTTACGTGATACCGGTTGAATAAATTCCGGGTGTTCATTAATATATTGGATTAATTGGTCTGCATATTTACTCATTTTAAAGAAGTAGGCTTCTTCTTTTGCAGGCTTTACTTCTCGTCCGCAGTCAGGGCATTTTCCAGCTACCAGCTGTGACTCTGTCCAAAAAGATTCGCAAGGCGTACAGTACATTCCTTCATAAGCACCTTTATAGATATCACCTTTATCGTACAATCTTTTGAAAATCTTCTGTACCTGTTTTTCATGATCAGCATCCGTAGTCCGGATAAATTTATCATAGGAAGTATCCATCAGATCCCAAAGATTTTTAATTGTTCCGGAAACATTATCCACAAATTCCTTTGGTGTTATTCCAGCTTCTTCTGCTTTTAACTCAATCTTCTGTCCATGCTCGTCTGTACCTGTCTGAAAAAATACATCATAACCTTCCTGTCTTTTAAATCTTGCAATACTATCAGCCAATACAATCTCATAACTGTTTCCAATGTGCGGCTTTCCTGATGTGTAAGCGATTGCTGTTGTGATGTAATACTTTGGTTTGCTCATTTAACTAATCTCCTTTTTTAATTTAAAGCAAGTGGAAACAAAAGCGCCCTCCCACAGCATATGCTCTGAGAAGACGATTATCATCGTGTTACCACTTCTATTTACTCTTTTCTCACAAAAAGAGTCTCATTAAGTACACACTCCGCATATCTAAATAGTAATGTCCGATATCGTTTGGTATACTTTACCGCTATAACAGGCGGATCCTGTCGCAATCTTGCCGCAATACGCTGGTTCGGTGCGCCGCTCAGAAGCCATCTTCCGTCCATTATCCTATCACCTCTCTCAGCTTCCCTGACTTCAATCGTCTTATCAATTCAAGGTGAGGTCTTCTCTGTAGATATTCCTTCAAACATACTCTCTTCATCATAGCTTTTCTATCTATATGTAGTAAGATTATCACAGCTTATACCCCTTGTCAAACAATGAAATTTCGGTCATTGTGCGAAGTAACGTTGGCGATTATATTTTACAGTTTTTCTCACAATACGTGGTACATGGGTATGAAATCATTTGGACGCGTTCCCTAACGTGTCTGAAGTTGGATAACCATCCTATTTTTATTCTTGAACATTAATGATTACTTTCATTGTTGTTTCTTTATTTTCTTCAATGTATTCATACGCTTTTTTATAATCTCTAAAAACAAATGTTTTGGATATTAACGGGGTTAACAAAACTTTTTTGTGATTGACCAGATTAATTGCATCTACATAATCATCATGCCGATACATCATCGTACTCTTTATGTCTAATTCATGGTCATTGACTACTGCCAGATCAACTTCGGCCATGTCTGAAAATACTGCAACCAAAACAATAACACTGCCTTTTCTGGCATATCTAATCGCTTGTCCCATGGTGATATTATTGCCTGCACAGTCATAAATAACATCTGCTTTATCCGGACCGAACGCTTCAATCATTGCTTCTCCAAAGTCTTTTTGCTTTGTATTTACACAAACATCAATACCGCATTCTTTTGCCTTTTCTAACCGAAGGTCGCTTACATCTGTTATCATTACTTTAGCGGCACCCATTCCTTTTGCTGTTTGAGCTACTAAATTACCGATCGGTCCGGCTCCTATTACTACAATATTTAGTCCTTTGACATTTCCAACTTGTTTTACTCCATGTACGGCTACAGCCAGAGGTTCTATCATGGCACCTTCTTCGAAAGACATCGCTTCTGGAATAGGTGTTACTTTGGAAGCATCTACCGCAAAATATTGTGATGCCGTTCCTGTCGTTTGAAATCCCATAACTTTTAGTTCTTCGCACAAATTATATTTCCCATTTCGACAGGGATGACATTTTCCACAATATACTTGAGGTTCGATCGTCACTTTCTGTCCTACTGCGAGAGTTTCTACCTCTTTCCCCACTGCAGTAATTTCTCCTGACACTTCGTGCCCCTGCGTTACCGGATATGTAGTAAAAGGATGCTTTCCATGATATACATGGATATCTGAACCACATATCCCAATATTCATAATTTTCACCATCACTTGATTATCCCTCATTTCCGGCATTGGTACTTCTTTAAAAACAATTTCTCCTGGATTTGTCATAACTTGTTGTAACATGATTGTTTCTCCTATCTCATATTTTACATTCTTTTTATCATTTATAAGTTCTTTATATATTGATCAATGAAATATTTCCCTACACCAACAGCAGATACCTCTTTTTGGAAAATACAGTTTTTTAGATAACTCACATCTCGATCAAATATATTATATTCCAATATTTTTTTCCCCAGTTCCAACATATAATCTTTTAAATAGGTTCCTATATATCCCCCGAGAATAATATCCGTATCATATGCCATTCTAAGGTTAGTAACAACGATTGCCAGATTATCTAGATACTCGTCCCAGCATTGGCTATATTCTTTTTCTTTTTTAGTTACTTTATCCATAAATTGTTCCAGTGTCATGTCTTTGTCACCAAGCAAAGACAATGCCGAGCAATACGCGTCAATGCACCCCCTTTTTCCGCAATAACATTGACGTCCATTGGGTATCATGGTCATATGTCCGAACTCTCCCGCTTTCCTGTTCTTACCTAAAAACAGATTACCTTTCATACATATGGCGCCACCAACTGTATCACTTAAAGAAAGATATACAGCCTCTTGTTTATTTTCTCTTTTTTCAGCCATAAGTGCAGCATTGGCATCATTTTCAAAATAAACAGGAAACTTCATGATCTGTTCCATCATTTTCAAACTTATATTTTCTACTTGCAAAGCATGCGACTTGACCAATAACATGGAATCATAATTTATTATCCCCGGCAATGAAATTCCAAGTCCTAATATTTTTTCTTTTTCTATCCGATCTTCCTCTATAAATCCATCAATTTCTTTGGATATTTCGTTATAATATTCTAAATTATTTTGAAATTTTTTTCTTTTTCTGGTACTTTTAATGACTTCTCCATTTAAATTTATTAACACAATACTGATATGATTTTGGGTGATGTCAAGACCGGCTGCATATTTAATATTCTCACAAATAACTAATGTTTTTGCCTTTCTGCCACCAGTAGAGGCATATTCTCCATTTTCCTTAATGAAACCTTCTTCTGTGAGTTCCTTTATATTTTGCAGAACAGTCGGCATACTTAGATTTAATTCTTTCGCTATTTCCATTTTAGATGTTTCACCCGATTCCAGTATAAATCTGACAATACGGGATCTATTATTATATTTTTTTGCTGGCGTCTCGTTCATGTTATCTCCGTTTAATAAATACTTTTATAAATGTTTTTATAAAAGTATGATAATTCTTTTTTAGTAATAATGCAAGACATTTTACGCGTAAATAAAAGAACAGATGAAAATATAAACGGTATTTTCATCTGTTCCTTATTCATATTATTAAATTTGCTAATTTTTATTAAGCCAAAAATTTCTTAATAGAATTATAAATACCTTCTGCGTCCAATCCATATTTACGAACTAAATCAGATGCCGATCCGGATTCTCCGAATACATCCTGCATACCGATCCTGCATACCGGAGTAGGTGCTTTTTCAGATAAGCAGTCACATACAGCACTTCCCAATCCACCAATTACAGAATGCTCCTCAATTGTTACTACTTTTCCTGTTTCTTTTGCTGCTGCCACAATTAAGTCTTCGTCCAAAGGTTTGATCGTATGAATATTGATCACTTTAGCACTGATACCCTCTTTAGCAAGCATTTCTGCTGCATCCATTGCCTCACAAACACAAATACCTGTTGCTACTATAGTAAGGTCCGTACCTTCTTTTTCAACAATGCCTTTGCCCATCTCGAATTTATAGTCTTCGTTATTGTGAATTACCGGAACTGCTGCTCTTCCAAAACGAATATAGACAGGTCCGACATAATCAATTGCTGCCTTTACAGCTGCTCTTGCTTCTGTATCGTCACTCGGACACATAACGACCATGCCCGGAATGGTCCGCATAAGTGCTAAATCTTCATTGCACTGATGAGATGCACCATCTTCACCAACTGTAATACCGGCATGTGTTGCTCCAATTTTTACGTTCAAGTGTGGGTATCCAACAGAGTTACGGACTTGTTCAAAAGCTCTTCCTGCTGCGAACATTGCAAAGGAACTTACGAAAGGAATCTTTCCTGTCGTTGAAAGTCCTGCTGCAATACCAACCATATTACATTCTGCAATACCGCAGTCAATATGTCTGTCTGGAAATACTTTTTTAAAAACGCCCGTTTTAGTCGCTGCTGCTAAATCTGCATCCAATACTACCAGATTTGGATATTGTGCTCCGAACTCTGCGAGCGCATTACCATAGCTTTCTCTAGTTGCGATCTTCTTAATATCTGCCATTAGTTTGCACCTCCTAATTCTACATCGATCTTTGCCAAATCTTCCATTGCAACAGCATATTGTTCATCATTAGGAGCTGTACCGTGCCAAGCTGCCTGATTTTCCATATAGGATACACCTTTCCCTTTTGTACTATGAGCAATAATTGCAGTAGGCATTCCCTTTGTTTCTTTTGCTTCTTTAAATGCTGCCCTTATCGCATCAAAGTCATGCGCATCAATATTGATCACATGGAAATTAAAGGCTTCGAATTTCTTATCAATAGGATATGGTGAGCATATGTCATCAATCTTTCCATCAATTTGCAGACCATTATTATCAACGATAACAATTAGGTTATCTAATTTTCTATGCCCTGCAAACATCGCTGCTTCCCAGATCTGTCCTTCCTGAAGCTCACCATCACCGCATAAAGCATAAGTCTTGTATTCTTTTCCATCCATTTTTGCGGATAGTGCCATACCTACCGCCGCTGAAAGTCCTTGTCCCAAAGAACCTGATGACATATCCACTCCCGGAATGTGTTTCATATCAGGATGACCCTGCAAATAGGATCCAAGGTGACGAAGAGTCTTAAGATCTTCTACCGGAAAATATCCTCTATGCGCTAATGTTGAATAAAGTCCTGGAGCTACGTGACCTTTTGATAATACAAAACGGTCTCTACCCTCCATCTTAGGATTTTTCGGATCAATATTCATTTCTTCAAAATAAAGATACGTAAAAATATCTGCTGCCGAAAGTGATCCGCCCGGATGTCCGGCTTTTGCACTGTGAACAGCGGTAACAATACCAATTCGCACTTCATTTGCTTTTTTTGCAAGTTCTAAATTGTTCATGTTTGTCCTCCATTAATTTTTCATACTGTACTCACAAAAGATGCCTTCTCTTGTTTGATTCGCATCTCTACTTAGAATACTATACATACCGCAAACTTACAAGTATGCGGTATGTATCTTTTATGCTAATTTTATAGCATTTATTTATCCTTTTTGAACAAAAGACATTATTTCATCGGACTCTGCCCGTAATATGCATTTGCCCCATGCTTTCTATAATAATGCTTATCCTGTAATTCCTGAGGTGCTGGCTTTACTTCAGGATTAATCATTTCACAACGGGCCGCCATCTTAGCCACTTCTTCCAATACTACCGCATTATGAACTGCTTCATGTGAATCTTTTCCCCATGAGAAAGGTCCATGATTCTTACAAAGAACTGCCGGCACGGCCATAAAGTCCTTGTCTTTGAAATAATCAACAATTAAAAGACCTGTATTTTTCTCATATGCACCTTCAATTTCTTCTTTAGTAAGACACCTTACACATGGAATTTCGCCATACATGTAATCTGCATGCGTTGTTCCATAACAAGGAATTCCTCTTCCGGCCTGTGCCCAGCTGGTTGCCCAGGAGGAATGCGTATGCACGATTCCACCCATTTCAGGACAAGCTTTGTACAGTTCCACATGAGTATCGGTATCAGAAGAAGGATTATAGTTCCCTTCTATTTTATTACCATTAAGGTCCACGACCACCATATCATCAGGTGTTAATTTGTCATAATCCACACCGGAGGGCTTAATTACAAATAATCCCTTTTCCCTGTCGATACCACTGACATTTCCCCAGGTAAATGTAACAAGACCATACTTTGGCAATAACATATTTGCTTCATAAACTTCTTTTTTTAATGCTTCTAACATTCAATTTTCCTCTCTTTAACCTATCATGATTCATTCTCACTATCTGAGAGAATCTATAGCTGCTCTTTCAATTGGAAGTCCTTTGGTATAACGTGTAATAAATTCATCAAAACCTGCCACATCTTTAGGATCCGGATCCATTTTTGTACCAGTCTGGCCTTCAAATACTTTCTTTGTCAGATAATCATCCAATGTCTCATCCGCTGATTTATGAATCATGTAGGAAGCTAACAGGGCGATCCCCCATGCTCCGCCTTCACCGGCTGTTTCCATAACAGAAACAGGTGCGTTCATCGCTGCAGCCAATATCTTTTGTCCTACACCTTTTGTCTTGAATAATCCGCCATGACCAAAGATCTGACTTATTTTTACGTTTTCTTCTTTTAACAGAATATCCAGACCTGTTTTCAATGCGCCCAATGATGTAAATAAGTGAACACGCATAAAGTTAGCCAATGTGAATTTACTTTCGGGCGTTCTGACGAATAACGGACGTCCTTCTTCCATATTTGTAATATGCTCACCTGAGAAGTAATTATATGCTAATAGACCACCGCAGTCAGCATCTCCTTCCAGTGCTTTATTATATAAAGTAGAGAACAATTTTGTCATATCCACTTCCACTCCAAAGGCTTCCGAAAATTCTTTAAAAAGAGAAACCCAGGCATTTAAGTCTGAAGTACAGTTGTTGCAGTGAACCATACCTACCAGGTTACCACTTGGTGTCGTAACTAAATCAATTTCAGAATGAACCTTATTAAGGTCCTTCTCAAGTACGATCATTGCAAAGACTGAAGTTCCGGCAGAAACATTACCTGTACGCACTGCAACACTGTTAGTTGCTGCCATACCTGTTCCGGCATCACCTTCCGGCGGGCAGAGTGGAATCCCAGCCTGTAGTTGTCCTGAAACATCAAGTAATTTAGCGCCTTCTTCTGTAAGAACACCTGCCTCTTCACCTGCTACAAGAACTTCAGGTAAAATATCTGCAAGTTTCCATTCAAAGTTATTCGTAAGATTTAATTCATCAAACAACTGAATCATACGTGTATTGAATTTCTTTGTATGAATGTCTATCGGGAACATACCGGATGCTTCTCCAACACCCAATACTTTCTTTCCTGTCAGTCTCCAATGAATATACCCTGCTAAAGTTGTCAGATAACTGATTTTAGACACGTGTTCCTCTTTATTCAGAATCGCCTGATAAAGATGTGCAATGCTCCATCTTTGAGGAATATGATAATTGAATACTTCTGTCAATTCCTCAGAAGCCTGTTCTGTAATCGTATTACGCCATGTCCGGAACGGGACCAGCAGTTCTTCCCCTTTGTCAAAAGCCATATAGCCGTGCATCATGCCGCTGAAGCCAATGCCGCCCAATGTCTTAACAGTTACATCATATTTTTCTTTCACATCTTCAAGCATTTTCTGATAACAGTCCTGCAAGCCTGTCCAGACAGCATCCAAACTATATGTCCAGATGTTATTTTCCAGTCTGTTCTCCCAATCATGACTACCCGAAGCAATTGGCGTGTTATCTGTTCCGATTAATACTGCTTTGATTCTGGTCGAGCCAAATTCAATACCAAGTACTGCTTTGCCATCTGCTATCACATTTTTTACTTCTTTCATTTCCAGACCCATTAAAAAATCCTCCGTTTATGTGTTATTTATCTGTAAGATGCTGCATTCCATCTTAATTCATTCTTGAAGTTTCTGATTGTTGTATCTTTATCAATTACAACACTTTCAATTCCCATTGCTGCTGCCCAGTCTACCATCTGATCTACTGTCAGATCATATGAAAATGCTGTATGATGAGCACCCCCTGCTAGGATCCAGGCTTCTGCACCTGTTGCCAGGTCTGGCTGCGGTGTCCAGAATGCTGTTCCAACTGGTAATTTAGGCATTGGTTTTTCTACTTTCTTACAGTCGACCGCATTGATAATCAATCTAAATCTGTTTCCAAGATCAATCAGCGAAGCTGCCACTCCAGGGCCTGTCTTAGATGTAAATACAAGACGTGCCGGGTCTTCTCTGTTGCCCATTGAAAGTGGACATACTTTGATACCGATATCGCCTTCGGCAACAGATGGGCATACTTCCAACATATGTGATTGTAAGATTCCTTCTTTTCCAGGAACAAGATTATATGTGTAATCTTCCATCATAGATGTTCCTTTTGCATCTTTTTTACCGGCTGTCATTAATTTCATCATACGCACCATTGCTGCAACTTTCCAATCACCTTCTGCACCGAATCCATATCCCTTTTCCATCATTCTCTGCATGGAAAGGCCTGGTAATTGCTTCAATCCGCCGAGCATGCCAAAATGAGTGACAATCGCATGATAATTATTAGTAACTAAAAATTTCTCAATACCGATTTCCTGCTGAGCCTGAACTGCTACGTGTCTCCTGAATTCATCAAGATCGCGTCCTTCATCTATAATCTTATATTTACTGTAATACTCTTCTACTAAAGTATCTGTGTCCCCCTTGGAAACAGCTTCTACATATTCTACTAAGTCATTTACGTTGTAATGATCGATTTCCCAGCCAAATTTAATCTGTGCTTCTACTTTATCACCTTCTGTGACTGCAACATTATTCATATTATCACCAAAACGGCATACACGGATATGGGAAGATTCAATTACACCAACTGCAGTCCTCATCCATTCAGCAAGTTTTTCCTGAACAGCCGGGAATGTCCAGTGTCCTACAATAATCTTTCTTTCGATGCCCATACGGCTCACAATATGGCCATATTCTCTATCACCATGAGCAGACTGGTTCTCATTCATGAAATCCATATCGATCGTATCATATGGAAGCTCTTCATTGAATTGTGTATGCAAATGGCATAATGGCTTTCTGTATTCCTGCAATCCTATAATCCATGATTTTGCTGGAGAGAACGTGTGCATCCATGTGATGACTCCGGCACATTCTTCATCTCCGTTCGCTTCATTAAATGTCCTTCTGATTAATTCATTTGTAATTAGAGTAGGCTTCCACACTACTTCATATGGTAAAATACCTGATTTGTTCAAATTTTCAACAATAATTTTAGAATGCTCTGCAACTTTTGCAAGACATGCATCTCCGTATAAATCCTGTGATCCTGTGCAGAACCAAAATTTGTAATTCTTTCCTGTTTTCATGTAAATTATCCTCCTTATTATTAGATTATTTCCTGTTTTAGTTGTATAGATAGAGGAATTTCTATCCATTTTTCGTTTAATAAAATTATAAAACTTGTATGCACATATCTACAAGTTGTTTTTTTATCAATATTATTATCTAGTATGGGACAAAAAGTTTCAAGTTTATTCTCAGTTTTGATTCGTTGCTTGCGCAAAAAAAGAAAAGCCGGTGTATAATCACCAGCTTTTCTTCCAGGTTCTTTGAAGATGCGCTCTCAGTTGGACCTGGTAAACATTCTCTGCATTCAAGAAAACTTTTAAATCCAAATCAATTATGATATGCTGACGCAGCCACCACAGCCACAAAGCATTTACATAAAACCATTAAATCTTATTATGTCAATCTTGAACCTCAAAAGCAATTACTATTGAGTGATTTTTTATTATCTTTGGTATTGGCCTATACCGAAGATAACGTCCTCCTATTCAATCATCCGCGCGATATCATTAAATAAAAAGATGCTCAACGTTAAAAATGTTGCTCCAAACGATTAAGTTGAAAAGTATGACTCTCCTTTATCATTTGTAGGTATAATATACCACTAATTCAAAGAAAAGTCAATATATAAAAAAAATAAAAATAAGTGTTGACTTTTAAATTATTTTGAGATATAATATTTTTCCATTACTAAAATGGATAATAATGGAATAGAAGGGAGGAGTAAAGTGGAAATCGATTTTGATACCTATAAAAAAGAAAATATTTCGGTAAGAAAATATCTTAAGTTAACAGGAAAAGACAAAACAACACCTGAACAGGACATGAATGAAGCTATTGAATTATTAAGAAGAACAGGATGTGAAAAGGAGGCATCATACATCGAGAAATTAAAACAAATAGATATTGATGCAGTAGCAAGACAGATATGCAGAGATTTTGAAGGCGACGTACCGGGTAACGAATTCAATAGACGCAGAGATATAAAAGAACTGGTAAAACTGTACGATATATAAAATAAGAAGAAAGAATACATAATCTAAATAAATAATATCATAAAATGCAATAACTAAAAAAAGCTTGGACCTTACGGTCTCAAGCTTTTTTATTTGAATTCATTGATAATATTTCTTCTATCGCTAATTTAAGTGCATCGTCATACTCTTTCATTAAACTATAAAAAATATCAACATTTTCCTGATTGATTTTTACATCGTCAACAGGGTAATAATTCTTTAAGAATATTCTGCCTGTAACTTCTTTACATTTCATGTTTAAGTACAAAATACTATCACAAGCTTTAAGACCAATAGAATTTCTTAAAACAAGTGTCTCCTTCTTGTCTGCTCTCATTTCAGCAAAAACAAGGGCTTTGCTACCGTATGTAACATAGGAACCGTTCAAAGCTTCATCAATTGTCATAAAAGCTCTTTCTCTTGCCCCGATCAAAGCAATTTCTTTAATATTAGATACACTTCCATCGTTATGAATGGCACCAGCCGATAATGATAATAACAGCTCAGTTAATGGTGATACTTCCTTTGTAGTTTTTGAATTCATAGGTTATCTCCTTGTCCTTCTCAATGAAGATTACGCCCCCTGAATGGCGTAAACTAAATTAATGTTAATTTACACCACTTAGGGTGAATAAACAGGTAACAGTTTCAGGCTGCTATCTGAATTTTCTATATGAATGATTAAACTACAATCATTATTTGTCTAAGAAAAATGTATTACATTTTTCTTTCCCTATTTAACTAAGAAATAATACTTTATACAAAAATAAAAGTGATTTCTAAGTTGAAAAATTTTTAATAAAAAAAGGAAAGAACATAGTCTTCCCCTTGAATATTTTTACTGATATAATATACTGAATAAGTATATTATAAGTAATAAACCATTTATTGTCAATACTTTTTTTGAATTTAAAATGCAATCTACCACTCTATTTTCTCATATACTTTCCTACCTGTTCGATCGTTACATTTCATATCAATATTAGCCAGGTTAGATTCCATATAATCATCTTCATTACTTTCAACATATTTTATTTTAACCTGGTTTTCTTCTTTTCGAGAAAGCAATTTTTTCTGCTTTTTCGCATTTCTATTTGCCATAGCTGCTTTTCTTGCGGGACTGTTTTCATCATCCATATAAATAGGCGTGACCCGGGTACCATCTTCTGGTATTTTTTGTTCCGGAATACCATCCAAGTCGAAATATATTAATTCCTCCTCCGTTAATTCCCTCACCCACTTAGGTACATGATTGGTAATTGGAGTAAGCAGATGTTGGTGCTCTTTATCATCCCCGATTTCTATATACATTGGGTGCGACCAGTAATTATACTTCCTTAATCTGATAACATTATGGGTTGAGATAAATAATATCAATTCGTTGATATCCATAGTGAAAATTTCACCCACCGTAAATACAGCTCTTTCTCCAAGTCCTTCTGTTACCGTATATTCTGTTTTTAATTTTGTTTTAATAATGTCAGTATCCGATTCTGAAAACCTCTTATTATTGGTTTGTGCAGTCATGGTGCCGCTGCGGGTAGAAAAGAACTTAGCCGTTTCTTCATCCTGCGTCTGCAGCAACATTTGTGAGGAACAATCATTCAGAACGGTTCTCCATCTGTTATCCGGATACATGTTTTGTAGTTGGCAGATATCTTGTGTGATAAATATTGTATCAATATTTCTTGATCGGACCGTACTTAATTTTTTCTCAAAAGATGGAATAATACCGCAATTTGGGAATTCATCCAATAACATAGTCACTTTTACAGGAAGTTTCTTTCCGGATTCAGGATGCAGGGTCGCGTTATCCGCAAAAGATACTAATTCCTGATATTCCAGTGAAAAGAAGAGCGCTTTTAAAAAATCCATAGAATCTTCCTGATCTGAAGAACCTACAAAATACATACATTTTGATTTTCCCGGTTCTGTGAACTGAATATCATCTACACTGGTAAGTTTACATACTGTTTCATCCTGAAATACGGATAACTGTATTGCTAATCCTGTAAGCGTATTCCCTTTTACTACCTTATCTCCCTGAGAATAAATATTAAACGCTTTCTTAGCTGGATGTTTATCCGGCAGCATTTCAAACATACATTCCAAATCTTCAACTGAATTTTCTGAAAGAATATTATATACGGTAGCAAGTGTTTTTTCTTCCTGTTTGTAATCAGATGACATATTTACATATAAAATTGAACCTTTTAATAAGTTTAATCCACCCAGACCCCAAATATCGGTATTAACAGCGTCTCCTGTAATATTTTCTATTACTGTGCGCGCAAATGTGTGAGCCATGAGTGTACTTTTTCCAATTACCTTCATAAAATTACATGAATCGGAGTGAAGCATTAGCCGCGGTCCAAAATTCAGTAATTTTACGGTATAACCATGGGCGCGGAGCATTTCTGCCGTCTGCTCATATAATTCTCCCTTCGGATCTGTAATAATCAGTGATTCTTCTCTGCGAACTGTCTGCATGATAATAGGAATTACAAGTCCGCTCGATTTACCTGAACCCGGGGTACCGGTAACGCTCATGTTATTATTCATACCATATTGATTTTTAAGGGAATACACTATGGAATCATTATGCAAATCCAATCCATAGATATTCCACTTGATATCCCATACGTCCCCAATAACCAGCGTGTCTTTCTTTTCTGAATCTGTCATTTCCGAGTTCGTTCCATACGTACCATCTTTTGAAATCTTTATATTTCTTTTTTCATCTATGGTGTAATTATGTATCAACCGCTGGCCAAGGAACCAAAAATAATAATTGAACACCATGAACAGCAGTAATGAAAGCAGTTTCCCTCTATAGAACCATGCCGCCGGTATCAGCGTAATTTTAATTGTATCTAATGAATTTGTAATCCACATCCATACTTGAACTAATAGACCCGATGTAATAACACTTAATAAACATAATAAACCTAATTCGAAGTAGATAAATGTCTTATTGTGCTTATATGTGTTCTTAAAATTAGATATTGCAATTCCGAGCGCAGAACTTCTCCACCTTTCAGAAATTCCAAAACCCACTTGATTTCCTATTTCTTTTACTGAATTATCTTTTTTCATATTCTTACCTTTCTAACATATCATCAGCCGCACACGATAGAAGAACCATACTCAATTATCTGAGGTTTTACGCATATATTGGAGTATTTTAGAAAGACGATCGAGTGAGGTATCGTTAGTTCTTTTTCACTGAACGTTATGAGAATTTTATCTTCATCAACGCTTGCATCAAATAGAAATATATTGTTATAGGAATATGTTTTTTCACGATCCGTTGCTTCCAGGTATTTTTTAATAATAACATTCACAACACCAAGATTCTTTTCAGATACATGGATTAATTCATACGACTGTGAATCTTTTCCCATAAAAAATAAATCAGCCGGCGGGGCACTATCAAAAATATTTTCGTATTCTGACAGCGTTTCCAGTTTACTCATTATATACCACATACATTCTATAGATTTTCTACTGACTTTACCATTTACGAATGGTACCAGGTATTTCTTATCAACAATACGGACGCATTGCTTGGTACCTAAAATTGTAATAATCGTATTTGCTGTCTTTTCTTTTACCGGAGTAGTACTGGTAAGTATTTCTACCGCCTGGGAAACAGTAATACATCCGATCCGATGTACAAGTCCATTAATTAGTTTTGCTTCTTTTGATAATTGTATAGATGCCATATCAGCTCTCCTTTACAGATGCAGTTCTATCTTCTTGTGCCCATAAAATTTCTTTTGTTTTATCCGTATTAAATGCTCTCAATTCCCTTTTTGATGAAATCATTTCAATGGTAACTTTATCTCCGTTCGCGATTAACATTCCCGTGCCAGTTGGAAATCTCAAGATGTTCTTTTTGTCTGTCTCAGTAAGCTGTAATGTATCTGATACTAATCTTAAGTCGTCCTCTTTCATCTTAAGTAATAATTTGAGCTCAGAGTTATTGATAACAGATTTTCCAAATCCTTTTGAAGCAGACATAAAGTCATTTAATTCCTGTGTTGCCATTATGGTGCATCCGCCATAACCTCTTACTAATTTGACCATGTTCGATACTTGCTCTGCACATTCTTCTGTTCTCATCATTTTCCATACTTCGTCCAAAAAAATCGCTCCAAGTCCTTCCCGTTCCTTAACCGAACTATATACAAAGTCAAATGCAATATATAAAAATGAAGGTAACAGATCCGCACCGATCACATCTTCATCAACATCAAAGACCGTATAATTGTTGTATAGATCCACATTTGTCTGTCCATTCATATTATCACAGATACCTTTTATAAATGGCTTTAAGACTATGGCAATACTGTCTTTTAATATTGGGCTCTTACATAATTCTTGATACAGATCAGAAATTATTGGCATTTTCTTAAGCGTTCCAGAGTGTCCGTCTTCATATATCGAATTCGGATCTGAGGTAATCCCAAATGATTCATATAAAAGAGTAATATGTATACTCAATTCGTTATATTGAGTAATTGACATTTTTTCTTTTCCCATTAGTAACTGAATCCACAATATTAAGCTTGTAGTTTTATGTGCTAACATATTTTTTTTAAATGATGATATATCATCAGCCAACACGTCTGCATCTAATTCTTTCTCAGGTCTTATTTCAAGGACATTGACACAATCTGGGGAACCGGGAGATAAGGATATAAATGCTCCGTTCACATTGTTACACCCACGCCTATATTCATAGCCTTTCTTTGGAATTATGAAGTAATCACGAATCCCAGTCATTAACATACGTTGGGCAATTAATTGTTCTGTAAATGTTTTTCCAGCGCCTGATGTTCCAAGTAAGACCATATTTGCATTGGAATATGTATGCGTATTAAAATTATTTGGAGCGACAATGGAATTCCGTGTATATTCTTTTCCTAACACATATCCTTTAAAATCAAACAATGAATATGAAGTGAACATATACAAGGTCGTAAGATTGCGATCTAAATAGTTATGCTTATTCCTCCGGAATACGTCATTTCCTTTTTGTAGAAACGGCATACTTAAGTGAAAAAACTCTTCTGTTGCCAGATAAGAATCTTCAAACTTCATATAATTACTCCAGTCTTTTATTATCCTTCTCTGGAGTGACTTAATTCTTTTCTTTGTTGTGGCTTTTAATGTAATGAAGATCATACAGTCATATAGATGTTCTCCCTTTTGCATGCACTCATGTACATATGAATTATTTCTTATTCTGCTGCCAAGTTTTCGTACTTTTTCTTTTTTATTATGTTTACCGGCTCCGTACATGGAAGTATCTGCAAATTTATTGATTTGCTTAATAGCCATCATGCTAAAATCATGGGGTAACCTGCGGAGTATAATGTCAAGATCTACATTTTTTCCGTATTGTATAAAATTACTGAGCCATTCATCACTCACGTTTTGAGGGTGGTCATCATCCTTGATCGATAGATAGGCGTAGTAAAGTCCGTCCATATACACATATTCTCTGTTTATAAAGTACAATCCTTTTGGGGCAATAAGATCAACATCGAGTAATTTTTTCCTTTTATTTGGAGGACAATTTTTATTGTATTCCTGCTCATCATATCTAAGACGGTTTATTCTGCTATGAAGTGTATATTCTTTAGAAGAATTTCTGTTAAAGAAATAATATAAAAATTCTCCGATCTCCATATTGTAATCATCCGGTACATAACAGATATGTCCGCATGCCGCCATAGTGCTGTAAATGTACCTTTTATTGTCTAACATGGTCTGATATATCTCATTGATGTCATTACTTTTCCGGCCTTCCTGATTTCCAGTATATTCATAGAAAATAAAGAATCTTGTTGTAACACCTTTACCCTTACTTAATTCCATTACCGTCTGGATATAATCATTTAATGTATCAATGATTTTTTGATCTTTGGACTCTCCTGTCTGTTCTCTTACATATTCAATGAGGCGTGAAGGATTCGTAATATCATTCATCGCTTTGATCTGGATAAATGCCGATAAATTATGGAAAAGGCTACCGAATGTTTCCTGTATGGTTTTTTTGCTGTCAGCACTTTTGTTATAAAAATTAATTGGCATAATTTCAACCATAGAAATATATCTGTTATCGGTGGTAATCATCATACCGCCCCTTACTTCTTTAAGAGGTATAAAATCTTGTACTGATGCATCATAAAAAGGTGCATCTTTCTTATTTTTCTGCTTTACTTCACTATCTTTACTGTTCATAGCATTTACAAAAAACGTTTTTGCGTCCGATGAAAGCTGCGAGACTGAAAATTTAGTAAGATTTTTTTCTTTTGTTTTCCGATATAAAAACTGTAATGCCGTTTGTTTTAATTCTAACTTCTTTTGAATATTATTTTTCTTATTTTCGGAGGGCTGCTTTGATAAGTTTTTTTGCGATGTAGTTTGTTTTTTCAGCAAGGGATTCCCCTTCGATGAGGATTCCAATCTGGTTATTTTGTTTTCGGACATAATTGATACTCCTTAAATGTAATTTTCTTCTTCGATATCTAAATTTAAGTTCTGCGAATATTATTTGGGTAATACTCCTGTTTTTTATTCCAGTCACACTGAAATAAAATATGATCGGAATGGATGTAGTAAGTAGAATAAGCTGTACTCTTGGTACAAAATTAATATTTACAATTATCAAAAAATCAATCAAACAGAATAGAATGGCTTCGACCAGATTTCTTTTTTTCTTTCCAAATAGTTTGTCTCTCTGTAGAACATTTTGAATATTTTCAAATTCATTGTTCTGCTCTTGTCCCGGCATGAACTTCACCTCCTAATTTAATATAATAGGAAAATAGCCCTTCATAGCTATCCCAGGTAATAACAATAATATCCTCGGTTCCGTCTATTTGACATGAAAATGTATAGTTACTACCATTAACAGATACTGCAGAATCTAATACAGTGATGGATTCCGTATCAGAATATCCATTATCCCTGAGATATTTTGTTACCATTTCACTCTTTAGTGCATTTGCGGATATCGGTAATTTAATTAATATGTTATCTGGATCATAAAACCATATCCGGTCAATATCAAAATCCAGCATTGTGTTTTCCTTTGCTGCTTCTGCGTCAGAGTCATTCTTACTTTTACTATTGGTCGCAGTAGTTTCCTGCTCCTGAGCTTTATTGTTGTCTATTCTATCGTTCTCATATTTTGTGACAAAATAAAAACATAAGATAAGTAATAGAATGGAAACGATAGCGATACCGAGATATTTGATCATTATTTTTTTTTCTATTTTCATGAAGAGCTCCTTATTGTAAATATAATGGCCGTGATACAGAAACAATTTTATCTAATTGGTTTACATCTTTAAATACAACACCTGATTTCGTGCTTGCGGCCGATACCATTTGGCCATTTCCAACATATATGGCTACATGCGTTATTTTTCTAAAGCGTGCATTTAGATCAGCGGGATGATATGTTTCTTTCCAAAATATCAGATCACCTGGCTGCATGATATCCGGGACATAAGAAGTAGCTATTTCGCATCCGTTATCAACGAGATATTTTCCCATATAGGAGGAAGTGGGGTATGCATAGGAACCAAACTGAATGCCTATTGTCAGGTAAGCTCTTGCACATAAAGAGGAACAATCGTATATTCCTTCTTCAAGTCTTCTATTCTGATCATATTTACACCCAACAGCGGACATTGCGTAGCTTACGATCTGTTGCTGAAGAGACGTGAGATCTCCATAAATTAGTTCTAAGTCTCTTAAACGGTCAGTATCAATGGAAGCATTCCCATATCCATTTGCAAATTCAGCCGGATCACTATTTCCACCCAGATCAATTCCGGCCTGCTTTGCGTACTTGCGAAGAATTTCAATATTGTACGGAAGGATTTCACTATTGGTAGCATTTGTTACTACGGGATGTTTTCCATCTGGAGATATCTTAAAAATGGAGTACATGGTTGTTATTGGAACGCCGGTGATCTCGAACACACAATATTTAACAGTATAGGAATTTCCTAACGAATCCTCTCTGGTTTCTTCCCCGTTTTCTTTTTCCCGGCTTTGTAACAATTTCATATAATTAGTTCTAAAATATGTTTTATAATCAACTGTTTTAAATATTTTATATGTATTTTCCATTGTCTGGCTTGCGATACAAATCAGATATGTATAGTTATATGTTGAAGATACCGCTTCTTTTGAATTTAGTGCCTGTGTTTTTGAAATTGATAAATCATAGTCGTAACCGTTTTCGTCACAGTATTGTTGTAGCACTTCATCTATTTGATAATCATATGCACGCTTCACATATTTTTTACACATGTTAACATTTTGACTGATAGAATCTTTATACGGAAGTCTCCTTTCATACTTATCCATCGAATCTTCATCTGTGAGGCTAAAGGAACTCAAGAGTTCCCGTAGTGATTTTTTTGATCCTGATTTAGATTCTGCAGTACCGTCTTTTTGGATGTCATATAGTGTTGATACTTGTCCAGGCATCATTTCCTGATGAATTGCAGTAGATGAAGTGGATATCAAACATATTATTACTGCGATTGCGATCATAAAATATGTGAAACCATGGGTTTCCGATGAATCTTTTTGTCTTACTATATCCAAAGCCTTCTTGAATTTGTCCAAAGCTTGATAAACTACTTCTGACGTTCCAGCAGTAGCACCGGCAGCGGTGCTTCGTCCTGCAGCGGCAGTTCCCTGCCGAACACCTTCTTTCGCGATTTCTTTCACCTTATCTTTTACAAACTCGTTGGATATCGTATTAATTCCGTTTTTAATTTGATTACCGGCATTTATAATAGAAGATGAAGTATCTTTCATATTACTTCCTAAACTTTGTTCCTTATCATCTATCATACGCTATCCTTTTTTTTCTGATTTTCCTGAGGTACTTTTTGTGGAACAATGCCATAATAACCATCTTTTCCAAGATCCAATTTTTTTAATCCGCGTACATTCTGTGCTGCATGCGTTACCAGATTAGTAGCCACATATTCTTTTTTTGACTCGTATTCACCGGTCCTTGGATTATATTCTTCAGCAGTAAACTTAAAACCGTCTTTGGATGTACCAGTAATTTGTACATTTCTATATCCAAGATGTTCTCCTAACCCTTGTGTCTGAATTATATTGTCATCTTCATCCTTAAGTATAGATTTTTGAAACGATTCGGGGGTAACATTTTCAGAATCACCACGTAAGTGGAATTCTCCGTTAGTTCCATTAAATGATGCTATGCGTTCGCCATTTTTATCTAGCAGGGACCATTCATTATTTCCTAGATATTCACCTGCATCCAGTTGATCTGAAATAACAGATTTTTCCTCATCACCTAAATTGTTAATTGGAATGCCTCCAATCGCTTCTAATGTTGATAACCCGTCTTCTGTATTACTAAAACTGATCCTATCTCCAATATCCAGTCCACCGTCAATGCCATCTGAATGCAGAAATTTAGTATTTCCGTCAGAATCTTCGAACGATAAAACAGAACGTCCGCTGCCATTAGAATCAATCCTAAAGTTTGCCTCTTTCATCTTTCCATCGCCCATGTCTAATGATGAACTCCAGGAAATAGAACCATTTGGATTATATTGAAGTTTGTGCATATTACTTTCCGAGATTCCGGCAGGCAGTTTACCCGAACCATCATTCCCTAAGGTCGAGGCTAAAAGATTCTTAATGGCTGCTTTGCGTTGTTCCGGATCCTGAATTTGTCCGATCGTACTTGAAACGATAGAATATTGACCTGCTTTATGGGCTTTTGCAATGTTATTGGCCAGTGAATTATTGTATTTCAGCCCTCCAGAACCAGCATGCTGAATAGCAGCTGCAAGAGTAGAACCAGCGCCAGAGCCCTTACCACCCAGAGCCAATCCGGCTGAAACGGTTCCCATATCTCCTGTTTTTGTTCCTATACTTACAAGTCCTTTTGCAGCACCATCTTTTATTCTACCTGCTGCCTTACCGGCCATCATCATGGTTCTTAAACTCCCATTTACGGTATCAAGCAGTGTACCACCGGTAGCAACTGCATTCATACCTATGGAACTTAAAAATCTTTCAACTGAATTTGCTATTTGTAACCATGCAATTGCAACAAATAAGTGTAGGACTGTATAAGATTCTCTATTTGCGATCATCATTATGAATCCGTCAATAAATAGTACATTTAAAATTAATAATATTAGTTGGCTGTTAAACATACGAAAATAAGCAAAAAATATAGGTTGTGTTGTTGAAGATGCAAATGTCCCTGCTACAACGGGTGAGAAAAGCCAAAGAAGGTTAGATAGTACATAGCGTTTTATAATTTCAATGACACATTTAAAAAATTCTATGCATACACCTATGATCAATAATGCCTGAAGAAAGACCGTAGCAGCATTAGAAGAAAGATCTATATCTAAATCTGCCGATTCATCTATCGGAACAATTCCGTCTGCAGCATTTAAAACTCCATTTGTAATGTCATTTGCAAAATCATCCTGATTACTTCCAATGCTGTCTGTAACGATTTTTGTTGCTATCGAATATGCAGCTCCTGCTGTTTTACAACCCATCTCACATAAACCCGGGGATATAAGAATAAGTCCACAGGTAAGTAATAAACGTATGATCAACTGGTAAAAGTTATCCTTACTTTCTACCACATATCCAACAGCTATCGTAATAAAAGATACGATAAAGATACCGACCCCAATTACAAATCCGCCATATCTAAGAAAGCTGAACATATTTTGAGTGAACTGTTCTGACGAACTAAAATAATCTCTAAATAAATTAAAGTTAGGCGAAAAGTTCTGTATGAAACTGACATTAACTAAATGATATAAAGTAAGTGCAACAATATTGTATAAATTAGAAATGTATCCACCAAAAACATCATCAACAATAGGACTGGCCATATTTTTTACCATTTTAAATGCTGTTGACTTCGGATGAAAAAAAGCACTTGTTATTTTATTAGTCGTTTCATAGATATCTCGGCCAACAAAAGTACCTCTAGCAGCACCCCATATGCTTTTCCAATTAATACTCAACAGCGTATAAAAGTGTGTTATATAATACATCGTTTCTCCTTTCTTAAAGCAAAAAAGCCCCTCTAAAAAGGGGACTTTTTCGTTTTTTATTACCATGGAAACCAGCCTGAAATTACTTCTCCAGTTTGCTGATAAACTGAAATAGGCACCTTACATGCAAGAAATAAAATAATACAGCCAATCGCCGAGTTCCGAAAAATATGTTTTGTTCGGTCTTCTGTAGCCTTAAAGTATCCAAATGCAGCTCCTATCAGAGGAACAAGCCACACCTTATTACTGTAAACAGTTGCAAATGTTGCCCAGGCACTATCTGCTGCATTAGGTAAGGCATCCCATACTGCTCCAAATGCACGTTGCATTGAAATGGAAGTAGATACAACTATTCCTAAAGCAGTCATTTTTGCATGATATAGGAATCTGCGCAGATAATTAACATTTTTATTTTTCATGATGAGCCTCCTTTATATTTATTGGTATAATATACCTTATAGATAGTATACTATATTAATTAACTATTTTCAAGATAAATATGAAACAAATGATGATATCTTATATTAGCTCATTTTGAGCTGTTTTCATTGACACTTATAGGATTAATCGTTATAGTTATCTTGCAAAGATATGATAATGGGAGAAAAGCCGAATGAAAGAAATGAATATCATAAATATAGATATCAACTTAATAGATCCTAATCCAGATAATGCTGAAATATTTAATATGGATTCTATCCAATTTTTAGCAAAAGGAATAGAAGAAGAAGGATTTTACGGTAGTATTGAGGTTTTTCAAAAACCGGATGGCCGCTACGAGATTTCGTCCGGACATAGAAGATACGAAGCCATGAAGTTATTAAAAAGGGATAAAATCCCTTGTACTGTCATTCATTCCGTTGATAACGTTGCAAAGGCAAAAAGACTTTTAAGCAGTAACTTAAAAAATCGTATTCTGAAGCCAATGGATTTTGCAAGAGCGATCAGATATTATAAAGATAATGTAATAAAGCCACAAGGGATCAAAGCTAAGAATGAAGTAATGTGTGTTGAATATTTTAATATGTCTATCTCATCAATAAAAAGATACGAAGCATTATTAAAATTGATTCCTGAACTTCAAAAACTTACAGATGAACCTGAATTTCCATATAGTGCATTTTCACCTGCAGCCACATTATCTGAAGTACAGCAAAGAGAATTATATCATAAAATATTGTCATATATTGAGGAAAGTGATACAAAGAATATTTCCGGACTAAGAATCGTTCAAATGATCGATTCCATAAAAATCAGAGATAATTACAAGAAACAGGAAAACGGCATTACAAAGAAAACCGCAGAGGTAACATCAGAAAAGGATGAGAAAATAGTTTTTATTGAAAAACAAGAAAATGATCTTTTATCTAATGATACCACACTTTTAGGAAATAATCTCTTAATTGATATCGGGAACAGCGAGGCACCACAGATCATCGATAATATCGAATATCTCGATCGTATGCTGGAAGTTTATACAGAACAGATCAATACATTATTATTAGATAATTATCAGATTAAAGATAAAAAAGAAGTAGCCAAAAATATCGATCGATTAAAGATATCAATACATAAGTTAGAGAACCTAATAAAAAAGTAGGCATATGCCTACTTTTTTTGGCCTGTTCTGTCTTTCATCTCAAGAAATGCTGATAATATAATAAGCGTATCTTTATTTTCATATATGACGTTATCTTCAGTGAGATAGAAAAGCGCTTTGTTACCAGGAGCGTATTTTACTCTGCTTGTATATAATTTGTAATATAGATCATGTTTTCTGAACAGATAGTAAGGACGATAACTATGTTCCTTAAGATTACGCTTCACATATTCTATACATTCTACTTCAAGCATTTTTAACTTATCTCTTTTGCAAAGAGCGATTATATATAAATTCAGTCCGGTAAGCAACGATGCCAAAAGCAAAAATAAGAAAAATATATAGATGCTCTTTGCAGCGATTGCTCCAAATATACCCGCAGTAAGTGCAAAATAAACGTATATAAATTGTTTCTTTACTTTAATTTTAAGATTATTATCTAAGCGTGATAAATCGAATAATTTCATTATATCATTCATCTTTTTCCTTTCTACAACCAATTAATAAGAAATATTAACAGACCGATAAATCCAAATATTGAACCCATTATTTTTAAGACTGTATATAAATCAGTACCTTCTGAAATACAGGGTTCTTTTCCGACCACATCATCATAATATCCATCCATATTCAAATCAATATCAATAGAAATTATTTTTTCAACCTTGCGCTCTTTTGAATAATTATATTGGAATCGTTGTTTTAGTGTATGAATGAGACCAGGTTGTTCCTTCTCAGTTTCAATATTATCTGCCTCTGCCGGGAGGGGGGCTTCCCTATCATCCGGTCTTACATCTGTTGTCTGAACTTCATCATAATCCTTATTCTCGTTAGGAGTTATTGCCATTTTTTTTTGTGATTGTTTCCTACTTTCTATTTGCTTATTTACTTTATGTACACTATCTGGGTTTTCTTGCTTTTTTTCTAGTGCAGCCTTTCTTGCAAGTGCATTAGAACTTTGTACATTCTTTTTTTTATAAATATTTATATTACCACACTCTGATGACATGCCTTTACCACCTTTCACGGTATATTATACAACATAAAAGAATTATAGGCAACAAGAGGTATCGGAAAACCGATTCACTTATCATGAATAAAAAAATAAAGGCTTCGAGTATGTAAGCCTTTATTTTAATTCACGCGAGTAGGTGTTTCTATTCGTTAAAGTTAATTTCTTTTTCCTGCAGAATATGCATTGTATGAAATTCCCAAACCACTATACGGAAGTGTCAATCCTATCTCATTGATCAAACATGATTTCACTTCATTATGTCTATACCAACCTTCATATTGCTTTTGTATGCCTATATCCTGAGTTAACATTCTCACATAAACATTCTGTGCTGAGAGCATGTGCGTGAGATCATAAGGTTTTGATGAACTAACATCATAAGTGTCATCAAAGTACGGCTTTAGAGCATAATAAGAGCAACTTGCTTTACTATCAATTATCATAGATGAATTTATAAAATGTATTTTATTTGCTTTGAAATCACATAATCCCCATCTATTTTGGTATTGCTTATTATTAAATACAACATAGACAGGACGGCCATCGTATCTTGATAACTGCGTAAAAGGAATTTTTATGGTTTCTTGTTTCTCACTATTGTTATCTCCGGCGTTCGTTTCTATTGCTGTTCTGCTATCACTTTCCCCCGTGAGATATGGTACGGTGACCCCATATAATTCAGCTAATGCACAAAGAGTCTCATAAGTAGGGATTTTTTCTCCGTTTTCCCAGTGACTAATAGCCCCTACACTCAATGTACGGGCATGTCCCATAATTTCCGTTAATTGTACAGCAAGTTGCTTTTGGGACATTTTTTTATCTGCACGAAGAGTCGCTAGTCTAATCATTAATAATT
This sequence comes from Bacillota bacterium, assembly GCA_023398375.1. Lineage (GTDB taxonomy): Bacteria > Bacillota > Clostridia > Lachnospirales > Lachnospiraceae > SZUA-378. Next base: position 13,671 of record JAEWSH010000070.1, on the reverse strand, counting down.
CGTTTTTTTTCATAATTACATCTTTATCCTTTCTAACAAGTTTATATTATACCGCATATTTGGAGTATAACATACTTAACTTAATATTTCTATCATTTAAGTTCAAATTGTATGTCAATAAAACAAGTAATTCAAAAACTTCCAAATTTAATTGCATTGCTTTTGATTAAATGGTATACTATACCAATACATAGGAGAGGAGAAATCTAGATGAATGAAACTATTATAAAAATACTTAAGAAAAAGGCAATTACAGCAGCAAACCCTTACCAGGAAAAGGTATTCCGAAAATTGTGTAAAAAAAATGGAATTATAACTTCTGCCCATCCAATGAGGAACAAGAATTATCCAACCTATTTTGTTTTAATGGGTAAACTGACAAACCTCACAGCATATGAGAATCAACATTTGGATGGTGTACCAACATCTGTTATCGATAGTGGGTTCACGCCAATGTCTTTAGATTATTTCAAAAGAATATTGGCAGATAATAAAGAGGAAATATGACATATGAAAAATAAAAAATGGCTGCTATCTTTATTACTGTTCCTATTTATTTTATTTATCCCTGAAAAAACTGCAAACGCACAGACGCAAAAAAATATCTTCGTTGAATTAAAAAGTGATTATACAGCCTGTTCCTTCAAACTGAACTTTACAAATTCAGGAGAATATACAGCAACTTTAATCTCACCTGACAATCATAATGAAAGAATTACTACTGAATTTTCCAAAGTTGATGATCTGAATATGATTTGTAACGCCACAAAGTGCAAGGCAGGAACATGGACCATCGTAATTACAAAGATCGATGCGGAAAGTCCGGATGACATAGGTCCCGTCAAAGTTTCTGCAGAAGCAACGAAAGAAAAAGAAACAGATCTTGTCGATACTATTAAAGTCGGAAGAGATATCTCCGGTCTGCAATTATTCTTTGTTGATGATGAGTTAAATGTTACCTGGACAGATAAAAGTTGTGGTAATGTAACAGTTCAGGTAGTTAATACAGCTACCAATGAAATACTGGATAATCAAACTATATCTGATCAAAGTTATACCTGCAAAATAGCTGAGAATATCAAAACAATTACAGTTTCTGTCGTTCCTACTGTTAGTTCTAAGATCGAAGATGCTGTCCAGAAGTTCAATCTTGAAATAAAGGGTGAACCTAAAGGTATCGTTACTTTTGAAGATTTAGATGATACAAATAAAGATTACTTGGAAGCTACTGCCGATCTGAAAGAAGAATACGGCTGTGAAGTTTATGTAAACGATAAAAAAGTATTCACGCAAGGAATGATGGATCCAGGAACCCATGTCTTTAAAATTCCATTAGTAAGCGAATACAATTCCGTTCTTTTTTATCTGGTAGATAAAATCGGAAATAAATATTCCTTTCGTAAGGCTTTAGTGCAGGATACCATTTGTCCAGTACTCTCACTTAATGAAGAATATGATGGAATCCAGACAATAGAGAACAAAATTACAATAACTGGGAAAGTATCAGATTATGAAAAGTTCTATATCAATGATAAAGAATATCCTAATATTTCTACTGACGGACAATTTAATATTGATTGCCATTTACATTTAGGTATGAATGAAATAACATTAAAAGCTGTTGATAAGGCGGGAAATGAAATCACCTACGATGCAGCTATTATGATGAAAGAAAAAAAATCTTCTCCTATAGGATTCGTTGTTCTTGTAATTGCAGTGATAAGTTTTGCTATTGTGATTCATAAAATTTTTAAAAAGAAGCAGAACAAAAAAGAGAAAACAGTTGATGATTTAGATTATGTTCCGGAGGATGAAGAATATGAAAATGAGGAGCCGGAAGCAGCCGTTGAGATGTCATTAGACGAATACGAAGAAATACAAAAAAGAGAATTAAAATCTAATGTGACGAAAGTTGAATGGATCAGATTTTCAATTATCTGCGTCGTCCTTATCCTATTTTTGAACTTTGTCGTAACAATTTGTATCATTCCTACCGCCTCTATGGAACCTGCGATTGCTGCTGGAGATATCGTTCTAATCAATGACTTGGCATACTTAGTCTGGAACCCTCAAAGAGGAGAAATCGTAGTATTCAAGTCAACAGAAAAAGGAGTAAAGATGAGCAAAAGGATAATTGGTATACCAGAAGATACGATTTCATTCAAAAATGGATATGTATATGTCAATGATCAAAAGTTGGATGAATCTGCGTATCTAAGTGAAGAGATTGAAACAAATTCATGTAGAAGCTTTACTGTTCCGGCGGGTTGTTACTTCCTGCTGGGAGATAATCGTGAAAATTCTGATGATGCCAGATTTTGGAAGGAGCCGTTTATTAAGAAAAGTGCAATGAAAGGAAAAGTATTTTTTAAAATTCCGATTGCTGATTATACAAACATTCTAGCTAAGAATTGAATTTTATACAATTAATTAAAGTACCATGCATACCTTTGTACCGTTTGACCGCAGAGGCAACCGGAACACAGGCAATTATGGGATCCTCTTTGCTCGATAAAATTAATACTGTTCTTTCTTTTGGAGTAAGTAATTTTTCTTTGCTTACTCCGGATTTGTAATTGATTCTACATAATTCTTTTTGCATCATGCCCTTCATTGACTTTTCTCCTTTTATCATCAAAATAGACGTTAAAAACCTCTTAAAAATATTATGCAATGGCACAATACTTTTAAGAGGTTTTTGTCGACCTGAATTCATTAACTGATTAAATATAGTATACTGCAAAATCAAAAAATTGCAAGCAGTATTTTGGTTATACGTAACATTTAGGTTCCCTTCTTACCTGCTGTTCTTTCTGCTATTTGATTCATGAGCTGTTCTATTTCGGCATAATTACTTGATTCATTTGTGACAGGTCTATTTTCGTTAAGTCTTTCTTTTTCATCAAGTATATATTGTTCAGATGTATCATTATCAACAGGTTTGTCTTCTGTAGCAAGTGTCTCTTCCACTACAATACTACCGGTGTTATTATCCTGCTTTTTCCCACATGCCGTCATACTAATGAAAAGACAGAACACCAATACTATATAGGTCATTTTTTTCATATCACTCCTTCTGAAAAATGATTTTCAAATTATCTACCGCATTTTGCCGGATAAGAGGTAAGCCTTTGTTTTTATCTACTAATTCTGCAAATTCACGGATCTTTGCTCCGAGCATAATATAGTCCAGATTTATTCTTTTGGGTGTTTTTATCGTCAAATAATATGTATTGCCATCTTTCTTTAAGCTGCTGCTTGTAATTTCAAGATTATTAACTAAGTCAACGATCGGTTCTATATTGCCAAGTCTGTGTACATTAATGATATAAATATTTTTATTCCGGGTTATGTAATCTTCCAGTTGAGATTCATCAAGTTTTTCCAATAATTCTTCGTCGATGCCTTCTGTATAGTAAATCTCGATAATGACCTTATTCTGGTATTCCCCAACTCCAAAGAAAGCTGTATAAATGCTATCATTTCCAAATATGGCAGCAAATGAACGCTCGATCATGATATCAATAAAATTTTTGTATTTATTAAAAAAATATTCTTTTGAAACAGTTTCATCCATCATTTCTTCCATAAAATGATTCCTGTCAATTCTTTGTTCTCTGAAATCTGTATCCTGCAGTTCAATTTCAACCTTATTTTCGTTTTTATCTATACTTCTAATATACACTTTTATTTTCCTCTCTTAGTCTGTTCAAAGTTCTTTCCATTCATTTTATAGTATGCTGATGTTATTCCTGCTTCCTTGGTATTAATGGTTCCTTCCCCACATTCCAGCATATATTCATTACATCCATTTGGAACAGCATAGTAACAATATAATTTTGTATATCTAGTCCCAGCTTTGATCATCTTACTGAAAATATCAAAAGTTCTTTGACTATAGGATATCCCCCTATATTTCATCTTTTCCCCATCCAGTCCTTTTAATTTGATATTTACATATGCTTCCTCAATCGGAGTATCTATGCTATATTCAATTACATTCCATGTACATCCGGCCGGCGGTTCCTGATATTGTTCTCCTGACTCTTCTAATCCCGATTTTATGAAAGAGACTGCATCCTCTTCTGTAAATAGCCGATCTATCGTTATATTTACAATCGTAAATTCCGATCCCGCTGCATTTAAAGCCATTGCCTTTCCCATCTCTCCTATATGCAGCATATTGTAAATAGATGATTCTGAGGCTGTATCGGTCACATGAGCAATCTTTTCCTGGTTGTTTACTTTTATTGTCTCTTTCTTTTCTTTCTCTTTATTCTCTTTATTCTCTTTATTCTCTTTATTCTCTTTTTTCTCTACTTTCTCTACTTTCTCTACTTTCTCTTTTTTAATTTCCTTTGCTTCTTCTGTCATTATTTCTGTTTTTGAATCCTCTTTCACATTAGGAGATTCTCTTTCACTTGCATCTTCTACTTCTGATATTGTTTCTGTTTCTGCCGTCTCAGCGTCTTGCTGCTCAGATGGTTCCATGCTATTACTTTCCGATAATGCCAAACTGCCTGAAACATGTTCTATCATTTCTTTCTGCTTTTTACTCAGATCATCATAGGTATTTCCAGGTGCTCCGATAAAAAGAGACCATTCCTCATCACGATCTAATACTGCCAATTCGCCAACAAAATCATTATACAATTCATCCGTGACCGATACCTGCGCCACGACTTTGCCAATCATTTTATAACCGTTCTTTTCTGATTCTCTATACTCAAAATTATTTCCTTCTTTATCAAACCAGATATTCATGAGCTTTTCATTCTTTAACGCTGTTTCCTTATCATCTGCATTTTTGATTTGAAATCTGGTACCTTTCTGGATTGCTATTACCATAGAATCCATCGAAAAGAGTAAGTATTGTGATTTACCATCTTTATAAAGATACACATTTGCCGGATCAAAATCCATATCTTCAGATATACTGGTCACCGCAGTTGCTAATGACAGTGCATTTTCCGGAACATCAAAGGTAACTCCATCAATACTTTCCATTTCTTTATATCCACTCTTATGCGCCTGATATACATCTTTTTTTGATCCACATCCAGTGAACGAACTTATAATAAAAGAACAAATTAATAACATTATCCCTATTTTCTGCTTCACATTCTAATCTCCTTACTCGTTATATCATAATAGGTATACTATACCATAAAATCGATTCCATGTAAATACGACGCAGCTCAATTTGAGCTATGGATTGCTCAGAGAACTTTTCTGAAACAAAGAATGTGCAAAAAAAAGACCATTCCTGGTCTTTTTATATTCTTAATAATGGATTATATTCATTCACATAGGATAGGATAAGACTTTGATTCAGTATCTTTAAAAAGCCGCTTACCAAAACAAATCCTGAATTATTTAATACAAATATCAGTGCATAGCAGATCCATATTCCAACTATGCTTTTTGCGATCTCAATTGCGGAGCCTAAAATTCTATTTACCTGCATCCATATTGGTGATCGTGCTGCTGCATTCACCTTATTCAAGGCATAACTGCTGACTGTATAGATAAATGCAAATGCTAAGGCATAAGTCATCCAATAGGAAAACATATGATTGAAAGAATGTACGACCTGATGATATGTAGTTTCATTTCCCGTTGTCATTGATACTAACATCTTGATCTGATTCATAGGTTTTGCAGCAACCATGGATTGTAACTCGCCAATTCCGTTTCCCAGAAATGGAGCTATTATTGCTGCTATCGGCCTCACCAACGTTTCCGTAGCACATATTGCTATGAAAAGAGAAACAAAGGGGATCGCAGTATTAATAAATCCCCTTTGATATCCTTTGTAAATACTTCCAAGGATTATGAAACCTACTATTATTTCTGTGAATAAAGAAGTGGTCATTTTCATACTATTTTCCTTTACTCGACTACTGTAATGATGTCTGTCGATGTCTCAACAACATCTTCCTTACATGTAATATCATCAATCTTTGTATCCGTGTAATGATATATCGTTACGGTGTATGTTCCTGCTGGCAAATAGGAATAGATATAATTTAACTTTCCGTTTTTTGCTTCACCAAAATCTTGTGATTCTCCATTTTCGTTCTCTACGGTTCCCCATACTTCTCCATCTCCAGAATATAGTGCAGCAAATTCCACATTCTCACTATCTTCGGTCAATTCAAATTCCTTTGTTTCTACGGTAGTATCACTTGCTAACTGATTGGATTCTGTTGTCAGATCTAATACTTCTAACTCTTTCGGAATAACACTTACTGTCCATTTTCCTGCAATAGCCTCTGTCAGATCTACTTTAGCCGTTCCATCTTCAGGTTTCATCTCCATCACATTACCATCCGGAGATTTTAACCTGATCTGGATGTCTTCCTTCCCATATACACTTGTATCATATGTCAAGATGACACTGACATTTCTTGTTTTTTCAGCAACACTCAGTACATATTGCTGTGTATAGACAGCTTCTCTCTCCTCCTCTGACTGATAATATTCCTCGTTTAGATCAATACCTGTAACATCAGCATCTCCCTTTTCAAAATTATAGTATTTGAAAATTCCCTGCCCTTCCATGCAATACCATCCGCTCTTAAGGTCGTTCGGTAATGTTATTTTAAGATATCCATTCTTTGTCGTTTCAATATCCGTCAGTTCATACAGCTCAAATGATTGTATCATATGCGTATCAGCTACGACAGATACCGTTCCATAATAAGTTCCGCTATAAAACGATAAGGTATATTCCTTTGCTTTCTCTAATCCAATGATTACTCCTGCACTATTTATATTCTTCTCAGATACCAGTTCTCCGTTGATTGCCGTAATCCTGATCTCATTTGATTTTGCTGTTGATAAGATCTGACAGATATCAGAATTTTTCACTAAGTTCTTTTTCAGATCGAAGCATAGATACCCATCTTCATCTACTGTACAGCCATACAATCCAAATGAAAATCCGAGATCCCTGTAGCGTTCCAATGTTACACTTTTAAGATCCAAGGTCGATCCAGAGACAGCAATATACTCATTGCTAAAATACTCTGGCACCATAGCTTCCTCTTCCATAAAATAGCAGATCCGTGAATCTTCTATCTTACCTGGATTCTCATATGAATTAGTATTTTCTGCCGCATATACGGGAGAGAACCGAGTTCCATTCTTCACGTAATAGATATTTTCTTCCAAGTTTTCTTTTGTGACTTCCGGCAACGCAAATTCATCTACCTTTTCCCTGAATATTTTTTGTCCTTCACATCCTGTAATCACTGTACTTACGATCAGCATTCCTAACAATAACCTTATCTTTTGCATTGCTTACCTTTCTAATAGACTCCTTTGACTATTTTCTGTATCGTTGATAGAGACACCTCATATTGTTTACTTAATTCGTATTGGGAAGGTACTTCTCTGTTCAATTGATTCTTAAGATTCCCTCTATTTGTTTCTCCAACACGATAGATATGCCTGATTTCCTGAACTGTATCCTCTGATAATTTTTTCAAGGGACTCCAATCATAACCCTGGAAATACTCCTTTTTTGAGACGAACACTATATTCGCAATATGCACATTCTCCGGATTCTCATCTCTATATCGTACGATCATTGTCCGGGGGACTGTCTGTCCTGTGAATGCTTCATATACTACTTTTGCATGAAGAATACTATGTCTCTTGCTTATCGTTTCTCCTTTTTCGTCTATCTGCTCTTTTACTATTGATACCTTCCCTTTATAAGGTTTTAACTTCATACCATTTTTATTTATAATTGTTCCATCACGATACACCCAATTTCCATAATAATCTCTGACGTCGCAATTCTCTGGGATCGATGTTCTATGAGTGTCTTGACTCATTCCTATTCTCCTTGTTTTAATTATGGTATATTATACTTCTAAATATATCTCATTTCCATCTCTAAAACAAGAGTAATCGTTTAAAAAATTTACCCTTTCTCACTGGATCCTATTTTTTCTATTTCTACGATCTTATCATATTCATGCGGAATGTATCTTAGCTCCAGGAACACGATATATTCCTTTCCCATCTTAATATTTTCAATGCCGGTCTTTTTCTCCAATAAGGAGAGATCTTTGCCGTGATACACCGTAAAATGCCATTCTCCACGATTGTAGACGGTATCATTCAGATAAATAAGACATCTGTCCGTGATAAATTCTGATTCTATCTGTATTTCATTGTCTATGTACCAACTCATCGCCTCTTCCGCAAATTTTTCTGCACTGATGCTGTTGTTCTCTTCCCAATAAAAACATTGAGGGGAACTCATGTTCTCTATCTTATCCAGAAAGCCCTGCTGGTCTTTTTTTACTTTCTGATATCCTGTATTTAGGAGCGCATTGATATATGCTTTCGATGTTTCCTGAATTTCTTCTAAGGTTTCCTCCGGTCTGTCTTTTACAAACTCTTTATTGGAAACATAGTTGCATCCACTCTTCCTAAAAGGAATCTCAAACAGACCTTTGTCCAGGAATGTTTCTCCTGTGTAATCGACTTCCGAATAATACAGCGTACTTTTTACCTGATCGATATTTTCCTGTTTCACTCGTTCTGTTTTTTGTTCCTTCGTCTCTGCTGCCAGCATTCTCTTCCTATTCCAAAAGATTCCTAACAGGGTTACGAGCACTACCACACATAGCAGCATTGCGATTGCGATCACTTTCACAAAAAGAGCTTTCTTTTCCGGAACTTTTTTCTTTCTTCTCATTTTTTTCTCCGTTTCGCTCAGTTTGAGCTATTATTTAATTAATGATAAAGGTCATGGAATCATAATCGTTCGCTCTGCTGCTTATGGTATCTATGACAGCAACATCACCTGACCGGGCAGGGATCTCCACTTTCGGATCCTCAATATCATTTCCTATCACAATCTTTTTCGGCGTTTCTCCGGTCGACCATGCATTTTCAACATCCCATTGGTCTTTCGTTCCTGACGTGTAGGATAAATGGTCGTTTCCATTGTTTTTCGAGGAAATAGCAAAGTTCAATACCAGATATCCATTTTTCATCCATATCTCTTCCTCACCGCTGATTCCATTATGCTCTTTTGCATATTCGTAAATATCAATCGTTTTGTCACAAATATACATGTCCGCCGGGATCTTGTATGCTCCATACCATGTCTGCATCGACATCTTAAAGCTATCATATACGAGATCATTCATATCGTGAAACTGATAACTTCCATCGGCATTTTGATATCTCATTGCCGCAGCACTTTTATTTCCTAATTCAGAGACTAATTCTTCTTCCTCACCCGTCAGCAACCGCAATTTGGAATTTAATACAATATGTCCGAAATTATAGGACTCTGTCTTTCTCTCTAATAGGTTAGAATACGTGATTCCTTCCTTGTCAGCGGAATACTGCACCGGATCATAGTAATAATCGAAATAGGAACCCTGGAATGGGATATCACCTATGGATACCTTTCTTATCTCATCATTCAGGCTATCCGCCTCGATCCACTTATTAGCAGCGGTATTGTAACAAATCTTGATATCATCCCTGATCGTTTTCCCATCGCGCGATACCCAGCGCCAGGTCGGCTGGATTTCAATGGCATCCGCATCCGAATCTCCCAGATTGGCAATTGTTTTTACGGTAAAATAGAACGTCGTTCCCTGATCTAAAATACCCATGTTTTTATTGGAATTGGATCTCCCTGTTGTAAATGGAAGTGAATTCGTAAACAAGTTATTAAGGCTCCAGTCGTTTGTGAGATCCCCATCTACCGTGTATCGTACGGATTTCCCACCAATCCGGTTCCGTGTACCTGCTTTCTTCTCCTCTTTTTCAGGAGAAAATGCAAAATATTTTGTTTTATCTGCTTGTGCACCTTCATAATTGAATTTATCCGCATCGTCAATCCCTACCGCCTGGAATCCATAGATCCAACCGCTTACCTCCACCGGAATAGAAAAGGTTGCCACATAATTATTAATGTCCTTGTTTGCTTCATTTTCCTGTTCATTAAGGTGACTGTTACCGTCACTGTCAAAGGTATTATTTGCCAACACTCTGTATTCGATTGGGCGCTTATAGTAATGAGATAGTTCACTCATTTTATCGTACTGCGTATAGATCCCTTCCACGCTCCACGACGGGATATAAAATTCTGTCACATTATCCGCGTCGATCCAATCTGTATATCCATCCCCCTTTACATTGTAATAAATACCTTTGATTCTGACTGCGAATGGGAATTTTACCTGTTTGTCCAACTTATACTTATCGTATTTTTCCAGATCGCCCCACCCGTATCCCTGGGCATCCTCCCTGTGTTCGCCCGGTTCAAACTTAAAGACGTATTTTTCATCCAGACGTAATTCATAATTTACATATTCATGGCCATCAATCGAATTTCCTCTATGAATCAGTTGGGAAGGCATGGAATCAATATTTACATCCTTTCCGTCTTTATCGTATATTTTTACAGGTGATATGACGGGAGAGTGGACATAGACCGGTTCATTTGCGGTTAACGCCCTTGTGGGATGATCCGGATTATTTGTTTCCGGTTTGGTACTGATAATTCCTTTCCCGCTTCCGCTAAAAGTAGATGCCGCTGTAGAACCGACCAATCCTCCTACAAATTCTTTATATTGAATCCTCATGCTTGTCTCGTATGGTCCGTTGGCAAGCGTAGTTGGTATCTTTTCTGTCTTTGTCTGATTTTGGTTCTGATAATCCGGCTCATTGATTTTATTATAGTTATATGGTCCCTCGTTACTGTTCAGATCACATTGCTTATCCTCCATATAGGTATAGGAAGTACCATTGACCATGATCTGGAACCGATCATTCCTTACGACCGGTTTTTTGACTCTTTCTTCGATTATCGCAACCGCTTCCTTTTTCGCACTTTCTTCCTTTCCCTCCGTACATGATACATTCACTGTACTTGTGTCAGCTTCAGCCCATTTCACGTGTGCTTCTTCCTTTGGATACCAATCTACAATACTGTCTGCATTGCCCGGTTGATATTCGATTCCATTGATCTTAATATCAAATGCAAAGGGATACTTATTGTTGTAACTATGATCTCCAATATAAATACGATTGCTTACTCTGGCCGTTATCCATTCATACAGATCTGTTTTCATGATGTAATAGCAGGTCGCCGTTCTGACCGGATAATGATATCCAATGGTATGCGTGTACCAGCTATAACTACTATAGTGAGTCTTTCCGTCCGAACCTGTATAAGACCATGTTCTTGTATGCTTTACTTTTATATCATATTTTGTCTTATACAAGTTGGGATTACTTGTATAGGTATGCTTTCCTACATCGGCCAGTCCATACCAGGTATCAGCATCTATCCCGTTAGTCACTTCTTCTGTGGTCGGAATCCCTTTCGATAAGTCAAATTTACTCGAGGTATGATAGGTATCATATGCCGGTTTTTCTTTTCCAATCGTCTCTACCTTATCTGCCTCCGGTGCTTTTGTTCCAACTTCCGGTTCTTCCACTGGAAGATCTTCGCCCACTACATATTTGAACAAAAACGGCTTTTTAAAGTTCGTATCAATAACATCCTTGTCACTCCAGTTGTATGCTTCCTTTAAACCTTTTGAACCATCCTCCCAGTTATCTCTCCAATATACTTTTCCTACAAAGTTATATGGTATTTTTCCAAATGGATCTAAACTTCCCTCTTTTCCTGCCCCTGTAGCATCATTCACGGTAGTCATAATCGCATCAAACTGCACATAGACATCTGTGGTCGCAGTTACTATTTCTTGGTACCAATCTTCCGATACTTCCCTGATCGCTGCCAGAACACTCTCATATTTAAAGTACCGTTTTGTTGTCTGGTATCCATGTTCATCTTTGATCGGCTCGTATCCAACATCCCCTGAAAAGATATCAATGTATGCAAATTCACCCGTGCTGCTTAACGTACTGGTTCCTTTTTCACAGCGGGATATAGTCATTCCTAACGTTGTGTAATAGATCTGTGATGTTTTCATCTTATCAATTTTTTCATAAATCATCTGACCCTCTGACATGTAGATCATTTCATGCACAGAACTGGAACCAGGTGTTCCATCATCATCTTCTGCAAATGCAATCAATAACTGGGAACATAGCACGACTAACAACATCCATATCATTACAATCCTTTTTATTCTTTTCTTCAAAATCAGCCACCTGTTACTTTCTTTTTTTTCTTACAATGATTCCAATGGGTATTGACGCCAATAATAAAATTCCGATTACAGATATCATTACATATGGTTTTGACCGTATTACTGCTTTCGATTCTTGAATATCTTTATCTGCCGGAACACTATCCGATTGATCGATCTCTTTTATCTGGTATGACTTTAATTCAATTATATTAAATGTAAGTTCTCCCTTTTTTCCTGCTACTACTTCCCTTTCTTCCTCTTTTTCACTCTCACTTATGATCCGATACTTTTCTCCTGCCTGATATCCTAATACGGTCAATTCCATTGGTGTACTTAAAACAGTTCGTTCCGCAAAAGAAATGTTTCCTTTTTCTACGTCAGCTCCAATGTTTAAGTTGTACTCTTCCATGATTTCCTTATTCACTTTATAATTTTTTAATACAACCGAATATAACAGTTTTCCAGTACGATCCAAAAAATTAATCGTGCCGCTCATATTATCCTGCGTTGTCTGATCTAACAGATATCCCGGTACATACTTATCTCTTGCATTGCTTTTTATATTGATATAATTTTCTTCCTCAATCCCACAAACCATGAATACAGACAAGGCATTGATCGCTTCAACGTCTAACTCCTCATAGGTGTGTGTTCCCGGGAGCATTGGCACATCAGAGGTATTATCAATCTCTATCGTAGAAACCATGTTATTGCTGACACTTATTGTATATTCAAGTGGTGTATCTGATAGAAATTTTCCAGGAACATAACCGATGGTTTCCCTATATCCAACTTCATACCAGTCATCTTCCGTAATACCAGTCGCCTCCACTTTTGTTCCAAGTATTAAATATCCTATTGTATCATAGGTATCGGATGCGCCACTATACATTGCAACTTTGTTACTATTTTTTACATACATAGTTTTACTGATTCTATTTACTGTAAACGCTGTCTCTTCTATTACTTTCTTTACCACGCAATCGCCGGAAAGTAACCCTACAGCTTTAAAATTCTCTGCATACTGTGTTAAGTACCCGTCTTCAAGTATCTGCGCAACTACGGATGGCGAAAAGACTCCTGTCATTACCGTTTGATAAAACCTTTCCTCCGTAATGTTTCCCTTTTTTAGTTCGGTCTCATATAATATTCTGGCATCATCCCGACTTCCCGGCAGCGGCGCTCCAATATCTACCATTACTCCATTTGCTCCTGCAAATACTGGTACAACATTTGCTAATATTAATGATATTATTATGAAATACTTAACTATTTTTTTCATAAGTTATTCTCCTTAATTTCTGCGTTATATGGTATATTATACCATATAACGCAATCCAGTCAATGTTATTTTCTTAATCGAGTAGGGGAGATTTTCTCTCCCCTCTCACACCACCATACATGCCGTTCGGCATACGGCGGTTCAATATAACTTCAAAGCATGGCGTCCTAAATAGTAATCCAAGCAACTTACAAGACCCGCTTCAGAGAGTTTTTCCTTTGAAATTGCTCTGACTATGCATGT
>JAEWSH010000061.1 GCA_023398375.1 Bacillota bacterium | reverse complement strand
GACATGGCAAATAATGAAAAGGATGAAAATTGCGTTTTTTTAGCAATTCATCTCACAAAGGGAATTTTAAATATAAACCATTGGGAAAAACTATATCACATGGATTTTATCAATAAGTCTTGCGATTAAGAAAGAAGAAAACTCGATAGTGCCAATATAAAATAATAAGAAGATTAGAGTGGATATTCGTCTGAATATCTGCTTTTTTTTATGCATATAAAAGAAAGACAATGTAATTAGTATTTGTTTTTGCAAACATATGTCACGATTCTGATATTTTCAAGAATGATTTTGTATACCGGAATGATTTATTCCGATATAGTGGAGAAAACTTGAGTAAGATAGGAGCACTTTCAATATGAAATATGGGTATTTTGATGATGAGAAGAAAGAGTATGTGATCGACAGACCGGATACACCCACCCCATGGGTGAACTATCTCGGTTCTCCGGAGTATGGGGCAATTGTATCCAATAATGCAGGAGGCTATAGTTTTGCAAAGTCGGGTGCAAATGGAAGAATTCTGAGATACATTTTCAACCAATTCGATCAACCGGGAAGATACATCTATATTCGTGATAACGAAAGTAAAGACTATTGGTCCGCATCCTGGCAGCCAGTTGGAAAGGATCTGGAACTTTATAAGAGCGAGTGCCGCCATGGAACAGCTTACACGAAAATGATGGCAGATTACAGTAAGATTCATTCGGAAGTAAGGTATTACGTTCCGATCAATGAATCCTATGAAGTTTGGAGCATACGCCTTACAAACTACTCTGACAGGGAAAGGAATGTCAATGTTACCGGATATGCAGAATTTACAAACAACAATAATTATGAGCAGGATCAAGTGAACTTACAGTATTCTCAATTTATTACGCAGACTGTATTTTGTGGAAACAGGGTGCGTCAGATGGTCCATGCCAATCTAGATAAGCTGGAAGATGGAAAAGATGTGGATGACAAGATTGTATGTAACCGTTTTTTTGGACTTTCTGGTGCAGCAGTGACGTCCTGGTGCGGAGACAAAGAAGGATTTCTTGGCAGATACCATGGATACCAAAATCCGGTTGGCGTAACAGAAGGAGAATTGAACGGTGAGGGCAATTATAATGAGAATGCTTGTGGAGCACTTTGTACTGTCATACGACTCGCGCAGGGAGAGGCAAAGGAGATCGCTTTCATCGTAGGAATGAAGGAAGACGAGGAAGCCGGTAAAATATTAAATCGCTATGCAGATCCTGAAAAAGTTTGTTCCAGGGAACTGGAAGATCTGATTTTCTATTGGCATGAAAAGCTGTCACATTTTCAGATTAAAACGCCAAGTGCGGAATTCAATACCATGATGAATACATGGAATGCCTACAACTGCTTTATGACGTTCCTATGGTCACGTGCAGCATCTTTCACATACTGCGGACTGCGTAATGGCTATGGCTATCGAGATACCGTACAGGATATTCAGGGCATCATTCATCTGGCACCGAAGATGGCTTTGGAGAAGATTCGTTTTATGCTCTCAGCGCAGGTTAATAATGGTGGTGGTCTGCCGCTTGTAAAGTTTACGCATGATCCCGGACAGGAAGATACACCCGATGATATTTCCTATGTACGGGAGACGGGGCATCCGGCCTACCGGGCAGATGATGCACTATGGCTGTTCCCGACAGTTTATAAATACGTTTCGGAGACGGGTGATCTTGAGTTCATAGATGAAGTGATTCCATATGCGAACTGCGGTGAAGGAACGGTTTATGATCATTTGAAACGGGCGATTGATTTTTCCATGAACCATCTTGGAAAGCATGGAATGCCGGCCGGATTACATGCAGATTGGAATGACTGTCTTAGACTTGGTAAGGATGGAGAATCCACGTTTGTCGCAATGCAGTTCTATTACGCTATGACGATCTTAAAAGAGTTTGCGGTTTATAAAAAAGAGGATACTTACATTCAATTTCTCAACGAGAGTCAGAAAGAACTGGAAAAATTGATGCAGGAACTTTGCTGGGATGAAGATCGCTTTATTCGTGGATTCATGGAAAATGGAGAAGTGATCGGAAAGCGTACAGATCCGGAAGCAAATATGTGGTTGAATCCACAGAGCTGGTCTGTCATCAGCGGACTTGCCAGCAGAGAGCAGGCCGATCAGGCACTGGATCAAGTATATGAGAGATTAAATACAGAATATGGTGCGATCCTTATGGATCCTCCCTACCACGCACATGCATTTGAGGGTGCGCTCGCAGTTATTTATAATGCGGGAACCAAAGAGAATGCTGGAATCTTTTCACAAGCTCAGGGATGGATCATTCTTGCGGAAGCCCTTCGCGGACATGGGGACAGAGCATTTACGTATTTTATGGAAAATGCACCGGCAGCACAGAATGATAGAGCTGAGATAAGAAGACTGGAACCATATTGTTACGGACAGTTTACAGAGGGAAAAGCAAGCCCTCATTTTGGCAGATCGCATGTACACTGGTTAACGGGAACTGCATCTACGGTAATGGTCGGATGTGTAGAAGGAATACTCGGTATACGACCAGATTTTTACGGTCTGCATATAAATCCATCGATTCCAAAGAACTGGGATGAATTTGAAATTGAAAAAGATTTTAGAGGCTGCCATCTTCATATTTCTGTAAAAAATCCAGGACATGTGGAGAGCGGGTATAAAAAAATGATTGTAAATGGAAAAGAAGTAGAGGGTAATTATATTTTGGCGGAGCAATTAACGACATATACAGACATTGAGCTGTTTCTGTCATAATGCATAGGGGGATAGTGTGAGAAGTAATGCTAAGCAGCCAAAAAACGGCTGCAAAGAATTACTAAGTATCACACAGGAAGAAGCCGCAAGCGGCTTCTTCTCACTGATTATTTTTGCCTGTAGCTCAAAGTTTGCAGGTTACGGAAAGGGCATGGTTATTAACATGAAATATATTGAATTTCAGGATAAGAATGGCACCTTTACCATTCATAATCCGGAAAACTATGGGGAGATTTATCTTCCTTTGGCTGGAGAGTCCGGAATGAAGTCTTCTATTACAGGAAATCTGGCAGGAGATAGCAAAACCGATCAGAATCATTTTCTTTTAGAGCCTGTCAGTGCGCAGAATCTCCATAATAATAAAAATACCAGAAATTTCTGGTGTCGCATTGAGAAAAAAGGATATTGGTCGGTAAGCGGAAACTCGGCAGAACAGGAATATCAGAAGTTTACGGAAGGACAAGATGAGAGTGTGCTGGAAGCTGGATTTATGTGGCAAAAGTTAACACGTACATCAAAAAAGTACGGACTGCAGGCGGAGACGACATCTTTTGTTACAGTGGATGGGAAAATGGAAGTTTCCTTGGTCAAACTTACCAATGTATCAACAGAAAAGATTGAGATTACTCCGATTGCGTCCATTCCGATTTATGGAAGAAGTGCTGATAATATCAGGGATCACCGCCATGTAACCTCTCTTTTACACAGAATTCATACGACAGATTCCGGCGTGGAAGTAACACCGGTCCTATCTTTTGACGAGAGAGGTCATCAAAAGAACGATACCATCTATTTTGTTTCCGGTTTCGAAGATAATGGAGCATATCCAACAGAATTTTATCCGACCGTAGAAGCTTTTATTGGGGAAGGGGGCTCCTTCCTGATTCCGGAAGCTGTCCGTAAAGAGAAACCGGGAGTGGGGCCTGGAGTCGATATCCAAGGAAAAGAAGCAGTGGGTGGCATTCGTTTTTCAAAGATTATTTTAGATCAGCAGGAGGTTGCCAGTTATATTATCCTGAGTGGAATTGCGAAAAAAGAGGAACAGGTTAAAACAATGATATCTGCATACATGACCGAAGATCAGGTGAAGTCAGCTTTGGAAGAAGTAAAGAAGCATTGGATTGAGAGGGTAAAGGTATCTTTTGAAACCGGTAATGAAGAGGTGGATAATTATCTGAAATGGATCTGTTTTCAACCAATTCTAAGAAGAATCTATGGATGTTCGTTTCTTCCTTATCATGATTACGGAAAAGGCGGGCGCGGATGGAGAGATCTGTGGCAGGATTGTCTTGCATTACTGATTATGGAACCGTCGATAGTGAGACAGATGATCGTAGACAACTTCGGTGGAGTAAGAATGGATGGTACGAATGCGACAATCATAGGAAACGCTCAGGGAGAGTTCATTGCAGATAGAAACAATATTACACGGGTCTGGATGGATCACGCTTTCTGGCCATTTGTAACAACAAAATTATATATGGATCAGACCGGTGATATAGAGATCTTATTTCAGAAGGTTCCATATTTCAAGGATCGGCAGGCAGAGCGAGGTACTACACAGGATGAAATATGGGATTCAAAAGATGGAAATTATCAGAGAACTGCAGCAGGCGCTATTTATCATGGAACAGTTCTGGAACACATTATACTGCAGAACTTATGTGCCTTTTATGATGTGGGAGAACATAATCAAATACGACTTCACGGTGCAGACTGGAATGATGCCCTTGATATGGCGTGGGAACGTGGGGAAAGTGTGGCATTTACATGTGCCTATGCAGGCAATTTAAAAGAGATCGCTCAATATTTAAGAAAGCTGCAGAGTGCGAGTGGAATTACAAAGACGGAAATTGCAGAAGAGATGATGTGTCTTTTGTCTGGAAACAATGAGCAGTATGAGAATCCTACAGAAAAAATACAGCTTCTGAAATCCTTTGCCGGGAAGTGCAAGTACAATCTCAGTGGAAATGTGGTAATTGTAAAACTTGAAAAAATCAGTAACAATCTGGAAGAGAAGGCAGATTGGCTGATGGAACATATTAGATCTCAGGAATGGATACAGGACAGAGATAACCGGGGATGGTTCAATGGTTATTATGATAATCATGGAAGGAAAGTAGAGTGCTGTGAAGATGAAAACGTTCGCATGATGTTGACGGGACAGGTTTTTGCTGTTATGAGTGGAACAGCAAAGAATGAGCAGATTGAGGCAATAGGTAGAAGTGCCGACCGGTATTTATTTGATAAAAAGGCCGGAGGATACAGGCTGAATACGGACTTTAAAGAGGAAAAATTTGATCTTGGCAGAATGTTTGGTTTTGCCTATGGGGAAAAGGAGAATGGAGCCGTATTTTCCCATATGGCAGTTATGTATGCCAATGCACTTTATAAGCGGGGATATGCGAAAGAAGGTCATAAGGTACTTCAGGCATTGATGGATGCAGCAATGGATTTTAAAAATAGCAGAATCTATCCTGGCATTCCAGAGTATTTTGATAATCAGGGAAAAGGTCTCTATACCTATCTGACCGGAGCAGCAAGCTGGTATATGCTTACCATGATTACGGAAGTGTTTGGTGTGAAAGGAAAGATTGGAGATCTGGTGATTGCACCGGCACTGATGCCAGAGCAGTTTAATAAAAATGGGATAGCATCATTAAAACTGGAGTTTGCAGGCAAAAAATTCGATATCCAATTTTATAATCCAGAGAAAATAATATGTGGAAATGTGAAGATAAAGAGTGCAACGTGCAACGGGGAAGAGATGGAATGGGAAGAGGGATTCGGAGTGCGTTTGAAAAAAACACAGATTGAAAAATTAGCATTCGATATCCTTCACAAAATCAAAGTGGTCCTTAGTTAAAAGAGTAGGTATTGCGGCCAAAGATATGTGCTGGGTTTGGACATATAACAGAGCTTACCACATGGAACAGAGCTTACCACATGGTATTATAATATTTATCACGATATTTTTTGGGTGTGATTCCTGT
Source organism: Bacillota bacterium (assembly GCA_023398375.1). Classification (GTDB taxonomy): domain Bacteria; phylum Bacillota; class Clostridia; order Lachnospirales; family Lachnospiraceae; genus SZUA-378. Next base: position 263,936 of record JAEWSH010000061.1, on the reverse strand, counting down.
AAAACTTTCAAAGATTTGAATAAAGTGGCTTTGTGAGGAAAAGGAAAGGTAGTTTGCGATCTCAACAATAGTTTGATCAGAATAACGTAAAAGATGGGTAGCTTTCTCGATTTTCTTTTCACGGATGTAATCACTGATGGATATCCCAAGGTTCTGTTTGAAAACACGTGACAGATAATTTGCAGAAAGTTTGGTAAATTCCGATAGAGTCTGGATTGTTATCCGCTCTTTGATATGGCTGTAAATATAGTCGACACACAGCATTACAGGTTTCGAAAGAATGGCACTCTTTTTTTGCAGAATCATTTTCCCGGTAAAGTCTTTTGCCATGACATGATGTAGATCTGCAACCTGCCGTAACGTAGTGCAGGTGTCCATCTTTAATATGTAGAAGTCACTCAGACGGTATGCCTGTTCGGGTTCGAGACCACCATCAATGCAATATCTTGTTAGCATGGCAACAGTGACAACGAAATGATACTTTATATTGGTCAATGCATTACGGGAAAGGACACCTGTCCCTTCTAAATCTATAAAAGCATCAGAAGTACAATTTTGATTTACAAAATCCATATCTCCGGTTTTGACTGCATTATAAAATAAATATTCAACATCAGGAGAGCGATGAAGTGCTTCAAGTTCGCTACTCTGTAATTCGGTGTGATACCATTCTTCTGAAAGTGCCATTTGATTCTACTCCCTAATCTTAATAAAAGTTATATTTATTATGACATGAATTTTATATTGTTACAATAATCTAAAAAAGTATATTTATAGCATGAATCTGATATTTTGTTCGGATTTATAATATAACAGGCAAAATGATTATGATATAGTACCAATAACAAATGAACGACGGTTTTCGTCTATTTAGGGAGGATTTTTCAAAATGAAAAAGAGAGTAATTGCAATGATGATAGCAGGGACGATGGTTGCAGGAACATTAGCCGGATGCGGAAATTCATCAGGAGCCGGAAAAAGCGTTACAGCAAGTGTGGAGGAAGGAAAGGTAATTAATATTTATTCCTGGAATGACGAGTTTCGTGAGCGTCTGGAAGCTATATATCCGGAAGTTGAGAAAACTTCTGATGATGGATCAATTACAACATTAAAAGACGGAACAGAGATTCACTGGATCATCAATCCGAACCAGGATGGCGTTTACCAGCAGAAACTTGACGAAGCACTTTTAAATCAGGCAGATGCAGCTACAGATGATAAAGTAGATATTTTTCTTTCGGAAACAGATTATGTCAATAAGTATATAGATAAAGATGCAGATGTAGCAATGCCACTTACGGATCTTGGAATAGATCCTGAGAAAGACCTTGCAGATCAGTATGACTTTACAAGAACAACGGCTTCCGATGCAGATGGTGTGCAAAGAGGATCTACCTGGCAGTGCTGCCCGGGAACTTTAGTTTATCGTCGGGATATTGCAAAAGATGTCTTTGGAACAGATGATCCCGCAGCCGTTGGTGAAAAGGTAAAAGACTGGGATACAACAAAAGCTACAGCAGAAGAATTGAAAGCGAAGGGATACTACACATTGGCTTCTTATGCAGATACCTTCCGCCTCTATGGAAACAGTATCGAAAATTCATGGGTTGCACCTGGAGAAACAACACTGAAGGTGGATCCACAGATCATGAACTGGGTAACTACCTCAAAAGAATGGTTAGATGCAGGTTATTTAAATGCGACCGTAAAAGGACAGTTCAATGAAGATTGGAATAAATCAATGGGTTCTCAGTCTAATGTATTTGCCTACTTACTACCGGCATGGGGAATTGACTTCGTACTAAATCCAAACTGGGATGGAGAAGCAGGAGCCTGGGCAGTTACAAACCCTCCGCAGGAATATAACTGGGGCGGTTCTTACATACATGCAGCTACAGGTACAGACAATACAGCGCATGCAAAAGATATTATTCTTGCCATGACTGCAGATAAGGACAATTTGTTAAAGGTTTCAAGGGATTATGCAGATTTTACCAATACAAAGAGCGGTATGCAAGAAGCAGCAACAGATGATGCAAATTTTTCATCTGAATTCCTCGGAGGACAGAATCCATTCAAATACTTTGCACCTGTTGCAGAAAATATTAAAATAGCCCCATTATCTGCTTATGATCAAGGATGTGTGGAATTAATACAAAGTTCATTTAGCGATTACTTACAGGGAAAAGTTACGTTTGATAAAGCAAAAATAAATTTTGAAACAGCCATCAAAGAACGTTATCCAGACATTACAGAAGTACAATGGCCAGAGTAATAGTCAATAACTGTGGAGCATTTATTGCTCCACAGTTATTGGATAGAAAGGGATGATAGTTTATGAAAAAAAAACAGAAAAGCATTAGTTATGCAAAATGGGGGATTATCTTTATTCTTCCGTTTTTTATTACATATTTTATCTTTTCTTTGATTCCTTTGGTGGATACCATTCGATATAGTTTCTTTGAATATTATCGCTCAGGAATTAAAGAAGTAGGTCCAAATTTTGTTGGAATGAAAAATTATATCGATTTGTGGCATTCAGATATGTTCCAATATGCAGAAAACACATTAATATTATGGTTGATTGGATTTATTCCACAGATTGTGGTTGCTCTGCTTTTGGCAGCCTGGTTTACAAATTCGCGATTAAAAGTTCATGGAAAACAGTTTTTTAAAGTGGTAATTTATCTGCCGAACCTGATCATGGCATCTGCATTTGCCCTTTTATTTTTTACTATGTTTTCGACAAATGGACCCATTAATTCCATTCTGATGTCGATAGGAATGGTTAAGAAACCAATTGATTTTATGGGCTCTGTATTTGGAACCAGATCATTGGTCGGACTGATGAATTTCCTGATGTGGTTTGGTAATACGACCATTATGCTAATGGCGGCTATTATGGGAATCAGCCAGGATGTATTTGAAGCCTCGGATCTGGATGGATGTAATGGTATTCAGAGATTCTTTTATATTACGCTTCCTCAGATTCGTCCAATTCTAGCATATACATTGATTACTTCTATTATCGGTGGACTTCAGATGTTCGATGTTCCACAGATTTTGACCAATGGTAAGGGCAATCCTGACCGTCGCATAATGACGTTGATCATGTTCCTGAACAGTCATTTAAGGAGTAGGAACTATGGTATGGCAGGTTCCTTATCCGTGTATCTGTTTATCGTAAGTGGAATATTATGCTTTATTGTATATCGGATGACAGTTCATAATGATCCGGATGGATCAAAGGCTCTTGCAAAAAGAAATTCAAAACAAAGAAGGAGGAGATAAATAATGAAATCAGAATCAGGAAATCGTGCACGAAGTTTTTTTGTGCATGGTACACTTATATTTTTATCATTTTTATGTCTGTTCTTCTTTTATGTACTGATTATCAATGCAACACGCTCTCATGCGGATTTGCAAAAGGGATTCTCAGCACTCCCTTCGTCACATTTTTTCGATAATTTAAAAAGTGTGGCAAATGATGGAAGCTTTCCAATGTTTAAAGGTATTTTTAATAGTTTGCTTGTTTCCGGATGCTCTGCTGCGATCTGTACCTATTTCTCGGCATTGACGGCATATGGCTTGTTTGCATATGATTTTAAAGGCAAGAAAACTGCGTTCACATTTATTATGGCAATTCTTGTAATGCCAACACAAGTTACGGCAATGGGATTCCTTCGTTTAATTACCCATATGGGAATGTATGATAGTTTACTGCCACTTATCCTTCCTTCTGTTGCGTCTCCGGCTGTATTTTACTTTATGTATAGTTATCTGCAGTCAACTCTTTCGCTGTCATTAGTGGAAGCTGCAAGAATTGACGGATCGGGAGAATTTTATACATTTAATCAGGTTGTTATTCCAATTATGAAACCGGCAATTGCCGTACAGGCAATCTTTACCTTTGTTGGATCCTGGAACAATTATTTTGTACCTGCATTGGTGATTCAGTCAAAAGACAAGATGACAGTACCAATTTTAATAGCCACACTGCGAGGGGCAGATTATATGAGGTTTGATATGGGTAAAATTTATATGATGATTACAGTAGCTATTGTTCCGATTATTATTGTGTATCTGCTGCTTTCTAAGTTCATAATCGCAGGCGTAACACTCGGAGGGGTAAAAGAATAAGAGAAACGGAGTGCTAGGATAAGTAAGAAGAATAAATAACGCTAATTTAATTCCTCTTCTCAGAATTCGAATTCTGAGGAGGGGTTATTTTTTGATAGTTAAGATTTTTTATTTATTGCCGATAACATTTATGAAATAAAAAAATAAATAAAAAATTATACTATTTAATAAAGAGTGAATAACTGGTAAGAAACAATTAAGGGGGAGACTATGGTTACTATAGCAAACAATTTGCAGAAATCTGCGTATAATACAGACTTATTAAAAGAAAAGCCGTTATTTCTAAAAACAATTGCAGAAGGTGCCGCTTATATGGATGCTTTCATGGAAGGGCGGTCTTTAAAAAATAGTACTTTGCTGGAGGATACATGCACGCTTTCCACGAATAATTCCTACCGGAATCATACAACTTATGAAATGTCCGATAGAAATGATAAAAAAGTATGTTTAGATCTTGGATTTTTAATAAAAGATGACACAAGTTGTTTAAAAGGCAGTCTTGACAGTGAAGCCGATGTTGATTTTTATAATTTTACGATTCCGTATAACCGTACCTTTCAAAACTATTTTAATATCGAGATTCAAATGGAAATGCCTGCTGGTAGTAATTACAATCTGACATTATATGATGAATACGGAAATCAGGTCGGTACTGCACAGTTCAACGGGAATAATCAGAAAAATATCAGTATTCCGAATTGGGATACAAAGACTTCAAAATATTGTATCAAAGTAGAAAATGGAGATGGATCACCGGTAAATGCGGAGGATAGTTATAAAATCCGCTTTCATATTTCCAAAAACGAAGAGGCAGAAAAAACAGATGCTATCCGGGAAGCTTATATCAAATGTAATGATGAATATGTGAAAAAGAAGGAAAGCTACGAAGAAAGTCTGGCAGAATATAACCGCCTGTTGCAGGAAGCGGAAGCAAACTACAGCAAAGAGCTGGAATCATTACATAAAAAGCAGTATGAAAGTTTGTCTCCGGAAAAGCAATATAAGGGAGAAAAGACGCTGGATAATTTGCTTGTGGAATTATCGGAAGGTCATACTTTGGATGCAGCGGAAATGGAATATGTTAAAATATACGCCAATCTTGCAGATATTGAAAAAGCACAGAAGCAGAGTACGATGAAAAATGAGTTCTCTCAGAAGTTCCGGAAAGATCTGGAAGGGATAGGAATATCTCCGGCGGAACTGGAGAATATGAAGATAAATATTCAAAGCAATGGAACCGTCAATGTGGAAGGTGTTGACGATCTACAGAAAGCTGAGGCGATAGAGAAGCTGGTCACAGAAAAGTATGCAGATCAGCTTTACAGGTATTATACCGGAATTGCAGACAGTGTAGGAAATCTACCGGCAAATGTATACCAGTTTGCAACAGATCTGCAGGAAATAGAACGTTTTCTGAAAACAGCCACAAATGGAAAGGTATCCAGTGAGGATCTATACGTAACGCAGGATGGAAAAATTGGTGGATTGCCAGATCGTGTAAGCAGTTATGTAAATGAAACAAAGGACAATGTAAAGGCAATCGAGATATTTGAAAAAATGCAAAATGTTATCTCATACCAGAAGGTATACGGTAAAAGGAATACCCCTGAATTTACATCATCCTTTCAATTTCAAAATGGAGAATTATCAGTTACTGATAATGGTTTCATGATTGATATTGCCGATTTGTCAGCTAAAATGAATAGTATAGTTTCCAGTAAAAGTATGTATGGAAAAACGTACGAATATAGCTTTAAGAAGGTGCTTTAGAAACAGTTTATTTGTTATGCTTCCGCTTACCTTGTTAGTATTTACAAAAAGCCCGGATTACCGGGCTTTTTGTAATGCTAATAAGATAGTTAGTTGTTTCATTAAGAAAAATGTTATTTGAATAAGCTCAGTCCCTGTTATTCTTTTCGTTCAGATATATTTCCATAAGATGTGCACGATGCGCATCTTCCATACATTTGATTTCAGACCAGTATTTCTGTCTTTTTTCAGTTCTGCGTATTTCTAATTTCTTTAGGATCGTATTTACTGCAATTCCGGATAAGATTACGATTCCACCCATAAAAACAATACTTGTTATGCTGATATGACCATTAGCCATTTGATGAAAAGTAGTTGTGAGAACACCAATGAATTGATACATGATTTGATACCTCCTATGTTTAGAATAAGCAATTTACGCAAAAATGAGGTAGGACATATGTCATGGTATTTCAGAGATCATCTGATATAATGAAGGGGGGTGATTTTTTATGAAAGAAGTACCGGTAAATCATGAGAATCTTGTTAAATTAGAAAAATATGGAATACAGAATATACCAAAAGAATACATCGGCTGTGTGCTTTATGATGCAGGAGAAAAAATTATAGAAGAGGAACATCTGATTACAAGGTTGACAGTGGTCATTGAAGGCAGAGCAAAGATCTGCAGGACAACTCCTGATGGAAAAAATATGATCCTCTGCTATTATCTCTCGGAAGGAACGATTGGTGAAATTGAACTTTTGGCAGGGCGAAAGAAAGCACACGCTACCGTGATTGCAATTACAGATGTAAAATGCATTTGTATTGATTTCCAAATATGCAGGGAAGAATTACAGAAGAATCTTGTATTTTTAAATAAGTTGAGCAACATGCTTGCCCATAAAGTAATCGACAGTTCAGAGAACTATGTAGCTTCCGCGTTATGTACCGGAGAGCAAAGACTGTGTTCTTATATTTTGAACAACGCGCACAATCATATTTTTTCAGAGATATTGACGGATGCGGCCTGTTCAGTTGGAATCAGCTATCGCCATTTATTCCGATTACTTGGACAGCTTTGCCAGGAGCATGTATTAGAAAAGCGTATCAATGGATATTTCCTTAGAGAGGAAGGAGAACTTCGCAGACGATCGCATCAGAACTTATCAAGTGAGCATTAAATAGATAACTCAGTTGACTTTCGCCGTTTTATCGCTTCATGATATACGGTCATGAAGCGATAGGTTCTTTTCTACTTATACTTTCAGTAGATTAGAGGAGAAAATCATAATTGGTTCCAAGTCCTTTTTGCAAGGCCTCATTGTAAAGAGCGTTTGCCATAGAGATGTCCTGGATAGCCATACCAACAGTATCGAAAATAGTAATTTCATTATCGTTTTCCCTGCCTTTTTTATGTCCGAGGATAATTTCACCAATTTCACCATAAATATCATCTGTTGCAATAATACCATTATCCACGGCATGGTGGGTATCTCCGTTGATCAGACAAAGAAATGTGGAATCAGTTACTATTTTTGCTTCAGGAAATACGAAAGGATCTATTTCTTGTTTGTCAGGCACATCAGCGCCGATTGCAGCAATATGTGTACCAGGCTTTACCCATTCCTTTTTTACAACTGGTCCTTTACGGCCGCGTGTGGTCGTGACAATGATATCAGCGTTCTCAATTGCCTGCTGAGGAGTATCACAGGCGATAAAAGTAAGTCCTGTCTCTTTGGACATTTCTATGATATATTCCTTTACATGTTCAGGAGAATAGCTGTAGACATATACTTCTTCAATATTTCTGACACGCAGAATAGCGCGTAGTTGTCGCCGTGCTTGTCCACCAGCACCAATCATTGCCAGTTTCTTTGCATTTTCACGAGCAAGATATTTTATAGAAATAGCGCCAGCGGCCGCTGTTCTGCATCCTGTGATCCAGGTTCCATCCATGATACATTTTAATACACTGGTGGAAGCATCATACAAATATACCATATTCATTCCAGTAGGAAGACCGAGGGAGGGGTTATTGCTATACCCGCCGGAAGAAGATTTCATGGTTATGATATCACTTTTAAGATCAAATCCGGTTTTGAAATCAAAACCAATATGTGTTCCGGGTTTAACGAGATTAATGAAATCTGGCTGGATAACATTTCCACTGCTAAATTTACAGTAACCGCTTTCTACAGAAAGCTGTATTTTATCGAGATCTATAAGGCTCCCTACTTCTGATTTGTTTAATAATAAAGTATTCATTGTTGTCCTCCTGTTTAAACTATGATTTGAGAGTTTATTTATGCCTCAGCATAAATTTGTCCAAGACGGTCGATATCCCAGTTTCCGGATGTTAATACAAAACCAATTTTTTCGTCTTTATGAGTAATAATTTGTCCACTTAACATGGCAGCTACACCAACACATGCAGTTGGTTCTGCAATAACTTTTGTGTGTTCTGCAACTAGTTTTGTTGCTTTTTTTATATCAGATTCTTCTACGGCAATAAATTCATCAACATATTCCGTGATAATTGGATAAGGATTATCACCAGGTCTACGACAGCCAATGCCATCAGCAAGGCTTTCAAAACATGGAACTTCCACAGGATGTCCCGCTTTAAAACTTTCTACGTATGCGTCACTGGCTTTTGCCTGAACTCCAATGATTCTGATATGTGGATTTAGTGCTTTGGCAGCAACGGCAATACCGGAGATGAGTCCACCGCCACCGACAGGAACAATAATGGTATTTAAGTCAGGCTGTTCTTCGAGCATTTCAAGAGCAATTGTGCCCTGTCCAGCCATGACAAGATAATCTTCATATCCATGGACGATAGTATAGCCGTTTTTTTCAGTTTCAGTTCGTACCATATTCCAACGGTCATTATATAATCGCGGACCGAAGATAACTTCACCGCCTAATTCTTGGATTCCTGCTGCCTTGGCATGAGGGGTATCATCTGGAAGGACGACTATGACACGTGCTTGTAGCATTTTGCCAAGGTAGGCACATGCTTTTCCGTGATTACCGGATGAACTGCATATAATTCCGCGTGTACGTTCATCAGAGGTAAGTGATAACATTTTGTTGATTGCACCGCGGATTTTGAATGAACCGGTAGTCTGTAGCATTTCGGGTTTATAAAAGATCTGACAACCATGTTCGAGACCAAGCTGATTGTCTTGGAGCAGATTTGTTTTTGTTAGATAAGGCGCAATAAGTTTTGCAGCCTGCTCAACCATAGAAAATGTTAAATTTGGATTGGGCATATTTTAATTTCTCCTTTAATGTATTTTTGGTAAATTTAAGTATTTCATCATAAATCGACTGCATAGCAGGTTAACCAAAGTATAGGAGTTTTGGAGTATGAGAACAACTATGAATGTGTATAGAAAAACCCATAACAAATTGTTATGGGTTTAGGAGATGCTGTAAATTTTGAATAAATGTATGGGATTCTTTGGAAAGAAGACGTTCTTTTTCATAGATAAAGCCAAAAAGTAATTCGGTATCTTCTTCTTCGATATAGAGCTCATGGATTGCAGCATAATCATTTGAGACCGGAGAAAGATTTAAGCTGATGCCTAAGTAGGCGAGATCCGTTTGAGTAAGCAGACATTTGGTAACGCGTTCGCTATTGGTAGAGATTATGTGGTGCAGCATATCTGGATTTATTGCACCAAAATTTAATGTTTCCAAACCATTTTCCATGGAAAAAAAGTCTTCCAATTCTCGCATAAAACGTATAGTAGCAATTTCAGATAAAGAAATAGATGTTCTTTCATAATAAGGAGAATGCGGACCGACATAAATACAGGTTTTTCTCCGTGCCAATTCCATGAACCCAATCTTTTTTTGTGAAATCATATTTTGAAAAGCCTGTTTGTGTTTGCGGGATATATATAAGATTCCGATCTCGGAGATACCAGAGGCAACTTGTGATGTGATTTCTTCTACTGTTCCCTGACGACATTCTACCTGCAATTCGGGACTGGTTAACATCTGTGACACCAATAATTGAGCCATACTGTTGCTGGGATAAGTGGAAATACGAAATGTACGATTACTTTTATGGACAGAGTATGTTTTAATCAGATTGGCATTTTGTATAGCGTCTTTTGCGTATTTGTAGATGGAGTTTCCATATTCGGTCAATCGCAGACCACGTGGGGTCCGTTCAAACAATTGTTCACCAAGTTCTTCTTCCAATAAGCGTATTGTTTTGCTTACATTTGGCTGAGACGTATATAATTTGGAAGCGGCTTTTCCGAGACTGCCACATTCGTTCGCTGTTACGAAAAATTCAAGTTGTTTAAGCTCCATAGATAGTCATTCCTTTCTTAAACTTTTAATTTTAAAAGTATATCACGGAATAAAAGACAATTCAAACAAGAGTTAAAATCTCGGTTATTGACTCTATGGCGGTTATAGAGTATATATTCAAGCAGGATATCCTTGTATTAACTAAAGGAAATTGGGTATGAAAGAACAGGGTAAAATTTATTGTGGGAGAAGGTGAATCATACATGATCCTTGTGACATTAAAATTAAGTCAGAATCAGAAGGACAGACTACGGAATGCATTAGAAATGAAAGATTTTGTATTTGTGAACCGTAAGGACCTTAAAAAAGAACACTTAAAAAATGCGGAAATTATTATAGGAAATATTCCCATTGAGATGCTGAGAGAATGCCAGAATTTAAAATGGATCCAGTTAAGCAATGCAGGGGCTGATGATATTGTTAGGTGTAAAGAGTGCAGAAAAGAAATTATTATAACAAATGCAAAAGGTGCATATGGAAAAGTAATCTCAGAACATATGCTCGCAATGTTATTTATGTTGCAAAAACATATGGATAAATATTTGCTGCATCAACAGAAGCAGGAATGGATCAGTGAGATGCCACCAAGCCTGGTAGAAGGAAAAACAATGGTAATTATGGGAACAGGAGACATTGGAGGTACTTTTGCAAAAAAGGTTAAGGCACTTGGAAGCTATACGATAGGAGTTAAGAGAAATCCAGTTGATTTTCTTGATAACTTTGATGAAATAGTAACACTAAGCGATTTGGATTCAGTAATTCCAAGAGCGGATATATTGGTTATGGCATTACCACAGACAAAATATACTTCTGCTCTAATGAATGCAGAGCGGATTGAACGATTAAAGAAAACAGCAATTATAATTAATGTAGGTCGCGGTTTAGCAATAGATACAGATGCGCTTATAATTGCATTAAAAGAAAAAAGAATAGCAGGAGCTGCTTTGGATGTAACAGAACCAGAACCATTACCTCGTGGCCATGCATTATGGGAAATGGAGAATGTTATTATAACCCCCCATATTTCTGGGAATGCAGATGTGCCGGAAACACTAGAGAAGATTTTGGAAATTGCAGAGAATAATCTGAAAAGATATTATTCGGGAGAAGAGTTGATTAACATAGTCGATCGTTCTGTTGGATATTAATAAACTGCAGGTATTCTAATATAATAATACTTGAATCAAGGTGAATAAATGTGTTAGATTTTAGATAACGATTATCTCCTGAAAATAAAGGATTGACTCTATATCAATCATAGAGATTAGAATAGAAAAAATTGAAGTCAATTTAATTTTTACAGGGAGATAAGAATAAAAATGAAAATATGTTTTTACGCTCTGAGAGAGCATGATGAGCTTGCTTTTTGTAACCAGAACAAAATGGAGGCAGGAATTGATTTTGTTTATACTACGGAATATCCGTCTTTAAAGAATGTAGAACTTGCAAGAGGGTGTGAGGCAGTAAGTATGACACCTTGTGATATGTCGGCTGGTATGGTGGAAGCATTTCATAAGGTCGGGGTAAAATATATTACCTGCCGTTCCATAGGGTATGATCATGTTGACAGAGAAAAAGCCAGAGAACTTGGGATTCGGGTTTCCAACGTATGCTATCCGCCAGATGGAGTGGCGAATTATGCGATCATGCTGATGCTAATGTGTACCAGAAGATTTTCACATATTTTGAAAAGAATGGAATTGCAGGATTATTCACTGAAAAATAAAATCGGAAAAGATATTAGTAGTTGTACAGTGGGAATCATTGGAACAGGAAAAATCGGTGCCACTGTAATTAGACATTTGTCGGGATTTGGCTGTAAAATTATTGCCTATGATCCATATGAAAATCAGGAAATTAAAAAATATGCGGAATATGTTACTTTGGAAGAAGTGTTCTCAAAGTCGGATGTGATTTCACTTCACATGAATGCGACAAGCGATAACCATCACCTGATCAGTCGTGAAGAAATTGCGAAAATGAAAAAAGGCGTGATCCTGATCAACACCGCAAGAGGAAAATTAATTGATTCAGAAGCATTGATTGAAGGAATCGAACAAGGAATTATTGGCGGAGCAGGGCTTGATGTATTAGAAAATGAGAATGGATTGTACTATTATGACCGAATGGGAGAAGTCATTGAGAATCGTAAACTGGCGATCTTACGTTCTTTTCCGAATGTCATCTTAAGTCCGCATACTGCTTTTTATACGACGCAGGATGTTTCTGATATGGTAAAGGGATGCTTTGAAAGCCTTTATGCATTTGAAAATGGAATTGATACCATTCATGATGTAATGCGATGATTTAAGGAGGACCTTGTGCAGGATATTGAGTTGAAACAAAATATAATTAAATGTATACGAGATATTGTCAGTACGAGTCCGCAGAAGGAACTATACAGGGAAGCACTGGTCGGCTTTGCAGCTGCAGATGATCCTTTATATGATACACTTGTGGATGCAGTCGGAAGAAAAATGCTGACGCCAAAAGACATCATGCCGGATGCAAAGACTGTGATCACTTATTTTATTCCATACTCAGAGAAGGTGCTGAATGCAGTTCAGGACGGAGGAAAGATCAATCAGACATGGTCAGATGCCTATTCACTGACCAATCCACTGCTTTCTGATATTGCTGATAAATTAAAAATATTTCTGGAAGAACAAAAAATCACCTGTGTATTAGAACCGCCTACCATGAATTATGATCCGGTACATCTGACTGCAAAATGGTCACATAAATCCAGTGCTGTGATTGCAGGCATTGCGACTTTTGGAATTAACAGACTGATCATAACAAAATATGGAACGATGGGTCGAATGAACACGGTCATTATTGATCATGTGATCGAGCCTGACAGTAGACCGGACACAGAGTATTGTCTTTACAAAAAGAATGGAAGCTGTGGAATCTGTATGGAACGCTGCCCGACGGGGGCGATTAAGCCGGATGCGTTCGACAGATTTCGATGTAATGCTTATCTGGACGGAAAAAATATCAGTGACTATGAACAGGGATGCAGTATGTGCAGTACAGGTCCCTGTGCCTTAAGAGGATTTTAGAGAAATGGGAGGTTCTGATGAGTTTGTTTACTGACTTTGAACATATGATCATCGTAGAAGAATCCCAAAAATGGGAAGGACGTCTGCCAGTGACTGGTGAAGAATATTACCGGTATGGAGCGTTACAATACAGGCTGAAGGATTTTTACAAAGCAGTGCACTTTTTTCGAAAGGCGTGGAAAGCGCAGGTGATGGAGGCTTCTTACGGACTGTCCATCTGTATACTGGAAGAAAAAGGATTAGAAAGGCGTCTGACAGAAGTGCAGGAATGGAAGCAATGTTCCAAAGAAGCATTTCAGTTTTATAAATCCATGAAAAAGCCTGATCCCGAGGCACAGTATCGGCTTGGAAAGTGTTATGCCTATGGAATCGGAACCAGTCCTGACTTAGAAAAAGCAGTCGTTCTTTTTAACGCATTAGAAGAACATGGCGGTGCCCTTTTTGAGATGGCAGCAGCATATGAGCATGGATGCGGTGGACTGAAAAAGGATGAAAAAAAGGCGTTGAAATTGTATCGTACAGCTTATGATAAGAATTATGAGGAAGCGATTTTTGCGCATTACAGACTGTCAGGAGAAGATTTTGAGAATTATCCGTATCAGCGTGAGATCAAGGAAGCATATAGCTTTCGCATCGGCCAGCTCATGCGGATCGCAGAGATCGCACCTTGCAGGGATTCTTATCAAAGACTGGCCGTGCTTTATGAAAATGGATATCCGGGTGATCATGGTGAAGAAGATATACGTTTCAGAAAAAAAGCGCTTATATATCGTAAGCTGGAAGAATCATGCGGTGACCTATTTAATTATGGTTCCTTTATGCCGCATCTGGAATCTGAGATTTATCAGAAATGGATAAAGGACAAAGAAAATGAAGAATATGGTCAGACAGAGTTTTTGAAAAAATATCTTTCTGAATAAATTGATAATCATAAAAAGGGGATTGACTCTATAATACAGATAGAGTTTATTATGAATCTATAGTAGAATCAGTTTTAATAAGCGCAGATGCTTTCGGGAGGAGGTTTCTGCATTTTTATTTAACTGCTTCAGTTTATGAAGAGCATTAGCGTATACTCAGTTTTGAGAATGCTATATAAGAGATTTGAAGAATATAAAAGAAATGAGGAAAAAATAATGAGAAAATTTAAACAAACTGATCAGACATTTAGTTATGAGACATCTCTTTTAAGAGAAGGCAGTTATATAAGTTATCCGGCCACAAATCCGGAAACGGCACCGATTTATCTGACGACTGCTTTTAATGTAGAAGATTTAGATGAATTATATGAAAGATATGACGAAAGAGGATTTTGTTATAATAGGAACAGAAATCCCAATCGAAATGCATTGGCGGAATTAATGACTTATACTGAAGGAGGAGATGCTTCAGCGATATTCAGTTCTGGAATGGCAGCAATATCAACCACTATTATCTCACTTGTAAAGTCTGGAGATCATATTTTATCGGATCAGACATTGTATGGAGAAACAATCGAAATTTTTACACATATTTTAGGTAAATACAATGTAGAGGTAGATTTTGTGGATTTTACAGATTTAAATAGAATAAGAGAAGCTGTAAAAGAAAATACGGTACTTTTATATACAGAAACAATATCTAATCCAATGATAACAGTTCCAGACCTTTCTGCTATAGCAGAAATTGCTCATTCGAATCATTTATATTTTGTTGTGGATAATACATTCATGACAAGTGTGGGGGCGAGACCATTAAAATTCGGAGCAGATGTAGTAGTGAATAGCCTTACAAAATTTGCCAATGGACATTCGGATGCTGTTTGTGGGGCAGCAACAGGGAAACAGGAGTGTATTGATCAGATTTATGCCAATCAAGTATTATTAGGGTCAACAGCGGATGCATTTTCTTCCTGGCTGGTGCAACGAGGAATGCGAACAATGCAGCTTCGTGTGGAAAAACAAATGTATAATGCAGCTAGGCTTGCAGAAGCACTGTCAGCGTCTCCCTATGTTAAAAAAGTATATCACCCTTCGTTAAAAAGTCATCCACAACATGAAACTGCTATTCGTCAGTTCGGTTCGAAAGATAAATGTGGTGGAATCATTAGTATAGTTTTAGAAGATGATAAAACGGCAATGAATCAATTTATGAGAAAACTGAATTTGGCCCATTACGCTATGACATTGGGAGGCTATCGAACAACACTTTCGCATCCGGTTTCTTCGTCGCATTATGATGTACCAGAAGAAGATCGTTTAAAAATGGGAATTACATGGGGAATGCTCCGAATTTCTGTTGGAATCGAAAATACAGAAGAGCTGATTGAAGATTTCATGCAGGCATTAGAAGTATATGCAGAAAAATAAAGTATTGACTCTATAATAAAAACAGAGTTTATAATGCAAAAAAAGGCAACGAAGCCATTATGTTTCGTTGCCTTTTTTTATAAAAAATATCTTTTTAACAACTTATTGTTCAACAGTAACTTATACTAACAATTATATGGAGGAAATTATTATGAAAAAGAAAAATGCGTTCGTCGGATTAGTCATTGGTGCAATGACGCTGTCACTTGTGGGATGCGGAAGTACTTCGGCAACATCAGCAACAGCATCAACAGAAACAGTTGCTACAGAATCAACAGAAACAACAGCTGCAGAGTCAACAGAAACAACGGGTTCAGAGTCAGAAGCATCAACAGAAACTATTACGGTAAGAGTGGCAGGTACTCCGGATTATGATCCATATACCTATGTAGATGAAAATGACCAGGTAACAGGCTATGATATTGAAGTAATTAAAGCAATTGATGAACTTGCTCCAGAAATCACCTGTGAATATACGTATACGAATTGGGATTCCTTACTGCCAGGTCTTGATGCTGACAAATATGATATAGTTAGTAATCAGCTTGGAAAAAACGAAGAAAGAGAGAGCATGTATCTTTATCCAAAGAATCCATTCCTGTTTGCAGGATCTTCTATTATTTCCAATGCTGACAAACCGCTTGAGACGATGGAGGATTTGAAAGGTATGAAAGTAGGAGCAATAGTAGGCAGTTCATTCACTACGCAGATGGAAGCATATCTGGATGAGAATCCGGATGCATTTACATTAGAATATATAGATGGAACTCTTCCGCAGATGCTAGATGAAATCGTAAATGGCAGAGTAGATGCCACAATTAATGATGCAGGTGCTGCTACTACAAAAGCAACAGCGGTAGGAATCACAGACCGGATTTATATTTCCAGTAAGGTGTATGATGGAGGGTTTTCGTACTTTCTGTTTGCCAAAACAGATAAAGGACAACAGATCGCAGATATTATAGATAAATACCTGCCAGTGTTATACTATAATGGAACTTTATCTACACTCGCTAAGGAATATCTGGGAACAGACGCTGGAATAACAACTATGGCAGAGAATGGGTTCTACACAGAGGCAACATTGGAAGAATATCAGGCAAATAATTAAATTGTATCAAGAAAGGAAAGGAAGCATATGGAACAGGAAATAATGGTATCATGTAAAGAGATATATAAATCATTTGGGGACTTAAACGTATTAAATGGTGTAGATCTATCTGTGAATAAAGGTGAGGTCGTAGCTATTTTGGGCCCAAGTGGTTCGGGAAAGACGACCCTGCTCCGTTGCATTAATTTCCTTGAAAAAGCAGATAGCGGTATGGTCACTGTTAATGGATTTTCTGTGTCCAGCAAGGAAGCAAAGAAAAAAGAAATCCTTGAATTAAGAAAAAAGACTGCGATGGTATTCCAAAATTATAATTTGTTTAAGAATAAGACGATCATTGAAAATGTCATGGCTGGATTGAAAATCGTGCAAAAAGTAAGTCATAAAGAGGCATATAATAGAAGTAAAGAGATGTTAGAACGTGTGGGACTTGGTGACCGTATCAATTATTATCCGATTCAAATGTCCGGTGGACAGCAGCAGAGAGCTGGGATAGCAAGAGCACTTGTGCTGCAGCCGGATGTAATTCTTTTTGATGAGCCAACATCTGCATTGGATCCAGAGTTGGTAGGAGAAGTTCTTGAAACCATGAAGGTTATTGCGCAGAGCGGAATTACGATGATCGTAGTAACACATGAAATATCATTCGCTCATAGTGTTGCTTCAAAAGTAATTTTTATGGATGGCGGGGTAGTAGTTGAACAGGGGACTCCACAGGAGGTCATTAACAATCCTAAGAATGAACGAACACAACTGTTTTTAAACAGAATCAAGGAATAATGAGAGGAAGAACAAATGAGAGGATTAGATTTTGCATATATGCTGGAAATTCTTCCGGATATTTTTAAGGGTGTGCCGTATGCATTGTTGATTGCAGGATTTAGTATTATTATAGGTGGAATCATTGGTATTTTTGTTGCATTGATTCGTATTTTTCAAGTACCAGGATTAAAACAGCTTTCATCAGTTTATATTGCGGTTATTCGTGGTACGCCCCTGATGGTACAGATTTTGGTAACATATTATGGAATTCCCCGACTTCTGGAATTTGTAAACTATAAAATTGGAACAGATATTAATATAAACACTATTCCTGCTATATATTTTATGTTTTTCTGTTTTTCTATCTATCAAGGTTCCTATATGTCGGAGATGTTCCGAAGCTGTATTCTGGCAGTAGATTCTGGACAGCTGGAAGCATGTTACTCAGTAGGTATGAATACAAGACAAGGACTGCTGCACGTAGTATTCCCACAAGCTTTTTCTACAGCAATCCCAAATCTTGGTAATAGTTTTATAGGTTTGATTAAGGATGCATCATTGGCATTTGCTGTTGCTATTCCTGAAATATTAGGACGTGCTAAGATCGATGCAGGGCGTTCGTCTAAGTTCTTGGAAGCTTATATTGTAGCAGCATTTGTGTATTTTATTATTTGCACTATTTGTCAAATTGTTTTGGATAGGATAGAAAAGTCAAGCAGTATCTACGCAAGAAGAAAGTAGGATTGGGTATGGAAAAATATATCGTAACAATTACAAGACAGTTTGGAAGTTTGGGAAGACCAATTGCAATGAAACTTGCTGAAATATTAGGGGTAGAATATTTTGATAGAGATATTGTGGAGGCATCTGCCAAACAGATTAATTTACCAGTGTCTATAATTAGTAGTGAAGAAGAGACCGCAAAGACCAGCTTTTGGAATATGATGTTTCCGCTTGGTCAAAGCTGCCTTGAAATTCAGGATCAGATTTTTGAGGCGCAGAGAAGCATTATTTTGAATTTGGCTGAAAAACAGAGTTGTGTAATAGTGGGAAGATGTTCTGATTATATACTAGAGGGATATGATAACCACATTAGTATTTATATTTATGCCTCCTATGAAGCGAGATTGCGTAATTGTGTCGATACGCTTCTTATGACGGAAGAAGAAGCGAAAAAAATGATTGCAAAGGTTGATAAAGCCAGAGATTCTTATCATATGCGCTATGCCAAGTATCATCCTGAAGATATCAGACATAAAAATATACTAATTGATAGCAGTTTATTAGACGTAGATGGTACAGCCAGATTGCTGGCAGAGCTGGTCAATAGTGTCATAAAAGTAAAATGAAACTTTATAATATTATTTATATAGGTGAAAGATGATGCAGGAACTATATTCCATTGGAGATACAGCAAGGTTAATGGGAGTGTCAGTTCAGACACTTCGTAATTATTCGAATATGAACTTGATACAGCCGCAATATATTGATCAGAATACGGGATATCGGTATTATTCCTTTGTTCAGTTCCATTTAATAGACAGAATTCGGTATTTGCGTAATTTTGGACTGTCCCTGGCAGAAATTTCAGACATTCTTCAGGAGGGAAAGGTCGAACATATTTGTGATGCGCTGGAAAATCAAAGAAAACGGGTGCAGGAAGAAATAGACCAGCTCATGGAGAAGGTCGATGATATCAGGTGGTATGAAAATTATTTTAAATATTATAACAAGTCAGATTTAGAAAATATTCCTTATATCAGGGAATTTCCTGCACGATATCTCTTATTTGTAGATTGGGAGAAAAAAGGTGATACGGTGGAAAGTGTTGAGACGCGTCTTGCAAAGCTGCGGAATACGGAGATGAAAGATATTCCACTCTATCGTCAGTTCGGATATCTGGCTTCTTTTGATGCGTTTATGGAGAACCAATTTAAGGAAAAACAGTATTATATATATATCAAGAGAAAACCAGAAGAATGGAAAGACTATTATATGGAAATTCCGGCAGGTAAATATCTTTGTATGAAAGCAAAGATCCGCACGGAAGACTGGAATGTGGAGCTGATTAAAAAAGCATTTGGGAATAGCAAAAAACCTCCATATATTATTGCTGATGAGTATGAGGATAATTTGAAAGAGTACCATTATTGTCCTTATGAAGTACAAATTCCGATACTATCGGAATAGTATTAATGAAACATGAGACTCGCTTTTTGTATAAAGGCGGGTTTTTTTAATATTATTTTTAATCTTGACTCTCTTCTTATTATAGAGATTATACTAAAAAGAAAAACGGAGTGAACAATATGGAAAAATTTGAATTTGACGATATGGAATTTTCCGAAGGAACAAGACTATTATATGAAGGACATCATGTAAAAGGTATGGATATCGCACCGGAAGCTTTTCCGCTCTTTATGACAAGTGCATTTACGATGGGAAATCTGGAAGATGTGGAAAGCGCATATGAGGAAAAAAGATATACGTATATCAGGACAAGGAATCCCAACAGAAAAGCACTTGCTGATGTGCTGACCTATCTGGAACAGGGAACAGATTCCCTGATCTTCAGCTCCGGAATGGGAGCAATAACAACGACGTACTTTGCATTGCTGCATCCAGGAGATCATTTCCTGTGCAATGAAAATATTTATGGGGAGACTTATGATGCAATCACGTCATTACTGGTCAATTACGGTGTTGAGATAGACTTTGTACCATTTGATGATCTTGATGCAGTAAGGGCCGCTGTAAAAGAAAATACAAAAATGTTGTATACAGAAGTAGCAAGCAATCCAACAGACAGATTATGCGATATTGAAGAGATCTCAAAGATCGCACATGCAGCAGGTGCGTTGTGCATGGTTGACAATACCTTTACAACACCACTTTGTATCAAACCACTTGCGCTTGGTGCTGATATCGTGATCAACAGTCTGACAAAGTTCCTGAATGGACATTCCGATGCCCTTGCAGGCTCCATTACGCTGAAAAATATAGACCTTTATCAGAAGATCCACACAGTCAGAATGCTGACAGGAACAAGTGGATGTCCAGTCGCATCCTGGATGATCTACAGAGGTATCCATACAGCTGATCTGAGAATTAAAAAACAATGCGAAAATGCTGCAAAATTAGCTGCAGCGCTTCAAAAAAATCCAAATGTCATACGCGTGAACCATCCTTCGATCGAGAATCATCCGAATTATGAACTTGGCAAAAAGATATTTCAGTCACCAGAGCGCATGACGGGTATGCTGAGTTTTGAAATGCCATGTGATAAAAAGAAAATATCGGAATTTATGGATTGCCTGCATATACCACATTATGCGCCGACACTAGGCGGTGTGAGAACAACACTTTCCTATCCTTTATTATCTTCACACATGCATGTACCGGAAGAAGACCTGAAGAAAATGGATATTTCAGCAGGACTGATGCGTGTTTCTGTCGGAATTGAAGATATCGATGATTTGATAAAAGATTTTGAAAATGCATTAAAAGTATTTGCATGATAATAACTGGAGGAAAATAAAATGCTTAGAGAAGAAATGCCTAAAATAATATCAGGAAAGGTGCCTGGACCAAAATCACAGGAATTATTGGAAAGAAGAAATGAAGCAGTGCCAAGAGCACTTTCCGGAAATACCTATCCGATCTGTATAGAAAGAGGAGAGGGGGCAATGATCGAAGATCTGGATGGCAATTATTTCCTTGACTGGATCGGTGGAGTCGGTGTTCTGAATATCGGCTATTCAGATCGGGAAGTAATAGAAGCTGTGAAGGAACAGTCTGAAAAGTACTTTCATACGATCTTTAATGTGATCGTACATGATGGCTATGTAGAACTCGCTGAAAAATTTAACCAGATCATGCCGGTAAAGGGTGAGAAGAAAAAGACGTATTTTGCGAACAGTGGTGCAGAAGCTGTGGAAAATGCCATAAAAGTAGCAAAAGGATATACGAAAAGATCCAGTATTATCTGTTTTTCGGGCGCATTTCATGGAAGGACCAATTTGGCTATGGCATTAACAGCCAAAAAGGCGTATGCCATAGGAATGGGACCATTTCCGGACGGAATCTATAGAACAGAATATCCATATCTGTATCGTGCACCAAAAGGATTTTCAGAAGAAGAGGCCATTCAGTATTATATTGATAAAGTGGAGAAGCTGTTTGATGAAGCAAGACCGGCTGATGATGTGGCAGCAATTCTGTTAGAGCCATTTCAGGGAGAAGGCGGATTTATTCCGGCACCGATTGAATTTGTTAAAAAATTAAGAAAAATCTGTGATGATAATGGTATCATGCTGATCGCGGATGAAGTACAATGCGGTAACTGCAGAAGCGGGAAATATTTTGCTTCTGAATATTGGAAAGAAGCAGGTGCTGCGCCTGATATTATTGCGACGGCGAAATCAATGGGAGCAGGCGTTCCGATCAGTGCGATCACAGCACGTGCTGAGATTATGGATGCAGTAATTCCAGGTACAATAGGCGGAACTTATTGCGGGAATCCACTTGCAGCCAAAGCAGCTCTGAAGACGATGGAGATCATGCTGAGGGATGATTATGCCGGAAAGGCCATCAAAATGGGTGCAATGGTATCACAAGCATTTGACAGGATGAAAGAATCCTATCCGGTCGTTGGTGATGTACGCGGTATCGGTGCCATGATTGGAATCGAATTCGTAAAAGATAAAGCGACAAAAGAGCCATATCCTGAATTTGTAAGCAGAATGATTCAGAATGCCATACAAAAAGGTCTTCTGATAGAAAACGCAGGTTCTTTTGGAAATGTAGTCCGTTTTCTGGCACCGCTCTGCATGACAGATGAACAGACAAAGAAGGGGCTTTCGCTATTTGAAGAAGCAATTGTAGAAACAATGGAGCAGATGAAAAATGGACTTTAATTATTTTTTGCCAACGAATCTGGTATTTGGCCGCGGCAAGATAGAACAACTTGGAAGTATCAGCAAAAAATACGGAAAAAAAGCAATGGTCGTGACTGGAAAGAACAGTACCAAAAAAACGGGATTGTTGGATCGGACTGTAAAGATCTTGAAAAATTCCGGGATAGAAACGATCATTTTTGATGAAGTCATGCCGAATCCGTTAACAACGACAGCAATCAGAGGTGCCGAAATCGCAAAACAGGAAAAGTGTGAAGTAATCATTGGACTTGGCGGAGGCAGTATATTAGACTGCTCGAAAGCGATTGCATTCCTGTGTGCCAATGATGGAGATATCAATGAGTATATCTTTAATAAGAGAATGTCGGATCTTGCTTTGCCTGTGATCCTGGTTCCAACGACCTGTGGGACAGGAAGCGAAGGAAATGGATTTGCAGTTCTGACCAATCCTGAAAATGGAGATAAAAAATCTTTAAGATGCAATGCGATTGTGGCAAAAGCCTCTATTATCGATTCTGAACTCATGGAGACAATGCCAAAAGGAGTTTTGGCATCTGTAGGCTTTGATGCTTTGTGCCATAATATGGAAGCATTTCTTTCCAAGATCGGGAATCCTTTTACCGAAATGCAGAGCATGTATGCCATGGACCTAATCGGAAAAAATCTGGTCCCGGTCTATGAAGGAGATGGGAATGCGAATGCATGGGATGCGATCAGTCTGGCAAGTACACTTGGAGGTATGGTAATACATTCCGCCGGCGTAACGCTGGCACACGGAATGGAGCATCCTGCAAGCGGACTTAGAAATCTTGTACATGGAAAGGGACTTGCAGCATTAACCCCGGTGATTATGGAGGCTACAGCATCAGAGTGTCCTGAAAAATTCGCAACGATATCTAGGTATCTTGGTGGAAAAAATGAAAGTGACTGTGTGGATCGCATAAAAGAACTGCTCAGACAGCTGAATCTTTGTACGACACTATCTGAACAGGGAGTTCTGGAGACTGATGTAGACTGGATGGTCGGGAACTGCCTCAAAGTATCTGCGGCAGGAATACAAAATCATCCGGTATATTTTGGAACAGAAGAAATAAGAGAATTGTACCAAAAAGCACTTGGTTAGAATTCGGTGTGTTATCAAATAAACATGAATTGGATCCATTCGAAAATTATATTTAAATTTTCGAATAGATCTATTAATGTACAGATAACTCATTTGACTTTTGTCAAAATTAAGATTAATATAAAAAATAAATAAAATATAATGAAAATTGTCGAGATAAAGGATTATTTTTGCCGGATCGGGGGAGGTTATGAAGAAATCTTTTTTCTATTCGATAAGGGTTCGCATAATTATTACAGTGATTCTGCTGATAAGTGTTCCGTTTGCTATTCTTCAGATATCCAATACAATGCTCATTTACAATAAGCTTCATGAAAAAACGTTGTATACGACAGAAGCACTTGCCGTATCAATTGCGACTAACGTAAATGAGCTTATTCGGGGTGCATACAATGAATCGCTATTATTGACCCAAAATAAAGACATTATCAATGGAAATGAGGCGGGCAGAGAGATTTTAGAGGATTTTGTCAATCAGTCTCCTTATTTTAGTATGATCTATGTGCAGGACATGACCGGCAGGCAGACCATCCGTTCAAGCGGAGAACTTGCTGACCGTTCTGACAGGTGGTGGTTCCGCCGCTTGCAGAAGAGTGCGGCAGGCTTTGTCAGTGATGCTTATATTTCTGTGAATCATAATGAGCTCGTGACGTCGATTTTTTTACCGATGTATCAGGACAATGAGATGGTGGGTATTTATGGCGCAGACCTGAAGTTGAATTTCATTCAACAGACGATCGGCAAGTACTGGGATGAGAACATTTTCTATATTGTCATGGACAAAAAAGGGACCGTTCTTACCAGTTCTGACCTAAGTGAAGGTGAATATATCAATTATGTTGAAGGCACGAAGCGTACAGTTGTACTGGATGAAAATGGTCATTATACCTTGGATGATCATGGTCAGATCATGACCAGTATCGAAAAAATAAATTTGTCAGAGACTATGAAAAAGATCATTTCCAATGCGCTGGATCTGAAAACACAGTCATTTCAGTTCAAGGAAGGAAATGATATCATTGCATGCGCTTATCAGCCGATCAGCCTTCCGGGGATTTCTGGTGAATGGTCGGTCATCGTATTCCAAAAACAGACGGAGTATACCAGTATTATCATGCTGGTCATTTTATTTTTGATTCTGATATGTCTATGCATTTTTATTACATTCAGGCAGATCAACAGGCATGTGCTCACTCCGGTATTGAAGATTCAAAAGGATATGGCGATAATCGCAGAGGGTTCACTTGATGTAGAGATCGACATCCCGAATAAAAATGAAATAGGTGCACTTGCTTCTGATATCAATAAAATGGTGCATTCGCTGAAATACCATCAGCAGCGGCTTGACGAGGATGAAAAAATGGCTGCATTGGGCAACCTGGTGGCAGGAGTGGCACACGAAGTCAATACACCTCTTGGTATTGGTGTCACGACATCTTCTTATATGCAGAAAATCAATAATGAATGCAGACGTGCTCTGGTCGAAGGAAGTTTTACAAAACAAGATCTGTTAGCATATATGAATATGATGAATGACAGTTTAGATCTTTTACAGTTCAATCTGGAACGCGGAAGCAATATCATTCAGAGTTTTAAGAAAATTGCGGTGGATCAGACGAACGAAAGTATGGAAGAATTTTTGGTCTGCCAATACTTGCAGGGCATAGTTATAAGTCTGGTGCATGAATATAAAAATACCGGACATGCCATTGAGGTAATCTGTGATGAAGATGTGAAACTAAAAAGTTATCCGGGCGCCATTGCTCAGATCATAACGAATTTCATTATGAATTCTTTGACACATGCATTTAAGGATACAGAAAATGGAAAAATGATCATACGCGGGGAGAGGAGAAATCATCAATTTTTACTTACCTATGAAGATAATGGGTGCGGATTAAAAGCAGAACAGAAAAGTCATCTTTTTACACCATTTTATACGACGAATAAAGAATGCGGCGGCAGCGGTTTAGGACTTAGTATTGTGTATAATCTTGTCACGAAAAAGCTCAATGGAAGAATTGAAGTTGAAAGTGACGAGGGTAAAGGGTTAAGATTCATAATTACGATACCGATAGAGGGGGATAAAAAGTGAACAAAGGGGAATATATTGAACTGAATGAAGAGAACTTGAAATTGGATTTTATGGATTTGAAGGACGATCCAAAAGTTCCAAAAAAGAACGAATTGACAAAGCTTCCATATAAGGTGATCATTTCGGATGATGACGAGGAAATCCACAGAATGACAAAACTTGTGTTAAAGGGTTTTCAGATGGAAAGTTCCGGAGTGGAATTTTTGGATGCTTATTCTGAAAAGGAGACAATAGAAATACTGAAAAAAAATCCCGATGCGGCGATCATCTTACTGGATGTAGTGATGGAAAGCGCGGACTCTGGTCTGAAGATCGTGAAGTTCATACGAAATGAGATGAACAATAATCTGATCCGCATTATTTTGCGAACAGGGCAGCCGGGCGCTGCGCCTGAGGAAAAAATAATTGTCGATTATGAGATAGACGATTATAAGGCAAAAGCGGAACTTACGGTACAGAAGCTGATCAGTACCATGTATGTATGCCTACGGGCACATAAAAATATCAAAGCACTTAACCGCCATAAAGAAGGTCTGCATCGAGTGATCCATGCATCACAGGATCTATTTAAATATCACTCCTTTACAGAATTTCTGAATGGTATGCTTCATCAGGTAATTGCACTTTATGATGTGGAAGTAGATTCCTTTTATGTCAGAGACGATAAATATGCCATGGATGGTCTGGCTTTTATCAAAATCATGGATTCGGCGCAGATACTGGCAGGAACAGGAAAGTATGAAAAGATGATCGGAAAAGAATTGAATCTGGCGGCCTGTCCTCCTGATCTGCAGGATCTGATCGCGCATTTTGAGAATTCTACAGCAGCAGAGATGGTAGTACGCAAAGGAAATTTCCTTGGTATCTATAAACAGAATATTGACAGACAGGTGAAGAATTACATTGTACTTGAAGCGGGTGTCAGCAATGAAAATATAGAGCTGATCAAACTGTTCCTGACCAACTTCTCCCTTGCGATTGACAATTTCATCATAGATATGAATGCTGACGAAACACAGAGAGAATTGATTTTCAGAGTGAGTGAAATTGTCGAGAACCGTTCAGATTCTACAGCCAATCATCTCAAACGTGTTTCCCGGATATGCAGTCTTATCGCAGAAAATTTAGGATATGATAAGGAGACTGTTCATGCTATTTCTCTTGCAAGTGCCATGCATGATGTTGGAAAGATCGGGATATCAGATTCTATTTTGCTAAAACCGGGAAAGCTGACTGCCGATGAATTTGAAAACATGAAGACACATACAGTAATTGGTTATAATATATTTAAGGACTCAAAGCTTCCTATTCTGAATCTGGCAGCAAAAATTGCACTTTACCATCACGAGCGCTATGACGGAACGGGTTATCCGGAGGGAAGAAAGGGAGGAGAAATTCCGCAGGAGTGTGAGATTGTTGCAGTTGCAGATGTTTTTGATGCATTGCTTTCGAAACGCTGTTATAAGGAAAAATGGAAATTTGAGGATGTGCTCAATTATATAAAAAAGGAAAGAGGTCATCAGTTCTCGCCTGTGATTGTAGATGTGATGATGGATCATATAGATGATATCCATGAAATCGTTCGTTCATTGCCGGATGACTAGTGAAAAAGCTTTATATAAAGCGAAGGAAAGCGGCACCCCCGGGTCGTTGATTTGGAGCAGTAGAGTTGTTGTTTAGTTAGACTCGTCCCTTTCTTAAATAGTCCATGATCTGCAGCTTATTGACAAGCGAAACGACTTGGCTCATGGAATCCTTATTGAATTTTTTTAAGATACTGTGTATCTGTGTTTTGACGGTAGAAAGTTCTACACAGCGGATCTCACATATCTGGGAACGTGAATAGCCCTGGCACATCAGATCCAGCACGTCGAGTTCTGTCTGGGTCATTTGTGTAACGATCTGCAGGCAATAGAAAAAGCTGTCTTCGTTGTTTTTTACACGTTGAAATTCCCTGCGGATTTTCTGGGCGATAGCAGGGCGTATCGGTGACATGCCATTGTAAGCATCTTTTACACACGTTATGATTTCAGAAGGGGCTGAATTCTTTAGAAAATAGTCTGTAACTCCCAGCTGAAAGGCAGCAAATACTGTTTCGTCATCTTCGTAGACTGTCAAAATAATAATTTTGGTTTCAGGCAGCTTCTCCAGAATCTGTCTGGAAGCATCCAGCCCTGCTGTCCGTGTCTCCATTTCCACATCCATCAGAATGACATCTGGTTTATGCAGGGCGGCCATCATGACGGCTTCATAGCCACTCTGTACGCATGCAACAACTTCAATATCCCCATCCTTTTTTAATATCGCCTCATATCGCTTGGCAATCGGATCAATGTCATCTACTATCAGCACTTTTATCATAGTTATCTAGACTCCTTTACAGTTGAAATGAACAGTAAGCATATCATATCATTAATTCTTAAGATATATCAATCGGGGCAGCATGATTTTTATTGTGGTACCGACATTTTCCTGACTTTCTGCCTCAATATAGCCCTCGTGTGCAGATATAATCTTGTGGGTCAGTGAAAGTCCCATTCCCCAGTGTTTTGCAACAGGAGCGGAACTATAAAAAGGATCAAAGATCTTTCCTATATTATCTTTAGAGATACCGATTCCATTGTCTTTGATTAAGATTGCCACCCAGTTATTTACTGGCTGGATTAAAATATTTAGATTTTTACGTTCTAAAGGAAGCGCACTCATTGAATCCAGTGCATTTGTAAAAATATTATGCATGGCCTGTTCAAAATAATTAGTATCGAGCATGACCGTAAGGGACGGAACATCTGTTTTCAATTCGACATGATAGCCTTTTAACTCATGGGACAGGTGGGATAAAATTCCTTCTATGTAATGATAAAGATTTACCTCTGTGAGGCAGAGCTCCGAGGGTTTTGTGCTTTTGTGAATACTGTCAAGCCGGTCATACAGGTTCTCACAGCGCTTTATTACATTTTTCTGGGAAACATTGTCTTTACCGGAAATCTGAAGTAATTCTACTTCAGACTGGATCGCCAGTAATTCATTTTTCATATAATGACAGAATACCTTTGATGTGGTATCGGAAGCGGCGATTTCCTTTGAGAGAGAAAATGTCTGCTGTGTAATTTTGCGATTGACAGTAGAAAAACGATATAGGCTGTATCCAATCAATAAGAAGGTGATCATAAGATAAAAAGGAAAGACCTGATTGACATTTTTTTTCTGATTGAGCGGAATGGAAAGAAATGTGACTGCGCCTCCTGCTATTTTGGAAACTTTTATAAGAACTCTTGGGAAAGTACCAAAAATAAAAAAATACGAAATCATGACTAAAGTATAGCAGAATCCTACCGCAAAAATATGCAGCCGGATCATACGTAGCGGAGAAGCCTTATGATAAGAAAAAAGTAAGCTCAGGATACTTGCCAATACAATACCCATATTTAATGCAGTTGTGAGAATATGTATTTTTTCGGATAATTCGAAAAACTGTGTAAAGGTAAGATAATTAGGATAAAGTTTTAAATAAATATTTTTAGTTGTATAAGGGAGATAAAATAAAAATTCTAAGACCAGCAGGAATGCAATGGATGTTTTGACAAAATAAAGAGGTCTAGGATTTTCAAATATTTGAAAAGAAAATGCAAAACAAATACCAAAATATAATACACATAAGCTGGCAAAATTCATGACAACAATCAGAAATTCCCGTTTTATATTTGAGAACATCATAATTTTCCACATGGAAGGAGGTAAAGAAAAATAGTTGTATACTGTGTTATAATAATAAGTATCCTTGGATAGATAGAACATCATGGAGTAAAGTGCGATCGTATAGGAGGCCATGATATAAATCAAATATTTAGTAGAAATACTTGATTTGTCTTTTGTAAGTAAAAAAATGGAAGTAAAAAGAAAAATAAAAGTAAAATAGAACATGAAAATACCTCCCTGTAAGTTCCATTATAATTTGATAGAAAAGTCTTTTCAAGCTTGCGGCCGGAAAATGGGGTTGAAAAATCATCCACCTTGTTTTGGAACATAGAATATGATATTTAGAAAGACAGGTATAACTGTGAAAGGGATAGGAATAAGGTTGAATAAATGACATTCACCCCCTTGATTTGTACGCGGCCAAAGGTCGCAGATGGGAACTAAAGAATGAAGAAATTCAAACAAACAGCTGGTGTAGTTCTGGCAGTCGGGATAATCCTTTTCGGTCTCCTTGCATTTTTTTATATTGATATCAGAGAAAAAGAGAGGATCAGCCGCAGTGAGAAAAGTACTGTCAGTTCATGCGGTCCTGTTACACTCGTCTATTATACGTGGGATGAAGAAGAATCCTATATGCGTCCCATAGTGGATAGTTTTAATGCAATCAATCCAGATATTCAGGTAGAAATGCAAGTACTTGTGAGCGATGAGTTTGATAACGAAATTGTTGATTTGCTAAAGGCAGGCAAAAAGATAGATGTCATCGGAATTCGCGGCATTTCGCAAATGGCAAGATATCAGGCTGATGGCATGCTGACGGATATTACTAAAGATATATTAGAAAGTGATATTGATATCACCGTTTATGGAAATATGTATAACAACATTATTATAAACAGTAAATATTATGGTATGCCGACAAGGAGCACCTGTTGGGCACTCGTGTATAATAAAGATATTTTTAAGGAGCAGGGAGTGCCCTATCCAGGGCAGCTTACATGGGATGAATATAGGGAACTCGCTTGCAGGCTCAAAACAGTAAATGCCGAAGGAGAAATTATCTGGGGCGGTTATATCCCTGCCTGGGCATTTAATTTTACTGGTATTCAGAGATCGAATTACCTGTATGATGATGATCAGACTTACCAAAGAAAATCGCTGGAGCTATTAAATCAGTTCATGAATATAGACAAGAGCCATATGGGCATCCGGGAAATAGAGGAGAAAAAGGAAAACTGGCTGGATATTTTTGAACAGGGCAGAACAGCAATGATGCCAATGGGTGAATGGTTTGTAGGAATGATTATGGATGACGAAGAAAAAGGTCTTTCTAAAGTGGATTGGGATTTAGCACCCATGCCGATCTATCCGGAAATGAACCCGGGTACGACGTGGGGACAGTATCAGTTTACAGGTATTACCAGCACATGTAAGGAAAAAGAAGCCGCTTTTGAATTTTTAAAATACGTGGGCGGAGAAGACGGTGCAAAGATTTACGCTGAATATGGGATGCTGAGTGCCTACAGTAATGAAGAGATCCGTAAGGTCTATCAGGAAGCTGTAGGAAATAAAAATGTTGGAGTATTCTTTGATGCTTTTCGAATACAGGAAATACCCGTCTTTGATAGGTATGATGACATTAATCAGGTTTTTATGAATCTTGCAAAAAAATACTTGTGTGGAGAAAAAGGCCTCGATGAAACAATGGAAGAATTCGAAAAGGAACGAAAAGAGATTATTGCGGAAAGAACGCAAACGGGAAAACTACATAAAGGTTGAAAAAAAATCCTCCCAGGGCGAATGAGATACCCTGGGAGGATTTTTTTTCTGACTTTCCTAATTGAAAAGGGTTATTTATTATTTTTATAGTAGCGCTAAACGCGTTGTTTGAATTGTTACAAAAAGAACAGGGAGGAAGAATAATGAAGAAAAAAGTTTTATCAATGTTGTTGGCTTTGACAGTTATCGGAGGCCTGCTGACTGGATGTGGTTCCAGTAATGCAGCAACTTCTGCAGCCGGTGAAAGTGGTGAAAAGGAAGCCGCAGGGGGGAAGGTAGATTTAGCGTTTTACATCTGGCATGATGAGGAGAGTTATATCCGACAGGTGGTGGATGAATATAATGCTTCGCAGGATAAGGTAAATGTAAATCTGACGGTCATTCCAAGCGAAGATTATGATGACAAACTGAAAGTCCTTTTAGCAGGCAACTCGGATGTTGATCTAGTGGATATCAGAGGTATGGCACAGGTCACTACTTATGCTTCCAGCGATGCACTTCTGGATATCACGGATAGGATTGCAAAAAGTGGACTGGATACAAGTAAGTATGGAGAAATGTGGAATGGTAGTTCCATAAACGAAAAATTCTATGCACTTCCGACCAGAAGTACCTGCTGGGCTCTTTACTATAATACAGATATTTTTGATCAGGCAGGGATTCCGTATCCGGAGCAGCTTACATGGGAAGAATATGGAGATATTGCTAAGGATATCAAGGACAAAACAGGAATTTATGGAGGATACTGGGTTCCTTGGATTTATCAGTTCGCGGCAACACAGGCAGGTCAGTATGTAAATGGTGATGACCTTTCTAAAGTATCCTATTCTCTTGAGTTATTGGATCGTTTTTATAATAAGGACCAGTCGCATATGAGCTATTCAGAAATAGTAGCAACCAATCCTGATTATATCAGTGAATTCGAAAGTGGACGTGCAGCAATGCTGCCAAACGGAGAATGGTGTGTACAGATGCTTCTGGAACATGCGGCAGCAGGGGAATGTGATATTAACTGGCAGGTAGCTCCGATGCCGGTTCCAGAAGGAGTAGAAGCAGGCAGTACATGGGGACAGTTCCAGTTCGCAGCAATTACTGCCAATAGTAAACACCCGGACGAAGCATATGATTTTCTAAAATACCTTTGTGGTGAAGAAGGATCTGTTATTTATTCTAAAAATGGAATGATTCATGCTTATGCAGGCCAAAGTGCGGCAGATGCCTATATGAAAGCAGCGGGCAGAGATAGTGTATCTGTATTTTTTAATGCAAAGAAGGTCTTGGAACAACCAAATGAAGAGGGATATGGAGAAATCAATGATAGTTTTAATGAACAGGTACAGTTATATCTTCTCGGAGAGAAGACCCTGGATGAAACCATGGCAGATTTTGCAAAGCAGCGGGATGAGATAAAAGCCAAATATAAAAAATAACAGTTAACAGATTCAACTATGAGAAACGCGCTACATGTTTCTCATAGTTCATGACAAAGGAATTGGCCTGCCGATTCGTCTTGTTTGAATTATGAGGTAAAAATTATGAATAAAAAGAAAAAAATAATACAGAAGGCTCAATTCAGGCATTATATGAAAGGATATCTGTTTCTGATTCCCAATTTTCTGGGCTTTTTCCTTTTCATGTTCGTGCCGATTATTATGGGTTTTACGATTTCCCTGACGGATTATGATGGCTTTCAGAAAATGAACTTTGTGGGACTTCAAAATTATATTAATATGTTCAGTGATGGCTATTTTCTAGTCTCATTAAAAAACAACTTTCTTTATACCATCGTAACGGTTCCAGCTACAATTATCCTTGCAATCTTATTGGCAGTAGCATTAAATACCGGAATCAGGGGATGTAATGCATTTAAAGCTTTTTACTATTTCCCGTCCATCAGTTCAATGGTGGCGGTAGGTATTGTATGGTCTGTCTTGTTCAACCCTATGAATGGCCCAATAAATTCCTTTTTACAAGGAGTTGGAATGGCGAATCCGCCAAAATGGCTGGCATCTACGTCAATGGCATTATGGTCGGTCATGATTGTGGCGGTCTGGAAACAGACGGGTTATTACATGATCATGCTGCTCGCTGGTCTGCAGTCGATTCCAAAACAACTATATGAGGCAGCGCAGATTGATGGAGCCAATGCAGTCACCCGCTTTTTTAAGATTACGCTGCCAATGCTTTCACCTGTAACATTTATGGTAACAATATTGACAATTATCAGTTCTTTTCAGGTATTTGATCTAATTAATGTCATGACAAAAGGCGGACCGGGATATGCTACAAATGTACTGGTATATCGTATCTATCAGGAAGGTTTTAAATATATGAGATATGGTTATGCCTCAGCGATGGCATACTTTTTGTTCCTGATTATTCTGATTATTACACTGATTCAATTCCGCGGACAAAAGAAATGGGTCACTTATATGTAAGGAAGGAGCAGTAAGATGAATGCGAAAAAGAAGAAGAAGCTGGGAGAAATAGCGTTATTTTTATTTCTGCTTGTGACAGGAATAACAATGCTGATGCCATTTGTGTGGACGTTGTCATCGTCCTTTAAATATAATAAAGATATTTTTACATACCCGATCCAATGGATTCCAAAAGAAATAAGATTACAGAATTATGTGGATGTTTGGACCAAAGTTCCTTTTTTAACATATTATCTTAATACAGTCAAGTTATCAGTTATTGTGACCATAGGACAGATCGTGACATGCTCCATGGCAGCATATTCCTTTGCTAAAATGAAATATCCGGGGCGGGATAAGATTTTTCTATGTTATCTGGCTACCTTGATGATACCATGGCATGCCATCATGATACCCCAATTCATTATCATCAAAGGAATGGGTCTTTACAATACCCACTGGGCCATTATAATTTTACAGCTCTTCAGTGCCTTGGGTGTATTTATGATGCGTCAGTTTATGATGGGGATACCGGATGAACTTTGTGAGGCGGCAAGAATAGATGGATGCGGAGAATGGAAGATATTCACTTCAGTCATGATGCCTTTGTGCAGACCTGGGCTTGCAACGCTGGTCATCTTTACTTTTAACTTTATGTGGAATGATTATCTGGCACCAATGATTTATCTGGATAGCGATAAGCTGAAGACGATTCAGATCGGACTGGCATCTTTTAATTCGTTATATCGGACGGATTACAATCTGATCATGGCAGGAACTGTATGTTCCATGATTCCAATGATTCTGATATTCTGCTTTGCCCAGAAATATTTGTTACAGGGAATGACATTTTCCGGAATAAAAGGATAGGAGAAAAACAGTATGAATAAAATGCCTTATGGCGGAGATTATAATCCGGAGCAGTGGAATCCGGAAATATGGCAGGAGGATATGCGTCTTTTAAATCTTGCCAATGTTACGATAGTAACGATTAATGTATTTAACTGGGCGATGCTGCAAAGAGATGAGCTGACCTATGATTTTTCTGCACTTGATGATACGGTTAAGCGGGTAACTGAAAGCGGGATGCAGATATGTATGGCAACAGCAACAGGTGCACATCCTGCATGGATGGCAAGAAAATATCCGGATATTTTGAGGACAGAATGGAATGGGCTGAAAAGGAAGTTCGGCGGCAGGCACAATTCCTGTCCGAACAGTCCGACCTATCAGAAGTATTCGGTGTTGCTGACCGAAAAGCTTGCCCGTCATTACAAGGATCAGAAAAATATCATTGCCTGGCATGTGAGCAATGAGTTCAGCGGCAGGTGCTATTGCGAAAATTGTGAGAAGGCTTTTCGAGTGTGGCTGATGAAAAAGTATGGAACACTTGAAAAACTGAATCATGAGTGGAATACACCGTTCTGGGGTCATACTTTCTATGACTGGGAAGACATTGTAGTACCGAATCTGCAAAGTGAAGAATTTGGAGAGGGACGTACGGTATTTCAAGGGATTTCCATTGATTACGCACGTTTTTGCAGCGATTCCCTTCTTAATAACTATAGGGCAGAATACGAAGCAATAAAAAAACAGATACCGGATGCGCAGATCACGACTAATATGATGGGATTATATAAAGAGCTGGACTATCAAAAATGGGGAAATTATATGGATTTTATTTCTTATGATAACTATCCTGGAAATGGTGAATCCCCTGCTTATATCGCTATGCGCCATGACCTGATGCGAGGATTGAAGCAGGGACAGCCTTTCTGGCTTATGGAACAGACACCAAGTGTTTCGAACTGGCTTCCGAATAACAGTCTGAAAAGGCCGGGTGTGATGCGTCTTTGGAGTTATCAGGCAGTAGCACATGGAGCAGATTCTGTCATGTATTTTCAGATGAGACGCAGTCCGGGAGCCTGTGAGAAATATCATGGAGCAGTAATCGATCATATAGGCAATGAGAATACCCGGGTATTTCGGGAAGTATCGGAACTGGGTAAGGAACTTTATAAGCTGGGTGACAGTATCCTGGAAAGCAGACTTGTAAAAAAAGCAGCGATTATTTTTGATTGGGATAATTGGTGGGCAGTAGAATATTCAGCAGGCCCGAATAACAATCTGCGTTATACAGAAGAAATTTATAAATATTATGAAGCGCTTCATAAATTGCATATACCGGCAGATATGATTTCCTGTGAAGATGATTTTTCGGAATATGATATGGTGATAGCACCGCTCTTGTACATGGTAAAGCAAGGAGTGGCAGAGGAGGTAAAAGCATATGTGGCAGCAGGCGGCAGATTCATCACGACTTTTTTCAGCGGTTACGTAAATGAAAATGATTATGTGACGACAGGTGGTTATCCTGGAGAACTTAGGGAATTACTAGGCATCTGGGTAGAGGAGATCGATTCTCTGCCTAAAGACAAGTTAAATCATTTTACATTTGAAGGGAAACAATATCAGGCAATGATGCTTTGTGATCTCATGCATCTGGAAGGAGCAGAGCCTCTTGCTGTTTATGAAGAAGACTTTTATACCGGAATGCCTGTCATTACAAAGAACAGTTACGGAAAAGGAACAGCATTCTATGTTGGAACAAGTTCTGATGAGACGTTCTATAGGGACTTTTTTGCTAAAAAGGTGCTGAGTGAGGAAGAACGATCCACTATCATGGAAACGGTGACAGAAAAAGAGTGCCTTGAGATAACGATACGGGAAAAAGAAGAGAAACGTTTCTATTTTCTGCTGAACCATGATTCAGAGCAGATGCCTGTAGAAAGTCCGGCTGCAGGAAAAGATCTTTTAACAGATAGAAACTATCAAAAAAATGAGGAAATAATGCTCGATGCCTATGGAGTTGTTATATTAGAAGCAGGAAATGAGGATTAGGCATGGGAACAGGCATTGACTTTATTAAAATAGAAGGGATGCACTTTACCTATCGCAAAGAAAAAATACATCTGAGAGGATTTGGAATTGGCACATGGCTGAATATGGAACATTTCATGCTGGGAATTCCTACACCTGATGAAATGATACAACAATCTGTTGCTGAAATATGTGGAGAAAATAAGAAAGAGGATTTTTTTAAAAAGTTCAGACGCAGTTTTATAACAGAAAAAGACTTTGCCCTTTTAAAGGAATGCGGAGTGAATTTTGTGAGAGTTCCATTTAACCACCGTCTTTTTTTTAAAGATAACGATATTGATCATTATAAGGAAGAAAGCTTTGAATGTTTTGACCGTCTTTTTGAATTGGGGCGTAAATATCAGATTTTTATTATGCCCGATCTTCATACGACACCGGGTGGACAGAATCCCGATTGGCATTCAGACAACAGTTTTGGAGTTCCTCTATTTTGGAAATACCAGACTTTTAGAAGACAGATGACAGAATTATGGCGCACAATAGCAGAACGATATCAAAATGAACCGTATTTAATGGGATATGATTTGCTGAACGAACCTGCAATGGCTGACTGGAACGCCGTAAATGAGTATTATGAGGAAACAATTGCGGCAATTCGTACGGTAGACCGGAATCATATTATCATACTGGAGGGCGATATGTTCTCTATGGATTTTTCGGGCTTGAAGCATTTTGAGGATAAGCAGATCGCGCTGGGCTTTCATTATTACCCGACTGTCTGGCAGCCCGGACTTCTTGAAAGAACGCTTGACAGAAGTGTAAGGAAGGCACAAATTGCGGATGGACTTGATAAGCTTCTTTCTATCAGGAAAGAGTTTGAACGACCTGCATTTTGCGGGGAATTCGGTTATGGGGCAGACTGCGGCGGAGTTGATTTCACTGGAAATTTGTTAGAGGATACGCTTGACTTGATGGCCGAAAGAGACATGGACTGGTGCTTATGGTGTTATAAGGATGCGCATTTTATGAGTCTTATTTCTCCGAAACGTGATGGAAAATGGATGGTACTTGCAAATGTAGTCAAGAGTAAATGGAATCAGGATATTGAAAAAACACAGGCGGATGAATTAATGAACCTGATTCAAAAGAAATGGTTTCCGGAGATGACGGATAAAGATAAATATCTGATGCAATTCAGATTGCGTGCATGTCTTTATATACTTCAGAAGGAATATGTGCTAAAGGCAATGTTTGAGCAGATTGCAGCGGACGAACTGCTGACCTATTCAAATGAGTTTCAATATGAAAACTGTCAAATACAGGAACGTATGAAAGGTATCATTAAAAATTTTTTGTAATTTTTTAAATAAATATATATGTTACAATTATCATAATGAGAAGAGTTATTTTGCATAATTCTCATTATGATAATAGAATCTATCACATATTCTCAGAATGAGAAAAACAAGGCAAATTGTACTAAAAATAGTACAATTTGTCTTGTTGACAGTGTATTTCGGGCATGGTATACTCCGCTTAATTAAACAAGAACTGAAAAACGACAGAGAGGTTGTAAGCCTTATCTGTCGTTTTTTTGTAGTATGCGCAACTGTGTACTAAAAGCAGTTCTTGGTCTTTAGCACAAAGGAAGAAGGGATACGAAATGCTTGATCATATAATTAAAAATGGAACGGTGGTCACATCCGCAGGGGTATGTCAGACAGATATCGCAATTAAAGGTGAGAAAATCGTCGCATTAGGAAATGCGGATTTCTTAGGGGAAGCTAAAGCAGTGATTGATGCCAGTGGAAAAATAGTAGTGCCGGGATTGATAGACCCTCACGTTCATATCGCAGCACCATTCATGGGATGTATTGGTCCACTTGATTTTTATAGTGCCAGTAAAGCAGCGGCTTTTGGAGGTGTGACCTCCATTATCGATTTCACAAATACACAGCCAGGTGATTCCGTCCTCCAAAAAATTGAGGAGAGAAAAGAGGAAATGGCAAAAGCAGCCATAGATTATGGAGTACATGCCAAGATTGTGGAGGCTTCAGAGGAAATTCTGAAAGAAATCAAAGGTATGGTAGATGCCGGATGTCCCACTCTTAAAATGTTCACTACATATCGAAAAGCTGGTGTTATGATATCAGACGAAGAGATATTAAAGGTCATGCTGGAGGCAAAAAAGTGTGGAGCAAGGCCGGGTGTACATGCAGAAGATAATACCATTAGTGAATATAATGACGAGCTCTTTGATTCACAGGGGAAAACAGAATGGAAATACCACTACCTTTCTAAGCCGCCTGTGGTAGAAGGTCTGGCAACTGCAAAGATCATAGAGTACGCAAAATTTGCTGAGTGTGAATTATATATTTTTCACGTGACTTGTAGAGAAGCCCTAAAAACAATTAAGGAAGCAAGGGCAGAAGGCTATCCTGTCACTGGAGAGACCTGTGTCCATTACTTAGAACTTACCAAGGAAGTAATGGATGATCCTCAAACGGGCTTTCGGTATATCTGCAGTCCGCCACTACGGGATAAAGAAGATAAGGAAGCTTTATGGGATGCTCTTTCCGATACGGTGCTAAGCGTTGTAAGTTCGGATAACTGTCTTTATGATGACAATGAAAAAACGAGCTTTTTAGAAAAAGATAAAAAGGGCAATGCGATTCCTGATTATAAGAAAATTGCCAATGGAGTCAGCGGTATGGAAGAACGCTTACCCATACTGATGACAGATGGTGTAGGGGCAGGAAAGCTCAGCCTGGAACAAATGGTGGAAATAGTTAGTACCAATCCAGCAAAGATATTTGGTATGTATCCGAAAAAGGGAGTGATCCAACCGGGAAGCGATGCGGATATCGTAATCATTGATCCGGAAGCAACCATGACATTATCATCCCAGACCTTACATTATGGAATTGATTCTTCCGTTTATGAAGGAAAGGAAGTAAAAGGATTACCGGTAATGACGATGCGTCGTGGTGAAATAATAGCAAAAGACGGAATGTTTTTGGGGAAGCCTGGTACTGGAAAATTCCTGCACCGTTCCTTAAGGTGATGCCTATGAAGCGAGTTTTAGTTATCAATCCTAATAGTTCCTTAAAAATGACAAATGATATAAAAAATACCCTGTCTTGCATCCAATCGGATGTTACTGTGGAAGTGATCCGTATGCCAAATGCACCGAATGTATTAGAAAGCTTTACGGACTATACCTTAGCAGGAGCACAAATGATTGAGTATTGCAGACGAAATGACATGACCGTGTATGACGGGATTCTTATTGCCTGTTTTGGAGATCCTTGTTTGTTCGCATTAAAGGAGATCATTCCGGTACCTGTTATCGGAATTGCGGAAGCTGCTTTTTCCAGAGCATTGTTATTAGGATATCAATTTAGTGTGTTAGCTGCCAGCAAAAAGGCTCTCCCCATGATGGAATCCTTAATTGACAGCTATGGTCTACAGAGCAGAAATGCCGGAACCTTGACCCTTGGAATGCCAATTGAGGAATTTCTGACAAAGGAATCAGAACTCGAAAAAAGACTATTAAAAGTCATTGAAAAAGCAAAAGAAACACAAGCGGAAGTCGTTATCTATGGATGTGCGGGTATGACAATGATATCTAAAAAAAGAATCATGGAAAAAACCGGAATCGCAGTGTTGGATCCAATTTTATCAGGAATATCTACTCTGTTAGCCATAATAGGAGATGGAGATGACATATCGGAAGCCGGACTTTACACCCCAATTAGCCACAACGCAGAACATGCGAGGCAATAAATATTAAGATACTTAAGGAGGAGAAAAAATGAAAAGCATTTGGAAACTTGAAGATGGAGAAGTAAGAAAACCCGGATTATCACACTATGTAATGATGGCATTGTTTACGGGGGTCGGTATTGTTGTAGGTACTTTTGGCAGTCTTGCGGTGTCAATTGGTCCGGTATCCTGTTTCTGGCCAGGCCAGGCTATCCAATCGGTCGGATGTATCTGGTATGGTGGTTGGGGCGCTATTGCAGCAGTGGTATTCCCAATGATATCTAATGCTATATCGGGATCTGCAGCATTGCCCATATCCATGGCGTACCTACCAGGAAACCTTGCGCAGGCAGCATTTGCGGGCTATTTTTTCCGTAAACTAGGCTGTGATCCCAGATTAAAAACAGGTAAAGATTATATCGTGTTTTTAATATTAGGAACTTTAGTCGCCAATATGATTGGTGCAGCAGAAGGAAACCTTGTATTACTGTTATTTGGAATCATTACACCTGCAGGAATTCCTCTGAACTTCCTTGGATGGTTCTTAGGAAATTCAATAGCTTCTGCTATTCTGGGTGTGATCATGTTAAAGTTCCTGTCTCCTCTAGTAATGAAGACAAAGACATTTTGCAAAGGTCTGTGGGCATAAGGAACGGTACTACCCTTTTAAAACCGGGCAGCAAACATGCTGCCCAAAATTTTAAGGTAAAATTATTAAAATGAGAAAAAAACTCATTGCAGCATGGAAGGACGTATACAATGAAACATGAAAATATGAGAAAAACGGTTTTGGGCTATGTGCCTATTCAATCCCCAATATATGCATTACATCCAGTGACCAGAATTATTATCTATCTGGCAATGAGCTTCGTACCGTTACTGATTCAGATGCCGGAAGCGAATTTGCTGCTTCTGATCGGTACCCTTTGTATGTTTAAATTTTCCCGCATTGACATGCGCCAATTAAAAGTCTATGTACCTATGATGATTCTGGTAGCTTGTTTTATTACATTTTCCTATACTGTTTTCCCTACTAAAATGATCGGAGAATCCCCAATTGTAGTATACGGACTTAAATTTTATGGATTTTCGATTATGTGGGCTGTTATGGTATATATACGTATTATAACGTTATTACTGGCATCTATTTTTTTCTTTTCCACTAATCGGGAAAGAGATATTTTAGTGGGGCTCCGTTGTTTAAGGGTACCTTTTGCCGTATCTTATTTCCTGGGTTTGACACTACGATCTGCGGGCATGTTCTTAGAGGATTATGGCATTGTAAAAGAGGCGGAGAAAGCGAGAGGACTGGACATGGATAATGAAAAATTTCTGACAAAGATAAGTCATTTTCCCATGTATATGATTCCATTATTTACGTTAGCCATACGACGTTCTGAGGATATCAGCATTGGTCTGTATGCCAAAGGTACAGAGATTAAAGGAACTTACAATGGTATGAAACGACCTGATTATTTGCGGACCAAATTTAAACGATCCAATCTGGATTATCTGGTTTCTATCATTTTTTTAGGAATCTTTGTAGCAACAGTCCTATTAAAAATTACCATAAATGCATTTGCACTGAAGAACTCCATTTTGAATAGCTGGCTTGGTAATATCTTATAATTAACCGGAGGTAAAGAAATGAACGCAGTAGAAATTACTGATTTAAGTTGGAAGTATGACGGAGCAGAAGAGTACCTATTTGAACATTTGAATGTATCCATTAAAGAAAATATATTTTTAGGCATAGTAGGCTCTAATGAATCAGGAAAGAGCAGCCTGGTATCCTGTATAAAGGGGATTATCCCCAATAGCTCCACAGGCATTTACAAAGGACAGGTATTGTTATTTGGTGAGCCTGTAAAAGATTGCGATTCACGTGTGATAGCGGAAAGCGCAGGTATGGTTTTCTCAGATCCTGACGCCCAGTTCACGACCATGAGCGTGGAAGAAGAAATCGCTTTTGGATTGGAGAACATCGGTGTACCAGTGGAAAAGATAGAAGAAAGAATTGCCTGGGTCAGTGAACTTTGTCATTTGGAGGATCTACTGGAAAAACCACCTTTTGATCTGTCAGGTGGACAAAAGCAACGTGTTGCAATCGCAGCAGTGCTGGCAGCTAAGCCTAAAATGATTATTCTTGATGAGCCTACCTCTATGCTGGATCCCAAATCAAAAGATGAGATATTTGAGATATTAGAAAATATCAAAACAAATTTAAAAATGACTGTAGTTGTAATTGAGCATAACATAGAAAAAATTGCGGAATTAGCAGACGAAGTTATTTTAATGAAAAATGGGAATATCATTCGCCATTTGGAAACAAAAGAGTTTTTTAGCGATGTTGAGCTATTGAAAGAAAATAGTCTGAAAGTGCCTGAATCCATTGAAATGCTTTATTACCTATATGAAAAATTTCATATTGATAGAACAGGACCCGTAAAATTAGAGGAAATTGCCAAAGAAATGAAAGAATTGTTAAAGGAGAGAGAGGTGGCCAGGTAATATGGAAGAAATCATACAAGTAAAAGATCTGACATTTGCCTATGATGACGGTACGGTGGCCTTAG
Source organism: Bacillota bacterium (assembly GCA_023398375.1). GTDB lineage: Bacteria > Bacillota > Clostridia > Lachnospirales > Lachnospiraceae > SZUA-378. The sequence goes on along the minus strand of JAEWSH010000061.1, from coordinate 221,182 downwards.
AGGATATCAATATTACTGTGAAAAAGGGAGATTTCGTGGCGTTGATCGGGCAGAATGGATGTGGAAAAACCACTTTGTCTAAGTGTTTAAATGGCATATTAAAAGTAACAAAGGGAGAAATAATCGTAGGAGGGCTCCATGTGGAAAAAAAGCCTAAGGTCAAAGATTTGGTGAAAAACATCGGTTATGTATTTCAAAATCCTGATCATCAGTTGTTTAATGCAAAAGTGTATGATGAAATCGCCTATGCACCTAGAAATATTGGGTTAGATGATAAAGAAGTAGATAAAAGAGTAAAGGAGGCGGCAGCAACTGCAGGCGTAAAAGAAGAATTATTTGAGGAACAACCGGTGCTTTTAATGAAAGGACTGCGGCAAAGAGTGGCAATAGCTTCTATTCTATCTTTAAAACCGCAAGTGATTATTGTGGATGAACCCACAACGGGTCAGGATTATAAGCAATCTTTGGAAATCATGGAATTCTTAAAGGAATTAAATGAAAAACATGGTCATACCATTTTAATTATTACCCATGAAATGCATATTGTGGCACAGTATGCAAAGCGTATTATGGTTATGAAAAAAGGAGAAATATTCATGGATGGCACTCCAAGTGAAATATTTTCACAACCGAAACGCTTAATGGAAGGCTTTGTGAAGCCTCCCATGGTAACTAGAATGGCACAATTAATTGACAGTACCGGTGTGCATGATGGGGTTGTAAATATTGAAGAATTAAAGGAATTTTTGGAAGAAGGCAAAATTGCATTATGAAAATACTTATAAAAGACGGTTTCATTGTAGATGGAACCGGATCAGACGGTTTCATAGGAGATGTGCTAATTAATAATGATAAAATAGAAGAAATAGGTATAGTGACTCAAAATGCGGATGAGATCATTGATGCGGAAGGGCTTGTGGTCGCGCCTGGTTTTATAGATACCCATAGTCATAGTGATTTGGAGGTTCTGGTTCATCCTGAGCTTTTACCAAAGCTAAAACAGGGAATTACTACAGAGGTATTAGGACAGGACGGAATCTCCATGGCACCGCTCCCCATTCCTTACATTAGTTCCTGGAGAAAAAATTTGGCAGGACTTGACGGAGACTGTGATAGCATAAACTGGAATTACCAGGATACATCCCATTATCTAGCCATGATAGAAGAGGCTAAGCCTGCCATCAATGAATGTTATCTGTTACCCCATGGGAATATCCGGATGGAAGCCATGGGACTGGATAATAGAAAACCAGATCAGGAAGAATTAGAGCGGATGAAGTCTATCGTTCGCCGGGAAATGGAGGCGGGAGCAATTGGTATTTCCGATGGACTCATCTATATGCCCTGTGCATATTCTGCCATGGAAGAAATTATAGAAATCTGCAAGGTAGCGGCAGAATACGACGGTGTCTATGTGGTGCATCAAAGAAGTGAAGCAGACACCATAGTAGACTCTATGAAAGAAATAATACATATTGGGAAAGAAAGCGGTATCCGTATTCACTTTTCCCATTTTAAGGTCTGCGGCAGAAAAAACTGGAGCAAAATGGATGAAGTACTGACTCTTTTGGATTCTTGCAAGAAAGAAGGAATCAAAGTATCTTTTGACCAATACCCATATGTAGCGGGAAGTACTATGTTAGGTGTCATCTTACCACCTTGGGCACATGACGGCGGAACGGATGAACTGCTGGCCAGGCTTAAAGATTCTAAGTTACGGGAAGCAATGATACAAGACATCGAAGGGGGAATACCCGGATGGGATAATTTCGTAGATTTTGCAGGGTTGGATCAGATTTTCATAACGAGTGTGAAAACAAAAAAAAATCAGGATGCAGTTGGCTTAAATCTGGTTGAGCTGGGTAACCTTCGTAAGAAAGATTCTTATCAGGCAACTTTTGACCTTCTGTTAGAGGAGGAAAACGCCGTGGGCATGGTGGATTTCTACGGCACAGAAGAGCATGTGGTGTGTTTTATGAAGCGGCCGGAAATGAATGCCTGTACCGATGGACTATTAGGTGGAAAGCCTCATCCCAGAGTATATGGTGCATTTCCCCGCATTTTATCCACTTATGTAAGAGAGAGGAAAGCCCTTACTCTGGAAGAAGCGGTTACAAAGATGACATGGAAAGCGGCCAAGGCCATGCATATAAAAAACAGAGGTAAAATTGAACCGGGCTACTATGCGGACCTTTGCATTTTTGATGCAAAGATCATAAAAGACAAAGGAACCTATACAGATCCGGTACAGTATCCGGAGGGAATTGTGCATGTAATAGTGAATGGTTGTGTGGCTGTTAAAAAGGGTGAATTTACAGGAGCAAGAAAGGGAAAAATATTACGTAGATAAAGGCGGTTTTAAAATGAATACAGTTTTGATTGTGATGATCCTTGCCATCAACTTTGCATTATTACTGACTGGTTACTATTTGCTCAATGCTTACCTGTATTTTTCCTCCACATGTATGAGGCAGGAAAAGAAAAAAGGAAAAGCGGATTTGGAAACAGAACTACCGCCCAACTATGAGCTATTATGGATCAATGGGGCTCCTGGTAAACTAACTGGTTATTATCGGAGAGGAAGCAAAAATAAATTGGTCATATTAGTTCATGGTTGGATGGATGATGCATACAGCCGTCTGGATGACGTGGATTTTTATAAAAATATAGGTTTTCATATTTTTCTACCAGATTTACGGGCTCACGGTAAGAGTGAAGGTAAATATATGGGTATGGGAATAGCGGACAGTGTAGATTTAAAAGAATGGGTAAACTATTTCAAAGATAAACTGGGAAGTCACACAGAAATAGTATTGGATGGAGTATCTTTTGGTGCTGCTGCTGTATTACATATGGAACCTGCATTCTTAAATGAGAATGTGACAGCAATCGTCTCAGATAGCAGTTATGAAAGTCTGATACCAATGTTTCGTAAGATGATTCATTTTTCTCCTAAATTTATGGCCGGCATTTACCTGTATGGGATTCGATTTTTCTGTAGAATGTTGGGCAAATTCGATATAAAACAAAATAGTATAGAAGAAAATATGAGACAGATAGCGATTCCGGTCCTACTGATTGGGGGAGCGCTTGATAAACTTGTTCCTGTAGACACCCAGCACAGATTGCAGGCAGCCTGCCAAGGCTCTTGTTCCCTATGGATAGAAGAACAGGCATCTCACGCAAAGGCAGCGTATGTAAACAGAGAGGCCTATAATAATACATTAAGTAGTTTTTTATGTATGGATTAACACCTAAGTCAATGGAGGATTTTATGAGTGAACAAATTAAATGGGCCATAAATACAATGCCCCATACAGAAGATAAGCAGTTACAGGTCATGCACTTGAATGAGATAAAAAAAGCCAGAAAATTTCATGAAAGCTTTCCTCAATATCAGAAGACACCGCTGAGAAAGTTGCCAATTATGGCTAACTATTTGGGAGTGCAGGAATTATTTGTGAAAGATGAGTCTTATCGATTCGGATTAAATGCATTTAAGGTACTTGGCGGTTCCTTTGCTATAGCAAAATATATAGCAAAACAATTGCACAAGGATATAAGTGAACTACCCTATGGAATGCTAACATCAGAGAAATTAAAAGAAGAGTTGGGCCAGACCACCTTTTTTACGGCAACGGATGGCAATCACGGTCGTGGTGTAGCCTGGGCAGCAAATAAACTGGGGCAGAAGGCAGTGGTTTTTATGCCAAAAGGATCTACGCTGACCCGTTTGGGCAATATTCGTAAAGAGGGAGCAAGCGTAACGATAGAAGAAGTCAATTATGACGCTTGTGTCCGCATGGCGGCTGAAGAAGCCAGCAAAGTACCAAACGGAGTAGTAGTGCAGGATACGGCCTGGGAAGGCTATGAAGAGATTCCGGCATGGATCATGCAGGGGTACGGTACTATGGCGATGGAAGCAGATGAGCAGTTTGTAGAAACAGCAGGAGCGGCACCCACCCATGTGATCGTGCAGGCCGGTGTGGGTTCTTTAGCAGGAGCGGTACAGGGCTATTTTGCCAATCGATATCCAGATAACCCACCGATTATAATTATAGTGGAAGCATCGGAAGCGGCCTGTCTTTATAAAGGAGCGAATAAGGGCGATGGTGAAATTCAGATTGTGGATGGAGATATGCCTACTATTATGGCAGGATTGGCATGCGGAGAACCGAATACCATATCCTGGGATATTCTTAGGAATCATGCAAAGGTATTTTTATCCTGTCCTGACTGGGTAACAATAAAGGGAATGCGTATGCTGGCAGCACCTATTAAAGGGGATCCTTCCATAACAAGTGGGGAATCCGGAGCGCTACCTTTTGGTGCATTGGCATCCGTCCTGCTGGACGATACCTATATTCCTTTAAAAGAAGCATTACAGTTGAATAAGGATTCCAGAGTATTATGTTTTTCCACGGAAGGGAATACGGATCCTGAGAGATACCGCAATATTGTCTGGGAAGGTTTGGATCAATAAAACGCTTCATTCCTTTGGAAGGTGAGGTACAGCTATGACACATTTAAAAAAATACAAGATGCTGTCATTCAATATGCCAAGATTATGGCAGAGGTGGTACAGGTAGATGTTGTAATCGTAGATACAGATTATTTTAGAATTGCCGGGACCGGCATATTTGAACCTGAAATTAATACTTATGTGGGAAGTACTGCTTTTGTCTTTGATCATGTAATGCGTTCGGGCAAGCAAATGATCATTGATGATCCTGGCAATCACAGACTTTGTGCAACCTGCCCCAATGAAGGCAATTGTTATGAGACCTATGAAATTTCCGCTCCCATATTATTGGGAGAAGGAGTAATTGGAGTCATTGGACTTGCCTGCCTCGATGAAGCGCAGAAAGAACATATGAAAAAGAAACAGACTACCTATTTGGAGTTTTTGAAGCAGATCGCAGATATGATTGCAGCAAAAGCAATGGAACAGGAAGAAAAAGAACGAAACAGGGAACTGAACACGATTCTCCGTGAAATGGTCAATCAGGTCGATCAAAGTGTTCTGGTCATTGGTGAGGAAAATGTTATTTTGACAGCCAACAAGGCGGCCAGAGAACAATTGCATCTTGAGGATGAGGAGAGTCTGTCGAAACTAACCATAAGTATTGAGCCTACAGGCGATGTCATGAATCATCTCAAGGAATACATGCTGACGGTTAGAGGGCAGAAATATACCGTCATGGGATCTTTATATGACATGCAGAATTGCAGTGATTCAGCCAGCAGCATGCTCTTATTTAGCGATATCCACGTTCTGCAAAATCAATTGTATGAATATAGTCAAAAGTCCAGAGCCTATAGTGAAGACAGCATTATTGGAAGTAGTTCCATAACAAGGGATCTGACGAAGAGTATTAAAAAAATAGCCAGGGCCAATACTACAGTATTAATAACAGGGGAAAGCGGGACCGGGAAAGAGGTCGTGGCTAAGGCGATCTGGAGAGCCAGTGACAGGTCAGATAAGCCCTTTGTGGTGATTAGTTGTGCTTCTATTCCCGATTCAAGCATGGAATGTGAATTATTTGGTTATGTGGCAGGGGCTTTTCCCGGTGCAGATCCGGCAGGCCGTATGGGTGAATTTGAAATGGCGAATAACGGTGTGATATTTTTGGATGATATCGGAGATCTTCCTTTGCATATGCAGGGCAAGCTCCTTCGCGTCTTGCAAGAGCATCGTATTACCAGGGTGGGATCTAGTCAAAGCATCCCCATAAATGTCCGTATGATAGCAGCATCCAATCGTAACCTGCATGAAATGATGGAAAAGAAAGCTTTTCGTGATGATTTGTATTACCGTTTGAATGTGATACCTTTACATGTAGCTCCCTTACGGGATCGCAAGGAAGAGCTGGAAGAATTTGTGATGTACTTTATCAATCGCTATTGCCGATTGCAGGAAAAGAACTTCAAATATATGGATCCTGAGATCATGAAGCTTTTACGAAGGTATGATTGGCCGGGAAATGTCAGAGAATTACAGAACGTTGTGGAATTTATGGTCAGCATGATGGAAGAGGACGGCTTTATCGGCTGCAGTAATTTGAATCTGGATCTCTGGAGCATATCCACAGGAATGGAAGATAAATATGTACATACGATACGGGAATTGGAAGAAAAAGAAATACAAAAAGCCTTATGGATCTATGGAGATTCTACAGAAGGCAAACGAAGAATTGCACAAAAGCTGGGCATCGGTATGGCTACCTTATATAGAAAACTGGATGCTTATAAAATAAGCAGTGTAAATTCGGATTGGAATGGAGAATAAGGATATGATGATGGAAGAGGATAAAAAGGAGTTATTTACGTTATGTCAGACACTCATTGGGGAAAAAAGTTATTCCGGGGAGGAAAAAGGAGTTTCTGATAAAATAAAAGAGTATATGACTTGTCATGGATATGATGAAGTGATCGTAGATAAATATGGGAATACACTAGGGCATATAAAAGGTAAGAGATCAGGACCTAAGATACTGTTTGATGGCCATATGGATACAGTTCCAGTAACGCAGCCGGATAAATGGGAGGTTGATCCTTTTAAGGGAGAAATATCAGAGGGAAAAATCTTCGGAAGGGGATCTACAGATATGAAAGGTGCTTTAGCAGCTATGATCTTTGGTGCAGGAGCATTTGCAAATGCATGTAATAAAGATTTTGCCGGGGATATCTATGTGGCCGGAGTAGTCCATGAAGAATGCTTTGAAGGTGTGGCAGCCAGAGAAATCAGTGCGTTCGTTCAGCCCGATTATGTGATTATCGGGGAAGCCTCTGAATTAAATCTTAAGATCGGACAACGGGGAAGAGCTGAAATTGTAGTGGAGACTTTTGGTATTCCGGCGCATTCTGCAAATCCTGAAAAAGGTAATAATGCGGTATATCAAATGACAAAGGTCATTGATGCCATTCGCACATTACAGCCGATAGAACATCCGGTATTAGGAAAAGGGATATTGGAACTGACGGATATAAAGTCAAGTCCCTATCCGGGAGCTTCTGTAGTGCCGGAATACTGTCGTGCTACTTATGACCGACGTCTACTGGTGGGGGAGACAAAAGAAAGTGTGTTAGAGCCGATTGAGTCACTTTTACATACGCTTATGGAAGAAAATACAGAAATAAAAGCAAAAGTATCCTATGCCACAGGTAGAGAAAAGTGTTTTACCGGCGAATGGATTGAAAGTGAACGCTTTTTCCCAGGGTGGCTCTTTGTGGAATCAGAATCCTTTGTACAGGACATCTATCATGAACTGATTGAAAACGGCTATCATCCCCAGATTACACAGTATAATTTCTGCACTAACGGCAGCCACTATGCAGGAGAAGCTGGCATCAGGACCATAGGTTTAGGTCCATCCAGAGAAAATCTGGCACATACGATCAACGAGTATCTGGAACTGGAGCAGCTTGAAAAAGCAGCGCAATGTTATCACTTAGTAATGAAAGCTTTATTAAAATAAAAAAGAAAAATAGTTATAGAAAAAGCTAAAGTCTTTTTTAAACTGGTCGATAAATATTATAGGAATGAGCAAGAGGTCTCAAAATCCATGGAAGGAGGAGTTCATATGCGTATAGAATCTTATGCACAGGTGCAGCAATTATACACTGCAAAAAATACAGGAAAGACGAATCCTACGGCAAAGACCGGTTTTTCTGATCAACTACAGATATCTAATATTGGAAAAGATATTCAGATCGCAAAACAGGCAGTTGCGAACAGCCCTGATGTACGCGAGGAAGTTACGGCTCCTATCAAATCAAGTATCCAAAACGGTACCTATGAAGTGAATGAAGATAGTTTTGCAGATAAATTGATAGCGAAGTACAATCAAAATTTTAGTTTCTAGATATAGAGAAATATTTAGATGCCAGGATTTAATAAGTAAGGATGAGAGGTGATTCTAGTGGCAAGTTTGATGGAGGACTTGATCAATATTTTGGATAAGGAGAATTCAGAATATGAGATCCTGCTAGAGTTATCCACCAGAAAGACTCCCATTATTGTATCGGGGAAATTAAAAGAGTTAGAAAAAATCACGGATGAAGAACAAATCGTTGTAAGCAGAATCAATCCATTGGAACAGAGAAGAGCATCTCTGATGAAGGATATTGCCAACGTAATTAACAAGGATGTTAAGACTTTGAAACTAGTTAATTTAATTCAGATGCTTGAAAAGCGGCCACAGGAACAAAAAAAATTGGCGGAAGTACATGATAAATTACAGATTACCATGAAAAATATGGTAAGAGTCAATAATCATAACCGCGAATTGATTCAGATTTCCAAAGATATGGTGGAATTTGACCTGACCATGGTTCGAGCAATGAAGACGGCACCAGAAACAGCCAATTACAATAAGGGAGCATTTGTTGCCGGAACTGTAATGGGCAGCGACACGAGTTTCGATGCCAAACAATAGTCTACACTTTGAGGTGATATCATGCCATTAATGGGAAGCTTATATATCGGAGTATCCGGTTTACAAACAAGTCAAAATGCATTGAATACGACAGCTCATAATATATCTAATATTGACACAGTTGGCTATGTCAGACAACAGGTATCTTTGAGCGATCGAATCTATAATACCATATCGGTCAATAGGTCTTCTATTTCTAATCAACAGCTCGGTCTGGGCGTAACATATTCCGCAGTAAGACAGGTAAGAAGCTATTTTCTTGATCAATCATATAGAAAAGAATCAGGGCGAAGTGCATTCTATGAGAAGTCTGCTGAAACGCTGGGTGAAGTGGAGAATCTTTTTGGGGAACTGGAAGGAGTCACTTTCAGTGATTCTTTGAAAAACCTATGGGAAGCGGTGCAGGAACTTGCAAAATCGCCGAAAGATACGGTAAAACAAGGATTGCTGGTAACGCGTTCTGCACAATTTCTGGATAATGCACAGGCTGTATACAAGGGATTGGAATCTTACCAGAGCAATCTCAATCTGCAGGTCAAGAGTCAGGTAGAAAAGATCAATAAATATGGCAAACAGATTAATGAATTGAACCAACGAATCAGCAACATTGAATCGGGCGGTGTTGAAAGAGCAAATGACTTAAGAGATGCCAGAAACCAGATTCTGGATGAATTGAGCGGGCTTGCAAATATATCATATGATGAAAATGCCAATACTGTTGTCACGGTCAGTATAGAAGGGGTACCATTTGTAACATTGGATAACGTGTACGAAATGGGACTTGATATGGATGAAAAGACAGGATTCTATACACCATTCTGGCCACAGAACGCGACCTATACATTAGATGCTGATGGCAATAAAATTTATAAGATTGAAAATGCGGAGGTATTTGATCTCAGCAGGACGATCTCCACGGAAGCAGACACAAATATCGGAAGTCTGAAAGCTACATTATGGGCACGTGGGGATCATGCGGCAACATATGAAGACCTTGCCGATAAGGATTACTATGATACGAATATTTCACAGTCAGTTATAATGAATGTACAGGCAGAATTCGATCAGTTGATTCATAAGATCACGACTTCTATGAATCAGGTGCTGGCGGATGCCGCTGCCAGAGCAACTGCATTAGATGGAGATTCAACCTATATGCGTCCCGGAGTCGGACAACCCGCATATCAGTTATTTCAAACGATTGCAGGAACTTCATTTACAACAGCAAATCTACAGATAAATAAAGAACTACAGGAACAGCCTAGTAAATTAGGATTTGTACTTGCTGATAAGAGTGAAGATAAGGAAACAGCAGATGCATTGAAAGCACTATTTACGGATGAGAGCTATACACTGAACCCGAATGTAACCAAAAAGAACACATTTATAGATTATTATTCGGATCTGATATCCCAGGTGGGGAACTCCGGTCTTGTGTACAGATCTTTTGTGAGCACACAGCAGGAAACGATCGAATCCATAGAAGCAGCAAGGCAACAGATCATGGGTGTATCACAGGATGAAGAACTAACCAACATGATAAAATTTCAAAATGCTTATAATGCGGCAAGCAGATATGTCAATGTAATTGATGAGATGTTGGAACATGTGATCAGTACACTAGGCAGATGATAAAAGCAGGAGGTGATGTAAATGCCATCAACATTTTTTGGACTCAATATCGGATATAGCGGTTTGACGGCTGCAAGCGCGGCGTTGAATACAACGGGAAATAATATAGCAAATAAAGAAACGATAGGTTACAGCCGGCAAATAGTAACGCAGCAGGCAGCAGAAGCACTTAGGACCTTTACGACTTACGGATGTGCCGGTGCGGGTGTTGATACCCTGGCGATCGAAAGGCAGCGGAATGAATTCTATGATGTAAAGTATTGGAATAATTCCACAGTACTCGGTGAATATGATAAAAAACAGTATTATATGGAAGAGATAGAAAATTACTTTATGGATGAAAAAGATAAACTACCTGGATTTACCACTATTTTCAACAAAATGTATGATAAATTACAGAATGTTAAAAATAATGCCGGAAGTGGAAATACAAAAGCGGATTTTATCAGTGCAGCTAAGAGTTTGGCAGATTATTTTAAAACAGCCTCCGGAAACCTGCAGAAGGTACAAGCTGATGCGAACTCTGAGATAAAGACATTGGTAACATCTATTAATTCGATAGCATCACAGATAGCTACTCTGAATAAGCAGATTAATACCATTGAACTTACTGGTGTTATAGCAAACGAGCTGAGAGACCAGAGGACAGTATTGGTCGATAAACTTTCTAAAATTGCAGATGTAAAGGTAACGGAAGCTCCGATTACTGATTCCCGTGACCCGGACAGAGTCACGGGCGCCAGCAGATATCTTGTAACCATAGGTTCCGGACAGACACTTGTGGATATGTATGATTATAATGAACTTGAATGTGTGTCAAGGAAGGACAATGAAAAAATTAATCAGACAGATATTGACGGCTTGTATGATATTGTCTGGAAAAAAACAGGTGCGGATTTTGGCATGTATAATCCCAATCTCGGGGGGGCTTTGCGAGGACTGATCGATATCAGAGACGGTAATAACAATGCCAACTTTCAAGGCAAGGTAAGTGCAATAGGAAGCACAGTAGTGGGCGGAGATACGCATCAGACAGTTACGGTTGATGTTACAGCAGATTACTTGCAGGATTTAAATAAGTGTACACTGCCGGATTCTGGCGGTACTATAAAATTAGGAAATACAGAATATTCTTACGATAGCTGGACATATGATTCTACGACCTCTCCGCCGAGTTATACATTTGTACTGAGTACGGACAATACGCAGTTTGTCAAAGCGTCAGCTGTAAATAGTGAAGCAGAAGTTGGGGATAGCATTGATTACAAAGGTGTACCGCATTATATGGAGCAGATGAATGAGTGGATTCGAAGTTTTGCTTCGGCATTCAATAGTATCTTAACGCAGACGGGATCTGTGGACGCACATGGAGACCCCGCGACAAATCTTTTTACAGGAACATCTGTCAACGGACAATATGGTTTCACCACCCCATATAGTAGCGGGCATGTATCATCTTCCGATGACAGTTATTATAAACTCACAGCCTTAAATTTTACGATATCCAGTGCAATGATATCTGATCCGGGCAAATTAGCGACACATACCGTTGCAACAGATGGCCAGGATAAATATGATGTAATCGATGATCTGATCGAACTGAAAACAAATAAAAGTAAAATGAGTTTCCGGGGAGGCTCTTCGTCCGAATTTTTGGAGAGTATCCTGTCAGATATTTCATTAAGTGCTGGTAAGGCAAATACGGGTTATCTCAATTATACGAATGTATCTAATACGATTCAAAATCAAAGATTAGGGGTATCGGGTGTGGATGAAGACGAAGAAGCGCTTAGTCTTGTCAAATATCAGAATGCATATACGCTGGCATCAAAAATGATTTCTGTGATGACTGAGTGCTACGACCAATTAATATTGTCAACTGGAGTATAAAAGAGCAAATAATGAATGGAATAACAAATAAATTCTTTTGACAAACGGTGAAGTATAAAAGGGGGTAATATAATGAGAATAACAACTAAAATCATGCAGAACAACTCACTTACGAACCTGAATAATAATAAGATTCTGCAAGATAATCTGGCAACACAGATTGAAACAGAAAAAAAAATAACCAGACCATCGGACGATCCTGTGATTGCGATCAGGGCATTACGGCTGCGTACAAATCTTAGTGAAGTCACACAGTATCTGGGTAAGAATGCAGCGGATGCAGTGGGCTGGATTGATTCTACAGTAGCAGCTTTAAAAACTGTGAGTGGTGTTTTAGAGGATGTTCGGAAACAATGTCATAAAGGGAATGACGGTTCTTTAACTTCTGAGAACAGAGCAGCTATTTTGGAACAACTGAAAGGGCTTCGGGATGAGATATATGAAACAGGCGATGCGGAATTCGGAGGAAGAACGCTCTTCACAGGCTATAGAACAAACGAATCACTGCGTTTCAAGGAAGCAAATCAAAGTGATCCCTATGTAATTACAGAAAATTTTAAAGGGAGCTCCATTGACAACATAACGTATGTAAATACAGGAAAGCTTACAGATATTACCAAAACAAATTACAATGATCCAGGACAGACTACAGAACAGAATGTATCTTCCAGTTCCATAGCCAGAATCCGGCTTGCATACGATACACTTGATAGTACAGTGATACCGACACTTACACTCAGTAACAGTTTGAACAATGGCGCGAATACCGTCAGTATCCAGGCTGATGGTTCCACAAAAAATGTCGTTACGGATGCAGGCACAGTGGCCTTGACTTTTAAGACAGTTTCATTAAGCAGTGACCCTGATCCTTATGAACAGATGACGAGCGCGAACACAGGTGAAGGAGCAACAGTAGCAACCGCTATTTATATACCGGAAACGGGAGAGATCCTGATGAGTAATAATATGAATAAGCTGGTTCAGAGCGACAGCTCTACTGCATTGTCAGCAGAATATGGAAAGACAACATGGGAGAAGGGTGATCTGAGACCGGAGCATTACTTCAAATGCACCGAAAATCTTGGTGGTGGAAAAACAGTCAGCTACAGCGGCGAAGAACAATATATGTCTTATGATGTGGGATACAACCAGACCATTCAGGTAAATACATTGGCCTCTGAAGTTTTTACGCATGATATAGGCAGAACAGTCGACGAATTGATGCAGGCTTCACAGGATGTGGTCAACATAGAAAAAACGATCAGTACGCTGGAGGCAATGAAGGGCGATACGAACTATGATCAGAATGCAGTTACAGCTCGGTTGGAAGCAGCCAATAAAGCAAAGACTTATTTAGTGGCTAAAGAGCAGAAACTATATGCAAGTGCAGAAACAAAAACGGATGGATTTGTCAATCAGACGAATCTTGCGACGACCAATGCAGGTAACAGAAGTTCCAGACTTGATCTGATCAAGACCAGATTAACCGCACAGCAAACAAACTTTAAGGGGCTGGTAACTGAAAATGAAGGTGCTGATATAGCGGAATTGTCAATTCAGTTAAAAAGTGCCCAGACAGCGTATGATGCAGCACTGTTGGCAACAAGTAAGATCGTACAGAACTCTTTGATGAACTACATATAAGAATAGCGATAGCGGCCGGAGGCCGTGGATAGGAGCATATAGTATGGTAGTGGATACAAGAATATTTGGAGAAGTAACAATTGATGAGGATAAAATTATCCGATTTATAAATGGAATCATCGGATATCCGGATCTGACAGAGTTTGCATTGATTCACGATGGAGAAGACGGAGAAAATGCAGGTATTCGCTGGCTGCAATCTATGCAGAAGCCGGAGTTTGCATTACCGGTAGTAGATCCATTGGTGATTTTTGATAATTATGATCCGCAGGTAAACGATGAACTATTTCTATCACTTGGGGAATTGCAGCCGGATGAAATGCTTGTGCTCGTAACAGTAACAGTTCCTAAGGATATTACAAAAATGTCTGTCAATCTCAAAGCGCCTGTCATCATTAATGCGAAAGAAAAAAAGGCATGTCAGATTATTGTGGAAGGCGAAACATATCAGGTGAAATATCCGATTTATGAAATGCTGCTTGCAGCGAAAGAAGCAGCAGAAAAGGAGGGCAAATGATATGCTAGCATTATCCAGGAAGAAAAATGATGCCCTTATCATCAATAATAATATTGAAATAACTGTTCTGGAAATTAAAGGAGAACAGGTAAAACTTGGTATCACGGCACCGAAAGAAGTACCGATTTATCGAAAAGAAGTATATATTCAGATTCAGGAAGCCAATAAAGAGGCGATGGATGCGCAAGGAATTGAGGAATTGAAGAAATTGATATAATGAAAGACAAAATGTTTATAGTTACTATAAACATTTTTTGTTTATTTACCGATATAAATGCTAGATAGCAGATACTGCTATAGGGAGATTAATAACGAATGAATCTTGGACATCACACGGAGGTGATTGGGATGGCAATTGAACCATTAAACACTGCCACAGCATATCAGGTACAGGCAGTACAAAAAATTGACACCGTACAGAAGACAGACGCTGATAACAAGGAAGTTATCACAGAAGCAGTACTAAATAGTGCAAAAGATGCTGCAAGCGCCATAGATAAGGCAGCAGATGCGGACAGAGAGAAAGAGAACGAAAAACAGGGGCAGCAGAATCAACAGAGCGCAAACGAAAAGATCAAGAAAGCAGTAGAAGAGTTAAATAAGAAAATGTTAAATTCCGAGGCTATTTTTGGGATTCATGAGAAGACCAACCGGGTTACAATTAAGATAGTCGATAAGGATACGAAAGATGTTATTAAGGAATTTCCACCGGAAAAGACACTGGACATGATAGCGAAGGCATGGGAACTGGCCGGACTTATGGTGGATGAAAAACGATAGGGGGTACGACTATGTCAATTAGAATCTCGGGTCTTAATTCGGGAATGGATACGGATAGTATCGTAAAAGAACTGGTGAAGGCAGAAAGCGCAAAAAAAACAGAACTGGAAAAAAAACAGACAAAGCTGAAATGGACCCAATCAGCATGGAATACATTAAATACAAAGGTAGGTAATTTTTTTAACGGTACATTGTCTACTATGAAATTTGAAGGTACTTACAAAAAGAAAACTACGAGCATAACGGACTCCAACATTGCAAAAATCGTGGCGAGCGACACCGCGACCAACGGAAGCCAGACACTTGCGGTGAAGCAGCTTGCCAAGCCCGGTTATTTGACAGGGGCAAAGCTAAGTTCAGGCAGTTCCTACAAATTATCGACTACAATGGCTCAGATTGGAGCAGTAGGCGCAGGAGAAACAGCAAATATTAAAGTGTCGGTGGGAGGAAAAGACACAACGATCTCTCTTTCCGGTACGGATACGATAGAAGCGGTTGCTGCAAAATTCACAAATGCGGGAGTTACGGCGAGTTTTGATGCTACCAATCAGCGGTTTTTTATTAGTGCGAAATCAAGTGGGAAAGAGAATGATTTTACATTAACCGGTACAAATGATGCTGGTACCTCAGCGTTAGCTTCATTAGGTCTGGTCGCAGGCAGTGACATTGATGATGCAACAAGAGCATACGCGGCTTTGGAAGAGGGGACGGCAGCTTATACCGATGCATATAATTCCACTTTATCAAAGATCCGGCAAATATATATAGATCAGAATACTACATATCAGGCACAGATAGACAGTTATAATTCAGCTAAGACAGAATATCTTGCCAAGAATTCTGTCGAAAACGATACTTCCAGTGCTACGAATCAGCAAATTTATGATTCCATTGCAGGAGGTACGCTTGCAGAAAAAATTACCAATATGGAAGCAGCGGCAACAGATTTTAATGCAAGATATGCAGCGTTAGATAAAAACGCAAGTGATTATGAAGAACAAAAAGCGGCACTGGACGCGGAAAAAATAGAGATAGAGAAGAACCTTCAGGTTGTTTATTCGGTTAGAGGCTTTGACGAGGCTGTATCTGGCGCACAAGGTAAAATAGACAGTAATAATCTATTATTGAATGGCGGGGGGGAGCCTACACTTGCAGATCGCGCAAAGACACAACTGGATGCTAAGATAGCAAGCGCCAAATATATTACTTCGTTGGGAGACGGTGCTTCTGCAGTCCGCATTAATGGTCAGAATGCCCTGATTGAATTGAACGGAGCAGAGTTCGAATCTTCCAATAACAGTTTTTCTGTCAATGGCCTGACGATTACGGCACAAGTTCTGTCAGCGAGTACCACGAAATATTACGATGCCGACGGAAATGAGGTAGACAAAAATGCTGCTAATGTAGCATCATCAAAAACGACTTACACACCGACCACGATCAACACACAGGATGATGTGGATGGAATTTACAAGATGATAAAAGATTTCATAACAGGATATAATTCACTGGTGAATGAATTTGATTCTTTATATAATGCGGATTCCGCAAAAGGATATGAGCCGTTGTCCAATGATGAAAAGGATGCTATGACCGATACTCAGATCGAGGACTGGGAAGCAAAAATCAAGGCAGCGTTATTACGCAGGGATTCCAACCTTAGTTCGGTTACTTCCACGTTTAAAACTGCTATGCTGGAAAGTTTTACAATTGATGGCAAGAAAACGACATTATCAGATTTTGGGATCGAGACATTGAGCTATTTTTTGTCGGGCAAAAATGAAAAAGGCGCATACCATATCGACGGTGATTCTACCGACAGCGCTTTTCAAAACAAGACGGATAAATTGAAAACGGCGATTGCCAATGACTTAGACGGTGTTACTTCTTTCTTCTCAAAGCTGACAACGAATATGTATAATAAGTTAAATAAATTAATGAGCAGCAGTTATTACAGAAGTATTTATAATATCTATGATGACAAAAAGATGCAGAGAGAGTATGATGATTATACGGATCAGATCAAAGCACAGGAAAAGCGTCTGACCAGCTTGGAAGATAAATATTATTCGCAGTTCAGTGCAATGGAAGTGGCAATGTCCAAATTGAATTCGACCCAGAGTGCGGTAAGCTCGCTGTTCAGATAAGAGTTCTATTGATGAATTGTACAAATAATAAATAGCAGAATAGGAACAAGGAGGCACCTATCATGCAGATGAATCATGCATATGCACAGTACCAGAATAACAAAATAATGACAGCATCGCCGGCAGAGCTTACATTGATGCTCTATGAAGGAGCGATTAAATTCTGTAATATGGCGATTATGGGAATAGAGCAGGGAAATATAGAAAAGGCGCACAATAGCATTATGAAGACGCAAAGAATCATAGAAGAGTTTCAAATCACGCTCAACCGTTCCTATGAAGTCGCAAAAGATTTTGATGCGGTATATAACTATCTGCTGGAATGCCTGCGAGAGGCAAATGCAAAAAAAGATAAGGATCTATTAGAAGAGGTATTGACACATCTGCGTGGTATGCGCGATACTTGGAGTGAAGTAATGAAAAGGGCACAAGGCAGATAGAAGGAAACGAGTAGATATTACCGGAGAGGGTGACGATGGAAAATAATTATGTGCAAATATTAGTGGAGAGCCTGCAAAAAAAAACACATATTCTGAGCCAGATCATAGATAAAAGCCAGAAGCAGTATGACATTTTCCAATCAGAACCGGTGGATCTGGATGGATTTGAGAAATATACAATGCAAAAAACAGATCTGATACAGAAACTGGATGAACTGGATATTGGTTTTGAGATTCTTTATAAGCGTGTAAAACAGATGCTGAATGCAAATAAATCAGTGTATGCCAAAGAAATATTGCAGATGCAGCAGTTGATTACAGTGATTACAGATCAAAGTGTCAAGATACAAAGAATGGAAATGAAGAATAAAACAACGATCGAAGCATATTTTTCTCATGCCAGAAAAAGACTTCGGGCATCTCAAAAAATAACAACAGCAGCTAACAGTTATCATAAAAATATGAATCGTGTTAACCGTGTTGATCCCCAATTGCTCGACACAAAAAAATAAAAAAAGATATTATCCGGTATAAAGTTTTGAATCTTTATTCCGATATAATATATGAGTAAAGAAACTTACTTAACAAAAAGTGATGAATCTTAAAAGAGCGTACGGCTGGCAAGCTTCATTACAAACAAAAGTGAGTGGCATGGAAGCCACCATATATTCAAGGAGGAAAAAAATTATGGTAGTACAACACAACATGACAGCGCTGAACTCTAACAGACAGTTAGGCGTTACAACATCATCACAGGCTAAAGTAACAGAAAAATTATCATCTGGTTATAAGATCAACCGTGCAGCAGATGATGCAGCAGGATTGACAATCAGTGAAAAAATGAGAAGCCAGATCAGAGGACTTACACAGGCTTCTTCTAATGCTCAAGATGGTGTATCTTGTGTACAGACAGCTGAAGGTGCATTGACAGAAGTACATAGTATGTTACAGCGTATGAACGAATTGGCAGTTAAGTCATCTACAGGTACTAACACTACAGCTGACAGACGTGCCATCCAGGCAGAAGTAAATGCTCTTTGTTCAGAAATCTCAAGAGTAAAACAATCTACTGAATTCAACACATTGAAATTATTAGATGGTTCTTTCTCTAACACAGTTCAGGTAGGTGCAGCTAATGTAAGCACACAGAGAATTACGATCTCCATCAATATGAACAATATCAATAGCAAGATCAAAGATATTGATTTTTATGACAAAGATGGTAATACAATTACTTTTGAAGACAAGACAATGAAGAGCTTTGGAGCTACAGGACTTGGTCTTAGAAATTCTTTACAGCACAGCGACAAAGATGGAACAAAAGACGTTACAGGTAAATGGGTATGTGTATCTACACAATATGCAGCACAACAGGCTATCAGCAGAATTACACAGGCTATTGCAGCTGTATCAAAACTTCGTTCTTCACTTGGTGCTATTCAGAACCGTTTAGAGCACACGATTGCCAACTTAGATAACATTGTTGAAAATACAACAGCAGCTGAATCTGCTATCCGCGATACAGATATGGCTAAGACAATGGTAGAATACAGCAAGAACAATATTCTACAACAAGCTGGTCAGTCAATGCTTGCACAAGCAAATCAGTCAAATCAAGGAGTTCTGTCATTACTTGGATAATGACTACTTTAATGGAAAAAGGGATTGGCATATGTCAATCCTTTTTTTCAGTGAAACGGGTTTTGTTTCCTATTGTTTATTTAAGAGAAATACTATATTATAGTGTAAAAGGTCGAAAAAAGAGGTTTTTATGGAACAGTTATTATTAGAAATAGACATTTTGACAGCGATAATTGATAAATATACTTTGATCTTATTGGGGCAGGAAAAAATTGAACTGCCAAATCTTCTGTCAGTGCTGGCAGAACCTTTGAAAAAGGTGTTTCCAGGAATTGTAGCCTCCTATGAGCGGAGGGAATTATCAGATAAGAAAGAGGAACAGGAATACTGGGTAGGACAATTGGAACGTATCACGACTGCATTGAGCGGGGAAGATCGTTTTTTAGCAATAGATATCTTATATCATGAAACGAGACCGAATTTGTTGGAATATGTACAGATGATTAAGGAAAAAGGATTGGAGTAGTCAAATGTTGAATGGTCAGAATACAACCCAATTTCAAGCAAATATAAATGCAATGCCCGAAGAGATGGCATTAAAAAGTCTATTATCAGAGGTAAATGAAATAGAAAAAGCAAAAAATAGCGGGTATCATTTCGGAGTGGAAGTCATAGAGGGAAGAAAGGTGCTTTATGCGCAAAAGGAAGATGTTTTCTTTCAATTAGATTCCATGTATAACTCAGAAGAGCTTTTGAAGAAATGGAAGCAGGGAATTGATGCTTTCTATAATTCTAAATATCTGATGTTTGGAATTGGAAATGGTATGTTCGTAAGGACGCTTCTTCAAAATACGAACAAAGAAGTAAAGATATTTATTTATGAACCTACGATACAATTATTAAAATGTGTGCTTTCAGAGTTTGATTTTTCGGACATTTTATCTTCCGGACGCGTGGAAATTATGTGTGGGGAAATGGAAAAAGGAGAACAGGACCTTTATACATTATGGGCAAATAATTTAGACTATGCGGATATTACAGGTGCAAGATTCAGTGAATATCTGAATTATGCAAAGATGTTTCCGGAAAAATATAATTATGTTTTTGAGATTTATAATCAAGTGATAGAAAGTGTTATTTCAAATCGAGTCGTACTTCAGCGGTTTGGTAGAAGTTTTTATTATAATTCATTTGAAAATTATCCTTATTTTTGCACTAGTAAAAGCATCTCAAGTTTATGGGCATACATGCCACATGAGACAACTGCAATTATTGTGTCATCAGGACCTTCCTTAAATAAGAATATAGAAGAGTTACGGCAGGCAAAGGGTAAATCTCTTATTATTGCTGCCGACAGCGCAGTAAGTGTACTTTTGAAGCATGATATTGTACCTGATATGTTTGTATGCGTAGATGCCAATAAGAATTCTTCTCATTTTGCAGATGACAGGGTAAAAGATATTCCTTTAGTAGGCAATTTACATACCTGCGCTGTAGCAATCGCAGGACATCGCGCATCTTGCTTTTTTATCAATGATGCCAATCCACATATTCAAAAATTTCTTACAGAACATCATATTGTGCTACCACTTCTATCAAGTGGTGGATCTGTGGCTACGGATGCAATGAGTTTCGCTGAATCGGTTGGTATAGATAGATTTATCTTAGTAGGACAGGATCTAGCTTATACAGATAATAAAACGCATGCAGAAGGGAGTCTTCGGTCTACCTGGAATATTGATATTAGTCCGACAAGTTGCTATTTAGAAGGAGCAGATGGAGAACTAATATTGTCTTCAGCGGAGTTTAAATTATATCGAGATTGGTTTGAACGTGAGATTACTTTGAAACCAAATCTTCTTGTTGTTAATGCAACGGAGGGAGGTGCTAAGATACATGGTGCTACAGTAAGCACGTTGAAAGAAGCAATTGCAACCTATTGTGTGAAGGAAATAAATATGTCTGCAATTTTTCAATGGACTGCTGATTTATTTAATAAAAAAGAAAGCATGGAATTTATTAAATATATGGAGAGCATGGATGACCAACTGGAGGAGGCAGAAAATAATATACGGCAAGGTATTTATGGTTATGATAAAATGAAGCAAATGGTATTGAAAAAATCATATCATAATCAAAAGTTCATTAAATTATATGAAAAAACTCAACAATTAACAGATTATTTGGGGAGTGCACCTATTATGTATTATCCAGAGTGCCTTGTGCAGGAGCGGGTAGGACAATTTCTTGAGAATGTATATAAGATAAAGGAAGATGAACAAAAAGAATTACTAGAGGTAATTGAAAAAGGTACATCTTACTTATCTATGATGAAAGAAGCAGTTACAAATACTAGAAGAAGTATTGTGTATAGGTTAAGTGTGGCAAGGGGATACTTTGATGAGCTACTTAAGGGAAACAAAGGGAGATTCAAAGATAGTGATGTGCAAAATAAATGGGAAATTGTTCATCGATATATAGATCCAAATATGGATATGGAAGGATACATAGAACTTGTACATTTTCTGGATCAAATCATTGAATTAAAGAAAAAGGAAGAATATGATAAGTTATTAAATACCATGTATGAGCATAGCACTGCATTAAAAGAAGATATGATCATTTATCAAACCATAATGCTATCGTTTTTATATGTAAGTGCAAATGACAGAAAATATTTGGAAGCATTGGAACAGACAATTTGTGACAATACATTTTTACATAACAGACAAAGGTATTATTTATGGTGGTATCTGGATCGTAATGATGCTGCAATAGGAAAACAATTATATCAACAACTACTGGATAAGTATTATGACGAATTAAAAGAATTTTTTACGTCACTAAGACCTGAAAAAAGTAAAGAAGAGGTAGTTGTAGCAGTTTTGACAAAAGATTATGGGCAGGAAGTAAATAATGATATACTTGATAAGTGTACCAGTCTTGTTCAAGATGCAAAAAAGGTGATTGTCATTTTATCCGGCGAATATGGTGCTGAAAACGGAATGCTGCCTCTCTATGGAGAGCGGATGGTTCCGAAAAAAGCGGCAGCACCAACAGTTGAACTTACGTATAAACAGCAGACATTTACTTGTATTATGCCGCATAAATTAATGCCAAATATTGGTCAATACAAAAAAATATTACAACAATTAGAAAATTATAATATTACAAATGTTTTAGCGGAGGAAGGCAGTGTTCTGGGAGATTTATTAAAAAGAACAGTAGGTACAAGGGAGGAATAGTCATGGGAAATGGAAAGATATTTGAAGACTTATATATTTTTGAGATGGCAAATAGTCATCAGGGAAGTGTAGAACACGGAATCGATATTATAAAGGAAATGGGGAAAATAGCGCGAAAGCATAACGTCAAAGCAGCAGTAAAGCTGCAATACCGGGATCTGGATACATTTATTCATCCTGATTTTATCGATAGAAAAGATGTAAACCATATTCCAAGATTCATGAGCACCAGATTGAACTATGAACAATTTTCTCAGTTAGTAGACGCGGTTCGTGCAGAAGGAATGATTACAATGGCCACTCCGTTTGACGAGACAGGTGTTGAATGGTGCATGGATCAGGGACTTGATATTATAAAAATTGCTAGCTGCAGTTCACTTGACTGGCCGCTATTGACAAAGGCGGCACAATCTATGCAACCGCTTATTATCTCAACAGGCGGTAAGACATTATCAGATATAGACAAGATATATAATTTCTTTACACATAAAGGATGTGAATTTGCATTTTTACATTGTGTTGCAGAATATCCTGCACCATTAAAGGGATTGCAGCTCGATTTTATTGATCGTATGAATCGCAGATACCGGGATATTACCATAGGCTATTCCGGGCATGAAGATCCAGACGATAATAGAGTAACCATGTTAGCGATTGCAAAAGGGGCTAAGATTCTGGAGCGCCATGTCGGTCTTCCGACTAAGACAATTCAGCTGAATGCATATTCCATGAGTCCGGAACAGGCAGACAGATGGGTGGAATCTGCCATACTTGCAAGAGAGATCTGTAATGTGCGTAAAGAAAATGACAAGTATGTTACACAGGCTGAGATAGATTCTTTACAATCATTGATGCGTGGTGTCTATGCCAGACATGATATTGCAGAGGGCGAACCGATTGCTGAAAGCGATGTATATTTTGCAATGCCTTGTCAGGACAAACAGCTTACAAGCGGACAGTTCAAAGATGGTATTATTGCAAGTAAAGCATATAAAGCAAATGAAAAGATAACAGAAACGGCAAAGATAACAGGTGTCGGGGTGGTACGTAATGCAATTCATGATGCAAAAGGTATGCTATACGAGGCAGGCATTGCATTAGGTGATGATTTTGAAGTGGAATTGTCACATCACTATGGAATGAAACATTTCAGACAACACGGAGCCATTATTATTAATATTATCAATCGTGAATATTGCAAAAAATATATTATTGTTCTTCCGGGACAGAAGCATCCTGAACACGCGCACAGGATTAAGGAAGAGACATTCCAGGTATTGTACGGAGACCTTACAATACAGATGGACGGAGGTAAGGAGAAAAAACTGAACCCCGGAGATATACAGACTGTACTGCGAGGAGAATATCATTCCTTTTCATCTGCCAAGGGAGCAATCTTTGAAGAAGTATCCACACAACATATGAAAAGTGACTCTTATTATAAAGATCCTGAGATCAGTAAGCTGGATCCGATGGAAAGAAAGACTTTCCTGAAGAAATGGTAAACTTTGGAGAATAAGCAACTTTAATTATCACCCAGGAGACCTTTAGAAAATCATAGATTATGCCGATAAAATATTAAGTAAATAGGAAAAGGTCAAGGATGATGCATATGAGAAAAAAACTAACAGAGAGAATCAAATATTGGTCACAATTGTTTTTGTTGCCAGTGTATGGATTCTCTTTTTTAGTACCCAGAAGTAAGAGAGTATGGGCTTTTGGATGTACTTTTGGAAAAAGATTTTCAGAGAACCCACGATATCTTTACCTATATGCTTCACAGAATACAACAGATCGCATCAGACCAATTTGGATCTCACACAATAAGCAAATCGTACGATTCTTACAAGAATATAAATATGAGGCCTATTACTACCGTTCCTGGAAGGGAATTTGGTATTCACTGAGAGCAAAAGTGTACATCTTTGACAATTATTCCAAAGATATAAATTTTTGGTTATCCGGAGGAGCTGTAAAAATCAATCTTTGGCATGGGTCAGGTAACAAAAAGACAAACCATGATAATGTATTTGATAAAATCAGACACCCTAAAAATTCATGGGAAAAATGGTGCACGTGGCTGCGCAGATTATCGGATGAAAAGCCAAATCATTATACATTGGCTACTTCTGATACGATGGCTGAGATATTTACATCTGCTTTTAATACGGATCTGAAACATATTATTGTAGAAGGTTATCCGCGTAATGACATGTTATTTGAGAGGAAAGAAAGTTGTATTACAAATTTGTGCACACAAATGGAACAAAAATTATTATTAAAAATAGAAGAATTAAAAGAACGAAAGCAAAAGATTGCAGCATATATGCCCACTTTTAGAGACTCTGAAAAAGTTTTCTTTGAGGTAATGGACCTAAAGAAATTTAATGATTTTTTACAGCGGAAAAATATAACGGTGATAACGAAGCTGCATCCTAAGTCTAAATTGAAAAAAGAATTTGAAAGAATACACTATTCTAATATCCTGAATGCGGATGCGGAAATAGATATCTATTCCTTCTTAAAAAAGGTAGATCTGCTGATTACGGATTATTCCTCAGTCTATTCAGATTATATGTTACTGAATCGTCCGGTGATTGCATTCCACTACGATTGGGAATTGTATTCTGAAAATACAAGGGACAGCTATATTGAACATGATGCCTATATGCCGGAACGAAAAGCGAAGACAATGCCGGAACTTATGGAATGTATGGAAAAAGTATTGGAAAATGACAGCTTTCAGGAAAAAAGATTAGAATCAAGGGCAAGAATATTTCAGACGGTTGACGGAAAATCTTCGGTACGCTTATTCGAGAAGATAAATAAATTAATTAGCTAAAAAATACCTATGATAGAAAATAGAACAAAATACTGCTGATTATCTCAGGCAGTAAGTAGAAGAAAATGAGGTGACTTATGAATATCGCAATGCTGATCGCCGGTGGTAGCGGGCAAAGAATGAAACAGGATATCCCGAAACAATTTATCAATGTGAATGACAGACCCGTGATTGTATATACACTGGAAGCATTTCAGAAACACCCTAATATTGATGCAATAGCGGTTGTATGTCTGGAAGGTTGGGGAGAAATATTAAAAGCATATGCGAACCAGTTCAATATTACAAAGCTGAAATGGGTATTCGGCGGTGGAAATAATGGACAAGCCTCCTTAAGAAATGGGGTAATGGGACTGGCTAAAGTTGCAAAAGGTGATGATATGGTTCTGATTCATGATGCAATCAGACCTATGGTATCTCAGGAGATTATATCGGATAACATTAGTTGCTGCATGCAGCATGGTTCTGCAATTACGGTAATTCCATGTGCCGAGGCGATGTTACTGACTTCGGATAAAGAAAGTTCTAAGGAATCAGTACCGAGGGAACATTTGGCAAGAACACAGACACCACAGGCTTTTTATCTTGATAAGTTAGTATGGGCTCATGAAGAGGCAGGAAAAAGAGGAATCAGCAATTCGATTGCAACCTGCACATTAATGATCGAATTGGGGGAAGAAATATTTTTTTCTACGGGTTCAGAAAAGAATCTGAAATTAACTACGACAGATGATATTGAGATTTTTAAGGCGTTGTTGCATTCTAAAAAGGATGAGTGGATGAAATGATTATGACGTGGGGAAATAACAAGGAATATCAGGAAGAGTTAATGGAAATGTGTCATCTTGATATATCATATGAGAAACTTCAAAATCAAAGAATCTTAATTACAGGAGCAAATGGATTAATTGCTTCCTACTTAACGGATGCATTGATTAAAATGAATGAGGTATTAAGGTTAAATATGCGTATTACTGCTCTTGCAAGAAGTAAAGAGAAAGCAAGAAAACGTTTTGCAGATTACCTGGATCAAGAAGACTTTGAGTTACTGGTGGGAGATGTATGCCAACAGGATTTATTCAAAGGTCATACATGGGACTACATCGTGCATGCAGCTGGAAATGCACATCCTAAGGCTTTTGCTACACAACCAGTAGAGACAATGAAGGCAAATCTTGTAGGTACTATGAATATCTTGGATTATGCGGTGTCACAGGAAGTGCAAAATAAAGTGAAGAAAATCGTGTTTTTGAGTTCAGGAGAAATTTATGGGGAAACTGTCATGACTTCGGAAACAGGATGGATTGAAGAAAATATCGGCATGGTCGACAGTATGAATATCCGCGCCTGCTATCCAGAAAGTAAACGAGCAGCTGAGACCCTATGCTTGTCCTACTATAATGAATATAGTATTTGTACAATCGTTGCCCGGTTATCTTATATCTATGGTGCGACTGTTCAAGAAGAGAATATGCGTGCAGATGCGCAATTTCTTCGCAATGCGCTTATGGGGGAAGATATCGTGATGAAAAGCGAGGGAAAACAACTGCGTTCCTATTGCTATGTGCAGGATGCGGTGGAAGGAATCTTACTTTTAATGCTTGAAGGAAAAGAAGGGGAAGCATATAATGTGGCAAATAATGACAGTAATGTTACGATTCGACAGTATGCTGAATGCCTGGCAGAAGTATTCGGAGTTGGTATTCGTATGGAATTACCCGATCATATAGAGAAAACGGGATATTCCAAGATGCAGTGTGAAGTATTGGATGCGACAAAACTATGTGAGATTGGATGGAAACCAAAAAACGGTTTAAGAGATGGTATGAGGCGGATGAAGAATATCTTGAAATATATTGAAAGTTAAAAAGTAAATAGATTAGGAGATAAGGTTATTTTAGAGAAAATGAACTAAAGAAATGTAAGAATTAAGTCGATATATATCATATCGAATGGATTCGGGGGATAAAATCATGATGATCAATACGGAAAGAGAAGATTTAACATACAAAACTCTGTTACTTGCGAACAAGTGGGTCACAGAGTTTCTTTGCGCTTTTAAGAGAATAAAATTTGGCGGTTGGAAAAAGAAGGAGCTCATATGAATATTCAGTGGGACAAAATTGAATTGCTTAGTTTGGATATTTTTGACACATTGTTATTTCGTGCTGTTGCCAAGCCAATAGATATTTTTCCCATTATGTGGAACAAGGCAAAACAAAAGCAGATAAATAGAATAGATTTATTTGGTAATGAATTCCAAAAACTACGTGTGGAGATGGAAAGAAGAGCACGCAATAAGCATAAAAATAGAGAAGTATTTTTAGAAAATATTTATGAGGAAATGCCTTCTTTTATTGCGAATGACAAAGCTTTATTAATGCGGTTGGAATTGGATACAGAAAAGGAATATTGTTACGCTAATCCAGAAATATGTGAAGTTATTAAAGAAGCAAAAGAGAATGGAAAAAAGATTGTTTTAACTTCTGATATGTATCTGACTGCAAAACAGATAGAAGACATATTAGAAATAAATGGTATATTGTTATTAGATATAGATGATATCATAGTATCCTGCGAGCATCAATGCAATAAACAGAATGGAGAACTATATCAAAAGCTATTTGAAAAATATCCAAAAATCAATAAAGAAACAATACTACATATTGGAGATAATCGAGATAGTGATTATGACCAAGCAATAAAAAAGGGCTTGCGAGCAATTTATTATGATGTGGTTCCTGATAAAATGTATAGTATATATGATTATGAAAAAATAAGACATAATGTACCATTGCCACAACTATTGTCATTACGTAAATTAACAGTAACACAAAAAAATGGTAAAAACTTATCTGCTTATGAAATTGGAGCAAGTATTATGGGACCATTTTTATCTTTATATATCAGCTGGGTTGTGGATAGAATGGAAGCATTACATATAAATAGAATCTATCCATTGATGCGAGAAGGGTATTTGCTGGGAAAATTATTAGATCAGGAAGTAAAAAAGAGAAAACTTGCGATAGAAATCAAACCAATTTATATTTCCCGAAAAGTCACTTATATTCCATCCATTCAAAAAATTGATCGGGAAGAAATTGAAAATATGATTGGGGCAAGAAATCTCACTATCCAGGAAGCAATTGTATTGATGGGCTTATCTCCAAGTGATTTTTTGAAATTTCAGTCGTACTTTGATGTGAAATTAAAGGAAGCACATAAACAATCATTTTGTGAATTGACATTAAAGGAAGCTTTTATATTAGAGATGCTACAACCTTCTAGTATAAAAAAAATGGAGGCATATGTAAGAAGGCAACGTCAATTATTAATCACTTATTTGAAACAGGAAGTAGGTGATTTTACTAACGCAGCAACTATTGATATTGGTTTTTTTGGTAGAATACAAATGTGGATGGAACAAGCGTTACACCAAGAAAAGATAGAATCCAAGATGACACATTTTCTTGCTATTGGAGTAACAGGAGACAAGCTGTTTCAAGGCATTCATTTTGAAGGTTATTGTAGTACGATGACAGAAAATTCAGATCTTATTACAACCATACATAGAACAACAGATGTGTTGGAAAAACTAATTTCAGTTACAGAAGGAAGTACCATTGGCTATCAGTTGAATGGTATTACTAAGAGAATAGAACCAATAAAAGGACAGGCGGTCAGCAATATATTTTTACAAGATGTATTCCAGGGAATATTTGATTATCAGCAAAATTGGTTTAAGTTTCAGGAAAATAAAGAAGAATTGGCTAAGGAGTGTGTATCAAATAGCAGAGAAGCATTAATGTTGATTCATCGTCTGATTGATCTACCGAGAATAGAAGAAGCACAATTATTCACCAATATCGAAGCTGACACCAATTTCGGAACAAATTATCAGGAAAGCGTTATTACGAAAGCCGATATAGCATTGCTTGAAGAAAAAGGTATCGCCTATATTGATAAATGTAATGTGAGTTACACCTATGAAAATAGTAATGTGGTATGGCCAAAGGGATTAATCACATTAAAAGATGAATTCTACTATGTCCGAAAGGTGTTGAAAGAAAAGAGCCAGAATGAAATCATGAAATCTATGCAGGAAGTTTTGGAACGAGTCCAAGCAGATGATATTCATGAGGTAGCCCTATATGGGGCTGGAGAGAATGGCAGACAATTTCATTTTATATGCAGACTTTATGGAATCAAGGTGAATTGTTTCATAGACCGCAAGGAATCTCTCTGGGGTACTCAAAAAGAAGGTGTTGAAGTAATAGGACTGGAAGAAGCAATGAAGAGAAGCAATGAGAATTTTATTATTACTTCGCTATTTTCTATTAGTGAAATAAAGGATTATATTTTAGAAAAATTTAAGGGAAAAAGAAATCCTGGAATTTTTTCGGTATAAATGTTTTAAATATTATTTGCAGGACGAGGATGGGAGCAAATATGGAAATAGTAATATTCGGTGCATCGGGTGGAGCAATTAAAGTAGCACAGACATTTCAAAATTTGAATATTGATTTTTCTTTTTTTGTAGATAATGATTCTAATAAGTGGGGAAACATTGTAGAAAAAAAAGAAGTAAGAGATCCATTGGTTTTGAAAGAAAAGGAGTATGGAATTGTAATTGCAAGTGACTATCAGCAGGAGATAGAAGAACAATTACAGGGAATGGGTGTTTTAAACAATCTGATCTTAAAAGAGACATTAATTTTAGAAGCACTTAATAAACACAAAACAGAATTTGAAGAGATAAGAAAATTTTATGGTGGAAATAAAAATTCAAAAATAGTATTTGAACTTATTGATGCAGGAATATGTTTGGGTGGAATAGAATCATGGACGATAACATTGCTTAGAGAGTTTAAAAACAGAAAAATTAATGTAGAATTATTTAGCCGCAGAAATGATTTACCGATACCGCAGAATATAGAGGATATAACAAGAGTATTTGATATAGACTATATGCAATACTTTCAATCTGTTTTGGAACTTGCAACAGAACTGGTAAAATCTTTACCTTGTACATTGATTTCAAATTGGCAAAGCCAAGCGATGATAGCAGGAATTATTGTAAAAGAGATGTTTCCAAACGAATTACGCATTGTCTCTGTTGTACATAATGATAAAATAGCGTTATATCGTAGACAGAAGTTCTTTGAACCGTATACAGATAAGATAATGGGAGTTAGCCAAAGGATCAATGAAACATTCATTAAGCACTACCAGATTCCAAGGGAAAAAATATTCTACAAAGAATCTCCTGTAGAATTTGATATTGATTTTGTAAAAAAATATACACTTGAGGATGAGAAGCCTTTAAAAATCGGATTTGCTGCCCGAATCAGTAAATTCCAAAAGAGAATTGATTTATTGATTAAAGTAATTGAAAGGCTGGATGAAAATAACATCAATTATAATCTGGAAATAGCGGGAGAGGGTAGTTATTTTTCTAAATTAAAATTATGGCATACAAATTATAAGTATAAAGAAAAAATTGAAATTTTAGGGCGCGTTTCAAGAGATCGAATGAACCAATTCTGGAAGAATAAGGATATTTATTTAAGTGTTTCTGATTTTGAAGGGGCAAGTATTTCGATGCTTGAGGCGATGTCATATGGAATAATACCAGTAGTTACCAGTGTAAGCGGTGTAGAGGAATATGTGCAAAATGAGTGGAATGGTTTGATAGCAAATACAGGTGATGTTACGCAACTATCTAAATATATTGCATATATCTCACAAAAAAGAGAATTGCTTCCTATATTTGGACAACGATCAAGAAAAATCATAAAGGATAAATGCAAATTAAGCGAATATTGTGATAAAATACTAAGTGAAATCAATCAATTACAATCAAAGGTGTAAGAGGAAAGCAATGATAAAGAAAAATGTTGATGTTATTATTCCAGTATATAATGCAGAAAAATATATAGGCAAAACAATAGATAGTATCTTGAACCAAACCTACCAAAATTTTAATATTGTCATTGTTGATGATGCATCAGATGATGAAAGTATGAACATAGTTCATTCCTATAATGATAGCAGGATTCAAGTTTATAAAAACGATGTAAATAGAGGGATTGCATATAGTAGAAATCGTGCTATAGATATGTGCAGGAATGAATATATAGCAATATTAGATCATGATGATATTGCATTACCATATCGTCTCAAACATGAAATAGAATTTCTTGAAGAAAATAAGGATGTGGATATTGTCGGTGGGCATACCAGAAGAATTGATAAAAATGGAAATGACATGAATAAACAATGGTCAGTTTATTTAAATCCCAATTATATTAAAGCTTACTTATTATTAGGAAATACAATTGTAAATACATCTGTAATGATGAGAACAAAGTTTATTAATAAGCATAATATTCGATACAAAGAGAATCAATTCGGTGCAGAAGATTATCGCTTTTGGGTTGAATGTATGTTAGCTGGAGCGAAAATAAGTAATCTGGACGAAGTTTTAGTGTATTGGAGAAATGGACATAACAACGTAACACAACAAATGAATGAGAATAATTACGAAGAACGATTTCGTGCAATTAGTAGCATACACACATATGCGTTGGAGAAAAGCGGTTTTTTATTAGAAGAGGATGAATATAGATTGGTGAATAAGATATTTTTCGAAGAAGGATGTATTGATAATGATAAAGAAATGGAAAAGCTTTATGATACGTTAAAGAAAATTGCAGATCAGGCTATTATAATGAAAAAGGATAATGCAAAAGAAATTGTGACTATGTGCAGAAAAAGATTCGGCGAAAAAGTAGGAAAAGCTTTTTTTCTATGGGAATAATCAGCCGAACAATATATGCTTACAATTGAAAAATGGATGGGATATATAATGACAAAGCAACCAAAAGTAACGATTGTTATGACGGTATATAACGGACAAAGATATATAGAAGATAGTATCAAAGCAATTTATAAATCAGATTATAAAAATTATGAATTGGTGTGTATTGATGACGGTTCCACAGATGAAAGTCATACTATTTGTCATAAATTCAATTTAAAATATGATAATTTTAAATATTATAGACAGGAAAACCATGGACTTGCATATTCAAGAAATTTAGGGGTTCATTTAGCGACAGGCGAATATATTACATTTGTAGATGCTGATGATCTAATATCACCGCATATGATTACATATTTAATACAAATGATAAACAAATTTCAAGCTGATATTGCTTATGTGAAATTACAAACATTTCTTAGAGAAACAGAAATAGGTAAAACGTCTCATAAAATTAAAGAAGAAGTATGTACTACAGAACAAGCGTTGGAAAGATATTTTGATAAAGGATGGGGAAATGTATGCGGGGGAATATTTTCAAGAGAATTGTTTCACAACGTTAAATTCCCTGTAGGTCTTATTTATGAGGATAATGTGGCAAAGCTACAACTATTTATCAATGCATCGCGGATTGTATTGACTAATAATCCGTTATATTATTACCGGAAAACAAATGATAGCATTACCACAAAGAAAGTTAGTTTTAAAAATTTGGATATTTTGCGGGTTGGGTATAAGCAAGAAATAATTATAAGGAATAGTCAAAGAAAAATATCAAATAAAATAAAGAAAAAAAATTATCAAATGATTGCAAATACATGTTACGAATTATTAGATAACCTTTTGCAAATAGACGAAAAGTGGCCAAGACTTTCAAAAATAGTTCCGATGAGATATATAATGAAAATATTATTTTTCGGGTTAATGGAAAAACCGGCGGATAGGGTATATATTTGTTTTCGTACCTTGAAAAAATATTTGATGAATAGTGAGTTAATAAAAAATTAATGAAAGATAAAGGAGAATGGATATGAAAAAAGGAATGGCAATATTAACAGCAATTATTGGAATGGGCGTAGGAGCATCAGCGAGTGGTTATGTAGTGGGAAAAGAAGTAAAAAAGAAGAGTTCTAAGGCTGATAAGTTTAAAACATATTATAATATGTTAAATCAATGGTTAGCTCTAAAACAGGAAAATAAGAATTTAGCACAATATTTTAAAGATAATAAATATAGAACAATAGCGATTTATGGAATGGGTGAAATGGGAACAAGATTACTTGAGGAATTAAAATCAAGTGATATTGAAGTGACATGTGCAATAGACCATAATGCATCAAATACATTTTCAGAGATAAAAGTACTCAATTCAGACGATGTAATACCAGAAGTAGATGCAATTATTGTAACAGCGGTATTTGCATTTGAAGAAATTGAAAAAGAGTTGAGTAAACAAACAGACTGCCCTATTATATCTTTAGAAGATGTAGTGTATGAAGTTTGAATAAATTTTATTTTCCAAAGATAATAATATATGACCTAAGTTAGCATGAACGGTATGGAGATGTGTATATGGATAAATTAGTCGATTGGTGTAAGGCATATCTAAAGATTAGCAAGGAATATATAAAATTTAGAAATAGAAAAATGATATTTTTAATATGTACACCAATACATAACAATCTAGGGGATCATGCAATTACAATCGCAGCCATACAATTTCTTGAGAAAATAATGAAAGGTGTTCATATAATAGAAATTCCACAACCATATATACGCAAGTATACATTTTTGTTCCGCTGGCTTACAAAAGGAAGAACAGTATTTATATGTGGTGGCGGATATATTGGCACTATGTGGCCTGATGACAATCAGATGGTAACAGATGTAATTAAGTATTTAAAAAATTGTAAAATGATTGTTTTACCACAAACAATGTTTTATGAAAATAAAGCGTGCACTTTATTAGCTAAGGATCAAAAAGTCTATTCAAAGCATAAAAATCTAACCCTATGTGTAAGAGATGAACAATCTATTCAATGGGCAGAAATTTTGATAAAAGGGAAAAGAAAAATAATCTTAACACCGGATTTAGTAACAACGTTGCGAGGGTATGATAATTTAACAGATCAAAGACATGGTATCTTATTATGCCTTAGAAATGATATTGAAAAGGTTTTTTTTGAGAATGAGTACATTTTGGAAGTTATTAATTCATATCAAAGAAAAGTTACAGTGCTTAATAATATTTCCAGGATATATCCAATTATGCCGGAAAATAGAAAAAAAATAGTAGAGAAACATTTAAAAAAGATAGCAAAAGCTGAGATGTTAATTACAGACAGATTGCATGGAATGCTATTTGCAACGATAACAGGAACACCATGTATTGCATTTAACAATAAAAGTAAGAAGGTACAAGGTGGATATAATTGGATTAAAAATAATAAATATGTTCAATTGGTAGAAAACAAAGAAGAATTTGAAAAAGCATTTCAAGAATTGCTAAATATAAAAAAAAGTCATTATGATATTGGTGTAATAGAAAATAAATTTGATGATTTGAAAAGAGTAATCTGCAGTATGAATAGGTTATGAGGTAGGGTTAGATGAAGAGTATTTTTAGATTGCAAAGAAAAACAACAAAAAAAAAGACATGGCTGATTATAGGAGATAGTATTAGCGAACATAATTTCAGAGTAAAAAATGGTAGAAATTATGACTACTATGCTGCAAGGAAATTGCAGTGTAAAGTTATCAATGTAGCCGCTAGTGGAACGGGATATATCACTGAATATGAAGGAACAAAATCATGGCTTGATAGGATTCCGGAATTCCCAAAAGATGTAGATTTCATCACAGTATTTGGTGCACTTAATGATAGAGGTAAAGTTGTAGGAAATTTTGAAGATGATCAAACTGATACTTTATATGGTGGATTGCATATATTTTACAGAAAATTAATTGCAAAATATCCAAATAAACCAATTGGAGTGATAACATCAACACCAAGAGGTTATTGTTGGGGCGAAACGGGGCAGTATGTAGATCATATAAATGCAGTTATTCGTGTTGCAAGGCACTATTCTTTACCAGTACTTGATTTATATAGTAGCAGCGGTTTAAGACCATGGAATAGAAAAAATAATAAGGAATTATTTTCTTGTAGTTATTCACCGAGTGGTGATGGAGTACATTTGAATGAAAAGGGCCATCAAGCGATTGCAAATAAAATTTATAATTTTATTAAATCAGAATTGTTATATTAAATTATAGGGAGATATAAGAATGCCAAAGATTAAACGATTGATAAATTGTAATATGCCTATATCGGCGTGTAATTTTCATTGCAGCTATTGTTATGTTCCTAAGCTTGGAGCAAGAAAAAACTTGATTCCCAAATTTGAATATGATCTAGATTTTATTGGAAAAGCATATTCTAAAAAACGACTAGGTGGGACTTGTCTTTTTAACTTATGTGCAGTCGGTGAAACAATGCTTCCAAAAGAAATGGTAGGGATTATAGAAATATTATTGAAACAAGGTCACTATTTAGAAGTTGTAACGAATGGAACTCTTACCAATAGATTTGAGGAAATTATAAAATTAGATAAGAGATTATTAAGGCGCTTAGAATTTAAATTCTCATTTCATTATCTGGAATTATTAAAACATAATTTATTAGATACTTTTTTTGATAATGTAGATTTAGTAAGAAAGTACGGTTGTTCATTTACGGTAGAGTTGATGCCACATGATGAGTTGGTACCTTATATTGAAGAGATTAAAAAGGTATGCCTTGAACGAGTGGGTGCGCTATGTCAATTAACGGTAGGAAGAAATGAAAATGCGGACATGAGAATTTTGTCACATATGTCGAAGAAAAAATATGCGGAAACGTGGAGCGTTTTTGACTCGCCAATGTTTCAGTTTAAATTATCAACATTTGGTATAAAACGTAAAGAGTATTGTTATGCAGGAGCATGGTTGCTGAATGTTAATTTATATACAGGAGAAGCAAAACAATGTTATTGCAGTGAATTCACACAAAATATTTATAATAATATAAATAAAAAAATTATTTTTGCGCCTATTGGGAAAAAGTGTACAAAGCCTCATTGCTTTAATTCACATGCAATGTTAACACTTGGAATGATTCCAGAGATTAAAGGAACAATAACGTATGCCGATATAAGAAATAGAAAGTGCACGGATAATACTGAATGGTTACAACCGGAATTTAAAAAATTTATAAGTGGCAGGTGTGAAGAAAGTAATAAGCAATATAATAATATTGAGAAAACTTTGAATAGCTTAGTTATATTTAAAATGAAAATTATAAATATGATTCAGGATAATTTTTTGAAAAGAGGATGAACCAATTGAATAAGTCAAAGATAATTTTTAGTTTTGATATAGTATATAAAAATATTATCAGGAAAATTATGATTGAAGAATTTCTTAGAGAGAGTGGATTTACCTCTAAAGATAAAATAGTTATTTTAGGTGAGCCTTCAAAGACAGATCAATTGTATAGAAATCTTGAAAATCTAGGAATAAAAGTAAAGAGAAGTACTGATATTAAAAAATTTGAAGAAACTCTTCAAAAATACCAAAAAAAAATAATAGAAAAAGAGTACATTTTTATTCTGACAGATAAAAAGTATTTGAGATGGATGGAAGTACTTGACAATAATGAGATACCTTGCAAACAATACGTTGTAATACCATTGTATTTGGTGGAAAAAATTAAAGAATGATGAGTTTTAAAGAGGATAGGATAAAAGAGGTATAAAATCATGAAAGTACTTATTATAGATTTAAACTGTGACCATACAAATCCACATTTTAAAAATTATGTAAATGCAATGGCAAAAGAAATGGAAGTTTCCTTTTACGGACCGGGATTTTCTTCTAGAGAAACATTAGATAGAGGTTTGGAGAATTATATTGCAGTACATGGAAAACCGGATGTCATTATTGTTGGTAATTATTTACTGGAGTCAGCAATCGATAATAATATGGGAAATGCAGAGATGCTTTATTTTTGGCATAGATATTTAATTGACAGCTATAGTATTTATGAAGCATCAAGATACAGTAAAGCGATTATAAGGGAATTGAAAGAGATTCATAATGTGATAAGGGTAGTGAAATTGATTCGCGATTATATTACCATACCACAATTTCTATATACCTATTTAAAGGATTTGCTGGAGCAGGGTTTCTTTATCATTGGGGTAGGACAAGAATTTATTCCAAAAGATTTAGGAAACAAAAAATTTGGAGAGACAAGAACTACGAATCTTCAGGTTGAATTAGTAAAAGAATATCATAGTCAGATAATTCCGATTTTATGGCTTGGAGGTTTAGAGAGTAATTTTTGTTTTTCAGATTTGGCGACAAGAAAATATGATTGGAATGTACCAGGAGTTGCAAATAATTCGTATCCACAACGGGTTATAGTCCGGGAGCAATTGCGGAAAAGTGAATATCGATTATGGGATGAAGCAATGATTCCACCTGAATTACCTTATAAATCTACCAGAAGTGTTAGATGGAAATATACAAAATGCAATTCTATTATAGAAAAGCTTATTTATACATTGGATCATAATGCAACCTCTTTCATTGCGAATTCTTTAAAGGAAGAAGATATTGCTGCATTTAGAGAACAGTATCAAAGAGGATTGCGACAATCTAAGTGTGCATATGTAGAAGGAACCAATTTGAAAGGATTTGTTAACAAATATTTTGAAGCACCTGCAACAGGAACACTACTTGTGGGCGATATCGTAGCAGGGGCTGAACAAATGGGGTTTAAACCAAATGTAAATATGATTGAGGCAACACCTAAAAGCATTTTGGCGGTTTCAAAGAAAATATTTGCGGACCCCGAATATATGCAGGAAGTAGCAAACAATGGCAGAAAATTAATTATTGAAAAGCATACATTTACAAATCGGGCTAGAGATACAAAAAGAATATTTGAAAGAATACAAAAAGAAAATTATAGAGGTTCTCATTGGGAAAATGGAGACTTGATTTTGGAGTAAGCTAGCGATAATAAAATGCGGGGTTGAAGCAATATGGAAAAAAAAATTAAAATACAAGAAATCCTGTTGTTTTTAGATGAACAGGATTATTCATATGAATTTAATGGTAATACAGACGATGAGATAATAGGAATATCAAGTTTATTACAATATAAAGTGGGAACAATGACGTGGATACGAGCGGGTATAGAAAAACCGAATGTATTTCAAGAAATAACATTATTAGTAACGAATGAAGAAACTAAAGAAATAGTAAAAGGAAAAAACAAACTGATTGTAACAGATCCTAAAATGATTTTTTTTGCAATAGTAGAGCGATTTTTTAATGTACAAGAAGAATATTGGATTAGTAATAAAGCGAATATATCAGATAGTGCCCAGATTGATAAAAATGTTAGTATAGGAGCCGGCTGTATTATTGAGGAAAATGTTAAGATAGCAAGCGGTACAAGAGTCTATAATAATGTTGTTATCAAGAAAAATACTACAATAGGAAAGAATTGTATTATAAAATCGGGAACTGTGATTGGAGAAGAAGGATATGGATATAGTCAGAAGGAAGGTTCTTTTATAAGAGTTCCTCATTTGGGAAGTGTTATAATTGGGGACAATGTTGAAATTGGTGCCAATACCTGCATTGATAGAGGAACTATTGGGGATACAACGATAGGAAAAGGAACTAAAATAGACAATTTGTGCCATATTGCCCATAATGTTATGGTTGGAGAGAATGCATGGGTTATTGCTGGAACAATTATTGGAGGAAGTGCTAAAATTGGGGACAATACCAAATTATTTATGAATGTAGCTATTAGAGATGGTGTTGAAATAGCACAAGACTGTGTGGTTGGAATGGGATCTGTAGTAACAAAGAATTTTTTGAATCCCAGTGATGTAATATATGGTATTCCGGCTAAAAGCAGCAACTGAAAGGTGAAAAAGAATGAATTATTATTTTGAAGATTTTACAGAATGTAATTATCAGTATTTACTACAAAAATACATAAAGGATCGAGAATGTATTTTTTTTAGTGATGCATTGAAAGAAGAACATAGAATAATATTAATGAGACATGATATTGATTTTTCAGTACATAGGGCTTGTAAATTAGCAAGAATCGAAAATAGCATGGGAATTAAGTCGACTTATTTTTTGCATATGAATAGCTGTTTTTATAATCTTTTTGAAAAAGAAATTTATAATCTGGTAAGAGAAATATTAAAATTAGGGCATCAGGTAGGACTGCATTATGATTGTGATTTTTGTAACAATTCGCTTATCAATCAAAGTGAATTTGAAAAACAACTGAAGAAGAATAGAAAAATATTAAGTGAACTATTCGAAGAAGAAATTTTATCTTTTTCCTTTCATAATCCAACTGAAGAAATCTTAAACAAATTTAGTGAATTGAAATATGATGGCATGATTAATGCTTATGCAAAAGAGATAGTAACTAGATTTAAATATTGTTCTGACTCGAACGGATATTGGAGATATCAAAGATTAGAGGAATTTCTTGAACAAAATAAAGATGAAAAAATACAAGTATTGACTCACCCAGCATGGTGGACACAAGAGGTTATGAGTCCACAAGAAAGAATTCAACGAGTAATAAAGGGACGAAGTTTAAGAACGGAAGAACAATATAATAGTACTTTAAAATCATCAAATAGAAAAAACATAGGGTATAACAATGGAAAATAGAAAGCGTATTTTTATTACATTTGATATGGATTGGGCAAGTGAAGAAGTTCTGAAATATTGGTATGATATTATTAAAAAAATGGATATCAAAGTCACATTAAATGTTACAAATGTTACTAAAACATTAGAAGTGATTAAAAGTGATAAGCGGATTGAATTAGGAATTCATCCTAATTTTAATAAATTATTACTAAATGATTCAAAAAAAATAGATTATATTCAAATACTTAATGAAGTAAAGTCAATTATTCCGGAAGCGGTAACAGTACGTTCCCATTCACTTGTTTGCGGAAGCCAATTATTAACTGCTTTTCAGCAGATAGGCTTAAAAAAGGAACTGAATCTTTATGTACCACCAACTAAGGGAAATGTTTTAAAGCCATGGAGGCATGGAGGAGAACTACAAAGAATACCATTCATTTTCGAAGATGATTTGTATATGCAATATGAAGAAAAGTATTCTATTAATTATTATTTAAGTAATGAATTCGATATGGAAAGAGTATTTAATTTTCATCCTATCCATATTTTTTTAAATACGGAATCTCTAGATAGGTATGAAAAAAGTAAAATTTTTAATAATAATTTTTCCGAGTTAAAAAAATATAGAAATAAAAGTACCGAATGTGGGACCGAAGTATTTCTAAATAAGTTGGTTTCAGAGGCACGATTGCGGGAATATGAATTTGAGTTCATACGTGAATTATAGATGGAAAAGAGGAATGCAATATGCGGGTTGCTATATTTGGGCGGACATCGATTTTATATAAAACAATACAATTGCTTGTTAAAAGTAATAATGAAATAGTGCTAATAGGAACTTGTAAGGAAGCACCAGAATATAAAACTGATGCAGTAGAATTTGAGTTGTTAGCACAAAAATTAAAAGTACCTTTTTTTAATACAACAAAGATTAATTCGGAAGAAATTGTGTATATTATAAAGAAATTACAACCTGATATAGCAATTAGTTTTAATTGGTTAACAATAATTGGAGACGATGTTATATCAAATATCAAGTATGGTATTCTAAATGCACATTGTGGAGATTTACCTAGATATAGGGGAAATGCGTGCCCTAATTGGGCGATTCTTAATAATGAAAAAAAAATTGGAATAACAATACATTATATGGAACCAAATGAATTAGATTCAGGAGATATAGTAATTAAAGAGTTTTATCATATAAATGATGCTACTACAATTACTGAATTTTATGAGTATATAGAAGATAAAATTCCTGTTTTATTTTTGGAAGCAATTAACAAAATTGATAATAATAAAGATTGTGGCGAAAGCCAATCGAAAAATAAAAAGGATGTATTGAGATGTTATCCAAGGATTCCGAGTGATAGTTTAATAAATTGGAATGCGACTAATAAGGAAATAGATACATTGATAAGGGCATCATGCAATCCATTTGCAGGTGCATACACATATTATGAAAAGTTAAGAATTTTCATTACAAAAGCAAGAAGAGAAGAATATGAATATCC
Source organism: Bacillota bacterium (assembly GCA_023398375.1). Classification (GTDB taxonomy): domain Bacteria; phylum Bacillota; class Clostridia; order Lachnospirales; family Lachnospiraceae; genus SZUA-378. The sequence continues at coordinate 179,946 of JAEWSH010000061.1, read as the reverse complement.
AAGTATAGTAATTCCAGGACAAGTTATTAAAGTTAATAAGAAAATGGATGAAGTAGCTGTGGCTACGGGCGATGGAGTAATCATAATTGAAGAAATATATCTTGAAAATAAAATAAAGGTATCAGTGTCACAAATACTTGCTAGCACGCGAATTAGATTAGGATATGTTTTAGAAGATAAAATATACCAATTAGAAAAAAGAATAGAGGAGTTAGAAAAAAATAAAAAACTTTAATTCCCAAACAGATACTAAAGTGATTATTTAATTGTGATGATAAAGAAGGAGAAATAAGTTTACGGAAACCTTAATCAAGGTTGGAGATGAGGTAGTATTGTATATGAATGTAAAAAAAGTGATCTTTATTGGAAGTAAAAAAATTGGTTTAACTGTTTTAAAAATAATGGAAAAAATTGCTCCGGATTTATTAGATGCATGTATAACGTTAGAAGACATTAAGGATACAAGGTCTTGTTTTCATGAATTTGAAGAATTCTGTAAAGAAAAAAAGTTAAAACTTTATGTACTTACAGGTAGATGTGATATAGCGAATATAATTCTTGATAGAAAACCGGATATTTGCTTTGTGGTAGGTTGGTATCGTTTGATTCCTGAACATGTGATTAAAAGTGTTTCGGGAGGATTCTTGGGAATTCATAATTCACTACTTCCAGCTTACAGAGGGCAGGCACCTCTTGTTTGGGCGATGATAAATGGTGAGAAGAGAGTAGGGTTTTCTCTTTTTTCTTTTTCTAATAAAATGGATGAAGGCGATATATGGATACAGGAGAGTGTTAATATTGATGAAACATCTTATATTGGAAGCGTATTAGAACAGTTGGAATATAAAGCAGGGAAGATGTTTCAGGACTATTATATCGATATACTTAATGGAAAGATTAGCCCTAAACCACAAAGTGGCATAATAAGTTATGGTGCTAAGCGAATTCCTGAGTATGGAAAAATAGATTGGCACAAAAGTGCAAAAGATATAATTTTTGAAATACATGCTCAATCCGAGCCATATTCCGGTGCATTTGCAATATTAGAGGGGGAAAAGTTAATAATCTGGAAAGCAAGGAAATTTGAATATTGTATTTATGGTATGCCGGGACAGGTTGCACTAATCAAGGATGAAGAGGTTGTGATTACTTGTGGAAAAAATTCTGCAATAGTTATCGAAGAAATTCAGTATAAAGAATACAGAGGATGTCCAGGCAAAGTGTTGAATAGTTTAACTTTGATTTTCGAATGAACGATGGAAGATGAAATATTAATATACTAATTAGAAGAGAGGAACAGGATAAATTATGAAAAAATTGAATTTCCCAAACAGAATTACAGTAGAGTTAACTAACCGCTGTAATGTTTCATGTACTTTTTGCAATAGGCAGAAGGTAGATATGGAATTAGGAGATATGAAAGAAGAATTATTCTATAAAATTGTTGATGAAGCAGCTGAGCATCTACCGGTGAAGATGGTTTTATTTTTTAGAGGTGAATCGTTGCTAGTTGATAAGCTGGTTGATTTTATTAAGTATGCGAAGAAAAAGGGAATTGGACCAATTCAGTTAGCATCAAATGCACTTATTCTATCACAAGAATTAGCAGAAGAATTAATTGATTCAGAGATTGATTTTATATCATTTAGTTTGGATACGGTTGACACAGAACTTTATAAAAATTCGAGGCTATCAGGCGACTTGCAGATAAGTATGAAAAATGTAGAATATATGGGTTCTAAATGTCGAGAGTATGCAAAAAAAGGAAAGAAAGTACCTACTTTGCAGGTGTCAACGATTGATTTGGATATATATAAAGAAAGACAAGAAGAGTTTATAAAATATTGGTTGCAATATGTTGATATTGTTCGTGTATATTGTGAACATGATGAAAAAGGACATTTGGTTAATAAAGAAGTACAAAAGCAATTAATTGATATTGATGATAGAAAACCATGCCGCAAAATTTTTACGGATATGATAATTTATTGGAATGGAAGAATTGCTTTATGTAATTATGATTGGGATCAAAGACTTCCAATTGGAGATGTCAATACACAATCTTTACAGGAAATCTGGGAAGGTGAACTTTTTGAAGAAATACGGAAAATGCATAATGAGAATAATATTTCAGAAAACTTGTTGTGTAAAGATTGCCATCACTGGAAGATAGATTATGTTCCAGAAGGATATTTAGGTAAAGTCTATAAAAATATAGAGTAGTTTATAATGCAAAGGATAAAATAATGTGCGGAATAGTAGGGGCTTTTAATCAATATAGAAACAAAATAAATTGGGAAAATATTAAGTTAATGAATGATGCTATTGCACATAGGGGGCCTGATAATGCTAACCTGCAAGTGCTGGAAGAGTATGTGTGTTTTGGACATAGACGCCTTTCGATTATTGATTTATCTAATTTTGCGAATCAACCAATGAATACAAAGGATGGGCAATATACAATCGTATATAATGGAGAATTATATAATTATAAAGAATTAAAAAAAGACTTAATAGATAAGGGATATAAATTTTATACGACATCAGATACAGAAGTTGTCATGAATGCCTATGTGGAATGGAAAGAAGAAATATTTGATAAATTTAATGGAATGTTTGCACTGGCTATTTGGGATAGAAAACATAAAAAATTAGTGATAGCGCGTGATCGATATGGAATTAAGCCATTATATTATACATGGGTTAATGGAACTTTTCTATTTGCATCTGAACAGAAAGCTTTTTTACAATATCCTGAATTTAATAAAGAATTGGACTTAGAAGCATTAAAAGAATATTTTACATTTCAAAATATATTTACAAACAGAACTTTTTATAAGAAAGTGAATATGCTGGAGGCCGGAAACTATGCAATATTGGAGACGGGAAGCTGCAATATTGAAAAATATACATATTGGGATTTCAATTTTGAAGAAGAAAAATGTAGTCGCAGTGAGGAGGAATATGTAGAGGAATTAACATATTTATTTCATAAAGCAGTTAAAAGGCAGTTGATGAGTGATGTTCCAATAGGAGCTTATTTAAGTGGAGGAATGGACTCAGGAGCAATCACAGCTGTAGCAGCACAAACAATACCAGCTATAAAAAGCTTTACTTGTGGATTTGATCTACACTCTGCATCAAGTATGGAACAACTGTATGATGAGCGAGAAAAGGCAGAGCATCTCTCATATTATTGTAAATCTGAACATTATGAAATGGTATTAAAGGCCGGCGATATGGAACGTGCAATGAAAGATGTAGTGTGGCACATTGAAGAACCGAGAGTGGGGCAAAGTTATCCGAATTATTATGCAGCATCATTAGCTTCAAAATTTGGAAAAGTGGTATTGTCGGGTGCTGGTGGAGATGAGCTATTTGGTGGATATCCGTGGAGATACTATCGTTCTGTTAAAAATAGTACATTTGATGAATACACAGATAAATATTACGAATTTTGGCAAAGATTGATTCCGGGGGATAAGGTAAACAATTTTTTTGCACCAATTCAGAGTGAGATAAGTCATATTGATACAAAAGAAATTTTTAGAAGTGTATTCGAAGAGAAAAAGAAACATCTTGTCTCACCGGAGCAATGCGTTAATCACTCTATGTATTTTGAGGCAAAGACATTCTTACATGGGTTACTGGTAGTTGAAGACAAGCTAAGCATGGCTCATGGATTAGAGACAAGAGTACCTTTTTTGGATAATGAATTAGTTGATTTTGCCATGAAGATACCGGTTGGGATGAAATTAAATAATTTAAAAGAAGTAGTGCACATAAATGAGAATGAATTAGGTGGCAAAAAAGAAAAATACTACCAACGAACAAAAGATGGAAAGACGATTTTGAGAAAATCTATGGATAATATTGTACCAGAAGAAATTTTACAAGGTATAAAACAAGGGTTTTCAGCACCTGACGCATCGTGGTATAGAAATGAAAGCATTGAATATGTAAGAGAAATTATAGAAAATGAAAATTCTCCTATATATATGTATTTCGATAAAAAGACAGTACAAGATTTGGTAAGAGAACATTTGAGCGGAGAAAATAATCGGAGACTTTTGGTGTGGTCTTTACTATATTTTGATGAATGGTGTAAAAGTTTTTTGTAAGAAAGAGGAAAAGAACATGAGAAATATACCGATAACAAAGACTTGTTTTGATCAACGTGAAATGGAATTATTACAAAACTGTCTAGATTCTGGCTGGGTCACACAAGGACCAATGACAGAGAAGTTTGAGCAATTATTTATGGATAGACACAAAAGTAAGTATGCGATAGCGGTATCTTCTTGTACCGCAGCACTCCATCTGGCAATGCTCGTATTGGGAATTAAAGAGGGCGATGAAGTTATTGTTCCCGCATTTACATGGATAACAAGTGCAAATTGCATTGAATATGTAGGAGCAAAAGCCGTTTTTGTAGATGTAGAAAAAAACAGCTTTAATATTAATCCGCAATTAATCGAAGCGGCAATTACAAAAAAGACGAAGGCAATTATTGCAGTTCATTTATTTGGATATGCAGCAAAGATGGATGAAATTATGGAAATTGCAAAGAAACATAATTTGAGAGTAATAGAAGATTGTGCTTGTGCAATTGGGACGACATACAAAGGAACACCTGTGGGAACAATAGGTGACATTGGTTGTTTTTCATTTCATCCGCGAAAGGCAATTACAACGGGCGAAGGAGGATTATGTTCAACGAACAATGAAAAATTAGCTTATCTGTTAGCACAATACAGAAACCATGGTGCTAAGGTTGAAAAATCAGATGAATATTATGGTAAACCATATTACATGGGAAGATTTGATGTATTGGGATATAATTTGCGCTTGTCGGATATACAAGCAGCTGTTGGTGTCGCGCAGTATGAAAAATTAGATTCCTTATTAATGAGGCGCAGGGAATGTGCATTATATTACTTGGACAAGTTAAAAAACAATACTGAGTATCTATTGCCGGAAATGAAAAATGAATATGGACATACATTCCAGTCTTTTGTTATTTTAGATCAAAAGGGACATAAGCATAGAAATAGCATTATGGATAAATTAACCAGCGGTAATATTCAATCAAGACCAGGAACATTGGCAGTTCATAGATTGGATTATTATAAGAATAAATACAAAATTAAGAATGAAGATTTTCCAATTTCTTGTGAATGTGAAGATACTTCTATTACATTACCAATTTATTGGGATATGACACATGAAGAACAAGATAAGGTGATAGGAATTTTAACTGAAAGACATAGCAAATAGTACGGATAATCTCGAACCATATAGTATTATAGCGAGAATTCCAGCAAAAAATAGTTGAAGTTGTAATGATGAATAAAAAAAGAATCTAAATATTATTGAGGTGAAAATATGTTTTTTAATAACTATCTAAAAATCGAAGGAATAAAACCCAAAGAAGAGATCTCGTTGTGTACGGTGGAAGGTCAGAACAAATTTACTTTTGATAAAGGAATATTAAGAGAAAAAAAAGTTTATTCTATGAATCAAGAACAATCAAAGGAAAGCTTTGGATTTAAATGGAAAAAAAGAGATACCTATGAGAGCGATGCAGTTACAAGCAAAATGCATAACTGGTTGCTAGAGAAATATTTCGCAAATAACATTAAAAATATGAAGAAAATTGTACCAAAAGGATGTAAGTTTTTGGATGCAGGATGTGGGGCGGGTTTTAGTGCTATAGCACTGTTTGATACATATATTAATGAAATTAATTATTTGGGTGTGGATATATCAGAGGCAGTGGATACAGCAAAACAGCGGTTTGAAGAGAAGGGGCTAAACGGAGAATTTATGCAATGTGATTTAGGAAAGCTTCCATTTTCGGAACCTGTGTTTGATGTTATCTTTTCCGAAGGGGTATTACATCATACGGACTCTACAGAGAATGCAATTAAGCAATTGGCCAAATTATTACTTCCAAATGGAAAATTTATGTTTTATGTATATGTTAAAAAAGCTCCAATACGAGAATTTAGTGATGATTATATCAGAAAATATTTAGAAGATAAAACAGATGAAGAAGCATGGGAAGCGTTAGAACCACTTACAAAATTAGGAAAGGCACTCGGGGATATGAATTGTATTATAGATATTCCGGAAGACATTCCATATCTTGGAGTTAAAAAAGGTTCCATTAATATACAAAGATTATTCTATTGGAATATATTTAAAGCTTTTTATGATGAGAAATTTTCAATTGAAGAAATGAACCATATAAATTTTGATTGGTATAGACCGATGAATTGCCATAGACAAACACCAGAAGAAGTTCATAAATGGTGTGTTGAAGCAGGAATGACTATTGAAGAGATGAAGGTGGAAGAAGCAGGAATTACAGTAATAGCAACTAAAAATTAAATATAATACTTAAGAAAACGTGGGTTTTAAACAAGGAGGAAAATTCATGAAATATGCACTTATAGGATGTGGGCGAATATCTCCTAATCATATAGCTGCTGCACTGGCGAATCATTTGGAAATCGTAGCTTTGTGTGACATCGAATTGGAGAATATACAAGATAAAGTAGCGAAATTTGAATTATCAGATAAGATTTCTTTATACACAGATTATATCAAGATGTTGGACGAACAAAAACCAGAGTTGGTAGCAATTGCTACTGAAAGCGGAAAGCATGCGGAAATTGCATTGAATTGTATCGAAGCAGGATGTAATTTGATTATAGAAAAACCAATTGCACTGTCATTGAAAGATGCAGATAAAATTATTGAACGAGCAGCAGAAAAACATGTTAAAATAAGTGCTTGTCATCAAAATCGTTTTAATAAATCAATACAAAAGATTAGAGATGCATTAGAAAAGAACCGTTTTGGAAAGATGTATTATGGAACGGCGCATATACGTTGGGCAAGAAACATTGAATATTATGCAAGAGCACCTTGGCGAGGAACTTGGGAGGAAGATGGCGGGGCATTAATGAATCAATGTATACATAATATTGATTTGCTCAGATGGATGATGGGGGATGAAATTGCTGAAGTAGTTGGCATGACGGATCGAGTTAAGAATAATTTTATTGAAGCAGAGGATTTAGGAATTGCTATTATTCGATTCACGAATGGGAGTTATGGAATTGTTGAGGGAACAACGGTTGTATATCCTAAAAATCTGGAAGAAACATTATACTTATTTGGAGAAAAGGGAACAGTAAAAGCAGGCGGACAATCGGTTAATGTAATTGAAGAGTGGAATTTTTCAGATATGTTAGATAACCCTATAGAGGTAAAAGAACAGTTTCATGAGAATCCGCCTAATGTATATGGGTACGGACATACCCCGTTGTACACCGACGTTATAGAAGCAATTGTGAACGACAGAGAACCATATGTAGATGCAAAAGCAGGTAGAAGAGCATTAGAAGTTGTATTAGCTATATATAAGTCTGCATCAGAGGGGACAGCAGTTAAATTTCCCTTAAAAGAGTGTGCAACAACAGATTTTAAAGGAAGATTCACTACAAAAAAAGATATCATTCTATAGATACATCGTAAACGGTTTACCGTTTACGATGTATCTAAGCGACTTAATAAACAAAGAGCATTTATCTAGAACAGACTATTCTGCTAATTCTAGATAAATGCTCTTATTTTCTGAACATTTGGTATAAGTCTTATTACAATGTTTACAAATCAGCGTATCATCAAGTATTTCACCACATTCGCATATCCATCCAGTTTGTTTCGCCGGAATACCAGACACGATAGCATAGGCAGGAACATTTTTGGTGACAACTGAGCCAGCCGCCACAAGGGCATATTTACCAATAGTGTTACCGCAAACAATAGTGCAATTTGCTCCAAGACTTGCACCTTCACGTACTAAAGTTTTTATAAAATTAATATGTCCTTTTGGAAATCTGCTCCGGGGAGTGAGGTCATTTGTAAATACTATAGAAGGACCACAAAAAACATAATCTTCCAGTTCTACACCCTCATAGATAGAAACATTGTTTTGAATTTTTACGTTGTTTCCAATAATTGCATTATTTGAAACATTAACATTCTGACCAAAGGAGCAGGAATGACCGATTCTGGCTCCTGATTGGATGTGACAAAAATGCCATATTTTAGTATGATCACCAATCATAACATTTTCGTCAATATAGCTGCTTTCATGTACAAAATAATTTTTTTTCACCAAAATACTCCTTTTAAGATGATTTACAAACTGATTCAATGATTTTAATAACTGTATCCTGCTCTTTTTTCGATATATATGGATGAAGCGGAAGAGAAAGAACACAATTACAAAGTTTAGTAGTAACTGGAAAATCATTATCGTCATAATGATATGCTGAAAAAGCAATTTGTTTATGCAATGGTTTAGGATAGTACACCATTGAAGGAATAGAATTCTCTTTTAAAAGATTCTGCAGGGTATTACGCTGTGTGGGATTAGCAAGCTGAATCGTATATTGAGCCCAGCTTGAATAGTAATTAGTTCTTATGGTAGGTACTGTTACATAACTATATAAGTGTGCGCTATAGTATTCGGCAGCAGTATTCACAGCTTCTAATTCATATTTACAAAAAGAATTAAATTTGGGTAATAATATTGCCGCCTGTAAGGTGTCAAGGCGTGAATTCATACCAATTCTTACATTATCATACTTATTTTGCCCTTTTCCATGGATACTTAGAGAACGTATTATTTTTGCATAGTCTTCGCTGTTAGTAAAAATTGCACCGCCATCACCATAACAACCTAACGGTTTTACTGGGAAAAAACTAGTCGTTGAAATGTCTCCAAAACTGCACGCACGTTGATGATCAATCATACCACCGAAGCTTTGTGCACCATCCTCAATTATGTAAAGATTATATTTTTGAGCAATTTCATATAATGCACCATAATTGGCAGGTTGTCCGAATAGATCTACGGCAATAATAACTTTAGGAGTTAAAATACCCTGAGCTATGACTTTCTGAATAGCACTTTCGAGACAACTGATGGATATATTATAGGTAGACTCTTCGACATCAACAAAAATAGGTGTAGCACCTATAAAACTAACAACTTCGCCGCTTGCAAAAAAAGTAAAATCGGGTACGAAAACAGCATCATTAGATGTGATTTCAAGCGCTAACAATGCGAGTGAAAGAGCATCCGTTCCATTTGCACAAGTAATACAATATTTAGTACCAACATAGGAACTAAGTGTTTTTTCCAGTTCAATTATTTGTTTTCCAGATACAAAATTAGTTTCTGTAATAACGGCATTGATTGCAGAATCTATTTCATCTTTTATGGATTCATATTGTTTTTTTAAGTTTTTAAATTCCAAGGCAATCTCCCTTCATAAAAAGCTATAGTGATATTATAATACTTTTAAATATAATAGAAAAGTATATATAGAATTAATTTTAAAGACACGTGGTATAAATTAATCAGAAAACGATGATTGTTAAAGATGAATTGGAAGTGCATTTGATCCCTCACAAGAGGATATTTCCACAGGCATTTGTTTTATTGCAGTGATACCGGTGAACACAGAAGTTCTGCCTTATGATACCAGTCAGATAAGCGATGCGCTTTAACTTCCTTTGAAATAGTTGTTGGATCTTTGCCTATTTAATTCCTACAGTAAATTTATGCTATCATTTAATAGCGCAAAAGATGCAAACATAATATTTTTGTGATATTATAAATGAGAAGAAAAAAGTTGGAATGTATCTAAGAAAAAGATATACATAGTATTTAAGAATTAGAAACATCATAGTAATAGTAAATGGAGCAACCTTACATGAGCAATCATATCATTCAAAATAAAAAAATTAATAAAAAGACACTCGCCGAAACCTTAGCAGAGTTTATCCGGCTTGGAGTCTTTTTCTATGTCAGCATCATGTTTTTAATTTATCCATTATATTATCAGAATAAGTATTACAACATGGGAGAAGCAAAATACTTTTTCTTCAAACGGTTATCGCTTAGTTTTTTAATAGTATTAACCTTGATGGCTGTGATTCAGGTCATAATGAACCGGAAGAAGATAGTGTGGAAAATGATCTGGAAGAATAGTTCGTATACGGATAAGTTCGTTGTGGCATATGCAGCTTCAGTATGGATATCTTTTCTGTTATGTTCTTATAAAGCAGATGCGATATGGGGATATAAAGGCTGGTATATGGGGTTAGTCTCACAGATGCTGTTTGTTATGATCTATTTTTTGGTCTCCAGGTACCTGAAGTGTCCCGTATATTTGTTACATTTGATATGTGCCGTATCAGCAATAGTGTTCCTATTGGCAGTGCTGCATCGTTTTCAGATCGATCCGCTTAATATGTATCAGGATCTGTCTATGGATAATAAAATTCTTTTTTTGAGTACGATAGGTCAGGCGACCTGGTATTCCAGTTTTTTGTGTGTGGTTTTTCCGATCGGAGTATATCTCTACTGGAATTGTGAATCGATGGTTGTGCGTATGATGTATGGTTCTTATGTTGCGCTGGGTTTTGCAACTATGGTAACACAGAATAGTGATAGTGCATTTGTAGCTTTCCTATTTATGATGTTAGTTCTATTTTTGGCTTCTTTTTTGAGCAATGAGAAGATGCGGCGGTTTTTGGAAGTGCTTTTGATTGGTCTGACCGCCATGCGCTTCATTGGGATATTACAACTTCAATTTCCGGAAAAGGCTGTTCCCCTAGAGAAACTGTCGATAGTTGCTTCACAGGGAAGGGCTACCGGAATTTCGTTGATCATTGTACTATTTGCATATATGGTATTCCTGCTTTTAAATTGGAAAAGAAACATACATATGGAGCATTTTAGGAATATTGGTGTTATAATCATAGGGATGGTGCTAACGGTCATTTTATTCATGGCACTTTGTGTATTTTTAAATGCAAAGGGATATTTACCCGAATGGCTTTCAGGGCTTCGAAAGTTCGAGTATTTTAATTTTAACGATAACTGGGGAAATGGCCGCGGCTTTACTTGGAGGTGTGCGGCAGAGATTTTTCAGGAATATCCGATCAAGAATAAATTATTTGGCTGCGGGCCGGATTGCTTTGCCTCCTATGCATATGACAGATATGCCGATACATTAAAAGCAAAATGGGGAGATAATGTACTGACGAATGCACATAATGAGTGGTTCACAAGTCTTTTATTCTTTGGAGTATTTGGGATGATCTCTTATCTTGGAATATTCGTGACACAATTTAGAGCCTGTATGAAAGGAATATCACAAGAACCATTCCTGATCGCAATAGCCATGTCCATTGCGGCCTATTTTGGACACAATTTTTTTTGCTATCAGCAAATTGTCTGTACACCGCTTATTTTTATTTTAATGGGCATGGGTACTTACCATATAAGAGAAATAGATAAAACATAAAGGTAGTGAAAATTGGGAATGAACAAGGAGAAAAGGAAAATGCATTATGATTATTTAGTGGTAGGGGCTGGATTGTTTGCAGCAGCCTTTACACATGAAATGAAAAAAGCAGGTAAGAGATGTTTGATAATTGAGAAGAGAGATCATATAGCAGGCAATATCCATACAAAAGAAATAGAAGGCATTCAGGTACATGCGTATGGTGCGCACATTTTTCATACATCCAATCAAGAAATCTGGAATTATGTAAACACGTTTGCGGAATTTAATCATTATATCAATGCTCCGGTAGCTGTGTATCAGAAGGAATTGTATAATCTGCCTTTTAATATGAATACATTCAGCAGGATGTGGAACATCAAGACACCAGCAGAGGCAAAAGCAAAGATTCAGGAGCAGATTGCATTTTTAGAAATCAAGAATCCTCAAAACCTTGAAGAACAGGCCTTGTCCTTGGTAGGAACCGACATTTACGAGAAGCTGGTAAAAGGATATACGGAGAAACAATGGGGGCGCGATTGTAAAGAACTGCCGGCTTTTATCATCAGACGTTTACCGGTAAGATTTACATTCGATAATAACTATTTCAATGATCCCTATCAGGGTATTCCAAAGGGCGGATATACGGCTATGATAGAAAGGATGCTGGAGGGGATAGAAGTAAAGCTGCATACAGATTATTTTGAAGCAGCTGAGGAATGGAAAAAATCAGATGAAGTGACTTATGATAAAATTCTTTTTACCGGAATGATCGATGAGTTCTACAATTACAGCCTGGGAGAACTGGAATACCGTTCCTTGCGTTTTGAGCAGGAAGTACTCGAAGACTGCGATAATTATCAGGGAAATGCAGTCGTGAATTATACAGAGCGGGAAGTACCCTTCACCCGCATCATCGAGCATAAGCACTTTGAATTCGGCTCTCAGAAGTCGACCGTCATAACCAAAGAATATCCGGCTGATTGGCATAAGGGAGAAGAACCGTATTATCCGATCAATAATGACAGAAATAATTTATTATTTTCCAAATATCAGGAAATGGCTGCCAAGGAAGCAAATGTATTATTCGGCGGAAGACTTGGTCAATATAAATATTACGATATGGATAAGGTAATAGAAGCGGCACTTACTATGGTCAGGAAAGAGTTAATGTAGAAATGTACACAACACACAGGAGCAAAAAGCAAAGAATCATTGCTTGCCTAAAATGCATACCGGCACTACTGGTGCTGGCGATGATATTTAATTTTTCATCCGCAACTTCGGAGGAATCCACGGAGGAAAGCAATGTGATTACAAAGGCCATTGTAGAAATAGCGCACATTGAGATCGATGATGCGACATTGTCGGTGATTGACGATATGGTTCGGGAAATGGCCCATTTTACAGAATACTTTATTTTGGGAATTACCTGTTGTCTGGCATTGTCTGGTTTTTGCATGGGAGTAAGGACCCGCAATATCGGATTGGGTATTTTTTGTGTGCTTTATGCAGTTTCTGATGAAATACACCAGTATTTTGTACCGGGAAGATGCTTTCAGCTGCAGGATATCCTGGTGGATAGTATGGGCGCGATAACAGCAATCTTTATATGGTGGTTATGTAACAGGAAGGCGTATCTGCCAGCATAGCGTGACACATAAGAATGCTTTAGATGGCAAACAAGTTTACTTAAACGAAACTTGTTTGTTATTTTTTTGTTTAAAATCTATTGAATATTTTTAGAAGCATGCTATAATAACTAAAGATAGTTTGAATATCAAAGAATTTGAAATACAAAGTATTGCAGATGCTGATAATGAACGTATAAGCATCAACAAAACGGGTAAAATGTAAGCGTTGTGAATATAAGATCACAGATAGGAGTAGTAAGAATGAGTTGGAACGAAGCAATTGCAGGATTAGAAAAAAGAAGAAGTACAGCACTTTTGGGCGGCGGACAGGCAAGAATAGACACACAGCATAAAAACGGAAAACTTACCGCAAGAGAGCGTATTGACATTCTGTTAGATAAAGATACCTTTGTAGAAGTAGATGGTTTCGTGGAATCGAGAATTGATGACTTTGATCTGGATAAGAAAAGATTTGCCGGGGATGGTGTCGTTACAGGATATGGTGAGATTGACGGTCGTCTTGTGTTCGTTGCAAGTGAAGATTTTACAGTGATCGGAGGAACGTTAGGAGAATACCATTCTTATAAAATATGCAGGATACAGGATATGGCAATGCAGATGAAAGCACCCCTTATCTGTATCAATGACAGCGGCGGAGCCAGAATTGAAGAAGGAATCTCATCTCTTAGCGGTTATAGCGGCATGTTCCTGCGTCATACACAAGCTTCAGGCATGATACCGCAGATCGCAGTCATCCTGGGACCTTGCTCCGGCGGGGCATGTTATGCACCGGCCATCTGTGACTTTATCTTTATGGTAAAGGATACGTCAAAGATGTTTATTACGGGACCCAATGTAGTAAAGACAGTGATTAATGAAGAAGTATCAGTGGAAGAGTTAGGTGGTGCTGATATTCATGCAAAGAAGAGTGGAGTATCCCATTTTACTTATGACTCCGAAGGTGAATGCCTGATGGGAGTACGTAAATTATTAACTTATATTCCGAACAGCTTTATGGAGAAGCCGCCGGTTATCAATGTAGTGGAAAAGCAAAATGTGATTGCCGGATTAAATAAAGTTTTAAGCCGTGTCGGTGGATTAAATAAAAATAAGAAAGCCGATAACAGATGCGAAAAAATCGTAGATATTGTCCCAGACAACTCTCGTCAGCCATATGATGTGAAAGAGGTCATTGACTGTATTGCAGACCCTGGAAGCTTCTTTGAAGTACAGAAAGAGTTTGCACAGAATGCAGTAGTTGGATGGGGGCGTATGGATGGAGAAGTGGCAGGATTTGTTGCGAACCAGCCAACTGTAAAAGCCGGTTCTCTGGATTATCATGCATCTGATAAGATCGCACGATTTATCCGATTCTGTGATTGCTTCAACATTCCGTTGATCACATTGGTTGATGTGCCTGCATTCTTACCAGGAACGGAGCAGGAGCACAATGGCATTATCAGACATGGGGCCAAGATCCTTTATGCATATTCAGAAGCTACGGTACCTAAAATTTCAGTTATTATGAGAAAAGCTTATGGCGGTGCCTATATTGCAATGAATTCGAAAGAAATGGGCGCAGATATTGTATATGCATGGCCGATTGCGGAGATTGCGGTAATGGGAGCTGATGGTGCGGTCAATATTGCATTTAAACGTAAAATCAAGGCAGCATCCGATCCGGAAGCGATGAGACAGCAATGCAAAAAAGAATATGAGGATAGATTCTTAAATCCTTATGTGGCGGCTTCCAGAGGTTATGTAAACGAAGTGATCAAACCGGAAGAGACAAGGGAACGCCTTTTAAAATCTTTGAAATCACTGAGAGGCAAGAAGGTAGAAGCAATACCGAAAAAGCACGGAAATATTCCATTATAAATAGACTGAATATGGAAATTGTATAGTTTCGGGATGAAGCATTTAAGATTCCAATGCCAGATATTAAAAATATCTGCCGTTGGAATCTTTGTTTTATTTTGCCCACTCTAATCCTTGGAGAAAAAAGAATGGACAAAATTATAACGACACCATAAAATGGAAAGTGAGAGTATTGATGTCCGGGATAAAGAATAAGACAAAATGACCGATATATATATAAGTTATACGATTGCGTCTTATATAACTTTTGACAAGTGAAGCGGCTTACCAATTCATCTTGTATAGAAATGGAAAAATTATTATGGATTATAGATTACTATTTGAAAATGATAAGTTGATTATTAGTGAAGCAACAATGTGTATTACAGCGATACGCAGGCAGAATTACGATAAGGGAATCAGGATTTTTCAGGTTCTGTTATCACGTATTCAGAAAATAATAGAAATAGTTATTGAGAATATGCTGGAAATGCAATCAGACGGAATACAAATCGATGTTGCATATATCATGCAGATGCTGCGGGATATATTAAAGGCGCAGGAAGAAAAAGATTATATTCTGCTGGCTGACCTGCTTGAATTGACAATGATTCCCTTCTGCATTGGATTACAGCAGAATTTAATGGAGATAGCAAAAAAAAAGCAGAATGGTGTCCGCACATTTTACCCTGAGAACTGGGACAGAAACCTGGATTATCTTGAAAATAATAACCCGGAATTAAGAAAGGAATTACTATCGGCATATGAAAACGCAAAGCAGATCGATGGTGCAGTATATGCGTTTCAATCGCCTGCAGGTGTAAGATACTTTTTGGAGGAGACCCAGACCGGAGGTCTGACTTTAAGGATAGAAAAAGATAACCGGAGCTATTATATGCATAGTAACAGTGATGCGACAACAGAAGCAGAACTATTTGCTGATACTTATACAGATATGCAAAGCGAAGCATATTATATATTGGGATTTGGAAAATATATTCATACCGTAGCAGTTGCCAGAAAAAGTCTGTTTGCAAAACCGGTACATGTATACGAACCGGATATCTATGTGCTGATGATCAATATGTTTGCAGAAAACTACGTGCCGCAGATGCAGAGTTGGCTTCATATACATTTTGATCCCCAATTGCAGCAGCTATCTGAAGAAATTTCGAAAAATCCGAAAGGATTCATGATTCATTACCCATCTATTGCGAATATTGAAGATAGTAGTATCAGAAACAGTTTTGAAAAATTTTTTATTGTGGAAAGTGCAGGACGTAATCAGGAAAGTCTGCTAATGATTAATTATCAAATGAATATCGGATTATTCCATCATCAGAAAGAGGTATATCAGATTCACGTAGTGGAGGATATTCTCCCAAAAATGAAGGACAAAGATGTATTCATTATTGCCGCAGGTCCATCGCTTGACAAGAACATAGAGCAGTTACGAAAGAGAAAAAAGGAAACCTATCTACTCGCCACGGGAACAGTTTTTTATAAAATGATGAGACTTGGAATCCGTCCGGATGCTGTGATCATTACAGATGCGAATGACCGGGTAATCTGGCAGATACGTGAACACGAAGCAGATTCTGTACCCATGCTACTGCTATCTACGGCAAATCGGGAGTTTATAAAAAGATATCAAGGACCAAAATATCTCATATTTCAGGAAGGATTTGAACCGGCGGAAGCAGAAGCGCAAAAAGGCGGATATCATTTATTTCAGACAGGGGGCTCTGTCAGCACGACGGCCCTCGACGTGGCGATCGGTGCTAAGGCAAAACGTATTGTTTTTTTGGGATTGGATCTGGCATTTACGGATAATCTGGCGCATGCATCAGATACTTCCGGACTGATGGTATCAGAACAGAAAGACCTGATACCAATAAAAGGATTTTATCAGGATACGGTAATGGCAGACTATAAATTTATCCTTTACCGGGAATGGATCGAGCGCCGGATAAAAGAAAAAAGTGATCAAGTAGAAGTAATCAATGCAACAGAAGGTGGATGCTATATTGAAGGAATGCAGCATAAATCTTTGAAGGAGATAGTATAACGGATGGGGGCAGATATGAAAAAAATATTAGCGGTGATACCTGCAAGAAGTGGTTCGAAAAGTGTAAAGCATAAAAATATCAGGTTGATCGATGGAAAGCCTATGTTGGCATATTCGATTGAACATGCGCAAATGTCAAATTATATTAACCGCATTATTGTCAGCACGGATAGTGAAGAATATGCAGGGATTGCAAGAGAATATGGCGCAGAAACGCCGTTTATCAGGCCCAATGAGTATGCAACGGATACAGCGCTCGATATCGATGTATTTGAACATGCTCTGCAGTTTTTAAAAAAAGAAGAAGATTATGAACCGGACATCGTAGTACATCTTCGTCCCACCTATCCGATTCGAAATGTATCTCATATTGATGCGATGATTGAAATGATGCTTGCAGATGATTCGGCAGATAGTGTGAGGAGTGTATCGGCGGCCAGGGAAATCCCTTATAAAATGTGGTATCTTGCCGATAACAGGAGGATGACACCGATCTTGCAGGATATTCCGGAAGCCTATAATATGCCAAGACAACAGTTACCACGTGTTCTTTATCAAAATGCTAATATCGACGTGATCCGTACATCCGTGATTGTAGAACAACACTCCATGAGCGGTAAGAAAATCCTGGGATATGAGATGCCGGATAATTTTGATATTGATACGGAAGCGGATTTTGAAAGAGCATCCGAATTTCTGAAGATCAAGCGCGGCGGAAGACGATTTGTTTTTGACATCGATGGAGTCATTGCGATGAAGCGCGGGGATCTGGATTATGCGATGGCAGAGCCAAATGATAAAATGATTCGTATTATCAATAGGCTTTATGAATATGGAAATGAGATTATTCTGTTTACGGCACGAGGATATGTTACAGGTATTGACTGGCGTGAAACAACAGAAGATCAAATGAAGAAATGGAATGTAAAATATCATGAATTACATATGGGAAAACCAAATGCAGATTATTATGTAGACGATAAAATGTTAAGCATGAAATTTTTGTATGATGAATTCGGGGCCTCATAAGTTTAGTGAGCCGTAAATAAAAGAGTGTTAAAAAAACACAGATAGGAGAACAAATGAAAGTAAATAAGGAAAGTAAGGTAGAAAACAAAGAGGAAGAAAAAGAAATAGATCCAAAAGAATTATTAAGAATGCAGAAAGAAAATCTGATTTCGGCAGATGAGTATCTGCCAAGGTTAATCGAGACAGCCCAGACTGTGTCAGCCGAATTGGCAGGGGAACAGGAAGAAGATACACATGATTTGTTTAATCAGGTAATTGATGGCGTGAATTATATCATTGAGATTTTTAATGGAACACTATCACTGACAAATAAGGAACGCATTGTATTCAATACAGATGAAGTCGAAGAGATGATTCAGAAATTGAGCAATGCAATCGTCGCAAAAGATGACAAACGGGTTGCGGCAGCCATGCAGAATGGCATGATTCCGTTCTTGCAGAAATTTCAGGTGGTCATCAAAGAATATATATAGGAAAGAAAAATGCAAGTTATGACATCAAGGTCATAACTTGCATTTTTTCTTATAAAGGTCTTAATTATCAGAAGAATGCATCAGCATTCTTCCAAAGCAAACTTGCTTGCTATTTTTAACAATAACTATTAAACATCATTCCGCTGTAGGCGCTTGTAACATATGGACTTGAAAAGCTCCTGCCTGGATTTTTATAAGCAACCATTGTTTTATTGACATATTGCATTGGGTTGAGAGATACTTCGTTCGTCTTACGGAATAAGGAGTTTGCAAAATCTTTTACAGTTGAGAATAAATCTTTTGCATCCTCAGAATTTGCAGCATTTTCCAGTTGTTTTGTATCGACATTCATATATCCTTCCTCGTTCAATTTAAGGCCCAGTGAATCAAGACCATTTTTATAATAGGAAGAGATACGATTCATCTCAGATAATAATGTTTCACTTCTTGACGTTGCTGTTAAATGTTCAGAAGCAGCTTTGATAAAGTCATTATATCCAAGAATCAGGTGATTGATATTTTCTGTTAATGATTCTGTGTCATTTTTCAATCCTATCGTAGTAGTCTCGCCTTCGGCAGAACTGAGTCCATTCAGCGTTATCTCATAAGTTTTTTCTATTGTAAAATTATTCGAAGCGGTTGATCGTTCCTGACCATTCAACAAGAAGTCAGAGTTTGCTGCCAGCCTTGTGACATCACTAATGCCCAGATAGTTTACAGAACCTGCAGCTTTGCTGGTTCTGTCATCGGTTATAGTAAAGAGAATGCCTTGTCCATTCTGCAATCCGGTAGCATTTGACTGCAAACGTAAAGCACTATTTCCGTCAGCGTCTTCGATCGTTGTCGCTTCCAGACCAATATTTGAATTTGTAATCAAACGTGAAAGCCGATCCTGTAAATCCTTATTGGTATCTCCTTTTTTTATATTAAATTGAAATTCATAATTTAAATCATTGATGCCAATATCAAAAGAATAGGAACCAATCGCCAGATTCATCGAATTGGACGGAAGAAAATTACCGGTATTTACTTGTGGACTTGCAAGATTCTTAACTTCTATTTCTAAAGCAGGAACAGAATCTGTATCTTCGGAATCGCCAATATAAGAAGCAGTTGCTATATTTTCATTACTGGAATAAGCAACCTTTTTATTCAGCATTTCATCTTCATTCACGCCTCCGAGAGATACGATTGTATTACGTAGTTCTCTGGCACCCTCTTTGATTCCGATCGCAAATTCATTTGTATCTTTTGAAGACTCGATAAGATAAAGAGGAGATTCCTTATTTAATTTTACAATGGAATTATATACACTTCGAAGTTCGCTCTTTTTATGGGTATCATAAGAAGAGGTGCTCTTTGGTGCATAGGAAGTCAGATAATGATTGTAAACAGTATTTAGTGTGGTCGTATTCAAAGCTGCCCCCTCCTTTCATCCATGAAAAAATACATCAGCAAAATCAATTCTGCTGCGAGGATATTACAATCCTCAGTATATGGGCATATTTACCTATTTATATACCTACATATTAGCATGAAGAGACTTGAAATGCAATCAATAAGGTGTTATATTGATATAAGTAGAAATAGGAAATAAGTCATATTTCTTTTACTGACCATTGAAATGAGAATTATAATAGATGAAATTTTAGTTGACGATTAAAGGTCTGTGTGTTATAGTTATCAAGCGAGATGAGAAATAGGTCTTTTTTTTATGCTCTGAATTTGGGTATAAGTGAAGGGCTGAAAGGGACAAATAATATAGAAATCACAACGCGTGGAGGTGGAATTATGCGCACAAAAATCACATTAGCATGTACAGAGTGCAAACAACGTAACTACAATATGACAAAAGACAAGAAGACACACCCGGACAGAATGGAAACAAAAAAATATTGTAGATTCTGCAAAACTCATACATTACACAAAGAAACTAAATAATGACATACGATGGAATGGTTTTTGGATAAGCCTTTTTGTCGTGCGCAATTGAAAGGGAAGTGAAACTATGGGAGATTCTGCAAATAATGTGCCAAAGATTAAATTCTTTGATGGTGTAAAAGCTGAATTTAAGAAGATTTCTTGGACAGACAAACAATCACTTTTTAAACAGACAATCGCAGTTGTCAGTGTTTCTGTTGTTTTGGGATTGATTATTACAATGTTTGATGCAATAATCAAATATGGCATTAACTTCTTAACAATGTAAGTGAGGGCAGGTTGTATGGCAGAAGCAAATTGGTACGTAGTGCATACCTATTCTGGGTATGAAAACAAGGTCAAGGCCAATATTGATAAAACAATCGAGAATAGACACTTAGAAGAGGAAATTTTAGAAGTAAGAGTTCCGATGCAAGATGTTGTTGAATTAAAGAACGGTGCAAATAAAACTGTTCAGAAGAAGTTGTTCCCAGGTTATGTACTTATCAATATGGTCATGAACGATGACACGTGGTACGTAGTACGTAACACAAGAGGTGTCACGGGCTTTGTGGGTCCGGGAAGTAAACCGGTACCATTAACTGAAGCAGAGATGAAGCCGCTTGGTATCAGAACGGAAAATGTCTCTGTAGATTTCAAAGAAGGCGATACGATTGCTGTCGTAGCAGGTGTTTGGAAAGACACCGTTGGTGTTGTACAAAGAATTGACTGCGGTAAACAAACAGCAACGATTAATGTGGAATTATTCGGTAGAGAAACACCGGTAGAAATTAGTTTCGCAGAAGTTCGCAAAATGTAACAGTGATGTTCATAGGGGAAGTCCTACTTATCATATGAACCGTGGGAGGTATTTATCAGCTTACAGCTGGTAGAAGTCTTAGAACTAAGACTTCAGATGAATTCGAATCATGAATTCTATGCCGCCAAAAATACCACAAATTTAGGAGGTGCCGAAAAATGGCAAAAAAAGTAACCGGATATATCAAATTACAGATTCCTGCTGGCAAAGCAACACCGGCTCCACCGGTTGGACCAGCACTTGGACAACATGGTGTAAACATCGTTGAATTTACAAAACAATTCAATGCAAGAACAGCAGATCAAGGAGATTTAATCATCCCTGTTGTTATTACTGTATACGCAGACAGAAGTTTCAGTTTTGTTACAAAAACTCCACCTGCTGCAGTACTTCTTAAAAAAGCTTGCAACATTAAATCAGGTTCAGGCGTACCTAACAAAACAAAGGTAGCTACAATTTCAAAAGCTAAGATCCAAGAAATTGCAGAGCTGAAGATGCCAGACTTAAATGCATCATCTTTAGAGTCAGCAATGAGCATGATTGCTGGTACAGCAAGAAGTATGGGAATCACTGTAGAAGACTAATTCTAAGAGATTCATAGTAGCAGAATAATATAAGTGGGAGGAGTGCATAATGCACACCGCCATAATACCACAGGAGGTAATTAGAAATGAAACACGGAAAAAAATATAAAGAAGCAGCTAAGTTAGTTGATCGCACAATCCAATACGAACCAAGCGAAGCGATTGCTTTAGTGAAAAAAAATGCTACAGCTAAGTTTGATGAAACTGTTGAACTTCATATCAGAACTGGCTGTGACGGACGCCATGCAGAACAGCAAATTCGTGGTGCAGTTGTATTGCCAAACGGAACAGGTAAAACCGTTAAGGTTTTAGTTTTTGCAAAAGGCGAGAAAGTTACTGAAGCAGAAGCGGCAGGAGCAGATTTCGTTGGTGGAGATGAACTCATTCCAAAGATTCAGAATGAAGGATGGTTGGATTTTGATGTTGTAGTAGCTACGCCAGATATGATGGGTGTTGTTGGACGTCTTGGTAAAGTACTTGGACCAAAAGGTTTAATGCCAAATCCTAAAGCTGGTACAGTAACAATGGACGTTACAAAAGCGATTAATGATATCAAAGCAGGTAAGATCGAGTACAGACTCGATAAAACAAATATCATTCATGTACCAGTAGGAAAAGCTTCTTTCGAAGAAGAAAAGTTAAAGGAAAATTTCAATGCATTAATGGATGCCATTCAAAAAGCAAAACCAAGTGCAGTGAAAGGGCAGTATTTAAAAAGTATTACGCTTACTTCAACAATGGGTCCTGGTGTAAGAATTAATACAAACAAATTCTAAACAAAATAAATTTAAAGGCAGATGCATTATGCACCTGCCTTTTTGCATATATCTAAATATATGTTATACTGTACGTACAAGCAAAATAAAGATTTTTCGAGGTTTTGCTTGTGCGAGTGGCGTGGAAGCAGTGAAGCGCAAACAGCACAGAGTATTTTATGAATAGAGGATAAAAAGAATTGCATAGAATAAGAGCGAAAGAGATGGCGCGTAAAAAAAGAATGGCAAGAAAAAGAAGAAAGAAGCAGGTAATATTGTTCCTTTCTGTATTTTTCTGCGTACTTCTTACGGGAAGTATTGCTTTGATGACAATTTATGCGATACGAATGAACGGTATCAGTGACGGTTTAAGCCAATTAGCCAGCGACAGTGAGCAGATATTAGTAGAGGCATTCCCGTTTGGAATATCTGGAGAACAAAAAGTTCAGACAGTAACACCAACGGGTAAATATGCTGATATTTTATCAGAACCTGAAAAAATGAAAGAACAAAATATTTATGCAAAAGAAACTGCAAGTAAAGATATGATTACGATCGCGTTTGCAGGTGATATTATGTTCGACGACTCTTATACGATTATGAATTCCTATAAAAACGCAGGCTCTGACATAACACAGTGTATGTCTTCCGATTTAATAGATGAAATGAGAAATGCTGATATTTTTATGCTGAATAACGAATGCACCTTTACAACACGAGGAACACCAACTCCTAACAAGACATATACATTCAGGGGAAAGCCGGAACATGTAAAAATTCTGCAGGACATTGGTGCGGATATTGTTTCCCTCGCAAATAATCATGCATATGACTATGGGGAAATTTCCTTATTAGACAGCATGGATACATTAAAAGGTGCGTCTATTCCCTATGTGGGAGCTGGACAAAATATAAAAGAGGCAGCCCGGCCAGTGTATTTTATTGCCAATGATATGAAAATTGCTTTTTTATCAGCCACACAAATAGAGCGTGTTGAAAATCCGGATACCAGAGGGGCGGCTGAAAATACGGCAGGTGTTTTTCGCTGCAAGGATCCGGAAGCGTTGTGTGTGGCAATTAAAGAAGCCAAGGCCAATAGCGATTTTGTGATTGTATATGTACACTGGGGAACGGAAAATGAAACGACGATTGATTGGGCACAAAAGGAGCAGGCACCTCTTTATGTAGAAGCCGGTGCGGATCTTATTGTAGGAGATCATCCGCACTGCCTGCAAAAAATCGAATATGTAGGGGATGTACCTGTAATTTATAGTCTTGGTAATTTTTGGTTCAATTCGAAAACAATAGATACGGGAATGGTGAAAGTGACTATTAATAAAGAGGGCACACAGAAATATCAATTTATTCCATGTTTACAATCAGGATGCAAGACTATTATGCTGGATGGCAGCGAGAAAGCAAGAGTGCTGCAGAACATGCGGGAATTATCTACCGATGTTACGATAGATGAAAATGGATATGTTACCAAATAAAAAATGTATAAGGGTACTTGACAGATACAGAATGATGTGATAGATTAATAAAGGTTATTGTGACCATGCCGAAGACAGTAGGTGTTAATAAAATTCCTGATGGATTTTGATTGACATAATAGTATGCCTACCGAGGAGAGAAAGAGTTTACTTATTATGACTTTGAACCCTCTTGTCTTACAAGAGGGTTTTTTATATAAACTCCTGATCGGCAATGAAATCTATAAGGAGGTAAAGAAAATGGCAAAAATCGAATTAAAGCAACCTATAGTAGAAGAAATTTCTTCCAACATCAAAGATGCGCAATCGGCTGTGTTAGTTGACTATCGTGGACTTACAGTAGAACAAGACACACGACTTCGTAAAGAGCTTCGTGAAGCAGGCATTACTTACAAGGTTTACAAAAACACTATGATGACTTTGGCTTTCAAAGGAACTGATTTAGAAGTCTTGACTCAGTATCTTGAAGGACCGAGTGCCGTAGCTATTTCCAAAGAGGATGCTACAGCACCATCCAGAATTATTTGTAAATTTGCAAAGACAGCACCGGCACTTGAAGTAAAAGCTGGTATCGTAGAGGGAATTGTTTACGATGCAGCTGGTATTGCAAATATTGCAACGATTCCTTCAAGAGAAGAACTTCTTTCAAAATTACTTGGAAGCTTACAATCACCAATTACAAACTTTGCACGTGTTATCAACCAAGTGGCAGAGAAGAATGGTGTATCCGGAGCAACAGAAGAAGAAGCAGCAGCACCGGCACCTGAAGAAACTACAGCAGCAGAATAAGAAACTATGATAGAGTATTAAATAGTACTCAAAATTAAATGGAGGTAAATTAGAAATGGCAAAATTATCAACTCAAGAAATCATTGACGCTGTTAAAGAGTTAACAGTATTAGAATTAAACGAATTAGTAAAAGCATGTGAAGAAGAATTCGGTGTTTCAGCAGCAGCAGGTGTTGTTGTAGCAGCAGCTGCAGCAGGCGCTGGCGAAGCAGCAGAAGAAAAGACTGAATTTGATGTAGAGTTAACAGAAGTTGGACCAAACAAAGTTAAGGTTATCAAAGTTGTTCGTGAAGCTACAGGACTTGGACTCAAAGAAGCGAAAGACTTAGTTGACGGAGCTCCAAAAATTGTGAAAGAAGCAGCTAGCAAGGCAGAAGCAGATGAGCTGAAAGCAAAACTTGAAGCAGAAGGTGCTAAAGCTACTCTTAAATAGTTTTGAAATAACAAAAATCTCAATTGCTATGCAAGAGCGATTGAGATTTTTGCTTTAGAATTTTAATAATATAAGAACAGTCTACTAATATGTATACTATCAGAGATAATTTTAAATTTTTGTGGTTGACTTCTAAAATTATTTGTGATAGGATGGATAGTGCACTATTGTGGTGTGGTAGGCTTATTTTTATGCGCAAAAATATGCGATGAAAGCTTAAAATCATAAAGAACGGGGTGAAATGTCAATGGAAAAGAACAGAATACGTCCTATTGCTTCAGGCAAGAATATACGTATGAGTTACTCACGGCAAAAAGAGGTATTGGAGATGCCTAACCTTATAGAGGTTCAGAAGGACTCTTATAAGTGGTTTTTAGAAGAGGGTCTGAAAGAAGTTTTTGATGATATCTCTCCAATAGCGGATTACAGCGGGCACATGAGTCTGGAATTCGTGGACTTTGAGTTGTGTGAAGATGAAGTTAAGTATTCTATTGAGAAATGTAAGGAAAGAGATGCGACATATGCAGCTCCTTTAAAGGTAAAAGTTCGTTTATATAATAAGGAAAAAGAAGAAATCAGCGAACATGAAATCTTTATGGGCGACCTTCCACTTATGACAGCAACAGGTACTTTCGTTATCAACGGAGCAGAAAGAGTCATTGTCAGCCAGTTGGTACGTTCGCCTGGTATCTACTATGCAATCGGACACGATAAGATCGGTAAGACGCTGTATTCATCTACAGTGATTCCAAATCGTGGTGCATGGTTGGAATATGAGACTGATTCCAATGATATTTTTTACGTTCGTGTAGATAGAACAAGGAAAGTACCTATTACGGTTCTGATCAGAGCCCTTGGCGTGGGTACGAATGATGAAATCAGAGAATTATTTGGTGATGAACCTAAAATTGAAGCAAGTTTTTCCAAAGACGTTTCTGAAAATTATCAAGAAGGTCTTTTAGAATTATATAAAAAAATTCGTCCAGGCGAACCGTTAAGCGTTGAAAGTGCAGAAAGTCTTATTACTGCAATGTTCTTTGACCCTAGAAGATATGATTTAGCTAAAGTCGGAAGATATAAATTCAATAAGAAATTAGCTTTAAAGAATAGGATCAGACATCAAATTCTTGCAGAAGATGTAGTGGATCAATTCGGAGAAGTAATTGCTGCCGCAGGCGACAAAGTTACTGCAGAACTTGCAGATAAGATTCAAAATGCAGCAGTTTCTTTTGTGTGGATCCAATCAGAGGAGAGAAATGTAAAAATTCTTTCTAATATGATGGTAGATATTAAGAGTTTCGTTGACTGTAATCCAAGAGAATTGGGAGTGACGGAACTGGTATACTATCCGGTACTGCAGCAGATCTTAGAAGAGTTTCGGGATAGACCGGAAGAATTGGCGGAAGCAATTCAGAAGAACATTCATGAATTGATTCCAAAGCATATTACAAAAGAAGATATCTTAGCATCTATTAATTATAATATTCACTTGGAGTATGGCATAGGCAAAGATGACGATATCGATCATTTAGGGAACAGACGTATCAGAGCTGTTGGTGAGTTATTGCAAAATCAGTACAGAATCGGTCTTTCCAGATTGGAAAGAGTAGTTCGCGAGAGAATGACGACACATGATGCAGAAGAGATCTCTCCACAAGTATTAATTAATATTAAACCAGTGCAGGCTGCTGTAAAAGAATTCTTTGGCTCCTCGCAGTTGTCTCAGTTTATGGATCAGAATAATCCTCTGGGTGAATTAACACATAAAAGACGTTTGTCTGCTTTGGGACCTGGTGGTCTTAGCAGAGATAGAGCCGGATTCGAGGTACGTGACGTTCATTATTCTCATTATGGCAGAATGTGCCCTATTGAAACTCCGGAAGGTCCGAACATTGGTCTGATCAACTCACTTGCAACGTATGCAAGAATTAATGAATATGGATTTGTAGAAGCACCTTATAGAAAAATTGATAAATCAGATCCGCAAAATCCCAGAGTTACGGATGAAGTTATCTATATGACAGCAGATGAAGAAGATAATTATCACGTTGCTCAGGCAAATGAAGCGTTGGATAAAGAAGGCTATTTTGTAAGAAATAGTGTATCGGGACGTTACCGCGAAGAAACACAGGAGTATCCAAAGACAATGTTTGATTACATGGATGTATCTCCTAAGATGGTGTTCTCAGTGGCTACAGCATTGATTCCTTTCCTGGAGAATGATGATGCTAACCGTGCACTTATGGGATCTAACATGCAGCGCCAGGCAGTACCATTACTATTTGTAGAAGCACCAGTTGTAGGTACCGGTATGGAACCAAAAGCAGCAGTTGATTCAGGTGTTTGTTGTGTTGCTAAAAAACCAGGCGTTGTTGAATATTCATCTTCAAGAGAAATAAGAGTCGCTTACGATGACGGAGAAAAAGAAGTATTTAAATTAACAAAATTTTCAAGAAGTAACCAAAGTAACTGTTATAATCAGAAACCTATTGTATTTAAAGGCGAACGTGTTGAAGAAGGCAGTGTAATTGCAGATGGTCCATCTACAGCGCAGGGGGAACTTGGTCTTGGAAAGAATCCTTTAATCGGTTTTATGACATGGGAAGGTTATAACTATGAGGATGCCGTTTTACTTAGCGAAAGATTAGTACAAGAAGATGTATATACATCTGTTCATATTGAAGAATACGAAGCAGAAGCACGTGATACCAAGTTAGGACCGGAAGAGATTACAAGAGATGTTCCTGGTGTCGGTGACGATGCATTAAAAGATTTGGACGATAGAGGTATTATCCGTATTGGTGCAGAAGTTCGTGCCGGTGATATTTTAGTCGGTAAAGTCACACCAAAAGGAGAAACAGAATTAACAGCTGAAGAGAGACTTCTTCGTGCGATCTTCGGAGAAAAAGCAAGAGAGGTCAGAGACACATCTCTTAAAGTTCCTCATGGTGAATATGGTATTGTTGTTGATGCAAAAGTATTTACAAGAGAGAATGGAGATGAATTATCACCAGGTGTTAATCAAGCTGTTGTTATCTATATCGCACAGAAGAGAAAGATTTCAGTCGGTGATAAGATGGCTGGACGGCACGGAAATAAGGGTGTTGTTTCCCGTGTATTACCTGTTGAGGATATGCCATACCTGCCTAACGGACGTCCGCTGGATATTGTATTGAATCCTCTGGGCGTACCATCTCGTATGAACATCGGACAGGTACTTGAAATTCATCTTTCACTCGCGTCAAAGGCATTGGGCTTTAATATTGCAACGCCTGTATTTGATGGTGCGAATGAGTCTGATATCATGGATACACTTGATTTGGCTAATGATTATGTAAACCTTACATGGGAAGAATTTGAGGCAAAACACAAAGAAGAGCTTCTTCCGGAAGTAATGAAATATTTATCAGATCACAGAGAACACAGAAATCTTTGGAAAGGCGTTCCAATTTCCAGAGATGGTAAAGTAAGGCTCCGGGACGGCAGGACAGGAGAATATTTTGACAGTCCGGTAACAATTGGTCATATGCATTATCTGAAACTTCACCATTTGGTAGATGATAAGATTCATGCGCGTTCTACAGGTCCTTACTCCCTGGTAACACAACAACCATTAGGTGGTAAAGCACAATTCGGCGGACAGAGATTTGGTGAAATGGAAGTTTGGGCTTTGGAGGCTTATGGAGCATCGTATACCTTACAGGAAATCTTAACAGTAAAATCAGATGATGTCATTGGTCGAGTTAAGACATACGAAGCCATTATCAAGGGCGAGAATATTCCTGAACCGGGAATTCCGGAATCTTTCAAGGTGTTGCTGAAAGAATTACAATCACTTGGTCTTGATGTAAAAGTACTCCGCGATGATCAGACAGAAGTTGAAATTATGGAGACAATAGACTATGCCGAAACAGATTACCGTTTTGAAATTGAAGGCGATTCCAGAAGTATTGATTATGAAAAAGAATCACTTGGCTCCATGGGATATCAAAAGCAAGAATTCGATCACACAAGTGGAGAATTGGTGGCTGCTGAAGAAGATACGGAAGAAATGGAAGATTTCGAAGAAGAAGAAGATTTGGATGCAGACTTAGATGAAATGGAAATGGAAGATTCTTTTGAATAGTAATTAACGAGATTGATAATTATCAATTCGTGTAGAGAAATGGCTTTTTATAAGCCATTTCTATAAGAACGTAGTCGGAAGGAGTGCCACAAATGTCAGAAACAAATAATGAAGTTTACCAACCTATGACGTTTGATGCAATTAAGATTGGATTAGCATCACCGGAAAAAATTAGAGATTGGTCAAGAGGCGAAGTTACAAAACCTGAGACAATCAATTATCGAACATTAAAACCAGAAAAAGATGGCTTGTTCTGTGAAAGAATTTTTGGACCTAGTAAAGACTGGGAATGCCATTGTGGTAAATATAAAAAGATCAGATATAAAGGTGTAGTCTGCGATCGCTGCGGTGTCGAAGTAACGAAAGCTAATGTTCGTAGAGAGCGCATGGGGCATATTGAACTTGCTGCACCAGTATCACATATTTGGTATTTCAAGGGTATTCCAAGCAGAATGGGACTTATTCTTGATCTATCTCCGAGGATATTGGAAAAGGTATTATACTTTGCCTCCTATATTGTATTAGATGCTGGTCAGACAGACCTTCAATATAAACAAGTATTATCTGAAAAAGAATATCAGGACGCAAGAGAGACATGGGGAAATAAGTTCCGCGTAGGTATGGGTGCGGAATCTATAAAAGAATTACTTCATGCCATTGATCTTGAAAAGGAAGCAGTAGAATTAAAAGGCGATTTAAAGGATTCTTCAGGACAAAAGCGTGCCAGAATCATTAAGCGATTAGAAGTAGTTGAGGCTTTTAGAGAATCCGGAAATAAACCAGAATGGATGATCATGGATGTTGTTCCGGTCATTCCTCCGGATTTACGTCCTATGGTTCAATTGGATGGTGGACGTTTTGCGACATCTGATCTGAATGATCTGTACAGAAGAATTATCAATAGAAATAACCGTTTAAACAGACTGCTTGAGTTAGGTGCGCCTGATATTATCGTTCGTAACGAGAAGAGAATGCTTCAGGAAGCGGTTGATGCATTGATTGACAATGGCAGACGCGGCAGGCCTGTAACAGGTCCTGGAAACAGAGCATTAAAATCCTTATCAGATATGTTAAAAGGTAAATCCGGACGTTTCCGCCAGAACTTACTTGGAAAACGTGTTGACTATTCAGGACGTTCTGTTATCGTAGTAGGGCCGGAACTTAAGATTTATCAGTGCGGTCTTCCAAAAGAAATGGCTATTGAACTTTTCAAACCGTTTGTTATGAAAGAACTCGTAGCTGGAGGAATTTCACAGAATATAAAGAATGCTAAAAAATTAGTAGAAAGATTAGACACACAAGTCTGGGATGTTTTGGAAGAAGTAATTAAAGAACATCCAGTTATGTTAAATCGTGCCCCTACACTTCATAGACTCGGTATTCAGGCGTTTGAGCCGATTCTGGTTGAAGGCAAGGCAATTAAACTTCATCCGTTGGTATGTACAGCATTTAATGCAGATTTTGACGGTGATCAGATGGCCGTCCATCTTCCACTGTCTGTTGAGGCTCAGGCTGAATGCAGATTCCTGCTTTTATCTCCAAATAACTTGTTAAAACCTTCTGATGGTGGTCCTGTAGCCGTTCCTTCACAGGATATGGTTCTTGGTATTTACTATCTCACACAGGAAAGACCAGGTGCCCTTGGAGAAGGAAAATCATTTAAGAGTGTTAATGAGGCTATCTTAGCTTATGAAAACAAAGCGGTTACGCTTCATACCAGAATTAATGTAAGAATGAGCAAAACTGCTCCTAATGGAGAAGTGGTTACAGGAAATGTAGAATCCACAATGGGACGTTTTATCTTTAATGAGATCATGCCTCAGGATCTTGGATTTGTAGATAGAAGTAACCCGGAAAATTTCTTGAAGTTAGAAGTTGATTTCCACGTTGCTAAAAAGGGATTAAAGCAGATTCTTGAAAAAGTTATTAATACACATGGTGCTACCAGAACAGCAGAAGTATTGGATGACATAAAAGCAATCGGATATAAATATTCAACGCGAGCAGCAATGACAGTTTCTATTTCTGATATGACTGTACCGTCTCAGAAACCTGCAATGATTGAACAGGCACAGGAAACGGTAGACAGGATCTCTCAGAACTATAGACGTGGTCTTATCACGGACGAAGAAAGATACAGAGCTGTTGTGGATACCTGGAATGAAACAGATAAGGAATTAACGGATGTATTGTTGAAAGGTCTTGATAAGTACAACAATATCTTTATGATGGCTGATTCGGGAGCACGTGGATCTAATCAACAGATTAAACAATTGGCTGGTATGCGTGGTCTGATGGCTGATACAACTGGTCGTACGATTGAGCTTCCTATTAAATCAAACTTCCGTGAAGGTCTTGACGTATTAGAATATTTTATGTCAGCACACGGTGCGCGTAAAGGACTTTCAGATACGGCGCTTCGTACAGCCGATTCGGGATATTTAACAAGGCGTCTTGTGGATGTGTCGCAAGATTTGATTATTCGTGAAATTGATTGTTCAGAAGGTAAAGAAGAGATTCCAGGAATGGTCGTAAAAGCTTTCATGGATGGAAAAGAAACAATTGAAGGACTTCAGGACAGACTTACAGGCAGATATACTTGCGAAGAAATCAAAGATAATGCTGGAAATGTGATTGTTAAAAGGAATCACATGATTACACCAAAGCGTGCAGCTCAGATTATGACCGTAGGTGTAGATGCAAATGGGGAACCAATTGAAAAAGTGAAAATTCGTACGATTCTTACATGTAGATCACACATCGGTATCTGTGCAAAATGTTACGGTGCAAATATGTCTACAGGTGAACCGGTGCAAGTGGGTGAAGCAGTTGGTATCATTGCAGCCCAGTCAATTGGTGAACCGGGAACGCAGCTTACAATGCGTACTTTCCATACGGGCGGTGTTGCCGGTGATGATATTACACAGGGTCTTCCACGTGTTGAGGAGCTATTTGAAGCAAGAAAGCCTAAGGGACTTGCAATTATTGCCGAGTTTGGCGGGGTAGCAACAATTAAGGATACAAAGAAAAAACGTGAAGTTATCATTACAAATGATGAAATAGGAGAATCCAAGGCGTATTTAATTCCTTATGGCTCCAGAATCAAGGTTCTGGATGGTGCACTCCTGGAAGCAGGCGATGAGTTAACAGAAGGTAGTGTTAATCCTCATGACTTATTGAAAATCAAAGGTGTACGTGCTGTTCAGGATTACATGCTTTGCGAAGTGCAAAGAGTATACCGTTTACAAGGTGTTGAAATTAATGATAAGCACGTTGAAGTAATTGTCCGTCAGATGCTTAAGAAGATTCGAATTGAAGATAACGGTGATACGGATTTCTTACCGGGTACGTTAGTAGATATCCTTGACTTTGAAGATATGAATGAAGAGTTAGTAAAAGGAGGCAAAGAGCTTGCTACAGGAAAACAAGTAATGCTTGGTATTACAAAAGCTTCTCTGGCTACCAATTCATTTTTATCGGCAGCATCTTTCCAAGAGACAACAAAGGTACTCACTGAAGCTGCAATTAAAGGGAAAGTTGATCCATTAATTGGACTGAAAGAGAATGTTATTATTGGTAAATTGATTCCAGCTGGTACTGGTATGAAGAGATATCGTACTGTAACACTGGACACAGATATGGATATGCAGGATACATTAACACTGTCAGAAGATTTTGACGAAGATGTAATCGCTATCTCAGAAGAGTCAGATATGTAAAAATAGTGAGTCAAAAATCCCCACACTGTGGGGATTTTTTTCTCTATAGGAATTATTTTGTTAGTACAAAAAATGCTTATATTAATGTATTACATTTCGGGAGTAAATACGTGAAGAGAATCATCAAATTCCATAACTTCGGGCGTGATAACCTCCCATGAGGTTATAGAATAAAAAGTTCCACCCGGCTGTTCGGGATATAAAATCGTAAGCTCGACATTAAGAGACTGTGTATCAGAGATAGGGATAGCATAAGAAATTTTATGTCCTACCTGCTTGAAATAGGCCTCTTCAGTTATTCCCGAAGCATATAAGTCAAATAAAGTATGATCGATTTCCGCAATGGAAGCTTCTGCCGAATTGCAGGCATTGTAATAAGCGGTAGTACGGTCTACAATCTTATGATTCAATTTCGAATCTGCATTTGCGCTTACGATGGATAGAGCAGCAAAGGAAACAAGACATAATAATACAAATATTAGAAGAATAGAAGAAGACCCGATATTAATACCGTAATTTTTCTGTTTCATAGATATCTCCCATCTATAGTTATAATTAACTTTTTAGTGGTTGATGCTTGGAGACCGATAATTGATATATAATATCATTGGCAGCATCAGTTAAGGTGATTTTGGCAGTACTCATATTGTCAATTGATTCCGTAGTGACCGAAGCAACAAAAGCTGCCTCTTCAGAAGAAGCCGGATTCCAGCCAGAATCAAAAAATAGGCAAAAGGATTGATCTCCGACGGATGTGGCGTTGAGAGCAGAAACTGTGGCATCAAAATTGGCATCCGTTCCGGTATAAGCCTCTGCAATATTCTGGGCCCACAATATAGCATGATTCTTATTCGTAGTAGAAGCACCAATAATATGCGCCTTAACAAATAGCTGAATGCATACAGCACTTGCTAAAGAAAAGAAAAATATAGCTAAAATTAATTCCATTAGAAAAAGTGCTGACTTTGAAGTTGTTTTTGTATACATAACAAATCTCCTTATTGACTCCGAGTACAGACGTATAAGTTGTATGTAGTATCATTTTCTGACGTCAAGGTAAACTGAAATAAATGTTGATTAATTGCTTTCAAGCGAAAGTCTGAAATAGGTAATATGTTCTGCCCGGACTCCAGGCTGATTTCAGCACCAGCTTTTACGAATAATTCTTTTAAATATCCATCGTACCGATAAATATAGGTAGTGTAGACAGTATCATTGGCAATTGTGGTTAAAATTAAGGTATCATTGCCTTCCAGTGAACCAATGGAGATGGCATCTTTTGAATCGAATTGACGAATCTTTTCAGTGATGTAGGCAAAAGATGTACGCGTATTATAATTCTGATCCATATTTTGTACTGTTTTTTTATATACATTAGCACCTATCATGACAAGCATAAGCGCAGAGACAGCAAATACACAAAAAAGAGCAATTACAAATAAGATATCCACCATGTGTCTATTTTTTTGCTTAAAATCCATATTCCGGCTCCTCTTCGTAGTTACTATTTTTTGCAATAATTGTGATGTCAGGCATAATGTTCGAGCCAATAGGATTGTAATCTACAAAAAACGAATTGGTATCATAAATTAATCCATAATGTTCCTCCAGATATGCTAAACTTGGAGGATAAGTCCCTTCTACCGCATAGCATTGTACAACACTTCGGTAAATTGCATTTTCTAAGCTTTGAGCCTGTTTTTCACTGGTAGTTGTAGAAACCGACTGAATTCCATATAGAAAGAAAATGAACAATATCAAAAAGGCTATTACAGGAAGTTTTAACTTATTCAGTTTTGGAACTACATTTTTTTGATTATGAAATCTATTCATAGCATCTCCTATGCACAAATCACCCAATACTTGACATGATACCCATTAATGGAAGAATTACAGATAATAATATAAAACCGACAATTAAGGAAAGAACAATGACAAGAGTAGGTTCCAGAATTGATATAATAGAATAAATCTTATTATCGGTTTCTTTTTCATAGTTTTGGGCAATCTTATCCATAATAACGTCAATATTGCCTGTGCGGAATCCTACAGCGATCATTCGGGAATAAAGGTTACTGAATATTGCTGAAACAGTTAAAGCTTCTGCAAAATTGGAACCATTTTCAATCAGCGATTTACATTTTTTTATTTTATCTTTCATTATTTTGTTATCAACCAATTCAGATACCAGATCGAGGCTGGAATAGGTATCAAGTCCACTGCTTAATGTCAATGCCATGCCGCTTGCGAAACGCCCGGAGGCAATCTTTTCATAAAAATCCCGTGTAAGTGGACAGGAAGAAGCATACCCTATGTAGAAAGAATGTCCTTTATTGGTTTTAAAGAAAAATAAATATGCGATAAAACAAAGTATAAGAAATATAATAATCAAAACAGAAAACTGACGAATGATACCACCGATAGACATAAAAGACTTTGAAATTGAATTCATTTCGCTCCCAAGCTGGATAAATACCTGATTAAAGATAGGAAGCACCTTTGTGAGCAGGACAATAATGACTAAAAGCATCATGATAATCATAATAATGGGATAGCTGATAGCACTTTTTATACTGCTGCTGATTGTTTCTTCTCGTTCATAATAACGCGATAAAGAATTCATTACTTCGTCTAAGCGACCTGATTCCTCACCGATGGCAATCATATTCAGTACATAGTCAGGAAAAACGACGGAAGCTTTGGCAGCCTTGTAAAAAGTCTCTCCTTCACTGCAAATGTCGTAAATAGATTGAATAATCTCTCGTCCCGCTGCATTCTTGCTGTCCGCCAACATGATTCCCATACCTTCAGCTGGGGTGATGCCAGCATTCAATATAAGTGCTGTTTGCTCACAAAAAGAAGCAATTTCAGTATTTGTTAACATTTTCTTCGTTCTCATTCTTTCTCCCATCTTAATAGATATACTTAGTAGTATAATTACTACCATCACCAATAAAATTTTTAAGAGCTTTCGCACTCGAATTAGCTGCAAAAGTAGGATCCATGAGTGACCAGCTCTTACCATCAAATTGAATGATTCCATTTACCCATCCGACATCTTTAATATAAGTACTTATCCACGCGTGATAGGCATCGCCTGCGTATCCTACTTCTAGTCTGGTAGGAATCCGCTGACTACGCAGCATAGTTGACATAAGTGAAGCATAGTCGAGACATATGCCTTTTTTTTCGGACAGAGTGGAGTCTACATCAGGAATGTAGCCACTTTGTACAGTTTCAGCCTTTTGGTAATCATAAGCAATATTACTTATTACATAATTGTAA
This sequence comes from Bacillota bacterium, assembly GCA_023398375.1. GTDB lineage: Bacteria > Bacillota > Clostridia > Lachnospirales > Lachnospiraceae > SZUA-378. The sequence goes on along the minus strand of JAEWSH010000061.1, from coordinate 143,586 downwards.
ATATTGGACACTACATCTAGGTCATTATTGGCACTCTTTGCAAGTTCCATACCTTTAGTTACAGTTTTGGTAGAAGCATTAAAGTTTACATACTGGTTAGGATACAAAAAAGGACCAAAAGTATTTGTTATTGTAACAGAAATCGTCTCAGACATTGCGGTCGAGTACTGATTACCAGTTACATTTTCGTATACAGCCACAGTATAATCTCCACTGCCGGCAGAAAGTGGAAATACTTCCGGTCCCGTAGTTAGGTTATAGGTATAAGTAATCGCATTCGTGCCAGTAATTTGAAGTTTTACTCTCTTAGAGGAACCGTTGTAAGATACTATGATATAACCTTCACTTACATTAGAGGCATCTATTGTTGCAGCATCACATTTGAATGTCTTAGTTCCGGCAGCAACAGGAGTCAATACTACAGGTGTGTTATCACGAGAGCCTGTTTCTTTGCCGCCGCTGGCAGGAACAGGTGATTCGGGAAGAGAAACGGAAGTTTTTTCACGCGCATTAATAGAAATAGGTGATTTTTTGCCGCAAGCACTGCATGTAAGAGTAAAAAATATGCAGATCGTAAACAAAATATATGTAATTTTATAAGTTTTAGAAAAATTCATAGTAGGCACAATCTCCATGAGTCATTTTCTTGTTTGGTCATTTCTTAGGCGTTAAAATAACCTGTAAAAATTCATCCTGATCACGAGAAATAAAGATATTCAATGGTTTGTTCGGATAAGGAAAAACAAGTTCTCCAGTTTCATTGTTGTAATAATCAGGTAAAAAAACAGTACCATCCTGTGTAACTGCGTAACTATAGCTTAGATTAAGATTAGGACCTGATAAATAAATGATGAATTTATTTTCTTTTATATAATGTTTCTCAATCTTCATATGATTCATTTCGCTTGCTGTATTAGAATAAGAAGGTGAATCATGAAAAGCCAAAGGAGCAATTAGTATCAACAGCAAACAAATAAAACAGATCCATTTTCCGATGAAAAATGTTCTTGTATGTGCCTTTTGACGTAAGACAATTTTGTCAAAAGGAATAGTATTTGGCGGCGTGTCGCATGCTGCAAATACTTTTTGGAGGGTATCATTTGCTGTATTCATATCCATACTATATTTATTTTTGGAATACTTCTTTTTAAAAAACACAGGAACACCTCCTAGCTATTTAGTATTTTTAATAATGCAGCCTGACCGCTTAACAAATATCTTTTTACAGAACTTTTGCTCACACCGATTGCGTCTGCAATCGCATCCAGTTTCATGTTATTATAGTATTTCATAATAATAACCTGTTGTTCATTTAATGGAAGGGTTTCGATCGCCTTGCTTAGGCGAGCCCGTTCATCTGTTTGAACCATTTGTGCTTCTGGGTTAGAGTAGAGATGCTCATCTTTAATAAACTCAAAGGCAGTTGAGTCTACTTCTCCATAATTTTCATTGTGCTTCTTGCAAATGTCATAGCAGACATGAAAACTGATCTGATTGACCCAGGCAATGAAAAGAGATGGATCTCTAATTTTGTGTATATTTTTAAGAACTAAAATATATATTTCCTGCACAGCATCCTGAGCAAGATATGTGTCTCTCAGATAATGGCATGCATAATTATATATTTTGTTATAAGTCAAAGCATATATTTCGGCAAATGAATCGCTGTTCCCTTTTTGTGACTGAATGACAAGACCGGCAATATAAGAGTGATCAGGTTCTTTCATTTTATATCCCCTATTCCTTGAAAATAAGTTATTCATCCGTTTTTTGTAGTTTGCGGCAGCAGATAGCAACTAAATCAGCAAATCTTGACACTTGTTCCACTGAATTCAATGCATACTCATACAGGATCTCCAACTTGTCGATATGAATATTGTTATAGGTATCCAACTCTTCATGTAATTGTTCAATGAATTCCTGCATCAAAGATTCCGTACAATGATCGATAACGACTAAGAATTCATTACCACCATTTCTCCCGACAAATCCGTATCGGTCGCCAACGCTTTCGAGAACATTACAAAAGTTCCGTATGATGGCATCACCCTCATCATGGCTTCTTGTTTTGTTGATATCCAAAAGATTTTTGATCGTGAGTACACAACATCCAACATTATTAACGCTTTTTTCGGTGCTATAGCTTTGAAAGATCAGATCACAGCTATAGCGGTTCGGGATACCGGTCAAATTGTCCAGATAGGTTGCTTTGTTCAACTCATGATTTTCTGAAATCATATCTTCTAATCTGGAAAAATCAAATAACAAAAATACGAAACCAACAATCAATAAAATCCATATAGTGGCACTGAGTATGAGAAGATTATGGTTCTGAAAAATTTCTGTGCGCAGACTGATGTTCAGAACAAGTAAAAGAAAAGAGATAATTCCAATAATGATCAGAACGATTAATTGTACAAATTTTAAAATCTTATAATGCTTTAGGTCATTTGCCTGCATATTATAAAATCCCCCTTCGAATAATGTCTAATTTACTGAATAATTTAATTATAAGTTAGGTATGGCAAAAAGAAAAGATAAAATATTCCAAAAAACTGAACCTTTTTAATGCTATGCTACGTCTTTAGTTATGAAAGGCAGATTAAATGTGGCAAGTAACTTCCTTTTTTAAGAAATAAAAAGAGGTAACTAAGAGATGAATATAGGGTATAACTTGACAATTATTAACGATGAAAATGTTCCAATGGCAGCAAGCATAGAAAATAATTATACGGTAATTATAGTGGGAATTACGCTATTCACAATACTTGCTTTTTTATTATTTTTATACCTTGGAAGATGCCGGAAATATAGAATGCGCCTATTTATGCTGCAGTGTGAATTACCGATGGAAGATCATGGGAAATTGAAATTTTCCTGGAACTTATGGAAACTGCGTGCGAAGATACAGGAAATGGAATCCAAAGCCGCCAGACAGATGGTTCCGTATAAAATGTAAAAATATGACAAAATAATTATTTTTTTGCTGTTTTAGTTGTTTAAAATCACAGTATTTTTTAAATAGTGAGCCAAAATGAAAGGACCGTTAGTCTTTTATTAATAGATGAAGATAAGGACTTTAGAACTGATAGTAATAAATTTCAAAGATAAGGAAGTCTTATTAGGAGGGACTAAGAATGCGAAGAAACAAAGGAAGAAAATTTGTTAAAAGAGTAGTTGCATTTTCCATAGCAGCAACATTATTGTTCGGAAGTGCAATGAGTTCGTTTGCAGTAGAGGAAAATGATAATGATAATGGATACATTGGAACATCAGAATATGATGGAAAACCACAATCCGAGATTAGCAGCGGTGTTACGGATAATGTGGAAGCTGCACAAGACGCGGCCAGTGAGGCAGAGAGTGCAGCAACATCCGCGGCAGATGCAGCAGATTCAGCTCAAAAAGCGAAAGATGCGGCAGAGAAAGCAGTTACTGATCTGGAAGAAGCTGTAAATAATGCAGATACAGCGGCAGACAATGCATCACAAATAGCAGGTGAAAACAGCGAATATGAATATAAATATGACGAGAATGGGAATGTGTCAGATTATGTAAAAAAAGAGAAGGCAGGAGAAGAATCAGAAGAATCAGAACCAACATCACCAGCAACAGTTCCAACACCATCAACGCCAGAAGAACCGATTCCGACCCCGGTAATACCGGAATCGGAAGAAACTGGTGTATGGCAGGATGTCGCAGAACTAGAAGATACAGCAGAGGAGATTCAGAACGGTCGAGATGCATATCAGGCAGAGGCAGAAGCTGCTATGAGAGATGCAAATAGTACAGTGAATGAATCTGTAAAAGCAGCGCAGGAAGCGGAAGGCAGAGCTAAACAGGCAGCGGAAGATGCCGCAAGTGCTGCTGTAACAGTTACAGCAGCTTCTACACCAGGGGAAGCAGCAGCAGCACAGGCGTTAGTTGATGCAGCAGCAGAAAAAGCAGCAGTAGCTGCTACGAATGCAGATGATGCTTATCAGAAAGCACTGGCTGATTATGAAGCAGCAAAAGCATTGTATGAACAATATATAGAAGTTGATGCAACAGAGAATTCGATAGAGGATGACCGGATACAAGCATTGCAGAATAAAATAAAAAATACTTTTATTGATCAGGAAATAACTGATGCAGAAAGTGCAAAAGCGGCATATGAGGAGGCACTTCAAAATGTAACGGATGCATTAGCAGCGGCAGAAAGTGCAGCAGAAAGTGCAGCTCGGGCAGCAGCAGATGCTAGTGGGGCAGCAGACCGGGCATCTGATAAGGCGGATTCGGTCATTGATATGTATGTAGCACCTGCAAAAGCAGCAGCGGATGCAGCAGCATCAATACTTGCTAATAAGCAAAATGAAATAGAAGAATTAAATAAAACAAAAAAAGAGCAGGAATCGGCTTACAATAGTGTTGTAAGTGCTACGACAGAATCTGCGATAACGCAATTTAACAAAGAATTAGCTGAAAAGAAAGCAATATTTGATAAGGCAAAAGAGGAATATCAAAAACAGAATCTAGCTACAAGAACATGGCAAAAGACCTGGAATAGTGGCAAATACAGAGAAATGCAAGAGGCAGAAAAAGCATATAATAATTACAATAGTCAATCTGCAAAAAATGATGTGATTGCAACGGCATTAACGAACACAGAAGAAGCAAAAGTACTTGCGGCTACCAATCAGGCAATCAGTAGAGCAACGTCCCAATTACCGGATTTACAGAAAGCGGCAGCAGATACAGACTCTGTATTAAAGGATGCACAGGCAGTAAGGGATTCTTATATTGCAGATTATAACAGCGCTTTAGCAGAAAAAGAAAAGGCGGCAATTATAGACGTATTAAGATTACAAGTAGGAACCACCGTTAATGATATCAATCAGACGGAATACGAAGAAGCGCTTTCGGAATGGGCAAATGATTGGGTAAATGCAATTAACATATTTGAATGGGATAAAATTAGAGATGCAAAAAAAATCAGAGAATATATCAACGAAAAATATAAGCAAGAAAAATTTAAGAAGCTGATTGATAAATCTCCACTTATTCAATGGATAACGGATCCAGAAAAACTGATAGTTGCAGTTGAAACTGCATATAGAATAGCATTAAAACAACAAGAAGAAGAGTTAGTAACGGTCGAGGCGTATATTGCCAAAATGGATGCAAGTGTTGCTAAAGGAGCGGCAGCTGATTCCTCAATTGCTGCAAGTGCAGCGAGAGTTGCAGCAGCGCAAGCTGCTTCAGATCAAAAACTGAGAGAAGCAAGAGAGAAACTGGAAGAAGCAGAGTTGACTTTAGCAAAAGCAAAAGCTTCCCTGAAAAAAGCAAAAGAAGTGGCAGAAAGCGTAACTGTGTCATATGTAAGTTTTGATATTGCGTTGAAGTCTCTGCAGAAAGCGGAAGAAGCGGTAAAATTGGCAAAGGATGCAAGAGACAGAGCAGCACAAGAAGCAAAGAATGCTCAGAATACGAAAGAAAAGTTGGATGAGCTTGTAAATGTGATCAGAAATGCGGGTGAATCAGGAAACAATACAACAGGCGGAGAAACAAGTACAAATACAGCTTCAGCAGGAACATCTTCATCTTCAGCAGGGAAATCATCGTCCGCATCAGCGGCCATTGCAGCGATACCATTAAATACATTGCCAGTACCAGCAAATGAACCATTGGCAGGTATAGTACAGATCGATCCTGAACCAATTGCAATGACGGCAACGCCGGTTGTTCAGGGAGGTAATCCGGGTAATAATGCGGATGTAAATGATAGTAGTATAACGATAATTGAAGATGAAGAAACAGCTCAGGCAGACAGGGTTGATGAGAAAGCCCCTGCTTCAAGTGAAACCACAGATAAAACTAAGACAATTGGTGATGAAAAAACGGCATTGGCATCAATGGAAGAAACTCATTCATTTGCATGGTGGTGGATTGCACTTATCGTACTAATCGTGATTGCCGCAATTGTTGGATATCGCTACTATAAGACAAGAAAAGTGACAGAATGATAATGTAAATAAGATTTTATACTTGGAAAAACATATTGCCAAAGGTAATATGTTTTTTTCTTTCATTTATTTTTTAAAAGGTTACAAAAAATATAAAATATGGTATGCTAAAAAACACATGAAAGAAAAAGCAGAAGGAATACGGAATATGAATAAAAAAAGACTAGATTATTTAGATATGACGAAGGGAATAGGCATTATTTTAGTTGTGATAGGGCACTCAACGCTTGCAGGAGAAAGTCTGCTCACCTGGATCGCCTCATTCCATATGCCGCTTTTTTTTATAGTGACTGGAATACTGTTACAGCATACGCAGGAAGAAAACACAAAACTGTCGGTCATAATCAGGAAAAAAACTAAGAGTATAATGCTCCCCTATTTAAGTTTCAGTATCATTTCTCTATTGATGGATGCAGGGATGCTGATATTGCATAAGGGAAATAAGACTATGCTAGACTTTATCTATGCAATAATCGGAACTTTTACATGCTACGGAATATCGACACTGTGGTTTTTACCCGCATTATTTTTAGGTGAGATCGGTTTCCTTTATATAAGGAAGAGATACAATCATGTGATTACTATACTGTTGGGAATTATTTTGGCTTTTATTATAGGAATTACACATCCGATTTTTGATGCCTCCTATTCTTTATACGCCACTATGTATAACGTGGTCTTTGGATATATTCTAATCTGGTTATACCGAGGGGGGTCAGCATATATTTTTATTACGATGGGTTATTATGTTAAAAAATATATTGTTGAAAAAGAGAGAATACAAGTAAAAGAGGTTGCTCTGGGATTTATTTTTTTGCTGACCGGAGCAGCGTTTGCCTTTACAAATGGACGCGTAGATTTACATTCTGTTATCTTTAAAAACAATATATATTTTTATATCAGTGCATTTGCGGGTACGATGGGGGTCATACTAATCAGTAAAAATATTAAAAATTTGAAACCTTTGCAATATGCTGGTAAAAATTCGCTTATCATTATGGCGACCCATCTTGATTTTAGGATTATGATAACGGCAATTCGGGCAGCAGCGTTCATTAATGCAAGTGTCATAGCAATACCGGTATATTTAGAATATGTTATTATGACAATGGTCTTACTTGTATTAGAATGCATAGTTATATATATGATGAATCATTATTTTTATATTTTTATAGGAAAAAAGAAGCCTTTGAACCGTAAAAGATTCAGGGTATTGAAATAGGCGGAACTGTAATAAAAGTTCTTAAAAAAATGGAAAAATGATTGACAATATTCATAGACATAAGTATACTTAGATAGCGTGCAAAAAAATGCATTTTTTTAGTGCGTGTCGAAAAACAAATCATACCACAGGAGGTGAATCAGAATGCCAACATTTAACCAGTTAGTTAGAAAAGGAAGACAAACATCAGTTAAGAAGTCTACTGCACCAGCGCTTCAAAAAGGATACAATTCTTTAAGAAAGAAGTCAACAGATTCTTCAGCACCACAAAAAAGAGGTGTTTGTACTGCTGTAAAAACAGCTACACCTAAGAAACCTAACTCAGCTCTTAGAAAAATTGCCAGAGTTCGTCTTTCAAACGGAATCGAAGTTACAAGCTACATTCCAGGAGAAGGTCACAACTTGCAAGAACATAGCGTTGTTCTTATCAGAGGCGGTAGAGTTAAAGACTTACCAGGTACAAGATACCATGTTATCAGAGGTACACTTGATACAGCAGGAGTCGCTAACAGAAAACAAGCTCGTTCAAAATACGGCGCTAAGAGACCGAAGGCTGGAAAATAATAGTAAGATAATAGCTTATTATTATTTCCATGTACCACAGTTAAACTTAAGTTAGTGTTGGAGTTCAGATTCAAACATCTTGTTGCAATCGCATCTTAGGATGTAAGATAAATGAAAAACAGCGCGAAACACATTTTATCATTGTGAGTACCGATGATCTATTAACCGGCAGTGAAACTGTCAAATATAATAAGGAGGGAAGAACCGTGCCACGTAAAGGACATATTCAAAAAAGAGACGTATTAGCGGATCCTTTATACAATAACAAAGTAGTTACTAAACTTATCAATAATATTATGTTAGATGGTAAGAGGGGTGTAGCTCAGAAAATTGTATACGGAGCATTTGCAAAAGTGGAAACAAAATTAGATAAACCAGCGCTTGATGTATTTGAAGAGGCTATGAATAATATCATGCCTGTTCTTGAAGTTAAAGCAAGACGTATCGGTGGAGCGACTTATCAGGTACCTATTGAAGTAAGACCTGACAGACGCCAGGCGTTAGCACTTCGCTGGATCACATTGTACTCTCGTAAAAGAGGAGAGAAAACAATGGAAGAAAGATTAGCAAATGAAATTCTTGATGCTGCTAATAATACAGGAGCATCTGTTAAGAAAAAAGAAGATATGCATAAAATGGCTGAAGCGAATAAAGCTTTTGCTCACTATAGATTCTAAAGGAGGAGTTTACCTTGGCTGGAAGAGAATATCCACTAGAGAGAACCAGAAACATTGGTATCATGGCTCATATCGATGCAGGTAAGACTACTCTGACAGAGCGTATCTTATACTATACCGGTGTTAATTATAAAATCGGTGATACTCATGAAGGAACTGCTACGATGGACTGGATGGAGCAGGAACAAGAAAGGGGTATCACAATCACATCAGCCGCTACAACATGTCACTGGACATTAGAAGAGAACTGCAAGAAGAAAGCAGGCGCTCTTGAACATCGTATCAATATTATTGATACACCAGGTCACGTTGACTTTACCGTAGAAGTAGAACGTTCCTTGCGTGTACTTGACGGTGCTGTAGGTGTTTTCTGTGCAAAGGGTGGTGTAGAACCACAATCTGAAAACGTATGGCGTCAGGCTGATACTTACAACGTACCAAGAATGGCATTCATTAACAAAATGGATATTTTGGGTGCTAACTTCTATGGCGCTGTAGAACAAATTAAAACAAGATTAGGAAAAAATGCAGTCGTTCTTCAATTACCAATCGGTAAAGAGGACGATTTCAAAGGAATCATTGATTTATTTGAGATGAAAGCCTATATCTATAATGATGAAAAGGGCGATGACATTTCAGTTGCAGATATTCCTGACGATATGAAAGATGATGCTGAATTATATCGCAACGAATTGGTAGAGAAAATCTGCGAACTAGATGATGATTTAATGATGGTATACTTGGAAGGGGAAGAACCTTCTGTAGACGAATTAAAGGCAGCTCTTAGAAAAGGTACATGCGAATGTGCTGCAATTCCTGTTTGCTGTGGTTCAGCTTACAGAAATAAAGGTGTTCAAAAACTTCTTGATGCAATCTTAGAGTTCATGCCAGCTCCAACAGACATTCCGGCTATCAAGGGTGTTGACTTGGATGGTGAAGAGATAGAGAGACATTCTTCTGACGAAGAACCTTTCTCAGCTCTTGCATTTAAGATCATGGCAGATCCATTCGTAGGAAAATTAGCTTTCTTCCGCGTTTATTCCGGATCAATGGCAGCTGGTTCTTACGTATTAAATGCTACTAAGAATAAAAAAGAGCGTGTTGGACGTATCCTTCAGATGCATGCTAATAAGAGACAGGAACTTGACAGAGTTTATGCAGGTGATATCGCAGCTGCAGTAGGTTTTAAATTCACGGTTACAGGTGATACAATCTGTGATGAACAACATCCGGTAATCTTAGAATCCATGGAATTCCCGGAACCGGTTATTGAATTGGCAATTGAACCTAAGACGAAAGCAGGTCAGGGAAAATTAGGCGAATCTTTAGCAAAACTTGCTGAAGAAGATCCTACTTTCCGTGCTCATACAAATCAGGAAACAGGCCAGACCATTATTGCAGGTATGGGAGAACTCCATCTGGAAATTATCGTAGACAGACTTCTTCGTGAATTTAAAGTAGAAGCTAATGTAGGTGCACCTCAGGTTGCTTACAAAGAAGCTATTACAAAAGCAGTCGATGTCGATAGTAAATATGCAAAACAATCAGGTGGACGTGGACAATACGGACATTGTAAGGTTAAATTTGAGCCAATGGATGCAAATGGTGATGAACTTTTCAAATTCGAATCAACAGTTGTTGGTGGCTCTATTCCTAAGGAATACATTCCGTCAATTGGAGAAGGTATTGAAGAAGCTACAAAAGCAGGTATTCTTGGAGGATTCCCGGTTGTTGGTATCCATGCTAACGTATATGATGGTTCTTATCATGAAGTCGATTCATCAGAAATGGCATTCCATATTGCTGGTTCATTAGCATTTAAAGAAGCTATGCAGAAGGCAGCTCCGGTTCTTCTTGAGCCAATCATGAAGGTTGAAGTTACTATGCCGGAAGAATATATGGGTGATGTTATCGGTGATATCAACTCACGTCGTGGACGTATTGATGGTATGGAAGACATCGGCGGAGGCAAGATGGTCAGAGGATATGTTCCTCTGTCAGAAATGTTCGGATACTCTACAGATCTTCGTTCTAAAACTCAAGGACGTGGTAACTATTCTATGTTCTTTGAAAAATACGAACAAGTACCGAAGTCAGTGCAGGAAAAAGTCTTAGCTGCACATGCAAAATAGACTGTACTAATTAAAAATATGCTTGAAAAACCTTTGGTTATTTAATATAATCAAAGGTAGCCGAGCAGATTATAGAAATGAAAATAAAATTATAGGAAGAAATTATAGGAGGACTTTAAAATGGCTAAAGCTAAATTTGAAAGAAACAAACCACACTGTAACATTGGTACCATTGGACACGTTGATCATGGTAAAACAACATTAACAGCTGCTATTACAAAAACACTTAGTGAAAGAGTAGCAGGAAACGCAGCAGTTGATTTCGCTAATATCGATAAAGCTCCAGAAGAAAGAGAACGTGGTATTACAATTTCTACAGCTCACGTTGAATACTCTACAGACAAAAGACACTATGCACACGTTGACTGCCCAGGACATGCCGATTACGTTAAGAACATGATCACTGGTGCTGCACAAATGGATGGTGCTATCCTTGTTGTTGCTGCTACAGATGGTGTTATGGCTCAAACAAAAGAACACATCTTGCTTTCACGTCAGGTAGGTGTTCCTTACATCGTTGTATTCATGAACAAATGTGATATGGTTGATGATGAAGAAATCCTTGAATTAGTAGAAATGGAAATCAGAGAATTACTTTCAGAGTATGAATTCCCAGGCGATGACACACCAGTTATCCAGGGATCAGCTCTTAAAGCTCTAGAGGATCCTTCAGGAGCATGGGGCGACAAGATTATGGAATTAATGGATGCTGTTGATTCTTTCATTCCAGATCCTCAACGTGATACAGACAAACCATTCTTGATGCCTGTAGAAGATATCTTCTCAATCACAGGTCGTGGTACAGTTGCTACTGGTAGAGTAGAAACTGGTGTTCTTCACGTATCTGATGAAGTTGAAATCGTTGGTATTAAAGAAGAAGTTAAGAAAGTTGTTGTAACTGGTATCGAAATGTTCCGTAAACTTCTTGATGAAGCACAAGCTGGTGATAATATTGGTGCGCTTCTTCGCGGTGTTGACAGAAAAGAAATCGAAAGAGGTCAAGTACTTGCGAAACCTGGTACAGTAACATGCCACACAAAATTTACTGCACAAGTTTACGTATTAACAAAAGATGAAGGTGGACGTCATACTCCTTTCTTCAATAACTACAGACCACAGTTCTACTTCAGAACAACTGACGTAACAGGTGTTTGTAATTTACCGGCTGGTACAGAAATGTGTATGCCTGGTGATAACATCGAAATGACGATTGAATTAATTCACCCAATCGCTATGGATCAAGGTTTAACTTTCGCTATCCGTGAAGGTGGCCGTACAGTTGGTTCAGGCCGTGTTGCTAAAGTTATCGAGTAAGCATTGATAAGTATCAAGAACTCATACCGCAATCCCTCATTTAAAGGGGTTGCGGTTTTTTGCGTGATAACATTGGGAGTTTTTGAAGAAGACTAATAAATTAAAGAATTAGGCCCTTTTTAAATAACTTGTAAAATTTTTAAAAAATTTTTGATAATATGAAAATGATGTACTTTAGTGGAAATAGAGTTTATAATCTGTAATATCGTACAAAAAAGGAATTGAAGATAGTAGAACCATTACATAGGAATCATACAGAAACAAATAGGCCGGTAGAAATTGCAGAAGAAAGATATTGGAGAAAGTTTATAAAGATAGATTTATTATGCCAGCTGAAATAAGAAAAGCCGTACCAAAGTGTTCAGACGAGAAGATTGAGCGGGAGCGTGTCCGAATGATTTCATACCATGTACCACGTATTGTAAGAAAAACTGTTATAATAGAGTAGAAAGGAGGCAATATGAAAAATGATCGTTTATTTCAAATAATATATATTTTACTTGAAAAGAAAACAATTACGGCTCCTGAACTTGCTTCCGTGCTGGAAGTATCAGTCCGCACAATATATCGGGATATTGATACCTTGTCTGCCAGCGGGATTCCTGTTTATGCATTGTCTGGGAAGAACGGAGGAATATCGCTCATGCCAGGATATACGTTTGATAAAGCGTTGTTATCTGAAGCTGAGCAGGAGCAGATTCTATTCGCATTACAAAGTATGAAAGCTACTGGTCAAAACGTCAATTTGTTATTATCTAAGCTTGGAACAGTATTTAAAAAAGCAAATAAAAATTGGATTGAAGTAGACTTTTCTCGTTGGGGATTAAGGAAGACAGATACTGTTAAGTTCGAGACCATCAAAAAATCTATACTAGAGAAAAGAATATTACAAATAAGTTATGCAGGATCTTATGGGGAAACAACGGAACGAAACGTAAAGCCGATTCGTCTGATCTTCAAATCTAAGAACTGGTATATGCAAGGATACTGTCTGAAGGCACAAGCTTTCAGGACATTTAAGATTACCAGAGTGCTTTCACTTGCGATAACGGATGAAAGCTTTGATGATGAGTTTAATGAAATACCTTCTATTGAGAACGAAAGTGTTTCTATGTCAAATGTGATTGAATTAAAACTAAGATTTTCTCCCAAACTACTTTTCAGGGTTTATGATGAATTCCCGAATGAATATATAGAAAAGCAGATTGACGGATCGGTTATTGTAACAGCTTATATGCCTGCTGATAGTTGGATTTACAGTTATATATTAAGCTTTGGAACAAACGTAGAAATTATAGAGCCATTTTATCTAAAAGAAGAGTTACTAAAATATATCAAAAAAATAGAAAAACATTTTGAAACTTGACATACTGTTGTCAAGTTATATCCTATATACTTGCAATATAAAATATTGGAGGGCATGATCTATGGAAGAAAAGTATTGTCAAAGCTGCGCAATGCCAATGGGAAGCACGGATGAATTTTATGGCACCGAAGCAGATGGAAGTAAGAGTAAAGATTATTGCAAGTATTGTTATGAAGGCGGACGCTTCAATTCTGCTTACTCTATGGGTGAACTGATTGAACTCTGCATCCCACATATGGTCTCATCAAATGCGGGGATGAGTGAGGATGAAGCGCGAAGTATGATGAATGAGTATTTTCCTCAATTGAAGCGTTGGAAACAAAACTAACAAGATATTTGAGTGGTTTAGGTATAGGGAAATCCTATGCCTGATTTGCTTTGTGCATTGGCACACTTTTTGTTCTATTCGTGACAAGTGAGGTGGTCTGCCGATTCATCTTGTATTATAAGGAGAGTTAATATATGGAGTTTATTACGATTGGTCAGGATAATATAGAAAAGGAACATTTATGCTGTGCTATATCCGATAAAAAACATCAATGCGGCGTTGCTATAAAAAGAAAGTGGATGTCAGAACAACTTGCAGAGGGGCATGTATTTCGTAAATTAAATGAAAGTGGAAAGGTGTTCATAGAATACGCACCCTTAGAAAAAGCATGGGTGCCTGTTGTGGGAGATAATTTTATTTATATATACTGCCTGTGGGTTTCTGGCAGTTTTAAAGGAAAAGGTTATGCAAAAGCTCTTCTTACATCTTGCATCGAAGATGCTAGAAGACAGGAAAAATCGGGTGTCTGTATTCTTAGTGCAAAGAAAAAGAAACCATTTTTATCTGAAAAAGCATTTATGATGAAATTCGGTTTTAAAACTGTGGATACCATTGACAAGGATTATGAATTACTTGCCTTATCATTTGATGGAACAAAACCAAGATTTACAAAAAGTGCCAAACAACAAACAATAGATAACAGTAATTTAAGCATTTATTATGGGATGCAATGTCCCTATATTCCGAACTGTATTGACCAGATAAAAAATTATTGTGAGGCAAATCAAATTCCGATAGATTTAATACCAGTTGATTCTCTTGAAAAAGCAAAGTCTGTTCCCTGTATCTTTAATAATTGGGCTGTTTTCTATCATGGCCGGTTTAAAACAGTACATCTGCTTAATGAAGGCTATCTTAAAAAAATACTTGGCCAATAGATATATACGGGTAACTTTTATTATAATCTTATTTCACTTTTATAAGAGCAGGCTGAATGATAGGAAAAAAATAAATAGTATGATAAAATGAATCGTAAAAAAATGGTCAGAGGGAATATGAAGAAACATATCATTATATTTTGGAAAAGAATCATAGAGGATATTGCAGCGTACAAATGGGCGCTGATAGGAATTTTGTTATATTATGTATGTGTCAGACTGCGTTTTCACGCATTTTGTCCACTGGTGATTGTAACTGGTTTTCCGTGTCCGGGGTGCGGAATGACGAGAGCTGTATTTTTTATGCTGACAGGTCAGATACACAGATCATGGAATCTGAACCCGCTGGCTTTGGGATGGATTATTCTGGCATTTTGGTTTCTATATAGAAGATATTGGTGCGGTAAGAAAGTGACGGAAGTGAAATATTTAGGTCTGGTATTACTGCTGCTGATGCTCTTTGTGTATGTATATCGCATGATACATATTTTTCCAAGTCATGCACCCATGGTATACACACGGCATAATATCTTATCACGAACTTTTGACTTTTACGAAGAATTATTGCGTAAAATTGGTGTACTATGATATAATGAGCGCAAGAGAGTCAAGTGAAGAATTTGACGAACGGCGAATGCCGATCATGAACGGCACTATGTTCATGATATAATGAGCGCAAGAGAGTCAAGTGAAGAATTTGACGAACGGCACAAACAGTACAAATGAAGGGGAAAAATGTAATGGATAACAACAATACGTTTTATGATCAAGAACCAAAGACAAACGTGGAACCACCATTTCAGCAGCAGACGACATATCAGGATCAAACTTATCAGCAACAGCCATATCAACAAAACGTATATCAGCAGGCTGGAAACAGCAACTTTACAGCACAGCCATATATGGAAGAACCAATGTCGGTAAGCGATTGGATGCTTACTATGTTGGTGATGTGCATACCGTGTGTTAATATTATTATGATGTTTGTATGGGCATTTAGCAACAGTGAAAAAAAGACGAAATCAAATTATTTTAAAGCGGCTCTTATCTGGGTAGCAATTGCAATCGGAATCTCAGTATTGTTAAGTGTTGTTGTTGGGATTTCAGCGGCTTCCATTGCAAGCGGATTTTAGTAACTTTTATTACAAAAAAAGCAACCTGTTATTTTTTAACCAGGTTGCTTTTTTGTTATGGAGAACCTTTGTAGTGTTTATTTGAACCAGCGTCCGGATGCACCACACGGTAATACTAAGCCATTCTGGGAAACGGGTAGCCCTATTTCCTGAGCATCTACATGTCCGCCGAATTTGGGGCAGATAGCAGTCTGCATCATATAGGAAAGTACTGCAGGCTGCAGACCGGTTGTGTATGAATTAATCAAAAAGAAGGCAGCATCTTTTGACAAAATCTTAGTAGTTAACTCAATAAAAGGATAGATGGATTCTTCTATTTTCCATATCTCTCCTTTTGGACCGCGCCCATAGGAAGGCGGATCCATAATAATACCGTCATAGGTATTTCCGCGTCTGATTTCCCGTTCTACATATTTCACACAATCATCTACTAACCAACGAATTGGTGCATCCTGTAAATTGGAAGAGACGGCATTTTCTTTTGCCCAATTTACCATTCCTTTGGAGGCATCTACATGAGTCACACTGGCACCTGCTTTTGCAGCAGACAGTGTAGCACCACCGGTATAGGCAAAGAGATTCAATATCTTTAGTGGACGGCCAGCATCTTGAATAATTTGTGAGAACCAATCCCAGTTTGCAGCCTGCTCCGGAAAAATTCCTGTGTGTTTGAAACTAAAGGGCTTCAGATTGAAAGTTAAGTCACGATAACAAATCTGCCATTCTTTTGGCAGGTTTATAAATTCCCATTCTCCACCGCCATTACTGCTCCGGTGATAATGTCCGTTCTTATTTTTCCAACTTTTATGCTGATGCGGTGTAGTCCAGATTACCTGTGGGTCGGGGCGAACTAATATATAGCTGCCCCAGCGCTCTAATTTTTCTCCTGTTGATGTGTCCAATACTTCGTAATCTTTCCAATTCTCTGCAATCCACATAAAATACTCCTTCAAATATCTATAATATATATCATAAACATAACGCGTTCATGAGCGCGATCTGCTATTCGTAAATGCTTCGCACTTGACTTGCCTGCGCTCATTATAGCATAATTGAAGTGAAAAGTGTTATATGGTATGATAAAAGTAATTTTTTATCTTTAAAATATAATAAAATAGTTCACAAAGGGAAGAAACATGGCAAAAAAAACATCCAAAAAAACGAAAAGCAAGATTGTAACAGCGGCGTGGAAACTTTTTTATAACCAGGGGTATGAAGATACGACAATAGAAGAGATAATAGCAGAGTCCGGAACCTCCAAAGGCTCTTTCTACCACTATTTTGAAGGAAAGGATGCATTATTGAGCTCCCTGTCTTATATGTTTGATGAAAAATATGAGGAAATAAGTGAACACTCGTTAGAAGGAAGAGGCAGTTATGAAATATTGTTGTATTTAAACCATGAGCTGTTCCAGATGATAGAAAATACAGTGGATTTTGAATTACTATGCAGGCTTTTTTCGACGCAGTTGACCACGAAAGGCGAAAAACACTTGCTGGATCATAATAGGGTATACTATAAGCTTCTTCGCAAAATTGCAGTAGAAGGGAAACAAAAAGGGGAATTGACAGAAGAATTATCTGCAAATGAGATAGTAAAATACTATGCACTTTGTGAACGAGGGATAATGTATGACTGGTGTTTGAGTAATGGGGAATATTCATTAAGTGAATATTCGAGGAAGTTTATGCCATTTTTATTGGAAAGAATCAAAAAAGTATAAAATAGTTACAAAACAATTTCAATAAAAAGTACTGCTTGGAAACACCGTAATATTATAACTTTCAATAAAAGTACTAAGATATCGTATAAACCATAGTCTAGTATTCGTTCTGTATTGCGTTCTGATTTTTTATATGTTATAAATCATTTTGAACATATATTAAAGAAGAAAGAGGAATGAAACATGAGTAGTTCAAATATTTGCATATTCATATCAATTATTGCATATTTGCTTGTGGTAATTGGAATTGGTATTAACTATGCAAGAAAAAATGAGAATACTGACGATTTCTATCTGGGCGGAAGAAAATTAGGACCTTTTGTAACGGCTATGAGCGCAGAAGCATCAGATATGAGCAGTTGGTTGTTAATGGGACTTCCGGGTGTTGCTTACCTTTCAGGTATTGCGGATGCAACATGGACAGCAATTGGATTGGCACTTGGAACCTATTTAAATTGGTTGATTGTAGCAAAAAGGTTACGTCGTTATACCGTGGTGGCAGGCAATGCAACTACGATCCCAGTATTTTTTTCTAATCGCTACAGAGATGAGAAGAAAATATTGTCTGTTATTGCAGCAATCGTAATAATTATCTTTTTTGTACCATATACTGCATCTGGATTTGCAGCGTGTGGTAAGTTATTCGCAAGTCTCTTTGGAATGGACTATCTGACAGCAATGATTATCAGTGCCGGTGTCATTGTTGCGTATACGACATTAGGCGGATTTATGGCAGCCAGTACATCTGACTTTTTACAGAGCATTATTATGACAATGGCAATCATTACTGTTCTGGTATATGGTTCTATATCAGCAGGCGGTATGGACGTTGTTATGAGTAATGCAACCTCCCTTTCTGGGTATTTTACTTTAACAGCGATGCATAATGTTGAAAACGGTACTGCAACGCCATACGGAATCATAACAATTATATCTACAATGGCATGGGGACTTGGGTATTTTGGAATGCCTCATATCTTATTGAGATTTATGGCGATTGAAGATGAAAAGAAGTTGACATTGTCGAGAAGGATTGCGACGGTATGGGTAGTAATTGCAATGACTGTAGCAGTCTTTATAGGTGTTGTTGGAAATGCAATGAGTAAAGCAGGAGCCATTCCTGTATTAAATGATCCGGAGACAATTATTATTGCGATTTCATCTGCATTAAGCAAGCATGGAGTGCTGGCAGCCCTTATCGCAGGAGTCATCCTTGCAGGCATCTTAGCAGCTACCATGTCCACAGCGGATTCGCAATTATTAGCGGCATCATCCAGTGTATCCCAGAATATTATAAAAGAAGTATTTTTCAAAAATTTAAGTGAAAGATCCTCCATGATAATCGCGCGCGCTACGGTTCTTATTATTTCATTCATTGGTATGTTCATTGCGAGAAATCCAGGAAGCTCTGTTTTTGCAATTGTATCTTTTGCATGGGCAGGTTTCGGAGCGGCATTTGGGCCTGTTATGCTTTTTTCATTATTTTGGAAACGAACGAATATGCAAGGCGCACTTGCTGGTATGGTAAGCGGTGGTATTATGATTTTTATATGGAAATTTATAATCAGGCCAATGGGCGGTGCATGGAATATCTACGAATTATTACCAGCATTTGTAGTGTCTTGTGTGTTTATTGTAGTGGTCAGCCTTATGACAAAAGAGCCAAGCGAAGAAATCGTACGGGAATTCGAATCTGTTGATAGTGCAATCATATAAAAAAATAAATATTTTTTAAAAAAGGGGTTGAAAAACCTCTTTTTCTAATGTATACTAATTAATGCTGTGGCATGATAGCGGTGAAGCGTGAGGTTGCTACCAGGATATGGTAGGTTTTCCGCGGAGCGAATGTCAAGAGTCAACAAAGATTGACTCAAGGAAACTGGCGACAAGTCACTGTACAGAGAGAGAATGTCTGCTTGGTAAAAGTAGAAACGACGTGTGAGCTAACATTTGCATCTGCAATTGCTTATGACACACACGGGAGAGTGTACAGTCACCGCTTGTCGTACTTACTAATAAAGTGCGAAAAGGAGGCGACTTTTTTTATGGCAAGTCAAGTAATGAGAATTACACTAAAAGCTTATGATCATCAATTGGTTGATGCATCTGCCAAGAAAATTATCGAAACAGTTAAAAAGAACGGATCACAAGTAAGCGGACCAGTACCACTTCCGACAAAAAAGGAAGTAGTTACAATTTTAAGAGCGGTTCACAAATACAAGGATTCCAGAGAACAGTTCGAACAAAGAACACACAAGAGACTGATCGATATTATAATGCCTACACCAAAGACTGTTGATGCATTGCAGAGATTAGAAATGCCAGCCGGTGTATACATTGATATCAAAATGAAAAACAAATAAGACCCCTACTAGTATGATCCGTTGGGATCCGCTGTAGAACAAACAGGAGGTAAAGTAATGAAAAAAGCAATTTTAGCTACCAAAGTCGGAATGACTCAAATCTTCAATGAAGACGGTGCATTAATTCCTGTAACTGTACTTCAAGCAGGACCATGCGTTGTGACTCAGATCAAAACTGTCGAAAACGACGGTTATCAAGCAGTTCAAGTTGGTTTCACAGACAAAAAAGAAAGAATCGTTAACAAAGACGCTGCAGGTAAAAAAGAAGTAATCCACAGACATGGTGTTAACAAAGCTTTGAAAGGACATTTCGCAAAAGCGGGCGTTGCTTCAAAAAGATTTGTAAGAGAATTCAAGTTTGAAAATGCATCAGAATATGTATTAGCACAAGAAATCAAAGCTGACATTTTTGCAGCTGGAGATAAAATTGATGTATCTGCGATTTCTAAAGGTAAGGGATTCCAAGGCGCAATCAAGAGACACGGACAATCCAGAGGACCTATGGCTCATGGTTCTAAATTCCACCGCCATCAAGGTTCTAACGGTGCTTGTTCTTCACCAAGCAAGGTGTTCAAAGGAAAAGGAATGCCGGGACATATGGGTTGCAAGAAAGTAACTGTTCAAAATCTTGAAGTTGTAAGAATTGACGCCGAAAAGAATTTACTTTTAGTTAAAGGTGCAGTACCAGGACCTAAAAAAGCTTTAGTAACAATCAAAGAAACCACAAAAGTAGAAGCTTAATTTAGGATGAAAGGAGGACCATTCAGATGGCAAAAGTATCTGTTTATAATATGGAAGGCAAAGAAGTTGAAAAAATCGACTTAAGCGATGCTGTATTTGGTGTTACAGTCAACGAACATTTAGTACACATGGCAGTTGTTCAACAACTTGCAAACAATCGTCAGGGAACACAGAAAGCAAAGACACGTTCTGAAGTTTCCGGTGGCGGAAGAAAACCTTGGAGACAAAAAGGAACAGGTCATGCAAGACAAGGTTCAACAAGATCTCCGCAATGGACAGGAGGCGGTGTCGTATTCGCTCCGGCACCTAGAGATTACTCTTTTAAATTGAATAGAAAAGAGAAGAGAATCGCACTTAAATCTGCATTAACAAGCAGAGTGCAGGAAAATAAATTAATCGTTATTGATGAACTTGCATTTGATGAAATCAAAACTAAGAACTTCCAGACTGTTTTAGATAACTTGAAAGTTAACAAAGCACTTGTTGTTTTGAAAGATAACGATAAAAACGTTGTTTTATCTGCAAGGAATATTCCTACAGTGCAGACAACATTAACAAATACAATTAACGTATACGATGTTATGAAAGCTGGAACAGTTATCCTTACTAAGGCAGCGGCACAAAATATCGAGGAGGTGTACGCATAATGGCAGATATTAAATACTATGACGTAATCCTCAAACCAGTTGTTACTGAAAAAAGTATGGCTGGCATGGGCGAGAAAAAATATACTTTCTTAGTTCACACAGAAGCAAATAAATCTCAAATCAAAGAAGCGGTTGAAAAAATGTTCGCTGGAACAAAAGTTAAAACTGTTAACACAATGAACATGGACGGTAAAAACAAAAGACGTGGCGCAGTAACGGGCAAAACGGCCAAAACCAAAAAAGCAATCGTTCAATTGACTGCAGATAGTAAAGAAATTGAGATTTTTGCAGGGCTGTAAGAACAAGGATTGCGGTGAGCGATAGTAAGAGCGCGAAGCGAAGCTCTTAAGCAGAGCCTCGAAGCGAAGCTCCTAAGCAGAACCTCGAAGCGAAGTTCCTAAGCAGAGCCTCGAAGCGAAGTTCCTAAGCAGAGCCTCGAAGCATAGCTTCTCGGTCGCGTTGCTCGTCAAAATAAACCATTTTGAATTTCGGATGCGAGCATCCAAATTCCAAATAATTTATCTTGACTCTGCTTATCGCGGATATACGCAGTAAAGCGTGAGAATAAACTGGACTTGTATTCGTACAAGACTATATCGAAAGGAGAAATAACCATGGGAATTAAGACATTTAACCCATATACACCTTCCAGAAGAAATATGACTAGTTCTGATTTCGCTGAGATTACAAAGTCAACTCCTGAAAAGGCTCTTTGTACTTCACTTAGCAAAAATGCTGGTCGTAACAATCAAGGTAAAATCACTGTAAGACATCACGGTGGCGGAAGCAGAAGAAAATATAGAAATATCGATTTTAAGAGAATTAAAGATGGCATTGAGGCGACTGTAATTGGTATCGAGTACGATCCAAACAGAACCGCAAATATTGCATTGATCTGTTATGCGGATGGAGAAAAAGCTTACATTCTTGCACCTGAAGGATTAACAGACGGCATGAAAGTAATGAACGGACCGACAGCAGAAGTTAAAGTAGGTAACTGTTTACCATTATCAGAAATTCCGGTCGGTGCGCAAGTGCACAATATTGAGCTGTATCCGGGAAAAGGCGGACAAATGGTTCGCTCCGCAGGAAATAGCGCACAGTTGATGGCAAAAGAAGGAAAATACGCAACACTTAGATTGCCATCAGGAGAAATGAGAATGGTACCGATCATTTGCAGAGCATCTATCGGTGTTGTTGGAAATGGTGACCATAGCCTTATCAATATCGGTAAAGCTGGCCGTAAACGTCACATGGGTATCAGACCTACAGTTCGTGGTTCTGTTATGAACCCTAATGACCATCCACATGGTGGTGGTGAAGGCAGAGCTCCAATCGGACGTTCAGGACCTTGCACACCTTGGGGCAAACCAGCACTCGGCTTAAAGACACGTAAGAAGAAAAAAGCGTCAAATAAGTTGATTGTAAGAAGAAGAGACGGTAGAGCTATTAAATAATTGGGAAGCGGTTGTGGTAAAGCACAGGAGTGCCCGCAACGCTTATCAATTGATATTGATAATAAGGAGGAAATACAATGGCTAGATCATTAAAAAAAGGACCATTCGCAGATGCAAGCTTACTTAAAAAAGTAGATGCTATGAATGCAGCAGGCGGTAAACAAGTTATTAAGACTTGGTCTCGTCGTTCTACGATTTTCCCATCATTTGTTGGACATACAATCGCAGTTCACGACGGTAGAAAACACGTTCCTGTTTATGTGACAGAAGATATGGTTGGACATAAGCTTGGTGAGTTCGTTGCAACAAGAACTTACAGAGGACATGGAAAAGATGAAAAAAAATCAGGTGTAAGATAAAGATCGTTTGAAAGGAGGTTTCATCCATGGCAAAAGGACATAGATCCCAAATCAAAAGAGAAAGAAATGCGAATAAAGATACCAGACCATCAGCAAAGTTAACATTTGCTCACGTGTCAGTTCAAAAAGCATGTTTTGTTTTAGATGCCATTAGAGGCAAGGATGTACAATCAGCTTTAGGTATTTTGGAGTACAATCCTAGATATGCTTCTAGTTTAATTAAAAAATTACTTGAATCAGCAATTGCTAATGCAGAGAATAATAACGGAATGAATGTTGAAAAACTTTATGTAGCAGAGTGTTTCGCTGATCAAGGCCCGACAATGAAAAGAGTAAGACCAAGAGCACAAGGTAGAGCTTATAGAATCGAGAAGAGAATGAGCCATATTACAGTAGTGCTTGATGAAAGATAAGGAGGAAAAGTATGGGACAGAAAGTTAATCCTCATGGCTTAAGAGTCGGCGTTATTAAAGAGTGGGATTCCAAATGGTATGCTGATGCTGATTTTGCTGACTTTTTAGTAGAAGACTATAACATTAGAACATACCTTAAAAAGAAATTGTACAGCGCAGGTGTTTCTAAGATTGAAATCGAAAGAGCATCTGACAGAGTAAAAGTTACCATCTTTACAGCAAAACCAGGCGTTATTATTGGTAAAGGCGGAACTGAAATCGAAGTGACAAAACAGGAACTTCAAAAAATGACTGCTAAAAAAGTATTAGTTGATATTAAAGAAATTAAGAGACCTGACAAAGATGCTCAGTTAGTTGCAGAGAACATTGCATTACAGCTTGAAAACCGTGTGTCATTCAGAAGAGCAATGAAATCTACAATGGGCAGAACAATGAAAACAGGAGCACTTGGTATCAAAACATCTGTTTCAGGTCGCCTTGGCGGTGCTGATATGGCTCGTACAGAGTTCTACAGCGAAGGAACTATTCCACTCCAGACACTGAGAGCAGATATTGATTACGGCTTTGCAGAAGCAGATACGACTTATGGTAAAGTCGGAGTGAAAGTTTGGATCTACAAAGGTGAAATACTTCCTGTAAGAGCAAATAAGGAAAGCAAAGTTTCAAAGGAAGGGAGCGATAAATAATGTTAATGCCAAAAAGAGTAAAACGTCGTAAACAATTCCGCGGATCTATGGCCGGTAAAGCTTTAAGAGGTAATACTATTTCTTATGGTGAATACGGTATTGTCGCAATGGAACCTTGTTGGATTAAATCGAACCAGATCGAGGCGGCCCGTATTGCTATGACTCGTCATATCAAACGTGGTGGTAAAGTTTGGATCAAAATTTTTCCTGATAAACCTGTAACTACGAAACCAGCAGAAACACGTATGGGTTCCGGTAAAGGAACTTTAGAATACTGGGTAGCAGTTGTTAAGCCGGGACGCGTAATGTTCGAAATCTCTGGAGTATCAGAAGAAATCGCAAGAGAAGCATTACGTCTTGCAACACATAAGCTTCCATGTAAATGTAAAATTGTTTCTAAAGCAGACTTGGAAGGCGGTGTATCAAATGAAAACTAATCAATATGTAGAAGATTTAAAAGCAAAATCAGCTGCAGATTTAGCAGAAGCATTAGTAGACGCTAAAAAAGAACTTTTCAATTTGAGATTCCAAAATGCAACAAATCAGTTGGATAACACAAGTAGAATTAAAGAAGTTAGAAAAAATATAGCTAGAATTCAAACAGTGATCACTGAGAAAGCAAAAGTTGCAGAATAATTCTCAGAAGAAAGGAGCATAAATCGTGGAAGAGAGAAATTTAAGAAAAACACGTACTGGTAAAGTAATCAGTAATAAAATGCAGAAAACAATTGTTGTTGCAGTTGAAGACCATGTAAAACATCCTCTTTACAACAAGATTGTAAAAAGAACTTACAAGTTGAAAGCTCATGATGAGAACAACGAATGCAACATTGGTGATACAGTTAAAGTTATGGAAACAAGACCTTTATCAAAAGATAAAAGATGGAGACTTGTAGAAGTTATAGAAAAAGTGAAATAGTTCAATTACTCGTATTTACGAGGTTATACTATTATTTGGAAGGAGAATTAGCATGATACAACAAGAAAGCAGACTTGCAGTTGCTGATAACACTGGTGCGAAAGAATTACTTTGCATTAGAGTTTTAGGTGGTTCTACAAGAAGATATGCAAATATTGGTGATGTGATCGTAGCTTCGGTTAAAGATGCAACACCAGGCGGCGTTGTAAAAAAAGGTGATGTAGTAAAAGCCGTAGTTGTACGTACTGTAAAGGGCGCTCGTCGTAAAGACGGTTCTTATATTAAATTTGATGAAAATGCAGCTGTTATCATTAAAGATGATAAAACTCCAAAAGGAACTCGTATTTTTGGACCGGTTGCCAGAGAGCTTCGTGAAAAACAGTTTATGAAAATTGTTTCCCTGGCTCCAGAAGTATTATAGGGAGGTGCCAATATGTCAACTATGAAGATTAAAAAAGGTGATACTGTAAAAGTTATCGCTGGAAAAGATAAAGACAAAGAAGGAAAAGTTATTTCCGTTGATCCTAAGAATTCCAAAGTGTTAGTTGAAGGTGTCAATATGATCACAAAGCATACAAAACCATCAGCAACTAATCAAAATGGCGGAATTGTTCAAAAAGAAGCTCCTATTGATATTTCAAATGTAATGTACAGTTACAAAGGAAAAGCAACAAGAGTTGGTTTCAAAATGGAAAAAGATAAAAAAGTTCGTTTTGCAAAATCAACAGGAGATATTATTGATTAATTCTAAGAGAGGAGGTCTAAAAGCGTGAGTAGACTTAGAGATATGTATAAAGACGAGATCGTAGACGCTATGATCAAAAAGTTTGGCTATAAAAATATCATGGAAGTACCTAAACTTGACAAAATCGTAATCAACATGGGTGTTGGTGAAGCAAAAGATAATGCCAAAGTTTTAGAGTCGGCCGTTAAAGATATGGAAACAGTTACAGGTCAGAAAGCTGTTCTTACAAAAGCTAAGAATTCTGTTGCTAACTTTAAAATCAGAGAAGGCATGGCAATCGGATGTAAAACAACACTTCGTGGGGAAAAAATGTATGAATTCCTTGATCGTCTGGTTAACTTAGCATTACCTCGTGTACGTGACTTCAGAGGTGTTAATGCAAATGCATTTGACGGAAGAGGTAACTATTCACTTGGTATTAAAGAACAGATTATTTTCCCTGAAATAGAATATGACAAAGTCGATAAAGTAAGAGGTATGGATGTCATATTTGTCACAACTGCTAAAACAGACGAAGAGGCACGTGAATTATTAAGATTATTCAACATGCCATTTGCAAAATAAGAGGAGGTAAATTCATGGCAAAGACATCAATGAAAGTAAAACAACAACGTCCAGCTAAATTCTCTACCAGAGAATATACTCGTTGTAGAATTTGTGGTCGCCCACATGCTTACTTAAGAAAATACGGAATCTGCAGAATTTGCTTCCGTGAATTAGCATACAAAGGACAAATCCCAGGCGTTAAAAAAGCGAGCTGGTAAGATTATTGGAAGGAGGCAACTTAAATGACAATGAGTGATCCAATCGCAGATATGCTTACAAGAATCCGTAATGCAAATACTGCTAAACACGATACTGTAGATGTTCCATCATCTAAAATGAAACTTGCTATTGCAAGTATTCTATTGGACGAAGGTTATATAAAAAAATATGATATGATTGAAGACGGTGAGTTCAAAACGATCCGTATTGCATTAAAATATGGTGAGGACAAAAATGATAAAATCATTACTGGTCTCAAAAGAATTTCAAAACCAGGTCTTCGTGTATATGCCAATAAAGAAGAACTTCCAAAAGTTCTTGGTGGACTTGGTGTAGCAATTATTTCTACGAACCAGGGTGTTATTACTGACAGAGAAGCTAGAAAACTTAATGTTGGCGGCGAAGTATTAGCATTTGTTTGGTAGAATGTAACTACTATTGAATTTGAAAAGACTTAGGAACATCTTTGTTCCTTCGTTGCATTCAGATTTCCAAATAATTTATATTCAAATAGGAGGTACGGGCATGTCACGTATAGGAAGAATGCCAATCGCGATTCCAGCAGGTGCTACTGTTGAAGTTGCAGAAAATAATAAAGTGACTGTAAAAGGTCCTAAGGGAACTCTTGAAAGAGTTTTACCACAAGAAATGGAAATTAAAGTGGAAGGTTCTGAAGTAATTGTCAGCAGACCAAATGACTTAAAGAAAATGAAATCCTTACATGGTTTAACAAGAACATTAATTAACAATATGGTAGTCGGTGTTACGGAAGGATATTCCAAAAAACTTGAAGTGAACGGTGTAGGTTACAGAGCAGCAAAAGCAGGTAATGTATTAACATTATCTTTGGGATATTCACACCCAGTTGAAATGATAGATCCAGAAGGTATCGAGGCAGTTCTAGAAGGACAAAATGTCATCATTGTCAAAGGTATCGATAAAGAAAAAGTTGGCCAATTCGCAGCTGAAATCAGAGATAAAAGAAGACCGGAACCTTATAAAGGCAAGGGTATTAAATATGCTGATGAAGTTATCAGACGTAAAGTTGGTAAGACTGGTAAGAAATAGATAAGGAGAGTATAGAAAATGGTTAAAAAAGAATCAAGACAAGAAGTTCGTGTAAAGAAACACATGAAAATACGTAACCGTTTCAGTGGAACTACTGAAAGACCACGTTTAGCTGTATTCAGAAGTAATAATCATATGTATGCTCAAATTATTGACGACACAGTTGGAAAGACCTTAGTTGCAGCATCTACACTTGAAAAAGATGTAAAGGCGGAACTGGAAAAAACTGATAACGTTGACGCAGCAGCATATTTAGGAACTGTAATTGCTAAAAGAGCAATAGAAAAGGGTATTACAACAGTGGTCTTTGACAGAGGCGGCTTTATATACCAGGGAAAAATCGCAGCATTAGCTGAGGCAGCGAGAACTGCTGGCTTAGTATTCTAGGAAAGGGAGGAGAAAATCACATGAAACATACAATCATTGATACTACTAATTTAGAGTTGAACGAAAAAGTAGTTTCCATCAAACGTGTAACTAAGGTTGTAAAGGGTGGTCGTAACTTCCGATTTACTGCCCTTGTTGTTGTAGGAGATGGCAACGGACATGTAGGTGCTGGTTTAGGAAAAGCGACTGAAATTCCAGAAGCTATCCGTAAAGGAAAAGAAGATGCGACAAAGAAACTTGTCAAAGTTGCAATGGACGACAGCAATAGTATTACACATGATCAAATTGGTAAGTTTGGAAGCGCTTCTGTATTATTAAAGAAAGCTCCGGAAGGTACCGGTGTTATCGCTGGCGGACCGGCTCGTAACGTTTGTGAACTTGCAGGAATCAAAAACATTCGTACAAAATCATTAGGTTCTAACAATAAACAAAATGTTGTACTTGCTACAATTGCAGGTTTAAGCCAAATAAAAACTCCGGAAGAAGTAGCTAAGAAACGCGGTAAATCTATCGACGAGATTTTAGGCTAAGGAGGAAATTAAAATGGCAGAAAATATGTTAAAAATTACTTTGGTGAAATCTACAATCGGTGCAGTTCCAAAACACAAATTAACTGTTGCAGCATTAGGTCTTAAGAAACTTAACAAAACAGTTATTTTGCCTGATAATGAATCGACCAGAGGTATGATTCATCAAGTAAAACATTTAGTAAAAGTAGAAAACGTATCTGCAGATACGCAAGCTTAATATTAAAGATAAGGAGGTGTCAGTATGGAATTATCAAATTTACAACCTGCAGAAGGTTCAAAACACAGTGATAATTTTAGAAGAGGTCGTGGACACGGTTCGGGAAATGGTAAAACAGCCGGCAAAGGTCATAAAGGTCAAAAAGCTCGTTCAGGAGCACCTAGAGTGGGCTTTGAAGGTGGTCAGATGCCATTATATAGACGTATTCCTAAGAGAGGCTTTACTAACAGAAACACAAAAGTTATCGTTGGTATTAACGTAAGCGCTCTTGAAGTATTTGATAATGGCAGTACGGTAAGTGTTGAAACATTGATCGAAAAAGGAATTGTAAAAAATCCTAGAGATGGTGTTAAGATTCTCGGAAACGGAGAATTAACTAAGAAACTTACGGTTCAGGTAAATGCATTCAGTGCATCTGCCAAAGAAAAAATCGAAGCTCTTGGTGGAACAGCAGAGGTGATTTAATGCTAAAAACATTGAAAAGCGCATTTAAAATCAAAGAAATTAGAAATGGTATTCTGTTTACATTTGCAATGTTAGTTGTGATCCGCTTAGGATCACAGCTTCCAGTACCTGGAGTTGATAGAGAATATTTTTCCAATTGGTTTGCATCACAAACAGGTGACTCATTTAGCTTTTTTGACGCTTTCACTGGCGGGTCATTTTTGAACATGTCTGTTCTTGCTTTAAACATTACACCGTATATTACGTCTTCTATTATTATTCAATTGTTGACAATTGCAATTCCGAAGTTAGAAGAGATGCAGAAAGACGGTGAAGACGGCAGAAAGAAACTGGTTTCATTAACTCGTTATGTGACAGTTGGTCTTGCTCTTTTAGAGGCTGGTGCTATGGCAATTGGTTTCGGAAGACAAGGTTTATTACAAACATATGATGCTATCAATGTGATTACTACAATTGCTGCTTTGACAGCGGGTAGTACGTTCTTAATGTGGATTGGCGAGAGAATTACAGAGAAGGGTGTTGGCAATGGTATTTCCATCGTTCTTGTTATCAACATTATCTCACGTCTGCCAAATGATTTACTTGGCTTATATGAGCAGTTCATTAAAGGAAGATCAATTGCAGTTGGTGTTGTATCAGCAGTGATTATTATAGCAATTATGGTTGCTATGGTAGTTATCGTAATCATTTTAAATGGTGGTATACGCAAGATTCCGGTACAATATGCGCAGAAGGTGCAAGGACGAAAATTAGTTGGCGGACAATCAACCAATATTCCATTAAAGATTAACACTGCTGGTGTTATTCCTATTATTTTTGCTTCTTCCATTATGCAATTCCCGATTATTATCGTTTCATTAGTAGGTTATAATGCTACCGGAATATGGGGCGAGATACTAAAGGGATTACATTCAGGTAACTGGTGTAAACCAAGTTCACCGATTTATTCAATCGGTTTATTGGTTTATATAGTATTGGTAATATTTTTTGCTTATTTCTATACATCAATTACATTTAATCCATTAGAGATAGCAAATAATATGAAGAAACAAGGTGGTTTTATTCCAGGAATCCGTCCGGGAAAGCCAACAAGTGATTACTTATCAAGAATCTTGAATTACATTATCTTTATTGGAGCTGTTGGTCTTGTAATTGTTGCCGTTATTCCTTACTTTTTTAATGGAGTATTTAATGCATCGGTATCATTCGGCGGAACAAGCTTGATTATTATTGTAAGTGTTGTTCTTGAGACAATCAAACAAATAGAATCAAAGATGTTAGTTCGTAACTACAAAGGATTTTTAACAGATTAGAAATAAGAAATAGTTATAGTATATCTAGTTTTGGGGCAGGACACGTTTTCTGTCCCAAGACATATTGCGTTTAAGAGGAAAATTAGTGCTACGGAAGATTTGATTATACATATGCAGGCAAAATGCATGCAGGAGGTTAAATATGAAAATTATTATGTTAGGGGCTCCAGGCGCTGGCAAAGGAACACAAGCAAAGATGATTGCGGATAAATACGGTGTTCCACACATTTCAACAGGTGATATTTTCAGAGCAAATATTAAGAATGGAACTGATCTTGGCATAGAAGCTAAGAAGTACATGGATCAGGGTCTTTTGGTTCCGGATGAATTAACAGTAAAGATCTTACTTGACAGAGTAGCTAAGGATGATTGTTCAAAAGGTTATGTGTTAGATGGTTTCCCAAGAACAATTCCTCAGGCAGAAGTGTTGGAAAAAGCTTTAGCTGAACTAAATGATCAAATTGACTATGCAATTGATGTTGATGTTCCGGATGAAAATATCATTAATAGAATGTCAGGCAGACGTGCTTGTTTAGCATGTGGTGCTACGTATCATATTATGCATGTTCCGTCCAAACAAGAAGGAATATGTGATAGATGTGGAAAAGAGTTAATATTAAGAGATGATGATAAACCGGAAACAGTTCAGAATCGTCTTAAAGTATATCATGAACAAACACAACCATTAATTGATTTCTATATAAAAAAAGGAATTTTACGAACTGTTGATGGAACCGTAGATATGAAAGATGTTTTTGCAGATATTGTAAACATCTTGGGAGAATAGATAGGATGGCTGTATCAATTAAATCTGCCAAAGAAATAGAACTTATGCGCGAGTCATGCAGATTGCTCGCACAGGTTCATGAAGAATTAGGCAAAGCTATTAAGCCGGGAATGTCAACAAAAGATATTGATATCCTCGGCGACAAATTGATTCGAAGTTTTGGATGCATACCAAATTTCTTACATTATAATGGATATCCGGCATCAATTTGTGTATCCGTTAATGATGAAGTAGTTCATGGAATCCCGAATCATCGTCGCATCCTGCAGGAAGGCGATATTGTCAGTCTGGATGCTGGACTTATCTATAAAGGATATCATTCCGATGCAGCTAGAACACATGCAGTTGGAAAAATCAGTCCGGAAGCGCAAAAATTAATTGATGTTACAAAACAAAGCTTCTTCGAAGGAATTAAAATGGCAAAAGATGGAAATCATTTATATGATATTTCAAATGCTATTGATGCTTATGTAACACCGTTTGGATATGGAATTGTAAGAGACTTAGTAGGACACGGAATAGGAACGAGTCTTCATGAGGATCCACAGATTCCAAACTTTGCACAAAGAAAAAAAGGACTGATTCTTAGATCGGGCATGACACTTGCAATTGAACCTATGATCAATATTGGAAGATGCGACGTGGAGTGGCTGGATGATGACTGGACCGTTGTTACGGAGGATGGTTCTTTATCAGCTCATTATGAAAACACTGTTCTTATTACAGATGGTGAACCAGAAATCCTTACCTTAGCATAGAATGGAGGTAGTCAGTATGATAGGATTGTTTGCCATTTCCAAGGCAGGTCACGATAAGAATCAAGTATATATCATAATAGAAGAAAAGGATGAATATGTATATCTAGTGGATGGAATTCTGAAACCTATGGAACATCCTAAAAAAAAGAGTAAGAAACATATTCAACTGATTCGTAAATATAAGAATGAAGCAATAGCAGACAGACTTAGAAATAAGAAGCCGGTTCAAAATGAAGAGATTAAAAGGGCTATAAAAATATTAGCTGATTAAAGTTTTATGAATGGCAATAGATTTAGGAGGTAGAAAGAATGTCAAAATCCGATGTTATTGAAATAGAAGGTATCGTAATTGAAAAATTACCAAATACAATGTTTCAGGTTGAACTTGAAAATGGTCATAAAGTGCTTGCACATATTAGCGGCAAGCTAAGACAAAATTTCATCCGTATTTTACCGGGTGATAAAGTGACATTAGAGTTATCACCATATGATTTATCAAAAGGCAGAATCATTTGGAGAGATAAATAGAACAATCGAAAGATTGTTTGGAAGAATATTATAATTATTCTTACCAGGTATATTAAAAATATACCGAAAACACCTTGTAATTCGTTTTATTATATGCTATACTGTAAAACGGTCGTTTTTGAAAGGAGGGTTTAACGTGAAAGTTAGATCATCAGTAAAACCAATTTGCGAAAAATGCAAAGTTATTAAAAGAAAAGGGAAAGTCAGAATAATCTGCGAAAACCCAAAACACAAACAAAGACAAGGATAATTCGAACATTTGATATGAAACAAGTGTATTGGATACTTGTCTCATTGTGATGTGCGGCTGCGTGTTGTTTTCCGTCAAATTACAACACTAGTGTACAAAATATAATATACCGTAGGACTCTACGTGATATTACTTTTTGATACCGAGAAGTTCGAAGTATCGGAGAAGTTGGATTATGTCCAACCGGATGGCTGAAAGTCATCCCAATCAATTAGTAACATGCTAATAATAGGTGCGTATACATTTCAGGCACAAATATTTGTGGACGACGCAACCTAAGGTAACAAGAAAATGGAGGAATATTTACATGGCTCGTATTGCTGGTGTAGACTTACCAAGAGAAAAACGTGTAGAAATTGGCTTAACTTATATCTATGGTATCGGTAGAGTAAGTGCTAACAAAATTTTAGCAGAGGCAAAAGTTAACCCTGACACACGTGTTAGAGACTTAACAGATGATGAAGTAAAGAGACTCGGAGAAGTAATCGCGGAAACTACTATGGTGGAAGGTGATTTGAGAAGAGAGATCGCTCTTAACATCAAGAGATTACAGGAGATTGGATGCTATCGTGGTATCCGTCACAGAAAAGGACTTCCGGTTCGTGGACAAAAGACTAAGACAAATGCCAGAACTAGAAAAGGTCCTAAGAGAACAGTTGCAAATAAGAAGAAATAATAATTGATTAATAAAGAAAGTAGGTTAGTTTAAATGGCTAAATCAGTTGCAAAAAAAGTAACAAAAAAGCGCGTGAAGAAAAACGTTGAACGTGGACAAGCACATATTCAATCTTCATTTAACAATACAATTGTTACATTGACAGATACAGAAGGAAACGCTCTTAGCTGGGCAAGTGCTGGTGGTCTTGGTTTTAGAGGTTCAAGAAAATCTACTCCTTATGCAGCACAAATGGCTGCAGAAACAGCTACAAAGGCAGCATTAATTCATGGATTAAAATCTGTTGACGTTATGGTAAAAGGACCAGGTTCAGGAAGAGAAGCTGCAATTCGTGCACTTCAAGCTTGTGGACTTGAAGTAACAAGTATCAGAGACGTAACGCCGGTACCACATAATGGATGTCGTCCACCAAAACGTAGAAGAGTTTAATTAGGAGGAAAATACAAATGGCAGTTAATAGAGTTCCTGTTCTTAAAAGATGTAGATCACTTGGTTTGGAGCCTGCATTTTTAGGATATGATAAAAAATCTAATAGAAGTCCTCAAAGAGCCAACAAGAAAATGAGTGAGTATGGTCTCCAATTAAGAGAGAAACAAAAAGCAAAATTTATCTATGGCGTACTTGAAAAACCTTTTAGAAATTATTTTGAAAGAGCTGATCGAATGAAAGGAATGTCAGGTGAGAACCTGATGGTTATTTTAGAGAGCAGACTTGACAATGTTATTTTTAGAATGGGTTTTGCAAGAACAAGAAGAGAATCAAGACAAATTGTTGGGCATAAACATGTTTTAGTGAATGGAAAACAAGTTAATATTCCATCATACCTTATCAAAGCTGGTGATGTAATCGAAATCAGAGAAAAATCAAAGAGCTTACAAAGATATAAAGATATTATGGAAGTAACAGCTGGAAGATTAATCCCGGAATGGCTTGATGTAGACAGCGAAGCATTAAAGGGAACAGTAAAAGAACTTCCTTCAAGAGAAGTAATTGATGTTCCGGTTGATGAAATGCTTATCGTCGAATTATATTCTAAATAATCATTGCTAATTAATAAAGACAAAATTGCCATTGTGGCAGTTTTGTCTTATAGAATATTCGTAAAGGAGGGTATTGTCGGTGTTTGATTTTGAAAGACCCAATATTGAGGTTACAGAAATCTCTGAAGATAAAAAGTATGGTAAATTTGTTGTAGAACCTTTAGAGAGAGGCTATGGCATTACGCTGGGCAACTCTTTGAGAAGGATCATGCTGTCTTCTTTACCAGGAGCTGCAGTAAGCCAGGTTAAAATCGAAGGTGTATTACATGAATTTAGTTCCATTCCGGGCGTTAAAGAAGATGTAACAGAGATTATCATGAACATTAAAAGCTTAGCGATAAGAAATAGCAGCGAAACAAATGAACCGAAAACAGCTTATATAGAGTTTGAGGGCGAAGGTGTCGTAAAAGCTTCTGATATTCAAGTGGATCAAGACATTGAAATTTTAAACCCTGATCAGGTAATCGCTACCATTAATGGAAAAGATAGCAAGTTATATATGGAACTTACTATTACAAAAGGCAGAGGTTATGTGAGCGCAGATAAGAATAAGAGTGAAGATTTACCAATCGGTGTTATTGCAGTGGATTCTATCTATACTCCTGTTGAAAGAGTAAATATGTCAGTTGCAAATACTCGCGTAGGACAGATTACGGATTATGATAAACTTACATTAGACGTTTATACAAACGGAACATTGGTTGCAGATGAAGCTGTAAGCCTTGCTGCAAAAGTACTTAGTGAGCATTTAAGCCTTTTCATCGATTTATCGGAAAATGCGAAAACGGCAGAAGTCATGGTTGAAAAAGAAGACGATGAAAAAGAAAAAGTTCTGGAAATGAGCATTGATGAATTGGAGTTATCTGTTCGTTCTTATAACTGCTTAAAGAGAGCTGGCATCAATACCGTTGAAGAATTGACAAATAGAACATCAGAGGATATGATGAAAGTCCGTAATTTAGGACGTAAATCATTAGAAGAAGTTCTAGCAAAATTAAAGGAATTAGGCTTAGAGTTAAATCCTACAGAAGAGTAAGATACTTTATAGTCTATCATGATATCGCATGCATGATAAATCCGACGGGTACATGTGTGTGGGACTCATAAATGGAACCCCAAAACCATTCGGTAAGTAAGACCAAAGAGCGTAGCCGGATGCATCCACAATGTGAGGATAAAGCCTCCTGTGATAAGAAAGGAGCCTTAAAATGGCAGCATACAGAAAACTTGGCAGAACATCTGCGCAAAGAAAAGCATTGTTAAGAGGTCAGGTAACAAGTCTTTTATACAAAGGTAAAATTGTTACAACAGAAGCAAAAGCAAAAGAAGTTCAGAAAATTGCGGAAGGACTCATTGCGTTAGCAGTAAAAGAAAAAGATAACTTTGAAACTGTAAAAGTGACTGCTAAAGTTGCTCGTAAAGATAAAGACGGCAAAAGAGTAAAAGAAGTTGTAGACGGTAAGAAAGTAACTGTTTACGATGAAGTTGAAAAAGAAATTAAAAAAGACAAGGCTTCCAGAACTCATGCAAGAAGACAAATGCTTAAAGTATTATATTCTGTAACAGAAGTACCAGAATCTAATGCAGGCAAAAAGAAAAATACAAAAGAAGTAGATTTAGTTGCTAAATTATTTGATGAAGTTGCACCTAAATATGTAGACCGTAAAGGTGGATATACAAGAATCGTTAAGATCGGTCAGCGTAAAGGTGATGCAGCAATGGAAGTTCTTTTAGAGTTAGTTTAATTCATAGGAATTTTTACACGAAATAAATTCATAAAATGAACCCCATATCTCAATTGAGATGTGGGGTTTTGTGTTAGACAGTAAATTATTTATAAAATTATTTTTGAAAATGCTGGTAATCTTTCAAAGTTTTCCAGTTACCGCCCCAAGTGAATCCGTGTGCGGTAAATAACTGATAGCACAAATCATTTTTATCAATTTTATAGGCAAAGTCTGCATTTCTATCTGCATAAGTTTCACTGCCGGCAGGTGAGACATGTGCTACACCATTTGGATAAGTAACATATGGGTTATAAAAAGGATTGATATCAATGGCCAGTCCCTGCGCATGTTTCGATAATTTAGTAGTACCAGCAACAACTCTGTAGTTAAAACAGGAAGTGTTATTATCAAGACAGGATAAATCATCATCCGCATTATATTCATCAATGAGGCGTATTTGTTCAATTGGGTATTCCGCCTGATAAAGTCCATAGAATATTTCGACCAGATCTTCTGCAATTGATTTATTACAAATGATTTCACCAACTTCTGTTTTGTCTTCAAAATTTATGTAAAGTACACTGACATATCTCAAATCTTCATATGGTATAGAACAATCTTCTTTATAGGAATAACCATAAATTCTCTTTTTGATTGTATCTGTAATAGGCTCATAATAAAAACCAGGTTGATAGGTAATACGGTCTGGACTTGCTTCACATTTCATAGCAGCAGAATCTCCTTTTGAAGCTGCATTGACAGAAATACTTTTTTGTGTTGAATTGAGAGAATTAGGGGTTATCATTGATGGAGCACAAACTGAAGTATTTGCTTTTACTGTTGTGTGGGCATTCATAATTCCTGCTAAGCTGATAAGGACAAAAGTGCCTGTATATAATAATATTCTTGAATAGCTCAAATCGTAACCTCCCTGTCATAAACATTGCATTTCAATATATTACATTATTACATATTTTGATGAGCGTAACAATAGAGAATAAATAAAGTATAAGCCACCTTGTAAAGTAAGGAATAATTTAGTACAATAAGAGGCAGACAAAGAATGTAAACCAAAATAATAATTCAGATAACAAATAAAAATATACAATTTAATAGATAGTGCTTTATCATGAAATAAAGTGCAGCGGATAGGAACAAGAATGGGAATTATAAAAGCAAGTAAATTGATATTTGAATATATAAGGCGTGACGAAGAGGGAAATGTAGAAGGAATTACGCGTGCAGTGGATGAGGTGGATCTTGACATAGAACAGGGAAACTTTGTAGCAATATTGGGACATAATGGTTCTGGAAAATCCACACTCGCAAAACATATCAATGCGATATTATATCCGACAGAAGGTGCTGTCTGGGTGGATGGAAAAGATACAACAGATGAAAAATATTTGTGGGATATCAGGCAGAATGCAGGGATGGTATTTCAGAATCCGGATAATCAGATCATCGGACAGGTCGTAGAAGAAGATGTCGGATTCGGACCTGAAAATATGGGAGTTCCGACAGAGGAAATATGGGAACGCGTCAAAGAGAGTCTGAAAGCAGTTGGGATGTATGAATTTAGAAAACATTCTCCGAATAAATTATCGGGCGGTCAGAAGCAACGAGTTTCCATCGCAGGTGTCATTGCCATGCATCCAAAGTGTATTATTATGGATGAACCAACGGCAATGCTGGATCCAAATGGCCGAAAAGAAGTAATCCGTGCGGCGAGAGCTTTGAATCAGGTAGAAGGAGTGACCGTTGTACTAATTACACATTATATGGAAGAAGCAATCTATGCTGATAAGATAATCGTTATGGATAAAGGCAAGATAGAGATGCAGGGTACTCCGAAGGAAGTATTTTCAAAAGTGGAAGAACTGAAGGAATTGCGATTGGATGTACCCCAGGTAACGCTGCTGGCGCATGAGCTTAGAAAGAGCGGTGTCCCATTACCGGAAGGAATCATTACCGGAGATGAATTTATCCAGGAACTAAAGAAGATTGTGTAAGTATGCCGCAGTTTAGGCAAGGAATACAGATAGGAGCTAAAATGGCAATCATTGTGAATCATATCAGTTATATCTATGAAGAAGGAACAACCATGGCGGTTCATGCCTTAAATGATATTACGATTCAGATACCGGATGGTCAATTTATAGGATTGATCGGGCATACAGGTTCTGGAAAATCAACATTGGTGCAACATCTGAACGGATTAATGAAACCAACACAAGGAAGCATTTATTATAATGGAGAAGATTACTATTCAGAAGGCTTTGACATGAAAAGGTTACGGAGTAAAGTTGGATTAGTATTTCAGTATCCGGAACATCAGCTCTTTGAAACAGATGTGTTTTCGGATGTATGCTTTGGACCAAAGAATCTTGGACTATCTAAAAGTGAAGTAGAGATAAGAGCTTATACAGCCTTAAAACAAGTAGGGTTGGAAGATGACTATTTCTACCAATCACCATTTGATTTGTCGGGTGGTCAAAAAAGAAGAGTTGCAATAGCGGGTGTACTTGCGATGAAACCGGAAGTATTGATTCTGGATGAACCGACTGCCGGACTGGATCCAAAGGGCAGGGATGAGATTCTTGATCAAATTGCAAAGCTGCGTGAAGAAACAGGGATAACGGTCATACTGGTGTCTCATAGCATGGAAGATGTGGCAAAATATGTTGACCGGATTATTGTAATGAATAAAGGAGCGATACTATTTGATGATATACCGAAAAAAGTATTTCGCTCTTACCTCCAATTAGAGGAAGTGGGTCTGGCTGCCCCTCAGGTGACTTATATTATGAATACAGTAAATGAAAAAGTATTTCCTGTGAACACAGACGTTACAACATTAGATGAAGCAAAAAATGAAATTCTGGAAGCAATTCGGAGAAAACAGAGGAAAAATTAATGCTTAGGGATATTACACTAGGTCAATACTATCAGACCGATTCCATAATACATCGCTTAGATCCACGCGTTAAACTGATGTCAACGATGATATTTATCATATCATTGTTTACAGTAAAGAATTTTATAGGGTATATTGCAGCAGCAGTGTTTTTGCTTGTGATCATTAAACTATCCAAGGTACCTTTCAAATATATGATAAAAGGCATGAAAGCAATCATGTTTTTATTGATCATAACAGTAGCCTTTAATTTATTTTTAACTCCCGGAGATCCCCTGATCAGTTTTTGGAAGATTACAATAACGAAAGAGGGCGTGTTAACAGCAGTGAGCATGGCAGTCAGACTCTCTTTTCTGATCATTGGTTCGTCAGTGATGACACTTACGACAACTCCAAATAACTTAACAGATGGAATGGAAAAATTATTAAAACCACTAAAAATTATTAAATTACCGGTTCATGAAGTGTCCATGATGATGTCAATAGCACTTCGTTTTATTCCTATCTTATTAGAGGAAACAGATAAAATCATGAAAGCACAAATAGCCAGGGGCGCAGATTTTGAAAGCGGAAATCTCATAAAAAGAGCTAAAAGCTTAGTACCGTTATTGGTACCATTGTTTATCTCAGCATTCAGGCGTGCAAATGATCTGGCAATGGCAATGGAAGCCAGATGCTATAGAGGCGGAGAGAATCGTACCAAGATGAAGCCTTTGAAATACCATAAGACAGATAGACTGGCTTATGTGATTGTCTATGCATACCTTGCATTTGTAATTGCGATCGGGAGAATAATATTTATAGTATGAAACGTGTAAGATTAGTAGTCGCCTATGACGGAACAAATTATCATGGATGGCAGATACAGCCTAATGGTATCACAATAGAAAGCGAGTTAAATCGCTGCCTGACAGATCTGTTGGGAGAAGAAATCCGTATCATTGGTGCCAGCAGAACTGATTCCGGTGTCCATGCATTATGTAATATTGCAGTATTTAATACAGTAGCGAGAATGCCGGGTGAAAAAATATCCTATGCATTGAATCAGCGATTACCGGAAGATATCCGTATCCGTAAATCGGAAGAAGTACCGTTAGACTATCACCCACGTTATTGCAAAAGCATAAAGACTTACCATTATAAGATATGGTGTTCCGAATTTCCAATGCCGACAGTTCGTCTCTACAGTCATTTTACACATTACAAATTAAATGTGGAATTGATGAGAGAGGCATGCCAGTACTTAGTCGGTGAACATGACTTTAAAAGCTTTTGCAGCAAACGTTCCCAGGCAGAGACAACAGTACGCACCATAACAGATCTGCATATGGAACAGCAAGGTGAGATGATAACCATATCGGTATCAGGAACAGGCTTCCTTTATAATATGGTCAGAATTATAGCGGGGACGTTAATACAGGTGGGCATCGGTATGTATGAACCTATTCATGTGAAAGAGATACTGGATGCAAAGGATCGGCTGCAGGCAGGCCCAGTAGCACCTGCAAATGGGCTGACACTATATTCGTATGAATTTTTGAGCTAACACGATTCAAGTGTCAAAAGCAAGTTTATATATTTGAGTTCGTCAATTTGCACAATTTATGTTACTAGAAAATTGATACACAACATAGTTCATTCGCAACGCGCTCCCGCTTGGATTCAGCACGCAATGGTACATAAGAGCATAAAATACATGCTCTAAGTACCAGCGGCTTCATACAGTTGCTCACCAAACTATGTTGTGCATCAATTATGATATTGCAAGTATGTGCAAATTGAAGAAGCCAAGTTCTATGATAGGCTTTTGACACCCGAATCCTAACACTTGAAAAAGAGCGGGAATATAGAAAAAGGTTGCGGGAAAATAGAAAAATAGGTTGACACACGCGGGTGCGTATAATATAATAATTCAATGTGGCGATGTTTAAATAGGTCAAACCAAAGCCCCGGTGCGATTGTTTGAACGAACCAGTTGGAAAAAAATAATATCCTGCCATCCCAAAGCCCCGGGAGAGGATAATTGAGAAATAAGTTAGTCGAAAGATTTAGATTTATGGAGGAAACATAATGAATACTTTTATGCCTAATCAAGCTACAGTTGATAGAAAATGGTATGTAGTTGACGCTACAGGATATACATTAGGACGTTTAGCTTCAGAAATAGCTAAAGTTCTAAGAGGAAAGAATAAACCAATCTTTACACCTCACGCAGATACAGGTGATTATGTAATCGTTATCAATGCTGAGAAGATCCAGGTAACAGGTAAGAAATTGGATCAGAAGATTTATTACCATCACTCAGATTATGTTGGTGGTATGAAAGAGGCAACATTGAGAGAAAAATTAGACAAAAAACCTGAACAAGTTATCGAACTTGCTGTAAAGGGTATGCTTCCAAAAGGACCTTTAGGAAGACAAATGTTTACAAAGCTTCATGTATACGCAGGACCAGAGCACAATCAAGCAGCTCAGAAACCTGAAGTATTGACATTTTAAGTAAAGGAATTGGAAGGAGGAAATTATTTTGGCTAAATCATCAGGAAAATTCTACGGAACTGGTAGAAGAAAAAAATCAATCGCAAGAGTATACTTAGTACCTGGAAAAGGTAATATTACGATCAATAAAAGAACTATTGACGAGTACTTCGGATTAGAGACATTGAAAGTTATCGTTCGTCAACCATTAACAGAAACAGAAACATCAGATAAATTTGACGTACTTGTAAATGTTCACGGAGGTGGATATACAGGTCAGGCTGGTGCTATCAGACATGGTATCGCAAGAGCTTTATTACAAGTAGACGGAGATTACCGTCCACTACTTAAGAAAGCAGGCTACTTAACAAGAGATCCAAGAATGAAAGAAAGAAAGAAATACGGTCTCAAAGCCGCAAGACGTGCACCACAGTTTTCAAAGAGATAGGCTTTACAAGGTTACAAACCCCGAGAAATCAACGTTTCTTGGGGTTTTTCTTTGCTTAAAAATCGAGCTTGGTGTTTATTTGGTGTTTATTTCAGAAAAAAAAGCGATCTGTATATCACTATACAAACCGCTTGGTGTTTACTTTGCTAATTTAAACTCTAAGATCTCCGCCGTCTTTTGACGAGTAGAGGCGAGCACGTCGGCGTAGATGTCAGCCGTTACATTAATGTCGGAGTGTCCTAAGTGCTCCGATACGATCTTGATATCAACCCCGCTATTTAATAATAGAGTCGCGTTACAATGCCTTAAGGAGTGGAGCGTGAGAAACTCGAACTCAGTACCCTTGAGAAATCTCTTAAAAGAAGTATTAAGACAACTCCGATCCTTATAGTTCCCGGTCGCTGAGGTAAAGATCATTTCCGGGTGTTCAAAATCTTTCAACGCCATTTGTAACTCGATTTGGTGTTTCT
The DNA here is from genome assembly GCA_023398375.1 of Bacillota bacterium. Classification (GTDB taxonomy): domain Bacteria; phylum Bacillota; class Clostridia; order Lachnospirales; family Lachnospiraceae; genus SZUA-378. The sequence continues at coordinate 101,092 of JAEWSH010000061.1, read as the reverse complement.
TATGTTCCCGGAGCATAGCCGAGACGGTACTATTCATACCGATATAACGTTTACTGTTTTTGGTTTTTGGTGTAGTTAAAAAGTGTCTACCTCCAACGTCCGTAAGAGTGTGTACTACATGGATCGTATTATTTGTAAAATCAATATCCGACCATTGGAGACCGAGGCACTCCCCGGATCGCATACCGGTATAGAGTAACATCTTGATTATGACATTAAAGCTCGAGTATTCATCGAACATCGGAAGGAACCTCGAGAGCTCGTCCTCGGTCATAAACTTACGATCCTCCTCTCCCTTGACATTCTTTGACGGTAATATGATATTTTTACAAGGCGTCTCTTTTATATAATTTTGAGATACCGCGAACGAGAATACGCTTTGCATAATAGTATATAGTTTCTTGGCGTTTGGATAAGTGAGGGTTTTTACTTTGCCCTCTTTGGTCGTCGTGGTATGAGAATTATAAAAGCTCGTAATGAGTCCCGGGGAAATATCCTTTAACTTTTTATTTCCAAAGTCTCCCATGAAATGATAGTTAACCATTTTCTCATAATTGTAAGCCGTGATAGGCTTTAACATATTTGGAGCGTATACGGAGAAGTACTCCTCCACGAGATCCTTAAATCTCATATTCTCATTGAAAGCAGATAATCCCTTGCACTTATTCTTGAAATTTAGATACTCCTCTTTCGCGAGCTTATCGGCTTTCTTTTCCGTGGTTCCCTCCGGGGGAGTCCAAGTTGTTGTCTTTCGGATCTGCTTACCGGTAACATCGTACCCCATGCTCACCGTGAAACGATAACTATCTCCACGGCGGACTATGCCGGTATCTATTTTTATATTTGCCATAGCTATTCCTCCTCATTACTGATTTGATATTCACCGTATAAATAATTTATGAATAGATCAAGATTGATAAGAAATTTCTTACCGGTCTTTACAACGGGAAAACCCTCAGCTATTACCGTTCTTATAAAGTGTTCGGAAATCTGAGTCTCCGGATCGGTCTCTTTGAAATAAGTGACAACTTCTTTTATACTTCTCATTCGTGGTAGTTTTCTGCTTTCTTTAAATGTTACAAGATCAGTAAAGAAAATATTGTCTACCTCACAAGGTGTTAAATTATATCGATCTTTTATTTGAGAGATCTCACCTTGGCTAAATTGGTTTTCGTTCTCACAAATTTTTGCTAACAAGGTTGTATGTGATATACCGAGCTCTTTAGCTAAAATTTGAATTGTATCATCGTGTAGTAACATTATATTTTTCAATAAATTTTTATCCATATTCTAATCCTCCATTAAGAAATCTATTTGATTATTAATTGCCTCAACCACAACGTTGTAAGAGAGAGCATTAATAAAAAGGTTACGAGCTAACTTTTTGGTTATCCCTCGATCGAGAGCGATCTCGTCGATAATATAATTCGTTACATATTTCATTGTAAAATCTTCTAAGTCTTTCATGAGATACTCTTTTCTCCGGAGGATCTCGCCTCCGGTGGTATTGCTAACTATTTATTAGGATATAGTATAATTGTTATGTTTTACGCCAAATTGACCGTATCGTCGTCAATCTTATATAATGTCTCTGTAACAAACTCTAAGGCGTCTAAAATAGTTTCTTTGGATTTGATCCAATACTCCGGATCTTCGATCGGGGTTGTCCATATGTCACTAGGCTTTCTCCCGTAACGTTCTAGGATTTCGCTTAATACACGAGTGCTGAGTTCGACTTTTTCTAAAATCTGATTTTTTGCGATTTCATTTTTGCTCATTTGTTTTTCCATGGTTTTTCATTCTCCTTTACTTGAATAGGTTTTATTGATAAACCGAAAGACGAATGATATAATACAAATGGTTGGTTTGCATATATGATCGATAATCGGTTGTATCTGTAATCAGTGTCCCGAGTGTTGGTAGCACTCGGGATTTTTTTATTTTTTAGAATGATTGTTTACGAACTTTTGTATTTTAAATTCTATATAGTCTAAAATATCAGCCTTAAGTATATTCATATCTTTAACGTAATATAGAATCTCTTCACCGTTACGTAATACCATTTTCATAACAATATTTGTAAGATCAAAATCTAGATCATTTCTTTTCAATTCTTCCACGGTAAATGTTAATGGTATAGATTCTCCTTTAGAAGTTAAGTAATAAAGAGATTCAACCGTAATTGAATTAAAGCTTTCTTTAATAAGATGTTCTAAGGCTGAATTGACATCTCGAAATTCTTTAAAATCACTTTGTCGTTTTTCTAATTCTGTTATGAATGTATCCTCACCTAATAAATATTCAGTCCTTACATTTAGAACTTTAGAAATATTTAATGCTAAACCGGGGGACAATGGACGGCGACCGTTAATGATAGCATTAATATATTCCGGTTGTACATCGACTTTTTCAGCAAGTAAGGCTTGAGTTAATTTGGGTTCATTTAATTTTCTATTGCTATTATAAATCCTTATTGATTCTCTGAGGCGGTTATCTTTTTCCGCTTTTAAAAACTTACTTTCCTTTGGACTGTTTCTTTTTTTCTTATTTTCCATTGATTAACTCCTTTTTTAAAAACAAATAAAAATGTTTTTGTTTCTGTTAAAATACTATACTTAAGTTTATACTACATATATGCAAAAAACGCAATAACATTTTACAAAAATTATGAAAGAAAGGAGAAAAACAACATGCAAAAAATTTTTGCAAAGTCCGGGGAGCTACAAGCCCAGCGAATGAAAAAAGGATTTTCAAGAAAAACTTTAAGTGACGCGGTGGGGTTATCTACCTATACTATCGGTCAGATTGAAAAGGGAATATAAGCTACTACTCCCGTGACGGCTAAAAAAATATGTCAAGTAATAGGCAATGAAGATTTCGACCAATTATTTGAAATTGTATCAAGCTAAAACTTAGCAGAAAGGAGAAAAATACATATGCAAAGCCAACCAATACCAACAATGATATCAATTAATAATGCCGTAAAGATTTGCAAAGAGAAAAATCCGGACTCACGTATTTCAATTCATATGGTTAGAAATTTAATCGACGCGGGATTTCCGGTTGTAAAAACTGGTAGAGCCCTACTAATAAATCTAGATCTCTTGATCGATTATTTTAACGGCACCTACACATTTGAAAAGCGAGAGGAGGAGTAAGTTATGAAACATAGTATGTATTCGCGAGTTGGATTAGGACGAATGAAACCCGATCACAAAAAAAGCAATAATCATAAATTTTATGATAAAGCACCGATTAATCATCAAGCATGCCTTAAAAATAAAGTCAAAGAAAATAGAAATAATCAGAAATGATTATGCGTTAAAGGTATGACCACCGATACTACTAAATCGGTAAATCATAAAACTAATAAATGAGAGGAGGTGTAACCAAATGATAGTAAATGTATTCGCCTTTAAAGGTGCCGAGAAAAATCTTGTAGTACGTACCACTGAACCACTCAAAATCGATCTTACCTCTGACGAGAGTATCACGATCACGGACGACTCAACTTGTGCATGGATGGATATTAATCCTCGTAACATTCTTTATATTAGCTCCGGGGACGAGGAGGTCATGAATAAGAGACTCGAGGAAATCCGTAGAGCTCAGAAAACAAAAGAGCTTGAGGCTCAAAACGTAAACCAAAAAATCTAACGTTTAGCAAGAAGTAAAATAACCATTATTTAGGAGGAAATAAAATTGAGGAAACATCAAATAACTGAAAGTATCGAAAAATACGCTAAGTCACTAGAAAATGAGAGTAATAATTATAGATCTCATGTAGGGGTTTTGAAAATGAGAGGTATGTATCGAGAGGCAAAGCAAGCAGAAAATAAAGCCGACGAGCTTATGAAAAAGGCTAAAAGTGCTTACAAATCTATTGAGATATTTGAAGAGGACGACTCTCTAAAAGCCATTTCAAATAAAAAGAAACGATTATTTACAGAATTTCAAGACGAGTGCGACAAAGCTCGTATGTATAAGGCATTAGCCGAAATGGAGCAATCTAAAGGGAATAAGGACATGAGTTTGTATTATAAAGATAAAGCCCGACTACATTTTGATTATGCCGATGTAGCAAGAGGTAGACTAGACATTTTAGAATCCAAATAATTAGAAGAAAGAGGTAAAAACAATGAAAGAATTAAAAGTAGTTTATAACACAAATAAGGTAGAAAAGGCATTAGAAAAAGTTGGAAGTGAAAAAGAGGTTATTTTATCCTCAACCGGTAGCGTTGCCGTTGAAGAAATAGCACTAGGAGCCGGAGCACCTAACGTTTCACTTCGTAGCATTGTAGGAATTACACCGGTAGAGGCTGAATCTGGTACTTACCCAATTCCGCGCTATGATAATACAAACATTCTCGGAAAACATAAAGCCGGGGACAAAATTGTAACTCACACTTTCGCTGAGTTAACTTCCGTACCTTATGACTTGTCGGAAGATACCGGATCCGGATCTATTGACGATATTGTGGAAACGGATATAGATCTTCACGATGATGCAAAAGAGATTGTTGAAAAGGGTATGGATATTGAACACGATGATCGCTTAATTAATACCGAAAATACAGAAATTTGTAACGCTCTATTAGAGGATAAGACTGTAATAGCTACGACTCCGGAAACCATCGGAGCGACTATGATAACCTCGCTATGTGCTAAAGCGTTAAAAAATGCTCGCATTATTACAAATATGATCGGTTTTGCCATGCTAGATATAAAGATCTCAGGGATTCCCTTAGTAAAAAAAGATCCAAACGGTAATTTTATATATAACGATAAGTACATCATTGACGTTTTGGACAACGAGATCTTACCACAAATCATTATCGGATATAATACCGTAGTAAATACAGAATATGCACTCACTGAGGACAATTCAATAAATACTGAAAAAGAATATTATATATCGACTAATGATAATTTTGAGTTTGTAGAAAGTCCCATATTAGAGGATATAGCTACCTATTATGAAAAAATAGAAACTTCGGAGGAAGTACCGATTTACGGATCTCCCGTTATTGCCGGAGATATTGCTCACAGTGTAACGATTCTTGTAAACGGGAAAACCAAAGTAGCGGATAATGATCGCCTAATATTTGTATTTCAAAGAAAATACAAAGACAAAGAACTTGTTATTAGACTCACTGATAGTGATAAAGCGTACATTGTGGCAAGTCTTGCTTAGCATTTGAGGAGGTACTAAGCGAGGTCTTATCGTCATAGAACATAAATTAAAAAGAAACGGGAGGTCAGCATGGAAGAAAATACAAAGTTTAAAGCAATGGATCCAGGATACCCATATCACGAAAAAGAGTTTATTATTCTCAGAAATTGGATTGACGAGCACCTTGAGCGACCGGATCCGACGCTTTATGAAAAGATAGGACAATACATAGTCCCTCAAAATGAAAAATTAATTTATCAATGGGATATTTTAGATCGAGCTGAAAAAGATACGAATACACTTTTTCACAGAGATCTTTTACGTATGGCAATGATAGAGATCGATCCATTTCCGGTTACTATGGTGGGTAGTGATAATTTTATAGGAGCATACTACCGGGCACAATGGAAAGATAAAATCCCAAAAGAAAATATAATCAAATCGAGGAGCGCAAAGATCGGGAGGGAAACTTAATTGCAATATGTAATATTAGATGATCAAAAACGAGCTACCCACTCTTTCAAAGACGGCGTCGGAGGTAAGGCTTGGGACGAGGTTAAGGATTTCGATAATATAGGTCTTATCGTCCCTAAGCCGATTATTATATTAGATTTCGATACAAAGCAAGACGCCGAGATCATGCTTAAGATCGTCGAGGGTTTGGATCTCAAATGTCGGGTTATGAAAACAACTCGAGGTTATCATTTTTGGTTTAAGTCCGAGGAGCCTTGGAAATGTTTTAAAAAGACTCGGTTAGCTTGTGGGATCTTTTCCGATTGTAAGTCTCACTCCAAGAACGCTTACGTTAAGATCAGAGATAACGGCGTCGATCGAGAATGGATCCGCAAGTGTCCTGGGAAAGAGATCGAGGAGGTTCCGAATTGGTTAAGACCGATCTCAACACCTAGTGATAAGTTTAATTTTAAAGGCATGAGAGACGGCGACGGACGTAATCAAGAGCTTTTTAATTATATAGTGTATTTACAATCAAAAGGCTTTAAGAAAGATCCGGTTATTGAAACGATCAATGTTATCAATTCTTACGTGTTTGAGGATCCGCTCCCGGATAACGAGATCTCTCTAATCTGCCGGGACGACGCTTTTAAGAGCGACGAGGAAATGGATAAGCAGATCAAAGAGCAAACGGTCGGTAAATTCTCTCATAGTGAATTTGGAGACAAGTTGATCGAGGAGTACCGGATCATTACCGTAGGGACTCAGATCTATATCTATGAGGACGGTTATTATCAAAAGGACAACCGGAGCATTGAAAGAAAAATGATCGATATGTACAAGGATATAAAGACTCAACAACGCTCCGAAGTAATGCGCTATATACAAATAAAGACCGAGATTGATCGCTCTGCTATTGTATCTGATCCCTATATTATAAATCTGAAAAATACAAGGCTCAATGTGAGGACGGGCGCGCTACTACAATTTACACCGGAGGCTATCGAGTTTGATCGAATACCGGTTACATATGATCCGACGGCTTACAACGCTGACCTTGATAAAATGCTCAATCGTGTTTTTCGAGGGGATCAAGAGGTTATCGATCTTTTCGGCGAAATGGTCGGCTATTGTTTAGTGAAAGAATGTAAATACAATAAGGCTTTTATGTTTTTCGGAAGTGGATCCAATGGTAAGAGTACGATCTTAGATCTAATTAAAAAAATGATTGGAGAGGCGAATTGCTCAGCTATCGAACTCGATAAACTAACAGAACGTTTTAATATAGCCGTGTTGGAACATAAGCTCGTAAACATAGGTGATGATATTAATAATAAGCCTATACGTGATACCGGGACAATAAAAACGCTTTTTTCCGGAAATGCACTACTAGCAGAAAATAAGGGAGAGCGTCCATTTACATTCAAACCGTATGCAAAGCATATTTTTTCTTGTAATGAGCTCCCTCACTATCAAGACAAATCAGAGGGAATGTATCGACGGTTAACGTTTATTCCTTTTTTGGCAAAGTTTACGAGTAAGGATCCGGATTATGATCCCTTAATCGAGGAAAAGATTTTCACCCCGGTAGCCTTATCATATTTACTTAATCTTGCAATCGACGGAATACATCGACTTATGAAAAATGGAGCATTTACAGAGCCGGAAATTGTTAAAAAGGCTTTGGAAGATTATAAGGTTCAAAACTCGACCGTGTTATCTTGGGTTGAAGATGTGGGTTATAAGAAAGAAGATTTGTTGTTAAAACCGCAAAAGGAATTTTATAGCGAGTTTAAGGATTGGTGTACGATCTCGGGTGTAAAAAATATTCCTACGAAAAATACGTTTTATAAAGAAATCAAGACAAAATATAATTTTACGGTAAAGCAAGATCGTATCTCTAAAGATCGGCGAGATCGTTTCTTTATACCGGAACTCGAAGAAATTTAAATTTATTTTGTCACAAAAGTACACTTAAAATTCTGTGACAAATCGAGACGAGTTTTGTGACACAAAAAATAATTGTCACAATGTCACAAGTTGTCACAGAATTTTTCAAAAGTTTTGTGACACGTGAAAGTCAGCATTTATAAGGGTTTATACTACTTTGTCACAATATCTTATTATTTTTTCTATATTTAATAAGAATAATAGATATAGATATATATTATTACATGGTTATATACAAATATCATATATATAAGGAATTACAAAATTTTTTGTGACTTTGTGACAGAAAAGGGAGGTGAAAAATTTGTCTGATAGAAAAGAGCGTATCAAAAAAAGTAAATATTTAGACGGCTATTATTGGGCGTTACAAAATATCGAAATGCTCCAAGAAAAAATAAAATGTAAAAATGACCGTCTTTATAGTGTACGTTCTCCCAAGCTTTCCGATATGCCAAGAGGAGGGACTCCGGTTACTACCTTAGATATGATAGCGGATAAGTCAGAGCTTGAAATAGATTTGAAGAGAATGTTAAAAAAGCTATGGAAAAGAAAGTGGAAATAGAAAATGTAATTATGGCGGTCAGTGATCCAAGATCCGTATCTTTGTTGATTGATGTATATATTAATAATCGTTCTTTAACTGAGACGGCGGACAGAATGGGTTATAGCTACACTTGGATTACTACATTACATAATAATGCTTTAGATCTAGTGGTGTTACCGGAACATATTTAAATACCAATAAGTAAGGAGTGGATTATGACTAGAGCTGATAAAGTCCGATACTTAGAGGGTTATTATTGGACACTTGCAAATATTGAAATAATTAAAGATAAAATCAAAAATAAGAATGACCGGCTCTACAATGTGAAATCTCCTAAGTTATCAGATATGCCGAGAGGAGGTTCTACAATAGATACGGTGGATATTATCTTTGATAAGACCGAGCTTGAGGATAGTTTATCTAAACGGCTCAGACAAGCAGAGGAAAAGCGACAAGAGATTGAGGACACTATAAATAATATTAATAACCCTCGTTATATCATGTTGTTACAGTTACGTTATATAGATAATCTTTCACTTGACGATGTAGCGGATCAAATGAAATTGTCATACTCCCGGATCACTAAGTTACACGGTTTAGCTTTAGACGAGGTAGTGATACCGGTACATAATAAAAGTATACGAGAGTATGAGCTAGATTGAATGAGGAATAGAAAGATAATCAATAGAAAGAGGAAGATAAACGACGTTTAAGGCTCCTCGATAGGTTAGAGGTATAGTCTTGTAACCTCGTATAAGCCTCATATAGCGACCTTTGTTTTTAGGGTAGAAATACACGAACGACCAATTACGGTCGAGCCTCAGCAAAGCCGAGGGGGTAGGGGTGGGTGAAATTCTACCAAGCCTTTAGGGAACAACGGTTGCGTAGGGGGCTTTCGTAGCAAAAAATCCTTTTAAGAAACTATTTCAGAAAATGGAGGTAAAAATGTCAAATAACAGACAAAAACCGATTGAATTAATCGTTGCTCAGGGTAAATCCCATTACACAAAAGAGCAAATTGAACAACGTCGCCGGGCAGAGATTAAGGCTCCGAGCGATAACGTAATTCCCCCGGCAATTCTTACAAAGAAACAAGCAGACGAGTTTCAAAAGATCGCCGATCAGCTTATCGAGCTTAAGATCATGACGAATCTAGACATTGACGCGCTAACACGATTTATTATTAGCCGTGATATGTACGAACGCGTTACAAAAGTAATAAGAAAACCGGCAACTTTTAATGATTTAGAACAATTAGACCGACTTTCTAGGATCCAAGATCGATATTATCGGGCATGTAGAGCGTCAGCTAGTGACCTTGGATTAACTATATCGTCACGATGTAAGTTAGTCTTGCCGGATCCTAAGCCGATCCAACCTGCGAAAATTAACAAGTTTGCTCAGTTTACTAAGCCGTCAATTAGACAATAGGAGAAAATATGGAAAAATTAAATTTTAAAAAATTACTCATTGTAGATATAACGCGAAAATGTAATCGGAATTGTATTCATTGCATGAATGGAGAGCCGGAGGATCAATCAATCTCCAATAAAACGATCGACGCTCTATTGGATCAAACGCAATACATACGAAAACTATATATAAGCGGTGGAGAGCCATTAATAGAATTGGAGCGAATCAGATACTTGTTAGATAGCTTAAAAAAAAGGAATATAGTCGTTGAAAAAGTCAGAGTTATAACTAATGGAACGATACAGAGTGAGGAGTTTTGCGATCTCTTTCGTGAATTTACAGAGTTTACAACGAAAAAAAAGTCAAAGATAGTAATCAGTTACGATCCATTCCATAATCAAGTTAAATCTTCACTGACAGCGGATTTCTATATAGCTAAAGGATTTACGGTTGATCTTGAGAGGAATAATTATGTTGTGTGTATTGGGAATGCCGTTGAACATTGGGAAGAAATAAAAAAAATCGCAAAGAATCCTAGATATAATTTAGTTACTTTATATCGCAATCCGATCGCTTACCGGGTCCCATATTATCGTAATAACATAAATTGTAATATTACAATAACAGATATTGGAAATATTTATTGTTTAGACGCGTTTACCTATAAGGAGGACGATACAAACACCTATAGGATTGGCAATGTAAAAGACAATATTCTCGAAAGTATTAAGGTATGGAATAAATCAGATCAAGTCATTCAGCTAACCCGGTTACGCGATATTTATAATAAGATAACTAATCAAATCTTGACATGGGAGAAAAATATCTTTGCAAGGTTGCTACCGTGGAATGTACGGAAATATGTGTATGATCTCTATTGGAATATGCTCGAGGCTGAGAAGATACTAAAAGAAAGTGAACCATTTCTCAATGATGATAACCGAAAATTCTTTGAGGGTATCTACAAGCTATTGGAAAACAGAGCAACGATCGAGGAGGGTTATTTTGAATTCTTTGACGAGAACGGCAAACCCCATTCTTAAATGAGGAATTATGTAAGACAATTAAATAATAGAAGTAATATAAAAACCTCGTAAAATGACGGGGTTTTTATTGATTTAGCAAATTATGTTGATTAAGTAAGTTTTTTGAACTATCATATAAATAATAGAAAAATTAATAACTATATATTACGGGTGAGTTTATGTATAAAAAAATAATAGAAAAAATTTTAAAAGAACATAATTTATGGAATAATGATTTTACGATTTTGGCAAATAAGAATATTCGGGGACAATCTATCAGTTATTTTGTATATGACAACAATGATGTTCCTATATACATAGGAAAATATTTTAACTATTTAAAAGATATTTCTATTCCTCCAAGTATCAAAGTAGAGGAATGTGAGAACGTTGAAGATCTCTTTGAGAAACTTGTCGATTGTGACGATTTTTTAGAGGATATAGATAGAGTTTCAGATTTAATATATTATAATAAACGATCGTTTACAAGATATGTTGAAGTCTGTAATGAATATGATTCACAATTTCCTAAGGTATATTATTCCTTGGAAGATATTAAGATAAACCAAGCGTTTTATAGTATCCTTATTGAAGAGGCAATAAATGGCGTAACACTTGAGGAATATATAAAAACTTATACAGATGATAGGATAAACTTGGTCATAAAATTTTTGTGGGATATGTCACTTATTATTGAGAAATTTGTCGAACACGATATTGTACACAGAGACTTATCTCCGGATAATATAATGATACAAAGTGATAAAATAAGAGTTATAGATCCGGGAGTGGTTAAGATTGTAAGTAGAAATAGTACGGAGTTTGGCTATATTATGGGAAAAAGACATTATGTTTCACCTGAACAATATTACGGTTATGCGCTTAATGCTGATTTTACGAGTGATCTTTATTCTATAGGAATTGTAGCGTTTGAAATAGTAACTAAAATAAATCCTATTAAAATGTATATAGATAAGAGTTGCGTAAAACCACACGAAGAATTACTAAATAAAATGGATAGGGAAATTGAGGATATCTTTTTCAGTGAAGTTGATGAGAATAAAAAGAGCCAACAAGTATTTTTAGTATTAGGAAAATTATTACAAGTTGAACGGAAAAATCGTTTTAGTACGATAGATAGCTTTAAAGAAACTTTAAGAGTATTGAGGGAGGATTTCAATAATGACTAAACTGTTAGCACAACATGGATCCGCTAAAGGGAAAAAAATTGAAATAGCAATGGAATCAGATTATTTACAAGGTGCGATTTTTGCTCCTAGAGAAGAAAAATATTCATCAATTAAAGACTATATTGAAAGAACCGGATTTTTAGACAAAGACACCACTTTTTTAGATCCTCAATTGTACTACTCTACATTTGAGGGGAGTAAATTTAAAAATTTAGAAAATTATCCGAATTACCCAACGGGAATAACTCGACGAGATTGGAGAAAGCAAACACCGGAGCTCCTTAACTTTCTAGATAGTCATGGGACTAGTACTAAAAGTATATCGAATAATCTAATTACTCCCGGATTTTATATTCAAAGTTTAGATTGGAAATTTGATTATTCTCTTGATATTTATGAATATTGTCGTAAAAAATATGAATTTAATAAATATTACTTATCACTACTTATTGCAACTAGTTTTTTTCATAGCAAATCTGATGTTGATGAAATGCTCGAGGATTTGAGCGAGAATGTAGATAATAAGGATGGGATATATTTTATTTTATGCCATGATGAAAACCAAGAAAAAAATTATGAGTATATGGATTCTGAAAATATTGCTAATATTATTTATTTTATTTATTCATTAAGGCAAATGGGATTTAATATAATCAATGGATATACTTTTATGAACGGGATTTTATCGGCAATGCTAGATTGTGAGTATGTCGCTACCGGGTGGTTTAATACTTTGCGAATTTTTAGAAAAGAAAGATTTGAGGAGATAGACACTATGGGAATACGGAAAAAGAGATACACAAGTATTCCGTTGCTTTCATATATTACATTTGATAATATCAATAACATTGGTGGAGCTATTGACGTGGATTCGTTGCTTTCGGGATGTGATATAGATGAAGATGTAAAATATGATCAAGATGCAATTTCTTTTGTTGACTTAGAACAACAATATTGGCAAGCACTACATATTTTTATTAGTGAAGTAAATGATTTCGAAGAATTATCTGATAAAATAAATTATGTACAAGGTGCTATTAAGGAATCGAAAAAGTTGTATAGTGAAATATTAGAAAATCTTGTGCAAAATAAGGAGATTTATAATCGAATAAAGATAGAATCTAAACATTTGGATAGTTGGATATTGGGAATTGAGATGTTTAAGAAAAGAATTGCATTAATATAAAAAGCAAACTATTAAAAAACAGTTTGCTCAATATAATTTATATTACTTGATAATGCTAAATTCATTAACCGGATATATGGTTTTACGGGTTTGTTTTTACAAGATTTTATTAACACGATATTGTTTTCATTTTCCACACCTATTAATCCAATATTAAGCGACTGTATTAGATCTTTGTGTTTTTGGAGAATGTTATTAGCAATATTCATAGGAAAGACCATATAACTATAATCAACAAACTCTCGGTTGATAGTTGCCTGATAAAGAGCCTTGTTATAGTCACTTAATTTTGCTTCGTAACCGGTAATAATTACGTTAGGAAAAACAAACATTATATTTCTTACATATAAATTATTTGTTTTTATTACAAGATTTGCTTTTATTAAATCTCCAAGGCACTTGGAAAAAGTGGATTCACTCAAACCTAACCCCTTAAATAATGTACTTTTGGATATAGGGCGTCTATTTTTTAAACGCATAAAAATTTTTGCACAAGATGATTTGCTTAATACTTCGCATTGATCCGGTGTGAATGGGGAATAGGCGTTACTTATTTCGACTAAATCAATATTTCCCCAACGTATTTTAAGTTCGGGGATTATAATAGAGTCATTATTTAATGTATGATTTTTTTGGAAAGTATGTACAAGATCACTTTCATATCTGAATAATTTTATCATCATATAACCTCCTTTACAGCATTATTCTTATTATACAATAAAGTTTTATATTTGTGAAGAAAATTAAATTTTGAGGTGATTGTAAATGTATTTAGAGGATCGGGTAAATGAATTGGAAAGACAAGTAACGGAGCTCACGGATAAAGTTGCTCACTTGAAGAGTGTAAATAATGATAAGTGGGTATCTGCTAAAGAGCTTTCGGAAATAATGGGTTGCTCTGTTAACAATATTTACATAAGGATCCGATCCGGTGAGATATACGCCTCGAGAAAATTAGGATCTCCAAGGATCCCATTATCTCAGTTTTATTGTGAGGGAGAAAAGAGCATAAAGGATCAGTTTAAAAATAATAGAGAACTGAATGAGATTCGAGAGAGAATTTTCAGAGAGTAATATTGTTAGAATGGTGTTTGTTTGGTGTTTATTTTATACGAATTGAGAGAAATTAAGAGGAACTTGTAGGAACTTACAGAGATTATAATAAAGCTCTAGACACTGATAAGATAAGGGTTTAATGTTATTTGAAAAACTGATAGAAACTAATAGAAAATTTAAGCGTCAATCTTCAAAGAGATAAGCAGTTATTGCGAATCAAAATGTATATCAAAGCCCCAGAATGCTTGCATTCGTGGGGCTTTTGTTATGCATTTTGATTCATTGGAATGCAAGAATTGACCGAGATGAAGCGAAGCGGAATCGAGGTTCTTCTTGCGTTCGCAGATAACGGAAAGTTTTCAAAGATCTGCGGATATATACAATACAAGAGTCATTGGAAAGTTTACTTTTCAATGGCTCTTTTGTTGTATATATCCATTGGATGACTGAAATGACCGAGATGGAACGGAGTGTAATCGAGGTTCTCTCAGCCAGACGCAGATATAACGTATGCGATGAAAATCTATCAATATGCACAAAAACATCATATATAAATTATGTAAAAATACAAATATAAAAGATTGATTATATAAACATTATGTTTTAAAATAGAGTTATGATAAAAAATTAACAATAATGCAAAGGAGAATGGATATGAAGGGTTTTGCAATGTTAGGAATTGGTAATACAGGATGGATTGAGAAGGAGGCTCCAAAATGTGGAGTGTTAGATGCTATTTGTAGACCATTAGCACTTTCACCATGTACTTCGGATGTACATACTGTTTGGGCAGGAGCACTAGGCGACCGCCATGACATGATATTAGGGCACGAAGCAGTAGCAGAAGTCGTAGAGGTAGGTAGTCTGGTAAAAGATTTTAAACCGGGAGACAAAGTTATTGTTCCTGCTATTACACCTGATTGGGGCTCACTAGAAGCACAAGGAGGATTCGCTATGCATTCGGGTGGAATGCTGGCTGGCTGGAAATTTTCCAATTTTAAAGATGGTGTATTTGGAGAACTATTTCATGTAAATGAAGCAGATGCTAATCTAGCACTTTTACCTGATGGTATTGATATCGCTGCAGCGACTATGCTTTCTGATATGGTACCAACTGGGTTCCATGGGGTAGAGCTTGCGGATGTTCAATTTGGAGATTCGGTAGTTGTAATCGGAATTGGACCAGTTGGACTTATGGCAGTAGCAGGTACTGCTTTGCGTGGTGCATCTCACATTTATGCAGTAGGTTCCAGACCTAATTGTATTGAAATAGCAAAAGAATATGGAGCAACTGATATCATTAACTATCGAGAAGGTGATATTGTTGAACAGATTATGGATCAGACAAATGGTAAAGGGGTAGATAAGATTGTCATTGCAGGTGGGGACGTAAATACGATTAGCCAGGCAATTTGTATGTTAAAACCAGGTGGAAGAATCGGAAATGTAAATTATCTTGGAGAAGGCGATTATGTAAAAGTACCACGTGTTGAATGGGGTTGTGGTATGGCTCATAAAATGATAGCTGGAGGATTAATGCCTGGTGGAAGACTTCGTATGGAAAAATTAGTTTCCTTACTGGAAACGAACCGTTTGGATACCAGTAAATTGATTACACATAAATTTCATGGCCTTGAAAGCGTAGAAGAGGCATTGATGCTCATGAAAGACAAACCAAAGAATTTGATTAAACCAGTCGTTCTTCTATAAATTTAAAAACCTGACAACAAATCTTCATTCATTGATTGTTACAATGAGAGGAATACGTTGTCAGGTTTTTTTAATATTAAATACTCTGTATGCATTCGCGTTAATTTGCATGGATTATATTCATGGACAGGATAAGTTTTCTATTTCATTCATAATAGAGACAGCGGATGCGACGCTCATACCAAATCGTTCACAACCAAGTTCCCGCATTTCTAAAATGGTTGATAAAGAACGAATTCCTCCAGCTGCTTTTATCAAAGCATTCTCTCCAACAGCATCTTTCATAACCTGTATCATATGTAGAGTGGTAGGGGTACTGCTCCATCCGGTTCCACTTTTTACAAAGGCGGCACCTGCATTTACAGATAACTCACAAGCTTTTGCAATCTCATAATCATTCAAATAAGATGCTTCAATGATGACTTTTACGGGAAGACCATTGCTGACGTCAACGACGTTTTTGATATCTTCATATACATATTCATAATCAAAGGATTTTAACATACCATATGCCATTACCATATCAAGTTCAAGGCAACCCATTTTTACAAGTTCTTTTGCTTGCTCAACTTTAGAATGGGTAGTGTCGCATCCAGTAGGAAATCCAACAACGCCGCCTGGTTTTATTAACGGTTCATGTATTAAACCTCCAATTAGATATGGAGTATAACAAGGCATACAAAAAGCTCCAATAAATTGATATTTTTTTGCATAGCTTAGCATGGTATCAATATCACCTAGGGTATGTGTACTTTTCACGCAGCTAATATCGATGCACCGATTTAGATTTTTTAACAACTCAGCCTTCATGTTTGAAATCACCTCGATTTCTCCCCTGCATATTAGAGGTAAGTTCATAGTGTTTTCCAATAATGGCTACATCGTCAAAACAGATGGGAATTCCTTGATAAAAGCAGGTTCTCTGAATACAAAGCAAGGCTTCTCCAGTATCTATTCCTAATAATTGAGCCTCTTCAAAACTTGCATTCTTTGCATAAATACGGTCTGAGGCTTCATCTATTTTAAGTTGGTAGGTATCTTCTAAAAATTGGTATAACGCGGAAAATTTATTACAGTAACCCGTCACATCTGGCACAAGGTATGCTGGAACATAGTTTTTCATGATAACGATCGGTTTTTCATCTGCTAGTTGAATTCTTTGAAAACGAGCAACTTGTTCATGGATTGCGATGTTCAAAATGCTAGAGATTTCTAGGTCAGCCTCAATTATGTCAATATACATACTTTTCGTTCGGACCGTATATCCCTTTTGGCGAAGCGTTTCCGTAATGGATACGACATGATTAAGATTTTGTGATGCTTTAAAATCAAGTACCATGGTTCCACGACCTTGTTTCACCTGCACCAAGTTTTCTTCATTTAACAACTTAACAGCCTTTCGAATGGTAATGCGACTTACTTCAAACATTTTTTCTAAGTCACCTTCGACCGGTAACATTTCTCCAATTCGGTATTTCCCGTCTAAAATATCCTGTTTTAATTGATGATAGACTTTTAAATACGACGGTAATTTATTCGACATTCGTAATCCTCCCAATAGTATCGGAATAAAATTCACTGTTTATACTTTATAACGAATAGCAAGAAAAAACAATGAAAAAAGTAAATCCATATATCTCAAAAACTTAAATCTATATATTAGAACAAGAAATTGCTCTTGCATTTTTCTTTTTATTGACACGCAAATTAAGTGAAATGAATGCTACAAAATAGTGGAGATATTTGGTATAATATTATGCAGAACAATTATCATGATATTGTAATAAATAAGATATTAAGGAAGAGAGATTACTAATTGTTCAAATAGTGTTATAGGGGGACTTTATTTTATGAGAAAATTAGTTATTTTTGCATAGCACTAGCTATTGCAATTTTTAATATGAAATTTGTTATAGCTATTGCTAACCTAAAGGATTAAAAATTTAGGAGGCAATTATGGGCTATAGAAAAGCAGAAGAGATTCTGCCAATGGAAATAATAGAGTTAATACAAAGATACGTGGATGGAGAAAATATTTATATTCCCAGGAAAGAAAATCAAAGAAAAGAATGGGGTAATAAAACTTTGATACGGCAAGAGTTGGAAAAAAGAAATATTCAGATATTTACCGACTTTCAAAATGGCTATAAAGTTCAAGCTTTATCAATTAAGTATTTTTTATCAGAGAAAAGCATTCAACGTATTTTGCGGAAAATGAAATGAATACTGTTATATTTGAGCTAATTCCAAATTGTAATTAGCTCATTTTTTTTTAGAAAAATGTTTAAGGTAGAAATTAAATATAAGACCTTCTAAACTTAAATAAGCAATTAATTTTAGGAGGATATTTTATGACTACACCAGTTTGTTTTGCATAGCAAAGGCTATTGCAAATAAAAATCAAATAATTATGTAATAGCACTTTGCAAATCCATTTATTAATCTTTAAGGAGATGCAAAATGAGCTATTTAAGAAAAATAGAATATACAATAATACCAGAGGAATCCTTTAAAATTATAAGGAACTGTTCGGGATGTGGATGCAAAACAGCATTTCATAACACAAACAACTTTCGTGTAAATGCAAATGGAAATAAAATAGATGTATGGTTGATTTATCAATGTACAAAATGTAAACATACTAATAATTTGACTGTATATGAAAGATGTAGACCCGAGTCCCTAGTGAAAGAAGAATACAAAGGATACTTAAGAAATTCTAGTAAATTAGCGTTTGGGTATGGAACCGATAGTCAGTTTTTTGCCAGAAATAGAGTAGAAGTGGACTGGTCAAATATTAACTATATTATTAATAGGAAAAATGATATATTAGTTGAAACAGATCAATTTTTTCATGAAGGTGATTTATTAGTAGTTAACAATAGTTATGTACTGAAAGTACGTACTGATAAAGTAGTTTCAGAGATATTAAATCTTACTAGATCAGGGGTCAAAGGATTGAAAAAGTCGGGTATTATTGCCGTGTCAGAAGAAAAACAAGAACATAAAATTATGATTGAAATAAAGGGAGCGCTAAATAGTGATAGAACAATTTGACGTATTAAGAAAGTCGGCATGACGAGCGGCAAGCAGGTTCAACAAATTTAAATGAATAACAAAGGAGACTGGTCATTATTAGAGAAAGCAATAGAAAACTCTGTCAACAACTGTGTGTTTGAAATGAAAAACAATATTGAATTAATTATGTTTTATGTTACACAATTTATGCGAAGCAATGTTTATTATGTTGAAGGCCAAAGAGCCTATGTAATTGCAGAAATTAATGAAGATAAACTGTTTTCACATAATATATTTTCGGAAAAAGTAGTAGATATGGATATTATTATTGAAGCATTCGGAGAAAAAATTAATAAAGTGATACTTGGGTTTACACCGTTAAGTAATCAAGGATATCAAATTGAGAAGTTATGCGAAAAAAATACAACATTATTCGTAAAAGGTAAAGGTTTTGATTCGTTTGCACAAAAGAGGTTTATATTTCCAACGTTATCTCATGCATAGAACATAAATAGAATAAAATATTTGAATTATGTTGAAATGTATTATTTATAAAAGATGTGCATAAAATAATATATAGCCATTGACGTACGTGAATGCGTACGCTATAATTAAGAAAAAACTAGGGAGGTGTTTATATGACTGCAATCAGTGCTACAAAAGCTAGAGAAAATTTATATCAATTAATATCTGATGTGAATACTAGCAATTCAGCTATTACAATTACAAATAATCGAGGAAAAAATGCTGTTATTTTATCAGAAGATGATTGGAATGCTGTACAGGAAACGTTATATCTGATGTCAGTGCCTGGTTTAACTGAGTCAATTATGGAAGGTGGCAAAGAGGCAATCGATGATTGCTTATCAGAAGATGAGGTGGAATGGTAAGTGTATCGAATTGTATATACAAAACAGGCGGCAAAAGACATTAAAAATCTAAAGGCAGCAGGTCTTTCTATTAAGGCAAAAGAGTTAATTGAAGTAATTAGAAATGATCCCTTTAAGAATCCTCCTCCATACGAAGGGTTAGTTGGTAATTTAGATGGGTTTTATTCAAGGAGAATTAATATTAAGCATAGATTAGTTTATCAAGTAGACGGTGATAAAATAGAGAGTGATGACATTGAGTTTGAAGGTACTGTTAAAATTGTACGTATGTGGACTCATTATGAAGGTATGAGATAATTATACAACAACGCCTCTGAAAGATTTTTATGAAACGCCCTGAAATCCAAGCGCTTTCTTCACAAGTTTACTTTGGCAGGTGACAGGGTGGTTTTTCTACTTTAGTTATTGGGTCAAACCACTTTGGGCGGTTGTTCCCTTTATGTTTATAAAATAATACTTAAAATGTTAGTATGTCAACAACGGGAGCACCTTATTACAACTCAAAACGCTTCAGAACCTCTTGGGACACTAGTCTTGAGAGGTTTTTGCTGTAAAATAAAGTTCGATACATACTTAGAATTAAATGCACTTAATTTGTGAAAAATATTTAGAATACAATTAAATAAATTTAAATAAAATTATTATATAAAAACATAAATTAAACATATTTAATTCCGTTGTCATTTGTAACGAATTATGATATATTAATAATGCTTGGAGGTGATTCTATATATGGTAAAAAGAGAAATGTATTTAGAGCGAATACGACCATTTTATCATTCAGAAATGATAAAAGTAATTACTGGTATTAGGCGTTGTGGTAAATCAACGATTATGAAACAAATGATACAAGAGTTAAAGAACAGCGGAATTACTGACAATTCTATTATATACATTAATTTTGAGGATTATAAATACCGGAAGATAAGCAATGCTGATTCCCTTTATGAGTATATTGAAAAAAACTTGATTGGGAATGGAAAATATTATTTGTTCTTTGATGAAATTCAAAATGTTAATGAATTTGAACTAGTAATTAATTCGTTTCGAGCTACACGAGATGTAAGTATTTTTATTACAGGGTCAAATTCAAAGCTTTTGTCAGGAGAGTTGGCAACACATTTAAGTGGTAGAACTATTTCATTTCGGGTTATGCCATTTAATTTTAAGGAATATTGTGAATGTCAGTTTGAAATGAAAAGAAATAGAACAAAGGAAGAGTTATTGGATGAATATATGCAGTGGGGTGGATTTCCACTGGTATGTAAGGAGGCAGAAGAAAGTAGTAAGGAAATTATCCTATCCAATATTTATGATTCTGTTGTATTAAAGGATATCATAATGAGAAATAAAGTGGCATCACCGGTAGCATTAGAAAAAATATTGGAGTATATAGTGGCAAATTCTTCAACTACCATTTCGGGTAATGCTATAGCGTCTTCACTTAGCGACGAAAATCAATCGGTTTCAGCACCAACTGTGTATGATTATCTTAAGTATATTGTAGATGCTTGCATATGCGATAAAGTATCGAGATATGATATACGCGGAAAAAAGGTATTGGCATATGAAGAAAAATCTTATGTCTGTGATCTGGGATTTTTTCATATAAAAAAGAATCGAGTGAAGGACGAGTATAATTATATTGTGGAAACAATATGTTACAATGAGTTAATTTCAAGAGGATATCAGGTTTATATTGGAAAGACGTATAGAGGAGAAGTGGATTTTATTGCTAGAAAGGGTGATGAAAAATTTTATGTTCAAGCGGCATATCTATTAAGTGATGAACATGTAATAGAACGTGAATTTGGTGCGTATGAGAACATTAATGATAACTATCCCAAATATGTCATTACATTAGATAGAATATGTTTGAATCGGGACGGTATTATTCATAAAAATCTGATTGACTTTTTGCTGGAAAACTAACAAGAATTTGAGAGGTGCAATATGCCCAAAGTAAATTTTTATAATAAAGTAGATGATGAAAAACTAAAGTTTGCAGTTATTCTTTCAAAGACACATATAGATTAATATCAGGAATTGGGGAAATGATACATTTGCAGTGGCTTTAAAGTTGGCTATGGATGCTGTAACGGAGGTGCTATGAGTGCGAACAGAACAAGAAATGTATGATTTGATTTTAAAAACAGCAAAAAAAGATGAGCGTGTTCTTGCAGTATATATGAATGGATCAAGAACCAACGGCAATGTTCCACCGGACATATTTCAAGATTTTGATATTGGCTTTGTAGTAAATGAAACTGGTAGTTTCATTGATGATAAAAAGTGGATAGAGAACTTTGGAGAGATTTTATTGATGCAGTATCCGGATGAATCTCCCGATTATCCCAGTGATAAAGAAAACTCCTATGGATGGCTGATGCAATTTTCAGATGGAAACCGATTAGACTTGCATGTTGAGACAATATCACACGCACAAGAACACATTGCTGATGATAAACTGTGTATCATTTTATTAGATAAAAATAATATACTTCCGGATATACCGGAATCAACTGATCAGGATTATTGGGTCAAGAAACCAGCAGAGGCTCAGTATTTATGTGCCTGTAATGAGTTCTGGTGGTGTCTGAATAATGTTGCCAAGGGACTTTGGAGGGGTGAGATACCCTATGTGCAGGATATGGTGAATTTTCATGTAAGAAAGCAATTGGAAAAACTTTTATCATGGAAGGTAGGTTTACTTACAGATTTTTCAGTGAGCACTGGAAAATCAGGGAAGTATATGTATCGCTGGTTAGAAGAACCGGAATGGGAAGTATATCTAGCTACTTATTTTTCAGGATCAATACCAGAAGCATGGGAAGCAGTAATGAGAATGTGCGATCTATTTGAGCAAACGGCGATTTACGTTGGTGAAAAATTAAGATATCAGTATAATGCGGTGGAAGGTAAAAATGCCAGAGAATTTTTAGAACACGTGAGACTGCTTCCGAAGGATGCCAGTGCGATTTATTGAATAATACAAAATGGAAATCCTTTAAAAATCAGTGAATTTATATTTTTAATAAATAATCTTGAAGATGATTTATAAATTCTTTCATTGCAGATGTCAGCATTTTATTTTTATGATAAAAGATCTGACTATACATATTTAAATGAAAATCAGATAGATTGACTACCTTGATTGTCTTATTAGATAATTCGTTTTGAAGAGTAAAATCAGGTAAAACAGATAGACACAATCCGGATTCTACAAACCTTTTTATGATTTCAGTATTTCCAATTTCCAAAAAAACATTGTAAGGGATACCTTGTGCTTGTAATAGATCTTCAAAATAATTTCGATAACTACAGTTTTGTTCCGTAAATATAAAAGTGCAATTTTTTAGAGAAGACAAATTAATCGGTTCTCCACTCAATAGTAAACAATGGGCAGGAGAGGCGATTACTTTGATTGCACTCGGAGATTCCAAAGCTTTCAACCAATTTTTATTTGTTATTGGTTTATCGAAAGTCCAAAGTAAATCAATTTTGTTACGATTTAATAATGCGGAAAGTTCTTCATATGTTCCAATACTTATAATGGTATTTACATTAGGGTATTTTTTATAAAACTTACGAATGAGTTCAGGCAGATAAGTGATACATAATGATTCCAGTATACCGATAACTAATTGCCCCGAAGGAGTCGGATTATCAGTTAAAGAGAGTTTGGCATTTTCAACGGATGATTTAATTGAGATTGCATATTTCATAAATTCCTTACCTTTTTGAGTAAGAGATATCCCTTTTCCAATACGGTCAAATAATAAGCAATTTAATTCACTTTCAAGTTGTTTGATTTGCATTGTAATATTCGATTGAGAATAGCCTAGTTCAATAGCTGCCTTAGAAAAGCTGTTAAGTTCTGCAACTTTTAAAAATGAAATGATATTACGTATTTCCATTGTGACCAC
This sequence comes from Bacillota bacterium, assembly GCA_023398375.1. Lineage (GTDB taxonomy): Bacteria > Bacillota > Clostridia > Lachnospirales > Lachnospiraceae > SZUA-378. The sequence goes on along the minus strand of JAEWSH010000061.1, from coordinate 77,558 downwards.
CTATCAAAAAAATTGAATTATAGTATTATAACTATTAATTTTACTTATTATAAAAATGATGATACTATTTCATCATCTCTTAGTCAAGTATATTCATTTCAGGAGGATTTTGTATGGTAAAAAAAGTAGGTGTGGCCTTTTTGGGACTTGGAACTGTTGGAGAAGAAGTATTCAAATTAATAAAAGAGAATCATTTTTTTAGTGGAGATAAACTTGATATTGCGTTTGAAATACGTTCGATCTTTGTAAGAGATATTAATAAAAAAAGAAATGTTGATGTGTCTGGTATCTATATGACAACCGACTATAAAGAAGCAATTAATGATCCTAATATTCAAATTTGTATTGAATGTATGGGAGGAGCAGGCGCTGACAAAACAGTTGAGATTATTGACGATGCAATAAGAAAAGGGAAACACATTGTGATGTCAAGTAAAAAATGTCTTGCCCGTAATATGAGTCATATCATCGACATGGCAAATTATTATAATGTTCAGCTGCGTTTTGAAGCTACTGTCGGTGGGGCAATTCCAATTTGCCGGACATTAATGAGTATGTCAAATAAAAATGAAATTAATAGAATGTATGGGGTAATTAATGCCACGACCAACTATGTATTATCCTTCATGGAAAAGTACGACATTGATTTTGACAGGGCTTTAAATATAGCCAGGGAAAAGGGTATTACAGAAAATGATTCATCTGAAGATATTGATGGGTGGGATGCTGCGTATAAAATGAAAATATTAGCTGGAATAGGAATGAAATTAGATATTAATTGCGATGAAATAGTTCCGATTTCGACTAATGCCACTGAAAATCTGAAAGTTTTTAAGGATACGAATGTCAGGCAGATTTTTTATATAGAAAGATACGGTAATAACCAAATTTCATATTATGTTGGTCCGGTTGAAATGGAAAAAGTTAGTATGCTGTATCATGTAAAGGAAAATTATAATCTTGTATTTGTAGACAGCAGTTGTAGTGGAGTAAGGGCATATTATGGTAAGGGTGCAGGAGGAAAAGAAACGGCATCGGTAATGTATGAAGATCTGATTGATATTTTTAAACAAAGCTATTGGTTCCAATTATCTGGCGAGGCCACATGTAAAAAAGTGAATGTCAGTGAAATAAAAATAGAAGATCATTAAGGGATTCTATAAAATTAAAGAGTGATTTTAACGTTGTTTTATGCTCAATGAACACTACAAACCAACCCCGAAAACCCCAGTGTTTTCGAGGTTTTCTTTATTTCATACGGGAACATTTATTGACTAAATATTAATCCAATTTTCTTATGTCATGGCATTTATTACAAGGGAAATTATTAGATATACAGATGTCCATATCGCAGTTTGTCATTTTTGTAACATATGTAGCACCCCATTCCATAATTTGTATCATTACAGGAATAAAGCTTAAGCCCGTTTGGGTCAAAGAATATTCGACTTTTGGTGGAACTTCATTGTAAACTTTACGATTTATCAGATTGTCTCTTTCGAGTTCTCTTAATTGTTGAGTTAATACACCATGCGAAATATCTGGTATAATTTTTTTAATTTCATTAAATCTTCTTGTTTTTGTATGCAGAATCCATAAGATTGTCAACTTCCATTTCCCCATAAGAGTGTTTTGAACTGCTGTTACTGGACAAAGATATGAAATATTTTCCATGATAAATTTAATCCTTTCGTAATAGTCATATTGAAATGACTATCTCATGTAAATGTGCGTACTTGTGTGTTTAGTTATGTTACTATACTATTATACTTGTAACGAATAGTAAAATCAATGAGGTGATTGTGATGGAAGAGATAATAATCAAAGAAATGGTAAAATTTTTTAGAGACAATACAAATGGATGTCTAGCTACAATAGATAATGGTAAACCTAGAGTTAGACCATTTGGATTTATGATGGAGGAGGAAGGTAGGTTTTATTTTTGCACAAATAGTTTAAAAGACGTTTATAAACAATTATTAGAAGTACCTTTTGTTGAATATGTTGCCACATCAAAAGAGATGGTTACGATTCGAGTAAGTGGAAAGATAACATTTTGTGAAGATATGGGAATAAGAGAAAAAGTATTAAACGTATATGATTCTGTAAAATTAGGATATAAGACAGCAGAAAATCCAATATTTAAAGTGTTTTACATAGAACATGGTTCTATAATTATTACCGATTTTCCTGGTCAGCCATCTAGAAAGATGAATTTTTAAATAGGATAGGTTAAAATAATAATAAACTTCAGAAAATATTCGCAGGATGTATTACATGAAAATTTTAAAGGAGGATATTGCTATGAAAAAATTAGGAATACTTGGAGGAATGGGACCGGAATCGACTTTATTGTATTATAAAGAGATTGCAACCAGATTCAAAAAAAGGGATGAGAATGATTATTTCCCTGCATTAACAATAGAAACTGTTAATATGTATGAAATGTTAGGATATTGTAAGGCAGAAAAATATGAGGAATTAGCGGATTATCTTCTAAAAGGAATTTATAATCTTGAGAGAAGTGGTGTGGATTTTATAGTTTTAGCGTCTAATACCCCGCATGTCGTGTTTGATACACTCCAAAGTAAAGCTAATGTACCATTGCTTAGTATCGTTGAACCTACTTATAAAGCAATCCAATCGCAGGGGTTGGAAAAAATAGCATGGCTGGGCACCCGCTTTACAATGGAACAGCCTTATTTTAGAAAACTGTTCATTGAAAATGACATTGATGTGATCGTGCCGAATGAAGAGGAAAGAAAATATATTGATACAGTAATTGCAGAGGAATTGGAGTTTGGAATTGTTAATAATGATTCAAAAAATAATATAAACAAGATAATTCAACGTCTGATTCTTGAAGAAAATATTGAAGCTATTATCATGGGATGTACTGAGCTGCCTTTAATGTATGCAAACGAAGTTCTTTCTGTTCCGGTATTTGATACCATGCAATATCATATTAACGGGATTGTTTCATATATGTTCATGGAGTAGAAATGTATATTATGAGTAAATAACTTGCATTTGATGAGGAAAATATGGAAAGGAGGATTAAGAATATTATGAATGATAATAAATCTATCCTTGTCGCAGCAGTAATTGCGGTGGTCTTAATCATTGTTCTTATGATTGGGCTATTAACAAATTCGAATAAGGCTGAATACAATAAACGCACATTAACAGATTTGACAGGAAGTAATAACTTATCAGATGAGAATGACGGAGTGAGTGAAAGGGTTTCCACTGTTACAGTTACACCACCAAAAATCCAAAGGAATACGAATCTTGGAGCGGACGCTCCGGTGCTTGACTATGCAGGAAATGATATTATCATTTTTCATGGGTATTTTGGGCTGTTTGTATATTCTATAGACACAAGAAGTATGATAGGAGCTATGGATCTGAAATCTATTGGATGCGATTCTACACAGGGAGATAATTATTGTGAGGTAAATGTATCATCAGATGGTACAAGTGTTTATCTGCATCCCATCAGTGAAGATGATATGTATGTATACAACGTATTAGAAAAGAAATTATCAAAAGAAGCTTATTCCATGGAAGGAATCGATTTGTTCGACAAATTTGCAGATAGCAGTACATTTATGGATGAGCAGCTGGGATCTTGTTCAGAACGCGGAGTAGAATTTCATGAAGATGGCTATCAGTATTATGGTTATCTGATATTTCCAGACTGGACCATTGGAGATTTGAAGTATGTAGAAGGTGATATGATCTTTTTACTTTTTGACAGCTATTTTAAAGATTATAAAGGTGATATGTTGAGTTCCGGTCTGTATGGAATGAATATAATACAATCAGAGTTATCTAATGCTGGGGCAACATTTCAGATTTTTAATAATTCTGATCAGGAAATAGAATATGGAGAGGAGTATAAATTACAACAAAAGAAAAATGATTCCTGGATTGATGTTCCATATATCATTGATAACTGGGCTTTTACAGATATTGCTTATTCAATTCCTGCCAATGAATCGAAACAGGTAGAGGTAGATTGGAGATGGCTTTATGGAAATTTACCAGCAGGAGAATATCTCTTTATAAAAAACATTATTGTAGAGAAAGATGCTGGAATTCATGATAATATTCCATTGTGTGTAGAATTTCAGATTTCTGATGGAGTTAGTACGGAAAATGCAGATTAGCTGAACCATTATCAGGAATAATTTTGAATTGTTCAGGGCAGAGTTGTCTGTTGATATCATAAATAAGCTGGAGGATATGAAGCAGGATTTGATATAAACCGAACATAAAAAGAAAGCTGGAAGAATCCGCAAACACGAATATTGTTGATTCTTCCAGCTTTCTTCTTATGTTATTCGTTGTACTGGTTTATTGATTGCCAAAATCCCTTGTGAAGATATCACTTTTTTCGAGAAGGCTTTCTATAGTATCTAATCCCAAACGGTGAAGCAGTTCGATTACATAAGGATTATCGATTGGAGTCTGAAATGGGGCAGTATTACCGTATTCTTCTACATGGACACGTCCTTCTTCATGAGGAATCAAAACCTTGGGACCGCCGACACAGCCGCCGACGCAGCCCATACCTTCAAAGAAGTTGGCATCGCCATTGCCGGAAAGAATATCCTGAATCAGTGCTTTGCATGCAGGCACACCGTCTGCTTTTTGCGTACGGACAGAAATCGTGCGGTTTGGTTTGAGCTGCTCCAGAGTGGAGACAACTGCTTCGCTGACACCACCGGTATGAGCATAGATCCTGCCCGCACGGGAGGAATGGTCCTTTTCGCTTTCTTCCATCGTGGCAGGGTCGATTTCCATAACACGGAAGATATCCTGTACTTCCTGAAAGGTCAGTACAAAATCGACGGCATCTGCGATGTCCTTTTCTCTGGCTTCCGCTTTTTTAGCAAGACAAGGTCCGATGAAAACAGTCAAAGCGTTAGGATGCAGCGTTTTGACTGCCCGCCCGCAGGCAATCATAGGAGATACTGCAGGAGGAACATGAGGAATCAGCTCTTTGTAAATTTTACGAATCATAGAAATCCACACCGGACAGCAGCAGCTAGTCAATTGATAATCCTGTTCCGTCTTAATGTTTTTATCAAATTCCAGTGCTTCCTTTAGGGTAAGGATATCTGCAAAAAGAGAAACTTCAATCATTCCATCAAAGCCTGCTTTTTTCAATGCATTACGAAGCTTTCCGGGAGTGACCTCGTTGCTGAATTGACCGAGAAAGGCTGGTGCGACCAAGGCATAGACCAGGTCGTTGTGAGAACGCATTGCACGAAGTGCCGGAATCACATCTTTGCTGGCAGTAAGATTCTTTGCGCGGCATTCCTGTATACAGATGTCGCAGCCGGTGCATTTGTCTTCGTCAATGATGGGTTCACCAGCTTCGCCTGGGTGGATGGCATGAAAGGGACATACTTTAACACAAGTTTGATCTTCACAGCCGCATTCTCCCGTTTGGAGGACCAAAGGATGTTTTTCAGGATACAGCAGGCAATCAAGATGGTGGGTGTCATACAGTTCCAATTTTTCAAGAAAAGAGGAATCTTTTTCTTTCAGGGTTCGGACCAGAACCTCATAATACAATTCTTCGAATGTTTTCATAGACGAATCAAATCCTTTCTACATAAATTTGATAAGATACATATGGGCAAGATTTTGCAGAACACCAGCAGTTGTCATTGCTTGTTCTATGAACATTATGATGTGCGATACATAGTCATTGTATACCTTTCCCTTATTATGCCAGATAATTAAACAGAATGCATTAAAAAATCAAAATATATGAGAATTATATTTGATTATTCAAAATAGAAATGTTATGCTTCGTTATGTATAAAATATTCCTGAGGGGGAGAGGAAATGAAAGGGAAGAGTTGTATTACTTGTTTATGCATTGTGTTGTTCCTTACGTTATGCGGAACAGGATGTGAAAAAAAAGAGGAAGAAGTATATGAGAATAAGGTAGAAATTGGGGACGAAACTTTAACGGAGAGTACCCTGAGCGAAAAAACTTCAAGTGAGGATAGTTCAGGCAAAGATACCTCTAATGAAGAAACCTCAAAAGTAGAGTTAAAAATTGGAGAAACGCTGCAGCGGGAGCTTTGGACGCAGACTTTTGTATATCCTGATAATATCGATGATGCGTTTGTAATCGATGTGTGCCTGCCGGATGATTATGATGATAGCATAGCATATCCGGTGGTCTATTTGACGGATTGCTATTGGCGACGTGAAGATTATGGATCTATAAAAGAACTATATCAGGCAGGAAAAACGAAGGAGTTTATACTGATTGGAATCGGTTACCCGGATGATTATGATTTTGACACAATTCGGGAGCGGGATCTGCTGCGTGAACCGGATAAATTTCTTACGATGATTATAAAGGGTGTGATACCATATGTTGAAAGCAATTATCATATTGATGCCGGCAACAGGACTTTTTGCGGTGCATCATTTGGTGGTTATTTCATGCTTTACAGTTTATTCCAGAGTGATGGATTGACAAAAGATATATTTAAAAATTACGTGCTTGCAAGTCCAACGTTCTTCGAAAGGACGCGTGGAAATTCTTTGGATGATTATGAAGAGGAATATGGAAAAAGGACTAATGTACTGAATGCAAATGTTTATCTGACTGTTGGTGAAGAGGAAGAAGAAAGTTATTTTCTAATACCAATCAGAAATTTTGTGGAGAACGTTAAGGCAAGAGATTATAGTGGATTGAAACTGACATACAAAGTCTATGAGGGAAAAGAACATTATACAGTCTGGGTGCCTACTTTGCTGGATGGTCTTGAAATGTATTTAGAATAGAGGGTATGTAATTGATATGGATAATTAGTGACCGCTATACCAGAAAAATAGTTTTTAATAAATTACTGAGGTGAAATATGGAGTTTCATACAATATATAGACCAATAACGGCAACTCCTTTTAAGGATGATAAAGATTATGTAGAAGTAGAACCTTGCGATGCCTTAAAACCATATATTCGTTGTTTTTGGGGAACAACAGTACCAAACAGACATCTGGAAACAAATACAGACTTGGCAATTGTCATTCCAGACACATGCATGGATATCATATTTTACGTGAATCATTCAAAAAACGAAGTTCATAGTATCTTTTGTGCACTAAATGATACTTCTTTCCAGACGTATTCTGCAAATACTAAAGATGAACTTATTTCAACATTTGGAATACGCTTTTTTGCCTGGTCCGCAATCTTGTTTTCGGAAGAATCTTTGTATGATTCCAAAAATAAAGTGTATGATGCCGGGGTTTATTTCCCTGAATTGAAAAGAGAGCTGGAATCAATGGTAACGAATGTTGATACCTTAGAAGATAGAAAACGTAGGGCGGAAAAATATCTGATAGAACATATGCGAACGAAACAGATGAATACTCTTTTAACGGAATCTATCTACAACATTTTGCGCAATAAGGGAAATATCAAGACCATGCAGCTCGCGAAAGAAATTCACGTGAGCACACGCCAGATAGAAAGGATATTTGAAAAGAATATAGGGATGCCTCCAAAAGCATTTTCGTCATTGATCAGGTATCAGTATTTGTGGAATGATATTTTATTTCTAAATCAGTTTGCGATTCTTGATGCAGTAGTTAAATATGGATACACAGATCAATCCCATTTATTAAATGACTTTAAATCTTTTCATACGATGCCATTAAAAGATGCTAGAGAATATGCGAGGAAAGATGTCGCATTTTTACAAGAGGAAAAATTAAATTATTAATATACTGTTTATCAGACAGGAGGAATTATAATGAAATTGAAAAAACAGTATTATGAAGAAATTCGGCAATGGATATACCGAAATGGAAGACAGATAGAGTTAAGCTTATGGGAGTTTCATTTTGAAAATGGTTCGTCAGATTGTGTGCTTACCGCATTAGAATTTTATCAGAATATAGATGGGGGCTTTGGGCATGCTTTAGAAGCAGATAATTGGAACCCTGATTCTTCTCCGTATACTACTTTATATGCGGTCAATATATTGAAAAGTATTGGATTTATTGATAAGAACCATAAAATCTATAAAGGTATCATGAAGTATTTGGAAAGCGGCAGGCATTTTGAAAATAATCAGTGGTTGTTTAGTATTCCATCGAATGACAGGTATCCGCATGCACCATGGTGGGCATATAGCCAGGATGCAAATATGATTGAAAGCACCGGATTGACTGCTGAACTTATCGCATTCATACTTGAATATTTTGATAAAGAATCAGAAATCTACAAAAAATCTCTTAATCTTGTAAAAAACATTTTAGATAACCTGATGAATGCTGATGAACACGGTGAAATGGGAATCGGTGGTTATCTTGTGCTGATAGATAAATTAAAGGCACTGGATATCCCAGTTGGTGATCTGGAAATGTTACAGGATAAATTAAGGAAACAGCTACAGGATTCCATTGAACATGATAGTTCAAAATGGAAATTATACGGTGTACGCCCTTCTAACTATATCATATCTCCGGATAGTCCTTATTATGAACAAAACAAAGACATTGTAGAAAAAGAATTAGATTATATAATCCAAACAAAGCCAGAGAATGATGTCTGGGGAATTACATGGACATGGTTTGATAATAATGAGAAGTATGCAAAAGAATTTGCAATCAGTGAAAACTGGTGGAAAAGCTGCAAGGCAATAGAAAAACTAATATTTTTAAGAAATTTTGATAGATTAATTTAATAATTTTTTTGGAGGAGGCACATCATGCACAGATCAATGATGCAGGCATATGTGAAAGGAAGTAGTGAGGCTGTTGAAATGTATGTAAAGGCATTTCATGCTACATTGGGATTTCATGTGAAAAATTCTGATGGCAGCTATTATCATTCAGAACTTGATATAGGTGGTCATATTTTATCAGTTGCCGAAATAAATGACAAAATGGAGAAAAGAATTACCGGTAATACAATGCAGTTTTGTCTTCACTACGGTGAAGGAAATGAGGATCAGGTGAAAGAGGCGTATGAGGTACTGAAGGAAGGAAGCGAAATTCTGTTTCCGTTGGGTCCTTGCGATTATAGTCCTCTGTGTGCGGATTTTATTGATAAGTATGGTATTCGGTGGTGTCTTTTTGTATAACGATCGTGTTGATTATAATAAATAAAAGTTGCAGGAAAGGATATTTTTCGGAGATTAAGTTCACTGGAAAGTGTCCTTTTTAATACAAAATCTGAAATGCTTCCAAATGTAAACCGTATTAATAAAAATGGTTGACAATTATATTTTGATGTTTTACAATTACTTGAAGAGTAGTATATAAAATAATTACGTACTTCTAATATGATAACAGGAGAATAATTAAAATGGATATTGTAAATGTAAAACAAAAAATGAGTACTTTGGAGGTAACCTATGTTTCCATATTTATTGCATTAATGGCAATTTGTTCCTGGATATCAATTCCAACTGCGGTTCCTTTTACACTTCAGACATTTGCTGTCTTTATGGCAGTGGGACTTTTAGGTGGTAAGCTTGGTACACTGGCAGTTATCGTTTATCTGATATTAGGAAGTATAGGAATTCCTGTCTTTGCCGGTTTTACCAGCGGTATTGGAATATTATTTGGTTCTACTGGAGGATACCTATTTGGGTTTATCTTAATCGCATTATCATACTGGCTGATTACAAAAATTTTGGGTAAGAAGACATGGGTGATGGCAACAGCTATGGGAATTGGCTTGCTTCTATGCTATGCGTTCGGAACAGCATGGTTCATGTTTCTGTATGCAAAGACATCAGGACCTGTAAGTTTGGCAACAACTTTGGGATGGTGCGTGATTCCGTTTATGATACCTGATATTATAAAAATTGCTCTTGCACTTATCATGATCAAGGGAGTGAGAAGATATGTCAAACTTTAAAATACGGGCTCATCACGCAATGTGTTTACAATACTTTTGCGGGAAAGGTTATGATAATCCATTCATTGAGAATCTGAAATATATTTCAGATGCCTTATTAGGAAATCCATTGATCACTATCATAGATTATGGAGATGAGATCTGCAGTGAATGCCCTAATTATTCGAATCATACTTGTCTTCATCAAGAAAAAGTAAGCATTTATGACAGGAAAGTATTGCAATATTGTTCTATAAAAAGTGGCACTACTATCTATTGGAATGACTTTCAGAATGCGGTGTATCAGAATATTATCTCGGTTCATAAAAGGAACTTAATTTGTAAGGATTGTGAATGGAATGAGATCTGTGAAAATTATAATCGTGAAAATGGGTAAAGGACAATTTCTTTAAAATACTTTGGGGCTGCTGATAGTTCCAGAGTATTTTTTGTTTGTAAGTGGAATCTGAAGAGTATTCTAATAAAAATATTAAATATTAGTATAAATTAAACAAAATCAGTTTTGTATGAAAGGATTTTTTGAATTATTTTTGTTTAATAATTACAAACCGATAAAAGTTTTAAAAAGTACATTGACATTTGGAACATAGGATTTATAATATAGTTAACCGGTTAACCAAAATATAGGGGAAGAACATGAAAGAAAAAGCGACGATCAGAGATGTTGCAGCAGAAGCGGGTGTTTCAGCTGCCACGGTATCATATATTCTGAATGGTAAAAAGAAAGTATCAGAACAGACGAAAGCAAAAGTCATGGAAGTGATTAAGAAAATGGAATATGTTCCGGATCTTAATGCGCGAGGTCTGACGGTGAAAGACACCAGACTGATAGGCGTTGTAGTTCCGCAGACAGAGCCGGGTAGTACGCTTATGTTCAGGAATAACTTTTATAGTGAAATATTGGGAAGCATCGAGTATCATGCAAGGCAGGAAGGATATCATGTCCTGATATCTGCTACAGATGTTACAGCAGATTATCTGAATCTGATTAGAGAAAGGAATCTGGATGGAGTCATAATCATAGGTACTTATCAGAACGAATTTCTGGCACAATTAAAACAACTGGAGATACCGGTCGTCTTAGTAGACAGCTATTGTGAAAAGGACTGGTTCCATACGATCCGGATCGACGATGAGCAGGGCAGTTATCAGGCAACACAATATGTATTGGATGCAGGACATAAAAGAATAGGATTATTATCCGGTATGCTTCATGAAAACGGTGTCATGAAAAAGCGCTTCAGAGGATATAGGAAAGCTTTAGAAGAACGCGGCATTGAATTCAAAAAAGAGTATCTCTTTGAAGGAACAGTTGAGTATGAAACCGGTGTGGAAGTTGCCAGGAGAATAGTACGTGAAAAGATGGATATGAGTGCAATTGTCGCGACCGCGGATGTGTTTGCAATTGGACTGATCAAGGGTTTTTACGAGGAAGGGGTCAAAGTTCCGGAAGATATATCTATAATGGGTTTTGATGATCTTGAAATATCACAATTTATGACGCCGGGGATTACCACCATGAGGCAGCAAATATCATTAAAGGGTGAAAGAGCAATTGAACTGCTGGTAGAGAACATGCTGAGTGCGGATATGAAGATTGTGGAAGAGATCATTCCGGTCAGTCTGGTAGAACGTAATAGTGTTAAGAAGATAAAATAAAAGAGAGGATAGTATGATAGAAATAATTGATGAGCATACATATGAGAAAACGATAATTCTAAAGAGTGGAGAATCAGCCAGGGTAAAGAGGAGTGAGTCAGAACCGTTTCACCTAGCCATAAAACTACCATATTCCGGTGTTTACGGAATGGGTGAAAAATATAACAGCCTTAATCAAAAAGGGAAAAGAGTTGTCAATCAGGTGGTTGAAAAATTCTGTTATCAGGGAGAGAACACTTATATGCCGTCCCCCTTCTTTGTAACAGATACAGGACTCGGGATTTATATAGAGACGACCCTGAAAACGGAATTTGTATTTGAGGAAGACATTCTCTGCATGATCCCAGAAAATGCCAGAGTTTATATCTTTACTGGAAGTCTGAGGGAGATCATCGCGGAATATATGGGTGTATTGGGAGAACCTGTCATGATTCCCAAATATGCATTAGGAGTCTGGATATCGGCAAATCATTGGGATTCACAGAAAAAAGTGGAAGAACAGCTGGCAATGATTCAAAAATATGAGTATCCGGTCAATGTGATGGTGCTCGAAGCATGGAGCGATGAGGCTACATTTTACATATGGAATGAAGCGGAATATGTAAAAAAGCCAGGAGATCAGCCTTTCCAGTATGATGAATTTTCATTCCGAAAGGAAGGGCGATGGTATGATCCAAAAGGTATGATTGAGAAACTCCATGAGATGGGAATACGGTTGATACTTTGGCAGATACCTGTTTATAAGGAAGAAGGGGATACAGAAAAGACTCCCCAGCTCGAAGAAGATAAGAAGAAGGCCATTGAGTCTGGATTATGCGTGAAGGATAAAGAGGGGACACCTTACAGGATTCCCGAAGGAAATTGGTTCGCCGGATCTTATATCCCAGATTTTACGAATCCTCTGACAAAAGAAATCTGGTTCTCCAAAAGGAAGTATTTACTTGATATGGGGGTAGATGGCTTTAAGACAGATGGAGGAGAGTTCATTTATAGGGATGACATCAGATTATATAACGGAATTGAGGGTAAAGCAGTAAAAAATATATATGCGCAGCAATATATAGAAGCATATACAGAATTTATAGGCGATAACAATTGTCTCTTTAGCAGGGCAGGCTATGCAGGAGCACACAGGACTCCTATCCACTGGGCCGGCGATCAACAGTCGACAAATCAGGAAATGAAAAATGTCCTGACTGCAGGATTGTCAGCGGCCATGACCGGAGTCATATTCTGGGGATTTGACATAGCGGGATTTGCAGGCGCACTGCCTACACTGGATCTATACAGAAGAGCGACCATGATGGGCTGCTTCAGTCCGATCATGCAGTGGCATTCAGAACCGGATGGAGGGCAATTTAAGGAGATTATGCCCGGAGAAGAGGGAAATAATGAAAGAAGTCCATGGAATCTTGCAAAAGCATATGCATCACCGGACTTTATTCAAGAGATGCAATATTGGAGTAATCTGAGAATGAACCTGATTCCATACCTTTACAGTATGGCAGTAACCTGTGTCGAAATGCATCAGCCAATGCTGCGTCCTCTTATTTATGAATGGCCGGAAGACCGACGGGTAATAGACATTGAGGATGAATATTTACTGGGAGAAAATCTTCTGATCGCTCCGCTCCTTGAAGAAAATACCGTCTTTAGAGAATTATACCTGCCGGCCGGAACCTGGTTTGGCTTATTTTCAGGAAAGCGTTACAAAGGCGGAGCAAGTGTGACATCTGAAAAAGAAAAATTTCCGGTATTTATCAAAGAAGGCACAGCGATCGCACTTCATACGGATAAAACAAAGAAATTAGGGAGCAAAGTGGATCATCGTGTGGAACGGATAACAAGTCTTCACTTTATTCTGGCAGGGGAACAGGGAGAATATCACTACAAAGATGAAAGTACTGAAATGATAATTTCATGGGATGAAGATGAAGTATTATGTAAACCAATGACAAAATATGAAATATCATGGGAAAGGTATGAATAAAATAATAAATAGTTAACCGATTAACTTTGGTTTGAACGCGGCCAAAGCCGCAGAAGGGAGCTAATAATGAAAAAGAAAGAAATTAAAAAGGCGTTATCACTTGTTTTAGCAGGAATCTTAACGATGTCAACGGTCGGGTGTGGAAATACGGCACAGAATGCGTCCGTACAGGAAACAAAAGCGTCAACTGAACAGTCAACTGGAGAGGAAAATGTATCTGTTACAAAAGAAGCAGGGGAAGAGGCAGTTGAGATCACTTACGCGAATTTCAATGCATCCGGCGGTAATGAAGAAACATTACAAAAAATGTATGAAGCATTTCAGAAGGAATATCCAAATATCAAAGTCAATATAGAAACAATCGGTTATGATGACTATTTTACACAGATGCAGACGAGAGTAGCCGGCGGAACAGCACCCGATTGTTATGAATTAAATATCGAAAATTTTGCAGCATACGCAAACAAGGGTGCTTTGGCTGAGATTACCGGCATTGATACAGCGGCTTATAATCAGACTGCCTTGCAGGCATTCAATGTAAATGGTAAACAATATGGCGTTCCGGGGAATTTTTCCAATGTGGTATTGATCTATAATAAGGATCTGTTTGATAAGGCAGGCATGTCCTACCCAACGAATGAATGGACATGGGAAGATGCCCAGAAAGCAGCGGAGGCGATCAGGGCTTTAGATGAAAATACATTTGGAATCTATGCACCTATTACATTTAATGAATATTTTAAAGTGGCTGAACAATATGGTGGAAGTATCCTGAATGAAGATAAAACAGCGTTTACGATTAATTCAGAAGAAAATCTGAAAGCCGCAGCGATGATGATTGAGAGAGTGACAAAGAGCAATGTGCAGCCTAATGAAGAACAAATGGGCGGAATGGGAGACTGGGATCTGTTCCAAAGCGGAAGACTGGGTATGATTACAACGGGTATCTGGGCTTTTGGAACATTTACAGAAGGATGCGACTTTGCATGGGATATTTGTGTGGAGCCGGGTGGAACTCAGAAAGCAACCCATTTCTTTAGCAATGCACTTGTGATCAATGCAAAGAGTGAAAAGAAAGAAGCAGCAGCTACATGGATCAACTTCCTTGCATCAAGCGATGCTTCGGCACAGATGCGAATTGATGCAGGCTGGGACCTGCCGGCAATTAGTAATCAGGATGTCTTATCCGGTTATTTGGAGATTACACCGCCTGAAAACAAGCAAGCAGTCTTTGATTCCCTTGATCATCTGGTAGTAGCTCCGGTCATTGAAGATTATGCATTAATGGCTGATATTATCACCGGAAAACTTGCGGAGGCCGCAAGCGGAAAAATATCTGTGAAAGAAGCATTGGATCAGGCTCAGAGCGAATGCGAGACGCAGATAACGTTGAAATGAGCTTAGATTGGAGTTTTTATGAAAGACAGGAAAAAAAGAAAAGCTTTTATGTATTCAGTTCCATTTATTGCTCCCAGTCTCACAGGAATGATATTATTTAGTCTCCTGCCGATCATAATATCCGTTATGATCAGTATGACAGACTGGAATGGATTGGATCTGCTGAATCAGGATACGCTTGGAAATCATTTTGTTGGGATAGCCAATTATCAGCAGATCTTGGCAGGGAGTGAATTCTGGAAAGTACTGGGTCATACGTTATACTACATTATATTATATATTCCTCTTGTTTTTTTAGCATCTCTTGGAATAGCGTCGATTCTGAATCAGCGTATGAAAGGGATTACCGTATTCAGGGTCTTGTATTATATTCCTGTGCTGACATCATGGGTAGCTGCAAGCCTGATATGGAAATGGGTCTTAAGTCCGCAATATGGTATTTTAAACCAGATTCTGGCTGTCGCAGGAATAGACGGCCCCAGCTGGCTGACCGATGAAATATGGGCGATGCCTGCCATTGTGCTTGCTTCTGTATGGAAGGATATGGGATTTTTCGGCTTGTTCCTTTTATCTGGTTTAAAGGCAATCGATGCAGGCTATTACGAAGCGGCCAGGGTAGATGGCGCAGGAAGCATCAAACGTTTTTTTACGATTACCCTGCCATTGCTCACGCCTTCCATCTTCTTTTGCCTTGTTATGTCTCTGATTAATGCGTTCCAGTTGTTTCCTCAGGTCATGATCATGACAGAAGGAGGTCCTAACGGAGCGACCCAGGTTATGGTAGAGAGAATTTACACCTATGGATTCAGCTATTTCAAAATGGGGTATGCAGCAGCATATTCATGGCTGTTGTTCGTTATTATCTTTTTGCTGACTGTTCTACAGATGAAATTACAGAAAGGCTGGGTGCATTATGAATCGTGAATTGAAAAAGAATGCCGGATTATTTCTGATTTCCTGTCTAATTGCCGTCATTGTTATGATACCGTTTTTCTGGATGGTATCGACTTCATTTAAAAGTAAGGGGGCATTGATGCAGATTCCTGTTCAATGGATTCCTGAAAAGCCGACTACGGATGCTTATGCTAAGGTATTTACTAAATTTCCTTTTTTAAAAGCCATATTAAATAGTTTTTTTATTACTTTTTGTTATACGGTAATTACGATTCTGTCCTCTGCTATGGCAGCATTTGCTTTTACTAAAATTAAATTTCCGGGAGCAGGTCTCTTACTGAAATTGTATCTGGCATCCATGATGATTCCGACTCAGGTTACCCTGATACCGCTGTTTGTCATTATGAATAAACTGGGATTGATCAATACATATCCAAGCGTGATCTTACCATCTCTGTTCAAGGCATTCGGTATTTTTATGCTTGTTCAGCAAATGAGGACCATTCCGAATGACTTTATGGAAGCGGCAAGAATTGACGGAGCAGGTCTGTTCAGGATATTCCGGGTAGTGATTCTGCCTTTGTGCAAAAGTGCTGTCGCAACACTGGCTATCACAACATTCATGGAATGCTGGAATGATTACTTGTGGCCGCTGCTTATGCTGACTGAAAAGAATAAAATGACATTAACGCTTGCCCTTAATAGTTTGAATGGGCAGTACAGCACAGAATACAATGTATTAATGGCAGGAAGCCTGATTTCAATGATACCAATCATTATTGTGTATATTGCTGCTCAGAAAAACCTGAAAGAAGGAATGATGGCCGGCGGAATTAAAGGATAAAGAGAGGATTTAAGATGATTAACAGATATAGATTTGGAGAACCGATCGAAACGGATGCTGTTCTGAACAAACCGTTACAGGAAAAAGGACAGATCAATTACTTGAGCCAGAATGGGAATAGTTTTTCCTATCGTATGGACAATAACGATATTGTATATGGGCTTGGAGAAAATGTCAGGGGAATCAATAAGCGTGGCTGGATCTATGAAAGCAACTGCACGGATGACCCAATTCACCGGGAAGATGTCCGTTCTCTATATGGAGCACATAACTTTATTATCGTGGATGGGAAGGAATCGTTTGGAATCTTTATCGATACACCATCCAGCGTTATTTTTGATATCGGATATACCAGGATGGAGGCTCTGATCCTTACAGTACGCAGTGATGATTATGAAATATATATGATTGAGGGGAACAGCCCCGATACTATTGTAAATCAGTTCAGAACACTGATCGGAAGAAGCTATATTCCGCCGAAATGGGCTTTTGGCTATGGACAGAGCAGATGGAGCTATGAAACTGCTGATGAAGTCAGGGAAGTTGCCCGTCTTCACCGGGAGAACCACATTCCGCTGGACAGTATTTATCTGGATATCGATTATATGGAAAGATATAAAGATTTTACAATAAATACAAAAGACTTTCCTGATTTTGAAACATTTGTCCAGGAAATGAAAGACAATGGAATTCATTTGGTTCCCATTATTGATGGCGGAGTAAAGATCGAAGAAGGTTATGACATCTATGAAGAAGGAATTGCAAATGATTATTTCTGTAAGGATGAAAAAAATGAAAATTTTGTGGTAGGCGTATGGCCGGGAAAATGTCTGTTTCCGGATATGCTCAATGAAGATGCCGGAAGATGGTTCGGTGATAAATACAAAATACTTTTGGATAAAGGAATAGAAGGATTTTGGAATGATATGAATGAACCGGCTATTTTTTATTCAGAAAAGAGACTCAAAAAAGTATTCAGTCAGCTTGAGCGTTATAGGAATATGAACCTGGATGTGAATACATTCTTTGAGTTACAGGATCTGGTAGCCACTATTTCCAAGAATCCGGAGGATTATGCAAGCTTCTACCATAATTACAAAGGAAAGAAAATCCGCCATGATAAAGTGCATAATTTGTTTGGATATTATATGACGAGATCCGCAGGGGAAGCATTTGACAGATTAGAACCGGATAAAAGGATTTTATTGTTTTCCAGAGCCTCTTATATTGGGATGCACCGCTATGGCGGAATCTGGACAGGTGATAATCTGTCATGGTGGTCACATATTCTGTTAAATATCAAGATGATGCCTTCATTGAATATGTGTGGATTTCTATATACGGGAGCAGATATAGGGGGATTTGGTTCTGACGTAACAGAAGATTTACTCTTGCGATGGATGGCGGTAGGAATATTTACACCATTGATGCGCAACCATGCGGCAAAAGGTACCAGGCGTCAGGAAGTATACAGATTTGAAAAGATGGAACAGTTCAGAAATCTGATAGCTTTAAGATATAGGCTTCTGCCTTATATTTACAGTGAGTTCATCAAGGCAGCAGTAAGGGGAGGTATGTATTGCAGACCATTAGGCTTTTTATTTCCGGGAGATAAAATTGCAAGAAGGATTGAAGACCAGTTAATGATTGGAGAAAGCGTTATGATCGCACCTGTGTATGAGCAGAATGCAATAGGGAGAAACATTTATCTGCCTGAGGAGATGAAACAATTGCGTTTTAAAAATCCACAGGTTATTGAGGAACAGATTATACCAAAGGGATATCATTATGTAGAAATAGGCTTGGATGAAGTTGTTATATTCATAAGAAAAGGATATCTGCTGCCATTGGCAGAAGCTGCTGAATCAGTTGATGGCATTGATTATGAGAATCTGAAAGTCTATCATTATGCAGAAACGGGGCAAAACTATGAATTATATAATGATGATGGTTATTGCAAAGAGATAGATTTAAACAAAAATATACGAAATATCGTGATATAAGTAAAAGGGATAGAGTCAGGAAACAGACCTTATCCCTTTTTTACTGGCCAATTATGTATTACAATATAAAATTAAAATGATTTATAATTGTTGCTATGATATAATTATTGAAACAAAATCTTGTGGATAATTTTGGTACATAAAATGAAGGGGAGAAAAATATATGTTAGAATTACCAGAGGTTCTGAATGTTGCAAGGCAACTTAATGACTATACGGCGGGTAAAAAAATCAACAAAGTGTTACCACCGTCTAAGGATCATAAATTTTGTTGGTACAATGGTGATCCGGCAAACTATGATGCCGTAATAAAAGATAGCAAAATTGTATCGGCAGAAGGATTTGGAATATTTGTTCAAATAGCTTTTGACAACGATTATAAGTTATGTTTTAATGATGGCGTTAATGTAAGGCTCGTAGCAGGTGATGAAGTGCCGAAGAATCATCAGTTACTAATTGAATTAGAAGATGGTTCGGCATTGGTTTTCACTGTGGCAATGTACGGTGGAATTCATCTGTATTATGGAAATTATGATAATGAATACTACATAAAAAGCAGACAGGCAATTTCTCCATTTTCACCAGAGTTTAAAGAATATTATAGAAAAATATTTAGTAAAGTGAAACCGAATTTGAGTGCAAAATCTTTCCTTGCCACGGAACAGCGATTTCCGGGAATTGGAAATGGTGTATTACAGGACATTCTATTTGAAGCAGGTATCCATCCAAAACGTAAAATCAATACCATGAGTGAATCTGAGAAAGAATATTTACTAGAATGTATTGATACAGTTTTGCACAATATGGATGAAGCGTGCGGACGTAATACAGAAAAGGATATCTTTGGACGAAACGGTGGATATAACGTGAAAATGTCGAAAAACACTGTTCAATCAGGATGTCCAAAATGTAATAATAAAATTATAAAAGAAGCGTATCTTGGCGGAAGTGTCTATTATTGCCCTTTGTGTCAGCCGCTGATGAAATACTAGGAGAGATGTGTGAAAAAGAAACTAAATGCGATATTATTTATAGTTATATTTGTAATAATTCTTATGGGATGTGCGAATAACTATGAGGTATTCAAAAATGAAAAAGTAGATAACGATCTGGAACAAATGATTTCATGCATAAAGAATCAGGACGCAGAAGCTGCATACGCTTTACTATATCCAAATGCAGCGAGTGAAGCAAAGTTTGAAGCAGGGTTCAGAGAGTTAGTGAGTACTTATCAAGGAGAAGAGTATACATATCAATTGTCAGGCATTCATACAAAGAGTAATAAGATTAATTCAAATGCATCAACAAAGACCATAGAGTGTCAATATAAGATAGATACAGAACAAGAGTCCTATGTAGTGAATATCGTGTATCTTGAAGATGACGGTGGAGCAGGAATCTACACGTTCAGTATGAAAACATATGCAGAATATATGGATTATAATACACCGATTGGTAAGCTCCCTTATTTTAAAGAGTTTAATGCTGTACAGTGGATATTATTGGCAGTAAGTCTTATATTTATTTTATTTACGATACTGACCTTGATTAATTGTATGAAATCGAAAATTAAAATTAAACCTTTGTGGATGATTTTGATTATAATTGTTTATATATGGGGTTACTTAACAATAGACTTTAATGGAAATATAAAAATGGGTTTTCAGGTTTCCCTTATTTCATATTCCAGATTGCTTTTATATCCAAGTGGTGTCGTTCAATTCTATTTTGGATTACCATTAGGCTCAATTCTATATTGGATTTTAAAAAAGTCACTTATTAAAAAAGAAGAATTAGCGGTACAATAATGAACACTGTAAAATGCTGGAAAGGTCAAGAGTATGATATTAAGTGTCAGCCGGCGTACAGATATACCCAACTACTATTCTGAATGGTTTTTGAACAGGATCAAAGAGGGATATTTGTATATCAGGAATCCGATGAATACACACCAGATAAGCAGGATAGATATTTCACCAGAGGTAGTAGACTGTATTGTATTTTGGACAAAAAATCCGGAATCTATGATGAATAAATTAGATAGATTAAACGATTATAAATTTTACTTTCAGTTTACTCTAACAGGATATGGAAAAGATATCGAGCCGTGTCTGCCAAATAAGAGAGAAGTAATAATACCAGTATTTCAACGCTTATCTTCTCTGATCGGAAAAGAGAAAGTAATCTGGCGATACGATCCGATTATCATTACTAATAAGTATACACAAGATTACCATATCAAGGCGTTTCATGAAATTGCAACGGAATTAAATGGGTATTGTGACAGAGTTGTTATCAGTTTTGTTGATTTCTATGCGAAAATAAAAGAGAATCTGAAAATTATGAATGCATTAGAGATAGAGAACCAGGAGGTTCAAAAATTTGCTTCCAGGCTAACAAAAATTGCTAAAGATAATAATATGCAGATCGCTGCATGTGCCGAGAAAATAGATTTATCTTCTTGTGGTATACAGCAAAGTAACTGCATAGATAGAACATTGATAGAGCAGATAGTTGGGTACCCTATCAAGGCAGAAAAAGATAAAAATCAGAGGAGAGAATGTGGCTGTATTGAAAGTATTGATATCGGGGCATATGATTCCTGTCTGAATGGTTGTAAATATTGCTATGCAAATCATAACGGGATAACGGTAAAAGAAAAAGTTGCTTTATATGACAAAAATTCACCGCTACTGTGCGGGAAAGTAGGTAAGAAAGATAACATTTATGTGAGAAAAGCAGCGTCTCTAATAGAGGGACAGATAAGTATGTTTAATTATAATAAAATAGAAATGAGATAGGATGGAAACAATTTTATTTGTGTCTCATAGCTATTTAAACTGATAAAGCTGATCATTTCCGTAAAGGAGATCAGCTCTTTTTTGTGTTTCTCATAGTTTCACAATCAGATAAAATACAACCCTGATATGGTTCGTGTAAGTACCTCTGAAAAAGAGCATCATTATGCACAAAATATTATTTTGTTGACGGGTCATTTTTTGTGCAGATGGTTGGATGTGTGAAAGTAATTACAGAAATTTGCTAATTGATTGAAAATAAAAGTATGTAGGATATAATGGTAAATAATTTATTTGCGTTATAAATGAAGCAGGGAGGAATGGAGAAAATATGATGAAAAAAGATGAAATACTGAACAAGATACGGGGAGGATTGATTGTTTCCTGCCAGGCGCTCAACGAGGAACCTCTCCATAGCTCCTATATTATGTCGAAAATGGCTTATTCAGCAATGGCCGGCGGAGCCTCAGGAATACGCGCTAATAGTGTGGAAGATATCAGAGAAATAAAGAAACTTGTATCACTGCCGGTTATTGGTATAATAAAAAGAGAATACGAAGGAAGTAATGTATATATCACGCCAACCATTAAAGAGGTAGATGAGCTCGTGGTATGCGAAACAGATATTATAGCGATAGATGCAACTGACCGCATTCGCCCGGGAGGTAAGACCTTAGATGAATTTTTTGCGGAAGTGAGAGAAAAGTACCCAAATCAGCTTTTTATGGCAGATTGTTCTTGTATGAAAGAAGGACAGCATGCTGACAAGATAGGCTTTGACATTATTGCAACCACGATGAGTGGATATACACCTTATACAAAGGGAATTTCGCTTCCTAATTATGATATGATGAGAGGTCTGATTGGAACAATTGAAAAACCTGTCATTGCGGAAGGTGGTATATGGAATACGGATGATTTTATAAGAACATTGAATACAGGAGTATTTGCAGTAGTAATAGGAACCGCAATCACCAGACCCAGAGAAATTACAAGACATTATATAGATGCAGCTTCCAAATCAAATACAAATCTTGGATTTACTAATAGCGGAAGATATCAAGGCGATAATGATGGACCAGCATATGTGGTTTATTCTAAAATCGGTTACAATAAAGCATCTTTTGAGTTCAATATGAGCCGGATCGAGTTGAATATGAGGCGTAAAAGCGACCAGAAATGGACAAACAGTTATATTTTTCTAGGTGTTGATGTATATGATGAGAAACAGGAATTTTTAAATTGTATTGATGCAGGATTTTGTTTTTCGGGCGATGTACAGAACTGGCATCTTTTCTATAATCTTCTTAGAACAAATCAGAAGGTATCATGGTTTGAATCCTCTGTTGTATTAGATCATACACATGATTATCAATTGATTTTGGATTGCTCTTTTCAAGATGGTATGGGAAGATTATCTATCATTGATAAAACGGATAACAATAAGATTGTTGATATGGCAGAATTTGAAGTGATGTTTGCTAAAAAAGATGGAAGCAATCTTAGTTTATATCAGGATTATGCAATTGATTATCCTGATAATATTAAAAAAAATCAGACAGGCGTGAACTTTACAGAGGATTGGGAAGAAATTACACTATATAATACCGATGAGGGTATCTATCTGAATAATATTGTGATAAGAAATGCCACATTATATTCACCTGATGGGGAATTTGCATGGACTGAAAAGCATACAAATGATTGCTTTATGTGGCCCAACACACAATGCAGGAGAATTGATTATGCATGTACAAAAATTCGTGAACAGAGAAAGAGCAGAGACTTAATTTTGGATTTGGATATGAACCGCCATTCATGAATCTGAAACGCCGACACTATCTCTTATTCATTCAAAGTAAATAAAACGAGTAGCTGGAAAGGGAACGACAGATGAAAATAAAGTATTTAGGAACTGCAGCGGCAGAGGGATGGCCGGCTCTGTTTTGTGAATGCAAGGCTTGTCGAAAGGCAAGGAAACTGAAAGACAGGAATATTAGAACCCGCTCTCAAGTGATTATTGATGAAACATTATTGGTAGACTTTCCACCAGACGTATATATGCATGTTTTGAATGAAGAGCTGCAATTAAGCGCGGTCAGCACATTACTAATAACGCACTCCCATCAAGACCATTTTTATCCGCTTGATCTTATTTTAAGGGGAGAACCATATGCGCATAATACAGTGGCAAATAAATTGGAGGTGTACGGAAATGGTGCTGTCAGGATGTTATATGAAAGAGCTCTGACAGAGGAGGATGATACCAGTAATCTGGCACAGGTAGAGCAATATCGGGAAATTCATGCGTGGGAAGAAATTGATACCAAAGAGGGATACCATATCACTGCGCTTGCAGCAGATCATAAAGAAAACGAAGAATGCCTTTTGTATCTGATAGAAAAAGATGGAAAATGTCTGTTATATGCAAATGATACAGGTTGGTATCCGGAAAGAACATGGGAGAAATTAAAAGATAAATACATTGACCTTGTCAGCATGGATTGTACAAACGGAAAAGGATATTGTGAAAATTATCATATGGGAATTGATAACAACAGATTAGTTAAAGATAAAATGTACCGGATGGGCTGTGCAGATGAAAAGACTAAATTTGTAATTACTCATTTTTCTCATAATGCTAATCTTACACATGAAGAATTGAAATCAGAGGTAGCCAAAGATGGCTTTTTAGTTGCATATGATGGGTTCGAACTGGAGCTGTGATATGAGGATGAAGATATGAAATCTAAGAATGAAGCAAAGCAGAATATCATTAATAGCTATGAGAATATGACACAGGTAGAGCGGAGTATTTCAGATTTTTTTGTGAATAATGTGAAGCTCATTGATTTTTCATCAAAAAATATTTCTCAAATATTGTATGTATCAGAAGCTACAATGTCCAGATTTGCAAAAAAGTGCGGTTATAAAGGATACCGGGAACTTATCTATTCTTATGAAAAAGATTTACAGGAAGAAATACAGGATCGTGATATCAGTCTGCTAACAAGAAGAGTCAAGGGCAATTATAAGAAATTATTAGATGAGAGCTTTGATATTCTGAATGAAGATCAGATAAATCGAATCTCGGCACTGTTACATAATAAAAGCAGAGTATTTGTATATGGAATGGGTAGTTCGGGATATGTGGCACAGGAGTTTCAATTACGCTTCATGAGACTTGGACTGAATGTTGAGGCAGTAACAGATTCTCAAATGATTCAAATGAATGCGGCGTTGGCAGATGAAACAAGTCTGATTATTGCAATTTCATTAAGCGGAAAAACCAAGGAAGTAATGAAGGCAGTAGGAATTGCAAAACAAAATCATGCAAGAGTAATTCTGATTACTTCTAATCACACATTAAATGAAGAAAAATATTGCGACGAAATTCTATATGTTGCAATGGCAAAGAATCTGGATGGTGGAACCACCATTTCGCCCCAATTTCCGATTCTTATTATGATTGATATATTTTACAGCTATTATTTGGCAAATAATTCTTACTTTAAAGTACAAAAATATAAAGAGACTTTGAGAGCTTTATATGGAGGAAAACGCGATGATTGAGCGGAAGCTTATCAATAAAGTTAGGAGTAATTAGCATAATGTAAAATTAGATATTTAGGAAAAAGGCTGCCCGAGTATGACACAGGTAATTAATTCTGTATTATATTCGGACAGCCTTTTTGAGCATACTATTTCAGGATATTGTGAATCTATTTTCAGAAAATAAAATAGAAGGACAAAATATGTGTAATTACTTCCTGCATCTACCAGAATCGTTGAATTATGAACTGATATTGTTATAATGGCACTATAAATCATATTAGAAAGGCAGAGCTGGTAGATGAAAATGATATCGGGTAATTGCTCCGAGGATATAAAAAAAATAATCAATGAGGAAAATCAGGTTTTGGAACAAAGTCTGATTCCTAATGAATATAGAATTCATGCGAAGGTAAGTTCAGAAAAAGGCTATCAGATATGTGTGAAGGGAAAAGATGCACATATCTATTATCACAATAAAATAGATTTTTGCAGAGCATTATTCATGCTGTATAGTGCAAAAGAACCAGATGGAATTAAGGAGCATAGGATCTTTAATGAATTTGGAATCATGGTCGATATTTCGAGAAATGCAGTGTTAAGGACAGACACGGTAAAACAGCTGATTCGCTTACTGGCACTCATGGGCTATAGTTTCATTGGATTATATATGGAGGATACGATTCAAATAAAGGAGGAGCCTTATACCGGTTATATGCGGGGCGCACTTAAGGCGGATGAGATCAAGGAACTTGACCAATATGCAGAAATATTCGGGATGGAGTTAAGACCATATATTCAAACACTGGCACACTATAATCAGATAACAAGATATGAAGATTTCCAATCCTGCATAGATGTAAATGATATATTGCTAATAGGAGCAGACAGGACATATCAATTTCTGGACAGAGTGATAAAAACAGTTGCAGATAATTTCACCTGCAAGAAGATTAACATAGGAATGGATGAAGCACATATGGTCGGGCTTGGGAAATATCTAGATCAAAACGGATATGAGAAGCGATTTGACATTATGGAGAAACACTTAGAAAAAGTATTTTCTATTTGCAATAACTATGGCTTAAAGGTACAGATGTGGAGTGATATGTTTTTTAGACTGGCATTTGGTGGTGAGTATTATGTACGACAGGATACCAAAATGCCGGAAATAAAAATTCCAAAAGGTGTAGAACTGGTTTATTGGGATTATTATTCCTGTGATCAAAAAAAATATGATGAAATGCTGAAGCAGCATCTGAAGATAAGCGACAAAGTTGGCTTTGCGGGTGGAGCATGGAAGTGGACCGGCTTTGCACCACATAATGGATATAGCATTGAAGCAGGAAAAGCAGCATTAAGCGCCTGTAGAAATAATAATATTCAGTCTGTTGTCATTACGGCTTGGGGAGATAACGGAGCTGAAACCAGCATATTTGCGATTTTACCGACACTGTTCATGAATGCCAATCAGGCTTATACGGATCAGGTTCCAGAAAGCGGATTTGAGCTGCTGACAGGAATTCCATTTACGGATTTTATGAAAATAGATAAAAGTAATCCTTACACAGAGTATAAGGATAAACATAACAATGCAAGTAAATACCTTCTTTATAACGATGCGCTGCTTGGAACATTTGATTCTGTTACCAGTGAACAAATTTCAACATATTATTACGAGACAGAAAAACAGCTTCAGAAATTAAAGAATTTGCAGCCATTTGGTTATTTATTTGATACGCAGGCGGGGCTGTGCGGTGTGCTAAGAAGAAAATCAAATCTCGGGAATCAAATAAAAGAAGCTTATGATAAAAGAGATATTGTACGGATAAAGAAAATAGCTACAACTGAGATACCTGCATTATTAATTGATTTGGATGATTTATATAAAAAATTTAAAAATCAATGGATGAAAGAGAATAAGTCCTTTGGGTTTGAAGTACAGAGTATTCGTATTGGAGGATTAAAGCAGAGATTGCTGGATGTCAGTGAAACACTATTGGCATATAGCAACGGTGAAATAGCATTGGTAGAAGAACTTGAAGAAAAAAGATATCCTTATCGTTATTCGGATGATAATACCATTGAAACATTAGACTATAACTTGTGGAGTAATATTGTAACAACCGCTGTTATTGGGTAACTTGTTAACAGAGCGAAATGCTTGTTAAAATATATTATAATCTGGGAGGATTAAACTATGAAGAAGAATATTAGGAAAGCACTTTGTATGTTACTGATAATGAGTACCATGCTTACCGGATGTGGAGAAAAAAGCAGTAGTAGTACGGCGGGTGATACGGATTCCGCAAGCGCGTCAGCGGGAAAAATAACGATTGAGTTCTGGACCATTTCCATGCAGCCAACGTTTACGGACCTGTTCAATGAAAAGTTTGAAGCCTACGAGAAAGAAAACCCAAATGTTACGATTAAGTGGGTTGATCTGCCGTATGAAGATATTCAGACAAAATTTGTAGCTGCCATTGCAGGAGGTATCGCTCCAGATGTTGTTAACCTAAATACGCAGATGGCCTTATCACTGGCTGGAAAAGATGCCTTGGTTGACCTGAACCAAGAAGCAACAGAAGAGCAAAAGAGTATTTATATTGAAAGTCTTTATAACTCGGCGAAAATTGGAGACTCTGTATATGCATTTCCGTGGTATGCCGCACCGGATATTTTACTTTACAATACAGACTTAATGAAAAAAGCAGGAATTACAGAAATTCCGACTACCTATGATGAGGCGAATCAATATGCAGAGCAGATGAAAGAGGCAACAGGTGCCTATCTTTATACACCTGCAGAATTCTTTAATCTTTTATTTGAATATGGAATACCGGTATTAAATGAGGACAATACAGCGGCTGCCTTCAATACACAGGCAACTGTAGATTTATTAGATTCTTTTAAAGCGTATACAGAAAAAGACATTTTACCAAAAACAAAATGGGGCAGCTGGGATGAAGAAATGAAATTATATGAGACTGGTAAATTAGCAATTCTTTCTACATCCGGTTCTGCATTAACACGAATTAAGGATGAAGCTCCTGACATTTATGCAACAACTGCTGTAGGAAAGCCTCTTATGGGAAGTGCCGGTGTCAGCAGAAATGCATTAATGAATATGGTAATTCCTACAGCAAGCAAAAATCATGAAGAAGCAATTAAATTTGCAGCATATATGACAAATGATGAAAATCAGTTAGCAATTGATAAAATGGATGTAATTTTCCCGTCCACAGTAGAAGCTTCGAAAGATTCTTATTTTACATCCGATAAAGAATCAACGGAAGGACAGGCAAGAGCTATGTCTGTGGCAGTAGGTGCAACTTCTGAAGATTACTCACTTGGTGTTGAAAATCAAAATGATATTCAGACAGCAGTCAATAAAGCATTTGAGGCGGCAATTACCAGTGGCAAAGATACAAAAGAATCATTGAATAATGTGGAAGAAGCAGTTAACAAAATACTAAAATAGTAATGAAGTACCATAACGGCTTCGCGCAGTTGCACGAAGCCGGATAATATGTAGCAGATGAATTGACTTATCTATTCATTTTGTGTTGGGAGGCACCTATGAAAACAAAAGTGCAACAGAATATTAAGGCCTATTTATTTATGGCTCCTGCGTTGTTGATTCTAACGGTATTTGTCATAACTCCTATTATCGGGAGTTTTCCTTTAATGTTCTATGATTATTCTGTAGTTGGTACAACTAAGTTTATTGGATTTAACAATTTTATTAGAGCTTTTGGAGATCGGGAATTCTGGATTGCCATAAAAAATTCTTTTATATTTGTAATGATTGTTCCGGTTTTACAGATATTAGCAGTCCTTATGGCAATTCTTGTAAATAAAAAAATATTTGGAATTTCGGTATTCCGTACATTGTTTTATATACCGGTAATTACTTCAATGGTTGCTGTTTCCATTATGTGGGGATTTTTGTTTAGTTCAAGCGGTGTTATCAATACGGTTCTGATTAACATGGGAATCATTAGTCAGCCGCTGGGATTTGTAAATGACAGTAAGACAGCAATGCTTTGTATTATGTTTATAACAATATGGCAGGGAATCGGATATTATATGATGTTGTATCTTGCCGGTTTACAATCTGTTCCCAAGGAACTGGAAGAGGCGGCACTTGTAGATGGAGCAAATGCCATTCAGACATTCATCAAAATTAAGCTTCCACTTTTAAAACCATATATCTGGTTTTGTTCTTTGAACTCTGTTATTTCCGCAATTGGCGTATTTGATGTGGTTTACGTACTTTCCAAAGGCGGACCGGATAATGCAACTATGGTCATCAATTATTATTCTTATACAAAAGCATTTACGGATTTCGAATTTGGCTATGCTTCAGCGATTGGAGCCGTTCAGGCGCTCATAACAACTTCATTAAGTATTTTCATCTTTATTTATGGTAACAAGGGAGGAGGAATGAAGGGTGATGAATAGTCTAGTTAAAAAGAAAAAAGCGAAAAAAGCTATGAAAACTACTTTTTCATACATCATACTATTTCTGATCGCAGTGATATGTGCCGGACCATTTTTATGGATGTTCGGGACATCCTTTAAATCAGGACAGAATATCTATGATCTTAATTTTTTACCTTCTGCACCTACATTAGCTAATTATATTGGAGTGTTCAATTTTATGTCTATACCCAAATATATATTGAATACCCTTACGATTACAATCAGTGCAATTGCATGTGATGTTATTTTTTCATCTATGTGTGCTTATCCGTTGGCATGCATGGAATTTAAAGGAAAGAAAGTTATTCTGACAATTTTGATCAGTACAATGATTATTCCGGCGGCAGCAGGCATGATTATCAACTATCTTACAATTACAAAACTGCACTTGATCAACACGTTGGCAGGTGTTGTATTGCCGGGCTCTGTTCAGGTATTCAGTATTATATTATTAAGGCAGTCTTACCTTGCAATTCCAAGAGAACTAATGGAAGCGGCTCGTATTGATGGTGCAGGAGAAACAAAAATATGGTGGAAAATTATGCTCCCTAGTATTGTTCCATCTATTTCTACCGTTGTTATTTTTGACTTTATCGGGACATGGAATGAATTTTTATGGCCGATTATTGTGTTACAAGACCCGGATAAATATCCGCTTGCAACAGCATTGCAATATTTGAACGGCTCATTCAATTACAAATTCGGATATATTGCAGCAGGCACTGTCATTTCCATAATACCGGTAATAATTATGTTTTTATTTGCACAAAAGAACTATATTGAGGCGGTAAGCGGTGCAGTAAAAGGCTGATATAAGCGGTTATAAAGAATTATAGAATATATGAATGAGGGAAGAAATTATGAAAAAGAAAATAGTATTACTTCCATTGGATGAGAGACCATGTAATTATGATTTTCCATATGAATTATATAGACATGATGATATTGAAATTGTCAGACCAAAAGAGTTAGGAGATAAGAAAAAGCCCGCTGATGCAGCGGCTATTATTAAATTCTTAATAGAAGAATGCAAGGATGCAGATGGGTTGATCCTGTCTGTTGATATGATGCTATATGGAGGGTTGGTACCATCAAGAATCCATCAGGGAGCAGTCAGCTCATTTGAGCGATTGGCCACGACTATTATAAAATTAAAAGAGGATAACCCGAGACTTTTAATCTATGCTTTTCAGGTAATTATGCGTTGTCCTGATTATTCAAGTGATGATGAAGAACCAGAGTATTATGAGCATAGTGGCACATTAATTCACAAAGTCGGAGAAATTATTCACAGAAGCAGGCTTGGTCTATGTAGTGACCATGAGTTAAAGCACCTATTGGATGAAATAGATGGTGATTACTTGAATGATTATGTATCAAGAAGACAGAAAAATCAGAGTTTAAATAACCTAATGGTAGATTATGTAAGAAATGGCTATCTCGATGCACTTGTTATTCCACAGGACGATTCGGCTACCTATGGTTATGCAGCAATAGATCAGGAGCAGGTTCGTAAAAAGATTTCTAAAGAAAATTTAACAGATTGCATCCTCATGTATCCGGGTGCAGATGAAGTCGGGTTGACACTTATGTCAAAATTTCTAAATTCATTCCATGGAAAAAAATTGCGAGTCTATATCAAATATGCAAGTGAAGCATCAAAGAATCTGATACCACTATATGAAGGCAATCGTCTTGCAAATACAATTAAATATCATGTTCTGTCATCAGGATGCCAACTTACAGATTGTTATGAAAATGCAGATATTATAATGGCAGTTACGGCGCCAGACAATCTTATGGAAGAAGCAGAAGACCAGCCCTCAAAAAATCCTAACTATTATGCAGAAAGATCCCTTCCGGAGATGATTGATTTTATAAAAGAAAGAATCAAAGAAGGAAAGTTAGTAACGATAGCGGATAATGCTTATGCAAATGGTGGTGATCTAGAACTATTGCGTATGATGGATAAGAATCATTTATTGGACAAGGTTGCAGGATATGCCGGCTGGAATACATCGGCAAATACAATCGGAACTGCTCTTGCAGAAGGAATTGATGCCTTCTACTATGGAATGACAATAACACATCAGAATTTTCTCATGGAGCGATATGTGGAAGACTGCGGATATTGTTCTGTTGTTCGTAAGAAGGTTACAGGGCAGTTGGAAGAATTGGGAATGAACTGCTTTGATGTAAAAGAAAAAGAAGGTGAAGTTGCAGTTATGGTGAAGGAACAGCTCATTCAGTTTACCAAGGAATATCTTCCATCAATTGCAGACAGACTTGATATCGTATCGGTGCACATGCCTTGGAAGCGTATGTTTGAAGTCAGTTTGCATGTAAGTTATAATAATAAAAATGAAACATTAAAAATTAGCTAAACATTTCCAGCAAATTATATAGTAGGCTCCTGAAAGTTTATTACTTTCAAGGAGTCTATTATATTTAGTTTTTTCATCCAGTTTTTACAAAATTTTATTGACGTGCATAAATAATAGTATTAGTATGTATTTAGCAATACTAAGTATGAGGTGATGGGTTGAATCAAAAATATGAACAACAAATGAAAAAAGGTGTCTTTGAAATGCTGGTACTAAAATTATTAGAAAAAGAGGAAAAATATGGATATCAGCTTATTTATGAACTGAAGGATAAAAGCAATCATATGTTTATATTAAAAGAAGGTACCTTATATCCCATTCTCTATAGAATGGAGGATGATGGATTGGTTATCAGCAGATGGAGTAAACCAAATGGTAAAGAAGTATCCAGAAAGTATTATGCGATTACAGAGACAGGGAAACAGGTATTAGCAGAAATGCTTACTTTATGGTTGGGATTCGCCAGCAATGTAACATCAATTTTGGAGGAACAAGAGTGAATAAACAAAGATATATAAAAACAATCATCAGAAAATTAAAGTGTTCTAATAAGAAGAAAAAAGAAATAAAACGTGAACTAGAGGCAGATATACAGATCGCTTTGGAAATAGGCGAAGAATGGCAGGATATAGAGGAGAGAATGGGTAGTCCTTATGCCCAGGCAGCTGAATTTAACGAGAATTTACCTGAGACAGAATGGAAGACATTTAAGAGAATAAAGAAAATTAAGCTTTTATTCACAATTGTAATAATGATAGGATTATTGGCTGCAGGCATTTACAGTTTCATACCAAAGACATATGAGATAGATAATAATAGTATATTTAACAAAGATAAAGTAATTTCGCAGGCAGAAATGATTATTGGACTAATCGATAAAAAAGAGTATGATACTGTTAAAAATCAATATGCTGATGCAAAAATGGCAAAATTAATGAAGGAAACGTCAATTACTGATGCGAAAGAAAGACTCGGAGGAGAATTTGGAGAATTCCAATCTTTTACAAGTGTATACACTGTAGAGGTAAAGCAAATGGGAAGACATTTTGCAGTAGTACAAATAACGGCGCTATATGAGAAACAAAGTGTTTTATATACAATTTCTTTTAATGAAGACATGAAATTGGCAGGACTTTATATGAAATAGAGTGAGGGACAGAATATGAAAATCAATAGAAGTTCATATGATATGATAGTAAATATTATATGCGTTGCGTTGTTACTTGGGATTATATTATATTTGGTGTTCAGTTGGAACAGTATACCGGAAAAAATTCCCGGACATTATAATGCTGCAGGAGAAATTGACAGGTGGGGAAGTCGTGGAGAGCTGCTGATACTTCCTATTGTTTCATGGATTTTATATTTGGGGATGACTGTGACAGAAAAATTTCCACAGATTTGGAATACCGGGGTCCAGATCACAGACAAGAACAAAGAGCAAGTGTACCGTATCTTAAAGAATTTAATAGGAACAGTAAAACTGATCACGGTAGCTGTGTTTAGTTTTATTTCAATGAAGTCATCGTTGGGAAAAGGATTACCCATGTGGTTCCTTCCATTATTTTTGGTTCTGATGTTTGGTTCGATCACTTATTTTATTTTAAAATTAATGAAAATAAAATGAGCTTTCAACTATAATAAAAAAAATTGCAACCCACAAGTGCAAGCTTGTGGGATTTTTAATAATTGAATAAAGCGACTGTTAAATTTATGTTAGTAGTGATATTATGATATTCGTATGTTATTATATTGGGGCCAAAAGGTAATTTACCCCTAAAGCAGATTGTCACCTAGGAGGAAACATATGAAATACATGGAAGAATTTGGAATCATACTGACAGTTACTTTTCTTGGAGAAGTATTAAGATATCTGATTCCGCTGCCAATACCGGCAAGTGTCTATGGTCTTGTATTAATGCTGATTGCATTAAAGACAAAAAGAATACAATTGGAATCAGTCAGGAAAACAGGAAAATTTATGATTGAGATAATGCCAATGATGTTCATACCAGCTGCGGTTGGTTTGTTGGATTCATGGGGAACGCTAAAATCAATTCTCATCCCTGTCATGGTTATCACGATCATTTCTACAATTGTAGTAATGGCAGTTACAGGAAGAGTCACACAGATAGTAATAGGATGGGAAAAGAGGGAAAACAGATGAAAGATATCTTATGTGATTCTACGTTTTTTGGAGTGATGGTAAGCATACTGTCATATCAGCTTGGAGTTTTCTTAAAGAATAAAACTAAGCTTGCTATATGCAATCCCTTATTAATTTCAATTGTTGCAGTGATTGCAACGCTTCTGATCTTTCATGTTGATTATGAAACTTATAATATAGGAGCAAAATATTTAAGTTATCTTTTAACGCCAGCAACTGTATGTCTGGCCATTCCGCTGTATGAACAGTTGGAGCTGTTAAAGAATAATATAAAAGCGATTATGGCAGGGTTATTATCAGGTGTGCTCACAAACTTTTTCTGTATATTTATTCTTTCATTGCTCTTTCGTTTAAGACACCAGGAATATGTCACTTTATTGCCGAAATCTATTACGACAGCAATTGGAATGGGCGTCTCAGAAGAACTTGGCGGCATTGTTACAATAACGGTAACAGTGATCATCATTACAGGTGTATTTGGAAATGTAATCGCAGAGACTGTATTTAAAGTGTTTCATATAAAAGAACCGATCGCAAAAGGTATCGCAATCGGTTCGGCATCCCATGCCATAGGAACAGCAAGGGCGATGGAGATGGGAGAGATCGAAGGAGCTATGAGCAGTTTGTCCATTGTAGCAGCAGGACTGTTAACAGTTGTGGGAGCATCCATATTTGCTAATTTTATATAAAAATAGAAAAAACGATAAAGATGATCGACAAGTTTAACAGGGCAGAATCAGTTTTTAGATACTGCCCTGTTTGTATTTTTCTTCTGCTTCTTGCTTTGCCAGCTGTAAGCCTTCATCAAGCGCCTGTATTATTTTTTTCAAAGTCTGTTCATTTTCGATCTGTCCTTCATATGCAAGTCCGATAATACCCATTAGTGTAGTCTTTATGTGTTCGGCCTGCTGATGTATTTCACGTTTATCGCTATTACTCAACGAAACATAATAATCGATAGGTTGCTCACAAACGTTATATTGAATCATATCAAGATCGAGCAAATAATCTGCGGAAACAGCGAAATAAGTAGCGAGTAGACACAGTGTGTTAGCATCAGGCAGACTTTTGTTCCGTTCATAAGCGCTGTAGGTTTGTCTTTTTACTTTCAGATAGTTAGCAACATCATTTTGAGTCAAATTTCTTAACTCCCTTATCTCTTTTAGTCTTTCACCTAACATAAAAAACACTCCTTTTGTAACTATTATAGCAAGTTAGATTTGCCTTTACTACGATAGCAAAAAGAAATTGCTTTTTCTATTGAAATGGCAAAATGAATTTGCTATTATGACATTAGAGCAAAAAGAAATTGCAAAATGTGAGCAAAAACGACAATTGGTATTTTGAAAGAGGTGTTCATTTTTGAGAGTGTGGTTAAAAGAAGCACGTGAAAAATATGGTATGACGCAGGATAAAATCGCAAAGGAAATTGGTGTTTCGAGGCAATTTATTGGAATGATTGAAAATGACAGTGCTAATCCAAGGCCGGAAAAGGCAAAAGCGATTGCAAATTTGTTAGGTTTTGAATGGACTAAATTTTTTGAACAATAGAAAATGGAAATTTTTTCATGTAGCAATGATTTTACAATATAGATAAAATGATTTTGGATGAGGAGCAGCAAATGAAAAAGAGCGGGATTACAAGTCAGAAGTTGCAAGAAATACTGGACATGAATTTACTGAATAAATACATTAACCAAATGTACATGACATTGCACATTCCAATCACATTGTGTGATATCAAAGGAAATGTTCTGGTGGCATCGGATTGGTCAGTCTTTTGTAAAAATTATATGAGAAAAGGGGATAGGTCAGGCAAAAAATGTATTGCGGTATGTGCATCTGAAAATAATAAAGAAAATACTGTGTTTACATGCCCATATGGACTGGAAATGTATAAGATACCAATTAAGATCAAGGATGAGACGGTTGCACATATGATTTTCAGCCAGTTTCTGACCAAAGAACCTGTGGTAGAAGAATTTTTAAAACAAACCCAGAAATATGGATTCGAAGGTATAGAATTCAGAGAATCCATCAAGCGTATTCCAGTGGTAACAAAGAATCAACTGGATGAAATCATGTCGTTCGCAGATAATTTTGTGATTTTAATTCATGATATGATTGATAGAAAGCTTCAGGTAAAAGAGCTGGATGAAGAAGTCCTGCAAAGCTATAAAGAGCTGGAAGCCGCACAACAGGATATCTCTGAATTAAATACCAGACTTAGTATTTTAAATAATGATCTACATATAAAAAGTAGTGATCTATCCTGCAGAGAAATGAGATACCGCTTTCTATTCACTACCATGGACCAGGGAATTCTGCTTTTAAGAAAAGAAACTTTCTTGAAAGGAGAAAAACAAAATGAATATTCAATTGTTGACATTAATCCAGCGATGCAGATAATCGTTAACAGACTAAGCCAAGAAGGCGGTATTCCAAATAACAATCTCATGAAAAGTGATATGATACAGCATATTTTGTCAAAAAATTGCGGGAAATGTGAAATCATAGATTCTTATTATGAAAAGAATACAAACAGGCATTTCTACATACAAAGCAAAATGCTGAATGAATATGAAATTATGATCTGTGTAACAGATACGACTTCCACATATGAACAATTAAGAAATCAAAAAGCACAGATATGGAAATTAGTAGTTGCATTAGGAAGCTTAATTGAAAAACGTGATTTATATACGGCCGATCATCAAAGGGAAGTTGCTGTTTTAGCAGCGAGAATCGCAATCTATATGGGTATTGATAAAAAGAAGACAGAAGCGATCTTCATAGCTGGACTGTTACATGACATAGGTAAGATTGGGATTCCTTTTGAAATCTTAACGAAACCGGATAAGTTGAATGAGATTGAATATGAATTCATGAAGACACATGTTCAGATAACCTATGATATTTTAGAAAGCATTCATTTTACGTTGCCAGTTTCAGAAATAGCATATCAGCACCATGAAAGGCTGGACGGAAGCGGGTATCCAAGGGGTTTAAAAGAGAAAGACATTATTGAGGAAGCAAAGATACTTGCGGTTGCAGATGTCTATGAGGCAATCACTTCTCACAGACCTTATCGACCCTCAATGGGTGTCGAATATGCAGTAAGACATCTGACAGAGAACAGTGGGATTCTATATGATGCAGATGTTGTGAAGCACTGTATCGCAGCAGCACAGGATAACACATGGGACATCAATAGAATAGAAGAATACTTAAAATGTGAAGGGCTTTGAGAAAAGGAGACTTAAAGAGATGACGATCAAACAAAAATTAATTATGGGATTTTCAGTTATTTTACTTATTTTAACGGGAGTAGGAATGTTTTCGATACATTCGCTGGAAAGGGTCAACGATAAATCAACTGTTATTGTAGAAGAGACAATGCCGCAGGTAGATCTTGCCCATACTCTAAATTTTGAAATAGCAAGATTCAGATCTTTTGAATTCCAGCATATCATTCTTACGGATGAAAAGGACATGGATGTACTTGAAGAAAGAATGGATGCCATGCAGCAAAGTATAGAACTTCATATGCAGGAATATCAATCAAGATTCAATAATGATATGATTCAGAGTATGAGCAGCGACTGGGCAGAATACTATGCAGAACATACAAAATTAATTAAAGTGAGCAGGGAACTCAAATCTGAAGAAGCACTGAAAATCATAAAAGGGACAAGCAAAGAAAAATATGATGCCTTAGCGGAGAAGGCAGCAAATTTAGTGGATGCGAATAAAACAGAAGCTGAAATGGCCAGTAAAGAAGGGGATGCAGTTTATAAAAATACCAGAAGTATTATTGCTATTATTATAATTGCAGCAATTTTATTAGGAGCGGCGATCGCTATTATCATTGTTATAAGCATCATCAGGCCAATCGGTCTGTTAAGAAAACGCTTACAGGAACTTGCCCAAAAGGGTGGTGATTTAACGCAGAGTATACAGATTAAGTCAAAAGATGAGATTGGAGATCTCGCTTCAGCCGTAAATCAATTTATAGAGAATATCAGGACCATAATAATAGAAGTAAACCAGCGCACGAACGGTGTCGAGGAAGCTGCCGCTAAAGTAAGTGAATATATGAATAATCTTAGCAGAAATGTGGAAGATACGGCGGCAACCATTGAAGAGCTTTCAGCAGGCATGGAAGAGACATCTGCGGCAACTGAAGAGGTCAATGCATCCACAGAATCGATTGAATCAGCGATCGTTGCAATGGCTGAGAGAGCACAGCAGGGTTCTGTCTCAGCAGGTGAAATCAGCAGAAGGGCTGGCGATTTAAAAAAGAATGCCCTTGAGTCACAATCCAGTTCTTTGATGATTTATGATAAGAGCAAAAAAGAACTTGAGGAAGCATTGGAAAAGTCAAATGCAATTTCTCAGATATACGTACTGTCAGATACTATATTGGGGATATCGGAGCAGACAAATTTATTGGCCCTCAATGCAGCAATTGAGGCGGCCAGAGCCGGAGAAGCAGGAAAAGGTTTTGCTGTCGTGGCAGATGAAATCAGAAATCTGGCCGAGGGTTCGAAAACGACCGTGAATGAAATACAGCGCGTAACAGCAGCGGTGGTATCTGCAGTCGGCAATTTGTCAGATAGTTCACGTACTATTATGAATTTCTTTGATACAACGGTATCAAAAGATTATCAGAAATTAGTTGAAACTGGAGAAACTTATGGAAATGACGGACAGTTTGTAGATGGACTGATAGGTGAATTCAGTGCTACAGCCGAAGAAATGTCAGCTACCATAGAAGGTATCAGCCGGGCAATTTCTGATGTATCGACTACCGTTGTGGAAGGAGCAACAGGAACGCAGAATATTGCAGAGAAGACGTCAGAAATCGTTCTAATGGTTTCAGAGGTACAAAAGCAAATGAGCATTAGCGTGGAGAATGCTGATCTATTAAAAACAGCAGTTGGAAAATTCAAGGTTGAGTAGTCTAACGAAAGTTATTGTTATTGTTTTATTAAGAAACGAGATTAGACAGAGCTATAGATAAGACTTAAAATATAGTCCCTTAGATGTGCAGTGTCAGAGTATACATCTAGGGGACTATATTATTACGCTATAGGAATACCACGTTACTATAGAAAGCGAGAGATTTCTAAAAATTAGGGATACTACCTAAAATACTACCTAAGAAGTATGGTAAATGTTTTGAAAGTCAGGTATATTTGGTTTAGCAGGACCGGTTATTGCATAGCAAAATATTTAATATAATAATGGAGGAATAAAAAATGTATCTGATTTCAATATTAGTTGTAATAGTAGTTATTATTTTGATGTTGTGTATGGGGGGCGCAGGCAGTTTTGCAGCGTTTATTGATTTTCCAAGCCTGCTGTTACTGATTCTGATTGTGTTACCGATTTTAGCAGGAACAAATATGTTAAGAGATTTTAACAATGCATTCCGTCTGGGTATGACCGGAAAGAAAAATTATACGTCTCATATTTTTGAAAAATTAGAAATTGAAAAGCGTGAACAGATCAAACGAGCTGGTAGGGAATAAGATCAAGGAAGAAAATCAGCTGCAACTCTACGCAGCGTAGGGTGCTATTCTAGTACGCTCTGATATACTTAAAAAGTGGTTGATATCAAGCAGCAAAAGAAATATTTGACTGGAAGCATTACAATATGCAACTGCGCATTTTGAAGAGGAGATGCAGAATGGATAATTATGTAACTGGAAATACCATAAAAAAACTGCGGGAACAAAAAAACCTGACCCAAAAAGAACTTGCAGATATGATATTGGTAAGTGATAAGACGGTTTCTAAATGGGAAAATGGCCGGGGATATCCAGACATTGGAATCTTAGAACAGCTTGCTAAGGCATTACAGATTAATATAGTGGAATTGATAACGGGTGAAGTGATTAAGAATGAGAATGTGAGCGGTAATATGCGAAAAATCAAATATTATGTATGTCCAATGTGCGGGAATGTAATAAGCAGTATTGGAGAGATACAATTAAGCTGCTGTGGAATCCAGTTGCCGGTATTGGAGACGGAGGATAGTACTGTCGAGCATGAGATATCTGTAGAGCGTATTGAGCATGAATACTTTGTATCCGTTGCACATGATATGAGCAAGAAACATTATATTTCCTTTATTGCGTATGTAACAAGTGATTATATACAATTATGTAAATTGTACCCGGAACAAAATGCTGAGGTCCGCTTTATAATAAAAGGTCATGGCGATATCTATGTGTATTGCAATAAGCATGGACTATTTTCTAAGAGAATGTAATTGTAACCTGAAACCTGACATACATATGTCAGGTTTCTTCTGTTACAATGCTTCCAGTGGGTCAGATAAATAATCCACTAATAATGATAGAAACATAAATAAATCAGAGATGGGAGCAAAAAAAATGAATTATGAGATCGTAGTATTAGAAGAAAAGACAATCGTTGGAGTCAGTGCCGGAACAGGGAACCAGGATCCACAGATGAGCAAAATTATAGGTGGACTTTGGGAAAAGTTATTTCAAGAAGATGTATATCCTGCCATTAAGAATAAAGAGAATGCGTATGCAATAGGACTTTATTCCGATTATTCTGAAGATTCCTATCTTGTAACAGCCGGCGTAGAAGTGAGTGCAGCAGAGAATCCGGAACTTACCACAAAGGTAATTCCAGCCGGAAAATATGCAAAATTCATCATGGAAGGAGAAATGGAAACAATCGTAGCCGAGGCATGGGAACAAATCTGGCAGGAAAATCTGGACAGGACCTTTACTGGTGATTTTGAAGAATATTTGAATCATGATGCCGCAAATGCCAAAATTGCCATTTATATTGCGATCAAATAATAATAGAACTTGAATAAAAGACATAAAAGTGGTAAATTTAATTGTATACAATATATAAGGAGAAGTAACAATATGAAGAAGCAATCAGAAAAATGTGATATGTTACTACTTGAAAATCAATTATGTTTTCCACTATATGCATGTTCTAAGGAAGTGGTACGAAGATATAAACCTTATTTGGATGAGTTGGATCTGACCTATACACAATACATTACAATGATGGTGATGTGGGAAAAAAAAGAGATTAATGTTAAATGTCTGGGACAAATCTTATACCTTGATTCAGGTACGCTCACACCGGTCTTGAAAAAGTTAGAAGGAAAAGGATATTTGACCAGAGAGCGTTCCAAAGAAGATGAGAGAAATCTTTGTGTTATAATAACTAAAAAAGGAGAGCTGTTGAAAGAGCAGGCTTCAGATGTTCCTATGAAAGTAGGTAAATGCCTAAAACTGGAGGATGAAGAAGCAAAACAATTATATAGCCTGTTATATAAGGTTCTCGGATGTATGGATTAATATAGGATAATTTGATAATATTAAAAAAGTTAAGGCGAAGAAGTCAGATGAAATTCTGATTTCCTCGTCTTTTTACATAAAGTAAAAAATAATACGATTAATAGAAAGGGATATTTCATGGATAAAGTAGATGAAGCTATCATAAAAATGTTACAGGTTGATGCAAGGATACCGTTAAAAAAGATTGCAGCACAGGTCTATTTATCATCACCTGCAGTATCGGCAAGAATTGAACGTTTGGAGAAAGAGGGAATTATAGAGGGTTATCATGCACAGATCGATCCATTTAAGACAGGATATCATATTAAAGCATATGTTAATCTCGAAATTGTACCCAGGCAAAAAGCAGAATTATATCCTATATTGAAGGAGCATCTAAATGTATTGGAATGCGATTGTGTAACAGGGCAATATTCCCTTATTCTGAAAGTAGCATTTCCAAGTACGATGGAATTAGATGCGTTTATCGGGGAAATACAGCATTTTGGGAAAACAAGCACTCAGATCGTATTCTCTACCATTGTAGAAAATCGTGGAGTGGATGTACATACAAATAAGTAAGTAGTGCTTATATCCAACCGCCATCTAAACCGATTATCTGACCTGTTAAATAAGAATTTCCCGTAGCAAGCTGTACTGCAAGACTGCCAACTTCAATAGGAGTTCCCAGGCGGTCAGAAGGTATTTCTTCTATTAAGGATTTTATTTCTTCAGCGGAGAAACATTTATTCATATCAGTATTGATTACGCCGCAGGCGATCGCGTTCACTTGTATATTGCTTGGTGCCAATTCTTTTGCAAGGGCTTTTGTAAAACCATTCAACCCCGATTTTGATGCAGAATAGGCTACTTCCATAGAAGCGCCGACAGATCCCCAGGCAGAGGAAATATTAATAATCTTACCACTTTTTTTATGGAGCATATATGGAATGGCAAATTTACTACATAAGAAAGCAGCAGTCAGATTTGTATTTATGACCCGATTCCAATCTGTTAATTCCATATCGGATAATAATCCGACATAAGAGATACCAGCATTATTCACTAGTACATCAAGGTCAGAAAGTGTTGCGAATATCTTTGCAACTACTGATTGATCACTAATATCTCCGATAAAAATGGTACAGGCAATAGAATATTCTGCTTCTAACTTCACTTTTAAGGAAGCAAGCAGGGATTCTGATTTATGGCAAGTTAATACAAGATTATATCCGGCACCAGCAAAGGCAGTTGCAATGCCGGCTCCGATACCACGCGAGGCTCCGGTAATCATAGCAGTTTTCTTCATAAGAACTCCAATCTAAAAAAATTATATTTGAATTATACTAAGATTGTATTTTAATGTAAATATGAATACAATAACATTACAAATGTTTAACGGAATAAATGCTATCTTAATGCATTGCACATAAATATTTACCGTTAGAAAAGCAAAATGACGAATAATAGTGCTTTTCTTATTATTTATTCATAAAATAAACACAAATTTGTAAGATGGTAATTCATGGTAACGGTTGACAAATGTTACGCAGCATGGTATATTATTTTACAGATGTAACAAATTTGTAACAAATTGTAATAATTAACTTATTACACATACATACAATTTGGAGGAAACATTTTTATGAAACAAAAGGCATTTAAAATTGCTGCATGTGCACTTGCAGGAACCATTACATTTACAGCATTTAACTATAAATCCAGCGCTACAGGAGTATCATCTGTGTTACCGGTTGCTGGCTTGGCATTAGTACTTGAAGAAGGTAATTCTGTTACTGAGATGAAGTTAGCAGATAGTGTAAATACAGCAGCTATTAAACAGGCAGTAAACACACAAGATGTTACAATAGATGATGTATTAGATACGACGATTCCGGCAACGAATCCAATAACGAAAGTAGAAGAAGAAACAACTGTAAATGCCGGGGAAGAGGTAAAAACACCTTCCGATGAGATCGTAATTCCGGAAGCAGATTCACAAGAAGCAGATTCACAAGAAGCAGATTCACAAGAAGCGGATTCACAAGCTGATACGTCTGTTTCAGAAAACACCGTAGTGGAAGAAACTACTGTTTCAGAAAATGCTGTTGAGGAATTAACAGAAGAAGAAAAAGGATTTCGTTCTTTAGTGATTGCAGATGTTGATGATTATGTAAACGTCAGAGATTCAGCAAGTGAAGAAGGTGAGATCGTCGGTAAACTATATGACAATTCTGTTGGTGAATTTATATCGGAACAGGACGGCTGGTATGAGATTCAGTCAGGTAACTGTACAGGATTTGTAAAATCAGAATATGTTGTTACAGGTGATGATGCGATTGCTTTGGCAAAAGAAGTCGGAACTAGAATTGCAACTGTTACAACTACAACATTAAAAGTTAGAGAACAACCTGGCATGGATGAAACAGTCCTTGGTCTGGTACCGATAGAAGACGAATTGACAGTCCTTGAAGAACTGGATGGATGGGTAAAAGTATCCATTGAAGAAGGCGAAGGATATGTATCTAATGAATATGTTTCTTTATCTACTGAATTTGTAAAAGCAGAATCCAAGGAAGAAGAAGAAGCCAGACTTGCAAAAGAAAAGGCTGAAAGAGAAGCAGCTAATGCAGCGGCAGCGAAAGCAATAGCAGCACAAAAGAAATCTGCTTCCGGTAATAAATCTTCGTCAAGTAGTCCGGCAGCCGTAGTAAGCGGCGGTGGAAGTGGAACAGGTACATCGGTTGCCAGCTTTGCAACACAATTTGTTGGAAATCCTTACGTGTATGGTGGAACAAGTCTTACAAACGGAACAGATTGTTCGGGTTTTGTAATGAGTGTATATAATAATTATGGC
This sequence comes from Bacillota bacterium, assembly GCA_023398375.1. Classification (GTDB taxonomy): domain Bacteria; phylum Bacillota; class Clostridia; order Lachnospirales; family Lachnospiraceae; genus SZUA-378. The sequence continues at coordinate 33,281 of JAEWSH010000061.1, read as the reverse complement.
GTCAGCCTTCCTCATTCATCAGGTGCTCTAAGAAGCGCGGGATCTGATGTTGGCGGACTTGGTAATGCACAACCAGGAGATATTGTGTGTTATTCAGGACATGTAGGTATTTATATCGGTAACGGAAATATCGTACATGCGAGTACAGCAGCAACAGGTATTAAGATTTCGAATGCCAGCTACAGAAATGTTCTTTCTGTAAGGAGAATCTTCTAATTAGTATAATTGAAAGGATGAGATGACAGTATCTCATCCTTTTTTAAATCTACGAGGAAAGTTCTCTGAACTTCCTTACAGATTTATAAAGTACTTCTTGGTAGAAGGTACACCTTACGGAAAGAAAGCATTATATTGTATAAAATGCACAAAATTCATATAAAATACAAGAAAAGTCTGTATATAATTCGAATGTAAATTGCAAAAGTTATCCACATTTGAAAGCGCGGTAAATTAGGTAAAATGTATTTATGCACGGAGTTATACACATTATCCACAATAATTATCGTGGTTTTTTTTAGGACTTTATAGGAAATAAATGAACGAACGTTTTGTATAGATGTCATAAAAAATAAAAAAAAGTCATAAAATGTCAATTGTGGTATTGACTTTTTCGGAAGAAATATTGCTACAGTTCAGGTGTGAATACCGAAGGCGTTTTTTGCTAGAACTTGTGCAAATCATTGGCAAATTTAACTTTAGTGTGGTATAATAAACTACAGCATAATTATAGATCGTAATCTTAATTATGAGTAAATACAGGTAGTAATAACTGGGATTTACTAGAGTAACCAATGGAAGGGATGAGCAGCATGAAATTTATAATTTTAGGTAAAAACATCGAAGTAACAGAGGGGTTAAAGGGTGCGGTCCAGGATAAGATTGGTAAGTTAGAGAAATATTTTACACCTGAAACAGAGGTACATGTTACGTTAAGTGTAGAAAAAGACAGACAAAAGATTGAAGTTACCATTCCGGTAAAGGGAAATATTATTCGTTCAGAGCAAGTCAGCAATGACATGTATGTATCAATCGATCTTGTTGAAGAAATTATCGAGAGACAATTAAAGAAATATAAGAATAAGCTAGTAGTGCAGAAGCAGGCAAATAACTTTTTCAAACAAGAATTCATAGAGAAAGATTACATGGATGAAGAGGAAGTTAAGATCATCAGAACGAAACGCTTTGATATTAAACCTATGTATGCAGAGGATGCATGTATCCAGATGGAATTATTAGGGCACAGCTTCTTTGTATTTATGAACGCAGAAACCGATCAGGTAAATGTAGTTTATAAGAGAAAAGGAAACACATATGGTCTGATTGAACCAGAAGTTTAAAATTATTGAGAGGGAAGCAACTTTCCCTCTCTTTTTTGTAATAACGGACTTTAAAGCATTGCAAAAAAAAGTAGGCTATGATAAAATATGTGCAGTGGGCAATGATAAAAAAATAACAATCATTTTTTGCCCGTAGACTGCACTAATTTTAATATTGGAGGAAGAAAAAATGGCAAAGAAAATTGTTTTAGCCGGTGCTTGCCGTACAGCAATCGGAACAATGGGTGGTTCATTAAGTACAACACCAGCATCTGATCTTGGCGCAATTGTAATTAAAGAAGCGCTTCATAGAGCAGGAGTCGCACCAGAAGCGGTTGATCATGTATATATGGGATGTGTTATTCAGGCAGGTCTTGGACAAAACGTAGCTCGTCAGGCAACAATAAAAGCAGGATTACCAATCGAAGTACCTGCAGTCACGGTCAACGTAGTATGCGGATCAGGTCTTAACTGTGTCAATATGGCAGCGCAAATGATTCAGGCAGGTGATGCTGATATTGTTGTGGCAGGCGGAATGGAAAATATGTCAATGGCTCCATATGCTTTACCACAAGCACGTTTTGGATATAGAATGGGAAATTCTACAATGGTAGATACTATGATTAAAGATGCATTGTGGGATGCATTCAACGACTACCACATGATTCAGACAGCTGACAATATTTGTGAAGATCCAAGATGGAACATTACTCGTGAAGAGTTAGATGCTTTTGCAGTAGCTTCTCAAAATAAATGTGAAGCAGCACAGGCAGCAGGCGCTTTCGAGGCAGAGATCGTGCCAGTCATGGTAAAGAAGAAAAAAGAGATGGTCGAGTTCAAGGTAGATGAAGGCCCACGTGCGGGAACTACAATAGAAGGTCTTGCAAAATTAAGAGCAATTAATGCAAATGGTAAAGTTACAGCAGGTAATGCTTCAGGTATTAATGATGGTGCAGCTGCAATTGTTGTAATGAGCGAAGAAAAAGCAAAAGAACTCGGTGTGAAACCAATGGCTACTTTCATAGCAGGAGCACTTGGCGGAGTAGAGCCATCAATAATGGGTATCGGACCTGTAGCTTCTACGAAAAAAGTTCTTTCAAAAACAGGTATGAAGATTGAAGACTTTGATATTATTGAAGCAAATGAAGCTTTCGCGGCACAATCTATTGCAGTAGGCAGAGATCTTGGAATTGATGTAGAAAAACAATTAAATCCAAATGGTGGGGCAATTGCACTCGGACATCCGGTTGGTGCTTCAGGATGCCGTATTCTTGTAACTTTGTTACATGAGATGATAGCAAAAGATGCTAAGAAGGGACTTGCTACACTTTGCATCGGCGGTGGAATGGGTTGTTCAACAATCGTTTCCAGAGACTAAAACTTCTGTCAAATCAGAGGTTTTGAGGGGACATGCACAAGAAGTGTATGTCCCCGATATAGAGTATAGACTGTATTTAGGAATAAAATTAAAAGGAGAATAACCTATGGAATTTGTTGTTTATGAACAAAAAGGCGCTATTGGTGTGGTTACAATCAGCCGCGAGAAGGCTTTAAATGCATTGAATTCAGTAGTATTGCAAGAACTGGACGCAACACTGGATGCAGTTAATTTAGACGAAGTAAGATGTCTTATTTTAACAGGAGCAGGACAGAAATCATTTGTAGCAGGTGCAGATATTGGAGAGATGAGCACTCTTACAAAGGCAGAAGGAGAAGCATTTGGTAAAAAAGGTAACGATGTATTCCGTAAATTAGAGACATTCCCAATCCCAGTAATCGCAGCAATCAATGGTTTTGCTTTAGGCGGCGGATGTGAGATTTCTATGAGTTGTGATATCAGAATCTGTTCTGATAATGCAGTATTTGGACAACCAGAGGTAGGCCTTGGAATTACACCGGGCTTTGGCGGAACACAAAGACTTCCACGTCTTGTAGGAGCTGGTATGGCAAAACAGATGATTTACAGCGGAAGAAATATCAAAGCTGATGAAGCATTTAGAATTGGTCTTGTAAATGCAGTTTATACGCAGGAAGAATTGATGCCAGCAGCTGAAAAGTTAGCAGCTGCAATCGCTAAAAATGCTCCAATCGCAGTCCGTAATTGTAAAAAAGCGATCAATGACGGTCTTCAGGTAACTATGGATCAAGCCATTGTAGTAGAAGAAAAGTTATTTGGCGATTGTTTTGAATCATATGATCAAAAAGAAGGAATGGCAGCTTTTCTTGAAAAAAGAAAAGTAGAATCATTTTTAAATAAATAAGTTATAATTCAATCAGTAATTGCTAACATTAAAAATATTATATTCTATTAGGAGGAATTACAATGAAGGTAGGTATTATTGGCGCAGGAACAATGGGCGCAGGGATTGCGCAGGCTTTTGCCCAGACAGAGGGATATGAAGTATGTCTTTGCGATATCAATGAAGAATTTGCAGCAAACGGTAAGAACAGAATTGCAAAAGGTTTTGAAAAACGTATTGCAAAAGGTAAGATGGAACAGGCAGCAGCAGATGCTATTTTAGAAAAGATCACTACAGGCGTAAAAACAATCTGTACAGATTGTGATCTGGTTGTTGAAGCAGCTCTTGAAGTAATGGATATTAAAAAACAGACATTTAAAGAATTACAGGATATCTGTAAAGCTGATTGTATTTTTGCTACCAACACATCTTCTTTATCAATTACAGAAATTGGTGCAGGTTTAGACAGACCGGTTATCGGTATGCACTTCTTCAATCCAGCTCCGGTCATGAAGCTTGTAGAAGTAATTGCAGGTCTTAATACACCAGAAGAAGTAGTTGATAAAATCAAAGCTATTTCCATAGAAATCGGAAAAACTCCAGTTCAGGTAAATGAAGCAGCAGGTTTTGTTGTAAACAGAATCTTAGTTCCAATGATTAATGAAGGTATCTGCGTATTAGAAGCAGGTGTTGCATCTGTAGAAGATATTGACAATGCCATGAAATTAGGTGCGAACCACCCAATGGGACCTCTTCAACTAGGAGATTACATTGGTCTTGATATATGTCTTGCTATTATGGAAGTTATCTTTGCAGAAACAGGAGACCCTAAATATCGTCCGGCTACACTTCTTAAGAAAATGGTACGCGGCGGCAAATTAGGATGTAAGACAGGTAAAGGATTCTACGATTATTCAAAATAGTTACACTTAGTTTGTCAAAAGTATATAAAAAACATAAATGATTATGGAGGATTTTAAACATGGATTTTACATTAAGTAAAGAGCATGAGATGGCGAGAACTCTTTTCAGAGAATTCGCTGAAAAAGAAGTAAAACCACTGGCTCAAGAGGTTGATGAGACAGAAGAATTCCCAAGAGCTACAGTAGAAAAAATGGCTAAATTAGGATTTCTAGGAATTCCTGTACCAAAGGAATATGGCGGACAAGGATGCGATCCTTTAACATACGCTATGTGTGTGGAAGAATTATCAAAAGTATGTGGTACTACAGGTGTTATCGTTTCAGCACATACATCACTTTGCTGTGATCCGATTCAGACATATGGTACAGAAGAACAAAAACAAAAATATTTAGTTCCACTTGCCAAAGGTGAGAAACTTGGTGCGTTTGGTTTAACTGAGCCAGGTGCTGGTACAGATGCACAGGGACAACAGACAAAAGCGGTTTTAGACGGTGACGAATATGTTCTTAATGGATCAAAAATCTTCATTACAAACGGTAAAGAAGCAGATGTTTATGTAATCTTTGCAATCACAAATGTAGTAGAAGATGCTAAGGGAAGAAAGAAGAAAATCATCTCTGCATTTATCGTAGAAAAGGGTACACCAGGATTTACATTCGGCACAAAAGAAAAGAAAATGGGTATCCGTGGTTCTTCCACATATGAATTGATTTTCCAGGATTGCAGAATTCCAAAGGAAAATATGTTAGGTCAGGAAGGAAAAGGTTTCGGTATCGCAATGCATACACTTGATGGTGGACGTATCGGTATTGCATCACAGGCATTAGGTCTTGCAGAAGGTGCTTTAGAAACAACAGTCGCATATGTAAAAGAAAGAAAACAATTTGGCAGAGCAATTGCAGCATTCCAGAATACACAATTTCAATTAGCTGATATGGCTACAAAGGCAGAAGCAGCTCAATTATTAGTATATAAAGCAGCTATGGCAAAAGCAAAACAGAAAAATTATTCTGTAGAAGCAGCTATGGCTAAACTATATGCAGCAGAAGTTGCTATGGAAATCACGACAAAAGCAGTTCAACTTCATGGCGGATATGGTTATACACGTGAATACGATGTAGAACGTATGATGCGTGATGCTAAGATTACAGAGATTTACGAAGGAACAAGTGAAGTTCAGCGTATGGTCATCTCTGGCGCATTATTAAAATAATCGTGATAAGCTAATAAAACTAAGAAAAATATAAGGAGCGAAAATACAATGAAAATTGTCGTATGTATTAAACAGGTACCTGACACAAAGGGCGGCGTTAAATTTAACCCAGACGGTACACTTGACAGAGGTGCTATGCTTACAATCATGAACCCTGATGATAAAGCAGGTCTTGAAGCGGCACTTAGATTAAAAGATCAACTTGGTGCAGAAGTTACAGTTCTTACAATGGGACTTCCAAAAGCGGAAGAAGTACTTCGTGAGGCTATTGCAATGGGAGCCGACAAGGGAATCCTTGTAACGGATAGAGTTTTAGGCGGAGCTGATACTTGGGCTACATCCCAGACACTTGCAGGAGCGATCCGCAACTTAGAATATGATCTGATTATTACGGGCCGTCAGGCTATCGATGGAGATACTGCACAAGTAGGACCACAAATTTCAGAGCATTTAGGAATTCCGGTAATTTCCTATGCACAAAACATTAAGATTGAAGGCGACAGTGTAATCGTTGAACGTCAATATGATGACAGATATCACGTAGTTAAAGCTAAAATGCCTTGTCTGATTACAGCACTCGCTGAACTGAATGATCCACGTTACATGACTCCGGGTGGAATTTTTGATGCATGCAAAGCTGAAATTACAGTTTGGGGAAGAGCAAATCTTGTTGATGTTCTAGACTCTGACCTTGGTTTAAAGGGTTCTCCTACTCAGATCGCAAAGGCATCTGATAAGGTCAGAAAAGGAAAAGGCGAGCAAATTAAGTTTGATCCGCAGGATTCCGTTTCTTATCTTGTTAGTAAATTAGCAGAAAAACATATTATATAATAAGAGAAAAGTGTGGTGAAAAAAATGAATTTAGAAGAATATAAAGGCGTATTTGTCTTCGCACAACAGGTTGATAATGAATTAAGCGGTATTGCTTTAGAATTAGTAGGCAAAGGAAAAGACCTTGCGGAAGACTTAGGAACAGAAGTAACAGCAGTATTAGTAGGTAGCGATGTGAAAGCACTTGCAGACGAGTTAGCTGCTTATGGCGCAGATAAGGTAATTCTTGTAGATGACCCAGAATTAAAAGAGTACAGAACAGAGCCATATGCACATGCACTTGCATCTGTAATTGAAAAATTCAAACCGGAAATCTTCCTTGTTGGTGCAACTGCAATTGGACGCGATTTAGGTCCTCGTGTATCAGCAAGAGTTCACACAGGTTTGACAGCTGACTGTACACAACTTGACATCGGTGATTTTCCAATCAATCCAATGCCAGGTAAAGAACAGAAACATAATCAGTTGTTAATGACTCGTCCGGCATTTGGTGGTAATACAATCGCAACAATTGCATGTCCGGAATTCCGTCCACAAATGGCAACTGTTCGTCCTGGTGTTATGCAGAAACGTAATAAAGTGGATGGTACAAAGGCAATAATCGAAGAATTTAATCCGGGATTTACTCCAGATAATAAATACGTTCAAATCCTTGACATTGTAAAATCCGTTGCTGAGACAGAAGATATTATGGAAGCTAACATCCTGGTATCAGGCGGACGTGGAGTTTGTGCAGAAAACTTCAAGATGTTAGATGAACTTGCAGAAGTATTAGGAGGAACAGTAAGCTGTTCACGTGCAGTTGTTGACGCTGGATACAAACCAAAGGATCTTCAGGTGGGACAGACTGGTAAAACCGTACGTCCGAATATCTATTTCGCTGTAGGTATTTCAGGAGCAATTCAACATTTGGCTGGTATGGAAGAATCAGACTTTATCGTTGCAATTAATAAAGATGAATCAGCACCTATCTTTGAAGTAGCAGATATTGGTATTGTTGGTGATCTTAACGTAATCGTTCCGATGTTAACAGAACAATTAAGAGCAAGAGTTAGATAATTATGGGATATATGAGAGCTTTCGCAATTAATTAGCGGAACCTCTTTCCATGTGTATTAGTTTATCACTTAAAGTTATCAATGAGTAGAAACACCCTTTTGGGGGTTTCTACTCATTATCGCGTTATTAGGTTAGGAGTTTAAGATGAGATTTAAGCCAGTTGATAAGAATGTCAGAATAATAGGAAGAACAAAAAGCTGCAATGATATTTTGTATCTGGGTTATTCCTGTTCGGCAATAGAATTTGAATTTGAGGGCATAAAGGCAGAAGTAATGATTCGATCAGACTATATTGAAGGTGATAGCGCACACAGAGCCTGGGTGGCTGTTGTATTGAATGGAAATACAGAGCCTGTAAAAAGATTCAATCCGCACCCCGGAACGCATACTTATACCCTTTATGAAGGTGAGGAAAAACAACATGTTACAATAAGGCTTGTAAAAATGTCTGAGGCAGCTTTTGATAAAGTGGGAATTGAAGCAATTATAACAGATAATGAATTGCCGATCAGTCCTACCAAAGAAAAGTTAAGAAAAATTGAATTCGTCGGGGATTCTATTACATGTGGATTTGGTGTGGAAGGATTAAATGGAGTAGACTTATTTGATACCATGCAGGAGAATCCTTGGACTGCTTACGCTGCCAGAACAGGAAGAAAGTTAGAGGCTGATTATCATCTTGTTTCATGGAGTGGAATAGGAATTATTTCATCATGGATTCCTGAAGATGAGGATACTCCTTTGGAGGATCCATTGATGCCTGATCTTTATCAATATACCGATAAATCATTGGAACAGGCAATGAGACTTAGTGCATATGAAAAATGGGATGCAGGGAGGTTTACGCCAGATTGTATCGTGGTAAATCTTGGAACGAATGATATGAGTTATACAAGAGGAATACAAGAAAGAATAGATACTTTTGGAAGATCATATGCGGATTTTATCAGAGATATCCGGAGCAAGAATCCGCGGGCATCGATACTCTGTGTTCTGGGTGTTCTGGGACAGGAACTATTTCCGGAAATTGAAAAGCAAGTAACAGAACTGCGGAGAACAGACAAAAACATTTATTCCCATCAGTTTGAATTACAATCAGAATCTGATGGTATAGGTGCAGAAGGGCATCCGAGCCTAAAGACACATATCAAGTTAGCAGAAGATTTAGGCGATACAATATGTGAAATTATGAATTGGACCAAATAGTCATCGATTAGAAACTAAAAGAAAAAAGCAAATGTAACTGGATTTTGTTACATTTGCTTTTTGATATCAAATACCAAATCAATCTTATAAACCAAGAATCTCTTCAACAAGTGCAGCTGCATCTTCAATGCATCCAGTGCAGCTACGGAGTACCTTTCCGGTCTCGGTGCCTTTTAAATCCTTACAAAGTAAAGCGCCATTTTTATCTCCGAATTTCCGGACAATTTCTTTGGATAATTGATAAGTAGCTTCCTTACTTTTTTCGCCTTCAAGGTTTGCCGTACTATTCTTAAAACCAGCCACCATAATTGCTCCTGATATTGCACCGCAGGTACACTCAGTGCATCCCATACCAAGACCGAAACCTTCGCCGGCTTTAAACAGTATTTTTTCATCCATATCAATTTCATCGGCAAATGCACAGGCGACAGCCTGACAGCAGTTATATCCCTTATCATGATTTACAATTGCTAATTTTTGCTTATTCATGCCATTCTCCTAAAATACAGTAATTTATACTTCGCCGTATACCATTACTTTTTCTTCTCCGTTTATAATACGAAGAGCACCCTGAGCAAGAGCGAGTAATTCATCTTCACCCTTATAAATGGTAAATGGAGCAATCCATTCAGCAGATTCTCTAAGTCCCATTACAACACCGTTATCGTAAGCGATACCACCAGTTATGATGATTTGATCGACCTTACCTTTTAAAACGCAGGCCATTGCACCTATGTTTCTGACCATCTGGCGTACAAATGCATCACGTACTTCAGTAGCTTCTGGATCTCCTGCAAGTACTCTGTTTTCAACATCACGCATATCATTTGTTCCAAGATACGCTGTGAATCCACCCTTACCAACTAATTTGCTGTACACTTCTTTTTCGGTATATTTACCGCTGAAACACATCTTAACGAGTGCTCCGCTTGGTACACCGCCAGCTCTTTCAGGAGAGAATGCACCATCGCCATCCAATGCATTAAACACGTCGACTACATGACCATTTTTATGAGCGCCCACAGACACACCGCCACCCATATGAACAACGATCAGGTTGAGAGAGTCATATAATTTTCCAGTTTCTTTCGCATATCTCTTAGCAACAGCTTTTTGATTCAAAGCGTGGAAAACAGAGACTCTAGGTAACTCAGGTACACCTGAATATCTGGAGATGATTTCCAATTCATCAACTACGACAGGATCTACAATATAAGAAGGGACACCGATGGAATCACCGATCTCACGTGCTAAGATACCACCTAAATTAGAGGCATGTTGTCCCTGTTTACCGATTTTGAGATCTTCTAATAAATCATCAGACACTGCATAAGTACCACCGGGAATTGGCTTTAACATTCCACCGCGTCCAACAATTACGTTAAGTGATTTTATATCGAAGTTTTTTTCTTTCAATAAATTGATAATGATATTTTTTCTAAAATCTTTCTGATCTACGATAGATGCATACTTTGCAATTTCCTCAGTAGAATGTCTTAGTGTTTCTTCAAATAATAATGTTTCATCTTCAAATACACCAATTTTCGTAGAGGTAGAACCTGGATTGATAATTAAACTTTTAATTGACATGATAGATTTCCTTTCGATTTGAATTAATTAATTTTACCTGCAACAACAGATGCGAGAGCGATAGAGTTTACTTTTACTTCGAATCCGTCAGAACGGGAAGTTAAGATAACAGGAGCTGAAGTTCCGAGTAAAATGTTGCCGTTTTTAACGTTAGCGGTGGCAACCAGTAACTTATATGTGATATTTCCGGCATCAATATTAGGGAACAGTAAGATATCTGCGTTTCCAGTCACAGGGCTTTTCACACCACCTTTATGTTTAGCAGCTTCTTCTGAGATTGCCAGGTCCATAGACAGAGGTCCATAAACGATACAATCTTTGATTTCACCGCGCTCGTTCATTTTTGTGAGTTCATCAGCGTCGACTGTCGGAGGCATTTTAGGATTAACAACTTCCACGGCGCAGATAGGAGCTACCTTTGGTGTTTCGATGCCACATACTTTTGCCATTTCAACGGTGTTGTTGATGATGTTAACTTTTTGTTCGAGAGTAGGATAAGTATTGAAGGCTACGTCGGTAAAGAAAAGTAAATGGTCGATCCCTTCAATTTCAAATACACAAACGTGAGACATCATTCGATCGGTTCTAAGACCAACTTCTTTATCCAAGACACTTTTTAAGAATGTTTTAGAATCTACAAGACCTTTTAATAATATATCTGCTTTCTTATTATGCACTAATTCAACAGCTTTTAATGTAGCAGCTTTCACATCAGGCTCATCCACGATTTTAAAACCTGCAAGATCCATATTGATTTCTTTTGCAACCTTTTCAATCTTAGTCTTATCACCAACCAAAATTGCATTTGCTATGTTACGTTCTTTCGCAGCTTTAACAGCTTCCAATACAGCTTCATCCTGTGCAACGGCAACAGCAACTGTTTTCATGTCACATTCAGATACTTTTGATAATAAATCGTCAAAACTTTTACTCATTTGATTACACCTCTTAGTATATTTTTTTATTTCCATGATTTATGAACTAATTCGTTAAAATAATAACACTTCTTATATTAAAGGTCAAGAACAAGGAGAAAGTTATGGGCAGGTAAATATATGAAGCAATAGTTGAATTAATATTACATTTCTGTTACAATAAAAGATAGTTTTTTGGGGTAAATAGAATATTCCCCTCACTTTTGTAGTATGAACAGGAGTCAGCAATGAATATTATTGAAAGAGTATTTGGAACACATAGTACGCGAGAGCTAAGAAGAGTTGAATCTACAATAGAAACGATTGAATCCTTGCGCCCATCTATGATGGAATTATCAGATGAAGCGTTAAAGGCTAAAACTGTAGAATATAAAAAGAGAGTGGCAGATGGTGAAAGCTTAGACAGTTTATTGCCAGAAGCATTTGCAACGGTTCGAGAAGCGGCAAGAAGAGTACTTAACATGGAACACTACCCGGTACAGTTGATTGGTGGCATTGTTTTACATCAGGGACGTATTGCAGAGATGAAAACTGGTGAAGGTAAGACATTAGTATCTACATTGCCAGCATATTTGAATGCACTGGAAGGAAAAGGAGTACTTGTTGTTACGGTCAATGATTATCTGGCTAAGCGTGATGCTGAATGGATGGGACAAGTACATGAATTTCTCGGTTTAACAGTAGGTGTTGTTCTGAATAGCTTAAAACCGGAAGAACGCAGAGTGGCATATAATTGTGACATTACATATGTTACAAATAATGAGTTAGGGTTCGATTATTTGAGAGATAATATGGTAATCTATAAAGAACAATTAGTTCTCAGGGACTTACATTATGCTATTATCGATGAGGTCGATTCTGTATTGATTGATGAAGCAAGAACCCCGCTTATCATATCTGGTCAAAGCGGCAAATCTACAAAATTGTATGAGGCTTGTGATATTCTTGCAAGACAATTAAAACGTGGCGATGATATGGCAGATCTATCCAAGATTGATGCTATTATGGGTGTTGTGCAGGAAGAGACAGGAGATTTTATTGTAAATGAGAAAGATAAAGTAGTGAATCTGACTGCAGAGGGTGTTGCCAAAGTAGAGAGATTCTTTCAGATTGAGAACTTGGCCGATGCAGAGAATCTGGAGATTCAGCATAATATAATATTAGCATTGCGTGCGCATAACCTGATGTTCAGAGATCAGGACTATGTTGTGAAAGAAGAACAGGTTTTGATCGTAGATGAATTTACTGGTCGTATAATGCCGGGCCGTCGTTATTCTGACGGTCTGCATCAGGCAATCGAAGCCAAAGAACATGTAAAAGTTAAGAGAGAAAGTAAGACATTAGCGAATATTACATTCCAGAACTTCTTTAATAAATTTGATAAAAAAGCAGGTATGACAGGTACTGCACTGACAGAAGAAAAGGAATTCCGCGATATCTATGGTATGGATGTTATAGAAATTCCTACGAACAGACCAGTTGTTCGTAAAGATATGCAGGATTGTGTATATAAGACCAAAAAAGAAAAATTACATGCAATTATAGCGGCAGTGGAAGAATCCTACACAAATAAGCAACCAGTTTTAGTAGGTACGATAACCATCGAGGCTTCAGAAGAAATTAGTGGTATGTTAACAAGGCGTGGAATTCCACATAAGGTATTGAATGCGAAATTTCATGAATTAGAAGCTGAAATTGTCGCAGACGCAGGGCTTTCCGGTTCTGTTACGATCGCGACTAATATGGCTGGTCGTGGTACTGATATTAAATTAGATGATCAGGCAAAAGCATCCGGCGGTCTTAGAATTATAGGTACAGAGCGCCACGAATCAAGACGTATTGACAATCAGTTAAGAGGTCGTTCAGGTCGTCAGGGGGATCCAGGTGAATCCAGATTCTACATTTCGCTGGAAGATGATTTAATGCGCTTGTTTGGTTCGGAACGTTTGATTACCATGTTCAATACTCTGGGTATTCCTGAAAATCAGGAAATCGAACACAAGATGTTGACCAATGCGATTGAAACAGCACAGAAAAAAATCGAAAGCAATAACTTCGGAATTAGAAAGAATCTGCTAGAATATGATCAGGTCATGAATGAGCAGCGTGAAATCATTTATGCAGAGAGACGCCGTGTATTAGATGGTGAAAGTATGCGTGATGTTATTTATAAAATGATTACCGATATTGTGGAAAGCGTCGTTGATACTGTCATTGGCGATGATATGGAACCAGAAGACTGGGACTTGAAAGAATTGAACAGCTTGTTGTTACCTGCGATTCCAATTGAGCCTGTTATTTTAGGCAGAGTTGAAAAACGAAGAAAAAACAGTTTGAAACACCAATTGAAGGAAGAAGCTGTAAAATTGTATGAAAGTAAAGAAGCTGAATTTCCAGAGCCGGAAGCAATCCGTGAATTGGAACGAGTTATCCTGCTGAAAGTAATTGATCGTAAGTGGATGGATCATATTGATGATATGGATCAGCTGCGTCAGGGAATAGGTCTGCAGGCATATGGACAGAAAGACCCATTGGTGGAATATAAGATGAATGGTTATGAGATGTTCGGTGCTATGACAGATAATATCCGTGAAGATACAGTCCGCTTATTATTCCATGTTAAGATTGAACAAAAAGTGGAAAGAGAACAGGTTGCAAAAGTAACAGGAACTAATAAAGATGATTCTGCTGCCAAAGCACCGGTTAGGAAAGAAACAAAAGTGTATCCAAATGATCCGTGTCCATGTGGAAGCGGTAAGAAATATAAACAATGTTGCGGACGTAATTCATAATAACGGGAGAACGGCAAATGTTGTCGTTCTCCCTATCAAATAATAAAGGTGGTGACCGTAAGTGGTAGAATTAGACCAAATGAAAACAGAACTTCAGACATACAAGACTCCATTAGCGGAAGTGAGGGATTCACTTTGACTTAGATAATAAGTTAAAGCGCATTCAGGAAGTAGAACGTGAGATGGAAGCACCGGGATTCTGGAATGACCCGGAACGTTCCAATAAGTTAATGAAGCAGTTGAAAGATCTCAAAAATAGTGTGGAAACAGTGCAGCATCTTGAAGGACAGTACGAAGATATTGAGACATTGATTCAGATGGGATATGAAGAAGAGGATGTTTCCATGGTGGAAGATATCAGAGGTGAACTGGATTCTTTCATCGTTGAATATGAAGAGATTCGTATCAGTACACTGTTATCAGGGGAATATGATAAGTGTGGTGCCATCCTTAAGCTGAATGCAGGTGCAGGCGGAACGGAAAGCTGTGACTGGGCAAGTATGCTGTATCGCATGTATACAAGATGGGCGGAAAAAAAAGGTTTTACCGTAGATGTATTGGATTTTCTGGATGGAGATGAAGCTGGTATTAAGTCCATTACCTTTCAGGTGAATGGAGAAAATGCATTTGGATATCTGAAGTCTGAAAAGGGTGTTCACAGGCTTGTTAGAATCTCGCCATTCAACGCGCAAGGGAAAAGGCAGACTTCGTTTGTTTCATTGGATGTTATGCCGGATATCGAAGAAGATCTGGATGTTGATATTAACATGGATGATCTTCGTATTGATACGTATCGAAGCAGTGGGGCCGGTGGACAGCATATTAACAAAACATCTTCTGCTATCCGTATTACACATCTTCCAACAGGGATTGTAGTACAATGTCAGAATGAACGTTCCCAGCATATGAATAAAGATAAAGCTATGCAAATGTTAAAGGCAAAACTGTTTTTAATGAAACAGGAGGAAAATGCAGAAAAATTATCTGACATTCGTGGAGAAATTAAAGAAATCGGATGGGGAAATCAGATTCGTTCTTATGTAATGCAGCCTTATACATTAGTAAAGGACCATAGGACCAATGCGGAATCGGGTAATGTAGATGCTGTGATGGATGGTGCAATCGATATATTCATCAATGCATACTTGAAATGGAAAAACACAGGTAAATAAATTAAGCGTATAGTATGAAAATGCCATAAGTCAGTTGTGACTTATGGCATTTATTAAATAGTAAAATCTATTGAAGGTTGTCCTTTTTCTATAGGTACTGCAGTATACGAAGGTGCAGATTTAATACGAATCAGTTCCAAATAAAATTGAACATTTGTGGCATTTATATATGGTATGACCCATAGGTATCCGATACAGCATGTAAATAAAGACAACAAAAGGAGTGGAATAAAACTTACTACTAGATAAAATAATTTACCGCGATAGCCTTTTGTCAATGTCTTACTGATAGCCATAATTTCTTTTGCTGAATAATGGGGAAAATCCCAAATTAAGTAGTATGCCTGAGAGTATGTTAATGCTATGATGCATGCTCCAGCACTGCCAATAATTCCGGTTATGGATATCAATAATACTATAATTACAGACTGGGTATACGTATAAATCAAATAAAGAATAAAAGCAGGAACAAAACACAACGATTCTTTGATTAAAATTATCAATTGTATTTTAACAGCTTTATCCGGATATTGCGTAAATCCATAAAACACATCACTCATGGAATAAGGACGGTTACAAGTAATATTTAAGTATAACCTGGCGGCACCAAGCGCAAAAATAGCTGCAATTAATTGCATGATAAACGCTACTGCATAGTAAATAATCATTCCGTATAGGGTGTTCATATCTATCATACTGGAAGCTAAAAATTGTATAAAAAATACTATACTTTCAACAACCAAAAAAGCAGGAATCACCGTTCCGTATTTTCCTAGTAATTGACCCTTCGCTTTAGATTTCAATTCCGAAGAGGTTTTAAATGTATTCATGTATGTCGTCTCCTGTTGTTCTTATCATTTTTGTCACTAGCATGCCACATTCACGTTCATACCGGTTAATGATATGGCATCTGTTGTCTTCTTATCTTGTTGATAAGGATTTTCTTCATTATAATATTTAATTTGTGTACTTGTAGTACCACCTTCTATATAAGACCGTCCGCATTCAGGGCACACGCCAGTTTTTAGTGATACATTGGCGGATATTACTTCCCCATTATTCTGCGAAGCCTTTTTATAAGCGTTAGCAACATGTTCCTTTTCATGTGCTCTGACTTTTCCGGCAGAAGCCTCAGGAGAGATATGCGCTGCAGATTTGAAAGAAACCATCTCGTCAGAACCGTCCTGATATTTGCGGTTTTTACAAGTATCACATGCAGCAGGTGAAGATTGGCGACCTGCATTTTTTTGAGTAGATTCTCCGAAATTCAGAACTATATCGGAACCATATCGAATTGAACCAATCATTCAAACTCCTCCTTTAAGTATAGGCAGCTACATACCTTCTGCAGCGTTATGTAATGAATCTTCAAATGATTCACCATAGATTTTTTCATACATTCTATCGAATTCCTTACGATACTCAGGATTCGCATATGGAGAAAAGAGCAATACAAGAGCCGAAGCTACAATAACGAAATTGAAACAAATACCTACTGAAGCTGTTATAACACCGGTTTTAGCATTCGCATGCATTTTGGCATCAGTGCCTTTCGATAACAAAGCAAGTATAATAGCAAGGCCGCCAAAGACAAGTGTCGGGTATACCGTGCATGTAAAAGCCAATATTAACGCGAGAATACCAAGCGACATGGCAGCAATCGCTAAAGAATTGGCAGGTTTCGTTACAGGACCATTATAATAAGAATTACTATGATTGGGATAGTAATTACCATTTTGATCAGGATGCTGATTTGGATTAGGGGTTTGATATGGTTGTTGGTTTTGATTAAAATCCATTGCATTTTCCTCTGCTTTTCTGTTTATAAGTGTATAGTTATTTTAGCACTTTTACTTTAATATTACAAATCTTTCTTGTAAAGAGAGTACAGTATACACTATAATAAAATGCAGACAACAAAATGGAAAAAGGGCCTACTGATTTTAGAAAAGCAGTAGAAATCCAACTAAAAGAGCAGGAGTAAAGCATATTTATGGATATCATTTTAAAATTGAAAGAAGAACTTAATGTGGAAAAGTGGCAGGTAGAAGCTGCCGTTAATTTAATTGATGAGGGAAATACCATTCCTTTTATTTCCAGATATCGGAAAGAAGCGACAGGGTCTTTGAATGATGAAGTACTTCGTAACTTATATGAAAGATTGAATTATCTTCGCAACCTGGAAGATAAGAAACAGCAGGTACTTGGAAGCATTGATGAACAGGGCAAATTAACAGATGAATTAAAACAACAGATATTAGCAGCAGAGACATTGGTGGTGGTGGAAGATCTCTATAGACCATATCGACCAAAGAGAAAGACCAGAGCCAGTGTTGCGAAAGAAAAAGGCTTACAGGGATTGGCAGATATGATTCTTAAACAGGAGACAAATAAGCCAATTGAACAGGAAGCAGAAAGTTATCTGAATGAAGAAAAAGAAGTAAAAACTGTTGCTGATGCAATTCAGGGAGCAATGGATATTATTGCAGAGAGTATTTCGGATGAAGCTGATTTCAGAAGCTATATCCGCAATGCTACAGTGGAAGAAGGCAAGATTGTAAGTGTGGCAAAAGACAGTAAGATGCAAAGTGTGTATGAGATGTACTATGCTTACGAAGAACCGATAAAGAAAGTAGCAGGACATAGGACACTTGCATTGAACCGTGGTGAAAAAGAGAAGATTTTGAATGTGAAAATAGAAGCGCCCGTTGAGCGTATTCTTACATTTCTTGCTAAGAAAATAATAAGCAATGAAAACCCAATTACAACACCTGTATTGAAAGAAATAATAGAAGACAGTTATACCCGTCTGATAGCTCCGGCAATTGAACGTGAGATTCGTAATGATCTGACAGAAAAAGCGGAAGATGGAGCAATTGCAGTGTTCGGTAAGAATTTGGAACAACTGCTATTGCAGCCGCCGATTGCAGGAAAGGTAGTGCTCGGATGGGATCCGGCATTCCGTACAGGATGTAAATTAGCAGTGGTCGATCCAACAGGAAAAGTATTGGATACAAAAGTGATCTACCCAACGGCTCCACAGAATAAAGTGGAAGAGGCAAAAGCGGAAGTTAAGAAGTTAATTAAAAAATATAATATTTCGCTGATTTCGGTTGGAAATGGTACAGCATCCAGAGAATCAGAGCAGATAATCGTAGAGCTGATCAAAGAATTGGATATGCCAATACAATATGTAATTGTAAATGAAGCCGGTGCATCTGTTTATTCTGCCAGCAAGCTTGCAACAGAAGAATTTCCAAACTTTGACGTTGGGCAAAGAAGTGCCGCTTCTATTGCAAGAAGATTACAGGATCCGCTGCCGGAACTAGTTAAGATTGATCCGCAGTCGATTGGTGTCGGTCAATATCAGCATGATATGAATCAAAAGAAATTAAGCGAGGCATTGACCGGTGTTGTAGAAGACAGTGTTAATAAAGTCGGCGTTGATTTAAATACAGCCTCGGCATCGTTACTGGAATATATTTCTGGTATCAGCAAAGTAATTGCCAAGAATATCGTGGAATATAGAGAAACGAATGGAAGATTTACCAGCAGAAATCAGTTGCTCAAAGTTGCGAAGCTCGGACCGAAAGCTTATGAGCAATGTGCGGGTTTCATGAGAATTTTAGATGGTAAGAATCCTTTGGATGCTACCAGCGTACATCCCGAGTCTTATGATGCATGTAGGAAGCTGTTAGATAAGATGGGACTTACTATGGATGATGTAAGAGAAGCCCAAAAGAAAGCAGCACAAGAGAAAGCAGCTTCTAAGAAAACAGTAACGAAAGAGAAAAAAGTAACAGCACAAAAAGTAGTCATCCGTAATACCAACACAGCAATGGGACGTGCAATGGCAGCAGCTATAGGTGGCATGTCTTTACAGGAAGACAATAAGGCAATTACAACCACATCCGAGGAAAAGGTACAGGCAATCGGCAATTTAGAAAAAAAGATTAAAGATAAAAAGAAACTGTCAGAAGAACTAGGCATTGGCGAAATAACATTATCTGACATATTGAAAGAGCTTGAGAAACCGGCAAGGGACCCACGGGATGACATGCCGGCACCAATTCTCAGAAGTGATGTTCTTGATATGAAGGATTTAAAGCCGGGTATGATATTAAAAGGTACTGTTAGAAATGTAATTGATTTTGGCGCCTTTGTTGATATCGGAGTACATCAGGACGGACTGGTCCACATTTCTCAGATGACGGACAAATTTATCAAGCACCCGTTGGAAGCGGTAAGTGTCGGTGACATAGTTGATGTCAAGGTCATAGATATTGATCTTCCTAAAAAAAGAATCGCGCTGACCATGCGCCTTACTGAAACTACGAAATAAAGACTCTTAAAGCAGGTGAAGCATATGAAAACAGTATTAAATCTAGTACCGTATCCCCAAAAGGCAGAAGTGCATGATGACATTTATTGCCAGGAAATGGAGGTTTCTGCATTGGAAACTGCTCTGTATGGTAAAGAAGGGTACTTGCTGAATATCTCCGAAAAAGAGATTAGAATGGAAGGAAGTAAAGCAGGTATTTTTTATGCGGAACGCACATTAGAACAATTACGGATTCAGTTCGGAAACAGACTTCCAAGTATGGAAATTATGGATCAACCAAGATTTACATACAGAGGTTTTATGCTTGATTCCAGCAGACATTTTCTTCCCAAACAGGATGTACTAAAACTCATAGATGCCGCAGCATATTTTAAGCTTAACAAAATGCATTGGCATCTGGTAGATGATCAGGGCTGGCGAATCCAGATAGACGCCTATCCAAAACTTACAGAAACAGGATCAAGCGCTTATTATACGAAAGAAGATATCAGGGATATCGTTACCCACGCAAATGATAAGATGATAGATATTATTCCTGAAATAGAGATACCAGGACATGAGAGTGCCATGATTGCTGCTTACCCTTCAGCAGGATGTAAGGGTGAGAAGGTAAAAGTACAGACCAGAGGAGGTATCTTTGATAATCTGATATGTGTAGGAAGAGAAGAAAACTGGAACTTCTTAACGGCTATATTGGATGAGATCATGGAAATGTTTCCTTATCAATTCATTCACATTGGCGGTGATGAAGCCTGCAAGAAAAAGTGGAGAGACTGTCCTGACTGTCAGAAAAAGCTGAAAGAACTCGGACTAAAAGATGAAAATGCATTGCAGCAATGGTTTGTAGTAAAGACAAAGAAATATCTTGAGCAGCATGGGAAAAAGGTGGTAGTCTGGAATGATGCACTTCGCGGAGATAAGCTGGATTCTGATTGTGTGGTTCAGGCATGGATGGGAGATAGGGGTCTGATTACTGACTTTGCCAGACGGGGAGGAAATATCATCAATTCAGATAATAACTGCTATTATTTGGATTACCCTTATTTTATGAGTGATGCACATAAGATTCTGAACACGGATCCTTATCCGGAATATTTGGATGAAGAGCTATATAAGGCAGTGCTGGGGTTGGAATGTCCGCTATGGACAGAGCGGGTCCCTGATATAGAAACAGCTGCTTATTTATTGTTTCCAAGACTCCCGGCTATGGCAGAATGTGCATGGACTTTAGAACCGGCAAGGAATAATGCCAGCTTTTATGATAGATATGAGGGAGTTTCGGACTACCTTAATAACAGAGGACTGCAAGGCGCACCGAGGGATCATTGGCATATTACGGGTGAGACAGCAGAAAAGGATAAAGAGCGGTATGATGCTATGATGAATAAGCCCGAAAACAAAAAAGCCATGGAACTGGATGAGGCCATAATGGAAGAAGAACGCGCCATATATGGCAATGAGATGGATTAAGCCAGAACTATAAGGTAAGGTTAGAAAAATGAATGATATGATAAGTAAAATTGTGAAAAAAATAGAGTTACAGGATGAAATAGTGAATAAGGTATTAAAAACCGATGCGGTTCTTGATTACAAAGAACTGCGGCCATATATAACTTTGCTTAATAGAAGGGATACCTGGGATGAAGGTGTAGATAAACTGAAAAAAGCACTTGGTGAAGATCCCGAGGGAATAAAAATGCTTACAGTCATGTTACACTGTGGGGAACAAGTACATGATAAATACACCGAATTAGGAATTAATGAAGCCATTTATGCAGACACCATGAAGTGTTTTACCAGATTCTTAAATGAACATAAGAAAAATTATGGATTCTATAAGTTCGACAGAGGTTTTTGGACAGCAAGACAGATATCCATGCAACTATTCAGAATTGGAGAACTTGAATATGAACTTGATCATAAGGATGAGGTAAAGATAGTAAGCATCCATATCCCTTCCGATGCAGATATGGAGAGGACAAAATTAAGGAATTCCCATGATGCCGCAAAGGAATTTTTAGGTAGATTTTATCCGGAATACGGCAAGGCAAAAATAATGTGCGAGTCGTGGTTATTGTCACCTTCCCTCAGAAAACTGCTTCCGGAGTCCTCAAAAATTATTCGTTTCCAGAGTGCATTTTCGATTCTGGAAACAGATCCGGAGTCGAAGGATTATCTTGAATGGGTGTACAAGGTGCATACATCATTTTTGGATGAGCATGAACCTGATGAATTGCCGGAAGATACTTCTTTGCAGAAACACATGAAGAAATTTCTTCAGGATGGGGGAAAAGTGGGAATGGCAACAGGAGTACTTTTGGGCTTTTAGTGACCGCCCCTCACAGATTTTAGAAATATTATATTGACAAAGTATAGGATACATTCTAAGATAAAAGAGATGATAAATAATAGCATTAGGCTATTTATAAGGAAAAGTTCTTCGGGGCAGGGTGCAATTCCCTACCGGCGGTAAAGTCCGCGACCCACGTAAGTGGTTGATTTGGTGCGAGTATTCTCTATTCCAAAACCGACAGTAAAGTCTGGATGATAGAAGACAACAATTGTAATACAATGTAAGCAGGTGCCCCATATTTGATATGGGGCACTTTTTTTGTATGCGACCAAAGGTCGCAGATGGGAGCTAATTATGAAACAAAACAATCAAAATGGAACAAACAGATCAATGAATTTGAGACATATGATACAGATAGCCATGTTAGGAGCTGTTGCAACGGTGCTGATGCTATTTGAAATTCCGCTCGGATTTGCTCCGAGCTTTTATGAGATCGATTTAAGTGAAGTGGCTGTTCTCATAGGTGCTTTTGCAATGGGACCGGTAGCTGCTGCTGTAATTGAATTGATTAAGGTATTATTGAACTTTGTTCTGAATGGAACCATAACGGCAGGTATCGGAGAATTCGCTAATTTTTTAATAGGATGTGGTTTGGTGGTACCAGCAGGAATTATTTACCGTAAGAATAAGAGCAAGAAGGGAGCACTGTTAGGGATGCTGTCAGGAATTCTAGTTATGACGATCATAGGCAGCGCGTTGAATGCATACGTCTTATTGCCAACTTATTCCAAGGCATTTCAAATGCCTATGGAAGCACTGATAGCAATGGGAACAGCAGTTAATCCAGCGATAACAGATCTTAGTACATTTATACTATTTGCGGTTGCACCGTTTAATTTATTAAAAGGATTTGTAGTATCTATAGTTACACTTTTACTATATAAAAAAATAAGTCCAATTATAAAAGATTAAAAGATTAAAAGAGAATAAGTTAAATAGTAAAGAAGAAAGTAATTTTTTGAGAAAAGAATTTACTTTCTTTTATATTTTCCTTATATTTAAGAAAAAATTAAGTAGGAAGTGAAGAAAAAGTTAATCTTTATGCGTTTTAATGAATAGAGTCAACTATATTGACAAATGAAATAAAATGTATTATTGTACTAATTGCATAATACAATAAAATAATAATGTAAAAGGAAAGTATTTCGTGCGTTTGGGTTTGTAAGTACGTCAAGCCATGCAGATGGGAGCGAACATGGAAACATTAATTGAAATTAAGGATATGTGTAAGATATACAATCCAGGAGAAAATGAAGTAAGGGCATTGGATAATGTGAATGTCACAATTAAGGAAAAAGAATTTGTTGCCATTATAGGTCATTCAGGTTCAGGAAAATCGACTCTGATGAATATGCTTGGATGTCTGGATGTTCCTACAAGCGGCAGTTATTTTCTTCATGGGAAAGATGTGTCATCACTTAGTGACGATGAATTGTCAGATATTCGGAATGCAGAGATAGGATTTGTTTTTCAAGGATTTAATTTGATTCAGAATCTGACCGCATATGAAAACGTAGAACTGCCGTTGATTTACCGTGGTATCGGCAAGAAGGAAAGGAAGTTATTATCTTTAGATGCGTTGGAAAAGGTAGGTCTTTCACAACGTATTTCACATAAACCCTCTGAGATGTCAGGAGGACAACAGCAAAGGGTTGCTATTGCAAGGGCTATTGCGCAGGCACCACCGGTGATACTGGCAGACGAACCAACCGGTAATCTGGATTCAGGCTCTACAAAAGAGATTATGGGAATTTTGAAAGAATTACATGAAGAAGGAAGAACCGTAATCTTGATTACGCATGATGATGATATTGCCGAGCAAGCCAAGAGAGTAATTAAGATTAAAGACGGAAAAATCGAAGAAGACTTTACAAGAGGTGAATAATTAATATGTCTGAAATGATACTAAATGAAAACAATAGTATAGAAATAGAATATGATATGGGGGAAAAGAAAGTGAAGAAATGGAAAGAAAAAAAGATAAAAGAACCAAAAGTAAGAGCAAAGATGAATCAGAAGAAGAAAAAGAAGATTATTAAATTCAGCATATTCGGTGGAATACTGCTTGTAATTATTCTATTTTTTGTATTTCAAAGTGTAGCGGCAAAAGGCGCCAGCATACCGGTCGAAACAGTAACAGTGAAAAAAGGAACGATTAATTCTTCCATAGAGACAAGCGGAACTGTAAAAAGCGAAATTACAAGAACTTATTTTTCTAATGCAACAACAAAATCAAATATACAGGATGTAAATGTAGAACTGGGAGATGTTGTAAAAGCTGGTGACCAGTTGCTGACTTTCAATATTGAAGACATGGAAGCAAGCAGTAAACAGACAATCCTGCAGGGAGAAGCAAGTAAGTATTCTTATCAGGGAACAGCTGAGGAAAACGCAAAATTTCAACAGCAATTGGCAAAAGCAGTTACAGAGATTCAAAATTACCATGCACTCATGGCACTTCAGAAAGAATATATCAAACAATTAGAGGATAGTATTAATGACGAGATAATCAAGAAAAGGGCAAACCTTTATAATCAGCAATACAGCCTTAATAGAAGTCTCGCCAATTACCAGTATGAGTTGACAAAAGAAGATCTTTCCCAAAAAGTAATTGATAATATGCAGAAAGTAATTGCACAAACGAATGCTGAAATAGCCAGGGTAGGTAATGAGATCAGCTTACTGAGCGATTATAAGACCAAGGACAACAGAGAAGATATTCTAATTAAAGCAAAAAATGATTATTCTGATCTTGAAATAGCATGTAATGAAGCAAAAACCTATCAATCAGGGGCTGAAGCAGCATTAAAAAATGGCGCAACAATGAAGTCTGAGGAATTAAAGAGCGAGGCAAGTCAGGTGGAAGCGGAAAGGGCAGCCAGTTTATTGGAAGAAGCTAAAAAGGGGATTACCGCAGATTTTTCTGGTGTCATTACAAAAGTAAATGCAATTGCAGGGGGACCGGCGATTGACGGAGCAGAACTTCTGACACTGGAGAGCAATGAAAATGTAAAGGTTGAGATATCGGTATCAAAATATGATCTTGTCAATCTGAAAGTAAACCAGAAAGCAGATATTACGATTAATGGAAATAGCTATAAAGGTACAGTGAGTAAGATCAACCATGTAGCAATACCGAATTCAGCAGGGACACCGATGGTAACGGTAGAAGTACATATCGATGACGGAGATGAGAATATATTCCTTGGTATTGAAGCGAAGGCAGTGATTCATACGAAGGAAGCGAAAGATGTATTAATTGCACCAATTGAATCTGTTAATGCTGATACAGAAGGTGATTTCTGTTATATCGTAAAGGACGGAGTCGTAGTAAGAAAACCTGTAAAGATAGGAATATCTTCTGATGACGACACAGAAATCGTAGAAGGACTATCGGAGGGAGACCAGATTATTACAGCACTGCCGAATGGTGTAGTAGAAGGGGCTAAAGTAGAGGCCATGCCGAAAGATGAGGCGGCAACAGAATAATAAGGAGAATATGAGATGTCACAATTTTGGGAATATATCAAGATTGCTGTTATGAATATTAAGAGCAATAAAGGACGTTCTGTTTTAACCATGCTCGGAATCATTATCGGTATTTCTTCTGTTATTATGCTCATTTCAATTGGTAATGGAGTTAAGGGGCAGATTAATGATGAACTGAATCAAATGCAAGGGAATCTGTTATATTTGCAGATCAATTCAAATAAGAATAAATCCAATATTGAATTTGCGCAGGCTGACTTTGACGCTATCTGCGAGAAAGTTGCCAATGTAAAAGGCGTAACGCCTGCTTATCAGATGAATTGTGTCGCATCAGGCAGGAAAGGAAACTTTGACGGATATGTTTCGGGCGGTAATGAATGGTTGGAATTTACCAGTAATGATAAGATCATTAAGGGAAGGTATTTTACCAAGGATGAATATGAATCAGCCAGAAAGGTATGTGTAGTAACAGAGGCGACTGCGAAAAAGGTATTTGGTACAACGAATGTCGTTGGCATGGATCTGGAAGTATCCATATATAATTCGTCACAGGTGCTGACGATAGTTGGAATCAGGGCGGACAGTGCTTCCTCATTAATGAGCATGATGGGATATTCGGATATGGTACAGGTAGAGATGCCGATCAGTGTCATGGGAGCATCATATGGATTTTATATTGATGGATTTGATGGTTTCTATATTGAAGCCATGTCGCCGGAAAATTCTTCACAAATCGCACAGGACAGTATTCGTCTGATGGAAGCCAGACATAATGTGCGTGGGGAGAGTATGTTCCAGATGCAGTCATTCCAGGATCAAATGGCAGAATTTAACTCAATTATGGGTGCGATCACACTTTTTGTATCATTTGTTGCAGCCATTTCTCTGTTAGTAGGCGGTATCGGTGTCATGAATATCATGCTGGTATCTGTAACAGAAAGAACGAGGGAGATTGGAATCAGAAAAGCACTTGGTGCAAGGACCAATTCCATCTTGCTGCAATTCCTGTCAGAATCTGCCATTATCACACTTTTGGGAGGTATCATAGGCATTGCGCTGGGGACTATGGGAGCAGTTGGAATTTGTGCCGCAATAAAATTCAGGGCGGATATTAAAGTGTCAACAATATTGATCGCAACGTTATTCTCATCCGGTGTGGGTATCTTTTTTGGTATCTATCCAGCAAAAAAAGCAGCGAAGTTAAGTCCTATTGAAGCATTGCGCCATGAATAACAATAACTTGCACTTTATTAAAAATTAAGTATAATAAAGATTAAGAGCACCTACTCTGTAGGTGCTTTTTAAACTTATAAAGAACATGGAGTATAAATAGATGGAAGTGGAATTTGATGTTAAAATTAAATCAGGGGACTTATATGATTATATGTTGTTTCACACCTACTCAGGATTTGCAGGCATATTTGGAACGATTGTCGGAATCCTGCTGGTGGTCAATTTTTTTATGAATGGTGGTTTCATTTCTGCAATTGCCGGAGCAGTGATCATCTTATATCTGCCGTGGACACTTTTCTTAAAAGCACAGCAACAGGCAAATAATACACCGGCATTTAAGAAACCTCTACATTATAGGATGACAGAAGAAGGAATAGAGATATCTCAGGGTGAGGAAGTCCAGTATCAGGCATGGACGGATCTGTTAAAAGCAGTTTCCACCCGGAATAGTATCATTGTTTATACTTCCAAGGTAAATGCTTCCATATTTCCAAGAAGAGATATGGGTGAAAAAACAGTAGCAGTAATAGAGGCGATTTCGACACATATGCCGCCCCAAAAGGTAAAAATCAAAGTATGAACGCGTAATGGAGAATACAGAAATGGTTGTAGAGACTTGGAGAGCAGAGGAGACCTATGCACTGGGGAAAAAAATTGGTGAACAGGCAAAGGCGGGAGAAGTGTATACTTTGAATGGAGACCTTGGGGTCGGAAAGACTGTCTTTACCCAGGGGGTAGCGTGTGGACTCGGCATCATTGAACCGATTTGCAGTCCTACCTTCACAATTGTGCAAGTATATGAAGAGGGCAGATTGCCATTTTATCATTTTGATGTATATCGTATTGGTGATGTGGAAGAAATGGAAGAAATCGGATATGAAGACTATTTTTATGGGAAAGGCATCTGCATGATCGAATGGGCTGAACTGGTAACCGAGATTCTGCCGGATACCTATAAACAGATCATAATTGAAAAAGATTTGAAAAAAGGATTTGATTATCGTAAAATAACTATTATGTAAGTGAAACTAGGATAGATTGAGGTTGATATAAATGAAGATATTGGCGATGGACAGTTCAGGATTAACAGCATCTATAGCTGTTGTAGAAGAGGACAATCTAATTGCGGAATATACGATACAGTACAAGAAGACACATTCTCAGACATTATTGCCAATGCTGGAAGAAATCACTAAAATGGTCGAGTTAGATATGCATACAATTGATGCAATTGCAGTGGCAGCAGGGCCAGGGTCTTTTACGGGACTGCGCATTGGTTCTGCAACAGCAAAGGGATTAGGATTTGCTTTACAAAAACCTTTAATCGGGATACCGACATTAGAAGGATTGGCTTATAATATGTATGGAACTAATTTGCTGGTATGCCCGATTATGGATGCAAGACGCGGACAAGTATATGCGGGTATCTATGAATTTGCAGAGGCCTCTTCAGAGTATGCCCAAAAGAACAGGGGGTACCGGCTGCAAACCATAGAAGCGCAATGTGCACTCACAATGGATGAATTGATAGATAAATTGAATAGAATAGACAGGAATGTTATTTTTGTGGGAGATGGTATTCCTGTATTTTCTGAAAAGATAGCATATAAATTAAGAGTAGCTTATCATCTTGCGCCGGCTCACAGAAACAGACAGAGCGCATCTTCCATTGCGGCACTTGCACAGATTTACTTTACAGAGGGTAAAATCGAGACAGCAGAAGAACACCAGCCGAATTATCTGAGATTATCCCAGGCTGAACGAGAGAGAATGGAAAAGGAACAACATGATACGATTTAGAGATATGCAGAAAAAAGACGTAGAAGAAGTAGCTAAGATAGAAGAAGAAACGTTTTCCATGCCTTGGTCACAAAATGCTTTTTTAGAAATGATAGAAGCAGAATATGCACATTATATGGTAGCTGAAGAGGATAATAAGATTATCGGAAGCTGTGGCCTGCGAGACATTGCCGGAGAGGGTGAAATAACGAATGTGGTAATCAGACCTGAATATCGGAATATGGGAATTGGAGCCGATATGTTATGTAAACTCATGAAAAATGCAGATAAAATAGGAATACAGAAATTTACTTTAGAAGTCAGAGAAAGCAATGCAGCTGCTATACATGTATATGAAAAACTCGGATTTTTAGCAGAAGGAATTCGGAAAAATTTTTATGAAAGCCCATGTGAAAATGCTGTTATTATGTGGAAGCGGTAGGAACAATTACCACTAGGTTTACAGAACGACAATGCGTATAATGGAGACGTAAAGGAACCGTAATGTGAACTTAGGAGGAAGAAAAATGCGTATATATTCAGAACAAAAGGAACTACAGGAAGTAGTATGCAATATGTGTCAGAAGCACCTTAAGGTTGAGAATGGGATCTTAAGGGAGGGGTGCTGCAGCATAGAACAACAGTTTGGTTATTTTTCGACAAAAGATGGACAGAAGGAAAAACTAGATCTGTGCGAAGAATGCTATGAATCATTAAAAAAGATATTACAGATTCCGGTAGAAATAGAGGAAATAAATGAATTTTTATAAATAAGAGCAAACGAGGGTTATAAATGTTAGATGTATGTTTACTTGGAACCGGAGGAATGATGCCCCTTCCTTACCGCTGGCTGACTGCGTTAATGACCAGATATAACGGTAAGAATATTTTGATCGATTGCGGAGAAGGGACACAGATAGCCATGAAGGAAAAGGGCTGGAGTCCAAAACCAATAGATGTAATTTGCTTTACACATTTCCATGCAGACCATATAAGCGGATTGCCTGGAATGCTGCTAACGATGGGAAATGCAGAACGGACAGAACCTTTGACTTTAATTGGACCAAAGGGATTAACAAGAGTTGTGAGTGCATTAAGAGTGATAGCACCAGAACTCCCTTTTTCGTTAAATTGCGTGGAAATAGCAGAAGCGGAGCAGAAGTTCGAATTTGATGGATTTCGGATTGAAGCCTTTAAGGTGAATCACAATGTATTATGCTACGGCTATAATATTGTGATTGACAGAATAGGTAAATTCCAGATCGAGAAGGCAATTACACTTGGAATTGATAAGAGATATTGGAATAAACTTCAAAAAGGCGAAACAGTACAGATAGAAGATAACATATATACCCCGGACATGGTATTGGGCAAGGCAAGAAAAGGATTGAAATTAACTTATTGTACAGATACAAGGCCTACCGAGAGCATCATAAAGAATGCAAGAAATGCCGATTTATTTATATGTGAAGGGATGTACGGAGAAACTGATAAAGCAGATAAGGCAAAAGAACATAAACATATGACATTTTATGAAGCAGCAGAACTTGCAAGAAGTGCAGAGGTATCACAGCTCTGGTTGACACATTTCAGCCCGTCACTTACACATCCGGAGGCATATGTTGATGATGTAAAAAAGATATTTAAAAATACAGTAGCTGGAAAAGACGGCAAGACAGCAGAACTTGTATTTACAGAAGATTAGAAATGCGGGGGGATATCTATGGGTCGCTTTAAAGGAGTAAAAGGGACAATTATATTAATCATTTTAATTGCATTAATAATCTCTTATTATTTTTATTTGTCTAATAGAACAGTACCGGAAAAGGAAGAATCAGTACAGATTACAGCAGTGCAAAGTCTGCTGTTAGATGATTTTGAGATTTCTTATCCACCATCTCCAAAAGAGGTTTTAAAATATTACTGTGAGATTACAAAATGTTTTTATAATGAGAAATATACGGAAGAGGAATTGAAAGCATTAGCATTTAAAATCAGAGAACTCTATGATGATGAACTCATAGCAAATAAATCGGACGAGCAATATCTGATAGATTTAAAAGCAGATATTCAGGATTTTGCGCAAAAAAAATGCACGATATCGAGTTATTCTACTTCCACGAGCATGGATGTAGAATATTATTCCACGGGCGGATATGAATTTGCAAAATTATACTGTATGTTTACACTAAGACAGGGTACAAAGTTAAAATTTACAACGGAACAATTTCTTTTAAGAAAGGACGATAAAGGCCATTGGAAAATCTACGGATGGGAATTGGCTGATACAAACAAAAATGAATAAAGAAGATATATTGATACTGGGAATAGAAAGTTCCTGCGATGAAACTGCCGCTGCTGTCGTGAAAAATGGCCGGGAGGTATTATCAAATGTAATTTCATCACAGATTGCACTGCATACTTTATATGGAGGCGTTGTGCCAGAAATTGCTTCAAGAAAACATATTGAAAAAATCAATCAAGTAATCGAAGAAGCATTAAAAGAGGCAAATGTTACTTTACAGGATATTACAGCAATTGCAGTTACGTATGGTCCTGGACTTGTGGGTGCACTCCTGGTAGGCGTATCAGCAGCAAAAGCAATCTGCTTTGCTTCGGGTATTCCATTGATCGGAGTCCATCATATAGAAGGGCATATCAGTGCGAACTACATTGAAAACAAAAAACTGGAACCACCATATATATGTCTTGTTGTATCAGGAGGACATTCTCACCTTGTGGTTGTCCGGGGATATGGAAAGTACGAAATTATTGGGAGAACCAGAGACGATGCGGCAGGAGAAGCTTTTGATAAGGTGGCGAGAGCTATCGGCCTAGGATATCCCGGTGGTCCTAAAATTGATAAATTATCAAAAAAAGGTAGTCCGGAAGCGATTCATTTCCCAAGAGCAAAAGTAGATGGTTCTGCATATGATTTCAGTTTCAGCGGATTAAAATCAGCAGTATTGAATTATTTGAACGGATGTCAGATGAAGGGAGAAGAAGTAAACATAGCAGATGTTGCCGCTTCTTTTCAAAAAGCAGTTGTGGATGTATTGGTAGAACATTCTCTAGAAGCAGTGAAAGAATATCATTTTAATAAATTTGCAATTGCTGGTGGTGTCGCATCAAATTCAACTTTACGCAATGCATTTGCCGAAGCATGTGGCAAGGAAGGAATAGAATTCTACCATCCTTCTCCAGTTCTTTGTACAGATAACGCGGCTATGATAGGAACAGCAGGATATTACGAATACCTTGCAGGAACCAGGAGCGGGTATGATCTGAATGCAGTGCCGAATCTGAAGCTGGGAGAACGATAGGAAAGCGTGAGAAGAAATTCTAAGCAGCAAAAATACCGCAGCTAAGAATCTCTAAATCTCACACTGGAAGAAGCCTCCTACGAGTCTTCTTCTCACGGATTATTTGTGCCGCATGTAACGGCATGCCGGAAAGTGTGGATATGGATGGGATGGATATGGATGAAAGAAATATAGCAGTGGTTTTAGCAGCAGGGCAAGGCAGGAGAATGCAGACGAAGCAGAAAAAACAATATTTGTTATTGGAAAATAAGCCGATGCTTTATTATTCTTTACAGACGTTTGAACGATCAGAATGTATTACAGATGTTATTATTGTTGTTGGAACTGATGAAGAAACGTATGTGCAGAGTAAAATCGTAGACCGTTTTCAATTTTCCAAGGTAAGAATGATTGTGGAAGGCGGAAAGGAACGTTACCATTCTGTATATAATGGTCTGCAGGCAATAACAGAATTTTTATTTGACACCGAATACAAATGTTATATATGGATTCATGATGGTGCGAGACCGTTCATAGGAGAGAATATATTACGCAGAGCACTTGACGGTGTAAGAAAAGAGAAGGCTTGCGTTGTTGGAATGCCTGCAAAGGATACGATTAAAATTGCAGATGAAAATGATTATATCAAAACAACGCCTAACCGTAATTCAGTATGGATGATCCAGACACCGCAGGTATTTGAATATGGATTAATAAATCTGGCATATACAAGATTAATGAAAGAAGAAGATACTTTAGCTGCAAAAGGAATCACGGTCACAGATGATGCAATGGTATTGGAAACCTTTACCAATAAGAAGGTAAAATTAGTAGAAGGTGATTATAAAAATATCAAAATCACGACACCTGAGGATCTTCAAATAGCCCAAGTTTTTCAGAAAAATCAAGCATAAAAAAATATTAAAAAAACTTTGGAGAATCTTATTGACATCAAAAAATAAAAATGATAGAATATCACTTGTCGCCGCTGAGTAACATATTTGTAACAGCAAAGCATGACAGAGAATATTGAAAGTATTTCAATATTTTCAATAATAGTTTCATTCATTATGGAGAGGTATCGAAGTGGTCATAACGAGGCGGTCTTGAAAACCGTTTGTCCGCAAGGGCGCATGGGTTCGAATCCCATCCTCTCCGTTTCTTTATGTTTAGGCTTTTGGAGAAGTACCCAAGAGGTTGAAGGGGCTCCCCTGGAAAGGGAGTAGATCGTTAATAGCGATGCGAGGGTTCGAATCCCTCCTTCTCCGCTGGTTAGAAAAATATAAAAAACATGTTGACAAGATGTCGAACAATGTGATAATATATTCAAGCTGACCGATACAAATAAATGAGTAATTTTCATAAAGAAAAGTTAGCAGAACGAACCTTGAAAAGGAAATTTGAGACGAATGGATCGAAAGAGAAATGAGTCGAAATTTCTAGGAAGAATGATTCCTAAACAGTAATGCAACCCTGAAAATTCTATAAAAGAATTTCAGAGAAAT